>CAIOAT010000050.1 GCA_903856085.1 Candidatus Omnitrophota bacterium | reverse complement strand
CATATCGGGCTGTTTGATCGCGATCATCACAGTTTTTGTTTTTTCTTTTGAATTGTTTAAATTAAGAAAAGACGCGTCTCAATTCCAGAATGCCGTCGTTAGCTTCATCATCTTTATCTGCCTGTATCTAGAGCTGATCATTTTGTTCTATCCTGTTCTATGGGTTTGCCCGGCAGAACGTTTTTTAATGGCGCTCCGCGCATCGACTCCTTATGCACGTACAATATTAGGTTGGTACTACAATCCTATTTGGATTATGGTTACGACTCCGCCACTTTATCTCTTGTTTTTCATCATCGGTCTTTTTTTCTCTCTCGGATCTTTTTTTTGTAAGGATTTTTCGACGACGGATCATCGAATGCGTACCCTGATCATTCTTGTCTTACTGTTCATTCCTCTCGCAGCCCCCATGCTCTTGAAAACATTTCTTTTTTGTGAATGGCGACATCATTACTTCATTTACCCCATGATGGTGATAATTGCATTGATAGGCGTAAAAGGATGTCTGGACTTGATCGACGCTAGGGTGAAGGGGCGAATTCTTGGCGTAGTTCGCGGGGTTTTTATTGGTTTTATCGGAGCATGTTTGACTGCCATAGTGTGGACTATGGTAGTGCTGCATCCGTACCAGCATATTTATTTTAATTTTTTAAAGGATATTCCCTCGGTTGAGCGGTTGTGTATTTATAGAGCGATGCGATCGAACCCGGATTATTGGCGGCTTTCCGTACAGGATGCCTTGATGATGGTGTTAGAGAGGGACAATCGTCCTGTCATCCGGATTAATGTGGAACGAAGATATGCGTCGTTAATTCCTGAGGCGGTGCGAAAAAGGCTTAGGTTTGGTAAGAAACCGCAGGAAGCGGATTATTGGATACAAATAGAAAGTCCTCCAAAAGGAGATGCTTTCCGGGAATTCTGTTCCGTTGTTGTGGATGGAAGAAAGGTCAGGACCGTCTATAAGAAGGTCTCAGGCTGATTCGCGAATTTTTCGAGATGTCTTCCAGTAGCGTGGATTGAAAAGAAGGTGGGTGACGAATAGGGTAGGGTTCAAGTGGCGGCCATCCTAGGACAGCCCCAATTTCAACTTTTTTGAAATCGATAAGTATCGGGACAGCCGCCACTTTTTCTGTTTTATTTTTTTTTGCCTTTAAAGGCACCTTTTTTCTTTTTTTTCTCTCTGGTCGAATTGCTCTTATTACCCAAACGGATCACCCCCTCTCTGGGAGACAGCATAGGGTGTTTTTCGTGCTCTGCCTAATGAAATCGGGTGATTGCTTTTAGAAATGTTCATTCGTTCGTGGATTGCTAACCATTGCGGTGGAATGCGTATGAAGCGGTATGACAGGGGGTCTTTTTACTTTGCCTCTCTTGAGCTTCAAGTAAGGACGAATTCACCTTGCAGAGCGGCGGAGCAAAGGCTGCCCCTGTCTAGAACTCCATTTCTGAAATTGTTGACAAAAGAGTTGCCCCTATTTCAACTTCATTGAAATTGATCGATATTGGGACTAAAATACGACCATGTTCAAAAGCTTCGCGGCCCGTCTTTCGATCGTTTTTTTTCTTTCGAGCGCGTTTGTGCTCGTGGGCCTTTTTACTTTTTTCTACTTCAGAGCGACGAAGCTTCGCGACGAAGCCTTCCAGCAGTATCTCGAAAACTTCACTCAAGTCAGCGCGAACCTGATCCCGGGCGAAGATATCCAGTCAATCCCGCTTCAGGTTGGTTGCGAAAAGTTACCTGACACCATCGCCTTGATCAAAAAACTCAAAAGTATTCGCGCTGTTGACAGTGATATTTTTGACACCTATATCATGGTGGCGGATCCGGATCCGAATTATGTCCGTTTTGTGACGAACGCCGATCGTGAGCGGACGCCGGTGGGCTGCGGGGAGCGCTATGATATTCGTAATAATCCGCAGGTCAGGATGGGATTTAGAAAATCATACACGGATCTGCAAGCCCAGACAGATCGATGGGGCACCTGGGTTTCATCTTTTGCCCCCGTTAAAACGCGTTCGGGAGAGATCGTTGGGATCATTGGAGTGGATATTGCGCAGCAAACGGTCATCCAGATTCGGGAGGAATTTTTCAGCCGTTTCCTGATCTCGATCGGTGCCTGCCTTGTTTTTTCTCTCGTGGTTGGACTTTTAAGCTCGATTTGGCTGACAAGACCGATACGGCGGGTGGTCAAGGGAATGGAAACGGTGGGGGGCGGCGACCTCGAACATAAGTTGGAGCGTTTTGCTGAGACCGAATTCGATCGTATCTCCAAGATCTTCAATAAGATGACAGGATCTCTGAAGCGCATGATGAGTGAGTTGGCGGAGACGGTGCGCGAACACGAGAGCGTGAGGCGCGAACTCGAGATCGCTACCGAAATTCAGCGATCGATCTTTCCGGAACATCCCCCCGAAGTTGAGGGGCTTGAAATCGAGGCCCAGAGCGTCCCCGCCAAAGAAGTGGGCGGGGATTATTATGATTTTCTTTCCGTTCCTTCTCGTGACCAGTTAGGTTTTATTATTGCCGATGCGTCCGGGAAGGGGCTGCCGGGCACTCTGTACATGACTCGCTCACGAAGCGTTTTTAGGGTGATCTCCTCCGAAGAGGCGAATCCGGGAGCGATCTTAAGTCGTTCAAACAGTTATATTGCGGCGGATGCTTCTTCGGGGAAGGGGATGTTCATCACAGTCCTCTACCTGCTCTATCATAAAGAAAAGAAGCAGATGACTTGTGCCAACGCGGGTCATTATCCCCCCCTGTGGTTCAAAACCAAAGAGAAAGTCTTTGCCGAGATCGCAACGAGCGGGATCCCCGTGGGCATTCTTCCGGGGCAAACCTATGCGGAAGAAACAATCCAACTGGCGTCGCAGGATTTTCTTGTGATGTACACGGACGGAGTGACTGAGGCCAAAGCGGCTCATGGCGAAATGTTTGGGGTCGAACGACTGAAGCGACTGATAGAGCAGAACAGTTCGCTGAGTGCTCATGATCTTTTTGTAAAAATCCAGGCCGGGATCAAGGAATTCATCGGGCATGCTCCGCCCTTTGACGATCTGACACTCATCGTAGTGCGGGTCAAGTAGGCTTTTACGAACTCCTGTTGCAAGCGACGTGCTTTTCCCCTTGAATTTAAAGGACTTATGACTAATATGGTGCGAGTTCTTCTTTTTTGATAATCTGAGGTCGAGTTTTTAAAATTGCCGATGCTTAAAACGAATCGATCCTGCGGTCTGTTTCTTACCTTCGCACTCTTGTTTTCCCTCCCAGTCCTACCTTGAAAGAGCTGCTTGGATTTCCGGGGCCAGAGCGCCATGATGAGCCGCGAGTATAAAGTTTTTTAAATCATAAACCAGGGAGTCAATTATGCCAAAAGTCATATCTCCGAAGCTTCTGAAGTTGATCATTCTTTTGCTCGCCGTCGTGGCTGTGGCGTTCTTCGGCTATCAGCATTGGAAGGCAAAGCAATCCGAGTTGCCAAAGGGGATCGCATCGGGGAACGGCCGGATCGAGGCCAAACTGGTGGATGCGGTTGCCAAGGATGCGCTGAGAGTCAAGGAGATCCTCGTTGATGAAGGGGATCTCGTTAAGCCAGGTCAGGTGCTGGTGCATCTGGATACCGCCACGTTCGATTCCCAGCTGAATCAGGCCAAATTGCAAGTCGCAAGTGCGCAAGAGCGCGTGGCAAGCGCCAACTTTGCGGTTGTCAGGCAAAAGAGCTTGGTTGACAATGCCCAACTTGAGTTTGACCGTACCCGTAAACTTGTCGACCAAAATGCCCTTTCTCAGCGTGAGTTTGATGAGCGCAACACGTCGCTCCAGACATCCACGGCCGCTCTTGCGGAAGCGGAAGCGCAGCTTCGGACGGCGAAGCAAGAGGTCGAAGTCGCGCAGGCGAATGTGACGACGATCCAAACGCATATTGATGACGCGACGCTCAAGTCTCCCGTGACCGGACGAGTGCTTTACCGCCTGGCGGAACCCGGTGAAATGCTTGCTGCCGGAGGGAAAGCGTTGACCCTTGTGAACCTGGAAGACGTCTACATGGAAATCTACCTTCCTTCCGAACAGGCTGCCGGCCTTAAGGTCGGCGCTGAAGCAAGGCTGACAGTTGACTATGCTCCCGGTCGTGCGGCTGCGGCTTATGTAAGTTTTGTGTCCCCGGAAGCGCAATTCACTCCCAAACAGGTCGAGACAAAGAGCGAGCGCGACAAGCTGATGTTCCGGGTCAAGGTCCAGGTGCCCCAGGAATTGGTTTCCGGTTACATTGAACGCGTCAAGACGGGCGTTCGCGGTGTCGGATATGTCAAAATAAAAGATTCTGCCGTCTGGCCCAGTTGGCTTCAGAATCTCGTTCAGCCCGCCAAAAAGCCGGGCACGAAGTAGATCACCAAACCTACAGACTGACTTGGGAAACTAATGGTGGAGTCATCCGCTTTTCAAACATCTCGAGTTGCATCCGGGGCGCAGCCGGTCGTTTCCATTCAAGACGTTACTCACCGTTATGGCAAGGTCTCAGCACTTGACGGTATTTCCCTTGATATCCCAAGCGGTCTGATGGTCGGCATCATCGGTCCTGACGGCGTCGGGAAATCGACGCTCATGGCCCTGATCGCCGGATCGAAAAAGATCCAGCAGGGGAAGGTGACTGCCTTGGAGGGGGATATGGCTGATGCCGCACATCGGCGCGGCGCGTGTCCCCGGATCGCCTACATGCCTCAGGGATTGGGCAAGAACCTCTACCTGGAACTTAGCGTTTATGACAATGTTGACTTCATGGCGCAACTTTTCGGGTTGTCGTCCGCGGAACGTCCGATTCGTATCAAGGAATTACTCGATGCTACGGGACTCGGTCCGTTTGCCGATCGTCCTGCCGGCAAGCTTTCAGGAGGAATGAAGCAAAAGGTAGGACTCTGCGGAGCTTTGGTTCACGAACCGGACCTTTTGATCCTTGATGAACCCACCACCGGCGTTGACCCGCTTTCCCGCCGGCAATTTTGGACGCTCATCGACGACATTCGCGCCGGCCGTCCCGGTATGAGCGTTCTCATTTCCACCGCTTACATGGATGAAGCGCAAAAGTGGGACTGGATCGTGGCGATGGATGCCGGAAAGGTGTTGGCCACAGGAACGCCGGCCGAGTTGATGAAGCGGACAGGCACTAAAGATCTTGAGGCCTGTTTCATCGGGTTGCTTCCGGAAGAAAAACGTAGCGGACACACAGAACTCGTCATCCCGCCCCGTGCGGCCGGAAAATCCGAGGTCGTCATCGATGCTAAGGGACTGACCCGCCGGTTTGGCAGCTTCACCGCGGTGGATCATGTCAGTCTGTCGATCGAGTGCGGAGAGATCTTTGGTTTTCTTGGATCCAACGGATGCGGTAAGTCCACCACCATGAAAATGTTGACGGGACTTTTGCCTCCTACCGAAGGCACGGCAACGCTTTTTGGAAGTTCCGTCGAAGCCGGAAGCATCGAAGTTCGAAAAAAACTCGGCTATATGACGCAAGCGTTCTCACTTTACGGCGAGCTGACCGTTCGCCAGAACCTGGTGCTGGATGCTCTCCTGTACCACATTCCGGCTAAAAAGGCGGAGGAGCGCATTAAGGAGCTCGTCGAAAAGTTCGGACTGGGGCCGCATCTCGATTCGCTGGCGGAGTCTCTGCCCATGGGCTTACGTCAGAGGCTTTCACTGGCCGTGGCTGTTTTGCACGAACCAAAAATATTGATCCTGGATGAACCCACTTCGGGGGTCGATCCTGTCGCGCGGGACAGTTTCTGGGAATTGCTGGTCGACCTTTCGCGCAAACAGGGGGTGACGATCTTCATCACGACGCACTTCATGAACGAAGGCATGCGTTGCGACAGGATCTCGCTCATGAGCGCGGGGAAGGTGTTGGCTTGTGACGCTCCGCAAAAGCTGATCGCAGCGCGTGGCGCCGCCAATCTTGAGGATGCATTCATCGGTTGCATGGAAGATGCCGTTGCTGATGCCGCATCCGGCGGCAAAAGTAAAGACAAGGCTCCTAGCAGTGAGCCCGCGGCTGTTCAGCCTGCGGTTGCAAAGGCATCGGCGCCTACCGGCTTCCGGCTGCGGCTCGGACGGATGGTCGCGTATGCTCGCAATGAAACCATGCAGATACTTCGCGATCCGGTGCGATTGGTCTTCTCGTTCATCGGCTCCGCGCTCTTGATGCTCGTCTTCGGTTTTGGCATAACCACCGATATCGAACATATTCGCTACGCCTCATTCGATCTTGATCAGTCGCCGGAGAGCCGCGCTTATCTTGAACAATTTGCCGGATCTCCACGCTATTTTACGCGTACGGCGCCGGTACGGTCTGCCGATGAAGGCTTGCGTCGGTTGCAGGCGGATGATGTTTCGGTGGTTCTTGAGATACCGCCTAATTTCGGCAGGGATTTTCGTCGGGGGAATGCCCCCGAGGTACTGGCCCAGGTGGATGCAGCCATGACCTTTCGCGGCGAGACCGTCGCCCAATACGTCCAAGCGGTCAATACGACGATGCTCCAGAATCCGGCGAGCGGGTTGCAAGTGGGCCCCCTGAAGGATACGGCGACTTTTGAAGAACGCTACATGTACAATCCCACGTTTGAAAGCGTTTATTCGATCGTGCCGAGTATTCCGGCTCTTCTTTTGATCCTGATCCCAGCGATCCTGATGGCGGTCAGTATCGTGCGCGAAAAGGAATTGGGCTCCATGATCAATTTCTATGTCACGCCGACAGGGAAGCTGGAGTACCTTCTGGGAAAGCAGATTCCCTACGTTGCGATCGCGATGATCAATTTTTTTATTTTGGCCGCCATGGCGCGTATCATTTTTGGCGTCCCAATCAAAGGCAGTTTCTTGTTCTTGACGTTGACCACACTGCTTTATGTTACGGCGACGACCGGAATCGGCATGCTCATTTCGAGTTTCACCACAAGCCAGGTCGCTGCCGTCTTCGTGACCGCGATTATCGCCATGACACCGACCATTCAGTTCTCGGGCTTGCTGCAGCCGGTCTCAACCCTTATGGGAAAGGCCAAGATCATCGGTTCGATCTGGCCGACCACTTACTATATGCACTCAAGCGTGGGGGCCTATACGAAGGGGCTCCGTCCGGGTCTTATGATGCAGGATATTATTTTTCTGGCTTGTTGCATCCCGATTTTCTGGGCGGTCAGTATGCTCGGACTTAAAAAGCAGGAGAAATAGCCGTGACGTCACTTTTGAATATTTTTTGGCTTGGTCTGAAGGAAATCCGCAGTCTGATCAGTGATAAGGTGATGCTCGCGTTCGTGATTTACGCGTTCACGTTCGCGATCTATGTTCAGGCGACAGGCACGTCGAATGAAGTGAATAACGCATCGATCGCCTTTGTGGATGAGAATAACTCCACTTTGTCAAAGGAACTCATCAATGCCTTTTATCCGCCGCGTTTCCAGGTGCCTAAAAAGATTAATGCAAGCGAAGTGGAAGACTCCATGGATAAAGGCTTGTTCATGTTCGTTGTCGCGGTTCCCCCGAGGTTCGAGGACGATCTTCGGGCTGGGCGGAATCCGGAAATCCAGATCAATATCGACGCAACGGCCATGCAGCAGGCCGGCGTTGGCACGACTTATATCAAAAGCATCATCAACAAACGCATCTCGAATTATTTGAAGAGGACGGATGAGCAGGACTCCGCGCCCGTCAAACTGATCATTCGCAAGCTTTTTAATCCCAATGGGACGGCCTCCTGGTTTTTGAGTGTGGTGGCCATTATCAATCAGATCTCTTTGTTGACGATCGTTCTGACAGGTGCTGCGGTTATCAGGGAACGGGAGCACGGAACACTGGAGCATCTACTCGTGATGCCGCTGACCGCTTTTGAAATCGCCATGGCAAAGGTCTGGGCCAACGGTCTGGTGATTCTGCTTGCGACTGCGATTTCTCTTTTTGGGGTGGTCGAAATGGCGCTCAAGGTACCGTTCGCCGGTTCGCATCTTCTATGGTTCTTCGGGGTTGTCCTCTATCTTTTCTTTGCGACAGCGCTTGGAATATTCCTCGGAACGATCTCACGGTCCATGGCGCAGTTCGCGCTCTTAAATATTCTGGTGGTTCTTGTGCTGATGCTCCTCTCCGGCGGATCGACGCCCGTCGAAAGCCAGCCCGAATGGCTCCAGAGGATCACTTTCTTTTTGCCCTCAAGGCATTTTGTCAGTTTTTCGCAGGTGATCATTTACCGGGGTGGCGGCCTTAGCGCGGTTTGGCTGCAATTCCTGATGGTCAGCGGGATCGGTCTTTTATTTTTTATTTACAGTTTGGGACTTTTCCGGAAATCGATTGCGGTGACGAAGTAAGTTCCTGTTCCACCTCGACTTGGCAGGATGCAACAGGTATAATCCTAAAAATTCTTTCAATTATCTTTTTGCTCTCTCCCGACATATGAAAGAGGAGGATGTTAAATGAAATTCAGAGCGGCTCTCCTTACCCTTGTAGTTTTAGTGTCCGGTTGCGCGATTGGCCCCCGGTATCGTGAACCTATCATGGAATTGCCGCAGACTTATCGCAGTTACAAAACCCTGGAGCAAGGGGAGTCGATGATCAACCTGCCTTGGTGGAAGGTTTTTGCCGATAAGACGTTGCAGGAACTTATCCGCGAGACCCTCGTCAATAACTATGATCTGCGTGCCGCGGCCGCCCGCGTGGACGAAGCCCGAGCCATGGTGGGCGTGACCCGTTCTCAGATCCTTCCTCAAACGGATCTGACGAGCGGTATCTCACGGGACCGGAATTCGGAGGCGCTCTATCCGGGTCTTGACCGTCTGACCTCCACGATGACCGGAGGTTTCAGCACGGCGTGGGAATTGGACGTTTGGGGAAAGATCCGCCAGGCGATTCGTGCCTCCCAGACAGAATATTTGGCGACGGAAGACGCGCGTCGCGGTGTGATGGTGACGCTCGTGTCGGATGCCGCCCAAACTTATTTTACCATCCTGGAACTGGACCTGGAACTTGATATCGCCAAGAAAACTCTTAAGACCCGCAGTGACAACCTCGATCTTTTTGAGAAGCGTCAGCGCGGCGGTACGGCTTCCGGGCTTGAAGTTGCGCGGGCCAAGGCCGATTATGAACAAACGGCGGCCAACATTCCCGATCTCGAACGCCAGATCGAGATCCAGGAGAATAAGCTTTCGGCATTGCTTGGCAGGAATCCCGGATCGATCTCAAGGACGGAGTCCATTTCCAAGGAAGGATTTACTCCGAACCTTCCCGGCACAGGCCTTCCTTCTGAAATATTAAAGCATCGTCCCGATATCATGGAAGCAGAGCAGCTTTTAAGGGCTGCGAACGCGTCCGTGGGAGTTAAGGTCGGGGAATTTATGCCGCAGGTGAACCTGACCAATTTTGTAGGTGGCGGCGGTGAGAGGCCTTCCCAGATCTTTAACGGAAAGGGCTATACGTGGTCAATCGGTGGGAATGTGGATATGCCCCTTTTTAAGGGTGGCAAGAATGTTTATAACTACAAGGCCGCTCAGGCGAAATGGCAGCAGTCGGTTGCCTCTTACAAGCAGACGGTGGTCGGCGCATTTCGTGAAGTGGCTGACGCTTTGGCGGATATCGAAAAATTTAAGGCGGTACGGGTCGAACAGGAAAAGCAGGTTGCTGCTCTGGCTGAGGCGGTGAGGCTCTCCATCGCTCGCTATGATGGAGGGCTTTCCAGCTACATTGAAGTCCTGGATGCGGACCAGCAATATTATAGCGCCCAAAACAGTCTTGCGCGTACGCTCGGGTCCCAGCTGATTGCCTATGTTCAGCTTTATCGCGCGCTCGGGGGCGGTTGGCAGCAGGAGACCGAAAAAGTCTGATCTTTGAACGCTTCCGGTTGTCCTGGAAAATTTTTTTAAAAGGTCTGGGTTTTACAAAGAGAGGTGTTGATGAAAGGACGTTCTTTTTTCTACAGTTTTAAAACCAAAGTGACGCTCGTCCTGATCCTTGCCATGGTCTTTGTGGTGGGGCTGAATAACTTCTTGGTTCTCCGCTATAATCTTAATTCTCATTTCGAACAACTCCGTAATTCATTGAAAATGATCGCCCGGACAGCCGCTTTGGCCGTGGATGCGGACACACTTCAAAAGATCCCCTTAACAAGAGAGGGGGTCTACAGTTCCGCTTACCGTGATGTGAGCGAAAGGCTCCGGAAAGCCCGCGATCTGAACGCGCCGGTCCAATATATCTATATCCTTGCGCAGACCAAGAGCCGGGGGATTTTGCAATTTATCGTCGACACCGATCCGATGGGTGTGGAAACCCCCAAGCTAAGCACTGCCCGACCGGGGGATCTCTATGACGCGAGACGGTTTCCGGAGATGCTGGCGGGCTTCAAAGCTCCTTCCGCGGATCATAAGCTCCAGATGGATCCGTGGGGGGTGACTCTTTCAGGTTATGCTCCGATCGTGGATGTGGATGGGAAGACGGTAGCGATCCTGGGTGTGGATATTCTGGCGGATGATATTGCGAAGATGCAGCAGGAGATTAAAACACGTATGGTGGTATCGCTTCTTTTGGGGGTTCTAGTCTGCTGCGTGCTTGGGATATTGATCTCCGGGAGCGTCTCGGATCCGATACGGAAACTTGCCGAGGGTACGCGGCAGTTGGCCGGGGATAATTTTGATTATCGGGTCAAGGTGCGGTCGCGCGATGAGATAGGAGAACTCGCAGATTCATTTAACAAGATGGCCGAGAGCCTTTCCGAGTCTCGGAAGCGATTGGAAAATTATTTTTTCAAGGTCACGCAGTCGCTTGTGCGGGCTCTCGAGGCTAAGGATCCCTACACGCAGGGTCATTCCGAGCGTGTGGCGAATCTGGCACGTAAGCTTGCGTTGGAGATGAACATGAGCCCTGAAAAAGCGGAACTTATCGGGTGCGTCGCAGAGCTTCACGATATCGGGAAGCTCGTGATCCGGGAAGATATCCTGAATAAAAAAGAGAAATTGGCGCCCGCGGAATGGGATATTCTGAAGGATCATCCCGTGACCGGCGAAAAGATCCTCGAGCCGGTTTTGGACGGGGAACTTCTTCGCGTTATACGTTCGCATCATGAACGCGTGGACGGGAAAGGTTATCCGGACGGACTCACGGGAGACGCGATCGACCTGCCGGCCCAGATCGTTTCCATTTCGGATGCCTACGATGCCATGACCTCGGACAGACCCTACCGTAAGTCGTTGACGCTGGAGGCTGCGGTGAGCGAGATCAAACGTGCGACCGGCACTCAGTTCCGTCCGGATGTCGTGAGCGCGTTCCTTAAAGTGATCGGCCGCGGTGCGTAAGCGGCCGAACTTCTTCCGATGAAAAAAAGAATCTTAGTTTTTGTCCTGTGCCTGCTCGTCATGTTTCAAGCTCCCGTGAGATGCGAACACTTGGCGCCTCCTGCGTCTAGTGACTCCCGGGGAAGTTTTGATATTCCTTCCGGGGGAGGTACCTCTTCTCGTGGTCTTTTCGTCTCCCTGATCCAGGATCCGCCGACGCTTTCAAGCCGTGAGGCCATGATGAAGCTCATCCGTTTCGCGCAGCAAGCCAAGATCAAGATTCTCTTTGTTCAGATCTATCGTGCGAATCAGGCATGGTTTTCTTCCCAGGTCGGCGACTCCGCGCCGTATGAAGCTGCTTTAAAGACGTTGAAGGAAGATCCCTTCGCGTTTCTGATCAAGGAGGCGCATAGCGCGGGGATCGAGGTGTACGCCTGGCTCAATATGCTGAGTCTCAGTACGAATGAGGCCGCTCCGATCCTTAAAAAATACGGGCCCGATATCCTGACGCGGAATCTTGAGGAGAAAAAGACGCTTGCGGACTACAAAATCGACAACCAGTATTTTCTCGAACCGGGGGACATGCGGGTGCGAAAAGAACTTGTCTCGATGGTGGAGGAGATCGTTCGGGGCTATCCGGAACTCGACGGCATTCAATTTGATTATATTCGTTATCCGGATAGTCATCCGCGATACGGCTATACACCTGCCAACATAGATCGGTTTAAAAAATCGACCGGTCTTAAGAAAGTCCGAGAAGGGAGTCGAGCCTGGAGTGACTGGAAACGCGCCCAGGTGACGGAACTCTTAAAGCTTCTCATTCAAAGTGCCCGCTCCGTCCGTTCCAAGATCCGGGTCTCCGCGACCGGGTGCATGTCCTACGATCGGGCGCTTCAGGAGGCGTTCCAGGATTGGCCTTCCTGGCTTAACAAAGGTCTTGTGGATTTCGTGACGGTCATGAATTATTCGGCGGATCCCAAGGAATATGAACGGTGGATCGGGGTTGCCAAGACCAAAGTATCGGATCTCAAACGGTTGTATTTCGCCGTCGGCGCCTACAAGCTGGTGCATTCACCGGAGATCTTCGAAAAGGAGTTCCGGTCCTGTGAAGCTTCGGGAAGCGGTCTGTGTGCCGTCTTTCACTATGGTAGCCTTCTCGAAAACGTGGCTCTCGAAAGGCCTTTGCAGAGCGAAGACTAGTTCCCGAAACAAAGGAGAAATGTTATGGACCGGATAGAAATGGCGAAGAAGCTTTACTTTCAAGCGCAGAAGATGACGATCTCGATGGCGACTTTGGTCGTGGTGTACGGGGGAATGGGGTATTATTTGATCCGAACGGGGAGGACGGGTGCCCCGATGTTGAATGCTCAAATCTATCCATTTGTTAAGTATGGAGCATTGGCCATTTCGGTTCTTGGGATTTTCGCCGTGGGGCAGTTAAGCCACCGAATGCTCGACTCATTTCCTGATACAGAGCGCCCGCCGCAAAAGCTTCTTGGGAGAACGGTTTTGATGAATGCAGGGGCTCAACTGTCGCTTCTCTTGGGATTGATCCTCATCTTCTTCGGCAGACGGGCTTACGATTTTATCCCGTTTGCGATTGTTTCATTCACGGGATTCGCGCTTGCGTTTCCTAAGAAACGGCAGTGGGTGAACTGGCTTGGAGCGGAGTTCTAGTACTGTTCTCGTTTTGGTTTATGGGTTCATGGTCCTAGGTGGAGATAAGACCTTCGAAGAGTTCTTCGGGGGTGAAGCGGCGGATATCCAAGACGGCTTGAAAGACGGGCATATATTCTTGAAGTTGGAGACCGGTCTCAGTGACCTGGGCGAGATCGACCTGGCGTTCTTTTTGGTAGCTTTCCAGAAAAATATTGCGTACCTCCTGCCGGACCGCGCCGGAAAGCCGTATCGCTATGAAACACAGAAAAAATCCGATGTCCCACACTCGTTTATCCTGCCTGCCGCAGAACTCCAGGTCCGTGAAATAGACTTTCTGCTCCACGGGCACCCAAATGCAATTGACGGGCTGGGTATCGATCAGTGAAAAACCCGCCCGGTGGATCCTGGCCAGGCCGATCGCGGATTGCCGGATCACGGCTTCATCTCCGGGACCCAGCGCTTGGCGTTCGCCGATCCGCTCCAGGATGGAATCGACAGTTTCTCCTTCGATGTGCTCGGTGACCATGACCTTTTCGACTGCGTCATAGGCAATGAGTCGCGGGACTGGGACGCCGATCTTGTCGAGCTGGACTCGGCTGATCATATCGACCGTGAATCGCTCATGGGTTTTTCCGCCGTAAATGGAAGGGAAGGGGCTGACAAAGCTGAGATGCTTGGCCCAGAAACTGCCGGCATCGAGGAAGATCTTTACGAAATAGAGGACCTCTTCTCCCGTGGTTTTGCGACAGCGCCAAATCTGATTGGAATTGCTGACGCCTCCTGAAATGGACTCTACGGTTAGAGTTTTCGGATCGATGCCGTCGAAGGCCAGTGCATGACGTTTGAGGAAGGCTTGACACGTCGCGATCTTGCGCCAGTGGGCGACCTTGAAGAAACTCACGATGAGAGAGCTGACCAGCCAGGGGAAGAGGATCACGATGCCGGCGAGGATCTTGAACGCGACACGGGGACGGATTTTTTGCATGTGTCCCGCAAATTTCAATCGGAATGCAATGAATCGTTGGCGCAGTTTTTCCCGACGGGTCGTCATGACCGATTTCCCTTTAAGCTGTGAATGTGTTCAAAGACGCGAGTCATTATAACCGCATCCCTTTTCTTTACAACCGGGAACCTCGGTCCGTCCTGAGGGGGTTTACTTGTCAGAGAAAATCGGCCATAATGCCTCGCGTCATCATTTCAGCAACCGCTTTCGGGGGAATCAAGCTATGTTTAAAGTCGCGAAAATGATCCACTTTAATTACGGACACCGGCTTTTGGGCGGTCATGACAAGTGCTCGCATCTTCACGGCCACAGCGCGCGCGTGGAGATCGAGATGGCGAGTGCGAAACTCAATGCCAAGGGGATGGTCGTAGATTTTTTTGACATCAAACGGACGATCGGAGAATGGATCGACCGGAATCTGGATCACAAGATGATCCTTTGGAGCAAAGACCCGCTCGCAAAACTCCTCAAGAAAGCCGGAGAGCCCGTGGTGCTCGTGGGAGAGAATCCGACCGCGGAGATGCTCGCCCGGTGGATCTTTCGTCAGGCGCGCGCCATGAAACTTCCGGTCTCCAAGGTCACGCTTTGGGAGAATCAGGATAGCTGCGCGGTCTTCGAAGCCTAAACGCTCATGTCCAATTCTCCGTTGAATAATTCAAAGGTTAATGGGGCGAGTCCTGGCAACCGTCGGTTAGAAGAAAATTAGGCTAGGATATGTCCAAGATACTTCTCGTAGGCCCGGCGGGTTGCGGGAAGACGCAAGAGCTCCTCGATTCTTTTGGGGACGCACTTTCAAAGGCAGCCGATCCGCTTGCTGCTGATCTTTTCTTCGTGGTTCCCTCCGCCGAACACACCGAACGCGTGGTTTCGCTTTTGATCCAGCGGGGTCTCAAGGGATTTTTCCACAAACGTGTCACGACGCTTTCCCGGCTTGCAGGTGATATTTTTCAAGTGAACGATATCCCCGTGGCCTCCAGCCTGACACGCACGATGATCGTTCGAGATCTTATTCGCGAGAATGCGTGGGATTATTTTTCCGAAGTGTCTGAGCAGCCGGGATTCCTAGGCCTGATGGCGCAGTTTATTTCTGAGCTTAAAGAATCCTGTGTCCCTCCAGAGATCTTTCGTGAACGTATGAACGCACTCAAGGGTTTTGAACCGGCTTATGGCGTGAAGTATGAAGCGCTTGCCGATTTCTATGAACAGTATGAGGCCCAGTTGGAAACCCGGAGACTCAGGGACGGGCAGGATGCTCTCCGTATTTTTCGGGAACGCAAAACAAAGACAGAGCCTTTGACCGCGCGCTTCAAGGCGATTTGGATCGACGGGTTCTTCGATTTTTCCAACCTTCAGCTGGAATATCTCCGGGAGCTTTCCGCAATCACGGAGAACATCACGATCACGCTTACCCAAGAGGATCCAAACCAAGACCGAGAGGACGCCTTCGAGGCGGTGAGCCGGACCCAGCAGGATCTTGAGAAGATCGGTTTTAAGGTGCAAACCATGAAACCGCAATCGTACCGCACGGAAAAGAAGGCGCTTCTGTTTCTTCAGAAAAATATTTTCACTCAAAAGTATTCAAGCCCGGTGCCGGAACCGGGGCAGGAAATCGTGATGCTTGATGCTATTGGGACCGAAGGCGAGATCGAGCTCATCGCGCGTCAGATCCACAAGCTTTATGCAACAGGGGATTATCGCTACAGCGATTTTGCGGTGCTGTTTCGCCAGATCCGGCATTACGCGCCGGTCATTGCCTCGGTCTTCTCGCGTTATGGGATCCCGGCGGAGATCCATGAACGCGATCGTTTGAAATTCTCTTCTTGGATCGCCGCGACAGTGTCGCTTCTTTCCATTTTCCGTAATGCTTGGCAGCGGGAGGATGTTTTCGCTTTCCTGAAGTCGGGCTATACGCGTCGCTTTGGAAAAGACAATTCCACTTCTCAATCAAAAGGTCCAGAGGTTGATTGGAATAGCCTTGGCAACCTTCAAACAGAAAAAAACAGATGCCAGGGCAAGGCCAAAGACGATGAGTGGCTCGTCGAGTTTGAACGGCGGTCGTTCCTGGAAGGCGTTGCAGGCACGCGCGATGCCTGGCTTTTGGCTTGGAAGCGGGGAGAACCCGAGGGGCTTTCCGTATTCAATCAGCGCAAGGAGGAAACCCTTCAGGCCCTCATGGAACTTGAGGACCGGTTCCGGACGGCAAAGACTGCGGAAGAGCATATCCGGATTTTCAAGCGGGCGGTGTATGACACTTTTGGGATTCTGGAAGTGAGCGACTGCTACACATCTTTTACGCGTCGAGATGCGGCTTGCGTCAAAAGGTTTGAGGCTTTGCTTGATGAAATCCAAAGTTATTTCATGAAAGCCAAGGTTTCAGAGATCTCTTTTGAAAGTTTTTCGGACCATTTCCTAGGTCTTGTGGAATTGGATGTGTATTCACTTCACGAACGCGACAAGAACCGCGTGCAGGTTTACGACGTCTCGCTGGCCCGGCAGAAAGAATATAAGGTTGTATTCGTGGCAGGCCTCCTTGAAAAAGTGTTCCCCATGCAAGTTCGAGAAGATCCGCTGCTCTCGGATTGGGAGCGGAAGTTGATGAATGGCGGCATGAAGCATCCGCTTGCTGAGTGTCTGCCCCGGCAGAATATCGAGAGATTCTTTTTTTATTTGGCGATCACACGAGCAAAGGAGCGGCTCTTTTTAAGTTATCCTCATCTGGACTTTGAAGGGAAAGAATCCCTGCCATCCTTCTACCTTGAAGAAGTGAAAGATCTCTTTGAGAATAAAGTTCCTGTGATACGCCAGGACCTTTCGCGACCTTTCCCCGCGGCTAGCGAGGCGATTACGCGGCGGGAGTTGGAAGCTTCAGTCGTCGGCGCTCTTCGAAATACGAGGGGCCGGGAGGTTGATGTGCGCGAGGCGTTGGAGCAACTTTCCGGAGATCCGCAAAGCCGTGACCGTTTGCTTTCCGCTTTGAAGCCTGTTGAGGCGAAGATCTTGGATGAGAGGATCCTAAAAGGAGGATATTTTGAGATCCCTGAAACGAGCCCGACGCGACTTGAGACTTATGCTAAATGTCCTTTCCGTTATTTTGCCGACAAAGTTCTCAAGTTGAAAGATGAAGGCGGAGATATCCGGGCGATGCAAAAAGGAAGCATCCTGCATCATGTGCTCCAACAATATTTTGATCCGAAAAAAAAGAAAAATCCGGAGGAAGCTCTTGAAGCATTCATCGGCCGCGAAATGGAGGAAGGCCTGAGGCAGCATCCCATGATATGGACGGAGCCCTACGAGGAAGCTCTTGATCGCCGTGAATTGTTCGAGATGCTTTTGAATTTTATCAACTATGAGACTGAGAGATTGAGAAGTTCTCCATTCAAACCGTGCCGTGTGGAATATTCTTTCGGAGATTTCGGGGAAAATGATCGGCCGGCGCTTGAGATCGACGACGAAGGGAAAGGCGGAAAAATAAAATTGCGCGGGCGCGTGGACCGGATCGATACGGACGCGGGGAAGAAGTTCGCCGTGGTGATCGATTACAAGCGATCCGCAAAGTTCAAGGCCGCGAATCTAGCGCTTGGGACCGCGCTTCAGCTACCGCTTTATCTTCTGGCTGTGCAAAAACAGCTGGGGTTTATGCCGCTTGGTGCCGAGATCTATTCCATTCGCGATCCTAAGCGGAGCGGTTTTTACTGCGAAGGAATCGCTCAGTTGTTCGAAAAAGAGTTTTCTTCCCGGTCCCAGCTCCCGGATGAAGTGTTCCAAAAGGTCCTGGCCCGGTCGTTAGTATTCGTTAGAAAGTTCGTCAAAGAGATTGAAGAGTCCAAGGTCCCGGTGCGGCCACGGGACTGTGAATCCTTTTGTCCTTACGATACGGTTTGCCGCATTGAAAAGTGGAAACTCCCGATCATTCTTGAAGAAATTCTTGAAGACGACAAAAAAGCAGGGCTGATCGAAGAAGAAGTGAAAATTAAAAAGTAAGCAAGCCTGGCTTTTCAGATCCGCAATTGTTTTTCCGCGTCTACCACATCGCGATCGATCATTTCCCGCGCGCGTCTTGCCTTGGCCTTGAGTCCTTCAGAGGCGTGCGGCGCGTTTGCGATCTCCCGCAGCAATTGGATCACCATCCGGATATAGCGGACCAGGCTTCCTTCGTCTTCCGAGGTGAGTTTGCAGATATGCTCGAAATCTTTGCCGTGCGTCCACGCCTCGACGGCACGGGCGAGATGAAAATAGGGAGGCTTGGTGGGCGGTGTGACGCGGAAATTAGATTCCCACTTGAAGATCATACGGTGGTAATGCTGCGTCAACTTGAGAAGTTCGGCGTGGTCTTTACCGAGCCGCGGGGCTTCATCGTTCTTCCGGGGCTCGAAGATCAGCCCTGCCAGAAAGACGTTCAATTTTGCCTCATCCAACTGCTCCAGCGCGCCGTCCGTGTACATTTCGGTGAGGAGCAGCTCAAAGCCGAAGATCGAGGCCGCGAATTCTCCTTTGACGGTGAGGACGCCTTGCGTGTCCGTGGTTCCTTGATCCGTGATATAGCCCATCTCCTGCAGAAGGGCGAGTTTGTTCTTCAAGAGATCGAGCCCTTCGTCGCGTTTACGCTTGGAAGACTGGAAAAAATGGAAAGACCGGGGATAGATCTCAAGAAGCTTGTGGCCGAGCATTTTGTAAAGGTTTAGTAGAGTCGCGTAAGTGGCGTTCAGCTGACTGCGCACAGGCTCCGGTTTTCCGTAAAGAATGCGCTCCACTTCCGGGAATGCGATATCGTTCGGATGGATACGGCAATAGACAAAGCCTTCCGAGTCCATGCCGCGCCGCCCGGCGCGTCCGGCCATCTGAAAGAAATCCCGTGTGGTGAGCGGTTTGAATCCCATACCATAGAATTTTTCAAGTTCATCAAAAACGACGGTGCGTGCCGGCATGTTGATCCCTAGAGCGAAGGTCTCGGTGGTGAAGATGAGTTTGAGCAAGCGGCTGGTGAAAAGCCGCTCGATGACCTCTTTTAAGGTGGGGAGCATACCCGCGTGATGGTAGGCGATGCCTTGCTCGATGAGCGGCCGTATTTCTTCGGCAGTCTTGTCTCCGGCCAGGTCGTAGCGTGCCAGGAGTTCATCATAAAGGGTCCGGATCTGGCGGCGCTCCGCATCTCGCATAAGGTCAAAATGCGCCACTTCCCAAGCAAGCATAGCCGTGCGCTTGCGTCCGAAAGCGAAATAAATGGCCGGTAGCTGATCCTGATCGATCAAGTATTTGATCATGTCATGAAGGCGGTTGGGCCGCGCGCGGGGGGGCTGCCATCCACGGCGTCTTTCCCGCATGGAAAGCTGCCAATTATCGCGCTGAAGATAGCCTTCCTTGCGAAGTGATTTCGTGTTCGTAAGGATCTTCCCTTGGCATTGAAAAAGAAAATGGAGCGGAACCGGGCGATGGGCCTCCTCGATCACGGCGATGGGGCGCTGGTGGATCTGCCGGATCCAGGATGCGAGTTCCTGGACGTTCGGGATTGTGGCGCTTAGTGCGAGGATCCGAATCTCGGGCGGGGTGAAAAGGAGCGCTTCTTCCCAGACCGTGCCGCGTTGCGGGTCATCCAGATAATGGACCTCGTCAAAAATGACCCAACCGATCTTTTGGATACGTTCGGTGTTCTCGAAAAGGCAATTCCTGTAAATTTCCGTGGTCATGATGAGGAGCGGTGCATCGGAATTGATCGAGACGTCGCCGGTCAAGATGCCGACCGTTTCTTTACCGAAACGTTCTTGGAAGTCTCGGAATTTCTGATTACTCAGGGCTTTGATCGGGGCGGTGTAAATGACCCGTTCGCCGCGTGCGAGAGCTTTTTCGACAGCTCTTTCGGCAATCAGCGTTTTTCCGGAGCCCGTGGGCGCTGAGACAAGCAGCGATTGCTCTTTTTCGATCCACTCTATGGCTTGTACTTGGAACGGGTCCAATTGGAATGACATGCCCTGGCCGCTATTTTTTTTTGGAAGAAGATTGCCAGGACTAGCCCCATTAATTTTCGAATTGTCTGATGGAGAATTAGACATGTTGACAGTATAACTTATTTTTTTGGATGAAGGCTCATAAATCCATCAGAGTAACGAAGAGCACCGTGCGGTATTCTAAGGATATAGGATGTGGGATGGAGGCTGAAGAAAGAAGGATGAAGGATGGCGTTTAACCGGTGGCTTCTGCTGTACTTCATGTGTCAGCCTACTTCCTTCATCCAGTATTGAAAGTTGCTTTTCCGGCACGCGAAAGGTAAACTACGCCGCATTAAAGGTTTGCCGAGAATCTCCAGAATTTGTTTTTTCGCCGTAAAGACCGTCATAACCGTTTTCCGAAAAAGGAAAGGCAGATGATGCGCTCAAGATCTCCTCTGAAGCTCCTCGCTCTCGTTATATTTTTTCTGTTTATGTTTAACGCCGTCTCTTTCGCGGAGGATCTCGAAAACGAGGTTCAGCGTATGCGTCGTGAGACCCGGGCTGAAAAACAGTCCGCTAGAGCGGCCGAGGGTTCCAAAGGCGCCACTTTTCAGGAGCAGTATAAGACTGGGGTGACTTTTCAGGATATCCTCAAGGATCCGGATAACGTCGATCTCAATATCCGTTATGCCAAGGAGCTGATCGCTCGGGGCGACTATCAAGGAGCTTCGGCCACGGTCGAACGGGTATTGCTTGTCAGCCCGAATCTCGCCGATGTCCGTATTCTCTATGTGGCCGTCCTCTACAAGTCGTCCAATTGGGATGGAGCTCTAAAGGAAATCGGTATTCTCAGAGGCATGACGCTGACCTCAAAGATCAAGGCCGAAACCGACTATTATGAGAAGAATATCAAGGTCAAGAAAAAGCGTACCCGCGTGAGCCTTCGGGAGAGCGTCGGATGGGGCTACGACACGAACCGTAATGCCGCGCCGCATTCCAAATCTCAGCTCGTCAATGACCTTATGGTGGCCAATCCTGCTTCTGACAGACGACGGGCGGACACGAACTTTCTTAATGTGAGCGATGTGAACGTCACTCATGACCTCGGTTTCAAGGAAGGACACTCGGTTTTCGGATCTTTCACTTATTATCTCCAGGAACAGACGAACCTGCATTCCCTCGATCTCGGTTCGTTTCAGTACGAGGTTGGCGGCACGTACAAAGGACAATATGTGAATTTCACGCCGTCCTTTGTTGCCAGCAATATTCTTCTTTCTTCGCAAAGCTTTCTCCGGACCCAGGGTGGCAATTTATTTTTTGACCACGATTTCACCAAAGATCTTAACGCGTTCTTTAACTTTCGGGCCGAGCGTCAGGATTACATGAATATTTCAGAAAATAACAATGCGACCGATCGCAAGGGTCCTGAGTTCGATTACGCGTGGGGCGCTAGTTATTGGTTTACGCCGGCGATGAAATGGACGAGCAGTCTCGGGTATGGCGATAAATATGCGAAACAGGACTACAATGCCTTTAACCGTTTCTCGATCAACAATACCCACACCTGGTTTTTGAAAAAGCAGCAATTCCTGATCAACACCTTCAACTACTATGCGGATGATTACGAGAGTCCTGAGTTTTCTGTCTCGGGCCGTCATCGTCACGACAAAACCATAAGGTATCGCATCACCTACGGCGCGCCGCTTACGACTCTCCTCATCGGAAAGATCCTCCCGAAGCCGTTCAAAGACATTCTTTTTACCGGCACGTATGAGTATTATCATGCGCTTTCCAATATCACCAACTACACCTACGGCAACAACAAGTTTCAGTGTCTTTTAAGCAAACGATGGGAGTTCTAAATATGAAAAAGATCATTCTCGCGGGATCCTTCGCGCTTACCATTTTTTTTCTGGGGGCCGGACTCTTATGGGCGAAATCATCGGGCACCGCTCAGGCCGGCGTGGCGGCGGCGGTTCAAGGTGAAGTGAAAATTACCACGGCAGGTTCTTCGGCGCGTACTTTGAAAAGCGGGGATTCGGTGCTGATGGGGGATAAGATTGAGACAGAGAAAAACGGGAAGTTGCAGATCCTGCTTCTGGACCAGACAGTCTTTACGCTCGGGCCTTTGAGCGCGATCACGATCGACGAATTTGTGTTTGACCCGACGAACGATAGCGGTAAGGTCAAGGCCAGCATGCTGAAGGGGATCTTTCGCGTCGTGTCGGGCAAAGTAGCGCACAAAGATCCCAAGAACATGTCCGTCGATCTTCCGGCGGGCTCGATCGGTTTCCGCGGCACGAACGTGGGCGGGATCATTGATGGACAAAAAACGATGATCGTTTTGCTGGGCCCGGTCGGCATGGGCCGCATTTATGTGACCAATACCGTCAACGGCGAGGTCGTCGGTGTGGATATCGATAAAGCAGGGAATGCCACGATCGTGGACGGACCGAACAGAAGTCCCGTTCCGGTGTTCCGGGTTTCACAGGCGGATCTGGATAGGATCACTGAAGCTCTCGGTCAGACCAACACTGGGACTGGAGAAAGCGGAGTGGATACGAATCTTCCGGCCGATACCAGCGTGGATACCCAGGAGCTTATTGATATTCTCAACACCATGGACGTCATGAATCAGCACACGGATGATAATGCCCAGGACGAGGCTCGTAATAATGCTGCTGCTGCCGAAGAAGATAAGAAGCAAGAAAAACCGCCTTCGTATAAGCCGCCGACGTAATAATAAAAGTAAGGGGCTAGACGCGGTTTCATGAGTTTCTATAAATTCCTAGCCATAAATTTGTCGCGAACGTGCTTTTTTTTCGAAAAAAAGCTCGGGAAGTAATCATTCTTTGGAAGGAAAGGATTGCCACGTCGTCCCTTTTGGCTCCTCGCAATGACGATGCGAAAAATTAAAGGACTACTCATGAAAAAAATCATCTTCTTGATTTTTCTTTTTACCTCCGAGGTAGGCATCTGCGGGAATTTATTTGCTGAAGTGGTTGGATCGGTGCAGGCGGGCGAGGCGGCGGCGGTGAGAGGTGAAGTCAAGGCCACGACGCCACCGGAGAGAGTTTCCCATCCGTTAAAGGATGGGGATAAGATCTTTATGGGAGACAAGATCGAGACCGGTGCGGGCAGCCAGTTGCAGATCCTGCTCTTGGACAAGACGGTTTTTTCGCTTGGTCCCTTGAGTACGATTACGGTTGATGAATTTGTCTATGATCCCGGGAATGCTGGGGACAAGGCTGGCATGGTGAAGGGGATCTTCAGGGCTGTGTCCGGCAAGATGGCGCAAAGAAAACAAGAGGACGTGGCCGAAACCGCGGCTCTCCTCAATGGTTTGGATGAGTTGGACCAAAAGAGTCAGGAAGCAGCAAAGGACCGCGCTCACACTTCCACAGGAGAAGCAGCGACTCATCGGTAGGATAGCGCAGTTTTTTAAAAAAGGGGCGGGCTGATCGAATAACTCAGTCCGCCTCTTTTTATTTTGAATCAGCGATCGTGACGCCGTCCCATTGGGGAACCGGGGGATTGATCTTGTAAGAGAGAATGCGTGAGACGTAAAGTTCGTAGAGCACGCCAAGGTCGATATTGGGCAACGTGATGCGGCGGCAATTCTCTAAGGATTTCTCAGCTTCTTCCCACCGTTGATTTCGATACGCCGCAAGCATCGTTTCAAAATGCCCGCGTACTTCTCTGAAAAGTGGCTGGTTCTTCAACTCGGTATCTCCCAAAAGCGCGAAGATCTTAACGGGTTTTGTCTTCCCCTTGACTCGGATGAGATCGATCTCCAATGTCGCGAATTCTTGCGTCGCCTCGACGGTGTTCTGGCCCACAAGGGTCGCGGTGCCGTAATTTTTGGAAAGTCCCTCGATCCTGGAAGCCAGGTTCACTGCATCGCCGAGCGCCGTGTAATCAAAACGCTGTTCGGAGCCCATGTTCCCGACGCAGGCATTTCCGCTATTGATGCCGATCCCGACGCGAATCTCTTCGAAGCCAGGTGTGGCCCGGAGAAACTGCTGCATGGCCAAAGCCGATTGGCAGGCGTGTAAGGCATGGCCTTCGTCTTCAAAGGGCGCGTTCCAAAACGCCATGATGCAGTCGCCCATGTACTTGTCGATCGTGCCGCCGAATTGAAGGATGATATCGGTCATGGGGGTGAGGAAACCGTTCATGAATTGGGTCAGCTCCTCGGGCGTGAACTTTTCCGCGATCCCGGTGAAATTGCGGATATCCATAAAGAGGAATGTCATGGGGCGCATCTCGCCGCCCAGCTTGAGCTGCTTGGGGTTCTTGGCGAGTTTTTCGACGAGCGCGGGAGAAAGATACCGGCCGAAGGCGCCGCGGATATGGCCGCGTTCCCGTTCGGTGCCAAGGAAATTAAGAAATGACGATGCCAGGTAGATCAAAAAAACAGCGAAGGATGGAAAAACAGGATCGATCAAAAAATGCCAGTGGACGAACGCATACCAGGAAAATCCAAATGCAGAGGCGATGGCCAGGAAAGCGATCACGGCACAGCGTATGGCCCCGGCCATGGGCAGGATCAAAATAAGCAGGATGCCCAGTAAAGTCAGGTAAGTGAATTCCAGCCCTGCTGCCCAGTCGGGCCGTTCCAGAAAATCCCCGAGGAACATTTGCTCGACGATCTGTGTTTGGACCTCAACACCGGATGAAAGGGGATTGAGGGGCGTGGCGCGCAGGTCTTTTAAAGCCATGGCGCTTGACCCGATGAAAAGGATTTTTTCTTTTAATTCTGCGAGCGGGGCACTCGCCGCGAGGATCTTCCAAGCGGGGATGAACCGCTCTCGCTTGTATCCGGTGTCATAAAGCCAAATCCTTCCAAGCGCGTCGGTGGGGATCTCCAGAAGTCCGGCCTTGATGCCTACGATGCCGGTTTT
The DNA here is from genome assembly GCA_903856085.1 of Candidatus Omnitrophota bacterium. Taxonomy (GTDB): domain Bacteria; phylum Omnitrophota; class Omnitrophia; order Omnitrophales; family Aquincolibacteriaceae; genus Aquincolibacterium; species Aquincolibacterium lacustre. The sequence continues at coordinate 40,917 of CAIOAT010000050.1, read as the reverse complement.
TTCTCCAAACGAGGTTTCGCCTGTCGCGCCGGCCATAGTGATCTTGTAAGCTGAAGCGCCCTGAAAAATACGCATTGTCTCAAGAACCAGGGCCGGATAGAGCGTATCGTCCAGCCTGAAAAGCGCCGGGACGCGCCGCACGATCTGGTCCCATTCCAGGCCCATATTAAAGCAGCCGTTCCCGCGCGCGGCTTTTTCCAAAATAGGGAGACTTACAACCGCTCCTTTAAAGATGGGCCATACATGATCGACAGCTCGGTCCTTGCCTGCGCCGTGTTCCAGGAAACCTGTTTTTAATGCCGGCAGTTTTTTGTGCGGTTCGTTTGTGAGTCCAAAGGCTAGGACGACGGGCGCCTGCGAAATGGCTTCCGCGAACGCCGTGTCGTGGTCCGGGATCATTTCAAGCTGGGCGCGCAAAAGCTCGCTGGTTGCTCCTTCCGCCCAGATCGGGAGCATATTTTGTGGGGAAGTGCGGTCGGACTCTGGGAAAACGCCATCAAAGGAAATTACCGTGGCACCGCTAGTCGCGAGACGGGAGACGAGTTTTGCCAGGATCGTCCGCGGCCAGGGCCATTGTCCGATCTTTTCCAGGCTCTCATCATCGATATCAATGATGCGTACGGGCGTATCCTGATAAACGCGAGGTTTGATCATCTGGAAAACGTCGAAGACTTTGGCGCGGAAGGATTCGATCTGTGACGGAAAACTGTACTGGAGTGCCAGCACGCCGAAGAGGATCAACGAGGGGATGATATAAGAAAGTGCTTTTCGCATGCAGGGATTATAGGGAGAATCCTCCTCCGCGACAAATCTTTTTGTGATACGGCTCTTCCATTCGATTTTCAGCTAAACGAAGAGAATACTCCGGGTTTGAGCGAGAGAAGAATCCCTAAAGCAAAAAACCCATGATTATTTTCAGGAAATGGATAAACTATGCAGGAACTTACGCGGTCACGGACATTTTAAATAAAGGAGTCAGAAGTGAAAAATATCAAGATCACGCTCAGTGAAAAGGACATGCCCAAACAGTGGTACAACCTGGCCGCGGACCTTCCAACGCCCATGCAGCCGCCGCTTGGGCCTGACGGGAATCCCATCTCACCGGACATGCTCGCGAAAGTATTTCCCATGAATTTGATCGAGCAGGAGATGAGCACGGACCGCTGGATCGATATCCCGGAAGAGATCCTCGAAATGCTCTATCGCTGGCGCCCCGCGCCGCTCAAGCGAGCGGTCTATCTTGAAAAATATTTGAAGACCCCCGCGCGTATTTATTATAAAGATGAAAGTGTGAGCCCGGCCGGGAGTCACAAGCCCAATACCGCCGTGGCTCAGGCTTGGTATAACAAACAATTCGGCATCAAGAAACTTACGACCGAGACCGGCGCCGGCCAGTGGGGAAGTGCCATCGCATTTGCATCCCAACTCCTGGGGCTCGAGTGCAAAGTTTTTATGGTTCGCATCAGCTTCGACCAGAAGCCTTTCCGGAAAAGTCTGATGCGTGTGTGGGGGGCCAATTGTGTTGCGAGCCCGAGCCATGAGACGCATGCCGGTCGCGAGATCTTGAAAAAAGATCCGAAGACGCCCGGAAGCCTCGGGATCGCGATCAGCGAAGCCATTGAAGAGGCCGTGGGCGATCCGAGCGGAAAGACGCGCTATTGCCTTGGAAGCGTTCTCAATCACGTGATGCTCCATCAGACCATCATTGGCCTGGAGGCAAAAAAGCAGCTCGCCTTGGCCGGAGAAAAACAGCCGGATATCGTGATCGGATGTGCGGGCGGCGGGAGCAATTTTGCCGGAGTCTCGTTTCCATTTGTTTGCGACAAGATCCACGGCGCGAAGATCAAGATCATTCCCGTGGAGCCGACGGCATGTCCGACGTTGACACGCGGGCCCTTCAGCTATGATCACGGGGATGTAGCGAAGATGACGCCGCTTCTTCCCATGCACACGCTCGGTCACACCTTTATTCCAGAACCGATCCACGCCGGCGGGTTGCGTTATCACGGAATGTCGCCTCTTGTGAGCCAGGGTGTGGTGGAAGGGCTTCTCGAGCCGCGCGCGATCGATCAGTTGAAGTGTTATGAAGCCGCCATGCTTTGGGCCAGGACGGAAGGGGCGATCTGCGCGCCGGAGACAAGTCACGCCATTGCCTGCACGATTGATGAGGCTATCAAGGCACGCGAAGAAGGAAAAGAGAAGGCGATCCTTTTCTGTTATAGCGGCCACGGGCTTATGGACTTGAGCGGTTATGATAAATTCCTGAACGGGGAATTGAAAGAATATGCCCTGCCTGATTCGCTTCTGCAGGATGCGATCTCTACGATTCAGCACCATCCGAAACCTTCGACTCAAAAGACCGGGAAATGGTAAAAAAATTCACTGCACAGATTCTTTTAGTGGTGTTCTTCGCCGGGTGTTCTGCTCCGGTGAGCGATACTATTCCTTTGATCCCCAAGGATCATCCCGCCAATAAATTCTACCACTCCGCTCAGTTGGGAATGCTCTCGGACAAAGTTTGCCGCGACGATCAGGGGGACCCCACGGTCCCAGCGGGAAAGATCGCAGAAGGCAAGGGGTATACAAAGCTTGGGGATCTGACGGCCGGTGTTTTCCGTTTTCGTGAAAATGCGACCGGAAAACAATATCTTGGCGTTTCCTTCCTTCAGTACAGCGGATTTCTCCAGATCCCAAAAGTCTGCGCGTGGGAAAAAAAGAAATAGGGCTTAGGGGGTCCGGTTCCTTCCTAGCGGGGAAAGTAGCGGTGGGCTTTGATTCCGTCTCGAAGCTCCTTGTTGCGTTCGGCCCTTGCCTCTGGAGATAACGGTGGCGGGCTGTCCTCAGAGACTGTTTCTTGGGAACCAGCTGAAGATAATGCAGCGGTGGCGGCGGCCATAACCTTTTTTGCTTTCCTGTCTCTTGTTGCCATCAGTTCTTCCATAGCTTTCTGCTTCTGGTTTTGATCTTCAATGCTTAGCTTTATTTCTTCAGCGGTTGGTATGGAGACAACCGGGTGGCTGCCATCGGAAGAGAGTGGGGCTTCTGGAGCCGGTACGGACACCGAAGGTTCGGCAGTTTGAACCGGCGCTGCGAGAGACGGTTCTTGAGCTTTTTTCGGGTTAAGCCTGAGCATGAGTACGGAATGTAACGCGAAAATGGCAAGAATAAATAAAATGACGCCTATTGCGAGCATCTTTTTCCCATCTTCAGTCATAGCGGCTCCTTAGAAGATTCTTATGTTTCTTTGAGATCGATCTTGTAATAAAGGATCCTGGTTGCCGTGTCTTTTGCGGCTGTGAACCAAGGAGGTGATGTATTTTGAAGCCGCGTGTCGTAGTATTGCAGCTGATTATATCCGTCAATAATGACCCCTTGAGAATTCATGACCCCCGTGGGGCCGCAATATTTGTTCATCAAGCCTCCAAACTGAACCATATCTCCTTTGTAGCCGCCGGTCGAAAAATTCTCCAATTGGAATGCGCCGTTTAAAGCAACAACGTAAGCATCGATCTCAAGGTTCGAGGGTGCGCTTTGTTTTACGGTCACATTAGTGTTTGCGACTAATCCCAATAAGTCCGTACTCGTGGAATTTGTCCTGGGATCCGTGTTGTAGCGAATGTTTCCGCTGATCAAAACGTTGTTATTGGTACCAATGGTCAGCTGTCCCTTAAGTGTCCCCCCGACAGTGACATCTCCGTTATTAACATAAAGAGCGCCATTGGCTGGAATGGCCATGCTTTTGGCATTCCAACCCTTGTTCGAATTAGTGACTTTCATGGTGCCATCGGATACCAAGGTTACCGTGGTGTTACCGGTCAGCGAAAGTCCCTGAGCTTGTGACGCGCCGCTTTGGACGCTGGTCAGGAGATCTGTGGTTGGAAAAGCAATGGCATCCGCACTCAGAGTAATTCCTTTCTGAAAATTAGGATTATCTGTGGGGGGGCCGCCATTTCCGTAATTGATCGCAGAAGAAACTTGGCTTACCGGGCCATTGTAGATAGGAGAACCCCAGATATTGAATTGACCGTTTGTGTGGATGGGGCCTTCGGAGTACATGCCCGTCACCCACCACAAGGAACCCCAGGTGGGTGAGATTTCGGTAACGCTTAGGTAATTCCATCTGGCGTACGATGTGGCTTTGACGCGTAGTGTCAAAGTTTTTGTGGTATTGCCAAAAGTGCCTCGGGACGCCAGCGTGTAGGTGGGCCATGTTGCACCATTGGTTGTGACGGCCACAGTATAACTCCCATTGAGATTGTTAGGCCCGACAGGGTAACCGGCATTGTTCGCATTGAATGCTGCGGGAAAAGAAGCTGCCGCTCTTAACTGCATGAAAGCATCCGCAAGGCCCGCATCCGCGACATAATAGGCACGCGTGCTCTCAATCGCTTTATTGACCTGCCTGAGACCCCCGGTCACCATAACCAGAAAGGTCCCTAGAAAGGCCATGATCAGAAAAGTGTAGATCATAACCAGGGTGAGTAAAAATCCCCGATTATTTTTATTCTTCACGGGAGTTATCATGTGGCATGGTTCCTTATATTGATCATCGTTGTCTCGGAACCCACGACATTTCTACTATTGACAACTCTGGCGAGCCCAACATCAATGCCGACCGTAATATTGGTATAAGTGCTTCCTGCCAGCGGCCAGAAGCGTAACGTGAGTGTCGTTCCCGTTGGAGCGGTGTAGAGAACTTCGTCCTGTGTACCCGTTGCTGTCGGATGACGGTACACTAGGGATGTTCCCGTATTATTCAGAAAATATCTTCTTTCAATAGAGTCCGTTCCCGTGAAGTGCAACTCACTGATAGTGGCAATCGAATAAGAGGTTGCCTCTGAAAGGCGAAAAATCCCGCCAGGTTCCGAACCCCCCTTGATGATTTTATTCATGATTACGTTAGCGGTTTGTTGAAGGTCTTGGTCTGCGGTGACTGAGGTGCAGATCTGTCTTGACGATATCAGAGCCGTGAGGATCAAGCCGGTGAGTAGAGCGGACAGGGCGGTTGCGGCGAGAAGTTCCGCAAGAGTAAATCCTTTCTCATTCGAGGGCTTGATTTTTCTGTGTTTTAGAAAACAGCTCAATTCTGCCATAGCTGCACACCTTTATCAGTTGAGTTGAGACTCGAAAGCGATATCCGTTGAATAATATTCCCGCATGGTGATCGTTCCCCCTAGGATCTTCTCCTGCCAGTTCATTTCGATTTTGACTCTCTTTCGATAGGTGTCAATATTTGTGACCGTGACGACCCTGTTTCCCGACAGATCATCCGCGGGTGTGACAAAGGTGCCCTTCGTATCGATAGAGACAGAGGCTGAAGGAAGACTTGCGAGGGTCGCAAAAGGGAGTCGGCGTTGCTCCTCAATGAATCTTTGAGCCCAATACATCGCTTGGACCTTGTGTTTTACGATAGAACTAAGATAGGTGCTCGTGATGATGGATACCGCCGTGCCTAGAAAAAGAACTAGAAATAATGAAAGGGCAACCATGACTTCTAAAAGTGTGAAACCAGCCTGTTTATTGCGAGGCGCTTTTTTCGTTTTCTCCTGTCTGCTTCTCATCGTTTCTCCTTCTGGAATTATTTTTTTCTATCTCTACTACAAGTATAGGTCTATGCGGGATGTTAAGCAAGATTGTTTAACTAGTATAAACGATCAATTTTTACATTAAGAAGTCTTGCGTATAGCAAAAGATATCATTTTGAAGACAATTTATGGGCATAAAACTTGATCTTTGGCATAAGGAAAAAATCAGGTGTCTCGGCCTTTCCATTAACGGCCCTTGTCTTTAAATTCATTACTTGAATAGTCGACGAGAACAGTTAGGTATTGAGATTGCCCGCACTCAGGGAGGCGCATATTGCTGGATTATTGATCATGAGATTTTGTATACTGTCCTTGTCTAAAATCTGATTTCTTCGCGGGTTGGCAACACTGATTTCAATTAAAAAATTGAATGGTGATTAGTGTAGTTCCAACCAACCGTTAATTTTTATCAGGGTTGGGACAAGGACTGCCTCAATTTCAACTTTGTTGAAATTAATAAGTACTGGGACCGTTCCAAGAGTTATTCGTTTTCTCCAACAGAATGGGAGTTTGTGGGAACTACTTCATTTCTAACTGAGATCCTTCTGGTTCTTTTGATGGCCACGGTCGTTGCCGTGATCTTCCAAAAATTTCATCTTCCGACGATCTTGGGTTTTCTTCTGACGGGTGTAATCATCGGACCTCAGGGCCTTGGTATTCTTTCCGATAGTGAACATATCCGGATGCTTGCCGAACTTGGCGTGGTATTGCTCATGCTCACGATCGGCCTGGAATTTTCCATCGAACGTCTGCGTGGCATGCAGAATATCGCGGTGATCGGCGGGAGTTTACAGATCCTTGTCTCCATTGCTGTTTCTATGGCTTTCGGGTGGTGGCGTGGCTGGACGTTCTACGAAAGTTTTTTCCTCGGTTCGGTCATCGCCGTGAGTTCGACCGCGATCGTGCTGAAATACCTGATGGATCGTGCCGAAATCGACTCGCCCCACGGACGTATTGCTCTCTCGATCCTGATCTTTCAGGATCTTGCAGTTGTTCCGCTTATGATCTTTCTTTCAGCTTTTGGGCAGTCCATGAGCTCGGTGGGTCTGGCCCTCGGGCTTGCACTTCTGAAGACCGTCCTGCTTCTGGCCGGGGCTTTTTTCTTCTCGCGTTTTCTCCTGCCACAGCTCCTTTATCGCGTGGCCGCGATCCGCAATCGTGAGATCTTTTTCCTTTTTTCGGTCGTGGTATGTTTGGGTATGGCATGGGGAAGTGGGGCGCTCGGGCTTTCCATGGCCATTGGTGCGCTTCTGGCCGGTTTCATGTTCGCGAATACGGGTTTTTCGCATCAATTGATCGGGGACATCATTCCGTTCCGCCATCTTTTCGTGAGCATTTTTTTCGTTTCGATCGGGCTTCTCTTCGACGTCCACTTTTTCCTTAGCCACATCGTCCTCGTGCTTTCGGTGGTGGGCCTGGTGCTTTTTATCAATTTTGTCATTATGACGCTTCTGATCATGGCATTCGGGTTCCCGCCGCGCGTGGCGGTGATCACCGGGATCATTCTTTCGCAGATCGGGGAGTTCTCGTTCCTTCTCATCGAAATGGCGCGCGGTTCAGGGCGCATTACGCCGGAACTTTATCAGGTCTTGCTTTCGACGGCGTTTCTGACCATGTTGATGACGCCACTTCTTTTTGCGTCGATCCCGTTTGTTTTGAAGATCCTCGGCCGGTTTGTGATCTTTGGTATGCCGCCTCGGAACTGGACCCGGCCCGATCGGACTCTGGCCGCGCTTCATGATCATGTAATCCTTTGCGGGTTTGGACCGACGGGGCGCGATCTGGCCACGGCTTTTCAGGATGAAAAGATCCCATTCGTTATCATCGAAATGAATCCGGTCAAGATGCGCGAGGCGAAGAAGATGCATATGAAAGCGATCTATGGCGATGCGGCCAATCAGGAGGTTCTCAAGCGGGTCGGGATCGCCCGTGCGAGAGCGGTCATCGTGAGCTTTCCGGATCCTCTCGGCATGACGCAGATCATCCGTGTGGTGCAGGACCTGAATCCGGACGTGATCCTTGCGGTCCGGGCGCGCTACGAGGGGCAAATGCCGCAGCTTTTTGAGTTGGGGGCGGACATCGTGGTGACGGAGGAGTGGGAAGCAAGCCATGAGCTGAACCGGCTGGTCCTCGAGCAATTGGCTATTCCCAACGAAAGGATCGAACATCATCTCAATCGCATTCGTTCTCGCAAGGAGATCGCGGTCGAAGAAGCGATCTTCCGGCGTACGGCTAAAACACCTAGGCCTGAGAAAAGAACGGTGGTAGATTAGCGTCACTGGAATTCTAAGGTATGATTCAGAGGCGTTTTAAAATGAAAAGGAGAAGAAAATGAAACTCTTGGGAAAATTAATGCTGCTTGTGATCGTAGGGCTGGTTGCGTTGGTGCTTGCGCGCAATATTGTGGTCAAGATTGCGGCAGAAAATGGTGTGCGTGCTGTGACCGGGATGCCATTTTCCATGGGCAAGCTCGACATTAATCTTTTGAATACGTTCGTGGACATCGAAAGTCTCGTCGTCAAGAACCCCACCGGGTTTCACGACACCACGTTGGTCGAGATTCCGAAGATCCTTGTCGATTACAATCTCTCCGATATTTTGAAAGGCAAAGTTCATCTTGAGAATCTCGAATTTAATATGAAGCAGTTTACGGTCGTGAAGAATGAACAAGGCGTGCTTAACCTGGACAAGCTGAAGGCCTTGCAGGGAACTCAAAGGGCGTCCACACAAACGCCGAACAAGGGATCGCAAGCGCCCGCCAAGGCCCTGCCGGTCCAGATCGACATGATGCGTCTTAAGATCGGTAAAGTCGTCTATGTCGATTATTCGAGCGGCCAACCTTCAACGAAAGAATTCCGAATTAACCTCGATCAAAGTTACCAGAATATCACCGATCTCAATAGCGTCGTTCGTTTGATCGTTCTGAAGGCGATGATGAGTTCCGGAATCTCGAATCTGGTGAGCTTTGATATCGGAGGACTTGAAGGAACCCTCACAGGGGCTTTTGGTAATTCTACGAAATTGGCAGCGCAAGCCGCGGCAAAAAGTCTGGATACTTTGAAGACTGCAGCAGAGAACCCGTCTGCGTTGGCGGATGAAGCCAAGGGTGTGCTTAAGGGTGCTCCGGGGACTGTTGGAAATGTGGCGAAGGGCGTGACCTCAGGAGTCAAAAGCACCGCTAGCGCTCTCAAGAATAAAATGAAAATTTCATTTTAATAGTACTGATTTATAAATCCTGAAAAATCCTCATGGCACCCAAGTCTGTCTTTTCATCGATGGCGACTTGGACAATCCCGATGCGATCAATTTCAGCGGAGTTGAGATAGGGGCTGTCCGAGCTACCCTTTTGGAAAGGGAATGAAAAGTTTGGGCAGTCGTGATGACTCGTTTTCATACTCATTGAGGGAAATATGGCGACTCGGGAAGAAGAATTGAAGGCGCTTCTCCAGATTACGGAGAAGATCAATGCCGGGAAAGTCCTCGACGAGGTTCTGGACTACGCGTACGGTTCTCTCCGCGCGATCATCCCTTATAGCCGGATCGGCTTCTCGCTTCTAGAAGAGAATGGCGCCCTTTTGCGGGCGTATTGGGCCCGCTCGGAATCACCCCTGATCAAGATTGGAAAAGGTTATTCTGCAGGTATGCGTGGCAGCAGTCTGGAAAAGGTCCTTCAGACCGGCAAGCCGCGCATTCTGAACGATCTGGAGGGTTATCTCAAGGACCATCCGGGTTCGAAATCCACACGCGATATTGTGGAGGAGGGGATGCGTTCGAGTCTGACGTGTCCGCTCATCGCTTCGGGGAAACCTGTCGGTTTTCTTTTTTTCTCGAGCACTCAGGTTGATAACTATCGGAATGCACACACGGAGCTTTTTCAGGAGATCGCGGGTCAGCTTGCCTTGACGCTCGAAAAAAGCCGGCTCTATGAAGAACTAGTTCGATTCAACGATCTCAAGAATAAATTCCTTGGGATGGCGGCGCATGATCTCCGAAGTCCTATCGCGGTCATTGAAGGTTACGCGGATCTTCTCACGGACGGTTTGATGGGAGAACTCGACGAGACCCAGAAAAAACCGATCCGAGCCATCGCCGAGTACTGTGACAAAATGCTCGCTTTGATCAACGATTTGCTCGATGTCAGTGCCATCGAGTCAGGGCATCTAACCCTCGTCCTGCAAGAAATCGACTTGGCTACTTTTTTGAGAGAAAATGCACGGTACAACACTCTCTTAGCGAAAGCCAAGTCGATTGAACTGGTTCTGGAGATCCCGGAAGGTCTTCCGAAAGTTTCGATGGATCCCAGTCGTATCGATCAGGCTATCAACAATCTCATCACGAACGCGATCAAGTTTTCAAAGCCCCAAAGCCGTATTACTCTGCGGGCCATTTCCCGTGACCAGGAGGTGGTGATCTCTGTCACGGATCAGGGGCAGGGCATTCCCCCCAGCGAAATTTCCAAGCTGTTCCACTATTTTGGAAAGACCAACGTGCTCCCGACTGCCGGTGAAAAAAGCACAGGACTGGGGCTCGCGATCGCCAAGCGCATGGTCGAGGCCCACGGCGGAAAGATCGAGGTCGTGAGCCAATCGGGCAAGGGGTCCACGTTTGCTTTCACGCTTCCCTTGAAGCGTTCCTGAGATTTCTTCATGCGAAGCACCTCAATTGAGATCAAGGCGCGATGCCCTGATCCGGGACGTGTTCGCGCCATTCTCAAGATCCAGCGCGCAGTCTTTAAAGGCTTCGATCATCAGATCGACACGTATTTTCGTGCTCCTACGGGTCGGTTAAAGCTCCGCGAAGGCGATATCGAGAATGCCCTCATCTATTACAATCGGAAGGATCAAAGAAAATCCAAGAAATGCGACTCCATTCTTTTCCCCTGCAAAAAAAAGACGCCGCTTAAAAAAGTCCTGGTCGGAGCGCTCGGCATTTTGGCCGTAGTCGATAAAAAGCGCGAGATCTATTTTATCCGGAATGTGAAATTCCACATCGATCAAGTTAATGGGCTTGGGAAATTTGTGGAGATTGAGGTGTTCGGACGTGGAAAAATCGCGAATCTTAAAAAACAATGCGAGTTTTATCGAAAGCTTTTTGGGATACGCGCAAAAGATCTCGTCGCGGATTCTTACAGTGATCAAATTCTAAAGCGCCGGACACGATGAGCGTGAAATGGGAAAGTTCTTAATGCTTTTCGCTAACAGCTTTTCTGTTTAGGGAAAGGCATTAAGCCGAACGGGCAAGCGTTTTGAGTCCCAAGTTCCAGGTTTTTCCTCAAAAATCCCCGCGCACAAAGCGCCGCAGAATTTACATTTTCCTTCTTTCAAATGCCACTCCCTGATTGAATACCCATGGCGGACGATCAATGTTTTGCCGCAGCCGTGGCAAAAAGTGGTTTCGCCTTCGGAGTTTTCGACGTTGCCGGTATAGCAGTAGTGGAGGCCGCTTGCCAGGGCGATCTTGCGGGCTTTTTGGAGTGTCAGGACCGGAGTCGGCTCGAGATCGATCATTTTATAGTCGGGATGAAAGGCCGTGAAATGGAGCGGGACATCTTGCCCTAAATTTTTTACGATCCAGTCCGTCATTGCACGGATCTCTTTTTCGGAATCGTTCAGGCCAGGGATCAAAAGTGTTGTGATCTCAAACCACGCTTTAGTTTCGTGCTTGAGGTGAAGAAGCGTTTCAAGCACCGGTTGGAGCGCGCTATCGGTGTATTTCTTATAAAAATCCTCCGTGAAACCTTTTAAGTCCACATTGGCCGCATCCATCCAAGCATAGAATTCCTTTCGGGGCTCAGCGCACACATAACCTGCCGTTACAGCGACCGTTTTGATCCCAAGTTTATGGCACGCCTTGGCCGTATCGATCGCGTATTCATGGAAAATATGCGGTTCGTTATACGTGAAAGCGACGCTTCGAGCGCCGAGTTCTTTGGCGGCCTTGGCAATGCGTTCAGGAGCGGCGTCGTCCCCAAGTGTGTCCGTTTCGCGCGAACGGGAAATGCTCCAATTCTGGCAGAATTGGCAGCCGAGATTGCATCCAGCCGTGCCGAAGGACAGGACCGGTGTTCCGGGGAGAAAATGAAAGAGTGGTTTTTTTTCGATCGGGTCCACGCAGAAGCCGCTTGCGCGACCGTAAGTTGTAAGCACGATCGCGCCGTTTTGGCATGCCCGTACGAAACAAAATCCGTGTTGACCCTCCACGAGCTTGCAGTGGCGGGGGCAGAGGTTGCACTGGACTTTGCTGTCGGCCAGTTTTTTCCAGTATTGGGTTGGTGCAATAGATCCCATAGCATTATTATGCCCTATTGCGGGAGATCACGCATCGGAACTTTTTTGTCAAAAAGACCGAAAATAGGACGATATTCTGGGTCATGAGCTCGAGCGAATCAGAGGATAAACTCTTCTTTTATCTTTGCCTGGGGATCGTATTCGGTATCCTCGGTTTTTTCCGTGGCTTCAAGATTCGTGGCAAGAAAAAGCTGATCGAGAATATTCCAACTTCCACCGTGCGCGGTATGGCCGTGGGTCTTGTGGAGGTCCAGGGTGTTGCCCAGCCGTTCCAGGGAACTCAGAAGACGCCCTTTTCAAAAGTCGAGAGCGTTTTTTTTCACTATAAGATCGAAGAGCACCAAGGCTCCGGAAAAAGCAGTCAGTGGGTGACGATCAAGGAATTCGCGACGCCCAGTTGGTTCCTTCTCGAAGATGGAACAGTGAAGGTCCTTATCAACCCCGTAGGCGCGGAGTTCTACCTCGCTGCAGACCGGAAATATCAGCTGGGTTCTTGGGGCGGAGGAGCTGATACCGAGGTGTTCGAGCAGGGACTGATCGATCTTGGAATTTCGCCCCACGGGTTTTTGGGTTTTGACAAACAGCTCCGTTGTGTGGAACAGTATATCTGTCCGGGGGATGCGATCTATATCATGGGGGAGGCCTCCGAAAATCCGTTGGTGCAAGGAAGCGCGACGGGTTTTGAGAACCTTTGTATCCAGAAAGGGGATGCTCCTTTTTTTTGCATCTCGGACGAAAGCGAAAAAGAATTGCTAGTGTCTTTTTGCGGGAAGATGTATTTGTATCTCTACGGCGGGCCTGTCCTGACAGTGGCGTGTCTTTTTATTCTGATCGGGCACTATTTTAGACACTTTTTTTAAAAGGAGGTGGATATGGAGATCGTGATCTCGGTGGCGGTTCTTTTCGTGGTGCTGGGGTTGATCGGGTATTTTGTTGGGGTGTATAACGGTTTGATCCAGGTGCGGAACAACATGGACAAGGCGTGGGCGAATATGGACGTGCTCCTGAAACAGAGACACGATGAATTACCGAAGCTGATCGAAACTTGCAAGGGGTACATGAAATACGAGCAGACGCTTCTGGAGAAAATCACGCAGGCGCGTACGTCCTTCATGAACGCGACCTCGATCGCGGAGAAGACGCAAGCCGAAAACCAGCTAGCCGCCGGTCTCAAAACGCTTTTTGCGGTCTCCGAAAATTATCCGGACCTTAAGGCAAACCAAAACTTTCTTCAGCTCCAAAACCGGATCTCGGGTCTTGAGAACGAGATCGCGGACCGCCGGGAATTCTTTAACGACAGCGTGAACATTTTTAATATCCGTATCCAGCAGCTTCCCGATGTTTTTATCGCGGGCTCTCTGGGGTATACGCATCGTCCGCTTCTTGAGATCCCGAAGGAAGAGACCTCAGACGTCAAGATTCAGTTTTGAGGTGAAGGGTTAGTTGGGAGAGCGCTGATTTTTAATTATAAACGTAGCGTGAGAATCAGTGCTGACTATTGTTCCGAAAAAGAAATGAAAAATCGGGGTAGTCTTGCGAAAGTGATTTTATGGGTGTAGCATATGGGGCGTGTTTGTTGTTGAGTAGTGTAACCCTATCTCAAGGAGGTTCATCATGAAGCGTTTCATAGGCATCGTGCTTTCACTTCTATTGTGCGGCGCATTTCCAGTCGCGGCAGAAGAAAAGGCGGATACATCCAACACAGTCTCTACGGCAGAGGCTCAGGGATGGAAGACGCAGTTGAATGCGGACAAACAGAACGTCGCGGAGCAGAAAACAGAGATGAAACAAAGTGGCCAAGCGGCCAAATTGGAGGAAAAAGATCTCCATAAGCAGATTCGTGACGCTCTTGCGGCCGGAGACCAGGAGAAAGCCCAGGCGCTCATGGCGCAACTGAAAGCGACTCATCAAGAGAATGTTGCTGGAAGAAAAGAAGATAATAAGAAGCTTGGCGAAGACCGTACGCAGCTTCAGCAGGACCGGAAAGCGGCACAGGGAACGCAACGGTCGAGGCGGCGTAAAAACAGCTAAGTTGGAAATCTAAGCGCTGGTTTTTTTCGTACGAAAGGGGACAGGCTGAATTTAGAAGAAACAGCCTGTCCCTTTTTTTTAATCCGCGGACCGGATCATGATGAGGAGCATCTTGAAGCGCTCAACGGCTTTGAGAGAGTGTGGAATCCCCGCGGGCATGATAATCATTGCGCCTTTCTTGATTTGATGGGATTTCCCCCCGATCGTGATCGCGGCTTTTCCGTCGAGGACCATGACGGACGCGTCATAAGGCGCTGTGTGCTCGCTCAATCCTTCGCCCTTGTCAAAAGCAAACAAAGTAAGTGTTCCTGCTTTTTTGTTCAGAATCTGTTTGCTGACTACCGAATTTTTCTGATATTCCACAAGACTTTCGATCTCAAGTGAAGTTCCAATAAAGTTTCGTGGTTGAGCGGTCGTGGGTTTGGCGGGTTGCGTCATGATTCTCCTTTTCTGGAATGCGTCAATTTTGATTTAGCGGGTTCTCGGAGCTGTCCTTGTTTTTGAAGAATCTCCAAGGACTAGAAGCATTTCCCGGTGGTTTTTCGCGGGCAGGACGTTGTACTGCATTGATAACAAATTTCGTTCGGTAACTTGTGCTCCGTAAAAAATTCCCGGACATTCTCCAGCGTTGTCACTGCGATATTCTGAAGGGCTTCCCGGGTAAAAAACCCTTGATGCGAGGTGACGACCACGTTATTGAAAGAGAGGAGGCGGGCGAGGACGTCATCGGTAATGACCTTGTTGGAAAAATCCTCAAAAAAATAATCGCTTTCTTCCTCGTAGACATCCAGTCCCGCGAAACCGACCTGACCGGTCTTGAGACCCCCGATAAGTGCCTTGGAATCAATGAGCATGCCGCGGCCGGTATTGATGATCATGATGCCACGTTTCATTTTTGCGATGCTGGTTTCGTTGATCAAGTGGTAGGTTTCTTTGGTGAGCGGGCAATGAAGCGAGAGGATGTCCGATTCCTTATAAAGCGTGTCAAGGTCCACGTACTCAAAACCTGTTTTTTTCTGATAGGCCTCGTCCGGAAAAGCATCGTAGGCGAGGACACGCATTCCGAAACCCTTCAGGATTTCGATTGTGACCCTGCCGATTTTGCCGGTGCCGATAATGCCCGCGGTCTTTCCATGCATATCAAAGCCCATCAATCCGTTAAGCGTGAAATTATTATCGCGTGTTCTGTAATACGCCCGGTGCACCTTGCGGTTTAGAGCGAGCATGAGTGCGACCGCGTGTTCTGCCACGGCATGAGGGGAGTAGGCGGGGACGCGGACGGTGTGGATCTTTTGAAAGAGTGCTTTCAGATCGATATTGTTGTATCCGGCGGCACGGATCGCGATCAGCTGAATGCCGTTACGGGCAAGGATCTCGATGACATCTTTTTGGACAGTATCGTTGACAAAAATGCAGACGACCTGGAAGCCTTGCGTCAACGAAACGGTCTCAAGGGAGAGATGATTTTTGAAATACGTGATTTGGAACCCGAGGTCGCGGTTAGCCTCGTCGAAGGATTCGATGTCATAAGGCTTGGCATCGAAAAATGCAACCTTAACTGAAGAAAAAGTCTGCGTATCCATGAGTGCCTCCCATGAATCATTGTAATAGCCGGGTGCGCCGAATTCCAGACATCTTTAGCGGTGGCTCACGAATTTATGGGTTTTCCCCTCGATCTTTGGGTGTAGAATGGAGCCGAAATAGCAAACCGAAGGATGAGATTATGACGAATCAGGAAACCGTTCGTACCGCGATGGTGAGCGGGCAGTTCTATCCCAAAGAACCGGAAAGTCTCAAAAAAAAGGTCCGAAAATTCCTAACCACCGCCGGGCATGTTCCCGATCCGGATGTTCGTTCTCTGATCGTCCCGCATGCGGGTTATGATTACTCGGGGCAAGTCGCGGCTGAGGCCTACAAGTTTGTGGAGGGCCGGACGTTCGACAGCGTTGTGATCATTGCTTTTTTGCACCGCGTGTTCTTGCAAGGTGTTCTCATAGACGATGTCGCCGCTTATGAAACCCCGCTCGGACGCGTTTCCGTCGATCGTGAACTTGTCCGAGAGATCCAAGGGTTTCATCCTCTTTTTCGGAACGCGATGCCCGATAGTCTTGAAGAACATTCCCTGGAGGTTCAGATTCCATTTCTTCAGGAAACGATCCCGGGTCTTAAAATCGTTCCAATCTATATCGGGGTTCAGAACATCACAAGCAGTGCGATCCTCGCGGATGCTTTGGCCAAGACGCTTGCGGATCGAAACATACTTGTGGTAGCGACGACAGACCTTTCTCATTTTCATTCTTATGAAACGGCATTCGCAAAGGACAGGTCCCTCATTGCTATGTTCGAGAAAGGGAATGCCGAAGCGATTTATGGCGCATACGTTGAGGGAGAGGCTGAAGCTTGCGGCATGGGGCCTGTTCTGACCTCGATCCTGCTGGCCAAGAAAATGAATTGGTCCGGTCCGCGTCTCATTCGATACTCGAACTCGGGAGATGTGACCCGAGACCGGAGTTCGGTGGTGGGTTATGCGGCCATGGCTTTCAGGGAAACCGTATGCTAAACGCGGAAGAAAAAAAACGAATCTTAGCCTACGTGAGAGAGCTTTTGAAGGCGCGTTTGACAAGTGGGTCCGAACCTAAACTTGAGCTTGGTCGTGAACTTATGGAACAAAAGCGCGGGATCTTCGTGACCCTCAAAATCCGTGGACGCTTGCGTGGCTGTATCGGTCATATCCTGGGTTATGAGCCGCTAAAAAAAAGCATCCATGATATGACTCTCGCCGCGGCGTTCAAAGATCCGCGATTTCCTCCTCTGGGTCTTGACGAACTCAAAGATCTTGAGGTCCATGTGTCGCTTCTTACGGAACCTTTGCCGGTGAAAAGTTACAAGGAAATCCGGACCGGGACGGATGGGATCATCGTGACGCATGGCTGGAAAAAAGGCGTTTATCTTCCCGAGGTAGCGACCGAGACCGGTTGGGATGCCAAGACTTTTTTTGAGAGCTGCGCGTTGGAGAAGGCGGGGCTTGTGGAGCAGGAACTTCCGGAGGCTGTGATTGAGGTTTTTCAAACGGAGGGGTTTGAGGATTGAAACGGAAAGCTCATAAAAATTTAAAAAAGATGCAAAATGGTCGATACTCCTTGTGGGTGGAATAATAGTTGGGATGAAAAAAGGAGACTCTTGAAATGAAAAAAACGGCACTGTTTCTCGCTATCGCGTTGGCGTTCATCAGCGCTCGCGCCGAAGCCTCGGTCGTAGAAAAAATGAATTCCAATAAGGCTCTCACTAAATTCAGTCGCGGGGTGACGAATGTGGCGACCAGTCCGGGAGAATTTGTGACCCAAATACCCACGGCAATGGAGCAAAGTCCGGATTATCTCACGGGATTTATCATGAGCATTGGGCGGGGGATCGGATACACGCTTCTTCGGGCTGGAGCCGGGATCTACGACATAGCGACTTTCCCTTTCCCGGGTCCGACCGACTATAAGCCCGTCATGAAGCCGGAGACTATTTTTGAGAAAGCGACCGAAACCACGATAAGTCAGACTCTTCCTACCTAGCGCGCGGCTCTCGAGTTTTTATTCGCGGTCTCATCTCAGGCAGGAGCGGCACATTATATTTATCAAAGAGGTGGCCCATGAAAACACATACCGAATATCTCTCGTTCGAGACGAAAAAGAAACGTGATTACATCAACATCACGCGCCAGGTCGAGGCCGCGGTCGCAAAAAGCGGCGTCCAAGAAGGTTTGTGCCTTGTCAATCCCATGCATATCACCGCGAGCGTCTACATCAATGACGACGAAGACGGTCTGATCCAGGACTTCGATGATTTTCTCGAGCGTATGGCGCCTTATGATCTCAAGGGTTACCGCCATCACAGGACCGGAGAAGATAACGGGGACTCCCACGTCAAGCGTCAGCTTTTCGGCCGGGAGGTTGTGGTGGCGATTACAAAAGGGCGCCTCGACTTCGGGACCTGGGAGCGTATTTTTTACGCCGAATTCGATGGTCGTCGGCGCAAACGCGTGATCGTCAAGATCCTCGGAGAATAGAGCCAAGAGCGTTCATGTCTAACACCTATCGCGATAAGCCCAAAAAGCGCCGCAAGAAAGTCCACGCGCCTCTTCCCCCCCGGGTCGAGAAAAAAGAAGAGCGCAGGATCTGGGTCGGCGATGAAGCGGTCATTGAAAAACATTTTCTTCATCTGACGCGCCTCCTGCGCGAGGAAGAACGCGAAGAACAGAATCGTTTTAAAACCGATTTCCTGGATCGCAAACCCGAAGAGCGGGAAAAAAGGGGTAAAGCCATTTTTCGGCTGGATCTCTTAGAGACCCATTACAATCCTTCAGGCCAGAAACTTCTCACCTTTGCGCTCCAGAACGGTCGTTCGTTGCCACGTTATTCCCTGAATCCCGGGGATGTTGTTTCGCTTTCCGGTTTTTTGACGCCTCCTGAAGAACGTCCCGCCGGCACGGTCTATGAAAAGGATCGTTTCCGCATCACGGTGGCTTTTACCGGCAGGATCCCGGGCTGGATTGAAAGCGAAAAAAGTTACCAGCTGAGTCTTTCCGAGAATCGGACCACGTATCAGCGCATGTATGAAGCTTTGCAAATGACGCGCACCGCGGAACATTCCAGGGTCGCTTTGCTGAGAGATATCAGCCTCGGTCTCAAGAAGCCCCGTCTGGGCGATCCGGTTCCTAAAGAAACATATCAAGGTTTTGATCCGTCGCTTAATGATGATCAGAAAAAAGCGGTTGCCATGGCACTTGAGGCCGAGGACATACTTCTCATCCATGGGCCCCCGGGGACAGGCAAGACGCGCGTGCTGACGGAAATCATTCATCAGGCTTTTCAGAAAGCGCAGACCGTTCTGGTTTCAGCACCGAGCAATGCCGCATGTGATCATCTGGTGGAATGTCTCGTGGCAAAGAAGATCCCCGTGACGCGGTTGGGCCATCCGGCACGCATTACAGAACGGGTCCGCGAGCATACCTTAAATTACAAATTGGTCGCGCATCCTTACGCGAAAATGATCGATGCCCATGAAGCTCGGCTCGAACAGTTGGCCCGGCAAAAAGAACGACGTCAGGATCGGCGAGTGATGTCCTGGGAGGAGCGCAACGAAATGCGTGACGAGGTGAACAGGTTGCGTGACGATATCCGTGATCTTAAGACGCAGATCTTTAAACAAGTTTGGAATGCCTCGGATGTTGTGGTGGCGACGCACACGGTCTGCGGTGATCCCTTGATCCGGGCCAAGGCTTTCGATTGGGTGATTCTCGATGAGGCGACGCAGGGGATCGAGCCTGCGACATGGATCCCGATGCGTCATGGGGGCAAGATTATTTTGGCGGGGGATCATTGTCAGCTTCCGCCAACGGTCTTTCGGTCGCGGCCGGGTGAACGGGGACTGGGTTTTACGCTCTTTGAACGGCTTCATGAGATCCTGGGAGCGAAATCCAAAGTGCGTTTGGAACGGCAATACCGGATGCATGAGCACATTATGGATTTTTCATCACGTGAATTTTATGATGGCGCGCTCACGGCGGATCCTTCGGTTGCCGGGCACGTGCTAAAGGATCTGTTGAACGTGAAGGCGGAGGAACTCGACGGAACGCCCGTCGTTTTTCTGGATACCGCAGGTCTTGGTTATGAAGAAGAGATCGAAGATGGCACTGAAAGCCGCTACAACTCACAGGAG
Organism: Candidatus Omnitrophota bacterium; assembly: GCA_903856085.1. Lineage (GTDB taxonomy): Bacteria > Omnitrophota > Omnitrophia > Omnitrophales > Aquincolibacteriaceae > Aquincolibacterium > Aquincolibacterium lacustre. Next base: position 21,305 of record CAIOAT010000050.1, on the reverse strand, counting down.
GCGAGGCTTGTGGTGAAAGAACTGAATCACCTGCTTAAAGCCGGTGTGCCGGCCGAAGACATTGCGATCATCAGTCCGTACAGCGCGCAAGTGAAACTTTTGACCGGTATGATCCTGGGCGATAAAAGTGACCCGGGCGAACTGGCGTCTCTTGAGATCGACAGTGTGGATGCGTTCCAGGGCCGTGAAAAAGAAGCGGTGATCGTTTCGCTCGTCCGGTCGAATCGGGAAGGGAAGCTTGGATTTTTGACCGACACGCGGCGTATGAACGTTGCTATGACACGCGCCAAGCGCAAACTCATAATGATCGGCGATAGCGCGACGCTTTCCAACCACGCTTTTTTCGAAGACCTTTTTCGCTATATCGAATCTGTGAACGGCTATCAAAGCGCATGGGAGGATGCAAAGTAGGGAATGGGGAGTGGGGTCCTGGAGATAGAAAAATCTTTTCGAAAATAGGTTTTGTTCTATACTCTCTCAAGAGGTCATTACGGCAAACAGCTCGAACAGATTCTGCGTGAGAAAATAAAAGGAGAAAACAATGCAATGTCCGCTAATTCGTTGTTGCATGTCATCGAAGTTTCTTTTTCTGGGGGTCGGTTACCTCGGGCTTGTGTTAGGCGTTCTTTCGGCTGTTGGCCCAAAACGTTCAATGAAGCTTTATCAATGGATCATGGAACGTTTCAACTGGAGAGTTGTCCCGATTGATGAGTCGCGCGAAGTGCGGACTACGCGGATCCTGGGTGTTTGCCTGACTTTGCTGAGTCTGGCCATGATTGGTATCGTTTTTTTGCGCTTCTAACGTTTGCATAGAGGCCCCTTTTTTTCTCGAATTTTTTGCCGACTGCCGGACCTCCGGCTCACCTCGGGATAGGATGTCTGTGCTGAACGTTTTACTTTCTGTTTTTTTTTGGGTCAGTTGCGTGTCTCTGATCGCGCTTCTATTCATAGTCCAGCTGATCCTTCTAGCGGTTACTTTTCCGTTCGATAAGCAACGAAAGATACTGCACCGCCAGTGCTTCTGGTGGTCGGATGCCGTGATAGGTCTGAGTCCTTATTGGAAAGTCAAAGTGAAGGGGCTCGGAAACGCGGATCCGAAGCGCACTTACGTGATCGTGGCCAATCATCAAAGTCTTGGGGATATTGTGGTTCTCTATCAGACTCGGCTGCAGTTCAAATGGGTAGCGAAAGAGAGTCTTTTCAATATTCCTTTCCTAGGCTGGTGCTTGGGACTTTGCAGGCACATCAGTCTGAAACGCAAGGATCGTGGAAGCATCCGGGATGTTTACCGGGAAGCGATCGGCTATCTTCGCTCCGGCATGTCGGTTCTCTTTTTTCCGGAAGGAACTCGCAGCGAAACGGAAGAAATGAACCCTTTTCAAAGCGGGGCTTTTAAACTGGCGATCTCGGAAAAACTCCCAATCCTTCCCATTGCCCTCCGCGGGACCCGGAACGCGATCCCCAAAGGGGACTGGGTTATGAAGTCCAAAGTGTTTTGTGAATTGACCGTGTTAGAGCCCATTGAAACCACCGAGTTCCAGCATAGCGATTTCCAGAAACTGAGTGAAAAAGTTCGTTCCCGCATTGCCGAGAAGCTGATCTGATTCTCACCTTAAAGGCGTGATTGACAGAGCCTCGCTTGTCCGTTACACTGATCCTTATTCAGACTTAGTCTTAATAAGAGGGCTCTCTCCTATGGTCAAAAACAAAAAAGAATTTGAGGGATTTATCCGGGGAAAGGGGTGTCGTCTGACGGGAGAGAGATTGAAGCTGATCGAAGGGATCAAACGTCAACGCGGACACTTTAATGTAGATATTCTCGTCTCCTGTCTTAAGAAACAGGGGTTGAAAGTCTCGCGGGATACGGTCTACAGGAACTTGCCGATCCTTTTGGAGGCCGGTATGGTCGCGCAGAGTTTTCGCACGAGTCGCGACACTTATTATGAATGTGCGCGTTCCAAGGGCCATCACGATCATCTGATCTGCCGCGGATGCGAGAAGATCGTCGAGTTTAAGGATCCGGCGATCGAGAGATCTCAGCAAAGGATCGCAAAAAAGAACGCGTTTAAGCTCGAACATCATTGCCAACAGTTGATAGGACTTTGCGAAAAATGCCGGAAATAAAACCTAGGACGTTCATATCTGTATTTTTAAAAGACGGTGGCTTGGACTACCGTGATTAGCTATAGAACTATAATTTTATGAAAACCATGACGCTCGATCAAATGACGTTAGGGGAGCGGGGCATTATTCAGGGCTATGAGGGGGAGGAAGATCTCCACTACCGCCTCAAAGAGCTTGGATTGGTCCGGGGTACTGCGGTTTTGGTGAAACGTTTCGCGCCTTTGGGAGACCCGATGGAGATCGTCCTGCGGGGTTATAGCCTCTCTTTGCGAAAACAAGATGCGGCAAAAATACTTGTGAGTCGAGAGAACCAAGGGCTATGAAAAATATCACAGAGAAGAAAAATAAGGAGATCGCGTTGGTCGGGAATCCCAACACGGGGAAGACCACGATCTTTAATGCCCTGACCGGACTTCGTCACAGTACGGCCAATTATCCCGGAGTGACTGTCGAAAAAAAGACCGGCTGGATGAAACTCCCCGGAGGCGAAGACGTCTCGGTGCTGGATCTGCCCGGAGCTTACAGTTTGCTGCCACGTTCATTGGACGAAGACATCGTACACGATGTCCTGCTCGGGGTTCGCTGCGACACGCCGCCGCCGGACCTTGTTCTGGTGGTGCTGGATGCCAACAACCTCGAGCGGAATCTTTATTTGGCGACCCAGGTTTTGGAGACGGGGATTCCCGTCATTTTGGTTTTGAATATGTGGGATATGGTCCGGAAAAGCAGTGCATCCGTTGATCTTGAAAAATTACAAAAGCTCACGGGGGTTCCCTGTGTGCCGACAGTCGGTATGGAACGCGAAGGGATCCAGAAGCTCGAGGCTGCGATCGCAAGCGTTTTTATGGAGACATCTCCTGCGCCGGCAAATCTCCGGTTCGATCCGTTCCTGCCGGAGATATTGAAAATCGAACTGGATAAGATCGTAGTCGTGATCGAGAATTGCTTGAAGGATCGTCCGGAAGCTGTTTTTGGGGAATCCCTGAGGCTTTTATCCGATCGTCTTTTCAGGAGTTCTTTTTTTGAAGACGTCGAGATCGGCAACCTTCTGAGAACCGAAATCCTGAGCGTCCGGTCTTCATTGAAACAACGCGGAATCGATTGGACCTCGGTGGAACCAGAATGCCGGTATACCGCGATCGAGCATCTCTGCGGGCAGATCATTCGTCGGGTTCCGCAGAAAGCCCTCACATTCTCGGAGCATCTGGACCGGATCCTGACGCATCGTATCTGGGGCGTGGTCGCCTTTATCGCCATCATGGGTATTATTTTTCAATCGATCTTTTCCTGGGCCCAGGGGCCGATGAACCTTCTTTCGCGGTTTATAGAAAAATTGGGCGGTTTAGCGCAAGGATGGCTGCCAACCGGACCTCTTCAAAGTCTGGTGGTGGATGGCATCATTGCGGGTGTTGGGAACGTCATTGTTTTTCTACCGCAGATCTTTCTCCTTTTCTTTTTTATCGCACTTTTTGAGGATACGGGTTATATGGCGCGCGCGGTGTTCGTGCTCGACAAGCTTATGAAAAAGGTAGGGCTGAACGGTAAAGCTTTCTTGCCACTGCTCAGTTCCTTCGCATGTACCGTGCCCGGAGTGCTTGCGACGCGTACGATCGAGGATCGGAATGATCGCCTGGCCACGATCCTTGTGGCGCCTCTCATGAGCTGCAGCGCGCGGCTTCCCATTTACACACTCTTGATCGCGGCGTTCATTCCGAATATTCATGTATTTCATGTCCTGCATCTCCAGGGGCTGACGCTTTTGGGGCTTTACCTGATGAGCATTGGGGCCGGGCTCGGGGTCGCTGCGCTTTTTCGGAAGACATTTCTTAAAGGGAATCGTATGCCGTTCGTGTTTGAACTGCCGCCTTATCGCATCCCGCATCTTAAAACGGTGCTTGGCACGATGTGGGACCGGGCCAAGGAATTTATCACCCGGGCGGGAAGCATTATTTTTCTTTTGTCCATTGTTCTGTGGTTTCTTGTGAGTTATCCCAAGGATCCCGTCGCTGCGACAAAGTTCAGTGCCGCGCGGCAAGTTGCCGCAAAAACTTGCAGCGGGGAAGTCCTGCAGGAACGGCTCGGGCTAATCGAACATGATGAAAAGAATCAGCAGCTTCGATCGAGTTATGCCGGATCTTTGGGCCATGCGATAGAGCCCGCCATCCGGCCTTTGGGTTTTAATTGGGAGATCGGGATCGGGATCATCGCCTCGTTCGCGGCGCGCGAACTTTTGATCAGTACGCTTGCGATCGTACATCACGTCCAACCTGAGGGTGAGGGCATGACCGCGGGTTTGATCGACGCCCTTCAAAAACAACGGTCGACCGAAACGGGGAAACTTGTTTACACTCCACTTGTGGCGCTTTCTCTCATGGTCTTCTATGTGTTAGCATGTCAGTGCTTTTCGACCTTCGCGATCGTGAAGCGCGAGACCGGGTCCTGGGGCTGGATGTTCTTCATGATCTTCTATATGACAGGTCTTGCTTGGGGCAGTTCGTTTCTGGTTTATCAAGGCGGGCGGTTTTTAGGGTTTCAATGACCCGGTCTTAGAGCGGAAAAGAAAGGAAAAAATATGGATAATAACGAGATCATCGCGTTAAGTATCGTGGTGCTAGCAGCGCTTCTGGCGCTGCGCTGTTTTTTGGGGAAAAACGGCGGCGGTTGTTGTTCCAAGGATTGTTTTAAACCCAAAGAGCCTCTTGCGAAAAAATGATTCCATCTTTTATGAGTTGTTCCAGAGCGTCCGTCATTTTGGGGCTTTTGCTTTGTCTTTGCCCTTTCTCGCTTCATGCTGAATCGGCTGAAGAAGACCTGGCTCTTCAAGAACACACCAAGGTTGTGACGGTGGATGCAACGCCTTACGATCCCGGACAAGCGGAACTTTGGAGCTCGTATGTGATCCAGGGTGGCAAATTTGCGTGGAAGTCCAACGGTGGAAGGGAAAATAGAGGGACTTATCAGACGCAGCTCTTGGAAACGCAGGCGACAGTCGGGATTTTTAAAAATATCGATGTCGGCATCATCAATTGGTTCCAGCATACTTTGGATAAAGAGAATAATTACAATGAAGTCGGGGATTTGACGGATCCGGGGACGGGTCAACCGGTGGAAGATGAGACGGAAGGGCCCACGCATGGATTCGGGTGGGGGGACCTTGGCGTTACGGGCCACTGGCGGTTTTATGATTCTGAAGAGAAAAAACTCGAGATCGCATACATCCCCACGATTTTTATACCGACCGGACGGCGCAGTAATTTCGATCATATTGGCGCAAGTCAGGGTTACACCAGTTTTGATAATGCCATAGCGTTTACCAAGGACATCGGCCGCTGGAACGGGACTTTGAACTTGGGCTATAACACACCGCTTGCGCCTTCGAAACGCACGGGCGATTTATTCGGTACGACCCATGCGAATATTGCGGTGGGGTATCAGGTTTTGAGGTGGCTCCAACCCGAGGTTGAGCTGATCTATAGTCATGATTTCGGCGAACACGGGCGAACCGCGAATCTTGCGAGCGTGGTCTTTGGCTTCATTATGCCGTTCGGGGATCATGTCCGCTTTGAAACCGGCGTTCAGCAGGATGTTTTTGGGAGCAATAAGGTGCAAACCACGTCCGGCATTTTCAGCATCGCGTTTTTTACATAAATTTTGAAGAATGAATAACACTATGGCTAAAAAAATATCAGGGTTGATTATTACGGCATTTATCTTTACAAGCGCTATGGCTTTGGCGGCAGAGCCGGCGGCGCGTCCGTCGAACGCGCCTTCCAAGATGACCTTTCTGGATTGCTATGCAAAGGTTCTTGTCCATTATCCCGCGTTGAAAAAGAAATATGAACAACTTGAGCAGGCGAAGGCGGAGAAGAACCTTGCTCTTGCGGAACTTTTTCCGCGAGTTCAGGGTGTTACTTCGATGACCACGACCGATGATCCTGTGGGTGTGTTTGGCATGCTCCTCCGGCAGGAATCCTTTACGCAAAATGATTTCGCGCTCAACGCGATGAACTCGCCCCGTCATCACACGAATTATCACTTCGGAGTGGCCGGAGAGATGCTTCTTTTCGATTCCTTCAACACGATCTCCAAGATCCGTTCTGCGCGCCGGCTTGTAAAATCGGCAGGCCTGGAAGCGGATTTCTCGGAAATGGAAGCATCGCTTGTGACCCTTGAAAGTTTTCTCGCGATCCTGCTCGCTAAAGAACTCTTAAATATTACGACCGATTTAAAAAAGGTGATCGATCAGGATCTAAAACAAGCCGAGGACCTCAATCAAAAGGGCATGATCCTCGGCGCGGATTTTTATGCGGCCAAGGTCACGTCGGCGGGGATCGAGCGTGAACTGAACCGGACCAAGGCTGCGCTCAAGACTTCGCGTATGTTTATGAATATTCTGATGGGCGAAGATCCGGAGCTTGTTTGGGACGGGGTTGGGAAAATCCCGGGATCGGTGCAGGACAGAGGCGAGCTTCAAAGTTGGATTGCGCAGGCTTATCAGCAACGCAAGGATCTTGTGGCGATGGATAGCATGATCGACGCTGAACGTATTGAATCGCTCCGTCAGAAAACCTCATTCCTCCCAAAAATTTATGGATTTGGCGATCTTGACGCCGATAGTCACGACTTGCGCTCCAGCGGCAAGAATTTTACCGTGGGGATCGAAGGGAAAGTGGACCTTTTCGATCCGACGTATCCGGGACGTACCCAGCAAGCCAAGCATCGGTATGAAGAGCTCAAGGCGGACCGGCAGGCGCTCCGCGATGAGATCGCCAAGGAGCTTATTGGAGAACTTGCGAATTACGAGACTGTGACCGCGGACCATCCGGTTCTGCTTCAGGCTTATCAAGACGCTAAGCAAGCGAGTGATCTTACGGCGAAGCTTTATCAGGAAGGGCGAAAATCTATTGCCGATCTTCTCGCGATACGCAGCGTGTACTTGGAGACCGCGTCCGGACTGCAGCAACTACTTTTTGCGCTCGAATTGGAACACGCGAAACTTCTTTTCCTGTCCGGACAGCTGAACGAGGACGGTCTTCATCAGGTTAATACGCGATTGAAGGGGTAAACCACGCTTCTGCCAAATCCGTTGCTTATGCTAGGTATGTTCATGGAGAATACGAAAGAATATAAATGACCAAACACCATTCTGATTTTATCAGCGGCATTGTCAGCTACTTTGCGAAATCGAAGATCACGCCGCTTATCATCGCCACCTCGCTCATCATCGGTCTTTTTGCGGTCATGAATCTTCCGCGCGAAGAAGAACCTCAGATTTCGGTGCCGATGTTCGATGTTTTTGTTGCCTATCCCGGCGCTAGTTCCCAGGAGGTGGAGCAGCGTATCGTGAACCTCGGAGAGCGGAAATTCTGGGAGATTCCGGGGGTCGAATACGTTTACTCCACGACAGAACCTGAAGGGGCGCTTTTCATCATCCGATTTAAGGTCGGGGAGAATGTCGAAAAGAGTCTGATCAAGCTTTACACTAAGATCTATTCCAATCTTGATTTCATGCCGCAGGGAGGGACGCAGCCGCTCATCAAGACTCGGTCCATTGATGACGTGCCGATCATGACGCTCACGTTCCACAGTGAGAAACAGGATCCGGTGAGACTCCGCCGGCATGTGGCGAATCTTCAGCAGATCGTGAACGCAATTCCGGACGTTTCGGAAACGCATATTACCGGCGGCCGCAAACGCCAGTTCCAGGTCTTTTTCGATGAGGTGAAATTGAAGTCGCGGCTTATGAATCCCCTTGAGATCGGACAGCTGATCCGGGCGGCCAATGTCAAACAAAGCGCCGGACATCTTGAAAGTGAGCCGGAGCTTATCCAGGTAGAATCGGACTCCTTTTTTCGCACCAAAAGCGATTTGGAGAACCTTGTGGTCGGCGTGAGCGGGGGAAGCACCGTAACTCTCAAGGATGTTGCCCTCGTGGTGGACGGGTCAGATGAAGAAGAAAGTTCGACGCATATTCTTTTTGGGCCTGCGGAGAAGAATGCCGCGAAGGGTGTTTTTGAGGCTGTGACGCTTTCCATTTCCAAACGCAAAGGTTCGAACGCGGCGCACCTTTCGGAAGTGATCCTCAAGACTCTCAAAAAATTGCCGGAGGCGACCTTGCCGAAGGATGTTGAAATGACCGTGACGCGTGATTATGGCGAGACGGCCAAAGAGAAATCCAACGAACTCCTCTTTCACATGGCGATTGCGGTGTTCGGAGTCAGTCTCTTGATTGCCTGGTCGCTCGGGGTCCGGGAATCGGGCGTAGTGGCAATCGCGATTCCGATGACGCTCGCGCTGACGCTTGCGACATTTTATTTTCTCGGGTTTACCCTCAACCGGATCACGCTTTTTGCGCTTATTTTTTCCATCGGTATCCTGGTCGATGACCCGATCGTGGATGTGGAGAATATTGTGCGGCATTTGCGTCTGCCCGAGAATAAGGAGAAGAATATTCTTGATGTGACAATCGAAGCGGTGAACGAGGTGCGAAGCCCCTTGATTCTCGCGACACTGACCGTGATCGCGGCCATATTACCGATGGCGTTCGTGAGCGGGCTAATGGGCCCTTACATGCGACCGATTCCGATCGGCGCGAGTGCGGCCATGGTGTTCTCCATGTTCGTGGCGTTCGTGGCCACGCCCTGGGCTGCTTATCAGATCCTGGGCCGGGCCTTTGCGAAAGGGAAGCTCAAGGTGCATCATGAAGGCGAGAAGGAGGATTTTCTCACGCGTCTTTATCGTTCCTATATGAACCCCCTGATCTATAACGCGAAAGTCCGTAGGAGATTTCTCGTTGCCCTCGGCATTTTGCTTTTTGCAGTCATCATGCTCGTGCCGCTCAAACTCGTACGCATGAAAATGCTGCCTTTCGATAACAAGAATGAATTCCAGGTTGTTCTCAATATGCCAGAAGGCACGCCGGAACCCAAAACGCATCAAGTGATCGAAGAGATCGCGGATTATCTGGCGAAGGTTCCGGAAGTGAAGGATATCGAAATGTATGTGGGGACCGCAGCACCTTACAATTTCAACGGGCTCGTGCGGCATTATTTCCTGCGTTCGAAGCCGTATCAGGCAGACCTGCAGGTCAATCTCGCGGGGAAGCATGACCGTAAGCGTCAAAGTCATGATATTGCCAAGGCCGTGCGTCCAAAGATCCATGAGATCGTGAAAAAATATGGAGGACACGTTCAGGTCGCCGAAGTTCCGCCCGGACCGCCGGTCCTTTCAACCTTGGTGCTTGAGATCTACGGTCCGACACTCGAAGGACAAAATGAACTGGCGAAGCAGATCGAAGGCTTGCTCGCTTCAAGCGAAGGTGTGACGGATATAGATACTTATGTTCAGGCGAAGGAAAAGCTCGCGCGTCTCAGAGTGAATACGCAGAAGGCATCCTTGAATGGTATCCCTGTCACGCAGATCGCGGAGGCCCTTACGGCCGCAGTCAGCGGACAGACTGTGGATCTCGCGCATTTGTCCGAAGAATTCGAGCCAGTGGAGATCCTTTTACGTTTGCCGGAAGCCAAGCGCAAGACACTTGATGCGACGCTCAATATGACGCTCCTTTCGCGGTTCGGAAGTCCGATCCCCATTCGGGAACTTGTGGATGTGGAAAACGACGCCAAGGACCGGGCGATCTATCACAAAAATCTCATGCGGGTTTCGTATGTGATCGCAGATGTGGCAGGACAATTTGAAAGCCCGGCCTATGCGATTCTGAAACTCAAGGACCAAATCTCCCAACTTTCGCTGCCTCCGGGTGCGGGGGAGCAGAAAAAGATCGACCAACTCTTTAATGGCCAGCCGGCTTCGACCGACCGGTGGACGCTCAAATGGGACGGAGAGTGGCAGATCACGTATGAAGTGTTCCGGGACCTTGGGATCGCTTTCGCGTTCGTGATGATCCTCATCTACGCACTGGTGGTGGGGTGGTTTCAGTCGTTCAAGACGCCGTGGATCATCATGCTGCCGATCCCGCTTACGCTTGTAGGGATCCTGCCGGCGCATTGGCTCGGCGGTGTATTCTTTACCGCGACTTCGATGATCGGCATGATCGCTGGAGCAGGGATCGTAGTGCGCAATTCCATTATCCTCGTGGATTTTATTGAACTGAGACGTTCTGAAGGTATGCCGCTTGAAGAAGCGGTGATCGATGCCGGCGTGAAGCGGTTCCGGCCAATGCTTCTAACCGCCGCAGCGGTGGTAGTCGGCGCTTCGGTGATTTTGTTCGATCCGATCTTTCAAGGACTGGCCGTGGCTCTGATGGCCGGTGAGATCGCTTCAACCATTCTTTCGCGAACGGCAGTGCCCGTTTTTTATTACATGATGGCTAAAAAAGAATCGGGGAACGTGGAACGATGAGCGGGCAAAGAAAAGGCATTTAAATTCCACTTTTTTTGTTAGCCGTCCCCCGAACTTTCAAAGGAGAAAACCATGACCATAGAAAAAATGATCCGTGTTATTGCTGGAACTTTTATTCTGATGAGCGTCGCTCTGGCGATCTGGGTAAGTCCGTGGTGGCTGATCTGGACCACGCTGATCGGCGTGAACCTCGTGCAGTCAGCTTTTACCGGCTGGTGTCTTGCCGAAATCATTCTCAAGAAGTTCGGCGTTCCGGGTTCCTGCTGTTCGAATGTTTCAAATAAATAAGAGCATCTGGATTTTGTAGGCCGGTGCCTGGTGAAAACGGAAAAGCTTTCGTTGAGTCATAAGGATCTTCTGAGAGCAAAGTTCCTCTGTGCCGGAGCTCCGCTCTCCGAATATAGTTTTGCGAACCTTTATCTTTTCCGGGAGGTTCATGATTATCACGTGATGACCGTTCCCGCAGGGATCTTTATCAGCGGCAGGGCCTATGACGGTGGCCGGTTCCTGATGCCGACGGAGATGCTGCGTCAAGAACAAGTGGACGAGGTGTTGCATCATCTTAAAGATGGCGACTACCTTTTTCCTGTTCCGGAAGAGTGGCTTCCGTTTTTTGACGGGAAGAATGTTTCGGTTGAATTCTCGGAAGATGATTCGGATTATGTTTATACCCTGGAAAAATTATCCACTTATCAAGGGCATAAACTTCACGGTCAGAAAAACCTTCTAAACCAATTCCTTGATCGCTACACGCCCGAGGCGAAACCTTTGACTCAGGACCGGATGCAGGAGGCCCTTCACGTTCTCGACGTTTGGCAGGCGGATATGGGGCAGCCGAAGGAGGCGACAGATTATTTTCCGTGCCGCGAGGCTTTGGACCGTTATGACGAGTTGGTCCTTTGCGGCGGGATCTACTATGTGGAGAATGAACCCGCCGGTTTTGTGATCGGGGAGGAGATCCGTCCGGACATGTTCGCGCTTCATTTCGCGAAAGGAAAACGGAAGTTCAAGGGGCTCTACCAATATATGTACAATCATTTCGCGAAGATCCTTCCGAAGCAGTATGCTTTTCTGAATTTCGAGCAGGATCTCGGGAAGCTCGCTCTCCGGATCGCGAAGTCATCCTACGATCCCGACCGGATCCTCAAGAAATACCGTGTCGGTGCGGCGAGGACGGCCACGCAATAGTTTTTGACCACCGTTTGACACTCCTGTCACAATCGGGCAGAATGTCACCGCTTTCAACCCCTCATCGAGGATCATTATGGAATTCAAGATCGAAAGAGTTGCGGAACTTGCGCGGCTCAACCTGAAGTCTGAAGAAAAGCAGAAGCTTGAGAAGGATCTCGGTGCGATCCTGGATTATGTTAAAAAGCTGGAGGCTTTGGATACGAAGGGTGTTGAGCCGACGAGTCATGTTCTCAATATGGAGAACGTGTTCCGTGCCGATGAAGTGAAACCTTCGGATGCTGCCGAAAAGGCTCTAGAACACGCCCCGCATGCGGACGGCCGTTTTTTTAAAGTCCCCAAGATCGTCCATCGGGATTGACACCATGACCGATCTTTGTTCCCTCACGCTTAAAGAAGCGATCGAGTTTGCCAAAAAAGACGGCGCGCAGCCTCTTCTTGAAGCATTTCAAAAGCGCGCGACTGCGCTCAATCCCAAGATCAATGCCTTTCTCCGTTTTGGCGCGGCACCCATCAATAAACGTGAGATCCCGGGATTGCTTCAGGGCGTTCCGGTTTCCATTAAGGACAACATTTGCATCGACGGCAGGGAAGTGACTTGTGCTTCGAAAATCCTTGCCGGCCATGTGCCGCCCTACAATGCGACCGTGATCGAAAAACTCAAAAGTGCGGGCGCGACACTTTTCGGGCAATGCAATATGGACGAGTTCGCGTTCGGTTCTTCCTGCGAAACTTCCGCGTTCGGTGCTTGCCGTAATCCCTGGGATCTGGAACGTGTACCGGGCGGTTCAAGCGGAGGTTCTGCAGCTTCGGTGGCGGCGGACATGACGCTCGCGGCGCTGGGTTCCGACACCGGAGGCTCCATCCGTCAACCAGCGGCGCTTTGCGGTGTGGTCGGCGTAAAACCGACTTACGGCCGTGTATCGCGCTATGGCCTCATCGCGTTCGGCTCAAGTTTTGATCAAATCGGTCCCATTACCAAGACCGTGGAAGACGCGGCGATCCTGATGAATATCTTGTGCGGCCATGACCCGAAGGATTCCACTTCATCGCCCGAGAGAGTTCCCGATTTCACACAATCGCTCAAGCGAGACTTGAAAGGGCTCAGGATCGGCCTGCCGAAGGAATATTTTATCGAGGGGATCGATCCGGAAATCGAAAAAAGTGTGCGGGCGGCCGCAGATCTTTATAAGAAGCTCGGCGCTGAGATCAAATCGATTTCACTGCCGCACACGGAACATTCGGTAGCGGTTTACTATATCGTGGCCGTGGCAGAAGCCAGTTCGAACCTCGGCCGTTTTGACGGCGTAGAATATGGTCTGAGAGTTCCCACGAAAGATCTTCGTGAAATGTATTTTGAGACTCGAGATCAGGGATTCGGTCAGGAAGCTAAACGTCGTATCCTGCTCGGGACGTTCGTACTCTCCGCCGGTTATTATGAAGCGTATTATCTTAAAGGGCAGAAGGTTCGCACGCTCATCCGTCAGGATTTTGAGAAGGCGTTCAAGGAAGTGGACGTGATCCTCTCGCCGACATCTCCGACTGCTGCGTTCAAGATTGGCGAAAAGGTTGCGGATCCGATCGCGATGTATTTGTCCGATATTTTTACGATCCCGGCGAACCTGGCGGGTATTCCCGCGATGTCGGTGCCGTGCGGTTTCACTTCCGGCGGTCTTCCCATCGGCATGCAGCTTATGGCACGTCCCTTTGACGAATCCGCCATGCTTCGCGCGGCGTACGCATTCGAACAAGAAACCGGAATCTACAAAAAGAAGCCAAAGCTATGAACTACGAGCCAGTTATTGGACTTGAGGTCCACGTACAGCTGAAGACATGGTCGAAGCTCTTCTGTTCCTGCTCCACGGAATTTGGGGCGGAGGGAAACAGTCATACGTGTCCCGTGTGTCTGGGGTGGCCTGGGTCGCTCCCGGTCCTAAATGAAGCGGCATTGAAACTCGGGATTCGGGTGGGGCTCGCACTTAATTGCAAGGTGGCCGAGCGACTCAAATTCGACCGGAAGAACTATTTCTATCCGGATCTTCCCAAGGCCTATCAGATCTCACAATTCGACATGCCGGTGAACGGTAAGGGCGAACTTTTAATCGAGACCAAAACCGCCGACGGGAAAATGATCGAGCGGAAGATTGGAATTACGCGCGCGCATCTGGAAGAAGACGCCGGGAAACTTCTCCATGAAGGCATCACCGACGGCAGTCTCGTGGATTATAACCGCGGCGGCATCCCACTTCTTGAGATCGTTTCCGAGCCGGACCTGCGCAGTCCGCAGGAAGCGTACGATTATCTCACCGCGCTTAAGGCCATTCTCCAGTATGTTGAGGTGAGCGACTGCGATATGGAAAAGGGAAGCCTTCGCTGTGACGCGAACGTATCCGTCCGGCCTGTGGGCCAAGAAAAGTTCGGGACCAAGGTCGAGATCAAGAACCTGAATTCTTTCAAGATGGTGCAAAAAGCCATTCAGTACGAAATCGAGCGGCAAACCGAGGCGATTGAAGGCGGAGAAACGATCGTCCAGGAGACGCGGCTTTGGGATGATGGGAAGGGGACGACCTTTTCCATGCGTTCCAAGGAAGAAGCGCATGATTACCGCTATTTCCCGGAGCCGGACCTTGTGCCGTTTACGTTGTCCCTCGAACTTGTCAAAAGTATCGAAGCGACGTTGCCCGAGCTGCCGATGGCGCGCGCGAAGCGTTTTATCAAGGAATTCGGCATCCCGGAATATGATGCCTACGTACTCGTGCAGGAAAAGAAACTCGCCGAATATTTTGAGGCGTGTGTCCGCGAAGGAGCCGGGGCGAAGACTGCAAGCAACTGGATACAGACTGAGCTTCTTGCCATGCTCAACGCGAAAAATATCGCGATTGAGGATTGTCCTGTTGCTTCGAAGGAGTTTGCCGGGCTTCTGAAGCTTGTCGAGGCGGGTACGGTTTCGGGAAAGACCGCCAAAGATGTGCTTCAGGAAATGGCCGCGACAGGGAAGGCCGCGGACGTGATCGTAAAAGAAAAAGGTCTTACGCAGGTCTCGGATACGGGGTTGATCGAAAAGGCCGTTGAGAAAGCCATTGCTGCGAATCCTGTCGCGGTTGCGGAATTCAAGGCCGGGAAACAAAAAGCTCTCGGCGCGCTTGTCGGTGCGATCATGAAAGAGACGCAGGGGAAGGCGAATCCCAAGATTGTTAATGAGATCCTCCAGAAAAAACTCCAAGGATAAAGTGCCTTTTTATACCCTCGGTATTGAAACCTCCTGTGATGAAACATCATGCTCGATCTTGAAGGGCAAGGATACGATCCTTTCCAATGTCGTTTCCTCCAGTCTTTTCCGGCACAAGAAATTCGGCGGCGTGGTGCCCGAGATCGCGTCGCGGCATTGCATGGAGCAGATCCAATGCGTGTTCGAAGAAGCGCTTCGTGAAGCTGGGATCAAACCCAAGGATATTGAGCTTATTGCTGTGACAAAAGGTCCCGGTCTCATCGGTTCTCTTCTTGTCGGCGTCGCGTTTTCAAAAGCGCTGGCGTATCAATTGGGGATTCCGGTGGTTGGCGTCAATCATATGGAGGCGCATCTGGTGGCTAATTTCTTCGGTCAAAAAGAACCCAAGCGTTTTATCGGACTTTTGGTTTCGGGCGGACATACGATGCTCACGTTCTGCGAAAAGGGAAAGATCCATATCCTGGGCGAGACTGTGGATGACGCGGTCGGCGAAGCGTATGACAAGGTTGCGAAGATCATGGGGCTGAGTTATCCTGGTGGGCCTATTCTTGACAAACTCGCGAAAAAAGGAAATCCGAAGGCTTTCCATTTCACGAAGCCAAAGCAAGACGAGCGTTTCAGCTTTAGTTTCAGCGGCGTGAAAACGGCCGTGCTCTATCAATTCCGGGATCCCAAAACCGGGAAACCAAATCCCGCGGCGCCTTCTCGAGAAGATATGGCGGCAAGTTTTCAACATGCGGTGATTGGCTGGCTGGTGGAAAAAGCGCTCGATGCCTGTGAGTTCAAAGGCGCGTCCGATATCGTGGTCGGCGGCGGCGTTAGCGCGAATTCTTATCTCCGGGAGAAACTTACGCGGGACGCAGGGGTGAAGGAAATTAAGGTTTGGTTCCCGCCGTTTGTCCTTTCGACCGATAACGCAGCCATGATCGCGCGGCGTGGTTTTGAACTTCATAAAAATGGAATTCGGTCGTCACTTAATATGACCGGCGATCCGGCTTTGGCCATTTCATGAAAGGAGACAGGGTATGATTCTTACGGCACATGATTCTGAACTTGCGATTCGATTACTGGTTGCGACCGTTCTGGGGGCTTTGGTCGGTCTTGAACGCGGCATTCACGGCAAAGATGCCGGTTTCAAGACATACACGCTAGTCTGTCTCGGGTCAGCGCTTATGATGGTTCTTTCCACGGAGATCTTTCTGATCTATCGAGGGATTGCGAGCGTCGATCCTTCGCGCATTGCAGCACAGGTGGTCACGGGCATAGGTTTTTTGGGCGCCGGAGCCATTATCCGTTCGCAACAGGGGAGTGTTCGTGGGTTGACGACTGCGGCCGGAATCTGGACCATATGCGGTATCGGAATGGCCTGCGGGGTGGGACTCTATAAAATAGCGATCATAACGACTCTTCTTGTTTTGGTCATTCTCATTCTTTTTCTTCGGGTAGAACGACATATGATCCCGAAGAAGAATCAGGGAGAATAAATGGCGCTCCTTGCCAGGATTGAGACGCCGAAAATAGACGCGTCGGACGCAGACAAAAAAAGTGAAAGCGCGGTTCAAGGGACCCGGGAAGAAATAAAAGAATCTTTTTCTAAAAAAAAGTTTGCGATCAATCTCCTGATGTATTTTCTCTCTTTTTCTACCGGGGCGTGTTTTACCGGTTTGTGGCTGAAGTTCATTTCATTTCGCACGTTCGAAGTGGACTGGGGGATGGACTATTTTCGGGAACCAAAAATGTTGGCCGCGATGGCCGTGTTATTTTTTTTGACGGGAATGGGTCTGGTATCCGCGATCCGGCATATAATCATATGGATTAGGGAATGCCGTACCTATTAAATGCCGATGAATGTCCTGATAGTTGACACCTTGAAAGCAAACCGCTAGAATCCGCCTCCTATGACATCTGACAACAAGCTTAAAATCGCATTACCTAAGGGCAGTCTCGAAGAAGCGACCTATAATCTCTTCAAACGGGCTGGTTTCAAGATCAATGTCAATTCTCGTTCCTATATCCCGTCCATTGATGATCCCGAGATCGAGGTTGTATTGTTCCGTCCTCAGGAAATGTCCCGTTATGTAGAAGAAGGCATCGTGGATTGCGGCCTGACCGGACATGACTGGATCGTGGAGAATGACTCCGATGTTGTGGAACTCTGCGAGCTTCAATACTCCAAGCGCACTTCCAATCCTGTTCGATGGGTTCTGGCGGTGCATGAGTCCTCGCCATTTAAAAGCGTCAAGGATTTGAATGGTAAGAAGGTGGTGACCGAGCTCGTGAGCGTTACGAAGCGTTATCTCAAAAAGAACAAAGTGACCGCGGAGGTAGAATTCTCGTGGGGTGCCACGGAAGCCAAACCCCCGCGACTTGCGGATGCCATCGTGGAGGCGACCGAGACCGGATCCAGTCTTCGCGCGAACAAACTCAAGATCATCGATACCGTGATTGTTTCTATCCCGAAATTTATCGCGAATAAGAAAAGCGTCAAAGATCCCTGGAAAAAGCAAAAGATGGACAATCTCATTATGCTTCTCGACGGTGCGATGCGTGCGCAGGAAAAAGTGGGCCTCAAGATGAACGTCGAAAAGAAGAACCTGCGAAAAGTCTTGAGTCTTCTTCCTGCCATGAAAAAGCCCACCATCGCAAATCTTACGGACAAGAACTGGCTTGATGTCGAAACGATCATTGATGAGTCCGTGGTCCGGGAATTGATCCCGGCGCTCAAGAAAGCCGGCGCATCGGGCATCATCGAGTACCCGCTCAACAAAGTTATTCCCTAACCCCATCATCACCTAAAGGAGTTCCATTCATGCCTTGGGCTCGTAAACAGCGCAAGAAGAAGATGAACAAGCATAAGCGCAAGAAAAAACTGCGCCGGAACCGTCACAAGAAAAAAGACTGGTCGTAGCAAGGTGTCGCCTGGAAAGGCGGCGCTTTGCACGAAACGGGGAACGGTGGACGGGAAAGAACCGTTCAGCGCTCCCCGTTTTCTTTTTAACTTTATCTTTTCTATGGAGGATCGTGTCGTGAAATATAAGTTTTTTTCATGGTTGCTTGTCGGGATTTGCTTAGTTTCTCCCATTGCTTTCGCCGCGACGGATCCGGGGAGCTCTCAAAGCGCGGATGAGAAACTTCAGGCTGCCAAGGAACAGATCGCTCAGGACGCAGCGTTCATTCGCCAGGTTAGTAGTGACCCCAAGATGACGCTGGATCAGAAAAAAACGGCCATAGCGGAATTTCTGCGCAAGCAGAACGAAAAATCTCTGTAATCTTTCTTTCTGACGCTTACCGTTCTGTTTTGCCGTGCCCAACTAGGGACCCAGCATCTTGAATTCTCTTACCGTCAAAAGTCCTGCTAAGCTCAATCTCCATCTGCGTATTCTCAGTAAGCGTCCGGATGGATATCATGAGCTTTTGACGCTTTTTCATCGCATCTCACTCGCAGATACAATTGCCATCCGCAAAATCTCCAGAGGATTTAAACTCACCACGAATATTTCTTTGCTAGAGACCGGAGAAGGGAATCTCATTACCCGGGTCTATCGGGCACTTCAAAAAAGATTTCCTGAGATGGGTGGCGTCTCCGTGCGTCTGAACAAGCGTATTCCGCTAGGGGCTGGGCTTGGCGGAGGTTCCAGCAATGCGGCGTTTTTCTTGTTAGGGATGAAAAAACTTTTTCGACTTAAGATCTCTCCCAAAGAGCTTTTCGCGATGGGGAGGAAGCTGGGAGCGGATGTACCGTTCTTCCTTTTGGATGCGCAGCAAGCCATGGCTTGGGGGATCGGGGATGAGCTTCAAAAAGTGCCGCGTGGTACCCCTCTCTGGTTCCTCTTACTTATGACAGACCAAGGACTTAATACGAAAAAAGTCTATCAGTCGCTCTCTTGGAAGGGGCGGGCCCTTTCCTTGACAAAGGAAAAGCGTATTGCTAGAATCCTGCGCTCTTTTCTTGCAAGAAAGAGGACCCGGGAAGCGGCGACATTTGCGCGAAATGATCTGGAACTTCCGGCATTTCGTTTGATGCCGGCCATTCCCAAGGCCATGGCGGTCCTTAAAGGTCTGGAGGCTCCCTTCGTTCGCATGAGCGGAAGCGGGGCCACGATCTTCGCAGCGTTCTCCAGCCGGAAAGAAGCTTTAGACCTGTCGAAGAGATTGAAAGAAGTTCCCTTTCCTTTTCGCAAGGTGATTTGTCACTCATTCTAGCAGGGCGTCAACATGGAACTTTCTTTTGTCTGACGGAAGACGCCTGTAGTGCCGTTTTCCCGTATAATAAATTAAAGCGGCGCGAGCACATAGAACATGAGGTTTGAAAGTGAAGATCACGGAAATTCGCGTTTTCCCCCAAGCGAATAAAGAAAACAAGTTGTGTGCTTTTGCCAACATCACATTCGATGGTTGTTTTGTGGTGCGCGGGCTGAAGGTTCTCGAAGGGTCGAAGGGCCTTTTCGTGGTGATGCCGTCCCGTAAGGTCAAAGGCGACGATTACCGGGACGTGGCGCATCCCATTACGGCGGAGTTCAAGGATTATATCCAAAGCGAGGTCTTGAAGGCCTACGAGCTTTTTATCGAGCATCAGCCGCAAACGCATGACCTCGGCGACGACGATCCGTTCGAGCGTTGATCTTTTGAAGTAAATAAGTTATTGCCCGGTGGTGAAATGGTATCACACTGCCCTTTGGAGGCAAGATTCCTGGTTCGAGCCCAGGCCGGGCAGCCATTCGACACTCTTGAGCGAACCTGATTTCTAACTCTACCCTCAGCCTCTACACCATTACTATGAGATCCTCCGGGAGGTGACGGATCGTCACCATCGTCATTTGGTGGCGGCGTCCAATCAGGCGGGTTCTTGATATCAAAGTCCATTTCCGGTAGATCCCCCCAAAATTTAACAGTGATCTTGGTCGGAGTATAGATCACTTCTTTGACCAAGAGAACAATGAGTTTCCTTCTTTCCTCAAAGTCAAAGGTGTCGAAAACTGCCGGGAATTCAGCGAAAAGCTTAGTGAAGGTCTCCGCGTCAATAACGTGCCGGCTTAGATGGTGCATGTTGGTATTGATGCGGTGGGTTTCATATTCCAGCTTTTCCTTGGACTCTTCCAGATCCGACATTTCACTCAGAAGGGTTTGAACTCTTTTTTGGGGCATGTCTTCGGACTTCATGATATTCACCAGCCGCTTTAAATCCCCGTTTATTTTCGTCAGTTGGGCCTCCACAGCGTCTTTCTCCCTTTGTAAGGGTGCAAGCCCCTTCTTGGCTAAACCATTGGCTTTTTCGATAGACTTCCTGAGAAGCGCCTGATTTTTGCCAAGAGCCTTAAATTCAGCGATAAGAAGTTCCTCGATCTCTTCCCCGGAAACATTACGAATGGAGCAATAATCCGCGCCCTTTGAGATAGCTTCAACGCAGCGGTAATAAAGATAAACTTTCCCGTTTTTCCTTTTGGATGAATTGGTCATCGTACTTCCGCATTCCCCGCAACGGATGAGGCCCTGAAAGAGCATTTCATATTTATTCTGTTTAAAGCTCTTTCGGGTCTCCCTGTTACTGACAAGCAAGTTTTGGGCTGCATCCCAGACTTTGGGATCTTTAATGATGGGTTTGTGCTCACCCTCAAAAAGATAGCTTTTTTTGCTTTTATCCATGAAGCGCACCTTTCCGATATATAGAGGATTGGCCAGGATCGTTGAAATCTTTTTTTTGTCGAATTTGATGCTTCCCCTGCTTCCGCTGTTTTTTTTGCCTTGGTCGTAGAATTTTTTCGTGCGATAACCCATCTCGTTCAATTTTCTGCTGACTCTGCTCATGGACCCGAGTTTGGGATAAAGCTCAAAACAAAGCTGTACGATCTTGGCCTCTTCGGGATTGACGATAAGTTTCTTGTTCTTTGTGTCGTACCCGAGCGGCACCCTTCCTCCGCAGTACATTCCTTTCCGGGCCATAGCGATGCGTTTGTCATACGTCCGCTCCTGCGCCATTTCCCGTTCGAATTGCGCGAATTCAAGCATGACGTGCAATAAAAGTCTGCCTGCCGGGGAGTTGGTTTCAAAATGCTGCGTTGTGGATACAAAGGTAACACCGTTTTCGTTTAGGACTTCAAGAAGCGAATAAAAATCCCGGTGACTTCGCGTGAGGCGGTCGATCTTGTAAACAACGACAACCTGAACGAGTTTTTTCTTGATGTCATGGATCAATTGCTTGATGGCGGGGCGGTTAAGCGATCCGCCGGATTGGCCCGAGTCTTCGTAGGCTTTGAAGACTCTCCTGACCTAGCCCCCGAAAACTGAGCCAGTTGTTGTGATAGACTTCTGGCAAAGAAAGGGGCAGAAAATGGCGAGAAAAAGGCTTCAACCCGAAGAGATCATTCTTAAATTAAGAGAGGTCGAGATCCAGCAAGGGAAAGGT
>CAIOAT010000049.1 GCA_903856085.1 Candidatus Omnitrophota bacterium | reverse complement strand
GGGGAAACTTCTAAGCCCGGCAAAAAAACGCCGGGCTATTGCAGAGTTGATCGAGAAGTTTATGGGTGTATCCGAGCGCCGGATATGCGCCATCCTTGGCCAAGGTCGATCAACGCAAAGGTATTGTTGTCGCATTAAGGATGATGAAGCTGTCTTGTTGAAGCGCATTATCGAGTTGGCAAAGCAATATGGCCGATACGGCTACAGACGAGTCACGGGACTGCTTCGGTTAGAAGGCTGGCATCGAGTGAACCATAAGCGGGTTGAGCGCTTGTGGCAACGGGAAGGGCTGAAGGTTCCGAAGAAGCAGCCGAAACGTAGGCGTCTGTGGGATAACGACGGATCTTGCGTTCGTCTGCGGCCAAAGCATAAGAATCATGTCTGGAGCTATGATTTTGTAATGGACCGGACTAGCAATGGCCGGGCTGTTCGGATGCTCAATGTCATTGATGAGTTCACGCGGGAGTGTTTGGCCATCGAGGTCGACCGGCGGCTGAACTCGGCAAATGTACTCGATGTTTTGTCGAAGCTGTTTGTTAAGAACGGAGCTCCGGAGCATATCCGTTCAGATAACGGGTCGGAGTTCATTGCCAAGCGGGTCAGAGTCTGGCTTGGCAAGCAACAGGTCAAGACGCTGTATATTGAGCCAGGCAGTCCCTGGGAGAACGGATATATCGAATCGTTCAATGGCAAGTTGCGGGATGAATTGCTGGAAAGAGAGATCTTTGATACGCTATTCGAAGCACAAGTCCTGATCGAACGCTGGAGAATCGATTACAACACGATCAGGCCGCATAGCTCGCTGGGCTATCGTCCTCCGGCACCAGAAGCAGTACAGTTAAGGTGGTCAAACCGGCAGCCACTCTCTCACTCATGCTGGTACAACTAAGTGGGGCAGGTCATGAACACTTTGAGGCGTGTCATTTTCCGCGACGAGCAAACGTTGCGAATGGAGGACCTGGTCTTCGGTGCGGAGATCGAAAGGCAGGGCATGTATGCCAACAAGGACGCCCGGAGGCTCGTCGGCTTCTCCGTTTGAGGAAAAACCCGCATTTTGAATGTCGCTTTTTTACTGAAAAGCGACATTCGAAGCTCGGCTTAATAGTGCTGGCATCTGGTTTTCATCGAGGGTATTATTCCCTATAGAGTAATTCTAAAAATAGGAATAGAAAATGAATCCTGAAGAACTGAAATTGCTAATTGCGGAAGGGGAAGGTCTTACGGTTGAGTTCAAGGAGCGATTCTCGTCCCGGATGCTGGAAGACATGGTGGCTTTCGCGAATGGTCGCGGCGGTCAGATCCTTCTTGGCGTGACGGATGACGGGAAAGTTAAGGGCGAGAAGCTGAACAACTCTTTGAAATCGCAGATCGTAAGCATGGCCCGTAACTGTGACCCGGCCATTCCGGTTTCAATCAAACAGGCCGAGCGTGTTGTGGTAATCGGCGTGGCTGAGGGCACTGAAAAACCGTATTCCTGCTCGTCAGGGTATTACCAACGGCTTGATGCTGTGACCCAGAAGATGACCCAGAAGGAGATTAAGTCGATCTTTCGGGAAACGGTGGACAGACTTTTCGAAGACCTCCCGAGGAAAGATTGTAAGCTGGATGATCTCTCGATCAAAAAGATCAAAGCGTTCCTTGCGGAATCACATACGTCCTTCAAGATTACAAAGAAAAACCTTGTTTCTTTTCTCACCAGCCTCGGCATTTACAAAGATGGAAAGATCAATAATGCCGGTGTCCTGATGTTTGCGGCAAAGACCGAACAGTTCATCCGTTATTCAGAGGTCATTTGTGGCGCTTTCAAAGGGACGAATCGGGACTATATCTATGATCGCAAGGATGTGCGCGACGATCTTTTGACCCAGCTAAATGAATCAATGGCGTTTATTCAGAGGCAGTTGAATGTTCGTAGCGAGATCCGAGGAATTAACCGACATGATATTTGTGAACTTCCCCTGGATGCCCTCCGTGAAGCAGTGGTAAATGCGATCGTTCACAGGGACTATAGTATGAGGGGAACGAACATCTATGTTGCGGTTTATGATGATCGCGTCGAGATCGAGAGCCCGGGAGGATTTACGGCGGGAGTTACCAAACAAAACTTTGGGAAAACCTCGATTCGACGGAATCTCATTCTTGCGGACCTCTTCCATCGCATGGGAAAAGTGGAGCGCATGGGGTCTGGTATTCGCAGAATGAAGAGCCTTATGAAACAGGCCGGCTTGAAGCCGCCCGTTTTTGAGGCAGACACCTTCTTTCGAGCAACCTTTTATCGTGATTCTGAGTATTCTCTGAAAGGTGGGAGGCAGGGAGGTAAGGAAACTAGGGAGAAAACTAGGGAGAAAACTAGGGAGAAACTATTACGCCTCATACGAGAAAATCCTTCCGTAACGGTTCTTGAGCTTGCACAAAGATTAGGAATAAGCCCCAAGGGGATTGAATGGAATTTGGCAAAGGCGAAGAAGGAAAAAGAGCTTCGCCGAGTCGGCCCAGATAAGGGTGGGCACTGGGAAGTTCTCAGCTAATACAACCGATTTTGTTTTATTCTTCCGATTGCGTCCTCCGCATGCAACGAACGTCATATTTTGAGTAAAAATCCGCTTATCGAATGTCGCTTTTACCACCAAAGGCTACCTTCGTCTTCCTCCTGGCAGACTCAGAATGTGGTGCGGTAAAATAAAAAAAATATATTTGTTCTTGAATAAAAAAGCTTGAGGAATAGAATCCGCGCATTAAAGGCCAGTGACGCCAAGGCCTGAACGCGTTGTTTCGCTAATGAAACTCAACCTGAAAGGAATCAGAAATGTCGCAAAAGAAGCCAGAAACAAGTCTGAAAGGGCGCGATGCCGAAACGGGGCAATTCATTCCCCTGAAAGAGGCGCGTCGACGTCCGAGTACGACCGTTGTTGAGAGGGTCCCGCTGCCGGGAAAAGGCAGGAAATAGTTTAAAGCTTGTAGAGCAGCCGGTGAATACCTCCGGCTGCTCTATTTTTTATCCTGTCCAATAGTCTAAGAGAACGATGAATACTAAAGAAAGCTCCAAAGTTTTAACGCGGCAGGAACTGTACGATCTGGTTTGGGCTACGCCGATGATTGATTTGGCTAAGCAGTTCAACTTTTCAGATAATGGTCTGCGTAAGATCTGTAGGAAGTATTCCATCCCCGTACCAAAGATGGGGCATTGGCAGAAGATCCGCTACGGAAAGCCTACCTCAAAAACGCCTCTTCCTCCCAGCAAGAGTGCTGAAGTCGTTGCTATTAATATTCTGCCTCGCTCAAAGGAAAACCTCGAGCCTGTCCTCATCGTAAAAGAATCTATCGCGGTCCCCGAGACTATCGAGAAATTCCATCTGCTGGTACAGCAGACTCAAAGGCTTCTTAAAAAGGGGTATGAGCATAATGGGAGGCTTCGTGCTCCCGGGAATCAGAATGCTTTGGATATTTGTGTTAGTGCGGAGCAACTTCCTAGAGCGTATCGAATCCTCGACACCATTCTCAAAGTGCTGGAGCAGCATGGCGTCAAGGTTGGGATTGAGCGTGAGAATGAATATAGAACACACACCTACGTGGAGTTTGATGGTGAGAAGGTTAAATTCGAACTTGATGAGCTTACGAGAATGGTCAAGATGGAGCCGGATAAATATGGTTACACCAACACTGACTATGTTCCCAATGGAAAGCTGGTCTTACGGATCAATGATTACTTGGGGGGCTGCCAGAGTAAGTGGTCGGATGGAGAGAACCGAAAACTGGAAGATAAACTAGCTTCCTTTGTGAACGGATTATCGCTTGCCGCAGCCTACATTAAGAAGTCGAAAAGAGAACGTGCGGAAGAACGCCAACGGTGGGAAGACGCAAGGAAAGAAGAAGAGCGCAACCGACTGGCAGCAGAAGAGGAGAAGGAACGCGGCCAGGCTCTTGAACGCCAAGCTGCTAATTGGCAGAAGAGCCGGGCTATTCTTGAGCTCGTTCAAGCCGCGATCGCTAAGCGGGGAGAGTACGCTTCTGACAGCCAATTTGCCAAGTGGGTAGCTTGGGCAACCGCCTATGCAAACAAGCTGGACCCTCTAAGAGAGCTGAAACCACCCCTCCAATAGGTTCCTCTCGTTCTGCGCAGCTGATGTTTTTGCTGGTACTGTCTTTTCCAAGAGTTCCGCTATAGGATATTCAATAAGTCCCGATACATTAAGAACGGAATAAAAGGCTTACTGCGGAGGTGTGTCTATGGACTTGGGGCCGAATAGTCCCTTTTGGGCGGTATTTTTTTTAGTAAATGCGGTTGTCTGTTCGATTCTGGCAATCGTGGTGGTTCGGATTGTCCGCAAGTATGAAGCCAGACGGAAACAATTGAAGGAAGATATTAAAACGCCCGGCCTTGAGAATCTCAGATGGCTCTTCAAGCATAAGCTCAAAGAACATGGAGTTGATGAAAATGACAAAACAAATTCTAGTAATCGACGATGAAGAGCTTATAACCAAAAGTCTCGTTCTTGCGCTTGAAAAGAGCGGTTACGAGGTGCTAGTCGCCAAACGGTGCGATGAGGCATTAGCGATGGCTGAAGCCATCGATTTCGATCTTATCGTCAGCGATATCCGGATGCCCGGAGTTGATGGCATTGAAACCGTAAGAAGGATTCTAGACCTCATGACAAAGCGGGGCGTTAAACAAGCTCCCAGGATCTTCATGACCGGTTATGCGGACCAAGTGGCTGAGGAGGGTGCGAAGACTCTAAAGCCAAAGGCCTATATCTTGAAACCCTTCGATCTCATAGAGTTTCTGACAGAAGTTAAAAAAGCGCTCGGAGAATAACGCATGTTAAAGATGGACGATCTCTTTAAAGCGCAAGAAAAGTCATTGCTTGGAAAAATAAAAACCTACAAGGCTGTGGCTCGTGAGATTAAACAATATCTCGATAAAAATCCGAACGAATGGGGGCGCTTCCAGAGTGATTTTAACGGAGAACTCAATGTAATTTTTAGAGAGATAATGGTTTTTGAGAAGCAGGAGCTTTCGAAAGGAAATGAGGATAGCGTTTATAAGTTAAAGAGTTTATTTACATCACGGCTACAAAAAGAGTTTCTGCATGGTGATTATGTTGTTCGGAGTCTGAATAAACCTTATGGCTATGCGGGTGATTTCAAAATTATCGATGATATCTACCGGAACGATCCGCAGACACAGGGGTTTGGGAGGCTGTTTGATAATTATTACCAAGCTGCTGCTATATCGGTCGCTGTAAGAAATCGTAAAGAAGATTTTAAGAAGATAATCCTCTCCACAGTCAAGGCGCGCCATGCAAAAGAGATAAAAATAATGGATCTCGCTTCAGGTCCATGCCGTGAGCTCCAAGAACTGCTGAGAGGGGATTTAAAAGATTCTCCGAACGTTACGTTTGATTGTTACGATCAAGATGAAAATGCATGGAATTATGCCAAAGGTCTGCTCCAAGAAGATGTGAAGCGCGTTAAATTTGTAAAAGAAAACGTCGTGCGTATCGCCTTGAGGAAGAATATTGAAGAGCAGATGCCTCAAAAATACGATTTAATTTATTCGACAGGGCTTTTTGATTATCTAGACAAGCGCATAGCAACGAAGCTTGTCGAGAATCTTCGAAAAATGTTAAAACCGGACGGGGTTCTAGCGATATCAGATGTGCGGGAAAAATACAAAAACCCATCCGTTCATTTTATGGAATGGGTTGGGGACTGGAATCTGGTCTATCGTCCCGACGAGGAATTTCGTCAAATCTTTATCGACGCAGGATTTTCAGAAAAAGAGCTTTCGTTTGGTGCGGATCAACAGGGCGTCTTGCAATACATTATCGGCACCAGGGCGGGGTAGGCGGTGGGCGCTGTTTTTTGTGCTTACACCGGTCTTCTCAACGCGGTAACCAGCTTTGCATTAGTTGCATTTATTGCATTAAAGAAACAAAAAACTCTCCTCGATAAGCGTTTTTTATTTTTTGCATTTTCCGTAGGGTATTGGGGCCTCAGTTACTACTTCTGGCTTTCTGCTAACCAAGCTGATTCAGCTCTCTTCTTCATAAGAAACGCTATGGCAGGAGCGATTTTTATCCCGTCGGCGTTCATGCACTTGGTATTAAGCCTAATTGAAGCCCCGTGGAAGTCTCGCAAGATCGTTGTGGTTGGTAATTACTTCATATCAACAATATTTCTGTTGTTCTGTTTCAGCCCACTCTATATCACTCGAGTAGAGCCACGGCTTTTCTTTCCGTTCTGGCCCATCCCAGGGATTCTCTTCCACTTCATGCTACTGCACTTTTCTGCAAATATTATTTGGGCTCACGTTTTGATGTGGAACGCTATTAAGCAAACATCAGGTTTGAAGCAGAATCAGATCAAATATGTTTTCATAGGAACTCTTATAGGTTTTGTCGGCGGGTGTACGAACTATCTTTTATGGTATGGCATCCCGATTCCTCCGGTTCTCAATTTTCTCGTGACTATCTACATTGCGACTTTGGCGTATGCGATCATCAAGTTTCGGCTCATGGATGTTAATGTCGCAATTACTCGCACGACGATATTTGTCCTCTTGTACGCGGTTGTGATCGGAGTTCCTCTTGCGATCATTGCTTGGGGTAAATCATGGTTGAGTTACCACTGGGGAGAGCGTTGGTGGTATTTTCCGCTTGGTTTTTATGCCGTGCTTAGCGCGATAGGCCCGTTCATTTATTTAATTTTGCAACGCAAAGCAGAAGCGGTCCTGCTAAAGGAACAAAAAGCTTATCAACAAACGCTACTGCAGGCCTCTCGCGGAATGACGCTCATCAAAGATCTTAATCGTTTGTTGAAACTCATAGTTCACATTCTGACCAAAACGATCCGGATCACACATGCCCGTATCTTCCTATGGGACAACGGGGCGAAAAATTATGTCTGCAAGGCTGTTCGCGGGGACCACCACAAGGTGGGAGATGATGTCATGGACGAGAATGCGGCGCTTATTCAGCAACTACATACGGACAAAGAACCGCTGATGCTTGAAGAGATCCGTTCTCACGGTCTGGTGTCCGATATCGTAATTGGGGAAATGGAAAAGATAGATGCCGCGGTCGTGGTCCCAAGCTTCGTCCAAAACCGCCTTATTGGTTTTGTGGTTTTAGGTAATAAGAAGTCCAACGGTCTTTATACTGAAAGCGATCTTGATATCCTCACAACGCTTGCCAATCAAGCCGCGCTCGCAATTGAGAACTGCATTTTTTTGACAGAATTTGAACATCAGCAGGCCCACTTCTTTCAGGCGGCAAAGATGGCGGATCTTGGCACCATGGCCTCCGGTATCGGACACCAGGTAAATAACCGTTTTAATGTGATCAAGCTCGGGGCGGAGTCGGCGCTCATGGTGGAGCTTCGTAAGCTTGCGAAATGTCTGGATTCGAACGATACCGAAGTGAGCAAAAAAATGGTTGCCGCACTCTCCGATACCTGTCAAAGGATCGCGAAGAACGCGGAACACGGGGGCGAGATCGTTAAGCGGTTACTTGATTTCAGCCGCCTTGCTCAGGGGTTTAAGGTAATGGATGTAAAAGAAGCCATTGAAAGCAGCGTACGGTTGTGGGAGTGCAAGCATGATCTTCGGGAGATCGGGTTTCAAATGGAAGTCGCAAGCGATCTTAAGAGAATAAATGGCAACTTTAGCGAGGTTGAAGAGATCCTCTTTAATTTGCTGGATAATGCCGCAGATGCCATCAAAATGAAAGAGGAGGCCGTCCAGCTTGGGAATCTCGCAAAGTCGGCCGACTACCAGAAGGGTGCCATTTGGCTGAATGCAAAGAATGCTGATTTGAACGGCAAGCCTTATGTTCTGATTTCGGTTCGAGAAAATGGCATAGGCATGGATGATGAAACGCAGAAAAAGATATTTGTCCCATTCTTTACGATGAAGGCAACGGCGATCAAGGGAACAGGGCTCGGACTTTATATCATAAGACGAATGGTCGATGCTCATCAGGGGCGTATCAAGATAGAGTCAGAGTATGGCAAGGGAACGACGTTTGATATCTATCTGCCTTCTGCCGAGGAAAATTAATATGGCGAAAATTGTTTTTGTGGATGATGAACCAGACATGCTCGGAACGGTCAAAAATGTTTTTACCGAACTTGGTCATGAGGTCTACACTGCCGAGGATGGAAAGGAAGGGCTTCGTCTGATCCTTGAGAATGAACCGGATCTTTCTTTTGTGGATGTCCGCTTGGGCGGGTTAAAGGGTATGGAGGTGCTGCGGCAGGTGAAGGCGCAGAAGCCCAACCTCAAGATCATTATTTTTACCGGGTTTAATGATACGCAGATTGATGAGGATGCGATCAAATATGGCGCGGTTATGTGTTTGCACAAGCCCGTGGGACTTCAGGACCTTATTAACATTATCGAGAAATACACCGGAAAATAGGCGGAGGAAACATGGTAGACATTCCAAAACCCAAGGGAACAATACTGATCGTTGATGACGAAGCAGATACGCTCTTTTTCATTTCAAAAACTTGTCAGTCATTCGGGTATGACATCCTAACCGCAGGAAGCGGAATGGAGGCACTCAAGATCGTTGAGGAATGCGGCGCAAAGCTGGATCTTGTTGTTCTCGACCTTTATATGCCCGGAATGGGTGGCGTTGAAGTATTGAAGTCCATTCGTAAGCATCAACCCGACCTTCCCGTGATCATTCTTACAGCGCTTCATGACGAGCAGGGAGCGTGTGAAAAGCTTGGAATCGAAGCTTTTATTCGGAAGCCTTACAGCTTGAAAGATCTCTATGATCGGATTGAGCATGTGATCGAGCGTAAGAATGAGGATAAGGGTGAAGTGGAGATCGACCCGGGCTATGAGCCTTGTGCGAAGATACTTGTCGTGGATGATGAACTGGATGTCTGTGAATTGTTAGGGACTGCTCTTGCGGAAGACGTCGGAGATGCTCATTTTGAAGTGAAGTGGGCGCTTTCAGGTGATGATGCGTTAAGGATCTCTCGTGAATTCGAACCCGATATCGGGATTATTGATATCAAGATGCCGCATATGTGGGGTGATGAACTGATCGAGCGATTCAAAGCCGGGGAAGGACATTCGCCGAAAGACTTCGTGATCTATACAAGCGTTGCTGACCCAGGGCAAGCGGATCGGGCTAAAAAACTCGGATACAAATTCTTTTCGAAGCCGACAGACCTTGAAACCTTAGTTGAGGTTCTCAAGAAGATTTGCGTCAGGCACAAGCTTCTTCGGAAGAAAGCCTAGAACAGAGCCGGAGACGTTACGATAAAGAGTTTTGCCTCAATTGAATCGATGTTTTTGAGCTTGTGCGGAACTCCTGCGTCGAAATAGACTGATTCGTTGGAATGAACTTCCCGTTTCTGGTCCCCGTAAGTCATCTCAAGCGTTCCCGACTCCACAAAGATCGCCACGCTTGAATTATCCCGGAACTGCCACTTTCTGATCTCCTTGAACGGTTTAATCGTCATCCTTCCAAAGAAAAAATCTCGCTGGCTTTTTGATTGAGGGCTTAGGGTCTGAATCGTGAAGCCATGCTGAGGATAATCAATAAATCCGCGCTCCCCATAACCGCAGACAAAGAGACTTCCGGGATTCTCTGCCATGGCACGCGTAGCAAGCTCGGCAAGCGATATTCCGAAGGCGTCTGAGACCATGACAAGTTTGTCCGATGACGGATCACGGACCCGTCCGGCAATGATGTTGTGCAGGTTCTTTTCATTGATACCGGTCTTTTTGGCGAGCCAACTGACAGGCAGGGGATGTTCTGAATCGGATTTGTGAACCAGTAGCGATTTGATTGCTTTGCCCCAATGGGGCGCTCGGACAGGTCGCTTTCCCTTGTTCTGTTCCTTCAGGTCTTTCCCGATTTCGTCATACATGGCTGCATCTCCGAAATGTTTTTTAAACGATATAATCAGTTTCTTTATCTATATATAAGCATAACACGCCTCGTAACGTTTTACAAGATGACTAAAAGTAACTTTTAAAGCACTTTTTGAATTGCTCTTGTCTCTACAGACAGGAAATGCTAAGCATCTGAGTAGAGGACAATGAAATGTTAAAGAATCCAGCGGTGGTAGACAATCAGGTGCAGGCAAGAGGGACGGCAATCCAGGATCTCCAGGAGCGGAATTTTGTTATGGATGAGCGTAAGATTAGCCAGCTATTCACCGGCTACTTCAATAACAAGATGACGCTCCTGCTTTTCCTTATCCAGGCCAAGAGAGTAAAACCTAATCCTGTGCTGGTCGGAACGGTCCATAGCTTTTTGGATGACATGTTCCGCCACATGTTTGAGGGGAGCTTGCAAAAGCGGTACAGGCGTATATTCAAGTGGCTAAAACTGTTTTTCGAGAAACTTCCGGATGTCAGCGTCGTTCAGAGGGATCGAGCGAAGGAATTTATCCGAGCGATCTATGATGCGTTTGGCCTGCATCTTAAAGACGATGTTTAACAGGAGGATGAAAATGAAGAAGAAATTGCTTAAGAGAATCACAAGAAAATGCGCTGCGTTTTACCGCTGGTTCACTTGTTACCGTAAACACGTTCGGATGATCGAATCTGAACTCGGTAGCCAGCTTGAGGCGTGCTGAGGGGAGCCGCATGGAAACAAGCGAGCTGTCATTGGAAATAAGCAAGATCCCGGATGGCCATTTGCGTTGTCTCATTAAGGCCATTGACCGGACCCATCAGCTTTTGGCTCAGGATGAGGCATTGAAGGATTACGATCAGATCCACTCTGCCAAGTCGATTCTGTATGCTGCCATTGAGCAAATGGGCATGCGTGGGGAGCGGATCTTCACGGTCCAGCGGATGCTCCGCGAACTTCTCTCCATCCTAAATACACAGTATCAATCACCCGGCCATGACAGGGACGTTGGGGTCCAGATTCTGGACGAGCTCAAAGCCCGATTACCCTCGATTTAAGCGATTCCAACTGGGACAATAAGTCCCAGCCACGGTGCTAAAACATCGATGTCCGCCCTTCGGGGCTGGACATTTCTTATCCTATTCAGCAATATGATCTTGCAGAAAAGTCCACCTCTCTAAAGCGGACAAAACGGACATTTTTCAGGCCTGTTTCACCATCTGGACATGTCTGGACATGGGAAAATCGGGTCTATAGCGCTACCTCCGTGGAGCCAACGTTTGACATACATAGATAGGTAGCTGTATGATGCAGCCACTGACGCGTCAGATCGTATGACACCATAGTGACGTGAGCGCGTCACTTCTCTTGTCTATCTCTGAATCGCAGAGATACAATCCCCCGACGGTGTCGGGGGATTTTTACTTTATAGCCCATTTGATCCCGCTCATTTCCAGCCCGAAGGGGGAAGCTTTTAATGTTTTTTTAATGCTTGCGGCCCCCCTTTTAATTAGCTTCCGCGCCACTCCGTTGTTATGCTCTCTTTGGATATAAATTAACCAAGGAGGGTTGAACATGAACGATAAAGTTTATTGGTTCGGAGTCAGCATAACGATGTGCCTTATGGCCTACCTGGTGATAGGTTCCTTGGCCCGGTAAAAAAGGAAAAACAGATATGGATATTCTTGATCTCACTCAGATTGTTTTGTATGCCGCTTGCTTGATCGTTGCTACGCCGATCCTCGGAAGTTTTATGGCGAAAGTCTTTGAAGGGGAAAAGAACTTTTTGTCGCCGTTATTGGGTCCGCCGGAGAAACTGAGCTATCGCCTTGCCGGTATTGACCCGAAGGAAGAAATGGGGTGGAAGCGTTATAGCCTGGCGCTGTTGGTATTCAACGCCCTTGGATTCCTGACGGTTTATCTCCTTCAGATCTTCCAGAAGAGCCTGCCGCTTAATTCCCAGGGACTCACTAATGTCAGCTGGGACCTGGCCTTCAACACAGCCGTCAGTTTTATGACGAATACGAACTGGCAAGCCTATTCCGGTGAATCGACCTTGGGCTATCTCGTTCAGATGCTGGGCCTTACGGTTCAAAACTTTTTAAGCGCTGCGACCGGGATTGCGGTGATGCTGGGTCTGATACGAGGGCTGACCCGAAAATCCGCCGTCGGATTGGGAAATTTCTGGGTGGATCTGACACGTTCGACGCTTTATGTGTTGGTGCCGCTGTCCTTGCTCTGGGCGTTGCTACTCACTGGCCAAGGTGTTGTTCAGAACTTCACACCCTACCTTAAAGCAACGACCCTCGAAGGCTCAGCGCAGATCATTCCTCTCGGACCCGCCGCTTCCCAGATCGCTATCAAGCAGCTTGGCACCAATGGCGGAGGATTCTTTGGAGTGAATAGCGCTCATCCTTTTGAAAACCCGACGCCTTTCTCGAATTTTCTTCAAATGTTTGCGCTTCTCATGATCCCCGCCGCACAGGTCTATATGTTCGGCGTGATGATCAAGAGAAAACGGCAAGGCCTGGCGCTCCTGGCTGCCATGAGTATTATTTTTGTGCTCGCGTTCGGTGTTGCTTTAAAAGCTGAGTTGCTTCCGAATCCTGTTTTAGGAACTTCTGCTGCAATGGAAGGAAAAGAAACCAGGTTCGGAATCGCCAACAGTGTTCTTTGGGCCGTTGCAACTTCCTCCGCGTCAAATGGGTCCGTCAATGCCATGCATGACAGTCTCTCGCCTCTCGCAGGTTTGATCGCGATGTTGAACATCATGCTCGGCGAGGTGATTTTCGGGGGAGTAGGAGCCGGTTTTTACGGCATCTTAATGCATGTGATCCTCACGGTTTTTATCGCGGGGCTCATGGTAGGCCGCACACCGGAATATCTCGGAAAAAAAATAGAGGGACCTGAGATCTGTTGGGCGGTCGTTGCAGTGCTTATTCCTAATGCTGTGATCCTTGGAGGCTCGGTCCTGGCAAATATGCTTCCGTGCGGGATCTCCGGCATCAGCAGTGCAGGTCCACACGGCCTCAGCCAGATCCTTTATGCGTTTTCTTCGGCAGCGGGGAATAACGGGAGTGCCTTTGCGGGGTTAAACGTTAATACGGTTTTCTATAACGTCGCACTTGGGATCGCCATGTTGATTGGCCGTTTCGTGGTCATTATACCGGCGCTCGCGATCGCGGGAAGTTTGGCCGGGAAAAAGACCGCGCCGGTTTCTTCCGGAACTTTTCCGACCGACGGCGCTCTTTTCATTCTCTTGCTTGTTTCCGTAATTCTGATCGTCGGCGCGTTGACCTTTTTGCCGGTGCTTACGCTGGGCCCGATTGTCGAGCATTTTCTGATGTTGCAAGGGAGGGCCTTCTAATGAAAAAAGAAATAATCCTCTCCGCGATCTTTGAAAGCATCAAGAAACTGAACCCCCTTGTGCAGATCAAGAACCTGGTCATGTTTGTTGTCTATGTAGGAGCGATACTGACTACCGTTCTCTTATGGCGGAATTTCTCGCCGTTCAATCTTCAGATCACGATCTGGCTCTGGATAACCGTCCTCTTCGCCAATTTCGCTGAAGCGGTCGCGGAGGGTCGCGGGAAAGCCCAGGCTGATGCGCTCCGTAAAATGCGAACACAGGTTTTTGCGATGAAGCAAGTGGCTCATGGAAAATTCGAACGCGTGAATGCCGCTGACCTAAAGCTCGGGGATATTGTGGAGTGCTTTGCCCGGGACACTATTCCGGCGGATGGTGAAGTGATCGAAGGCATTGCCAGTGTTGATGAGTCGGCCATTACGGGAGAATCTGCACCAGTGATCAGGGAAAGCGGCGGCGACCGGAGCGCAGTGACAGGGGGGACAAAGGTCCTGAGCGACCGCATCCTGATTCGTGTAACTTCGGAACCCGGAAAGGCGTTCCTCGACAAAATGATTGCTATGGTAGAAGGCGCTCACCGTCAGAAAACTCCGAATGAGATCGCTCTTGAGATCCTGCTGGTCAGTTTGACGGCAATCTTCGTGATGGCAGTTTTCACTTTGCCACCTTTTGCTCAATACAGTGAAAAAGCCTCGGGGCAAATCGGTGTAGTGAATCTTACAATCCCGATCCTGATTTCCCTCTTGGTCTGCTTGATCCCCACGACCATCGGAGGACTCCTCAGCGCCATTGGCATCAGCGGCATTGATCGGTTGACACGACGCAATGTCATGGCTCTAAGTGGCCGTGCGGTCGAAGCGGCCGGGGACATTGACGTGCTTTTACTGGATAAAACAGGGACGATCACTTTTGGGAACCGTATGGCGACCCGTTTGATCCCAGCACCGGGAGTTAAAGCCGAAGAACTAGCGGATGCGGCCCAACTATCGTCCTTTGCGGATGAAACTCCCGAAGGACGTTCGATCGTCGTTCTCGCAAAGAATCAATTCGGTCTTAGGAGCCGAGAGGTAGCTGAACACGAAGCACATTTTATTCCTTTCACCGCCCAGACGCGAATGAGCGGCGTGGATTTTTACGAACATGAAGGGAGACCCGTCCGCAAAATACGCAAGGGCGCGTCTGATGCCGTCAGGGATTTTGTGGGATCGGATGGCGGGATATTCCCTTCCGCAGTCCGGGAGGAAGTCGAAAGCATTTCTAAAAAAGGAGGGACCCCTCTCGTTGTGTCGGAAAACGCGAGAGTCTTGGGCGTGATCGAGCTCAAAGATGTTGTCAAAGGCGGGATCAAGGAACGTTTCGCCCAGCTCCGGAAAATGGGAATACGGACCGTGATGGTCACAGGCGATAATCCTCTTACTGCGGCTTCTATCGCGGCAGAGGCCGGAGTCGATGATTTTATGGCGGAGGCGAAACCGGAGGACAAATTAAAAAGGATCCGGGACGAACAGTCACACGGACGGCTCGTGGCCATGACCGGAGATGGCACCAACGATGCGCCGGCCCTAGCTCAGGCGGACGTAGGCGTTGCGATGAACTCAGGCACACAGGCCGCGCGCGAAGCAGGCAACATGGTAGACCTGGACAGCAATCCCACTAAATTGATCGAGATCGTGGAGATCGGCAAACAACTTCTCATGACACGTGGAGCCTTGACTACGTTCAGTATTGCCAATGACGTTGCAAAATATTTCGCGATACTTCCCGCGATGTTCGGAGCTCTCTACGCGCTCCATGGTGTGAACGGACCGCTGGCCGCATTGAATATCATGAAACTATATTCGCCCGAAAGCGCTATTTTAAGCGCGGTGATCTTTAATGCGCTGATCATTATCGCACTGGTCCCGCTTGCCCTGCGGGGTGTCACCTACCGAGCCCAGGGCGCCGCAATTGTGTTGCGTCGGAATCTTTTGATCTACGGTTTCGGAGGGTTGGTCGTGCCGTTCATCGGTATTAAATTGGTCGATATCTTGCTTGTCACTTTACATTGGGTATGAGGAGGCAACGATGAAATTGCTTATTCAGGCATTGAGACTCTTTCTTATTCTAACCTTGCTCACCGGCGTCGTTTATCCAGCGGTTGTTACGATGGCAGCCCAGTTATTTTTTAGTTACCAGGCGAATGGAAGTTTGGTAATGAAGAATGGGAAGCTGGTTGGTTCGGAATTGCTCGCCCAGAAATTCCAAGGAGAGGGATATTTCTGGTCACGGTCTTCTGCGGCAGATTTTGCCACGGTGCCTTCCGGCGCCAGCAACTTGGGACCGACCAGTGCAGCCCTGAAGGAAGCTGTACTGAAACGGGCGGAGGCATTCAGAAAAGCCAACCATCTTTCCCAAGGAGTAGCGCTTCCGTCTGACATAGTTTTTGCATCCGGAAGCGGACTGGACCCACACATCAGTCCCGAGGCCGCTCGACTCCAAGCGGACCGTGTTGCTAAAGCAAGAAAATTGAGTGAAGGAAAACGCCAGATGCTCTATAAGCTGATTGATCAGTATACGGAGGCGCCTCAGTTCGGTGTGTTGGGCGATCCTCGGGTGAATGTTTTCCGACTGAACTTAGCGGTAGATTCGCTATAATAATCCTATGGAAACTAAACGTCCGGATCCGGATGCTTTATTGGCGTCTCTCAAACGTGAAGAGGCCAGACATAAACGAGGAAAGCTCAAAATCTTTCTCGGTATGTGTCCTGGTGTTGGCAAAACCTACGCCATGCTTCAAGCCGCCCGTCAGCAGCAAGCAGAAGGCATTGATGTTCTGATCGGTGTTGCTGAAACACACGAACGCAAAGAGACCCAAGCGCTACTTGAAGGCCTAACAGCTGCTTCCAAGATCAAGATCGAATACCGAGGGACTTTACTTGAGGAGATGGACCTTGATACGATCTTTATGATCCGCCCACAACTTGCCGTGGTCGACGAGCTGGCGCATTCCAATGTCCCCGGAAGTCGCCATCCCAAACGTTATCAGGATGTTCTCGAACTTCTTGCCGCGGGGATCGATGTCTTTACCACCCTGAATGTCCAGCACGTCGAAAGTCGCGCCGAGGCGGTGTATCAGATCACGGGAGTGAGAGTCCAGGAAACGGTTCCGGATTCCATTGTCGACGGAGCGGACGAAATTGCGCTGATCGATCTCTCTCCCGAGCAGCTACGCCAGCGTCTTGACGATGGAAAAGTTTATCTCGGCGAGCGCGCCGTTACAGCCGCCGATAATTTTTTTCGCGAAGAGAATCTCACGGCTCTGCGGGAGATGGCACTACGCCTTACTGCGGAACGTGTGAATCAGGATCTTCGCGAGATCATGACCGAGCAGAAGATCGAAGGCCCCTGGAAATCCGGCGAACGCCTGATGGTCGCCGTCGGACCGACACCGTTCTCAGAAAGCCTGATCCGATGGACTCGTCTTGCGGCCGCCTCTCTGAATGCTTCCTGGCTGGCGGTTTATGTTGAGACATCTGTTACGCTTGATGACGATGAAAAGAAACGCCTGACACGGAATTTGACCCTCGCGAGGCAGCTAGGCGCTGAGGTGATCGTGAAGTCCGGATCGGACGTTGCCGGGATTTTGCTTGAGGTTGCCCGTCAAAACAATGTTAGCCAGATCTGCGTCGGGAAACCTTCCGGGAACCCTTTTTGGGAATGGTTCCGGAGCGGTTCTTTAATTCAACAATTGATTCGGAAAAGCGGCGACATCGATATTCACATGGTCCGGGTCAAAAGCCTTGGGGCAGGAAAACCTAGACCCCGTCGGCGAACTTTTATCGCGGCAAAACCCCAAGAGCTCGGAATCACGCTCCTGATTATTACGGGGGTAACGGCTCTTTGTTTTTACCTTGAAAAATTGAGTGGTTATTCTTCGATCTCTTTGATCTATCTTTTGGCAATCGTTCTTTCGGGGATGATCCTGAGTCGGTGGTCAGTGTTACTCCTGGGAGCTTTGAGCGCATTGCTATGGGATTATCTATTTATCCCGCCGCGCTTTACATTCGTGATCAATAAGCCTCACGATTTGATGATGTTAGGAATGTTTTTCGTGATCGCTCTGGCCATGGGGCATATCACGACACGCCTTCGGGAACGTGAACAGACCGAACGGAAGCAGGAAGATCGGTTGAATACTCTTTATCAGTTGACCCGGATCATCGCCATGACCCGTGAATCCAAAGAAGCGATCAAGAACGCCCTAGAGAAACTCGAAGAAGTTCTGAAAGTCCGTGGGGCGATCTTTCTGACAGACTCCAAGGGTCGTCCGGATTTTGAGAAGTCCCGATGCGGGAATCTGGTCCTTTCCGGAAAAGAAAGAAGCGTGGCCACGTGGGCGTTCCAGAAACGGGAAACCGCGGGACGCTTTACGGAAACCCTTCCGGAGGCCGAAAATTACTTTCTTCCGCTGGTCTCCATGAATAAGTCTTTGGGAGTGCTTGTGATTTGCCCCCTGCAGGAGGGAGTGTGGACGTTAGACCAGCGAACGCTCCTGGAATCCTTCGCGTCTTTGATGACCGTGATCCTTGAAAAAGATGTCCTGACGCGGATGGCAGAGGAGGCCAAGGTCAAGGTCGAGACTGAGAAACTTCAGACGGCTCTTCTGGACAGCGTTTCCCATGAACTCAAGACTCCTTTGACGGTCATTGCCGGTTCGGCGGAACATCTCGAAAAATTAGGCAACGACGCGGAATTCCATAAGCTCGTTAGTGAAATCCGTACCGCCAGCCGTCGGTTGCTTCAAACCGTTAACAGCTTGCTCAATATGACGCGGCTTGATTCCGGGAGTTTACAGCTCGATCTGGAATGGCATGATGTGCGCGATATTATCGCATCGACTATTCAAAATCTCGGAGAGCCACTGAGCCACCATAAACTTGTCACCCGGTATGCTGATGTCTTGCCGCCTGTCCGTGTCGATGCCGAAATCATCCGCCAGGTTCTTTCGAACTTATTATCAAATGCGGCCGCCTATTCTCCAAAAGGAACGGAGATCATTATCTCTGTTCAGATAGATGAAAACACTCTAGTGATTGGAGTGATTGATCACGGCCCTGGGATTGCAGAAGAGGATGCAGACAGGATTTTCGAAAAATTTTATCGCGGGAAAAATGTCCCGACCGGAGGTTTGGGGCTCGGGCTGTCAATCGCTAAACGCTTTATCGAGGCTCATGGAGGAGAGATCAGAGCCTATAATCAGAAAGGTAGCGGCGCCTGTTTTGAGATCCGATTACCGGTGGAATTGTTCCGCGAAGAAAAAGGAGTGCCGTCATGAGCCAGCCACCGCTTGTTCTTGTGATCGATGATGAGGTCCAAATGCGTCGACTTTTGCGACGAACACTTGAAAACGGGGGATACCGATATTGCGAAGCTGAAAACGGGGACTCCGGGCTTCTTGAGGCCACTCAAAAAAAACCAGATGCGGTTATTCTCGATCTCGGTTTGCCCGACATCGATGGTGTCGAAGTGCTCAAGCGACTTCGGGAATGGAGTAAGGCCCCGGTCCTGATCCTGTCCGTTCGAGACGACGAAAAACAGAAGGTGCGAGCCCTTGACGGCGGAGCGGATGACTATGTTACCAAACCATTCGGCCAGGAGGAATTGCTAGCCCGGTTACGTGTAATCTTGCGACATTCTCCCGAAAAGGCTGATCTTCCGGTTTTTCAGAACGGCAAATTGACCGTTGATTTTGCCGATAGGCGCGTTCTGGTTGGCGGGAAAGAAATCAAATTGACCGGGATCGAATATGGTCTTTTAAAATTATTCGTTCAGCACGCGGGGAAAGTTCTGACTCACCGCCAGCTCCTTAGGGAAATTTGGGGCCCCAATTCGGAAGAGCGAACCCACTATTTACGCGTTTATATCACTCACCTCCGGCAAAAGATCGAGCCTGATCCAAACAAACCATCGCACATCAAAACCGAATCCGGCGTCGGTTACCGATTTTGTCTCGTTTGAATACAACTTCGTAAATCAGGGCACTTCTGATGCCTATATCTACAAGGCAGAGATAATATCTCCCCGACAGCTCAGGGGATTTCAACTTTCCGGTCCATTTCCAGGCCCCTTTATTCCCGCATTTTTCGATCTATCCAGGATGGTGAAACAGAATGCTAGAACGCGCTATATCTTTTGGTATTTAGTTTTTTCGGGATAGACCGTTAACACTGTCCCCAGAATTTCGGGTCAACAATCACAATCCACTCAACATCGGGGCAATCCCGAGGAGGCAACACATGGAAGACCACGTTAACGGTAAAATGAATTTTCTCAAGAACACTCAGATCATCATTCTAGGGCTTTGTATCGCCGGGGCCACGATCGCCGCGAGCATTATTTTTTCCAAAGGCTTTTTATCGGTGACTAAATTTATGCGGGAACAGATTACGGTGACAGGCTCGGCGCAGAAAGACATCAAAAGTGACTATACGGTCTGGGTGGGGGATTTCTCGAGACGCGAGGCCGATATGGCGACGGCCTATAAGAAACTCGGTGAAGATCTCGCTAAAGTGAAGCAATACCTCGCCGGCCAGGGGATCGGTGAGAAGGAGATCATTGTTCGGCAGATCGAGACTGAAACAATCTACAAAAAGAATGAGAAGGGGAATAATACAAACGATATCGAAGGCTATCGCCTCAAGCAGACCGTAGAATTACGGTCGAATGATGTTGAAAAAATCGGCCGGATATCACGTGAAGCTACGGGCCTGATCAACGAAGGGATCGAGTTCTATTCCGGAAGTCCGGAATATTTCTACACAAAGCTGGACGATTTGAAAGTTGAGATGCTCGCCAAAGCAACCGAGAACGCAAAGCTGCGCGCGGAGAATATGGTCAAGGCTACGGGGAACAAGATCGGCTTTATGCGTTCGGCCAAAATGGGGGTCTTTCAGATCACGCCGGTCAACTCTACCGAAATCTCGGACTGGGGGATGAATGACACCACTGCCCTCGAAAAGAGAGTCACCGCTGTTGTTAATGCCAGTTTCTCGATCGAATAATCGCCTTCGGATGTCTTTTTTTAAATAAAAAGCGCCGGAGGCCTTGCGAAGAATACGGATTGATTACTGCTGTTCCATCGTCTGCGGATCAAATTTGAGAGTGCGGAGTTGAGGAGCGATCCATGAGATGAGGGCCACGATTCCAAGCGTGATTACGCCGCCCACCGCTACGCAGGGGATAGTTCCAATCCACGCGGCTACCAGTCCACTCTCAAAGGCGCCGAGCTCGTTCGATGCGCAGATGAAAACCCAGTTCGCAGCAGCGATGCGGCCGCGCAAAGCATCCGGGGAAAGCAGCCTTACCATGGATCGCCGGATCACCATACTGATCCCATCAAAGGCGCCGCTCAGGAATAGCAGAACCATTGAGAACCAAAAATGCTTCGAGAAAGCAAAAAGGATAATACAGACCCCGAAGCCAATGACTGCCCCGAGTAAATTCCTGCCGGCGCGAGCAATCGGGGGATGCCGGGTCGCAATCAGGGTAATAATCAGGGCGCCGACCGAAGGTGCGGCATTCAAAAGGCCCAATCCTTTCGCTCCGACGTGCAGAATATCGTTTGCATAGATCGGAAGCAGGATCATAGCGCCTCCGAAAAAGACGGCAAAAAGGTCCAGGACCATGGCGGCCCAAAGCGGCTGATGTGTGAACACGAAATGCCAGCCGGAAGCGATGCTTTTTAAAATAGACTCTTGCCGTTCAGGCTTGATCTGAGGTTTGGGATGTATCAGAAAAGTCCAGAGGCATGACAAGACAAAACTTCCGGCGATGAGTAGATAGGACCCGGCGGCGCCCCAAGCGTCAAAAACAAAACCAATCGCGGCAGGACCGGCGATCGAGCACGTGATCCACATACTGCTGATCCATGAGGCGCCGTTGACGGTTAACTCTTTTGGAATGATCTGTGCTTCAAACGCCGTGCTTGCCGGGTCTGCGAACCCTCGGGCGATTCCCGCTAAAAAGATCACTGCGTAAAGCCCCATCAACGAGGTTGTGTGGCTGTGCCATGACAGTACCGCCAGCGCG
This sequence comes from Candidatus Omnitrophota bacterium, assembly GCA_903856085.1. Classification (GTDB taxonomy): domain Bacteria; phylum Omnitrophota; class Omnitrophia; order Omnitrophales; family Aquincolibacteriaceae; genus Aquincolibacterium; species Aquincolibacterium lacustre. Next base: position 36,581 of record CAIOAT010000049.1, on the reverse strand, counting down.
ACAGCGCAAAGGCACGATGCGGTACGGGTGATCATAAGGATTTTATGCCTGTTGAAGTGGTCAGCCACGTAGCCCCCGAAAAGGACCAGAGAAATAGCTGGGATCGCTTCCACGAGTCCTAGCCATCCAAGGGACAAGGGGCTGTGCGTGATCTGGTAGATCTGAAAGCCGATTACGACAGCCAGGGCGCGGCTTGCCAATGTAAAGAAAGCGACTGAGCCGATAAAAAAACGGATATCGGGTATTTTTAAAGCCGCCATAAAATGACCGGATCTTTTGGGAGTATCCATATGAGGACAAGATTATCGCCTATTTTTTTAATAAGCCAAGTTTCTTATTACAACTGAATCCGAAAAATGCCGCTTCGGTGCGGAGTCGGTTCAGTGGAGATGTTGCTTTTGTGCAAATCGGGGCATGCACTCGTCGGGCTCTCGTCTCCTATTTGAGATGTATCAAGCCTATCGTTCCGAGTTTTGAGGTTATTTCTTTATGCGGAAGTTCGAGAGAAAAAGAGCTAAAATGATGCGGGGTTATCTGTGGTAGAGAATGGGGTAGAATTGCAAGTCTCAGCACCGTTAGTTCTCACAAATCAAAATCGCAAAGACTGTTGTCTTTCTCGATAAGGCTTCAACCTGGAGGTGGAAAATGTACCGGACCAAAGCTTATGCCGCCGGGAGCGCGGACCAACCGCTGGCTCCTTTTGAGATCGAACGCCGCGCCATCGGGCCGCGCGATGTTTTGATCGACATCCATTTCTGCGGGATCTGTCACTCGGATATCCACCAGGTTCGTGACGAATGGGGTCGTTCTTTGTATCCCATGGTTCCGGGGCACGAGATCGTGGGCGTGGCGGCCCAAGTAGGGACCAAGGTTAAAAAATTCAAGGTTGGCGACAAAGTCGGTGTGGGATGCCTCGTGGATTCATGCCGCGATTGCCCCGATTGTCATGAAGGCTATGAACAGTTCTGTAAACACCCGGTCTTTACCTACAATTGCAAAGAAAAAAACGGCAAAACCCTGGCGCAGGGGGGCTACTCGGCCCGGATCGTCGTGGACGAAGATTTTGTTCTCCGATTACCTGAAAAGTTGCCTTTGAACGCGATGGCGCCGCTTCTCTGCGCCGGGATCACTACTTATTCGCCGCTCCGTCATTGGAAAGCGGGCCCCGGGAAAAAGGTCGGAGTGATCGGGCTGGGTGGCCTTGGGCACATGGCGGTTAAGATCGCCAAAGCCATGGGCGCAGAGGTCTCCGTGTTGAGCCGTTCCCGTACTAAGGAAGCGGATGCCAAACGGCTTGGCGCAAAATATTATTACGCGATGGGCGAGGCCGGTGCGTTCGAGAAACTGGAGAGGACTTTCGATCTGATCCTCTGCACGGTTTCCGTGGACATAGATTGGAACCAATATCTCAATACCCTCAAGCGCGACGGGACCATGGTGGTGCTGGGTGTACCTCCGAAAGCCCCGACCGTGCAAGCACACAGTCTGATCTTCGGACGGCACAGTTTGGCGGGATCTCTGATCGGCGGGATCGGCGAGACCCAGGAGATGCTTGATTTCTGTGGGAAGCACGGGATCGTGTCCGATGTTGAAATGATCCCGATCCACAAGGTTAACGAGGCGTACGAACGTGTCATTAAAGGCGACGTCAAATTTCGGTTTGTTATCGATATCGCTTCATTGAAATAAGGGAAAGACAAAACAACCAAGGAGAAAAAGATGGAACATACCGCAAAGCAGGAGATGAAAGCCAAGCCTTGTTGCTGCATGGCACTTGTCGGGGTTCTTGTGATCGTGTTTGCTTGGTGGAAGGTCCTCTGGGGCGCGATTGCCCTGACGGTCTTGGGGGTCGTCATTATTTTAAAGGAGTTGGTCCGTCAGTGTTGCTGCTCGTCGACGTGTAAGACCAAAAATGACAATTAAAAAAATGGTGCCGGAGGCGCAAGGAGTTTTATGAAAAATTTTTTTTGTGCGGGGATGTTTCTCGGTATTCTTCTTGCCGTTTCTTCTTCTGCTGTTGCGGCGGAGTACCCCTGGGAATTAAAAAAGGATCAGGATGGGATCCGGGTGTCTGTTCGCAAGGTCGAGGGTTCGTCGATTCTGGAATATAAAGGGACGGTCGTGGTGAACGCGAGCCTGGAGTCGGTGGTCCGTTTGTTTGGGGATAACGGACGGATGCCGGAATGGTTTCATCAATGTGCAGAGGCCCGGCTGATCAAGGCGAATACCCCGGAGGATGAAGTCCTCTATTTTGTGATCTCGATGCCCTGGCCGGTACAAGACAGGGATCTGGTATTCCGTCGTGTCCGTTCCAAGGATCCCACCACTGGGGTCGTGGAGTACAGGTCATCGGCTTTGGCGAAGGTTTATCCGGAACAGGCCGGCAAGGTACGCATGCCTTATTCGAAAGGGCTTTGGCGTTTTACGCCGCTGGCGGATGGCCGTACGGAAATATATTATCAACAACATGGCGAGGTCGGCGGACATATCCCTGCCTGGCTTGTGAACAATCTTACGGTGAACATCCCTTTCAACAGCCTTTCTCGTTTCCGGAAATTGCTTTTGAATGCACAGAGCTAAGGAAATCAGGGATCCTGTTAAGAGTGATTTTTGTGACTGAAATTTTATTCATATAACAATGAATATTCCAAACGAAGTCGTCCAGCGTAGAGATCGGATGAAAAAGCAAATGCTCTGCCATGCTTCTTCCCGTTGAACCTAGCGTGACGTTCCTGCCGCAGCCTGCCGATAAACAACATCGCTTTCACGCGATGGTCAAGCCGATCGGTTCGACCTGCAATCTCAACTGCACTTATTGCTACTACCTGCACAAGGGAGCACTGCTCCGCCAGCCGGAAGCATCGCGGATGTCTGATGAAATCCTCGAGCAGCACATACGCCAATATATCGAAGCGCAGACGGGCGATGAGGTGGTGTTTTCCTGGCAGGGCGGCGAGCCGACATTTTTGGGTCTTGATTTTTTTTACAAAGTGATCGCTCTGGAGGAGAAATACTGCAAGCCGGGCCAGCGAATCGAGAATGATCTGCAAACCAACGGGATTCTGCTTGATGAAGAATGGGCTCTTTTTCTCAAGAAACACAACTTTCTTGTGGGGCTCAGTATTGATGGCCCGAAGCGTCTCCATGATCGTTTCCGCGTGACGAAAGGTGGCGAGCCGACACACGATAAAGTCATGGCTGCTGCGCACCTGCTTAAAAAACATGGCGTCCCATTCTGCGCATTGTGTGTTGTGAACCGTGAAAACGCAAAATTTCCATACGATGTTTATCGTTTTCTGACGCGCGAGCTGGGCGTGCAGCGGGTGCAATTGATCGCCTGCGTTGAACCGAAAGTTTTTTGCAGCGTAGCACCACAGCGGTGGGACAAGGCGAACATGCCGGGGGTCGGTACGCTACAATCCAAGCCTGGAGCGGAGGATTCGGTGGTGACGGATTGGTCGGTAGATCCGGATGATTGGGGTTATTTCCTCTGCAAGGTTTGGGACGATTGGTATAGGCGTGATTGCGGCAAAGTATTTGTGGATCTATTTGAGACAGCGGTGGCGCAATCCATGGGATTGCCGGGGCAGCGCTGCGTCACGAACGAGTTTTGCGGCAAAGGGATGGTGGTGGAGCATAACGGCGATGTTTTTACGTGCGATCACTACGTCTATCCCGAATACCGCGTCGGAAATATCCGTGAAAAGCACTGGAGCGCTATGGCCTATTCTGAGCGGCAAAAAAAGTTCGGTTTTGACAAACGGGACGCTTTGCCTCAGGACTGCCGTACTTGCTTACATCTGAAACTTTGCTGGGGCGAATGTCCGAAGAACCGCTTTATTCGGACACCTGCCGGCGAGCCCGGCCTGAATTATCTTTGTCCCGGTCTGAAGAAGTTTTACGCGCATATTCAACGAGACATGCCTGCGATTTTAAACCGTATCCGCAAAGACGGAAAATAATCTGCTGCGGCAATGGCCGGTTATCATGATCCATGCCACCGAACATGTCGCGAGCACGGCCTGAGATCCATGTGATGGATGGGGGATTGCAGATAATTTAGGTTTGAGGTCGATGATGGATCATCTCCGGATGCAGTCGTGGGATCCTTGGAATGCGGAGAAGTGTATTATGCTGAATCGTGCCGATTCAAGGGCAGACGTCTACAATGATTGCGCTTTGTATGTATTCCTCATTTCCAGGTCAACCTCCAAAAGCGTCTTTGTTTTCAGACGGCTAGTTCCAACCCATGTGCCGCAAGTGGTTTCAGCTGAAAGCAATTGGGAGCTGAAATCATAATGATGTTCCTTTGGGGTGTTTTCGAGAAGTTGTTTGTCTTTACCAAACAACCTGAGGAAAAAAGAAGGTGTTTTTTTTAGGTAGGTTTTGTAGTGAGGGTAGTTATGGAGTAGTTTTTTCTCCTCTAAAAGGGCTCTATGAACCAGCAAATAGATCACAAGAATATTGACTGTTACGTGGAACAATAAACAAACGGCAAAACACATTCCCACGGTCCGGATAAAATGGCCGAAGTAGATCGGGTGCCTTGTGAACTGATAGAGCCCGCGCGTGACCACCCCGCGGGTTTCGACGAACAGGGCAAAGGAATTTCCGAGATTGAAAATGCCAACGGTTGAAATAAGGAATCCCGCTACCATCATCGCCACCCCGAAAATTGTAAAATAACGATGGAAGAAATCGGGTATCAATAGGATGTTCGTTTCCGGGGGAAGGAAGAGAGCAAGGTTGAAAAGGTAATAATAAAAACAGCTCGCGAACGGGAGAAGAATTTCCTTAAAACTCTCGAATTTATGCTGGAATTTCTTTCTTGTAAGCAATCCGAAGGCGATGGTCAAATTGTAGATCATCATCGCGATGAGGAATATAAAATGCAGGAACAAAAATGTTTGGCTCTGCTGGAGTTCCCCAATGGAAAAGGCGTGCAGTAATTGCAAGATTCTTGTGCGATCCACATACATCGCTGAAGCGATCCCATACACAAGGGAAACAGAGGACCACGGCAAAATGTAGTTCTCGAAATAAAGCGCTATAGCGCCAGCGATGCGCAATTTTTTTTGTTTCATGTCCCATAAGCCCGTTTTTAGAAAATCCAACGACCTATTCATCGACATTCTACGGGATAACCTTTAAATTCTACGGCCCCGCAGCGTGACTTGTGATGAGTGTGAGGGACGGTTGCGGATGTGACGATTTCTTGCGATTGAAGATTTGCAACGAGTGGCGTTCTTGAGTCTGCATAGAATCTAACGCCAAGGAATCGGGCGGTGACGCTATCTCCAACCAGCGTAAATTTGGTAATACTTGGGTGCGTCATGCTATAATGTACCGAATTGGTCGAGATGCGGTGATGTCTCGACACGAGTGCGTCATGCTTATTATCTATAAAATGTTATTATTAAAGGGGGCGTCTCCCTGATTTCTATTCTAAAAAATAATGAAAGCTAGGGAATGCTGTTTTCCTAAAACGTCTGACAACAAGTGCGTCAGGCGTTTTTTTTGTTCCCAAAGAATTTAAAGTTGGACTGGGGGAGGAGGGTGTTTTGCCGCATCAGAATTTTAAAGATCCGCTGCATGGTGTGACGCTCAAAGTGATCCTGGGCCGGTTGGTCGAACAGGTCGGGTGGAAGGGGCTTAGCGCGAGCATTCCCGTGCGGTGTTTTATGTTCGAGCCTACCCTTACCTCAAGTCTCAGGTTTCTCCGGCAAACGCCCTGGGCCCGGAAAAAAGTGGAAGCTCTGTACGTCAAAGTTTTTAAAAAACGTTTTTGCGCAATTCCACCCAAGCCCTCGTCTTCTTTCAGCTGATGGCGACTTAGGTAGACCCAATTTCAGATGCCCTGAAATTGGTTAGTATCGGAACCAACGAAAGGAAAAAAATGAGAGTCAATTACAAAGGAAACAAGATGCGAAAAGAGGCGGCTCGTAAACAGGAACAGGAAGCGAAAAGGCTCAAGCGACTTAATCGAAATAGTGACGCTCCTCAAATGCCGCCCGCTCAAGGGGCTACACCCGTTGAAGGAGCGAATCCTTCGGGGACATAAGTTTTTCATTTTAAGGTAAGAAAAGAATATGGCGTTGATCAGTCTGCAGGACATTACGTTGGCTTACGGGGGACCGCCTCTTTTTGATCACATGGATCTCCAGTTGGAACAAGGGGAGCGCGTGGCTCTTTTGGGGCGCAATGGTGTGGGGAAAACTACCCTCATGAAAGTGATGGCCGGGCATTTGCAGGCCGACTCAGGCCAGGTGGTCTATCAAAAAGGCGTTCGCGTCACGCATCTGCCGCAGGAAGTCCCTCAGGGGATCTCGGGCAATGTTTTCGACCTTGTGCTTTCGGGGTTGGGAGAGCGCGTGAAACTTTTGAGCGATTATCATCATGTGAATCACCGTCTCCAGACCGAGTATTCGGAGCAGCTCATGAAGCAGCTTGGCGATCTTCAATCGGAAATGGATCATACTCAGGGTTGGGAGACGAACCGCGAAGTCGAAGAAGTGATCTCTCGTGTCAAACTGGATCCTGAAAGTCAGTTTGAAAAATTATCAGGGGGTCAAAAAAAGAGGGCTTTGCTGGCTCGCGCGCTTGTCCTCAAGCCCGAGATCCTCCTCTTGGACGAGCCGACCAATCATTTGGATATCGAGGCGATCGATTGGTTGGAAGGTTTTTTGAAAGGGTATCCGGGAACCCTTTTCTTTGTAACGCATGACCGGACCTTCATGACGCATCTCGCGACGCGGATCGTCGAGCTGGACCGGGGAAGGCTCTTTAGCTGGGCGTGTGATTATCCGACCTTTTTGGAGCGCAAGCAGATGGCCCTGGATGCGGAAGAGGCTGAGCGCGAACGGTTTGAGAAAAAACTGGAGAAGGAAGAGATCTGGATCCGGCAGGGCATCAAAGCGCGCCGGACCCGCAATCAGGGCCGCGTGGTGGCGCTGGAGCGGTTGAGAGCGAAGAAACGGGCCGAGCGGCGCGGGATCGGGAGCGTCCGCATGAAAGCGCAGGCCACCGAACAGTCCGGACACTTGATCGCCAAAGTGCTTCATATCAGTCATGGCTACGGCGACAAGTCCCTCATCCGGGACTTCTCGGTCAAGATCATGCGCGGGGATAAGATCGGTGTGATCGGACCGAACGGATGCGGTAAAACGACCTTATTGCGTCTTCTCTTGGGACAGATCGAGCCAGACAAGGGTTCTGTCCATGTCGGGACGGGTCTTCAGATCGCTTATTATGATCAGCTGCGAGAGCAGCTTGATCTTGAAAAAACGGTTGCCCAGAACGTAAGTGAATCTGGAGATACGGTGATCGTCAACGGCAGGCCCAAAAACATCATCGGTTACTTGCAGGATTTCCTTTTCTCCCCGGATCGGGCCAGGACTCCTGTGAAGGTGCTCTCCGGAGGGGAGCGGAACCGTCTTTTCCTTGCAAGGCTTTTCGCTAAGCCCTCGAATATGCTCGTAATGGACGAACCCACCAATGATCTGGACGTGGAGACCCTGGAATTGCTCGAGGAATTGCTCGTCGAATATCAAGGGACGGTGCTTTTAGTCAGTCACGACCGATCGTTCTTGAACAATGTGGTCACCTCGACTTTGGCGATGGAGGGGGAGGGTGTGGTCCGTGAATATCCGGGAGGGTATGATGATTGGCTCAGTCAGCGAATCACAAAACCCGAAACCAGCGGAGGGAAAACCGCGACAACCAAAAGCTTCGCAGCGCCTGAAAAGAACCAGAGTTCATCGAAATTTTCTCCGATCGAGCAGCGTGAACTGAAGGATCTTTTGAAAAAGATCGAAAAGGCCGAAGCGGAGCAAGAAGATCTCTATAAGATCATGGCCGAGCCCGGCTTTTATCAAAAAGATCCCAAGGAGATTTCTCGTGTCAAATTGCAGGCCGAAGCGTTGTCTGCTGAGCTTGCCCGCATGTATGACCGTTGGGAGTGTCTGGAGAAATTGAAGAATCTTTGATGCTTGCTTCGCAAGCTCATCCCCCAAGTCGATGGAGTTATCCGTAGGTCTCCCCTCATGTTGAAGGTACCAACCGGCATGTAAAAGCCTCTTTGTAGAGCATGTTTTTTGCCTGTTTGAGTCCAGTCTCGATAAAAAATCAAAAAACGATGTAACCCCTTTGTTTTCAATGTCTAACGGATACCGCTCGATTTGACAAATGTCTGAATAGACGGCTATACTTTTGTTAGATTATAAATCTTGAAAAAAAGGATTTCAAGGCGTGTGACTTTTCAAGGTTAAATCCAATCACCATAACAGATGAAAACCTAAAAAAATATGACATCTGCTAACATAAAATCTTTGATGCTTAGGGGAATTTCTTTGTTTGTAGCCACTGTATTCACGGTGACCACTCTCATCGGAAATCCATCTGAGGCTATGGCCGCCATTGAATCTTTTGCCTTCCAGGATCATGCAAAATTTCAAAAGGAGCTTCAAGGCTATCTTTATTCCTTGCCGCCTGAGATCGGTACGATAAGTGAAACTTATTTCGGGGAACGCGGGACGGGGCGCGCGGAACGCACAAGCGAAACCGTTAATCGTTTGTCGTCTCCCGTTTCCCAGCACGAGCAATTTATCGTGCTCGTCCAGGACGCGCACGCCAATCCCGAGGGCCAGCAAAACGTCGCCGCGATGTTGAAGTACCTGGAAACAAAAGTCCCCGGACTTGTCATCGGTCTTGAAGGTGCTTCCGGCGAACTGCATCCTGAATATTTGAATCTTGCTAAGGGATTTCCGGAAGCGAATCGCGCGGTGATCGAAGATCTCCACCAAAAAGGTGAATTGAACGGCGCCGAGCTTTATTTGCTGGGGCAACATCAGCATATAAAGCCGGAAAACGGGGAACGGGAAACGAATCCGCTCAACGTTCTGCATGCCTCGTCCCGCGCGTCCCAGGCGTACGGCATCGAAAATACCGCTCTCTATCACGACGATCTTGATACGTATCGTGATCTTTTGTCTCACACGGATGAGATACAGACTCTTTTGAATCCGCTTCGGGCTGAACTGGAAAAGGAAAGCTCCCAAAAATTAAACGGGGAACTCCGGGCCTTCCTCAAGGAGCGGAGCCGCCGCAAAGACGGTCGTTTTGGGATTCAGACTTCAGCTCAAAGTGACCCGGATTTTCAGGCCTACACTCGTTACTTGCGTCAGCAAGCCCTGAAACTTCTCGAGATCGATCTCAAGGACGCCATCGAACAATTGCGTTTCCCGAATCTCTTTCGCATCGTGATGCTCGAAGAGAGTCGTAAGGGCTTTGATCCTGAGGCTGCAAAAAGCCAGTGGAACGAAGTCGTCCAGACTCTTCAGGCTGCGGCTAAGGATGCCGGCGAAAAAGAATATGTGCGCGCATTGAGCGCTTTTGGCCAGGAAAACGGTTTTTTGAAAAAAAATATCGATGTGCCATTGACCGCTGCCATGGGCCGGGCACTCTATCCTCGAAAATTACTTGAAGGGCTTTTCCGGTTGGGCCAAAAGCATCAGCTGTCTTTTGACGGGAAAGAGGCTTTCTGGAAGACCTGGAAGCTCGCGGTCTTTCAAGCAGAGATCGATGTGACCGAACTGATGCGTGAAATGGATATGCTGGAAGGACAAATGATCGAAAAGCTTGCCCGGTCGGAAGCTGAAAAGGCGCTGGTTCAAAAGCTCGGGACTTTCGATCTTCTTGAGAAGATGCTCCGGTTGGAATTGAGCCGATCAGAATATGACAAGACACGTGAGGATGAAGCGGCCATCCGGAGTTTTTCCGCGGACTCGAAATACCTCGGGGCGTTCCTCGACAAGGCCGAGCACTTTTACGAAGTGTCGCTTCGCCGCGATGAAGCGCTCGTTACGAATCTTCTCGCACTTACGCAAGGGGAGCGTTATCCGGGAAAGAGTCAGCCAAAAGGTTCTTCCGTTCCCCGAGTTTCCGTTCTTTATAGCGGTGGTTTTCACACACCCGGGGTTGAAGAAATCCTGCGTCAGAAGGGGATCGGCTACGCAGTGTTTTCGCCTCGTATTACGCGGACTGATCACGGCGAAATGTATCAGAAGGTCATGGCCGGCGATAACGCCGATCTGAGCGCCTATTTTAAGGTCAAAAATCCTTTTGCTACCAAACAGGCGGCGATCTTTTTTAAAGAGATGCTCGAGGTCGCTGCTCCCGCCCTTTTTGAAAAATACCAAATGAAACCCGAAGAGATCGCAGCGAATGTTCAGCGCTCGATCGGATCAAATCCTGTGCTCTCCACAGCGGTGACCGTGGAGCCTGTCGGTCCCAAAGAGTCCGCTTCTCTGAGCTTTCAGTCTACCGGTCGCCGGGAATCAGTTCCGAAAAATTCCGCAGTGATGCCGGAATCGCTCACCGCAGTTTGGTGGCGTTCGCCCGATGCCGGAGAGGTGACATCCGTGAATCTCGCTAACTCAGCTGTTACAACCACAGTGAGTTTCCCGACACCCAAAGCGCTTATGCTGAATATCATTCAAGGCATTCCCACAAAACAGCAGACCGTGACACTCAACGGCGCCGTCAAGGCAGAGATAGGCTCATTAGATCAGCTGAAGCCAGCCGTCAGTCCTCAGACGCAAGCTGACAGCAGACAGCTGATTGCTGATAACGCGAACCGCTCCGAGGCACGCCAGACGGAACAGCATGTTTCTCCCATGCCCGGTTCCGCTCAGCGATTGTACCATTGCACATATTTTTCATATGTTGCTGATATTTTGCGTTATGGTTTTTATCAGCAAATTGGTATCCCGACATTTACAGACAATCTGGATGAGAATATTCGCCATCAATTCGGACACCGGATGGTGATATTGGTTTTTGATGTGCCGGGCACTTTTATAGATAAAGGATTCTTAGGTCTTGGTGAAGGCAGCAAAGTCAATGTTTTGCCGGCGGGTCTAGTGAAAAGCAAAGGTGCGGTGGACGGATTGATTCGAGCAGAGGCGAGCGGTCATTTGGGCAGGCTTGATCCATCGTTTATAAACTTCCAGGAAACATTAGCGGTTAATCAACAATTAGTTGAAATGTTCAATAAAGGCACAGGAGAGCCGCCTATAACGGCTAAAACAATTATAGATTTGAAGCATTATTTTGATGAATTTGCGCGGATGGCGGGGGGCCGTGTGGCCGGTGACGCCAATCGCTCCGAGTTGCGGCAAGATAAGCCGAGGGGGTCGGAGAAGAAGGGCCGGGATCAGGGATTGCGTCCGAAAACCCAGGGGGCTATTCCTAAATGGATATGGGCGATTCCCGCGGCGTTTCTTGTTTTTTCAGGCACACTTGTGTACTTGCAAAGCCAGCGGAACGCGGACCGGGAGCGAAATGCGGAACAAGGACAACTTCCACTGCCTGTTCTGGTGCCGGGCGACAATCTTCAGCAGCCGACCTCCGAAATGGTATTTCCTACGAGCCCGATCTCAATACTTCAAGGGCTTTATCCTGCGGCATTGGAAGATCAACCCTCGGTTGTAACAGAAGAAGCCCAAAGAGTTGGGGCGCGGCATGAATCTTTGGAGTGGGAGGGGAGACACTTGGAGGCACTCTACGGTGGTCACGGACATCCGGACCATGGCCAAAGGATCTTGCAGTTGGCGCCGGAAATTTTAAAAGAAACCAATCAATGGGTGGCCGTGCTTGAAGATGCAGCCCTGCTCAAGGCGATGTCGCTTCCGGGTCTTTCGGACAGTCAGGTTTTGATCGCGCTCGCGGAAATGGGGCATCTTCCTGTGATCGATCCTCTGGAAGGTCTTGATCACATCAGTTCGCCGGTGCTGGAACGGGTCAGCAAGAATTTGCATCGTGATCTGGATGAAGTGAAAGGCGCGGCCTTTTATATGGCGTGGCTTGAGACTTTAAGTCTTGCCCAAGCCGGCGGCCAAAATATGGATTTAGAGAAGCTGTACCAATCGTATCTCGAGGACTTGAAACTCCGGGGCGGATATCAACCTTCGGAGATCCAACGGGTCCTAGTCAAGACGGCTCAGGGTTTGGGCAGTGACAAGAAAAAGAACGCGTTTGCGGCACTGATGTCCGGCTTAAGCCAGCAGACGGGCGCTGCACGAGGTGTGCTGGGCGCGGAACAGCTGAGAACCAAACTCAAAGCATATCCTGACCGGCACAAGATCCTCAGCTTGACTGGGGGAGAATATGCCAAAGATTTCTACGGACTCCCCAACTTAATGCACAGCCAGGAAGGAATGATCCATGCTGAGCATGTGGATGCGGTTCTGAATTCTTTGCGGGATCTGAAAATCATTACTCCCAAGGGAACTAAACCCCGGGCTGGCGCTTCGCCGTTATTTCCTGGGATCCCGCTTTCTCTGGCCGCGATGGCGCGCCTGACCCGGCGCGGGAAGGAACAAGTCGCCAACGCGCGCGCAGAGGCGCGGGTTGAGAAAATTGAATTGTCGGCCCAAACGATTGCGCCGTTAGCAGATGATCTTCTTAATAATTTATGGAACCGGGGGATCACACTCAAGCGATATGCTCCTGACGGCGAGAGCTTTTCGGGTGATGAGATTAAAATCGATAATAAAAAGCAGCCCGTTGTTTATTCGAGAAAATCAGCGGAAGCCGGAAGGGCAGAAACGGCGTATGTGTGGACCTTTGACCGGAACCAAGGCGCTTTGTTGGGCTACAAGGGTGAAGACGGGTCCTGGCGGGGATATGCCCTTTTCAATTTCCGGGGGAAAGCAACTTACAACGTAAGGTTCCAGGTTTTTGAAGAGTTTCGTTCGCAAGGGCAGGGACGCAGGTTCTTCGATTTTTTTCGCGATGTTCTTGGGCAGTTCTATAAAGCTGACACTATGATCTTTCAGTTTATCGGAGCCGAACAAGCTTCTTTACAGCCCGCGCTGAGCGCTTTGGGTTTTCAGTCGGGTGAAAGATCTGGCGAAATGGTCTATTCAATAAAACCTTCCCAAGAGATGCTCCCCAGCTTCAAGTTAAAAGATGGTAAGCAACGTTCTGAAACGCGTTTTGATAACGTGCGGGATGGCTGGTCGACGGTGCTGATGCGCTCCTCGTGGGAAGATGGGACGTTGGCTGCGATGGATGACCGTTCGCGTATGGCATTTTTGTCGAAAAACCTTTCCAAGGCCCTCAAGGGCCCGGATGCTGCGGAACACGCGACATATCTTGACCAATTGCTTTTACGGGACAAGGAATTCCATCATGTCTTGCCGGAAGCCGAAAAGCTGATCCGGTCCTTCCTGGGGATTTACCGTTTCCCGATCAAGGACGGAAAGCCTGTGAAGGTCGGGGTCGAATTCTCGATGTACGGAGAGCAGAACCGTTTGATGAAGAAGTCCGCGGATAATCCCCATGGGGAAGACGCGATCGCGGCGAAGTTGGAGGAGCTCGATGAACTCTTTTCCGTGAATCCGAAATTGTCTTATGAATTATTGATCATGGATGACGGTGAACGGAAAGTGCCCGACGGAGCATTGCGCGATGATGAACTTCGTGTGAGTTTTCTTGAAGGGACGCTTATGCAGTCGCCGTTCTGGCAATGGTATATCAAATTTCTTTCCCAGCATGTTCGGTCCGGCCTGTTTTTTGGGCTCCGGATGATGCAAAAAAGCAAACTGGAAGGGAACGTTCCGGCCCCGGTCATCAAAACGCAGAAAAGTTCTGGCGAAGTCGCCTTGGATATCCTGCGTGAGCGATTTCCCGATAGGCTTGCTTCGGGTCAAGTTCAGGTGCGGTTCATCAATCGCCAACAGAAACTGCAGATTGGCGGCAAAAAGGGGAGCGGGATCATTCTCGGGATGAGGAAATTGCTCGAAGACGGTTGCGATTATGTGATCTTTACGGACGCGGACCGGGCCACGCACATGGGCCAGAGCGGTCTTTTATTGGAACAGCTCGCCAATGGCAAAGCGGATGCGGCAATCGGTTCGCGGTGGCAAAGCGGCGCCGTGGTCAAGGGGCGATCGGGCGATGAAAAACGTGGCAGTTTCATCTACAACATGACAACCAAACTCTTTTTGGGATTCTGGGGGATTCGTGACACGCAGTGCGGGTTCAAAGGTTTCACCCGTGAACTGCTCGAGGAGATCCTGCCGGTTGATAGCCAGTGGCGTCTGGACCCTGATTTCACTTACAACTTTGCTTTTGATACGCATCTGCTTCTCCGGATCCGGAACGCGAAAAAGAAGATTCTGGAAGTGCCAGTTGTCTGGATCGGTTCGCCCGAGGAGAGTACGCTCAGCACCGAAAGCAAGATCGAGGCCGTGCTTTCGCTGGCCAAACAAGTGCCGTTCATTTGGAGCTCGATCTCCTCGCGGTCGGAGGTTCGTGAGCCACTTAAAACTCGTTCCGAGATGCGGGAAAAGTTCCGCAATGAACTCATCCCGCCCGGGCAGCGTTATGTGAATTATATTTCAGCGCCCGATGAATTCGCGAGTTCGCCGGATGCTTTCCTTCTCTTGGGAAACCCTTCTCTCCGGTCCTTCCTTGAATTTTCAAAAAAATGGAAAGCGATCAAGCAGGAAACGGGACGGAGTGTTCCCATTGTGTTGGCCGGAGGCTACGGTCGCGGAACTCCACCCTTAGCGCGTCGGATCATCGATCATTACAAATCCTTGGGCCGGCTTGATCCGGCCGAAGAAGCCTGGATCCAGAGGGCGATGACCCGGGAGGGCGGAGTTTATGAAAGTGATCTTATGAGATTCGTTTTAGAGCGGGAAGGTGTGGCCGTGAAAGGGGATCGCACGTTGGTGCGGGACGAGATTCAACATTCCACAGTCACCGTTGAAAATTTTACATTCAGTGCTCCGGTGATCGAAACGGCAACGGCGGGTGTGGAACATCCGGTGATCGCGATCGTCACGGCGCCTCAGCTTTTGAGACGGGCCCAGGCGACGGCCAGGAAAGCCTGGGACGGAAAGACGTGGACGCCCAAGAAGTACGGGACTTATCCCGTGCAGCTCGAAGGCATGACGGATGAAGAGTTGATCGAAATGATGGGCTACGTGATCGGATATCCTCAGGCCGTGGTCGATAGCTTTAAAGCAAAAGGCCAGAAACTGAATCTCTTCTCGGAATACCGCGGCCTTTTCCCGGCAAATAACCCCAGTGTTCTTCCCCAGGAAAGTGAAATCCCCGCAAATGTTCCGGAAGATCTCCAGACGGCCGCCCATGCTTTCGAAGGATTTCTCGGCACTTTTTCCTCGTTGCGTTACGAGCCTGTCGGGGAGCGTTTAGCTCCCGAGACCGTCTTGGTCCAACCCGGTGCTGGAAGCTCCGAATCAGAAAAAGCAGCGGCTGTGCTAGAAGCACTGAATGGACTTACAGATTTTCAGCGTTCCGGGACGGGTCAGCTGCTTGATTTTGCGGGAGAAACCGCTTTGATGGATCTCGGGGATATCAAGGCTTTACTGACAAAAGGCGAGCTTAGCGGAAAGAAAGGAGCCCGGGCGGTGACGGCTGGGAAGCTAAAGGAGTGGATCGAGCGTCCCGTGGTTCGTGAAGTTGATGAAGGTCACGCGCATGAAGTCATTAGGGTCGTTCCGGGAGGTTTTGAAAATTTTGGAATATTCATCAGAGAGTTGGGCGAGATCGGGCTCCTCGAGCACGACGCCATTTTTTCTCTTATGGAGGCATTCGTTCGACAGGATCGTTTGTCCGTCACAGGTCTCGAAAAATTATTCGACGCGATGATCGCGAGCGGTTTTTTAAAAGAGAGTGAGAAAGAAGCTTTTCTTGTTCGAGCGCGAAAAAAACAATTCAGCCAAACACAGATTCTCCGGACCGTTCCGAAACCTCCGGAAGCTCCCGGTCCTGGCAGTCCTTCTCCGCGTTCCGAAGTGCGCGTCCGTGAAGTGATTGAGGATGGAACCATCTTTACTTCTAGGCCTGCGGTCGGACAGATTTTGCAGATGCAGTTTAAACAAAAATCCAAACCCGGGGATGAAACGGACCATGCGACCTTTCACTGGGATATGCCCAGGAGTGATTCTTTTGCGGAACGTTTTTCCAATGCCCAGGAAATGGCTGCTGCATTTGCGAAGGAACTCACTACGAGTTATCAGGGCGATATCTCCGTGGGGAGAAGAAAAGACGGGGCCGGAAAATGGGTTGCGATCCCTCCCTCGGAACGTGGGCTTTTACATTGGATCTTCCCCGCAGTGGAGGCTGGGATTTTCCGTGATGCCCTCTCAGAGATATCAAAAATGGAAAGTAGCTTGGCGGTTCCAGGGGGCACAGGTCCCGTGGAACATCCCGTCAGCCGGATTTTGTCATTGCTTGAGGCAAGTAAAGAGGTGCTTGTTCGACATCTCCAAACGGCCTATGAACACGATGCCACGATCCCTGTCCCTGAAGACGGAAGTACAACCCATGATAGGGCAAATCTCGCGGTCAAAGAACTTATCCGGCTTGTGGCGGATTTTGTTCAAATGTTTTACCTCACCCAAAACGGAAAGGACGATCTTGGATTCATCCAAAGATTAGTGAATGAAAAGGCCGCGCTGTACGCAGCTGTTTTTGAAAGTCAGACCAAAATGCTTACGACGACCGCTTTGTACGTTGCCATGAAAAAAGAGGCGCAAGCGACCCACGATCTCGAAAAAAAGGAGCTTGAGCATATCCGGGATGTATTGAGTCAGAGCCCTTTGCCTAAAAGGTTTTCAGCCGGGGGCTGGAAACAGGAGATTGCGGCGATCATTCAAGGAAGATTTCAAAGCCTGGATGGGGAACTGGGACGGCAATTGGAGGTGACCCACGCTGAATTGGAAAAAGTAGCTGATGAAAAGCCCGATTCATTCCCCAAGAGGGATCTTCTGTATAAGCAGCAGGCGCTTGAAAAAAGGAGAAAAGCTATTGACGTAAGGCTTCGGGAATTGACGGCCCAACTTTCGCAAGCCGCGGACATTTCAAAATTTCTTGGGGCAGTCAGGAAAGATCTGAAAATTCTAGCAACGACTATGGAGATTGATAAAAAATATATTGATGAGCACGAAGATGCTCCGACGAGGAGCAATGCGGCATCAGGCAAGCAGCAAATCTACGAGGGGTTTCCATTCACGCTGAATGAGCGTGTGGAAAAAGAAACCCAACAAAAGTCGGGCGCATCCATGCTAAGGCTACTTTATGATGATTTCTTTTTACGGGTGTTTCAAAGCCGTTTGCGCATGGGAGTGCATCGGGGGACGCAAAACTTCACCAGCTTCTCGGATTCCGGGAAAACGGGGCAGGATTTTTTTCGGGAAGTGATGGATGATCTTGAAGCCAAGGAGGAGGGAAACCAAGGAAAGGGTGTGCCGGACGCGGGAGCATCCTATATCCTGGTGGTGCCGCTGGAGACTTCGAATTTAGATATTTCGCGCATGATGGAACGTTACAAACACCAGATCAAAGGGATCATCGGCGTCGGGGCAAATCGTCAGACCCATTGGGTTGTGCTGATCCGGGGGCGGGCTTATGTTCCGCAAATCCTGCTGGTGCCTGCCTCCCAAGAGGGAAAACTGACCAAGCTTGAAGGGACCAAGGCCATTCTCATGCCCCAGCAGGGACGCCAGGGTCTTCTTATCCTGAATCCAAGTCTTGAGGATCTTGCGGCAGAAAAAAAGAAAGCAGAAGACTATCGGAGGTTAAGGCGGTTCCAGGGGCTCATGCGGAACATCCCATCCTCCATTCCCATCGCAGGAAATTTTGAAGCCCAGAGTACTGTGGCGGCTATTGAAGGAGGCACTCTGCCGGGTCTCATTCGGACCGATGTGGATATCGTTCCGAAAAACGAGGATGATTCTTCAGGAGTATTGTTTCAATACTTGAAGACCTTGGCTACAGGCGTGGTTGAAACTAAAGTGGACCCGCTCAAATGGCTGCAAAGTTTCCAAACAAGGTCGGAGATAAGGACGGCGGGGTCTGAAGACCTCATGGCTCGTTTCTCCCGGTTGGATCCCGAGGGCGTTGGAAATGCCGAAGCCATTCATGGCCTTTTGAAATTCTGGGCCGTTCCATTTGAGCAGATCTTGACACAGAAAGCGTTTTCCGGGGGTGATGTTCCTATTCGGACCATAGATCTTCAACGGGATAGCAAGAACCGCGCGATCCTTCAAATGCTGGAAGCGATCGCTGCCGAGCATCCCGCTTCGACGCTGCGCAAAGATCCGTCCCAACCCATCAGCGGGTTTGATTTGTATGAAAACAGTTCCCTGGGTGAATTGGTCCTTGTGCTTGAGTTGGCAGCCATGATCGTTGCGGCTCAGAAAGCGGGAAGAACGCTTTCGGAAACGGAGCGTGGCCGGCTTGTGCCGCTTTTTCCTCTTATAAAAACTCACGCCCAATTCGAATGGATCAGAAAGAAACTGTGGCCGTTAGCGCAGCAGATCGCGCTTTGGGAGATCGCGACGGGATCGGGAGCTAATCCGGAAGAAATCGAGCGCGCAGAGGGAGACATTCGCAAAATCGGCGAAGAAACACGATTCGGGATCATGGTCGAATATATGTCTCTGCTAGAAGTGACGGATCCAGAGGATCAGACGCCGGATCCGAGCAAGAGAAAGAAGACCTTTAGCCCGGAAATGGTGAAATTTTGGGAGGATCCGTTTATCGTGCGTCTGAATGTCGGGAACAATGATCTCTGGAAAGATTATTGGCAGACGAAAAATGTGGAGGTGGACCGAGAGAATTCCGCAGCGGCTTTTCTCATGGATGATCTTGACGGCCATCTGACGGTGACTCTCGAGGCACTTATCTCGCGAGCTCAGCAGAGTGGAAAAAAGGTCTGTTTTTGCGGTGGTATCGCGGAAACGGATAAATTTCTTCTTGCCGCCGAATGGTGGAGACGTAAATTTGGCGTCAAAGATCTTTCAGCCAAGGATTCTCCGTTTTCCGTAAGCGTCACGGGCGATGTCGTTGCCCGTGTGAATCATGCCCTGCAGGTTTTTCGTGCGATCCCTGACGAGGAACTCAGCGCTGTTTTTGGTGCCGCCGAGGGGTCGGATATTTTGGACGGTAGGGCCCAGGAGCTTTCGAATCGTTATCTTTCAGTGTCAGAGAAGGTTTCGATCCTTGTCGAAGAATGGCAAGAACGGTATGAAAGCGCAGGTTTTCATCACGCCCTTTACCGCTTGAACATTGATCCAGAGAAAGGGATCGGCGGAAGCTCGGAATTCATTTTTCTGAAAAATCTTATGCAGGTCTGGTTGGCCAATGATCCCGAAGCCCTGGCTTCCCTCCGGCTTTCATCAACAGAAAATTCGGTCGATCGCAGTGAGATCCAGAGGATCCTGCAGTATTTGGCAAACAGGGGAATGCTGATCCCCGCCAATATCGAAAAGGTGTTGCAGTCCTTTGATTTTATCCAATCCGTCCAGGAGACCTACCGGGAACTTCAGGGGAAAGATCCTGATAAATTTAGCGGGAACCTCTATCCGGCCATTATGGGCGAATTTATTAACGCTTGGGAGAAAAAATATGGCCGTCCGGATTGGCTCGCCGAAGGCCGGACCGACCGGGATGAAACGTCGGCAGGGGATCGAAAAGAAGAACAACGGATCAACGATTTTTACCGGTACTTTCATAATTCCGCAGCCAGCATCTTTTACACCGTTCGACGGACACTGCATGAAATTGATGGCGTTCTCATTCGCCCTGTCTATACGTATGGAGAGAATGAGGGCAAGCTAGAGGCGTTTGCAGGCTGGGACGGCCAACCTTCTTGGATCCTAGGTCAGACTCGCTATGGTTTGACCATGAGCCGTGAGAGAGGGCGCAAAGGGGAGGCCGGATATTATATCCATGTCGATCACGCGCTGGAGAATTTCCGTGCAAATCCGGCGTTGATGTTCAGAGTTTTTATGCTGGCGGCTGAAAAGGGTGCTTTTATCAGCCACCGGACCCAATGGGCCATGGAAGCCTTGATGCTCGAAGGCTCTCTCGATTATCAGGATGCTTTTAACGATTTTTTTGGAGAACTTCTGAGATCAAAAAAGGATATCTCCTATGTGATGTGGAGAATGGAAGAATTCGGATTTTTGGACAAATCTCTGCACCATCTCAGCGAACTGAACATGTATTCCCTCAAAGACGGCACTCTCTTTCCCTTGAAGATGCAGGCTTTGCAAACCCTGGAGACTTTAGAGCGTCTTGACACTAAAGAAAAAGGTTTCGTGTATCAACGGGCCGCCGGAGTTTACCGGGAATTACGGTCTGATCCTGAAGCCGTGCAGCTCGCGAGATTGGCCGTAATGTTGCACCCGATCGTGGAAGTGGAAGCGGGCGATCGTTTTTCGGTGGAGGATGTCAAGCGCATCACTCACGAATTTTTACAAAAATCGAACATGGACCAGGGTTCTCTGGATCAACCGAACCCTCTCAGGGACAAGCTGGTCTGGCTTATGCTAAATCAGCACCGTTTTGCCAGACATGGTTTTCTATCGGAAGATGATATTGTAAAAACAATGTCCGAAGTAGTTCATAGCAAAGGCGTCACCCTCGATCTTTTCCGGGTGCTGTATGCCGTGACTTTTTCAAAACAGGCGGCGGAGGCTAATCCGGAAAGCAGGATCATGCTCCCGCGTCAAGGTGCGGATTCACCGTTGGCGGATCTGGACATGCTCTTTTTTGCCGGTATGAAGATGTTGGGCGACAAGCAGCTTTCTGCGCAAACGGCGATGAAGGAAGCGAAGCAGACGGTCATTTGGGGAGGAAAAGAGGAGCTTGCGGCGCAGCTGGGAGAGTTTATCAGAGCACAGAAATGGGGAAGTATTTTGGACGATTACCTGGCCAATACCCAGGGAGGCGACGATGTGTCATTGCGTGAACTTTTAGTGAAGACCGTGGAGACGCCTGCCCTTTTCGATCCATTGTTCAGGCAATTCAGCGGTCGGACGTCCACATACTACATGAGGACCATGGATCTTGGTTCTTTGCTGAAGCAACTTTTTTTCTTCCGGCATCTTTTGTACCTCAAGGAAAAAGGGGACAGATCCACCCGGGCTACGATATTTTCCCCGTTGCCGCACCAGTATAACCAGGCTTATGAAGTGATCTTCGGGAGTGCCTTTGAGGAGTCTGGGGATGTGGCTCTCTACACAAGAACTCTGTTTGAAAACGGTTTTTCGGTGGAGAATGCAGCGATCCGCAATCCGCCCGGCCAACCGGCGTTCATCC
The DNA here is from genome assembly GCA_903856085.1 of Candidatus Omnitrophota bacterium. Taxonomy (GTDB): domain Bacteria; phylum Omnitrophota; class Omnitrophia; order Omnitrophales; family Aquincolibacteriaceae; genus Aquincolibacterium; species Aquincolibacterium lacustre. The sequence goes on along the minus strand of CAIOAT010000049.1, from coordinate 15,440 downwards.
GGTATCTGGGTTTCTTTCCCCACGGCGAAGAGATGCCCATGGTCCAGAAAAAAATAACGTCGGAACTGGGGGCCATTTTTGCACCGATCAACATAGGGGATAAGGTCTTCCGTATTCTGAAGACCGATATGGAGATCCGTTTTAAGCGAGCGGATGAAGTGTATGGCAGGTCTATCATCGTGGATAAGAGGGATGCGTGGATCGGCCCGGAAACAAAAGCCAAGTTTTTGGACGACGTTTCTCATCAAGGTAAAACCGTAAGCGTTCTGACGGTCCATATCGCGTCATCGAATTGGCGTGGGCAGCTGCTGATTCTTTCGACGGTGCTTTCACTGATCCATGGCTGCGATATTGAGAATCTGAAATTCGAGCATATTAAAGGTTTTCCGCCTGAAACGCAGATCTTTTTGACGCGAAAAGGGAAGATTTTAAGCCGGGCTCAAAAGGATCTTATCGCAAAAAACGTTGCCCGCATTCTGGATATGAAACCCATTACCATCCTGGGAAAAGAGGCCGTGGTCGAACAACCGACCCCGAAATCAGAAAAAATCGTCAAAAACCTCAGGATCAATCCGCTAACGAAACTTCATAACCGGCCGGCATCTCAGCTTGTAAAACTGATCGCGCAATATAACGTTGAGAATGCCGTTTTGCGTGTCGCAGACCGCGATATCAATCTGAAAAGCATCGGTGCTGTTCTGGCGTCCGGAATTGTGGGCGGGACTGATGTGACGATCATTCTGGAAGGAAAAAAGAACGCGAAACTAAAAGAATTAATGTACAGGATTCAGGCCGAGGTTGTCGGAGAGCAAGGGGATAGCGAAGGCCCCATCAAGCTTTTTATGCCGTCTCAGCGATCTGAAATGCGTGCGCATGAATGGCGGGAATTCTTAATCGTGAGTAAACGCGGGATTCACGCGGTTCCCACGGAGCTGATTGTGAAAACCATCAAGAACCACCAAAATCTCATGATCCGAGTTGAGAATGAGAACGGCGAAGTTCGAGCCACATTCCCCAACAACCAAACACTCTTCATGTCGATCATGCGGTTAGCGGCAGCTCCGGGTTCCACAATGAAGTTCGTGGTTGAGGGGCCGGATCAACGATCTATTCAGAATTTTTTCACTGAGTTGCTTGCTACGGCGAAGGATGGGAATGAAGACATTTTTCGTCAGGTTCAATCAGAGTCGAAGGTTTTACCGCCAGGTTTTACCGCCGGTGTTATGGAAGCTGCCGTGGTGATAAAAATAGCTGAACGTTCCGAAACGCGTGTGCAGGAAGAGCGTGAAAGTACGGTCCTCAATAAACTCGGGATTCATGCGCAACCTTCGACTTTGATCAAAAAGGTTGGAGATCGGTTCCCGGAACTTGAAATCGAGGTCGAGAAAGATGGTGAGCGGGTCAATGGAAAAAAGATCATGGGACTTTTGGCGCTCGCCGCAGGCCCGGGTTCTGTTTTGAAATTCGTCGTGAAGGGTCCCGAGGTTTTGATTCGCCGGTACTTTCAAGAGCTCGCGATGATTGAGGATAACGGTGAAAAAGTTTTTAAAATACCTCCGCGTGCGGAATCGAGACCACTGGTGCCGATTTTAAAATCGGGGGTCATGGAACTCGCCTCAGGGATTTTGAGCTCGCGCCGTTCCGAAGTGAGGACGAAAGAAGGCATCAGTCGTCGTGTGGCCATTCAAAGGGGACTTTTAGCTTTTGCGGGGATTGCGTTGTTGGGAGGGATTAGTGAAATCCTTGCGGAGCAGAGAGAGAAGGCAGGCGAAAAGAAATTCGCACCGGCGGACTATCAGCTTGAAGTAGTGCCGGTCAGCGATAGTCTCATCAACGCCATTCGCAATCCCAAGAGCGGGCTCATTTTTGCTTCGACGATCAATCCTTACCGTGTGAATGATAAGGATCAGAAGATCCCGTCAGGATGGGTGATCGCCAATGTGAATGGGAAGCGCGTAGAGGTCAGTTCCCGCAATCCCAATAATTTCGGCAGTGCCATGGCTAAGGTGATCGGAGTCGTCGATCGCTCCGGGAGGCTGCGGTTCTACGACAATCAAACCTATCGCACCACCGGCCAGGAAATATTCGCGTTTCAGGCCGGCCCTTTCGCGGTGAAACCTGGCGGTCAGATTAATGAAAACGTAAGGGAATGGTACCGGGCGCTTTTCCATGGCAAGGCGAGTGTGATCGGGGTGGACGCCAAAGGCAATGTTTACACCAAGCTTTTTGTGGGCCAGGAACCTTTTGGCATTACGGGAAGGTTGCGGGCGAAAGCAATGATGGAGGAACTGGCTGCCTGGAAAAAGACAAACGGTATCACTGAGGCGACGTTCGTTGACAGCGGAACTGCGGGAATTTCCAGGTATGATCGGAAATCGCCGCCGTATGTTCTGATCGCCCGCAAGCGGTTGCCGGCGGTCGTTCCCGTTGTAACATCAAAACCCCGCTCCGAACTGAGGATCCCGGCGCAGGGTGTTGTTTCTGAAACAGGTGAAGTTCCAGAAGAGTTTGTGGGGACAATCATTTCCACAAAGCCGGAGATTACTCCCGCCGATTCGATGAAGTTCGCAGAGCTTCTAGGGCATATTTTTTTAAATGCGTTAATTGTGTTTAATTTTTACAGAATAGAGGAAAAGGGAAAAGCTGTGCCTGGAGATGAAGTTTTTCTGTATCTAGGGGAAGCTACGGACATGTTGCAGGCTCTTTATGATGAACTCAATCCTGAAAATCCCAAGGGCAGTTTATTCTTTTCTCCAAGATCTCCTAGGATGTTCTTTACCGCATCGACGCCTGCTTACGGGTCTGAACGCCACAAACCAGAAGTTGTGAAATACGAGGGAGAGGCCTTCAAGGCGATGGCAGCGACCTTGGGTTTCAATGAATTGCGGGAGAGTATGAAGACGCCGCTTGCGACTTTGAATGAAATACGAAAGAGTGTGCCCGAGGAAGATGTTTATAGCGAACTGGTGCTCGCGCGTCTTCAAGAGGCAGAAGAGCAATTGAAAGTAGCTTATCGAAGCGCGCTGGACCGTGCGTCCGGCCGTTCCGAGAAAAAAATCGGGGTCACGACGCCTTTAAATGTGGAAGAGGAGGCTTTGCGGGGACAGGATCAATTAGAGAGGGAGGCGCGCCAAAGGGCGGGTTTTGACCGTTATACGGTTCTTTTCGAAAAGGTCCATGAATTGGCCCAGCAAACGGATAATCCGGGGGCATCGGTTATCGCGGGAATAAGCCGGTTTGCTTCCGAAGTGAAAGGCTGGGAAATCGAGGCTCTTATCAAGGAATATTTCCGGGCTCTCAAAGGTCTCAGGGATGGCGAATACCTGAATAAAATGCCATCCTCTTTTTTCAGTGACCCTGAATCTTATGAGGGCGATGTGGACCGGAATCTTTTTGTGCAGCTGAATACCTATATGCAGTTGATCGATGATACCGAAATGAAGGCTAAATTAGCAGGAGAGGATTTTACGCTTTTGGAAAGAAGCGCGAAGGATTGGCTCATTTTCCGGGAGCTCAACAGGCGTGTCAAAAGCGATCCGGAACTTGCTGATCAAGCGGATGCTCTCTTTGAGATGATTCCACGCTTCGAAGTGCGCGCTAGCGATTCGAAAAAAGAGGTGATGGCTTTCCTCGATTCTTTCGGGATCGGAAGTGGCCGCGATGGCGTGCTTTCATTTAATCGTATTGCGAGGGAGGAGGAAGGATGGTTCATGAAAAGCGTCCGCCCCGAGGATAAGAACGGCCTTGTTGTGACGAATCTGACGGCACTGCCGGTTCTGACGCCTGCCCATCCCTTAGAGTCTTTCCCTGTTTTAGGAGAAGGCAATTATGGATCGGTCATGGTTCTTTTGGGACCGCTTCCTGTCGGAAAAGATGGGAAGAACATTCCCGCCGTTATCAAATTGTTCCGAATGCCCGGGACACGTGCGCTTGGGATAACACGTGATTCTTCCAAAGAGACCAAGTCTGTTTTGGACCTTCGTTACAAGGAGGAGTTGTCCGCTGTTCAGGTCCTTTCGATTCTGGGTGTCGGGCCGAAACTTTACGGGGTGCTCAGGGATCAGGACGGTCTTATTATGGGATACGCCATGCAATATGTGGTGGGAGAATCGATACCTGACATCATCAAGCTTTTTGGGTTTCCAGGAATCCAGGAGTTATTCAAGAAACTTATGAGCGTGGGACTTACCCTAACCACGGATGTCATACGGACTCCGAGCGGGGATTTTGTGCAGATCGATCCGGTGGTTGCGAACGAGGAAGTGTTTCAGGCATTTGTTCGAGCGCATACTTCAGAAGGTTCAGCGCAGGTCTCTTCTTGGCCTATGGTAAAAACAGGTAGGTCAGGGAACGTTGGAATACCCCCAGCACCTGTTTCCTTCCACATCCCGGCGCGGGAAGAAGCCCTAGGCGAAGTTACTTGGCAAACGAATGAAGGGCGTCAAATTACGTTTAATGTTACTTCTGTTGTTAATAAGGATGACGATTTAAAGCGGATCATTTTAAGACAGACTAATCCTCCGGCCCAAGGGATACCCTTCGCGCCGGATCTTATGGCTTACAGCATTCAGGGGAAATTCCGTGGGGTTTATATCAATCCTTCAAATCGGGATATCACCGGAAAGGGGTTTTTAGCGCCTCTGCTTAAATTATTTTTTGATCGTTTTCCGGAAGTCCGATCCACGCATGAGCTTATGATAAACCCTGCTGTTTCGGAGATTCTGGCACGGGATTATGATTTTAAGCCCGCGGTTTTGGAACACCCCGTGGTTTGGATGCGGAAAGATCGAGCGAATACAAAGGTGCTTCTCTTCTTTGAAAATGAAGAGGATAAAAAGTTTTTTTATCAATATATGCAGGCTACGCTGGCTGCTTCTTATGAAATCGCGAATGGAAAAACGGATCAATTCGTTCCGATGCCGTTTGGGGTTTCCTTGGTTCGGCCCGGTGGAGCCAAGGACGCTCATAATCCCGATATTCGCGCCGAGTCCCGGCAGCTCCTTCAAGACCGGGCCTTGGACAAGGGAAGACCCGGTTTTTCGGAGGCAGATATCGGCAATGAGCTCAAGGCGATCTATGACAAACTTTCTTTAGGGGGTGCCAAGAACGTCGCTAGTGCCGGCGCAGACATTCAAAGGCTAATGGGGACTTATGATCTGGAGTTCCCTTCGAATGAGGGGCTTAGGCGGTTGGGTGAAGAACTTATTGTGATTCTGCAAATGCTCGGCGATCATGCGCCGGCCTCGGCGAAAGATCGCTTGGTTGCGCTTTCTCGCAAGCCGTATATAGAGTCCCTGCCTCAGTTAGAAGGCTTCATTAAATATCTTCAAGAACCGAAGGGGGGCCAGACAACCCTTTCTGGTGATCTCGTTCGTGCGGAGACAAGGGCACTTGATGTGATGAGAGCTGCAGTTATGGATCAGCATCAGGGACGATTTGTCCTCGATGGGCTCGATCTATTTCCCCTGCTCGCTCCAACGGCCGTGACGCACATTGATGGGGAGTCCGGTGAATTGTGCTACAGGATACTTTCGGCAGAGGCTTCCAGTGATCTTGCCGTGCGATCGGGGACGCAGGTTTTTATCTTTCTTCCCGGAGAGATCGATCAGGTTCGAAGAGTAATGCCCGTTGAAAAGGCCGAACAAATACTGAGAAGCGCGACTTTCGAGAAAGACGCAGGCCGTTCGAAACTGGGCAAGGACGGGGACATCCGTACGCTTCCTGAATTCCTGCGGCTTCCTTACATTCAGGGAACTCAAGAAAAGCTGGCGGCTCTCGGTGAGACGCGAAATTTTCTTACCATCATCAATACAAGCAAGGCTCAGACCGCAGACGAAGCGATCCAACTGGCGGCCTTCGGGATCCGTTGGTTCAAGACGCCCTTTCTGAAGATCGAGGTTCGGGATAAAGGGTTGATGACCCGAAATGACGAGATCTTAAACGTTATCAAGCGCTTTGTTGAGATGAACAAGAATCTTAAATTGCTTCCTCTCATTGGAAAGGGCATCACGCGTGAGATGCTTCAGGAATTGCTCCAATACGATCAGGTCCTGGCTCTCCGGATCGAAGGGACGAAACCGGGTTCGGGCAAAGGCCTCGGGACGCCTGAGGAAAAAGCACAGATCCTGCAGGTGATGGCATGGGCAAGGGAAATGCGGCCAGGCATCCAGTTGATCGCGGAGTGCGGCATTGGATCACCGGAAGATGCCCGGGTGGCCATGCAGATGGGGTTTAATGCGGTGCTGGTGAATGCGGCCATCACTCAGGCGGAGGAACCTGTCAAAAAAGCCATTGAATTTTCAGAGGCGGTGCAGCAGGCCGCCCGTGAAGCGCCGCTCCGTTCTGAGGTGAGGTCTTCTCCGATCGAAGATGTGGTGAGAAAACTTTACCGTGATGCAGGTCTCGAATTCCGTCCTTTCCCGATGAAGGAAACCGGAAAGGGAGAGGGATTTTTTGTAAGGACCGCGCTTAAAGATATGGTCGAGATCATTAAGGCCTTCCCGATCGCTCAAGACAAAACCCAAACGGTGCTTGATGCGGGACACGGGGACGGTGTTTTTCTGATCATGCTTGCTCACGCCTACCCGCAGTCAAAATTTACGGGCATTGAGATGGATCCGGAATTATTTGAGGCCAGTCAAAAGCTTCTCGCCGTCGCCGAAAGCCAAGGGTATGTCGGAAAAGGTCAAATTCAGCTTTACCCGGGTAATTTCCGCTCGGAGGAATCTGTCGGGCATTTTAAGGATGCGGACGTGATCTACTACTATTCATCCGGCACAAGTAATGTTGAAATCCTGGCGCAAACGATTGTGGCTCATCTGAAGTCAGGCGGCAAGGTGGTGGAGTACGGTCCGGAGCAGTTGTTGGAACCTCTGAGACAAAGCGGAGGGATTTTTGATGACCGCGTGATTGATTTTAATCCAGCGGCCGCTACTGTTTTTAAACGCATTCATGTCTACACCCGCCGTTCCGAGGCGCGAACGGGACCGGATTCCAAGGCATTTAAAACTCTGGAAAAACTTGTGAATGTGCTGGAGGGGACCGAGGTTACGGTTCGTGGGCTCGTTATGATGGAGACCGAGAATGCAATCACGGTTGTTTTCGAGCATGAAGGGCTCCAGCTTAAGGGACTTCTCCGGCTGCGTGATCCGAAGACTGCCACAGCTTTTTTCCTTGCAAACCGTAACAAGAAGATCAAAGTCTCCCTGCGTGAGATAAGACCTCGTGCGAAAGATGGCTACGTCTTCTTGGCGGACAACATTGGCAAAAGTCCCGAGGCCATTCGTAAAGAGTCCACAGCAGGTGCGCTTGCGTTCTGGAAACAAGCCAGTGAGCAACCGTCCCTTGCGGTTTCTCTCCCTGAGATCCTGGACCATCTCGTTGAAGCGAGGGTTCTGTACGTCGAGTTGAGAAGGTCGCGTGAGCAGGGAGCTCCACGGACGCTGTGGCTCATGCAGAACGGCAATATGGGCATTGTGGGCGAAACGGCAGCTCCGGCTCGTGTCGAAGCCCTGGCAAAAAAGTCGGAGGTTTTTCAGATCCTTCGCCGTCTCATGACGGATCGGGCGCAAAAGGTCCTGCTGGTGATGGATGACAAGGCTTCCGGAAATGGAACGCTGATATTTCCGCCATCGCTTATTCCCGCTTCGAAATCGGGGGCTTACGGAGTCCGTTTCTCCGTAAAGAGTAATATCGAGGCTCCCATATCGATGGAATTTCCTTTCATAAGGATCTACCTCCGGTCTTCTGGGGCGGGTCTTAATCTCTTGCTGGACGGTCGCGATGTTCCGCTCCTTTCCCGGGCAGATGTAAGAGAATTCCTGCAGCTGCCACCGGCACCTTCTTCAGCGCGCTTCGAAGTGCGAAGGTTTTCGGATGACCGGGAATTAAAATATGATGAGCAGCAGATCCCGATCACCTCGGATAAGTTTACGGTCAAGTTACCGGCCTATGCGGCCCGTTTTTTAAGGCTTGTGAATCCTTCGCATCCGTTACTTCGGCAGGAACCTTACGTGACTGATGCTGCAGCTGATATTGCCAAGGGTACGAGGATTTCTCTCATCCACGAAATTCCAAAGCAGATGCTATCTCAAAGCACCGAGTATCGACGGTTGCTTGGCCAAATCAAGAGTTCAAAGGGATTTCTCAATGGAAAGATCGTTTTGCAAGATGAGGACGCGATTCATTTGACGGTAGCCGGGGCGCTCGAGAAGCGTCCAGCCGGGTCTCCCGGGCTTGTTCCTTGGGTCCAGAGCCAGCTGAAGGACCAGTCGCCCGTCATGATCCGCGCTAAAGGACTTTGGACTCTGGATAAAATTGGCGCCAGGCTTTTTTTGAGGATCTATCCTGAGCTCAACTCCGTAGTTTCCCAGAACAAATTTTCAGACATGCGGAACCTTTTAAATACTTTCGACGGGAAGGTTTTTGCGGTACCGCTTCTTCAGTTGAAGGATGATCTCAGTTCGGCGGAGGCTCAGGAGTTGCAGGAGATATTCGACGCTTATAAAAACGTGACATTTTTTGAATATCAGGTCGACTCGTTGGATCTCGTCCAATTCGATAATGATCTTCTTGGCGGAAAGAAGCTTTTATCCGCGATCCCTCTGGAAACTCGTTCCGAGGCGCGCTTGCCCGTGGGGACTTCCGCCGTGGAGACTTTGGGACTGGATACCATCAAAAATTATGTTGCGGACAAATTCGGAACACCCGTCCGGTTAACGGACGGTGAGGTGAAGGCGTATTTCGGCGAGAAAGTTTTGAGGGACAGTCAGCGGGAGGGCCGCGCATTTTTTATCCAGAAACTGGACCCCAAGGAAGATATCCATTTTCTCGGTGAATGGAAGGCGGAGCTTCAGTCGGATGAAATGTGGCTCCGGGCCCGCGAAGCGAAGGGCGACAGCCGGGAGATTACCAAACAACAGTTTCCATATTTCGGTTACATTTCCGATGTTGCCATTGGCGTGGTTTCCCGGGTTGGGAAGCAGGAAAGACTGGAAGGTTTTGTCGGGTTTGACGGCGATCCGGAGAGTTTTGACGTTAAGAGGCTGAAATACACCTTTCATCTCGCGGTCCCGCAGATCGAGATCTATTACAAAAATATCGGAAGTGATGGCCGGATCAAGGGAGTTGCGGATCTTCTGATGGATACGCTCATTTCCATGGCCAATAATCCTGACCTGAGGGTGACGGGCGGTATTCGTTTTAATGCGATGACTCCAGGTTCTCAAGCGTTTGCAAAAAGACGAGGTTTCAAACCTGGAATTGGTGTGGAGCGGATTCTTTCACAAGAAAGTGTTCAACGCGAGGTTGAACGGATCGCAAAGGTTACCCCGAGTGGAATTGGGGGACGCCCCGAGATGAGGGGATCCTTGGCGGATATTTTGAAGGAAAAATTTTCGGTGGGCTCAGTTTTAGCCTCTGCTGATCTTGATACAGGTATGGGGAATTTTATTCCGGAGTTCAAAACGTTTTTAGAACGCATGGGCTATCGGGTCAATACTGCGATCGGGACAGAACCGTTACAAAGCATTATCGATAAAGCGCCAGCAGGTATTCGGGGCAGCATTGTTCATGCGAACGCTCAATTCCCTGAAGAATTCCGTTCTTTAGGAGAAAACACTTTCGATATCGTCACCATTAATCATATTGAAACAGCTCCCGGGGAACTCGCCCGCCGTGCAAAGGAACTTTTAAAGCCCTCCGGACTCCTTTTGGTGACAATCGAAGAAACGGATGTGACGGAAGGAATCGACGCCAGGATTATCAGAGAGATCCGGGAAGCTGGATTTGACGTTCAGACTTTGAAAAAACCTACGGATTATCCTGAATACAACACGCAGTTCCGTAGTCAAGTACTTCTTGTTGCGGTCCCAAAATCCTTCCGTTTCAATCCTCCTGCAAAGCAGGATGGATCCGGTGCGTTTCCCCGGGCGGAGATTCGTGTGCTGGATCTTGGGCAGGGCGCTACCCGGACGATCCAAACGGTGCTTGGGAAAATTGATTTCAAGCCTGTGGCGGGTCTTTTGTCCGAGGCTATTCAAATTCCTGTTGTCGAAGCGGCCGAAGCCGTGGGAGCTTTTTCGGCGGAAGGGATCGCGGCAGGTCTTAAGGAGGGTGTGACGGAAGAGAATCTGATAAAAGCCAGGCTTTGGATCGCGATGAAGTTGCTTGAGGCTTTTAGAGCGCAACAGAGCGCGGAAGGCCGGATCGATAATGAAGCGTTGCAGAAGGTGATCGCGTCCTTGGAGCGTTTCAAGGTCACGGGCGCGAAAGATTCCACATTGGAGGAACGTGGGGTCCATGTGGCACTTCCTCTGCTTACGCAAGCAAAGCTTGAAGCCTTGGCAGAGTTTGCGCCCATCCTTCTGGCTTTTGCGGTGGCGCTTAATACGAAGCTTTATTTGAACGTGCAGGGAGCAGCTCCCAAGGGGCTTGAGCAGAAGTTCCTCGACAGAGCCGCGCGTAATGGGATCACAATCGCTGAGGGGCAGTTTCGTATCTTTGGCGCCGCCGGATCTGAGGGGAGTTTATTCAGATCTCTTAAAGAGCCCGGCGTTCGGGAGGATGTTTTGCTAGCAGGGGAGAAGAAGGATCTTCCCGGAACGGATCGGGCAACGCTTTGGTATAACAGTCCGGAAGCTCAGGAGAATATGAAGATCCTTGCTGCGGAGATCTCGGAAGCGCTGTATGCGGCTCTTGACCCGAAGATCTCAAAAGGCTCGCCCAGGAATATTGCGACACACTTCCAGGAACTCACGACAGCTCTTATGAATGCGATCGAGGGTTTTCAGTCCGTCAAACAATCTGCTTGAGCTGCTTAATCCTCTTGGATTTTCTGCGAAAAACAGTATAATTCTGCCTCCGTTGACTTTCGCGTCCCCATCGTCTAGGTCGGCCTAGGACACCAGGTTTTCATCCTGGTAACAGGGGTTCAAATCCCCTTGGGGACGCCACTTATCCTTATCTCTACGAACTGAGTCCTCGCATTATTTTCTCTGGAATTCTTGTGTTTTTGGCATTTCAGGAGGAGGTTATCTCTCGTTTAGGGAAGTTTCCACATCTCATCATTAATTCTTGCCCTTTCGGTATGGTGGAAAGGATAGAACAAGATATAATGCAAAAGATCGATTTGATATCCGGCTGTGCTCTCGTGGGAATGGGTGCGACTTCTGAGGCGGATAAGATTAAGGGGAAGAGGGTTTTATGAAACGATTTTGTGAATTCAAGAGCTTCTGTTTGGTTTTTTTAATGAGTATTATGATCCTCTCCTCAGCGGGGTGCTCAGGAAGCGCTGTTAAGCAGCAAAATCAACTCGAAGAATACCCGATTGCTTCCAATGTTTTTACGACGCTCCAGAAAACGGTCGTGCCCGGCCCGATACCTTCAGCGAAGATCCATCTTGATGAGGTTTCAAAATATAAACAATATGGCTATGGCCAATGGACGATGGGAGGACCTCTCCTTTGCGAAAAACGGATCGATCTTATGGGAGGTGCTTACGATGGTGCCTCAGTCACAAAAAAATCTAAACTTTTAAATTTCTTTACCATATCCGATATTCATATCACCGACAAAGAATCCCCGAATCAGTTGATCTATCTTCAACGCCTGCACGAAACATTACCCGTTGGCGCTTCGCTCTATTCAGGGATCATGCTGTATACCACTCATGTTCTCGACGCGGCCGTCCAAACGATCAATGCCCTTCACAAACAAAAGCCGTTTGATTTCGGCATTTCTCTGGGTGATACCTGCAACAACACTCAGCAGAACGAACTCCGGTGGTATATCGATGTCCTCGACGGCAAGGTCATCACCCCAAGTTCCGGCGCTCATCTCGGAGCCGGCACTATCGATTATCAGAAACCTTACAAGGCGGCAGGGCTTGATAAGACAATCCCTTGGTATCAGGCTCTCGGCAACCACGATCATTTCTGGATCGGTTCGATTCCCGTGGACCATGGCCTTCGGAAGGACCTCCGGCAGTCCTACATTACCGATGAAGTCTTCGCCACGGGAGATATCCTCAAAAACCCTGCCCTGATAAACAACCATGATTACTATATGGGCGTACTCGATGGCTCGACTCCTTACGGTAACATTATCGATGCGGGACCTGTCGCAAACTTCAAGAGTCCTCCGAAGGTTGTCGCCGATCCGGGCCGCCGTTCACTTTTGAGAACAGAGTGGATAAAGGAATTTTTTACAACCTCTTCCAATCCTGTCGGCCATGGGTTTAATTTGGCCGATGCTAGCAAGGGTTTTGCATGCTATAGCTTTGTGCCGAAAGCGACTCTGCCGCTCAAAGTGATCGTGCTCGACGATACTCAAAGGGAAGACGATGGCTCTCCCGATGTCCACGGGCACGGCTTTCTAGACACAGAACGTTGGAATTGGCTTAAAAAAGAACTTGCGGCGGGGGATGCTGCCGGTCAGCTTATGATCGTTGCTGCGCACGTACCGATCAATGTCGAAGTGACGGCGCCTAATTCCGAAATGGGTTGGTGGACCGACCCTCAAAATGCGGTGACCCTGCCGGATCTGATCGCGGAACTTCAAAGCCATCCGAATCTCATCATGTGGATCACAGGGCATCGTCATGTAAATACCGTTAACGCGTTTATATCGCCGGATCCGGTCAACGCTCCTGAAAAAGGCTTCTGGCAGGTGCAGACCTCCTCGTTGAGGGATTTCCCTCAGCAATTTCGCACATTTGAGATCTACCTCAATAGCGACAAGACCCTTTCAATCGTTACGACCGATGTCGATCCGGCTGTCAAAGAGGGGACGCCTGCTGCGATATCGCGTCAATATGCGATTGCGACAGAGCAGATAATCGGGACTTGGGATGCTGTAACTAAGTTGAATCCGACTCAAGATCCCACCATCAAACCCATGCCGACAGGTTCTTACAATGCGGAGCTTGTGAAGAAATTGAGCCCCGAAATGCAGGCGAAACTACAGAATTACGGCACATCGGCTCGCAGATAATGAGAACAGGACTGATTTAATTCAAAAAAGGACCTATTTGTGAAAAGTTTATTTATAAAGAGCCTGCTCGCTCTGCTGCTGTTCGCGAACACAGCCTTCGCCTCCGATCCATTGCCATCCTGGAATGACACCGCGCCGAAGAAGGCCATCGTTACTTTCGTCGAGGAAGTGACCAAGGAAGGTTCTCCTGACTTTGTGCCGCCTGCCGAGCGTATTGCCACCTTCGACAACGACGGCACGCTTTGGGCGGAACAGCCGATCTATTTCCAGTACACCTTTGCCTTTGACCGCATCAAAGCCCTCGCGCCCCAACATCCAGAGTGGAAAAGCAAGGAGCCTTTTGCTTCTGTCCTCAAAGGCGACTCGAAGGGCGCTTTGGCCGGCGGCGATAAGGCATTCCTGGGAATGTTCATGGCTACGCAGTCGGGAATGACCCCCGATGAATTTGGAAAAGTCGTGACGGATTGGATGACAGCCGCGAGACATCCCCGGACCCAGCGGTTGTATACAGAGATGGTATACCAGCCCATGCTCGAACTGCTCGCCTACCTACGTGCCAACGGATTCAAGACCTATATTGTTTCCGGCGGCGGCGTCGATTTCATGCGTCCTTGGTCCGAAAAAGTCTATGGCATTCCGCCCGAACAAGTCGTCGGAAGTAGTATCAAGACGAAGTTTGAATTTCGCGACGGTAAGCCCATACTGATCTACGTGCCGGAGTTGGACTTCATTGACAACAGTGACGGGAAACCCATCGGCATCCAGTCCCGGATCGGCCGTCGTCCGATCGCTTCGTTCGGCAATTCCGACGGCGACCTGCAAATGATGCAATGGACTTCCGCCGGCAGCGGCCCCCGTTTTTGTCTTTATGTTCACCATACCGATGCCAAACGGGAGTGGGCTTATGACCGCGAGTCGGACGTGGGCCACTTCGACAAAGGTCTCGACGAAGCTTTGGCTAAGGGCTGGACGGTCGTGAGCATGAAAGACGATTGGAAGAGCATCTACGCATCCGAGAAGAAGTAATCCGCTCTGTTCACAGAGATAGATTTTCCCCGTGAACTTCCCGGAATTCCGTATTATCCCGCAGCTCATACCCCCAAGATAGGCCCATGATCCGCCGGATATCTCCAAAAAGCCTCTGGGTGAATGTGATTATTGGCGTTACCGGTACACAGCTCTGCGCCAAAACGGTCCATTCACCACGCAATCGGTGAATGGGGGAGAATCTCATCCAGTATCTCTGGTGAATGGCAGATTACGCGGGGTTTTTTTGGGGAGGAAAAGCCGCCAGAGGGCCCTTTGCTTGGTCTAATCCGGTAAAATTTTTGAAATGGCGGTATAGGTCAGCCAGAATTTAGCGTCCCTGAAGGATTCTGAGTACTACCACGATCAACGCAACGACGAGCAGGATGTGAATAAATCCCCCCAGGGTGTAGCTACTCACCAGACCCAGCGCCCATAGAACCAGCAGTACTAGAGCAATTGTGTATAACATTGAATTCTCCTCAATCGTTGGACGGTACTGATTAACTTTGTTTTTGAAATGAAAAAGAGTCAGGTGCTGCTACGTGAAAATTGAAAGGTATCGGAACGGCTGCGGGCCGCCATGGGTTGCACAGCCCGCAGCGCGATATCGATTTATTCGATTATCCTTCTAACGTCATGTTGTTAACCACGCTGTTCACTCCATGAATGTCATTCACGAGTTTTGCGACCAAATCTTTTTCCGCGGCATTCTTGGCTTTACCGCTTAGTGTGACGATTCCTTCCTTCGTCGCGACCGAAGTCTTGAGGGCGCTTGTCGAACGGTGGGTTAAGAGCGCTATCTTGACCTGGGCGGTGATGGAAGCATCATCGATCTTTTCTTGTATCGTTTGATCGGTATTTTTGGGAGCCTTTGAGACCGTCATTTCATTTTTGATCTCCCGAACACCCTCAATATTTGCGTATTCAGCCGTCAGCTCTTTTTGAGCTTCACTGGCAGCTTCTCCGCGCAAGGTGACAATACCTTCTTCAACATAAACCTTAGTATTCGAAAGGCTTACATTACGGTGAAAGAGCAGTGCGGCCTTGATGTTCATCGCGAGCCACTCATTGTTCTTTTCAGGAGTGGGTTGCACATTAAGTTCCAGGCGATTATCCACTTTTGTGACGCCAGGAAGATTCGCGGCGGTTTCCTCGGCCAAACCTTTGTGAGATTGCTGATCGACTGTCCCTGACAAGGTGACCACGCCGTCTTTGGACTCCGCTTTCACTGCGTCGCCTTTGAGATAGGTTTGGGATACATAGGATTCCTTGAAGGAGGATTGACCTAGCCCCCGAAAACTGAGCCAGTTGTTGTGATAGACTTCTGGCAACAGAAAGGGGCAAAAAGATGGCGAGAAAAAGGCTTCAACCCGAGGAGATCATTCTTAAATTACGAGAGGTCGAGATCCAGCAAGGGAAAG
>CAIOAT010000048.1:2500-11797 GCA_903856085.1 Candidatus Omnitrophota bacterium | reverse complement strand
CTGGATCTCGACCTCTCGTAATTTAAGAATGATCTCCTCGGGTTGAAGCCTTTTTCTCGCCATCTTTTTGCCCCTTTCTGTTGCCAGAAGTCTATCACAACAACTGGCTCAGTTTTCGGGGGCTAGGTCAATTTAATTTATGGGTAACGGTACAGACTCATTCTTATCACTTTCCGCTTTTTAGAAATTAGAGCACTACTTCTCAGCTGTTTAAGAAACGAAATAAGGACAAGGACAGTACGGCGAACCTTTAAAATCAATGGGTCACAGAGCAAGAAACAAACTTGCTTTTTAAATGGCCTAAACTTATAATAACGCACTCATCGGGAACGGCAATGAGGAGAAATATTATAAAATCATATTATTTATGTTAATATAACATAAATAAGAAAGGCGTCAACGCTTTTTCCGTCTTTCCCAAAGGATCTATGATCGTAATTCCGAATCCCCCATTTCACAGTGAAAAAGCTTTCGCCGCTGTCTTTTTAAGCTGGTTTGTGGCCCAAGCCCTCAAAGTGATCCTGGGCGGGGCGAGCAAAAAAAAATTCGATGTTCGCTGGCTTTTTGACACAGGGGGAATGCCGAGCGCGCACTCCGCGACGGTGGCAAGTCTCGCGACGGTGGTGGGACTTTATTATGGTTTTAAGAGTATCCCGTTTCTGATGGGGTTGATCCTGTGTCTTATTACTATGTTCGATGCGGCGGGAGTTCGCCGGCACCTGGGGTGGCAAGGTAAGATCTTAAATGAAATTGTGGATGAATTTTACGCGAAAGGCGCCGTTCCTGAAAAACGCCTGAAAGAACTTCTCGGCCATACGCCGTTTGAGGTGCTTGCCGGAGCCGCTTTAGGGATCGCCATGGCTTTTCTTTTTTGCTGGTGAAAGGAGCAATATGAAAAAAAGTATCCTCGGGAGTGTTGGGGTGGCAGCGTTGGTTTTCATGGCGGTCGCGGGCTTTGCCGCAGAGACTACGGCTGAAAATGTAACGGACAAGACGCTCGCTACGCTGGAAACTCCGCCAAACTCGCCGACAGGGGAACCAAAAAAAGACATGCAAGACACGCTTAAAAAAGATGATTTCGTCGCCAGTGAGACTCAAGGCGCACCCGTCGCCACTGTTTCCAATGTCGAAAAGAGGGAAGGCGTGGTCTCTGTCGTAAAAGCAGAACCCGTCCCGGTGGAAGTCTTCTCTCCGAAAGCTTCTTCCGTGGTGCTTCCCGAGAAAAAAGCGGCTGAAATCCCGAAAAAAGCAGAAGTTTCTTCAGCGTTAAACCCGGCAGAAATGCAGCGGTGCTGGAAGGAACTGTTTTCCAAAGAAATAACTTCTGGCAGCATAGCCTATACGGTGAAACCCGGCGACAGTCTTTATGTACTTGCGCGGAAGAATCATACGACCGTGGATCTCATTAAAAAGATCAATGATCTTAAGAGCGATAACATCTATCCCAGAATGAAGCTCAAGATCCACACGGCGCCTTTTTCAATCCGGATCGATAAATCCAAGAACGTGCTGGTCCTTTACTCGAATGACGAGGCGGTAAAAAAATATTCTGTCGCGACAGGTAAAAAGAATTGTACTCCGGTGGGCGAATTTAAGATCACGGACAAACTTGTTCACCCGACCTGGTTCAAGACAGGGGCGATCCTTCCTCCGGGCAGCCCAGAGAACGCCCTTGGGACGCGCTGGATGGGATTGGATAAGCCCGCTTATGGGATTCACGGTACGATCGAGCCTAAGAGTATCGGTACCCAGGCCTCCGAAGGCTGTATCCGCATGCTGAACGAAGAGGTCGAAGAACTTTATAGCATTGTACCGGTCGGCACGAAGGTCATCATTGAAGATTAATTTCGGAAGCATTTATCGCTATGTCTAAAAAAACGAAAAAGAAAAAATCCAGTCCTAAAGAGGTCGTCGCGCCGGTCGAGGTCCGGGAGAGGATCAAGCTCGGTACGCGAGATATCTTTGATGCCTGCCTTCCCTTTGAGAGGCCTGTCGTGGAGATGGAAAGAAAGATTAACGAGCTTCGCAAGATCAATCACGATGGCATCGATCTTTCTGGCGAGATCAAAAGCGCGGAGAAAAAGCTTGAGAAAGCCATCCAGGACATCTTCGATCATCTGACGCCCTGGCAGCGCGTGCAGGTTGCGCGACATCCCCTTCGTCCCTACACACTGGATTACGTGAACTATTTAACTACTGATTTTCTTGAGATCCACGGAGACCGCCACTTTAGCGATGACCGGGCCATTGTGACAGGTATCGCGAAATGGGGTGGCAAAGAGCCGGTCTGCATCATTGGCCATCAGAAAGGGCGTGATACCAAAGAGAATCTGATGCGCAGCTTTGGAAGTGCCCATCCGGAGGGTTATCGCAAGGCTATGCGTGTCATGGAGCTTGCGGAGAAGCACAATCTTCCGATCCTGTGCTTCATTGACACCCCGGGCGCTTATCCGGGTATCGGCGCCGAAGAGCGCGGCCAGGCCGAAGCCATTGCCTACAATCTCAGGGCGATGGGGGATCTTAAAGTTCCTATCATCTGCATCGTGATCGGCGAAGGTGGCAGCGGCGGCGCTTTGGGGATTGGGGTCGGAGACAGGATTTTTGTGATGGAGAATGCTTATTACTCCGTCATTTCTCCGGAAGGCTGTGCTGCGATCTTGTGGAAGGAACCGACGCGGGCGCCGGACGCTGCGACTGCCCTGAAATTGACAGGCAAAGATCTGCTTGAGCTTGGCGTGATCGACGGGGTGATTCCAGAACCGCTGGGCGGCGCTCATCGTGATTTTAACGCTGCCGCAGAAAATCTACGTAAGACCGTCAACGAAACATTGGAAGAGCTGAAGCAGATCCCGCGAAAAGACCTGACGGAATTGCGTTATCAGAAATTCCGCAAGATGGGCGTTTTCAGCGAAAAGTAGTCCCGCTTCTTATCAATCGCAGAGAATTTGTCCCAATATCAATCGAAGTTGAGATAGGGGCCGTCCAAACTACCACGATGGAAGATAAATAAAAAGTTTTGACGGAAATTAGGATAGTCATGGAGGTCATTTATTAAGAAAAAAGCGAAGTCATGGCAACCCTCTGCACAAAATGAAAAAGGAATAGATTTTAACCGAAGGCCTTTTCCCGCGCCGTCTCCCTCAAGTCATTCTTTGGAACTGTTTTTTCAGGCTTATTAATCGCTCCAAGATTTTCTTTTCCGGGACCAATTCCTTCAAAGTGTTTTCCGGAATGTCCAGCAAAGCGACCTCATTGACGCGATCAATATGTTCGGGGAAGCGGTGCGCGAGCTCATAGGTTGGAATGCCCTGCCGGTACTTCAAATCAAACAATTTCTCATAAAGCGTCATCGTTTATCCCTCCAAATCTTTCCATCGCTACAAGTTCTTTTGCTTGGATTATCGTCTTTTCCGACTATTTCCTAAAAAAAAATGACAGCGAACTGTCTATATATAGCATCCTTAATCACTGGGTGGCCCTATTAGTTGTGGATCATTAAAATACTTTTATTTTTAGGGTTGACTAAAATAAAGAAAGTTATAGATTGTAAAGTATAAAATGTAATTTACATTTTATAAACTATGAGACTGATAACGCTAATGACTATGACGATGCTGATGCTGACGCCGGTACATTCCGCGGAAGCTTTTTTGGGCTTCGGCGAAAATAAGGAGAAACCGCTCGATCAGGCCAAAAAGCATTTTGCAAATCACGAATACTACAACGCCCGCCTTTTTGCCCAGCAAGCCATTGATCAAAATCCTCAAGATTCCGAAGCCGCGAAGCTTATGGCAGATATTCTTGATAAAGAGATTGAGCGGCAGAAGGAACATCTGCTACCGCAGGCTATCGACGAAATGAACACGGACGACAAGCAAGATCAGATCAAGACCTGGCTTGAGAGGAGTCGCGTTCTTTTTAATGCGAATCAGTACGATCTAGCGCTTTTCGCCGCGGAAAAGGTTTTTCTTTATGAGGCGGACAACAGTGTTGCCTCGGAACTGATCGATCAGATCAAGGCGAAGGCGCTCAAGGAAGGTAAGGCCGACACGCTCTTCATTCATAAGATGTATAAAAATGAGATCGCGGACCGCCTGGAACAATATCGCACGGAGGCGGAGGATCTCACAACTCAGGGGCAATGGGGACAGGCCCAATTCACAGCGGAGAAGATCCTCATGCTTGAGCCCGAGGATCCCAAGGCTTTATCCATCCTGCAAAAAATTCTTTCACACAAGGACGGGACAAGGAGCGAAGCGCTATGAAACGCGAAAAACTCTACAAGATCGGGGAAGTGATGCAGTACACGAGTCTTTCCAGGCAGACGCTTCATAATTATACGGTTGCGGGGCTCATCCATGAGGCCCGGCGGACCATTTCAGGGCATCGGCTTTATGATGAATCAGCGTTCGATCGTTTGGAGCAGATCAAGATTTTGCAAGCTAAGAATTATACATTGAGCCAAATCAAAAAGATCCTCGAACAGCAGGAGAGCCCGAAATGAACGGCTCTTTGGCGAGACGAGGCAAAAAGGAGACCCCCCATGCATGAAGATGAGATCAAGATGTGGAAGAAGTTCAAGAGAACCAAGAGTCTTTCTTTGCGCGAAGAGATCGTAAAAAAATATCTTTATCTGGTGAAATACGTGGCGGGTCGTGTGGCGATCGGATTGCCCCCGAATGTCGAGTTTAACGATCTTGTCAGCTATGGCATCCTCGGGCTTTTTGATGCCATCAATAAATACGACGTTTCCCAGGGAAACAAGTTTGAGACCTACGCGGTTTCTCGTGTTCGCGGCTCGATCATGGATGAGCTTCGCAAGCTCGATTGGGCGCCGAGGCTTCTGCGTAAGCGTGCCCGGGAGATCGATCGTAAATGCAAAGAACTCGAGGAGAAGAACGGCCGTCTTGCTACCGATGATGAAGTGGCCAAGGCTCTGAAGATCTCCACGGATGATTTGAACTCGATCTACAGCGACCTCAACTCCACGACCTTTCTGTCCCTTGATGAGGTATGGCAAAACGATGATGGTAATAAGCCCATCTCGCGTCTCCAGACCATCGAGGATTCTCTGATCACGGACCAGTTCAGCTATGTCCATCAGAACGAGGTCAAGGAACTGTTGGCGGAGGCGATCGACCAACTTCCTGAAAAAGAGAAGCTTGTGATCGTGCTTTATTACTATGAGAACCTGACGCTTCGCGAAATCGGTGAGATCCTGGATGTTTCCGAATCCCGGGTTTGCCAGATTCACACCAAGGTTGTGACTCGGCTGCGCGGGCATCTGATGCGTCGCGCCGGACATTTGACCCTGGAAGCCTAGGAGAGGGCAAGAAGCACACAGAAAAAATTTATAGCATTTTCTATAAAGAGATTAAGTTTTGCCACGCTGCGTCGATATAAAGAAAACCACAGCGAAGGAAGCCGTGTAACTGTTTTATCCCAAGGCGGCCGCGAGTGGTTCAAAGGCAGGAAGAATGCAAAGCGTGGCAGAAAAAAGACCTAAATTCAGGATCCAGGCTCCGAGCGAGAAAACAAGCACCCAGAAAGACCGCGAGGAAGTCCGGAAATATCTTCGTTTGATCCCCACCGAAGCGGAGCCCAATCTGGGGCGCGTCCGCGAAATCAAAGAAGAAATTAAAAAAGGCACTTACCTGACGCGTGAAATCATCGAAGCCGCTGCGATGCAGCTCGCCATCAGGCTGCTGAGGAAAGAAAAGGATTAATTTTTAGCTGTTGAAGCGGATCGTCGCTCGAGACCCGTAAGCTCGATCCACTTTATGATGGCCGGAAGTCCCATGAATTTCTTCCACACGATCTCGCCGTTCAGATAATTCTCCAGCATAAGCAACGTGATTCCCTGATCGATGCCGAGATATTCATTGGCCCACCAACCTTTATCCAGGTTAAAAGCGTCCTTGAACCCAAAGTTCCCATAAAGTTCTTTTTGATAACTGTCATAGAAAAACCGCGCGGCCTGGGTTGAAAATTCCGGCGTGAAAACGATCGAGGAAAGCGTCGCGTAAGGGGCGATCGTGCCATCCTGAAGTCCGCCGCCTGGCTTCCCGCCATACGCCTTGTAGCCGCCCGGACCGACGGAAGCGGAAAGACCCCACGAAGATTCGGAATAGCCTTTGTATTGACCGGAAAAGCTCATGGAATATTCCCGGTTTGCTAAAGTGGCTTCGCGCGAATTCTCAAAAAAATTGATTCCACGGTCATCCAAATTCCGGAAATCAATATAGGCGTGCGAAAACTGATAGGTGAAGAGAGAGCCGGTCGAAGCGTAGATGATCTTGTGGCCGTTGTAATCTCCCTCGGGACGTAGCCACCGTTCCCAAGCACCGGGCGGCACCGGTAAGGTGGGAGACCCGATCGAAAGAGCCACAAGGATCATGAGCTCATTGTAAGAATCCCAGTAGTAAGGAAGGAATTTCGATTCAGGCGTCCACCCCATACAGATAAAGTCAGAATTGTTCATCATCCATTTCCAATTGACGCGTTCATAGATCTCACGGGCGAGTTTTTCGATCTCCGTGCCGGGATAATAACGCGCTGCCAAGAGAGCGCCTGCCACGGCAAGCGCGGTGTCGATCGAAGAGGCTTCCGAGCCCCAGACCCGTTCCCCGGTCCTGGCATCAAGAAAGTGATAAAAAAAACCTTTTTGGTGCGCAGCTTTATGGCGGAGCGTTTGGAGCGTCGTGAGGATCCGAGTGTAAGCGTAGTCCTGAGAAATCCAGCCCCGGGAACCTCCGATCGCGTAGGCGGCGAGGGCAAACCCGGTAGCTGCGACTGAAGAAGGGGAGCCCGTGCGAGAAGAATCTTTGGTGAGCCCCGTCACTTTATCCGAAAAACGTGTGAAGTATTGGAGCGTGTCTTTTTCGATTTTGTTTAAAAGTTCCCGGTCTTCGGGGGAAGGTTCAAAAGCTTGGAGCGGGGTGAGAGAAAAAGAAAAAGCGAGGGCAAAGGCGAGCAAAAAACAGGTGAGGCGTTTAAACATTAGCGCTGGTTTGGACGGTGGAGAGTTTTTCTTTGATCTTCGCGACAGCCTGGGGCGCGTCCTTTTCTTGAGCCAAAGCCTTGAGGTTAGAGAGCAAATGGTCTGTTTTTTCCATCGCCTCGTTGAATTCCTGTGCGACGGGATGACCCTCATCCAGTTTTCTTAAATTTACGCGCGATCGATAGTCACCCTTTTCGACCTCGTTGAAAGCTTTGCTGAATCTGAAAAGAGGTCCGGCAATTTTATGTGAAATGAAAATCGTGCCCCAGGCAAGGAAGAAAAGAAGGAGTAAAAACTTCCAAAGGAGCGAGCGGTTTGTTTCGTCAAGGATCCCTTTGAAAACTTCGCGCTGACGCAGGCTCAGTTTTTCGGTCTGTTTGAAAAAAGACAAGGAAGAGAAATCCTGGGAGGCGACGGGATGACGAGCCTGCTCATATTCGACCATCCGGGATGCGGTTACAAGATCGTTCAGAGTTTGTTCATTAGAGAAAGTTTCGAGCACTTTGCTCCAGATCCCAAAATAGAGGCCGGCAAGCGCGACGAGATTGATCAGGAAAAGAGGAACGATGACCGCGAGCATGAAACGGATTTGAAGAGGTTTGTTGATAAAAAAATGTTTCCGACGATTTTGGTTCATGGACTTTTCCCTCGGCGTTAATACTATTGAAAAGGAAATCATCTGTCAAAACGTTATTCCTTGTATATAATACTCAAAAAACTGGGGAACGGGTAACGCTGAACGGCAAATAAGCGTTTCCTGTTGACCGTTCCTCGAGGAGCGAAACGAAATGTGCGGCATTATTGGCTATGTGGGTTATCAAAACACGGTGCCGGTCCTGATCAAAGGACTTGAGCGGCTCGAATACCGGGGCTATGACTCGGCCGGGATCGCGTGTGTGGACCAGAAAAAAGGCGGTCTATGCCTTATTAAAGAAAAAGGGAAGCTGGGTGTTCTGAAGGAGAAGCTGGGAGATTTCACGATCGAGGCTCATATCGGGATCGGGCATACCCGCTGGGCGACGCATGGCGAGCCCTCCCGTGCAAATGCTCATCCTCATGTAGATGCCACAGGGAAGATCGCTTTGGTCCATAATGGGATCATCGAGAACTATGCTGCCATCAAAAGCGCGCTTCAGAAAAAAAAGGTACGTTTTTTATCCCAAACCGATACCGAAGTCGGCGTTAATCTCATCGGATCCTATTACCGAAAATCCCATAAGCTTTTTGATGCCGTTAAGCGAGCCGTCGTTGAGCTGCATGGTTTCTTTGCTTTTGTCCTTTTCTCGAAAGACGATCCGGACACCCTGATCGCGTATAAAAGGTCCAACCCGCTTGTGATCGGTTTGGGCCGGGGAGAAAATTTCGTCGCGAGCGATGTAACAGCGCTTCTTCCCTACACGCGGCAGGTCATCTATCTTGAGGACGAAGACCTTGCCGTCATTACCGCCAAAGAGATCTCTATCTATTCGCTGAAGACCCGGTCCTGGATCAAGCGCCAAGCGACGACCGTCCACTGGGATGTGGCACAGGCCCAGAAGCAGGGATTCCCGCATTTTATGCTCAAAGAGATGTACGAACAACCCGAGGTTCTGAAGAGCATCCTCAGCAAGCGCATCCAAAAAAACGGCGAGATCTTTTTCGATACCTTAGATAGAAAATTTCTAAAACGTCTCCGAAAGATCAAGCGGGTTTCCATGATCAGTTGCGGCACGGCTTACCATGCTGGCCTGGTCGGGAGCATCGCGGTCGAGCAGTACCCCAGGCTTCCTTGCAACACCCAGGTTTCGAGCGAATTCCGCTATGGAAACCCGATACTTGACTCCAAAGATCTGGTGGTGTTGATCACGCAGTCCGGTGAAACCGCGGACACGTTGGCAGCCCTGCGCGAAGCGAAAGCCAAAGGAGCGGCAACCCTGGCGGTTGTGAACGTGGTGGGGAGTACAATTGCTCGCGAGGCGGATGCGGTTATCTACACATATGCTGGGCCGGAGATCGGCGTGGCTTCGACCAAGGCCTATATGGCTCAACTCGCCACACTTCTCTTGCTGGCTTTTTATATGGCCAGAGGCCGTAAAACGATCCAAGCTGTGGAGCTTAGGGCCTTGCTTCGGGAATTTAAGAAAATGCCGGAGCATTGCGCTAAAGTTTTAAAAGAGATCAAAAGGTTCGAGCGCTGCGCTCAGAAGCATTACACTCGCCGCAATTTCCTTTATCTTGGGCGAGGCTGCAATTATCCGACCGCGCTCGAAGGCGCCTTGAAGCTTAAGGAGATTTCTTATGCTCACGCCCATGGCTAT
>CAIOAT010000047.1 GCA_903856085.1 Candidatus Omnitrophota bacterium | reverse complement strand
GATCTTCCAACAGGCCCTGAAGTACCGGACGGACATCAACGGCGACTCCGCGGTCGACGCTCAAGATCTTTACAGCCTCGACCGGATCCTGGCTTATCAGGGGCTGACGGGTACCAGTCCGTCGCTGCCGGCACGGGTTTCGATGACGGGTGCGCAGGTGGCCGATGCACTTCGCCGGCTTGCCAGCCTGACGTATATCCAGCAGGGCTCGCAGATCACGCATTCCAATATCTTTAATGACAAGTTCGACTCCTCCAATACGTCATGGACTTTCTCGGGCGGGGCGTGGCTTGTTCAGAGCGGACTCCTCAAGGGTACTACCCAGGGGGATGCAGGAGTCGCCAACCTGGTTGATAAAACCGTCAAGGATTTCAGCCTGACGCTTGGCGTTGCGGCCGCTCAGATCGATGATCAGGGCAGTATCATTTTCAGGAAGATCGACGATCAGAATTATTACAACCTCACGTTCGTGAAAACCTCGGCGACGGAATTCGAACTGCAGCTCAGGAAAAAGGTGGACGGCAAATTCACCCTCCTTGATTCTCTGAAGAACGTGAGCAAAGGTACGGGCGACTACATGAAGCTCAACATCGTGGCCGAAGGGGACACGATCCAGGTGTTTCGCGACAACTTCGCCCTTTTGTCGGCCAAGGATGCCGCCTATTCCAGCGGTTCTGTTGCGATCGAAGTCGACCCGAATTCCGTCCTTACTTTCGATGAGTTCGATCTCCAAGGCATCTCCCGGACGAATGTTGACCGGGGATTAGGGCTCGAGAAGACGCTCACGGATTCGTCCGTTGACGCCTCCGGGTTCGGCTCTTGGGTATCGGCCAATGACGGCGGCAATTGGTATGTGGTGGACGGGGCCATGGTGCAGAGTAATTCCCTCACCAACGAATCCTGGAGCTATCTCAATACCGCCGGCCAGACGTACCGCGATGTGACGGTCGATGCGGTGCTGTCGGTCACGGGAAATCAAAAGGCGGGGATCGTCTTCCGTTATGTTGACAAAAACAATTACGAGTGGGTCGAGATCGATGCCACGAACACCAAGGTGAATCTGTATCGTATGGAAAACGGCATCAAGGAAGATCTCGGGTACGGGTTCCTGCCGATGGTCCCGGGTGACAACGTGCAAATGCCCGTCAATATCCAGGCGGTGGGCGATTCGACCCAGGTTTCCATCAATGGCCGCGAGATCATCAATGTGAGCGATGACACAGCTTTGAAAGGCCGGGTCGCGATCTATAGCGGTCCGCAAAGCGAACTGACGATCGACTCCATCAAAGTCAGCTCCGTCGACACGCTGGCCACCATTGTTCAGAACCAGACCCTGACGAAGGATCTGAACGGGGACGGTGTGATCAACGCAACCGATTACCTGATCCTCGGAGACCTCAATACGCTCAGTAGAGGGGATTTCAACGGCGACGGTCGACTCGACCGCAATGACCAGGCCATGTTCATCCAGATCGCTCAGGGTATCGGGGATGTCAATAAAGACGGTAAGGTCGACGCCACGGACCGCAACCTTCTGGCTCAATCGATCCAGATCACGAGCATTGATAAGGTTGACGTGAACCGCGATTCGCTCATCGATGAGCAAGACGTCGTGGCGATTGAAAAGGTGCGGGACCTGTTAAAAAATAATCCGAATATCGAAGCGGATTTCGTCAAAGCCGACCTTGATCGCAATGGGTCGATCACCTATAAAGACATGCAGCTTTTGGCGGAAAGTATTTACCTTGCGGGTCTCATCGGCAATACAAAGAACGATGCTTTGTGCGGGCACAGTCCGTGCTCGGTTCAAAATTACCAGGGGTTGACTGCTGAGAATAAAGCCGCAATCGTGGCAAATATTAACGTGCTGAACGGTTGTTCGACGGGCGCGTGCTATTACGACGTCGCGCGCGTGGACAAGAGTCTTACGTACTACAGGAATCTTAACGGCGATTCGGCGATCGATGACTTGGATGTTCAGTGGATCTATGGCATGTTCAAGAAAACGCATGATGCGCTGACGCTCGACGATCTCAAGAACGCGGACATCAATCGCGACGAGAAATTTGACGCCAAGGACATCGCGCTTTATAACGCGTTTAAGGATTACTATAAGGACGTCGACGGCGACGGCAATGTGACCTTTGCGGACTATGAATATGTACGTCAGATCAACCTCCGTAAGAACGAGTTGGATCTTAATTCTGACGGCGTGGTCGATGCCTCCGATCTTGCCTTGGTCGATTCGCTTAAAAATCAGGTGGCGTCTGTCAAGGACGGACGCTCCGCTACGAACCTGGTGGGCTTTACCGTTCCCACGGACGGGACCCGCATCAGCGCGGAGAAAAGCGGCGGGACGAAATCCTTTGATATGGCTTTCACGGTTCAGGAAAAGGGAAGCTACGATGTCGGCCTGAACGCCCGGAGCTTGAATACCGATGATTTCCCGGACGGCTATCATTACGAATTCAAGGTGCTCATCAAGTCGGCTACGGCGACTCAGTTCACGAGCCTCGGGACCTTTATCGTGGATGGTAGCAAGGCGGCGTTCATGCCGGGCCAACTCACCGCCGATCTAAGCGCCGGCAACTACACATTGCAATTTGTCTGGACCAATGTCCAGGACGGTTATCGCGAGTATGATCTTCTCGGGGATGGCAAGAACGTCCAGAAGAGCTACCCCTCCATCGATATCGAGAAAGTGTTTATCTCGCCCTCGTACGATTTCAATCAGAACCAGAAAGTGGACGACGCCGATCTGGCCGTGATCCGGGGGCTCATCGGTAACGAGATCACGGTCCACAGAAGCGACCTTACGCAAAACGGCACGACGGATCAGGCGGATCTGGATCGTATGGATTATGTGTTAGCGATCCTTGCTCAGATGAAGCAAACTCAGATCGAGTCAGGAGTCACCTTGGCTTCGAAGAACTATTCCGATGTCAACATCATGCAGAGCTTTATCCAGGCGAAAAACTCCGGGATGACGATAAACGCTGCGCAGAGCGCCTACAATTCTTCCAAGACCGAGGCGAATGCGGAAATCCTGGCGGCTTTGAAAGCCATCGATCAGCTGAAGACAAACTCCACGGCCAGCAATCTTGCCGTGACCCAGCTGCAGGCGGATCTGACCACGGCTAACGCCGTCTATGCAAGCGCGACGCTTGCTTATGAGGATGCGGCGGCCAAGTCGTGGCAAGCGGATCTCGACTTGAAGGCCGGGAAAATCAATCAGGCTGCACATGATGTGATCGAGGCCAATTACGAGACCCTCAAAACGGCCTGGATCGCGGCTCGGCAGGCGAAGTTTGATAAGGAAAATGCTTTGGCCAGCAAGAAAACCGAGTCGCAATTCTTGCAGGGAGTGGTCGGGGTGATCTATGACGCCAGCTACAAGACCGTTCTCGAAGACATCAACGGGGATGGTAAGATCGATACGATTAATGACCGCAAGGCCGTGGCTGATAGCGTTTTGGCGGAAAACCGGGCGCGGGCCGCCGATGTGAACGGCGATGGCAAGGTGAATGCGGCAGACGTTGCGGCCCTCAAGAATGCGCTGCAATATTTCAATGAGAATATCAGCATGGACACGCTCAAACAAGCGGTGCAATTTGAAGCGGATCGCGCCAAGGTCGAGCAAACCGATATCAATCAGGACCTGAGCGTCAATACAAAGGATCAGGATATTATTTCCTGGATCCGCGCGATCGATCTGAACAACGACCAAGTCGTCCGCAGCAATCCGCCCACGACGCCCTACGACCAGATCAACTACAACGATCTTACGCAGATCCTTTCGGCGTTGCAGTCCTCGCAGAATACGGACTTCTTCATGTTGGCTCTCGCTTCCGACCTCCAGTTGACTCCCAAGCTGTTCGATCTTCTGGACCGTAATAAAGACGGGGTGTTTGATGCCCGTGATCTTCCGGAGGGCATCGATCCAAAACTCTTCGAGGTCTTCGATGTTAATGGTTCCGGAAATTTGAGCTCGGTGGACGAAGCTACTCTGGCGAATTTGTTTCAAGGTACCGACATTAACGGCGACGGCATCGTGGATACCTCCGCGCTGAAATTTCTCTCCATGGTGGACCCGGAGGTTCGCAAGAAAGCGGATCTTAACGGAGACGGGGTGATCGATGCCACGGACGTGAACTTGCTTTCCGTCGCGATCTCCTTATTCACCGGCGATAGCGACGGCGACGGTATCAATAATAACGACGAGGCCAGCATGAAAATGCTGCGCTTGCCTGGGGTTTCGATCGATGTGCTGAAGAACGTCGTCATTGAAACTGGGGTCAAACTGAGCGCTCTTGGGTTTACGGACGCAAAGATCCTTGAAAGGTTGACGCTGGCCATGGGTTCGGGGGCGACGGTGGCTTCGGCGCAGGTTGCGTACCAGGCGGCCAAAACAAGCTTCATCGCGCCGCTCAAGGATGTTGAGATCGAAACCGGTGTCAGATTCGGCAGCCTTGCTGTTTCGGACGCGAAGATCCTGGAGAGGTTGGTTCAGGCGATCAATTCCGGAATAACGCTCGAAGCGGCGCAAACAGCCTATGTTGCGGCGAAGGCGAACAAAGCCACGAATCCCACCGCTTACGAGCTGGCGGCCGAAACCTTAGCGGCCGTCAAATGGCTGTCTCCCAAAGCGGTCTTGGCGACCTACAACACGGCGGTCGGAAGTCTAGCGGCGGCGAAAGCGGGCTATGCCACGGCGTTGAAGGATGTCGACATTGAAACCGGCGTCAAGTTCGGCAGTCTGGTTATTTCTGATGCGAAGATTCTCGAACGCCTGGATCAAGCCGTCAGTTCCGGATTGACGCTTGCCGCAGCTCAAACGGCCTACAATACGGCAAAAGCAAATCGCGCTGCGGATGCGGCGGCTTACGAGTTGGCAGCTGAAACTCTGGCGGCCGTTAAGGCCCTGGTCCCGCAGTCGGTTGCAGACGCTTATAATTTGGCGAATACCAATCTGTCGGCTGCAAAAGCAAATTTGCTTTCGCCCCTGAAGGATGTCGAAATCGAGACCGGCAAAAAATTCAGTACGCTTGCGGTTTCGGACGCGAAGATCCTGGAGAGGTTAGCGCAAGCTCTCGATTCCGGAATGACCCTTGCTGCGGCACAAACGGCTTACAATGCCGCGAAGGCCAATCGCACCGTGGATGCTGCGGCATATGAGTCGGCGGCGGAGATCTTAGCAGCCGTCAAGTTGCTTGCACCCCAACAGGTTTCCGCGGCATATGAGTCGGCGGCCGAAGACCTTGCGGCAATTCAGACTTTGTCGACCCAGCAACCGGTGAGAAATCTCACGTATTCTTATAACTCGGGGACGAAAATATATACTTTTACGGACGGGGTAAATCAGTACAAGACCGCGGCCGGGCAGCTCACGGTGCATATCGGCGACAAGGATTATACGATCACAGATGCGGACATCTACGGTCGCGTTTCTCTGTCGCTCGGAGGCGTGAAGGTTTCGTTGGCACTTGATACGACGAAGCCGGATACCGATGGCGATGGCTACAGCGACGGTTGGGAAATGGCCCACAGTTACAATCCGTTGGACGCCAACTCGAAGCCCGCGGCGGTTGAGTCCGACCGGGACGGGGACGGGCTATCCGATAGTTTTGAGATCGCCAACGGGTTGAACGCTGACTCTCCGGACAGCGATAATGACGGATTTAGCGATAATTATGAGATCAAGAACGGATCCAACCCGCATTTGGCCTCGAGCATTCCCGGGAAGGTCATTACGGCTCTTACCCAGGATACTGACGGTGACGGCATCACGGATCGCGATGAGTCTCTGGCCCAACTCCAGGGCGTGGATCTGAAAAAGGCATTGGCCGCCACGGCGCTCAGCCAACTTAAAATCAACGGCCTGACTGCGAGCGACCTTTCAACGACAAAGCTTCAATCTCTCGAGGCCAGTGATCTCCTTGCGCTGGTGACGGCGCTCAAGGGGGCCGGCCTGATCACAGGAAATATTCCCGCTGCAGATGTTGCAACGACCGCGGCGCTGTTGACAGTCCTCGGCACCACTCTGAAGGATGACGCGTTAAGGAATGCCCTGGCCGGTATCGCTCTGCAGACTCTGAATATTCCGGGTGTCACAAAAGCGGACCTGAATTCTCTGTCAAATTTGGAATTTCTCAAGACGCTTTCTCCGGACAGCCTTACTGCTTTGGTGGGAACTTTCACAGTCCCCAGCGCACTTCACGCAGATTCGGATGGCGATGGTTTTAGCGACGGGGAAGAGGTGAAGATGGGTTCTAATCCGCGTAATGCCTCGAGCAAGCCGAGTTATAATTTGACCGGTGACGCTGACGGCGATGGTGTTCCGGATAGCGTTGAGATCACCAATGGAACTTATAAGGATGTCGCGGATTCTGACGGCGATGGCTTTAGCGATCTTGAAGAAAAAACGAGCGGCACGAATCCCATGGACGCCTCTTCGCGTCCTGCCCCGGCGCTCATTGACTCGGACGGTGACGGGATTCCGGATGCCAAAGAAGTTTTGATGGGGACGGATCCCATGAAGGCTGACACAAACGGGAATGGTTACAGCGACCTCGAAGATTCTATTAATGGGACCAACCCTCTCGGTGTGGTCTGGGGCGATTCGGACAACGATGGCTTTTCAGATTCCGAGGAAACGGCATTTGGGTCCGATCCCAAGAGCGCAACCTCCATGCCTCCGCCGACGCACCTCATGAAGTTTACGCCGTTAGACAAAGACCTTCGTTACTACCTCTTTGGTGGCCAGTATGTTTTCAACGACGGCACTAATTCCTACAAGAGTACCGGAAGCGACGCTGCCGGACGAACCGTTTCGATTGGCAGTGTTAATTACACGATCACGGCGCCCGACGCTTACGGCCGGGTATCGCTGCAGGTTGGGGCGGGGAATATTGTGGGAGTGACGACCGGGGAAGGCGCGGAGCCGAAGCTGTTCTTTTCGCCCCTGAACAAGATCCTGACGTACACCTTTAATGCCGGCCCGGGTAC
Organism: Candidatus Omnitrophota bacterium; assembly: GCA_903856085.1. Taxonomy (GTDB): domain Bacteria; phylum Omnitrophota; class Omnitrophia; order Omnitrophales; family Aquincolibacteriaceae; genus Aquincolibacterium; species Aquincolibacterium lacustre. The sequence goes on along the minus strand of CAIOAT010000047.1, from coordinate 184,973 downwards.
TTATACGTTGTCGATCGGGACTGACCTGTATTCTTCAACGGTGAGCGGTACGGTTGTGATCAGCGGAACTACTTACAAGATCGTAAAAGCTGGAGACCAGATAGCTTTGTTGGATCCGACGAATAAAGTGGTCAGCGCTACCTTAGGTCAGTCTGATATGGACGGAGACGGCGTTTCGGATTCAAAGGAGGTCGAAACCGGAACTAATCCGTTCAAGGCTGATTCCGATCTGGACGGCTTTAGTGACGGCGAAGAATTGATGAAACAGACCAATCCGCTGGATAAAAACAGCAAGCCGATCGTACCGTCGACGGTTGCGATCCAAAAAGCGGATAGCGACGGTGACGGTGTGACGGACGAAGATGAACGCGCGTTGGGATTGAATCCTAACAAAGCGGACAGCGACGGTGACGGATTCAGCGATGCCGAGGAAATCGCGCGCGGCACAGACCCGAAAAGTGCGGCAAGCAAGCCGATGGTGAACCGGGGCGATGTGAACGGCGATAATAAGGTCACAGCCGATGATCTGGCGTCCTTGTGGAATCTCGTCAATTTCTTCAAGGGCGGCGACATGAACGGGGACGGCAACCGCAATCTCGACGACGAAAAGATGATCCAGGCGATCCTCGGAAGTACCAAGACCGAGGCCACGGCGTCCACCGCGACGGTGCTCAGCAATTTCCTGCGCGACGGCACTTCGCTTTATGCGCGAACTTCAGCTTCGGCTGATCCCGAGTATTCGTTCACGTTCAACACGACCGTTCCTTCCGGAAAGACCGGTGCGCTTTACAACCTTGGCATATCGGCCCGTTCGCTGGATGCTCTGAGTCTTCCCAAGTCGGGGAACTATGAGTTCGATGTCTACGACACCTTTAATAATGTCAGCACGCTTCTCGGTCACATCACGATCCAGGGAAGCAATTATCAATATAACGCCGCTTACCTGCAGAATGTCGCGCTTGCGGCCGGCGCTCATGCGATCCGGTTTGTTTGGACGAATACAGCGGGTGATGATGGCTGCGACGGCGGTGCTTGCTACATTCTCAAGTATGGCGAGCGCGCCTATGACAGCGTAACGAACCCGCACGGGTTCAAGTACGATACGAATTCCGACCACACGATCTATTCGTCGGTCCAGATCGATAACTTCGTTCTCCGCGAAAAAGATTTTGACGAAAATGCGGACCTGAACCACGATAACAAGATCACCGTTGATGACGTTACGGCCTTCCGCGCGATCGCGAAACAGCGCAGTGATTTCTATATGTCCGATATTAATCTGGACGGCCGGGTCGACGCCAAAGATGTGATCGCTTACCAGAACTCGCCCAAAACGAGCAGCACGCTGGCCGTCCAGGAAATAACGCTCTTGGGTAAGACTTACCGTGTGAAATACGATCCCGTGGACCGGAAGTATCAATTCATTGAAAACGGTCAGGTCGCTTTTGAGACTGCGCGTGACGGCACAAGCGTTACTGTCGGTCAGGCCGGAAACTTTATTCTGGTCAAGGATGCCGTTACGGGTGGTCTGAAGCTCGTCGAGGATATGCTATCTGATATGGACAAAGACGGTGTGGTGGATATCAACGACATTGCCCTGATCAAGGCCAACCGTGTTTACGGCGCGGAGCGCAAGAAAGGGATTGATTCTATCGAGCGCAGCGGCTTTAGCGTCGTCGGAGATGCGATCCAAATGACGGGAGGCACCGCTGAGGTCCAGTATAATTTTGACGCGACGCACGACGCCTCGTACGAACTGGGTCTTATCCTTGCCCAAACGGCAACGACCGGTGTTAGCGTGGATATTTATGTAGATAACGATTTATTGACTACGGTGAATGCCCTCGGGAAAACGCAGGCGTTTGCCCAGGCGCTTCTGAAATCCGGCATGCACAGTATCAAGTTCGTGCTCCACAACACCTCCGGCCAGTTGCGCGTTTCGGAATTCTTCGGCCGCTCACCCGACCACCGCAGCGATCTGAACGGCGACGGATTCACCGATGATCTCGATCTCGCCATCTTCAAGAGCCAGGTCGGGACCACTTTGAATGTGGACCGCATCCAGGTCGGTTCCAAGGCCTACTTTGTGGTCGATCATATGGATGGTACCTACACCTTCACGGCAGACGGGATCGTGAAGTATCTGAGCTCGGGGAACAAGGTCACCCTCGGGACGGAGAATTTCATTATTCAAATCGACCCGCAGACGAAGAAGATAACGCTTGTGGACGACCTGCCTGCCGATCTTGATAAAAACGGAAAGATTGACGACGGCGATGCGGAGCTCTTGCGTTACCTCCTGCAAGATCCCTATGTGAAGGGGGATGTGACGGCGGATCCCCAAAAGTATGAGATGGACGTCGATCGCGCCGGTTACTACTACGTGGGAGTCCAGGCGGAGAACTCGAAGATCATCGCCGGAGCGCAGCCGCTCACGGTTAAGGTTTTCGTCGATGGATCTTACAATAATAGTTTTGTCGTGAATCTCGAAAATTTCAAATCGAACTCCGGTCTTCTCCAGTTGCCGGTCTATCTTGCCCAGGGGCGTCATTATTTTACTCTCGATTGGCAGGCCGGCGCCAACGTCGATATGAAGATCAACGATCTGGTCGCTTTTGATTCCCGCGCGGACATCAATGGAGACAAAGTGGTGGATGCGAAGGACGTAAACCGCTTCCTCACAGAATGGGCCGACACCTCCATGCTCTTCGCCTTTACGCTGGGGACTCCCGCGAAGAATTACTTCCTGCTCGACAATATGGACGGAACCTTTACGATTACGGACGGAGCCCAGGCTTATGCGAGCGATCCTACGGGGAAGGTTGTGACTCTGGGCGGAGTCGATTACATCATTCACCTGGATCGTGAGTCGCGCCACGTCACCCTGACGGAGCTCCTGACCGGGGACGTCAATTTTGACGGCAAGGTCGATCCGTTGGACAGCACGGCGCTGCTTGCCGAATTCAACAAAGTTTCTGAATCGATTCCTGGTGCAAATGTTTCCAACGCAGGAAATTACACGAATTGGCATTACGACACGGACGGTCGCTCGATCGACGTGACCACGCAGGGAACAGCCCTGACGTATCAACTCCAAGCGGACTACACGGGAACTTTCGACCTGTCGGTTTTCGCCAAGGAGATCTCGGCGGGCGCTTTGATCCCGGGCTACAAGTTCCACCTCAAGGTTACCGTCGACGACAAGCCGGCGGGAGTTCTTGATATTACCGCGTCCAAGGCGGGCCTCAAATCGGATTCCCTCGTCCTGGATCTTGTGAAAGGCTCGCATAAAGTGACGCTCGAATGGAATAACGGCAGTGAAGCGGGCGACACTTCAATACTCAACATTGCGTCGTTGAAATTCCAGGACCGGCTGATCAACGCCTATGCGGATCTGAATCATGACGGCCTGGTCGACGCGCTGGATCTCGCGGAACTTCAAAGGTTGAAGGCTTCGCCCGATATCCAGACGATCAGCGTGAACGGTCAGAATTATTATGTGGAACCGTTCGCCACGGTCCCGGCGGCGTTCCTCGTGAAGGATGCCTCCGGCAATCTTGTCCAGAAAACGAATACCGTGACCTCGGTAGATGACAGGACTGTGCAAACGGTGACGCTCGCCGACGGGGAGTACATTGTCCGTAAAAATGTGCAGACCGGACTTGTCGAGATAGTCAAGCATCGGACGACCGACCTGAATTACGACGGCGTCACGGACATGAACGATTCGGCGCTTTTTACGGCTCAGTTGGGCCGCGGAGATTACGCCATTAACGCCATCGATTATTCCGCCAAGACCGGAAATTTCGGGTCCGCCACAACGGATTGGAGTTCGACAAACGGCAAGGATCTTTACACGAAAGACTCCGGCAAAACAGTCGACTACTCGGTCCAGGTATCAAAATCCGGCAACTACCGGATTGGCCTGGAATTGGTCGAAAAAGCCACTGTCCCCGGTGCCCGTTATCTTTATGAAGTCACTGTGGACGGCAAGTCGCCGCCCATGACCCTTGTTGGCACGCCCGACGGTAAAGGAATGATCACCGGTTTTGCTGAGACGCTCCTGACGCAGGGGAATCATACGTTGAGTTTTAAATGGTTGAATCCGGGGCAACTGCCGGCCAATACGCCGCAGGATTTCAGCCGCATCCTCGTGACGGCGGGCGGATACAAGTCCGGATTTGATTGGGACAAGGATGGGCTCATAACATCCGAGGATTTCAAGGCTTGGGAGGATCAGGTCGGGGATTCGAGCCGCATGCAGATCGTTAAGCTCGGCGGTTCCGATGTGGTGGTGAATAAATATGATACCGTGCCGCCCAGCTATCGTTTCTGGGTCGGCGCCAACCGGTTTGACAGCGTGGGCGGCGAGACGGTAACCCTGACGGTCAATTCTGTGACAAAGGAATATGTGATCTTGACGGATGCCCAGGGCAAAGTGACGCTCGCTGAGCGGCTTGACTCGGATGTGAACGCCGACGGCAAGGTGGATGCAACCGATCTGGCATATCTGAAGAGCCAGGCGCAGCAGTACAACCAGATCCAGAATGCCGCCGATTATGTGACCAAGCCCGATGCGGTCCGCCCGTTCTCGGACGGCTCGAGTCTTTATATACTGGGCAGCAAGTCGGACGGGACTCTGACCTATGGTTTTGATGTGGCGGACAGCGGTTATTATGATTTCGGCTTCCTCGCGAAACAGGCGAAAAGCGGTCTCAACTATACCGGTCTCGATCCGAGCTTCTTCGAATTTGAAGTGACCACTTCAGCCTTGGTGAACGGCGAGACGGTTCAGACGACTTCGAAAGTCAGACTTCCAGTCTCCGCCACAACCGCTTCCGCGTCGACCAAGGTGTACCTGACGAGCGGCCACCAGGATATCCGGATCAAATGGACGAATGCGGCTGATATGTTGCGTGCGCCGGCCACTGTGCCGTGGGCGGATCTCCTCCTCCAGAAGGTATCGCTGAGAAAATCCACGGTTGATCTTGCGGCGGATTACGATAAGAACGGGATCGTCAACTCGGCGGATTACCAGGCATGGGCTGATAAGTCGCCGATCGAGAACGCGTATCGCTCGGTCACCGTTGGTACCACGACCTGGACCGTATTTTCGGGCCTCGCCGGGGAGCTTGATTTTTATTCCGGGACTAAGACGGCGACTTCGACGGACGGACGGCATGTGACTCTTGAAGGTCAGGATTATCTGATCACGACCGACAGCGCCACGGGTAATTTCCGGGTGATTGCAAAGACGATCGCTGACGCAAACGGTGACGGCATGGTTGACGAAAGCGATGAAGAGGATCTCGTCACGCAGGCCCTTTATCCCCAGCAGTATTATGATGCCGGCAGTTATGCAACGCGCGAAAGCGGCTGGAAGTTGGACGGTCTTGGCTATGTTGTGAACGGTGCGAATGCGGATGCCAAGTCGCTTATGAGCTTCAAGGTCCATGTGCCGGCGGAAGGAACGTACACGATCGGCTTCCTTATGCAGCAGATCGCCGCGGCCAATTTCGTCGGATACCGCCCTGAATTCGAAGTGACGGTCAATGGTAAAACCTATACCGTGCGCGTTCCTGTCTCGCAGGATAAGGCGAGCTTTGTCAGTGTCGAGCATCCGTTCGATATGGCGGGGGATTACACGGTTTCGATCAAGTGGCTCAATCCTGCGGAATCCCAATTCTCATCGGCCGAAACGGCTCCGACCACCGGTCTTGCGGGCTTCAAACTGAGCGGAATGTTTGTTCGCGATTCGCTAGTGGATGCCTCTTATGACATGGACGGGAACGGGGTTGTTGATGAAAAGGACCTTGCGCTTTGGCAACAGGCGGTTCCCAATTCCAGCCGCATGACCACCACAGATCTCGGTGCCAATTCCTACGTCATCACGCGGAACGTCGACGGGAGCTATGCCGCCCGCACGGGCAGCATCACGACCGTGACACAGCCCGGCGATAAGTTCATCACTCTGAACAGCAAAGACTACATCATCGTGGATGATATCAACACGAACACCATCACCCTCCGCGAAAAGCAGGATGCGGATATTAATCTGGACGGCGTGGTCAATGACGTGGATAAGCAACTCATGCTTCAATATTATTTGCTCTACTCCGCCCGCCAGAACGGGTCGGTAGGCACCGTCAGCTCCGCGCTTTGGACTAAGCCAGGGACGGATCTGATCGCCAATGTTCCCGCCGGACAGGCATTGCCGGGTGTCACCTATAATTTCAATGTCTCGCAGTCGGGGTACTATGATCTTGGGCTTGATTTCCTCAAGAGTTCTCCGTCAAGTGTCCCCAGTGGATACAATTTTGATTTCAAGGTCACAGTTGACGGCGCTCAAATGGGGAATCTTCGGTTTGTGGGAAATTCGGCTTCGCTGCAAAACACTTCTCTCCGAATGCTTCTGTCCCAGCCCGGTGCGCATAGCGTTACATTGGAATGGGACAACAGCGGAGATCTTGGCGCTGCGGCAAGGTTCACTCTCCCTGCAGTTTATCTCAAGGATGCGAGGATCCCCAAGACCGCGGACCTCGACGGGAACGGGCTCGTCAATCATGACGACGTTATTCTGATGCAAAAGAGAATGCCCGATACGAATCGGATCCAGATGGTGCTGATGAGCGACAATACCACCAAGCTCGCGGCTCGCCGCAACTGGGACAATACTTACACTTTTATCGACAAGGACGGGGTCCAGTCCGACAGCAATGCGGCCGGCAAGCTCGTGACGATCGGTACCATCCAGTACATCATTTTCGATGTTGCGGGTGTGATCACCCTGACCGAGAATCGCCGCGCCGATGTTAATCTCGATGGTGTTGTGGATGCGACCGATGTTCAGCGGGTGCTCGACATCATCAGCGGGGCGAAGCCGTTCGATGCCGATGCGGACCTGGTTGTGGACGGCAAAGTCGATTTCAAGGACCTCGATTTCTTGCAGGGCCTGATGCCGTCGAGCGCAGATGTCTCCAAGGTGACTTTGGACGGAAATGTTTATATTGCGTCGCGGAATTCGGATAATACATTCACCTTCTGGCGGTCCTCGGCGTCCGGCGTCGAAACCTACCGCAGCAACGCGCAGGGCCTTGTCACATTTACGAATGCTCCCGCGCAACTGAACAACACTTACGAAGTGGTCGAGTCCGCGGACCACAAGATCACCCTTTGGGAAGTCCTCCTGACGGATGCGGATCAGAATAATTTTGTCGATTACCGCGATGCCGCCCTTGTCGCAGCCGCGAGCGGCGCCCGCACTCTTCCAGCGGTGAATGTCACGACAGGCGCGACGACTACCTATTTCACAAAATCCGGCGATGGTCAGTTCGCTCTGGATCCTTTCGTGAATGACGGGCGCAAATATTTTATCGACACTACATTTAACTTTAATGGTAGTGGGGAGTATGTGTTCCGAATGAATGCTGCCGCAACCCTGCCGCAGGGAATGACATCCTACCGGTTCGAAGTGTTTGTGGGCGGCGTTTCCGTCGGGACCATTTCCTTTGCGCCGACGGGTACCGACGGGATCTGGGGCGAGAGGAAAGTGAATCTGAAAACGCTGGGGATCACCGGCACGCAAAACGTCCGGTTTGAAATGATCGACCCGCGTGCGGGATTGTCGCTGACCGTCAACAATATTGAAGTTGCCGACGCGCGTTATAACGCCACGTATGATTTCGATAAGAACGGCGTGATCGATGCCGCCGACTATAAGAGAGTTTTGTCGGAAACGACGAACACTACCACGATCGCATGGCTGAACGGTTTGAGCGATGCTGAACTCACCGCGCTCTTTTCCGGGAAAAGCCTGAGTGACGCGAAAGCGCTCAGGAATTCCGCCCAGGGGAAGAAGGCGGTCGTTCTTGTGAATCCTTCCGATCCGACCGATGTGCGCATTTATGAATACATTGTCACCAATGCGGCCACCGGCGCGGCAAAGATGCAAAATATTTCCAACGTCTCCGATTTTTATGTGATCGAACCCGTGACGCGTACGGTCCGTTTCACGAATTTCGGCAACTACACTTATCAGGTACGCATGGACGCACCGGCCACGGGAGAGATCTCCCTGGAAAAGCAGTCTTTCGTAGCCAAGCCCACGGACGATAGCAAGATCACCGTTTTCCTGAAGGGGATCGCTTATGACGTCACGGGTCCCGTCAGCGGCCATTTTACGTTGACCTCGCGGCAGTCGGGTTCCGCCCTGCCGGCGACGACGACTCAAAACGGCGTCGAGGTCGTTACAATCGACGGGGCGAATTTCCAGATCACGAAAGATGGGACGGGCGTTGTCCGGGCCGTCGAATCACCGAGTTTTGCTACGAAGGTGACTCAGGCCATGGTTCAGCTGAGCGATAATACCGTCTGGTCGGTCAACAAGCCCGGCGCTAATTATGTATTCACCAACGCTTGGACGGGGGCATTGCTTCCCAAGAGCGGTGCGATGACCGTTAATGGCCAGTCCTTTGCGATGACCGTCGACGGCGTTTCGGTTCAAGCGATTGTTTACGGCGGAAAAACTTATAAGATCAGCGAAACTGCCGGCGTGATCACCCTGACTGCTATTCCGGATACTTCCACCAAGGGCGCCAAGCGCCTGATCAGCGTGGGCGGGACCTCTTATGCGGTGGTGCCCGTCGGAGGGGCGTATCAATTTCAGAACCCGACCAGTGCCCAGGTTTTAGCGACAAGCAACGCTTCCACCGGCGTGGTCAATATCTCCGGTACGGATTACTTAATAGAAGTCGTGAATACTTCTGGCGATATTCAATTGAACCAGATGATCCCGGCCAATCTCGCCACGGTGGCCCAAGTTGTGAGCCTGGGCGGTCAATATTTCAAAGTCGAAGCCAATACGGGTGGCTTCGCATATAAATTCACGAATGTGGCAAATAGCGGAGAGTCCGCCGGTGCCACCGCCGCGGATCTAAAAGTAACGATCCGGGGTCAGGCCTATAAGGTTGTTGCGGCGGCTTCCGGATACGTGGAGCTTTATCCGATCGGTGCAACCTCGACAAGCGACAGCAGAGTTGTGGTGAATGTCGCCGGTGTGTTCTATCAGATCACCACCGCCGCCGGTAACACGACTTTCACTCGTCTTGATAATACCGGAACCCCTGTCACGACGGCCACAGACAAAGTGCTGTTACCTCAGGGGAATTTCCAGATTCTGAAGGATCAGCCAGCGACGGGGCAGTTCAAGCTGGTTCCTTACGATACGAAGAATGCAGCCAGTGCGACCGTCAAAGCGGTGGATCTGGACGGCGTGCTCTATCAAACGGTATTGACCACGACGCCGGCTCCCGGCCAGATCAAGTTCACTGCACTCACCGGTACCAAAAAGAACACAGCGTACACGTTTGCAATGAATCTCAGCACAATCGAGATTGAAGGCAAGAAATACTCCATTAATTACGCCGTTACCGGTAAGGATTTCGAGATCTCGCGCCTGGCCGCCACGAGCGCCCCGGTGGATGATAACCTCCGTTTTGTTCAGATCCGGACCGAGAATCCGCCTGGAACCTTCGCGACGTCCGTTTTCAAGGTTGAAAAAGTGGACGGCTTTCCGTCGAAATTCACCAACGCAGCGGATGCCAACGAGTCGGCCACAGTCACCGATAAAAAAGTGACCCTTAAAGGTCAGGTGTATACGGTCGCAGTGGATCCGTTCGGCGATGTGAAACTGTATAAGGCTCAGGCTGTCCGGAGCCAGGCTATTGCCGACAACAGGACCGCGCTTGAATTAGGCGATAGTTTTTATCTCGTGAGCCGCACCCAGAATCCGGACGACCACTCCACAACCGCTTTCAGCCTCGAGGATCCCACGAATGTTTCGATCGAGAGCACGGACCTCAAGACGATCAAACTTGGCGATGCGACTTACGACATCGAGGTCATCGATGCCGCCACCAATAAAGTGGCGCTCAAGAAGCAGGGGCGTACGAGCCAGAACGTTTACGATCAGGTCATTAACCTCGACAACATCGAATACGGCGTCAAGCGCGATCTGGATGCGAACGGACTGCCGACCGGCACGTTGTCTTTTTGGCTCCCGAACGGTCAGAAGGCTGCCGTCAGCAATACGACGAAGTCGCTCGTCACGTTGAATGGGGTCGATTGCAATATCTTCGAAGATGCCACAACGAAGAAGTTCACTGTGGTGCGCAAGCTCGCGCAGGCCCAGGAACAGACTCAGACCGGTGTTGGCGGAAGAACAATCGTGGTCAACGGCAAGACCTACACGATCACAGAGTCCGGGACGGAATATATTTTTAAACCGAATGACAATTCCCAGGTGGCTTACCGTAGCAAGATCATGGAAGATCCTATTACGAACACCGTCATGACCCATGTGGTCGATATCGACGGCTACGTGTTTGACGTGACGGTGCAGAGCGCGAAGGTGACCTTGCGCGAGCGTTATCAGGTTGATGTGGATGGGAATGGTATCCGGAATGCACTGGATGCGGCGATCATCGATCAGAGCGTTCTCCTGCAGGGTCAGATTGATCGCGGCGACATTGACGGCAATGGCCAGATCACCTCGAACGATGCGCTCCTTTTCGAACAAGGCCAGAAGTATTACCAGGCGGGGGACATTGACGGTAACGGGGTCGTGGACGATAAGGACCGCCAGCTGCTCGCCCGGACTGCGCTCTTTTCGCAAAACACCTATTTGCAGAATAAAGCCCTCGAACTCGACGCGACAGTGAATACGCAGACTTCCACGGAGGAGCTCAAGAACATCCTCTCCAGGGTCTATCCGGATTTCGATCCCGCGAAACGGAATGACGGCCGCATCGACATCCAGGACGTCCTTGATTTCGAGTATGCCCAAAAGGCCGTTCAGATGCTGAAAGATCTTAATGCGGACGGAAAGATCGATGACAAGGACCTGCAGTATCTGAAGGATTTTGTGACATTGAATGACTTGCTGCGTCAGTATCGCGATGATACCGGGCAGTTCATCACGAGCGCTGTCCGGGAGAACCTGCTGAAAGCGGACATTAACGGTGACGGCTATGTGGATCAGAAAGATCTGGATATGTTCAAGGACAGTGCTGCAAATTACCTGAAATACAACATGAACACCACGGACAACGTCGTAGACCAGATCGATGTGAACTTTGTCGATAACGCCTACCGCCTGATCGTTCCCCAGAACGGCGCGATTGACGGACGCACCGCGGCGCGGTATGCCGATCTTACCGGAGGGTCTTCCTTCGAGGTCGACGGAACGACCACTCACTCGACCGAACAGAATGATTTTATGACATTCCAATACAGTATCTCTCAGGCGGACGCCACCGCGGCTAAGGGTAATTTCTATGTCGGTCTTTCCGCGCGGAGTTACCAGCAGCAATCCTTGCCGCCCAACTTCCAGTACGACATCGACGTATTTGTGGACGGGGCTTTCAAAGGCCAACTGCATGTGACCGGTACGAACGGTCTGCGCTACGAAGAGGATAAGCTACTCGTGCGCGGTCTCGATAAGGGTGATCATGAGGTCAAGTTCGTGTTCCGCAATATCTCGGTCGCGAAGCCGATCCAGGTCCGTGACGTGTTCCTGAATATGACTGGGTTTAACCTGTCGGCGGTGGACGTGAACGGCGACGGCCAAGTTTGGGTCGACGATGCCGATGCGCTTCAGGCGTTCGTGATGCAGCACGACTCGAACGGCGATCGGATCATTGATAATCTTGAAGAGAGCCAGCTGAAAGGTATTTTGGGTATCACGACGGATACCGAGGCGACCGAGGTAAAGATCAAGGAGCTTTTTGGCCGCGTGACCGGTGATGTGGACGGGTCGTTCTTGGTAACCCCAGCGGATCTCACGGGGACACTCAGCGCCAACGGCTTCAAGGGGAATGGATTGTCAGCCGGTTGGGATCAAGGGAAACTCGACGCAATCCGGGCCAAGCTCAACAAAGTTCCTGCGGACACGGTGACCGTTGACGAGTGGGTCGCCGCGCTGAATTCCGTACTGAAAGTCAGAATGCTTCCCGCGGACTATCAGGCCGCCAGTGACAGCGCCTCGATCCGGGCCACGCTTGATCCCGAGACCCGGGCCCTTCTGGCCAAGGCGCTTCAAACTCCTGCCGTTGCGATGACGGAAGACGAACTCGTGCGCCTGAACAGGCGGCTTGTCGAGGCTTATTACGCCGGGCAGGTCGAGAAGACTCTGCTTGGATTCGATCCGAAGTACGACTACAACTCGGACGGCATCATCAATCAGAAGGATCTGGCGATCTTCTATCAAAAGAGCGCAGTCAAAGGGGTTGATTCAACGGATCCTGCGTATAAGGCCGCGCTGGATATTGATAACAATGGACGCATCGACAGCGCTGATCTGTCGCAGCTTGTTTATTACCGCGGCCTCTATGATTTTAACCACGATGGAATTCTGTCTTACCGGGGTGTGGTCTCCGAAGTGGGTGGGGATGCGCTCGAGGTCCGCGATGTGGCCGATTACTTCCTGCATTCCAAGGCCATGAAAACGACGGCCGATAACTTCGGCGGCTGGGATTTTTACCGCCAGGGCGGCAGCCAAGGGGATAAGCTCCAGCTCGATTTCAACGGCGACGGAAATATCGACGGTGCCGATTACATCATGATCCGCGATGCCACCATGGTGAAGGATCTGACCGGTGACGGGAAGGTGGATCAGGCCGATCTCGATCGCGCCGAGTCGATCAAAAATCTCCTGGCCCTGAAGATCTATGAAGACGAGGTCCGCCGCGCGAATCTGACGCACGATAACACGTACACCCTGACGGACAGTTCTTTGTGGCAGACCGTGGACGGCAAGCTGAACGGCGTCACGCTCGCGGATATGCTCTTTAACGGCATCGTGGATCCCGTGACCGGGGAAGTTGTTTTTGTTCAGGACTATCTAAAGACGGAGATCGCTGCGGGCAAGGTCATCCAGCTTGGCGATCGTTACTTCACAGTGCGCCAGCCGGAAGCGGATACGAATTATGCCGCAGTGCAACAAGGGGCCAAGATCACCTCGGTGTCGTCCGCCAGCCCGGCCACAGGTTTGAAGAATTTGATCGGCGACACGAATGAAAAGGGGACGGACGGTACGGCTTCCATTGAGGGTGCTGCCGGCAATTTCCTGTTCTCCGATTGGGATGAATCGCAACAGGTGGTCATGGACCTCGGGCGCAACGTTGAGATAGCGAAATTTGTCACCAAGGTTTCCCAACCCGGCGAAGATCATGCCGTCACGAACATGACGATCGAGATCTCCAAGGACGGCTCGGTTTGGCAGAAGGTCGCGATCCACGACACTATCGTTTCAGGAGAGGTCATTAGCTATATCGATCCGACGGTCGCGCGCTACGTGCGGTACCAGTTTGGCGGCAAGGGTTCGCGTGTGAAGGAATTAGGCGTTTACGAAGCTTCTACGGCGGTCCTCAATGACGGCACGAAATCCTACGCGATCAGCGCGCAGGACCAGACGGTCATGATCGACGGCCGGAAATTCGAGCTTAAACAGGATGCAATTACGCGGGAACTCAAACTCGTCGAAAAAGACCTCGGTCAGTCGCAGACCGCGGGGATCCAGGGCATCGCCGTGAATGGCAAGCTCTACAATGTAAGCTATGACGACATCCTCGGCGTTTATCGCTTTACGGACGAAGCCGGGAATAAAGTCAATTCGGTGGGGAATTCCGTGACCTTGGGTGCGAATAGTTTCACGATTACGTATGTGGTTCCGGGCGGTAAGATTACCCTGACGGGGACCGCCACCGCGGACAAAGTGTCCTTGGCCGACCAGGTAACCCAGATTGGCGGGACTTCCTATTCTATCCGGAAGGTTGGCACTCAATACATCGCAAGCGACGGCACGACTCTTTACGAGAGCAATACCAGCGGTTCTGAGATCACGATCAATGGCAACACATTCAGCATTAATGCCACCGTCACACCGGTTGTTTTGACGGCTAAGGCCAACGAAAGCACCACGGTGGCCGACGAGATCATTGAAATGCAGAGATCTTACCGCGGTCAGATCGATCACGGCACCCGGTACTCCGTCACATCGATCGCGGGCGGCTTGCATGCTTTTAACGACGGGATCAACGTTCTCTATTCCGTCATAGATCCGATTGATGGTTATCAATATCTCAGTACAGCCGACAGGCGTTATAAGGTTGACTCGGTGACGGTGAATGGTAAAGCCTATATCCAGCTTACCTATGTGGCGCCCGCGGGAGCTGCGGACCTGGCGTCTTACGGCGGAGTGATCGTAGCTCACCAGGTGGTGAAACTCAACGGCCTCGAGTATGGGGTGCTTAATACGGGCGCCGGCACTTACAAAATATCCCGCGGCACGTTTGATTCGGGCAATGTGTCAAATGGTTCGACAGTCAAAATCGACGGGAAAAACTATACGGTGACGGTGACGAGTGGCGCGGTGAAGCTTGCCGAAGTTCTGCCCACCGTTCAAAACGTCGCGGGGAACACCCCTTCGATCGCTGGCATTTCTAATGTCTATGACGGAAGCTTCACGGTCGGCGGGCACACTTACAGTTACACGGGGACGGCCGGCGCGATCACGGTTTATGACCGCCGCCTCGTTGCTGCGAAGCAGCAGTCCGGCTCCAGCGAGATCGAGCTTGGTGGCGTTACTTATACGGTCGGCTTACAGCCGAACGGTCAGATCCTGCTCACGCAAAAGGCCGACGAGAGCAAAACGCTCGCCGGAGATTACATCGTTGATCGCGGCGTTTATTACCGCGTGGATCGCGATGCCCAGAATAACTTCACGTTCACCGACGGCAAGTCGACATTCCAAAACGAGTCGAATAGCTCGATCGTGTATCTCAACGGAGTTTCCTACAACATCACAATCGACACTTATTCTCAGAAACCCGTCCTCGAGCAGATCCACGCGACCTCCCAGACGGCCGTTTTGATGCCGCAGGTGAGTTTGGGCGGCCGCATATTCGAGATCGAGTATGACTGGACCTCCGACATCTATACCGTGAGGAATCCCGACGACCGTTCCGAGGTCTACCGCAGCGATCCCGTGAAAGATACGGTCAAAATCGGAAACACGACGTACCAGCTGACGCGCGACTGGGTGACCGGCGCCGTAACATTTGCGGAAGTACACACGTTTGATAGTCAGAAGACCGGAAGCGTTGTGGCGATCAGTGTTAAGGGGCTGAACTATACGGTCGTGAAGCGCGGCGTTGATACCTATGATTTTCAGTATGGTGGTTTGATCTCTCAGAGCGATCGCGCCACCAAGACGGTTGTCCTCGGAGGCATTACGTACGATGTTGTTACAGTCGACGCTACCGCGCCGGCGGTGAGTCTCATCGAAAAATCCGTGTTTGATATTCCTGCGGTTCCGGCCTCAAGCTTTGCGTTGAGGGGTCAGACTTATGCAGTGACCGCGGTCAATGCCGTCAAAAATATTTACCAATTCAAGATGAACATTGCTGCGGATGTCAGCTTCTTTAGCGATACGACCGGACGCGTGGCGATTGACGGGGTCCAGTACACGATCGCGAAAACCGCCACGGGCCTACAGCTGACCCGGGTCTTCAGCGAGATCCCGGCGGCCAAGCCCATCGAGATCGCCGGAAAGATCTATCAGGTCCGGAATGATTTTACCGCTAACCGCATTATCTTCAACGATGGCACCACGGCGTACACCAGCGATACGAGCCGGTTGACGGTCAAGATCGGCCTTGTTACCTATGACATCACGATCGACCCTGTCACCCGCAATGTTACTCTCACGCCGCAAGGTCTTGGGACGCCGCTGCATGCGGTCTCCGACGGCCAGACGGTCGAGCTGGGTTCGAAAGCTTACACGATCTCGAAACTGGCCGACGGCCGCTATCGCCTGACGGATGCGACCCAGTCGTATGTCAGCGGAAACGACGGCCTGATCCAGATCGGAACAGATACGTTCAAGATCAGCAGCGCGGCGGGCGGTCTCCTCAGTTTCGACCAGGTAACACAAAGCCGGGTCGTGGAAGGCCAGGTCTTCAAGATCTTCAACCGCTACTACACGATCCAGGACAACAAAGACGGCACCGTCGATCAATCCGATATTCAGACGCTCCGTGACGCGGTGGCGCGGTTCAACCAGTATGACGTGGACGGCAACGGAGTTCTCGATCAGCACGATCTTGATGTTAAGAAGCAGGAGATCGCAAACGCCCAGCGCACGATCGCCGACCTTTTGGCCGCAAAACAAAAGACCTACGACATGTTCCGCGAGATCTATTCGGATGAGGTGATTTCGAGCGCTCTTCTGAATCTCTCGGATCTCAATAACGATGGCAAACTGGACGCCTCGGATGTCACGCTGCTGCAACAAGCGCTTTCTTATTACCATGATCTCGGCTTGGGCGGGGATGATGTGGTTCAGGTGATGTCGAAGGAGCGCTCGATCGATTTGCGGGGCGTCACATACAAGATCATCCGCCAGACAAAAGCAGACGCCTCCGAGCTCTATGTTTTCTATGCGGGTTCGGTGGATCATCCGGACGCGAACGGCAAGGTCGGGGATATCGTCACCCTGGGCGGCGTCGATTACAAGATCACGTATGACGCGACCCTCCAGAGGCTTATTTTGACGGATCAGGCCGCGATCCCGTCGGTTGACGGCTTTGTTTCGATTGCCGACAGCACGTATGCGGTCACCAAAGCGGCCAACATTTACACTCTCACGTTCGGCAAATTGGCCTTGGTGAGCGATGCCACAGGCGTGATCGAAGTCGACGGCGTGAAATACCAGATTACCGACAGCACTGTTAACGGTAAGGTTGTTTATGCCATCAAGGCGGCCGCTCCGTTCTACTCCACTTCGAACACGGTACAGCTCATGGGCTCGAACTTCATTGTTTCCAAGGTAAATTCTGAGTACAAATTTGTCTCGGTCGATGACCCAGCCATCTCATTCACGACAGTCTCCAAGGAGCTCATCGTTTCACTCGGGGCCGGCCAGGCCAGGCGCGAATACACGGTCTCGGAAGATCCGAGCACCGGCTTCGTGACGTTGGCAAGAAAATGGCAATATTCCGCGACGGCCGCTTCCAAGATCGATATTGACGGAATCGTTTATGATGTTGTGAGCCAGACTTCGACGAGCCTCGATTCTCAAAACCGTCCGACTTTCACGCTCAAACTGAGCGGCAACACTGTCGCGACGAGCTACTACTTGAGTATAGCGGCCACATCGCAGCACCTGATCCAGATCGGCACGCGCATCTTCAATGTGACCGGGACTGCCGCCACCAACCTCGTTCTTTCGGATAAATATCTCGGCACCGTCGCCCGCGTCGAATACACCCAGGACAAAATGACCTCCGTTCTGACGAACGGCAAGAACATCATCACCATCAATAACCAGGACTTCGAGATCTCGCAGGACGGGTCAGCCTTCAAGCTGGAGCATGTCTGGGGTCTGGAGCCTACGATCACGTACAACGGTAGTGCGAAGATTATTACGCCGTCCTATGCGTTTGCCGCGAGTGATCTGACGGCGGCTCTGGATGCGACTGCTGCATCAGCCTTGTCTTCAAAATGGGCGACGGGTGTTGCGACCGGGATTGATGCGATATACGCAAAGCTCACTGCGGATCCTGTCCAGACCGTCACCAATGCCGAATGGGTTTCGGCGCTTAATGCGGTTTTGAAAGTCAGGATGAACGCCGCCGAGTATGAGAATGCCTCCTACGTGGAGGGTCTTGATAATGAAACTAAGGCACTCTTGGTGAAGGCGCTCGCGGATCCCGCGGTTGACATGTCGGAGAATGAGATCGAGCATTTGAACCGGAGACTCCTGGAAGCTTCGTACGCAGCCAATCTCTCGAAGGCGCCGGATGCGAACAGCATGGTTACGATCAACAGCCTGCCTTACGTCATCACCGAATCCGCGGGCAAATACGTTCTTACGCACGGAACCGACGCGGCCATTGAGAGCGTGGGCGGGATCGCTACCGTTGGCGGTTTGAAATACGAGATCCATCAGGATGCCGGGAAATATGTTCTGATCAATTTGACCGGAAGGGTCGAGCTCGACGGCACGACCTACGATATGGACGCTGCCGGTCAAACGACGGTTCGTCTTGGCAATTATGCCTTTGCGGTTTCGCGCAATGCGGACGGAACGGTGAAGCTGGACCTGACTCCGCTTATGACCGACGCGACCGGTGTTATTTCTTTTGGAGCCCAAAAGTATAAAGCCGTGAAGCAGGCCTCGGGTCTCATCACGCTGCAGTCGCTCGATCAGATTAATGTGAATAACAAGCTTTACGATTTTACTTTCAACGCCGCTTCAAATAAATACGCGTTTACCGAGAACGGTGTTGATCCGACGCTGAATCTGTTGCCTTCGGTGAGTAATGGGGTGATCGGCAAGAACACGGTGAGCATTGCGGGGTATGATTATGTGATCAACAAAACGGCGGACGGTCTTGTGCAGCTTACACGCGATCAGCTTGAAACCGACCGCCCCGTGATCGATCCCGAGGATATGCGCTACATCGCCGATGAGCTGATGCTCGAGATCAAGGCCGACCTGAACAAGGATGGCCGGTTATATTTCAATATTGATCAGAAGGATATGGACTTGTTCAATACCAAGATGTCGTGGCTCGATCTTGCCGGTACCGGAGAGCTCAATCATGACGACATCCTCCGTTATTGGGATGTCAATTATCTCGATCCTGCCATGTCCACGAAGATGGACTTCAATGAGGATAAAACGGTTGATGCGAAAGACCGGGCGGATCTCGAGGCGGCTCTTAACTCCACGATCGCACTCATGGACCTGGACGGAAACGGAGTCGTCAATTCGGCGGACCGCGATATCCTCTCCGCGCTTATCAAGAAGCAGGCGTTCATGACCAAGAACGCGGATATCTATGATGATGACATGCTTACGAAGGAAGACGTTTACCGTCTCAAGCATGATATCGCGCAGGGACTGACGAGCGTTGCTAGCTATGACCTGAACGGCGACGGCAAGGTGAACGCGGATGACGTCACTTATCTCGATAACCTCGTTTTGCGCGAATCGATCAAGCGGGCCCTCTACAACCGCATCAACACAGACGCTTATTTGGGCGGTACGAGTAGCTCTCACAATGACAAGGGTCTGTACGTCGACAACACGGAGCTGGAGGCGTTCCGCAGCCTCTATAACAGCGCGGCCGATCTGAATGCGGACGGAATGATCTCTCTGGCCGATGTCACCAAGATGAATGATACAAAGACAGCGGTCGATGGTTTGATCCTGACCCTCAAGAGCTCCGACATCTTCAAGAACATGACCCTTGACGGCATCAAGGATGTTATTGCCAAAGCGGATGTCAATAAGGACGGCATCGTCGATTTCAAGGATGAATCGATCCTGAGTGAAGCTGCCAAGTATCACGTCGATGTGAACGGGGACGGTAAAGTCGATATGGATGACTTTAATATCGTCACGGAGCTCCTGATGGGCGGCCAGATGCAGACGCCGGGTCAGGTCAAGCTGGGTTCCGGGACGGGTGGATTCGATTACGTCAAGTTCAACCTGCCTCAGTTCTATCTCAGCGCGGATGCGCTCAGCAAATGCGATCTCGACGGCGACGGCAAGATCACCCAGGCTGATTTTACGGCCTGGAGTACTTTTACGCCGCAAAGCCACTTGCTCAGTCTTACGGACAAGGCCGGGATGGATCTTTCGGGACTGACGGCCGTCCAGAACAAACTGATCACAAGCCAGCCGGACGCGTCGCTGGGCTTCAAGAGCGTGGCGATGGATCGGGCCGGTCGCTACGAATTGGCTCTTACGATAGCTTCCTCAATGGACGCGACGCTCACGTTCGATGTCTATATCGACGGCGAGAAGGTCGGCTCGATCGGGGGCAAGGTCGGTACAACGGCTGTGAAGCTCTCCGGGAAGTTCGATCTCAAAGAAGGCACCCATGCGATCACCTTTAAGCGCGTGACGGCCGATGGGGATGCGGCGGCCGCGGCCGATTTGGAGATCACCCGGGTCGAGGTACGTGAACCCGTGCTTCCGATGTACGACATCAACGGCGACGGGGAGTGGACGAACGCTGACGGCGTGCTCGTCTCCGCGGCGGCTAATGGCGCCATGTGGCTCAGCCGCGCGGACCTTAATAATGACGGACAGGTCAACCAGCAGGATGTGGACTATTTCATGTCGGTTTTCAACGCCAAGAAAACCTGCGATGGCAACGGTAAGTGCAGCGACAGCATCAAACTGGACAATAATTCCACGCCGCAGGAGGTCCGGCTGGATGTGGCCGGAGACTTCAGTGCCGTCGATGCCACGGACCTCAATGTCATCAAAAATATCATCCAGATCCAGTCCTGGATCGCCAAGGCGGATGTCAACGGCGACGGATTTGTTAACGATCAGGACCGGAAGGACCTTTACAAGGGTATCGTCAATTATCAGGACGTCGACGGAACCGGAGGCCTGACGGATTCCGACCTGGCCATGGTTCGGGAGATCAGCAAGGTTTTCCATAGCGTTCAGCTCGACCAGGTCGCTCAAGCAGACCTGAACGGGGATGGGGTCGCGGACAGCCGCGATGTCAGCATCCTCAAGAGTTATTTGACGGATGACAATCTCAATAAGGCAATCAATTCGCTTTCCACTTCGCCCATGACGTTCAAATTAGGCGCCAAGACTTACACGGCAAATGAGATTGCGTCGCTTCTGACCATGATCAAAGGATTCGAGATTCGCGATGGTGAACTGTATCTGGCGGAAACCCGCCAGGAAAGCTTCGATTCGATGGATCTCTCGCACTGGGCCCTCGACGGCGATCAGTGGACTGTGGCTTATGGCGTCCTGCGCCAGACCGATGTCACTCCGACCGCGCGGCACGTTGCCCTCATGGACGCGCAGGGCCTGGATGATTTTGATTTCAGCACCCAGGTCCAGTTCCAGAATGGGGCGGAGAGCCAGGACAAGCGGGCCGGGATCGTGTTCCGCTACCAGAACGAGATGAACTATTACGAGGCGGTGATGGATCCTCAGACCTCGACCCTCCAATTCTGGAAGGTCCAGGCCGGCGTCCGGACGCTCCTGAAGCAAAGCGCCGTCGACCTTCCGTACATCCAGGACAGCACCTTCTACGGCATCGGGGTGAAGGCTCAGGGAAATCAGTTCAAATTTTCCTTTAACGGGACGGAAGTTTTCTCGTTCGCCAACGACACGTTCATGCAGGGCCGCGTCGGCCTTGTGACCGAGAACACGCCGGCTTATTTCGGCGAAGCGCGCCTCAGCGCGTACCAGTCCGCCGCGGATGTTCTCGCCAAGCGCAGCCTGACGGTCGATTTTACAAAGAACGGCCGGGTCGACGATTTTGATTATGCCATCCTGCAGCTCTTGCGCGATCTTCCGAAGCAAGACATCAATGGCAGCGGTACGGTTACCGCGGATGATTCCCGTCTCCTCGAATATATTTCTCGCGCCGACGTGAACGGGGACGGGCTGGTCAATTCCGCGGATCGCGCGGCTCTCGATATCACAGGCGACAAAGTATTTAATGCGGCGGATCTGACGGCCATCGATCGCATTGACCGTTTGGGCAGCCTCATTCCGAAGTTCGCGCAGGCGGATATCAACAAGGACGGATGGGTGGATCAGAAGGATATCCAAGCCTTGTCGTCACTCATGAAGAGCTACATTGACTTCAACCAGGATGGTATCGTGAATTCCAAAGACCTTGATACCCTCAAGGACGTCGTGCAGTTCCAGTCGATCCAATTTGCTCCCGCAGTGATGGCGCGGGCCAATATCAATAAAGATTCCCTTGGCCTCGTGAACCGCCTGGATCTGGATCTTTTTAAGGCCTCGCTTGATCAATACGGTTTTACCGATGTGAACGGGGACGGGAAGAAGGACCGCACGACCGATGTCAACTCGCTCGAGAATATCCTTTTGATGATCGGGCAGAATAATCTGGCACTGCCGCAGGCTGTCGCGAAGGCGGATATCAACCGAGATGGCGTTTTCAATAGCGATGACGTGAATGCTTACTATAAATTTTATTATGACGGTATTTTGAAAGATCCTTCTCTGAAGAGTACAGCCGACCTGAAGATTTGGGACCAGAACGGCGATGGCGTGATTTCAGTCGAGGACTACACCTATATTGTGGATCTCGAAAAGCTTGTTCGCGGCTCCAAGACCATCACGATGGAGGAATTCAACAAATTCGATTTCAATAAGGACGGCAAGTTGACGCAGGACGATGTTACGGCCCTGAAAGCGGTCTTCGACGCGCATGTCGATATCAACGGAGACGGGACGGTCGACACCACGGACCAGGCGGTCCTTGAGCAGATCATCAAGAAAAATGACCTCGGCATCAGCAGCAAGACGCACGCGCTGGCGGATCTGAATGGCGACGGGAAGTGGGATGATGCGGATGTCTCGGCGTTTGAAGCCATGCTCAAAGCCGCTCCTGCTGTGGATCTGAACGGTGACGGAAATGTGAGCGCGGATGAGCAGAAAGAATTCCAGGCCAATATCCAGTGGTTCATGGACCAGGGTATCCCGTCGGTCGCAAAATACATGAAATACGATGCCAATGGAGATGGCTTCGTCAATTTCAATGACCTTCAGGAACTCGACAAGCAGATCGCTTCGCAGAACCAGGTGATCGCCGCGGCCCAGGAATTCATCGATTATGACACGCGCCTTTTCGCGGATCTCAAGAGCTCGGCGGTCGACGTGGACCGCGACGGCCGCGTGACTCAAAAGGACATCGACCGGATCCAGAGCATCCTGACCTACAATGATCTTCTCTCTCAGGGGATCACGCAAAAGGATATCAGCGCGGCCGATATCAACCAGGATCACACCGTGGATGACAAGGATATCGCATTGATCACGAAGCGCCTGAGCGAAACGTCGACCTATGATCTGAACGGCGACGGACAGGTGGACGAGAAGGACAGCACCATGCTGAACCAGGTCCGCCAGGCGATCACCAACCGCGAGATCCTGGCGCCGAAGGATTATCTCAAATACGATGTGAACGGCGATAAAGTCGTCGATCAAAAAGATGTAGATCAGATGAAGCAGGTGATCCGCGCTCATACCGACATGAACGGGGACGGCATCATTGACTTCGGGGCCGCGAACAGCAAGGACGCGGCGGTGGTCGATCAGATGATGCAGATCGATCAGCTGCTGCGTAAACTCGGGTTCGGTCAATCGCTGGATAGCGACATGCTCGCCAAGCTCCAGGCAAGCGATCTTAACGGGGGATACAAAGAGAAGGCGATCCTTCAGGGACAGGCGACCACGTTCGATTACCTGGATCAGGGCGATGTCGATTATTTCAAATTTGCGCTCGGCGTGCGCGACAACAGCTATTACGACCTCAACGCGGACGGCGTCTTCAACGAGCTCGACGTCAAGCTTGTCAGGAATATTCTTGCTCAGACCCAGGAGCCGCTCTCCAACATCCTGAACCCCGAAGATTTCGACCGTTACGACGTCAATAACGATTTCAAGATTGATGCACAGGACCTTCAGATGATCACCGATGCCCGTAGCAAGCTGATATCGACCAGCGCCGATCAGCTCATTACGGAGAATGATGCGGCGCGCATCGAGAAGATAAAAGCCATGAACGTTCCGATCAGCAAAGATGATCTTACCAGGCTGGATCTGAACGGAGACGGCAAGATCACCGGCATGATCGATAAGGTGAATGCGGAAACGGGTGAAACAGAGCGCGTTGTCGACCCCGAAGAAGATGCTGTGAAGGCCTACCGCGAGGCCGTGAAAAACGGCGATCCAAATGCCTATAAGCTCCTGAGCGATGTTCACGTTTACCTGCTCCATTATTTAGAAAAGCTGCAGGCGGCTGCGGATTCAAAATCTGCTGCGGCGGGAGGAGCATCTCAAGGGGAAACTCAACCGGCTACTGCAGGCGGTGCTGGTGCCAAGAGCGCTCTGTCGACCTTGCTGACCCAGGCTGATGTTAATAAAGATGGCCTGATCTCGGATGCGGACCTCCGCATGATCCACCACACCGAGGAACAGATCACCACGGGCGACGAGATCTCGATCCGCGATGCGGCCCAGGCGGACATTGACCATAACGGGGATTTCTCGCTCCGGGATCTGGATCTGATGAAATTTGCCATGACAAACGCCGCGGATACTAACGGTGACAAAGTCATCGATGACAGGGATGTCGCGCTCGCGGAGAATACGTGGTCCAAGATCATCGACGCCAAAGCCATCGATGCGGACATTAAACGCGTTGATAGCTTTGCATCCACGCTCACGACGACGCCTGATATCCTAACCGAGACGATCCAGGGTTCCGGGAAACAGTGGCTGCTTCTTAAAGACGACAGCAATCCGGCGAATGTGGTGAATCTGGTTTTGACTTACTGGTCTGATGGCACTGACCACTTCAGCGACGGCATGAATAACTATGACGTCCTGAGCGGTTCTGTGAATATCTGGGACGGGACTTATACGGATGGCGCAAAGACTATAAAGAAATACAGAACCTACACGGTCCATGATGATGGAAGCGGCTATAAGAGCCTTCGGATCGGCGCGAAACAGGTTTCTTCATCGGATCGTGACACTTCATACAAACAGGCCATTAAGTTGCTCGGCCTCGACGGTAAGTACCACCTCTACAGCTATTATGTTTCCACGAGCGGGACTTCTTTTGTGGTCGATTTTACCGACGGTGTGCATACCTACAAAAGCTATCTCCAGACCCAGACCGTCGAGATCGACGGTCACTTCTACTTCATCACCAAAGACGCGAACAATGTCATCACGCTCGCGGAGCAGCTCCAGATGGATGACACCAAGACGACGCAATTTAATGATCTTCTGGATGCCTATGGCTCGCGGCTCGGGAGCCTGACGGATCTTCAGGACAAACAGCGCGCGGCACAGAAAGAGATCTTTACGGATGCCGTGGACACTGTGCTTAATCCTGATCACCTGGTAGATCCAGTCGCAAAGGCGAACGCCCAAGTAGCCAACTTGAAGACTATGGCCGACGTGCTCAATATCAAGCCGCCCGCGGTCGAGCCGGTCGTGAATGAGCAGACACAACAGGCTCAAACCTTGTCCGAGTTGTTCGATTTTGTGCAGTTCGACCTCGACGGGAACGGGACGGTCGACGCTACGGAATACGGCATCGCGAAGAAGACCATCGATCAGCTGATGAAGTTCACGTCGGTGAGCGATGAAGAGTTGACAAAAGCGGACGTCAATCAGGACGGCGTGATCAATCAGTTCGACAAGACCGTGTTGCAGAACTCCATCGGCCGGTACATCGATATTAACGGCGACCGGAAAGTGGATGCCACGGACATGGCCCGTCTCCAAGAATGGCAGAAGTATTTCTCCTACCAGATCACGAGCGATGAATTGGCGAAGGCGGATATCACCGGCGCGAATGGTATACCGGACGGCGACGTGACGCAGTTGGATTATGAGGCGCTTACCAAAGTCCTGAACGACACCGGCGATCTCTCCTGGAAGAAGATCGATTACAACGGTGACGGGAAGGCCACCCAGGAGGATGTCGATTCGATCACGCAAGCCGTCAATTTGATTCAGGCCGGATTTTTCAATAAGCAGACCAAGACGATCGAGAAAAAAGATCTGAACAAGGACGGTCTGGTCAATGACAAGGATGTGGAACTCCTGCAAGCCGCGTTTGATGCCTATCAGAACGTCGATGAGGATGCCTTAGGCGCTGTCGATCAGGCCGATTACCAATTCATTCTGGACATGATCAAATGGTCCTCGATCAAGCCGCCCACGGCCGAAGAGCTTAAGCTTGCCGATATTACCGGAGGCCCGGACGGAAAGCCGGACGGTGATGTCACCATGGCGGACCTGCTCCTACTCAAAAACTCCCTGGGACAGGCCAGGGATGTGAACGGCGACGGCAAGATCAACGAGAAAGATCTCCAGACCGTTTCGGAAGTGAAGGACCTCGTGAACCTGCAGTCGCTTGTTCTCTCCAAGTATGCCGAAAAGAGTAACCCGCTCTTTGATATGGCTCTTGAGATCGAGGGCCATATCCTTTACGTCAGCCGCCCGACGGCTAATGAGCCCCGATGGAAGATTAATGATGGCCATGCGGATAATTACAGCTTTGTTGAGCCCGGCGACACCAATGTGAGGATCAAAGTCGCGGGCGTTACTTATAACATCCTTGTGGATCCCGTCACGCATGCCGTGACGCTTAAGAAGATCAAGGCCGAGAGCGTCCGGGTGGCCGACGGCGTGATCGCGATGGGACAGAACAAATACCGCGTCGTGAAACAGGACGACGGATCGTATCAGTTCGTGGACACCGTGACCGGCAAGATCTATACCGGCCAAAAGGGTATCGGGGCCACCGGCGGGATGGTGTTGATCGACGGTGTTGCCTACGATATTGCGGTGGATCCCTCGACCCAGAGAGTAACCCTGTCACGCTCGTTCCTTTCGGAATATGAGTCCATTTCCGAGCCTGAGTTTGTGATCGAACTGAACGGTCAGCCTTATCGTGTTTCGAGGCGCGTCGCGACCACCGGAGGAAAGACGTCGACGATCGACTACTTCGTGTTCGATGACGGCTCACACCGTTACAGTAATGTTTACGGTTCGAATATCGTGGAGATCCAGGGCGTGAAATATCAGATCCTGGTTGATGATGCGAAAGGTGAATTCAAGCTGCGCGAACTTTTGGCGGCCGATATCAACCAGGACGGAACCCTGTCGAATCTGGACCAGTCACTTTTGACGGATGCCAAGACCATGACGGCGGTGCGCCTCAATGCCGCCACCGACCTCAGCGAATATGTCGTGATCGACGGCGTCCGCTACACGGTTAATAAGGACGAAGCCACCGGCAAGATCACTTTGAAGGAACAGGTTGACCGGAGCATTTCCGCGGACTTCGTCATGATCCACGGCGCATATTACCGCATTGCCTATGAACCGGTCACCTCGTCGGCCGACGGCCAGGCCTTCCGCAGCTACGTTTTCACTTTCACGCCGTACCTAGTTTCGGACAGCGGAGCGCTCATTCCGGTCTCCGAGGACGGTCTCGGAAATTATGATTTCCAGGTAAACCTCGACGAATTACTCAAAGCAAAAGGCAACGGGCAGTACTTCACCTTCCCCGACGGCTTGAGCTACAAATGGGACGATCTTTTGAACAAGTTCCAGATCAACCCGGCCGCTTATCCCGCGCCGTCTGTGACGTCCTACGGGCAAGTGCTCAGGGCGGGGACAAAGTTCTACAACGTAACAGCGGTGAACGGCGGATATGTGTTCTCAAACGGTGCCGATGCGGTTGTGTCGCAAACCGGCAAAGTGACACTCGACGGCGTGCAATATGCGATCGTCGAAGGCATGGCCGGTATCCAGACGCATAACCCTGAGGTCAATATTTCGCTGGTGGAATACAAGACCGGTCTTAAGGTCAGCTCGCAAATCTTTACGACGAATACCAACGAGCTGGGTAAGGTCAACTTGTGGGACGGTTCCTCAGAGGTCGAATTCACAGTCCGTAAGTGCAGCGACAATGATGTGACCGGCTGTTCGATCGGGCTTTATGAATTCAAGAAGGCGAACGGAGTGAAATATTTCAGTGTTTCTCCGACGATGCTGGCCATTCCCGCGGGGAGCGATCGTTACAGCGTTTACTATATCGAACAGCCTGTCCAGAGCGGACCTGTCAACCTCACGCGCCTCACATCGCTCGAAGGCATTTCGGCTTCTGACCTTGCGAAACAAGATCTCGGGTTAGGTAACGATACGGGGAACTATTGTGCAGGGATCGACGCGAGTAAGTGTGGGTTTACGGGGGATAAGCCGGAGTTTCATGAACCCCGCGGGTGGACGCGCCAGGTGAAGAATGAAATGACCGTCAACGGAACTCTCTACACGATCGACACCGCCACATACACGGACGGAAAACTGAGCCGATTGGTGCTCATGAAGCAGGACGGCACATCCACCGGGTGTTCGGATGTCGCGAGCTGTCAGAGCATCCAGCTCGTCGACGGGCTCTTCTATGAAGCGAAGGGACGGCTGGATACGGGATACGGCGTGCTGATCCACAAGGTTTCTCCGGAGGACGGTCTCTACGCCGCCGGTGAAGAATGGCAGACCGCTGTTTCGATAGATAGGACGATAGATGGGAAGAAAGTTACGATGAATTATCTGGTTTCCGTCCGGCCCGCGCGAGCGAAGAGAGCTGACGGCCTGGCGTATGATTATGTGTTCATGTCGGGCGGCGAGGAGGCGGTCGCGCAGCTTGACGAGCAGACCATGAAAATGACCGTGATCCTCGATGGCAAGCGCTATGAGGTCGTTGATTTCATGAAAGCTGGTACAACCGACCAGCGTAAACTCGCTCTGGTCGAGGCCGTGGGCGGTTATAGCATTTTCTCAGACGCATGGAAACTGGCGACCAATGATCGGCTGACCATTGGCGCGAAGACATTCATGATCCATAACGCGACATTGCCCGGCGGCGGGACAGCCACTTACCTGATCGATATCTCTGACATTCCTACGGTCGCAAGCTACGATAACATCCCGAATTTGGACCAGCGGAAGCAGTATCTCTACTCGAAAAACGAGCAGGCCGTCAAGTCAAGCGACCAAGTTCTTTACCGCGTCCTTGGCGACTTGTCCTTGGGCTCTCGTTATGCCGCGGTTTGGGAGAATGCGCCGAACCAGGCTTTTAGCACTTTATTCGACGCCAACTCTACTCGGCCGGTGGTCAAAGATGTGACGCTGCCGGATACGTTGATCCGGATCAACGGGAAGGTCTACGATATTGTTGTGGCCGACGAAGACCATCTTTTTGTGTCGGACGGAGAGTCTGTCTTTTACGCGGACACGCTCAAGGCAGGCGCCGCGACTAAAACCTATCTTATGAAGATTGGCGGCGTCACTTATCAGATACAGCAGCAGGAGGTGACGAAGAGCGTTCCTAAGCCCTTGTCCGGCGGGAACGGGTATGAGTGGAAGAAAGTTACTTATACGGATTATTTTGTGATTGAGGACAATGACAGGAACATGACCACCGTCCCGACCCAACCGGGCCGGGATCTTGTCCAGCTGTCGTACCAACCAGTGGGCTCGGTGCAGGCCAAGTACGTTTCCAATTCTCAGGCGAGCGAAGTCACGCTCATGGACGGCAACACGTACCGAATTGTGGTCGATTCCGTGACCGGGAAGATCAGTCTTGTGGAGAAGTCGAAAGGCCTGATCCAGAGTACGAATGCGGCTTTTGACGTGATCCAGCTGATGCTTTCAGTCAAGCCGAACGAGCGCCGCAAATACGAGCTCGTTTCAGATCTGTTCCTCAAAACTGAGGCGGACACGCAAGATCCCAATGTCCTTCATACGGTGATGGATGTTCTTGGGGTGAAGTACGACGCGGTCAAGGGAAGCGACGGCGTCTTCAGGTTCGAAAGATACGTTGATTATGACGCGGTCCTCGATCAGTTGGGAATTAAGGATGACGCCGAACGCGAAAAATGGTTGCCGGTCCTCAAGGCTCAGTATGCGAAAGACAACGTGGTGCTGAGCGATTCGCGGTCCGGTACCGTGGAACTGGGCGGCCTGACTTTCACCGTCGGATATAACACCAATACGCAGGTGATCTCGGTCACCGGTCGCGACTTGAACGGCGTTGTGGTTCCGGCGACTCAACTGGTGAAAAATCCGGTGGAGATCCTCGCGAAGAAGCTCTCCGCGGGCGTTTACACGTTCCAGTCGGGCGCGTGGCCTGAGAAGACTTTCACAAGCGAAGCCGACGGCACTGTCGTGCTTGGCAATTATGTCCGGTATCGAGTCTCGGAGCTTGACGGTCGCATTCAGCTGGAAGAGATCCCGCGTACCGAGCCCGTGTTCCAGGCCGACCAGTATCTGGAGATCTACGGCAAAAATTACGGCGTAAAGAAAAATCCCGCGCAAAGCGGCGGCTACATTTTTACCGACGGGGTGTACTCGTACTTCAGCGACCCGACGACCGGGACCGTACGCATCGGGGAATTCATCCAGGCTTCTTATTCCGAGTTCCTCCAGCGCCAGGCGGACGGTACTCTGGATCAGGTGCGCGGACTTATGTACGACATCACGGTGGATGACCAGGGCCGCGTGTCGGTCCAAACGCATCAGACGACCAATGCTCCGGCGCAGATCCTCGTGATCGCGGGGAATTATTTTGTTGTGGGCGTCACCGATCACGGCGAGATATCGTTCAGTGATTTCGTGACCGGGGAAGTGGCTATTCGCGCGACGTCTTCCGAACCCGTGGCGATCGCGGGCGTATCCTATAACATCAGGACGAATGCCAACGGCACTATCGAGCTAACTATTGATGACAACGGTCAGCAGAAGGTAAAGTCCCAAAATGCCAAAATGATCAAGGTTGGCGGTAATTATTACGCGGTCACAAAAGATGCCGCATCGGGGACGTTCAAATTTCTGGCTGCACGAGGCGACAGCAAGGTTAGTTCGCTCGATCAGGCGATCAATATGACGCATCAATCGGTGAAGCTCGCCGACGGACGGACTTATGTCATCGCGGAGAACGCGGACGGGAGCGTGGACCTTACGGAAAATTACACGGAGATCAAGACGCAATCCGGCGCATACACCATGGTGCTCAACAATAAAGTCTATGACGTGACTTACACTCCGTGGGTCGGATCGGTCGGCGGAACGTATACGTTCTCATATAAGAAAATCGATGGGACGTATGAAATCGTGACGACGCTGACAGTTCAGGGACCTGCCCGGACGAGCGATTCTGTCACGATCGACGGAAAAAGTTATCTGCTCTTTGTTCCGGATGTTAACAGCAATGCCCTTCAGGAGATCGTGTTGGTCGGTGACACCCAGATTGGCGCTGTGTTGCCGCGGACCGTCGTGAGCGTGCCGACGGGCGCCGGGACAGATGTTTATGTTGTGACCCGACAAGTCGACGGAAGCTACAAGTTCACGCACGGTACCGATGCCCCGATCATCTCCGATCCTGAAAAGAAAACGCTCAAATTGAGCGGCCAGGACTTTATCCTCGTTCCCGGCGCGTCCGATATGGAGTTTTCGCTCGTGCAAAGCGAGATCCAGAAGAGTTCGCCGGTGGATATCTTTAACGATCTGACCACCAAAGAACAGCAGCGTCAGATCGAGGTGAACGGACGCGTCTATTCTATGGATTTTGAGATCCAGAAGAATAACGTCGGGGATCCGAATTCTATGACGTCCAGCAGTTTCAGCTTTGTTCCAAAATTCACCGTCCAGGGCGCCGGCGCCGTTTATACAAATAGAGATCCGAATCCGCCTACGATCGACTATCAGGTTGATTACGCTGGCGGAATGCCGGACACCATCACCTTAAGCCGTGATCGTCAGCGCTTCATTGTCGATCTTCCCGACGTGACACTCGGCGTAGAAGGCTACCCGATGGTCTATGCCATGTCCCTTGAGCTGAACGGCCAGCAGTACCTGATCTCCGAGCACGGAGACCCTGCGTCGGGATTTACCACGCATGTCTTTCACGGGAACGGCAAGTCCTACAGCTCTTCCGTGGAGTGGGATAGTACGGCCAAGACATTCAAGGAAAAGGTTACCATTGGAGAAGGCGCGAATGCCATTGAGCTGGCTCTTAATTATCCGGACAAAGAAGGTGAATTCGGGTTTACCCAGGAATATGCCGAGAAGCTCGCCAATTATCTGGAAGCCTCTTTGCCGGATGTAAGCTTTGCGGATCAAGCGAAAGCCGCAGCGAATACCGTTGCGATCAAGCGCGTCGACATGGCCACCAAAGTCACAGAATATTCGAAGTTCTATGTTGCTCAGAAAGTGGATGATCAGTACCAATTCGGGAGCCTCGACGCGACGACCCAGGCGGCCACTGATCCGGAGAAGAAAGTCCAGCTGGGCGATAAGACCTACCGGGTTCGCGTCTATTCGAACACCGGCGAAGTCCAGCTGATCGAAGACCACATTACGAGCACCGGAGTCAGCGGTCAGCAAAAGATCCAAATCGGCAAGGACGCGGCCGGTTACGCGTGGACGGCCAATCTGGACGGATCGTTCGAGCTAAGCGATGGGGTCAAGACTTACGACAGTTTCAGGAGTGGCACGGTTCAAAAAGTGACGCTCGAGGGAATGACATTCTCCATCAATTACGACGGGACCAATAGCACTCTCACGCTTACCCAGGATTTTGACATAAGCACTCGCACCGGCGCCAATCAGGTGCTCGTCAACGGCGTGACGTACAATCTGAAAGTCTTGGCGGACGGATCGGTTTCGTTCACTAATGCCGCGGATACCACCGACAAGACCGTTTCCTACGACCGGATCCTGATCGGGACGAATTATTATCAGGTGAAGTATGGTACGGACGGCGCTATCGAGGACCTCAAACTTATGGTGGATAAAGCGGCCCCCACGGATTACCAGCGAGTGATCGGGCAGCAAGAGGGCCCGCAGGCGCTCTTGGATCAGTTCGGAGAGGCGATCGTCGGGGCAGGATACAAGGTCCATACCGCTCTGCCGTCAGCTGATGAGAACGGTAACGTTTCAACACAGCACTTGGTGAATTTCCAGGGAGAGTCCTACGAGGTGGCGTTTGATGCTGCGCGGCAAGTTGTCTCGGCCTGGAAGGTTTCGGATCCTGAAACCAAGATCTATGCCAAGAAGGACGTCGATGGCAAGGATATCATCGCGATCGGGCCGTACACTTATTCCGTGCTTCCTTATGGCGCGGTCGAAGGGGATTATGAATTCACCTATCAGGGAATGAATATCTACCAGGCGCAAAACCTTACGAGCCAGACGCTCCCGTGGCAGGAGGATCTGGAGTATGACCACAATATGGGCACCGGGTATGACAGCGCCTTCCGTTCTGCGTATAACGCCCTGAGGGTCCAGACGAGGGACGGATTAATCTCGGCGCTTCAGGCCGGCGATTCGACAGCGGAAGATGTGATCGGAACGTATGACATGCTGTTTAGGACGCTCAACATGACGTTTGCCGATTATGTGCCGGTGGCCGACATCATTTACTCGTACGATGATTTTGAGCAGATCCTGAAAAACTACGCGGGCGGTGATGCGCCTACCAAGTACCAGTTCTACCTCTCGCACATGAACCGCGTGTATGCTCCCAGCACGGCGCAAAACGACAGCTATGTTCTGGATGGCGGAAATCAGGCGTTCCGCGAAGATGTCGCAAACCCGGGTGTTTATCTGGTCAACGGCAGACTCTATCAGCTTTCGACGGACGATCAAGGCACGCCGTCGCTTAAGGAGATGTCTGTCTTCACGGTTGACAGCTCGGCCAAGCCGCTTCTTATCGACCCTTCCATAACGCTCGACGATATCCGGAATGCGACCGCGCCGTTCGCGTTTACAGCTTCGGATCTCGTTGGAGACTATGCTCTTAATTATCTGACGGTAAACGGCTTGCCGGACGGATGGGACAATGGGGAACTCGATGCAATCCGTGAGAAGTTGAGCGCGACGCCTCCCGAATCGGTTGAGAAGAGCGAGTGGGTCGATGCACTTAATAAGATACTGAAACACAGGATGCCTTCGTTTAGCAAAGAAAACTCACAAGGAGTTCTCAAACCGTATTCGTTCTATGCGACGGCCCAAGCCGATGCGGCGATCATGAGTAAGCTCGACACTGCGACCAAAGCGCTGCTTGATCTGCCGGCGAGTTCTCTGACGGAAGTGCAATTGATGCAGTTGAACAGGCGGCTCCTGGAAGCTTACAATCCCGGGAAGATCACGCCGTTTGTGGAAAATCCGGATGCCTATAATTATGATAACGTCGCGAAAACTTTCAAGCTGAACGGGTCGACGTGGCATATCCTGGAAAATGTTCCGTCAACCGGCACTTATACGATCGCCCGCGAGGCTGCTACGACACCGGATGTTTCGGTGGCGAAGAGCGATCTGGTTAAGGTCGATGACGTGGTCTATCAGATCTCGCGAGGGGTAGATACGTTCTTTCGGTTCACGGATTCGGATCCCGCGACGCCAGTGATCGTCGGTTCCTCGCCTAATTCGGAGCAGATCTCGCGCGGCGTGCTCGGCGCGGTCAGGATCAACGGCTACGATTATGAAATATCGCAGGACGGCGGCACGAAGGAGTATGTGTTGACTGAGCAGGAACTGGCGGTTGGTTCCAAGACACCTGCTGAGGTAGCGACCGTTACTTTTGATGTTACGGGTTTGTGGGTCGGTTCTCAACCTAACGGGATCAATAAGCAAGGTGAGACAAAGTATAAGGATGTCTATGAGACGACTGTTAAGGTGGGCAACCAGACGCTCAAAATAGCCGAGTTCAACGGGAAGAAAGTCACGACCTGCGCTAACGACGGAGATGTTTGCCTGTTTGGCGTCGCAACGATTGGAGATGTGAACCCTGCTACAGGCGTGTTGCCCCGGTACGGTATCGTGAAGGCTATTACGTCAGGAGGCACGCGGTATTTTATTCTCGAGCTTGATATGCCTGCCGGACAGAACGCTCAAACATGGGTTCCTGAGATGTCCGAGGTCGTGGGCGGGGACAAGAAGAGCGTGAACATTCACGGACATTTGTACAGCTTCAACATCGTGGTTGAGACTGGAGTGTCGCGGCCGAAACTTGAGACGGTGGCTACGACCCACCGGTCGGCGAGCGGGCTCGAGGTTGCCGGGATCAAAGTCATTACTGAAAAACAACCCGGGGCTTACACCGTCGACGAAGGCGTCGCGCGCCGCAATGTCCAGTGGATTCGTAAATTCGACGACAATAACGGCACGGTGTCCTATTCCGCGCCGTCGTATTATCCGTCGCTCTATGACAGCAATCCGTACGCGAACACCGTGACCTTGGGTGATGGGAACGCCTACGACCTGATCCTCGATCCGAAAGATCCCACGAATGTTAATATTGCCCCGCGGCAGGTGAATAGCTATGAGACGCCGGACCTTAAATTAGGAGACAAATATTTCTCGGTGGTCAAGGCGACGGACGGCAGCTATCTCCTCAAGCAATCCTATGTGATCGTGGACAAGACCTACCGGACGTATCTCGCCGGCAATGTGCTGAAAGTGGAGATCGACGGGGTGGTCTATAACGTGACGGTGGCGAACGGCAAGGTGCAGTCGCTTACGAGCGAGTCGCCGCTGTCGAGCCAATTCCTCGGCGAAAATATCGTTCAGGTTGAAGGGAAATCCTACAAGAGTACGGTCAATCCTGACGGCACGATCAAACTGAGGGATATGGCTTCCTTCTCCTTTGTTTACGATTCTGTTATAGCCGCAGGCAAGCAAACGATTGATCTGTCGGGTCACCGTTACACGGTGACGTTGGACGGCACGAAAGTGAAGCTCACCGAGGATTACGAGGTGCTTCCTCTCGAGAAACATAACCAATATGCTCAGGTGATCATCGATGGCAAGATCTACAAGGTGGAGTACAAGTATAACTACAAGTGGGACTCGAATCTGAACGAGTATGTTTATGAAAATCCCTATTTTGAATTGTCCGACGGGACAAAGTCCTATACGACCAATCCCGTGAGGTTTATCACGGCTGGCGGCGAGACGGTCTTTGTCGACGGCATCGCGACGATCAACGGCAAGGATTACCTTATTCATCCCACCGGCGCGAATCTTGAAGACTATGAGATCGAGATCAGGACCGGTGGCCGCCAAAGCTCCAATGCATCGATTGTGGAACTCGCGGGCCGTGAGGTTGTCGTGGCCCAGGAAACCGGCGAATACTTGAGCCCCGAAGATGCTCTCTATAAAGAAGAAACCGTGCCTGTGCCGGGGACGAATGCATACGTTTATATTTCCGGGTATGGGTCTCTATCGTTCAAGGGGAGCGGCACGATCCTCACAAATCTGAAGGGCTCCGATGGCGTGGTGATCGCGGCTAAGGTGGTGTCGGGGAGCGAGGTCAAGATCGGCGATGCGCAGTACAAGGTTACGATCACCGACGGAGTGGCGACCTTTACGGAGATGAAGTGGCAGCTAAAGAGCAATGCCAATTTGGGGACTTATCGTTTTATCGATGGAGGAAAGACTTTCTGGAGCGATCCTCTCACCGAAACGGTCCAGCTGAGCGACGGCAAGACTTACCGGGTTACGCATGACGCGCAGGGACATGTGGGGCTGTCGCTTGCCACGGATCGAAGCGAGGCCGTCAATACGGTGACTCTGGACGGGCGGATCTATACCGTTACGCAGACGACCGCCGGAAAATATATCTTCAATGATGGCTTCGGCAATTACGTCAGCGCCCAGGATGCATCCGGCTTTTACGCTCAGGGCGATTCCGTGTTCACGGTGCCGAGTCTCCGCGGCGATAACCGGGCGAATCCCGCGGGCTATGACGCCAAGACCGTCAACCAGTTGAATTACACCATGAATCTTGCCAAGGGCGGTCTCTACGACGTCGGAGTCTCGGCGGAAACTTTTGCGGATATGTCGAAGGCGATGTTCGGCGAAAAGGCTGACGTTACTGCCAAGTCCAGTCAGCTGCTTGAACTCGATTACCAGTTTGATGTCTATGTCGACGGAAAACTCTACGGCAATTTCGCGATCCGGCCCGACTCGTTGGGTACGCCCGAAAAAGGTTTCCTCACGGTCAATCTGGCCGCGGGCGATCATGACCTGAAGCTCGTCTGGAAATTCGCCAAGGAGTACAGCCCAGACGAGATCTATGGTCTTCCGGGCATCTCCGTGAAGGATGTGTTCATGGCGGAGCACAATATGCTGGCGGCCGATCTGAACGGGGATTATACGGTCGACGAAAAAGATCAAGCGATTTTTGATTCCGAGGTCATCGGGGCGAACGAAACACCCAAAGAAAGCGATCCCGCGGATTGGGGTTCGAACTCGATCCGTATCGGGGACGCGACTTACCAGATCCGCCAGGTCGTTGAGAACAGTATTACCCGCTATATTCTGACCGATGGGGTAAACACTTATCAAAGCAGTGCTCTGCCGCCGGCTGAGCGGAGTTCCGCGTATGACGACACTCTTAATGAATATGTGTATTTCAATGACCAAGTCGTCATTGGTAATACGCGCTACGCTGTCGGAGCATTGGCCGCCGGGGAAGCCGTCGCCGGATCGCCG
Organism: Candidatus Omnitrophota bacterium; assembly: GCA_903856085.1. Taxonomy (GTDB): domain Bacteria; phylum Omnitrophota; class Omnitrophia; order Omnitrophales; family Aquincolibacteriaceae; genus Aquincolibacterium; species Aquincolibacterium lacustre. The sequence continues at coordinate 147,808 of CAIOAT010000047.1, read as the reverse complement.
TCATTCGGAAGCCCGTTCCAGAAGATCACCGTAGACGGCCACGAATTTTCCATACGGAAATCCGGGGATCATTATCTTGTGGTCGATCCTTCCGGTCAGTACGAATCCTACAAGGATGCCTCGGACGGACACGAATATGTGATGGTCCAGGATAAACGGTATCTTCTTGCGAATATTCCTTCCGCAAAGATTTACAAGCTGAAGGAACTCGCAAGCAAAAGCACCTTGGCCGAAAGCCAGATCATCCAGGTGAACGGCAAAGAATATGTGGTCAAAGTTGATGACGCGCGCCGGGTCACGTTTACCAGCGGCGACAAATCGGTGACGACCGACGGCTTTGCCAAAAAGGTGTTCCTTGACGGGCACGTGTATATCATCGATCCGATCGAGAGCGGCACCGGTTGGGTCACGATTACGGAACAGCTCAATGATAGCTCAGTTATTGAGGAGAAGTCGTTTGAGTTGAACGGCCAGGTCTATTTCTATCAGGTATTGCCGGACAATCCGGCGACAGCGGGTGTGGATGAATCCATGATCCAGTTGATGGACGGCGGCGGAAATGTTTATGATATCAAGCCCTCAGCCGCGCAGACCGTGATCGCGGGGATCCCGTATGGAGTTGATTTCAAGAACGGGACTCTGCAGTTGAATGAAGCCCCAGTGGCGCTCACACGGGTGAATGACAATGTCTATCAAGTGACGGTCAACGGTGTTTCTCATAATTATCTTGTGCAGGACAATGGCGACGGCACTTACTCGCTCGGAAGCAGCTATGGTTCGGTGGCGGTGGATAGCACTGGTAAGTTCAAGATCGCCGGCGTGGACTATTACGTTTTCCGCGATCCCGCGACCGGGTCGCTTGAGATCTCCCAAGAAAAGCCGCACCAGATCACGGTTGGCGGCGCACGGGTCGTGGAGATCAACGGTTCTGATTTCGTTATCGTGCCCGCGGAAGGCGGTACTTACAAGCTGCTAAAAGACGGGACGGAATATTCGCCCAACGCAGGTACCATGCAATACGACATCGGCGGATTCACCTATGAGCTTATCCCTGCGACGGTGGATGGCAAGGAAGTGATGAATATTTCCCGCGTCGGTGCTCCGGCCGGTCTCGACCTGAACGGCGACGGCAAGATCAATCAGAAGGATCTGACGGATCTCGCGGCCAGCGTCGGCGCCGGACAATTCACCCCGCAATTCGAAGCCCAATCAAATATGTTCGAAAATAGCGGGGCAAGGGATAGCCAGGTTTATTCGAACGACTATACCTCCGAGTATTATTCAGACTTCGGATTCAATGCTCCTCAGGGTGGACAGTACCAATTAAACTTTGATGCCAGCAGTGTTTATTATGGAAGTTTCCGGACGCTGCCGGCCGGTTTTGATCACTACGAATTTGCTGTTTTTATCGATGATATGCAGAATGCCTCAGGTGTGATTACGGTGCCCGCCAGTTCTACCTCTTGGAATTCGGCTTCGATCGTCATGCCGATGTCCGCCGGCCAGCACACGGTCCGGATCGAATGGGTCAATAAGGTCTATAACGCCAGTTTCGCCATGAAAAACGTCACTATTCAAAGCGCAAATTGGAACGGTGCTTTTGACCGCGATGCCAACAAAGTGATCACCCAAGCTGATGTGATTGCCTATGAGAAGGATTTAAAGACAGCCTATGCCAGCGAACAGGATACGACTTATCTCACGGTCGATGGCCAGACCTATTTTGTCTCGAAGACCCCGGGCGGGGGCTTCAGCTTTTCGAAGCAAGGTGATGCTTCGGCGCCTGTTCCGAGCGATCCTGCGACAAACTCTGTCATTTTGGGCGGCACGAAGTATAAGGTCCTGACTCAGGACGGAAAATTCTCCGGACTTAATGATGTCTATGTGGACATCGACGCCAATCTCAAGGATTTCTCCCTGGACCTGAACGGTGACGGCGTCGTCGACTCGTTGGACCGGGATTATTTTGATCAGGCCTTGAGATCTTCGGCATTGACTGCGGCTAGCTTATTAACGCCTGATTATTATAGCGGTTACGATCTGAACGGAGACGGCATTACCAGTGATTCGGAAAGAGCTGTTGGATTGATGCTCTGGGATGAGTATTGGAATGGAGATGCCTCTACGACGATAGCTCAGGCAGGGGATATATCCCACTTTACGAACAGCGGCGTCACTTTTGCACCTACTTTCAACGTCCTGGATCCCGGCCAATATTCTCTGGGTTTTGATATCAGCGTCGATTACCCGCTTGGTTGGGACAACGGGTTCCCGAAGGAAGATCTCGTTTTTAGTGTGACGGGGGACGGAGTTGATACGACGATCGTTGTGCCGTGGAAGAATGGCGGGTATCAGACGGTTCTGGCGAATATTCCCGGAGTCCTGAATACCGGGGCCGAAAGCTTTTTGGTCAAGTGGGTAAACAATTTTAATGTCTCGCAGGGCGAGCAGGTTGCTGATGTCAGGATCAAGGGTCTCTCTCTCAAGGGAGCTGATCCAAAACTGGACCTCAATCACGATAAGCGCGTGGATGCGGCAGATCTTGCTATCTATGAAAAGTTTATCAGCATGCCGGTCGCGGCCAATACTCTGAAAGTCGCAGGGCATGAATACAGCGTTTCCGAAAAGCAGGGTGGCGGTTTTGATCTGCAGGAATTCACCACCAGCGCGGTGGCGACAAGCCGTGTCTCGGATCAAAAAGTTGTGCTTTCGGACTTCGGAGGTCTCCAGCTGATCCTAGGGAAAGACGCGACTGGCCACATGACCCTGGGCCAAAGCCATGCCGAGAGCCAGAACCTGTCTTCCACGATCGTTCAGATCGACGGCTCGAAATATTCCGTTTCAACGCTCGAAGACGGCAGTTATGAGGTCATGAAGCTTGACGGCGGCCAAGTGCTTTATGTGACCGGCGGATTGCTCAAGATCGGAGACAAGACATTTGAAGTGACCCAGAAGGCGGACGGGACTTATGCGTTCTCGGATCAGGAACGCCAGGAATTTGCTCAGCCTGCATCCGATGGAGAAAATTATTCTTTTTCTGTCAGCTACGCCGGTTCATACGAATTTGGGCTCAAGGCCCAGCCGAGCGACGCGTATCGCGTCTCTATCTCGATTGACGGCATCGATGTGGGGTCGTTCGACTACAATCCAGGGGATCAAGAAGTGAAAACGATGAGTTCCTTTTCCTTGGAAAAAGGGTCTCATTCGATCAGGGTTTCCGCGACGCCTAAAGATCCGATGGTTGAAACGCCGTCTTTTGGATTGGATCAGGTTTTCTTGCGCGAGGTCAACGTTCCGCGGGTCACGAGCCAACTTGTGGCCGGGCAGGGCGCGGTCAGTAGGGAGCTTCTTCGCTCCACGGTGGTCTTGGGAGGAATCGAGTACGCTGTCTATAAAGATGCCCGGACCGGGGCGGTTCGGCTCGAAAAAGACCGCATCGTCGCGGGCGCGGATCATACGTTTGAGCTCGGTGGGGTCAAGTATCAAGTCAAAGCCGACGAGTCCGGACATTTGTCGGTGGTCAAGATGCCGGTAACCTCGGAGAGCATGGTCCAGACGATTGTCCAGATCGGCGACAAGACCTACGTGGTCAGTCAGCAGGGAACTCAGGAGTTAGATCTGTCCCCATCCGCGGGGATGCCTTGGCAAGTATATCCAGTGCCTGTGACTGAAGACTCGAGTCTTGTCTTCAAGGGTTCCAGGATAGACGTTAGCTACTCTATCGATGTTCCTGCGGACGGCTTTTATGAGTTTGGTGCGACGGGTGTTTCGAGCGCCTCGTTCGTGATGGAAGCCTACCAGGGTAAAGATTCTAATGAGGTTATCAATGATCCGAAATTGATCAGCTCGTTCACAATCAATCAGGGTGATGCGGCGGGGAAGACGGTCCCGTTCTATTTAACAAAAGGCGTTCATTCCCTCAGACTTTACAACGATTCTTATCCGGAGAACTTTAAACTGGATAATGTTTTCTTGCGTGCGTACCCAGCAAGTGGCTTGGAGCTCAGGGCAGGAGACCAGGTCTTCACGCAGAAACTTAACGGGTTAATCTCTGTTGAAGGGAAGGATTTTGAGGTCGTGAAGGCGGCCGCTGGGCGCGTGACGCTTGTCGAACATCTGCCCTATGACCTAAATAACGACGGTGTCATTAACGATGCGGACCTCGCCCGTTTGGAATCGGCGGTCGGATCGGGCAAGATCGGCGATCTGTCTCTTGCGGGGACGTCCGATCGCAGCGGCTTTGCGAATGGTTACAAAGATGTTCGCGCTCATTGCTATGTGGCTCCGTGCAGTGAAAGCTCTCTTACCTATGACAACGTTCCAATCCCTGCGACCGTTTCGGGACTTTATGAAATAGGCCTCCAGGCGAAGGCCGATATGACGTCGACTGAATTAGCGGCAATGCCGGCGGATTATCAATATCTCATCGAGGTCCAGATCGGCGGCGTTTCCTACGGACAATTCTATGTTCCTGCCAGCGGCTTATCCACTGAGGGTAGCCTCAAGGTGAGCTTGCCATACTTGCCGAAACGGGACATCAAATTCGTTTGGAAAAATCCTATCGTTGGGACCGGGATCTCGGTGAGTAACGTCTTTTTCCGCGATGCGCATTACGACCCATCGCTTGATATCAGCTCCGACGGAGAAGGCGTGATCGATTCGAGGGACGTCGAGGTGCTCATGAACCGTCTGGTCAGCACGTCCGACCTCCAAAAAGTTATGATTCTCAAGGACACTACCCCGGTCGCGGTTTACCTTAAGGAGACTGCCAGCGGTGAGATCTATGCCTATGAAGATACCGGGCTCATTTCCCACGGGATCGGTGAGTTGACGCTCCACGGTCGCCATTACGTGGTTGGGAAAAACAGCAGCGGAGCGCTGACCCTGAAGGAACAGAAGATCGGCGATTTCAACTTGGACGGAAAAGTGAACGCCGACGATCAGGCGGTTATGGCGCTGGCGCTTAAAGATGGCAGCGCGTTCAGCCGTGTGCCGTCGACCGGTCTTCTTTTGACCGGCGATTATTACAAGTCGACTGTCAACCCCAACGACATCTATGCGGCGAGCGACACTTCGTCACCGGCATTTGTGATGGACGGGGAAAGTCTCATCGTTCAGCGGAAGGACAAGAAATTCAGCTACGGTTTTGATGTGGAGAATGCTGGGGATTATGTGGTCGGATTCAATGCGAAAAATGCGTTGAAGTTCCCCGATGGGTATGATTCCACGATTGAGATCAGCGTGTTCGTGGACGGCGAGGCTCAGCCGCGCACCGTGATGAACCTTTCAGCCCTGAGACAGAACTTCAATGAAGTGAGCACGACTCTCCATCTGACCGGAGGCCACCACGTGATCCGTTTTGCCGTGTCGGACTTCTACGGCGATGGCAAGCCGCTCACAAGCAACGGGACGCAGCCGTTCTCCGGTTATCCGAGTTCCTACGGTTCTCAGCTTGAAGTGCGCGGCATATTCCTGAGAAGCGCGATTGTGGATGCTCGTGCCGACCTGAATGGCGATGGGAAGATCGACGGCGAGGATTCCCAGATTTTTAATATCGAAATGGGTTCCCTGAGGTTAACCACGAGTGACCTGAAGGGGAATTTGAATTCCAACTCCCTGAAGGGGAATGGTTTGGCCGAAGGATGGGATAAAGGAGCGGACGGTACTGCGATCGGACTTGCGGCGATCAGGGCGAAACTTAATGCCGTGCCTCCGACAACCGTTGCCAAGACCGAATGGGTAGATGCTGTGAATGCCATTCTGAAAGTTAGGATGCGGGATTCGGATTATCAGGCCGCCGGCGCCAGTACGACAATCACCGACAAACTCGATGACGTAGCCAAGGCTCTTTTGACAAAAGCGAAGACTACGACCAACGACATGTCCGTGTCGGAACTCATGAGACTCAATAAGAGCCTGTTGGAGGCTTATTTCCCGCAAGAGATCGGAAAGGTCATTGAACGTTCGCCCGAAACTGCAACGGCGGCCAAGTCCGACGCGATCCTTGTCAGCGGCAGGCTTTATACCGTGACGGATCTCGGGGACGGGACTTATCGCTTCCACTCGCCGGTGGGCACTTTCACGAGCACGGAGAACCAGGAATTGATTATGAATGATACCGTTTATCGCGTGTCGAAGAATCCTTCGACCGGTGCGATCTCGATCGTTCCCAAGCCCGTGACGTATGAGATCGTGGACCTTTCGAAGAACCCGGAATCCGCCACAGCTGCTTCCCAAACCGTGCTGAGCGCCGGCGGAGTGAATTATGCCGTGACCCTTGTCGGCGGCGAATTTGTGTTTAGCGACGGTACGCATACTTTTACGAGTGAGACTTCCGCATCGGGCCACACCGTGACATTGAACGGAAAGCTTTTCCTCGTTACGGGAACGACCTTGAACGATCTTCAGGTTAAGCAAGATTATGAAACAAGCGTTCAGGCGGCCCAATTCGTTACCACCGTGAATGGTCAGGATTATCTGGTGGTCAAGGAACTCACTAACGGCGTGTGGGATGGCGAGTGGAGCTTTTCGCCGGTAAGTGACACGAGCAAGATTTACACCACCGTCACCAGCAATAACATTACTAGTCTCACCATTCCTGGTTTGACCCCGTTTGCCGTGACTTACAATCCGATCCTGAACATGATCCAGGTCGATGCTCTGCCTGAGATCGCCGAGGTTCTTAATGATCAAGAGATACGGCTCGAGGGCGTTTCCTATATGGTCAGTGATCTCGGCGGCGGTAACTACGCCTTCACGGTTCAGGGCCAGGAGCCGGTTCTCACGACTGACGGTACGGTGTCACTTGGAGGGGCGGTTTATGAAGTGGAAACGACCACCGACGGGTATATCGAGATCCGCACGGTCCGCAAGAGCGCACATGTGACAGCCATTATTCAGGAATTGCAGTTCGAGGGCATCACGTATCAGATTGATAAGCCGGACACGCGTTACAGGTTCGTGAACAAGGCGACGGGGGCCGAGATCTATTCGCCGGATGGCAAGATTACGCTGTCGAACGTGAAGTTCTCGATCCAGCAAAGCCCCGAGGGTCAGATCAGCATCCAATCCGATGACGTCTCGGCCCACATGACTTCGGCTTACGAGATCAAGGTCGACGGGGTGGTGTACCGCGTTACGAAGGTCTCGACGCACTATGTTTTTACGCCGCTTGCCGCGGGAGTTGCTCCCATCACGTCAGATGCGGCGGGTCAGTCGGTCCAATTCCCGAGTACTCTCTATGGGATCCAGACGGCCGGGGACGGGTCGCTCAGTCTTGTTCAAAGCGTTGTGGCGACCATGTCTCTGCCCAAAGAAGACCTGTTTTATAACGGCACGCGGTACGAAATTACGATGAATGTCAACGGGAGCATGGGCTTCAAGATGCCGGATGGCAGTACCCAGACGATTCTGCAAAACGGCACGATCGATTTGTCCGGTTCGACCTTCACGATCACAAAGAATGCCTCGGGAATTGTCGAGGCGACCCTTGTGAGACCGGTGACTCAGGATCTGACTTCACGGGTCGTCAAGAGTGGTGACAATTATTACGAGATGAAGGATGTGGCCGGAAAGATCGTCATCACGAACGGCGACGGCACGCCCATCCACTTTTTCACGGATCGCGTTTCGAGCGCAGAGGTGAATATCCCGACCGACAGTTTCTCGACGACCTTTTCATTGCTCGGAACAACGTACAACATTGACTGGGACGTTTATGGGGAAAATTACTGGTATGGCCGCATTCATACGGCTGATGGTGCTGTGGTCTGGCAGGATTATATCTATCCGCTTTCCACGGTGAACAGCCCGATAACGCTTGGAAATGTCAGTTGTGATTTTAGCGTCCTGGTTCAAGATGACGTGCCCTTCAAATTCAAGTTTGTCGCGGCCCCACCGGCCTGGGTGCCGAGCGGTAAAACGATCGTTGAGATCGATTCCCGGTTGTATGAACTCAAAGGAACGGCCGCCAACCCGACACTGGAAGCTGTGACGATTCAAAGTCCTTTGAATGGTTCGTACTCGATCAGCGTGCTCGGCAAAACATATAACTGGGCTTATGACACGGCTTCGAACGGACTGGTTTTGGTCGATTCTTCTGTCTTTCCTTACATCCAGTACGGGTACAGTGTGGAGGAAATAAAATCCTGGTATCCTGGTCAAGATGTAGTGTGGCCTCTCTCGATAACGCCGGGGAGTAATGAGATCGTGCTGTCGGGTTACAAGTTCCTGGCGACGGGCAACCTTCTCCTGCCGGCCTTTGATCCTGCGAGCATTCCTCAAACCACGGTGGAGATACCGAGTTGGGGCCAGAGTATCAACTTGGATATACCCAGTTGGGGCGCGACAGCGGAGACCATTCCGAAGACTATTTCGACCTGGGGTTTGACGAGCGTTGTATCAACTACCAATCCTTCTGACGGCATTTATACAGCAAGTAAAACTTTTTATGCAGGAACCTCGAAAGAAACGGTTTGTAATATTTATGTGGAAGATCAGCGTTCTACGGACCCTGATACGGGCGATGTTTCTGGCACCTGGTTTGTCAGGATTTATAACGATAACACTGACCTTCAATACTATCCTGCTGACCTTAGTGAGCTTGGGATGTCATCAGCCAATCCTCCGACTACAACATCCATAAGCCTCTACGGTTCCGACTCGAACTATCATGCCTTTGATTTTAACGTTTCGAGTCTCAGCCCCCTGAAGTTTAAATTCGTCGCCACTGATTATACTTACGAATCAACTTTTACAGCGGCGGATAAAACGGACTATCACGTTACGGTAGCGGAAGATCATGTCCGGATCTACGATGACGCGGGGTCTTACGACAGGACGTATTATGATTATGACTATGTTCCTAATGGTCAACAGATCAGTCTTATAGGCGCGGATGGAGAATATCACTACTATAAACTTAGCGTTACTACGAATGTTGTCAGCGGGAAACCCAGCGGATTCAACTTGGTTGCCTCGGACTCCAAGTATCAAACCTCCGCCTTTGCCTTGGCCGGAAAGGACTATTCTGCTTCCATCAAGGAAAATTACGATGGCTCTGGCACCTGGTATGTCGGCATTTATGATGCTTCGGAAGCTGAGGTTACTCATTTTACATCGTCCACGCTAACGGACTTCGTCGACAAATCTGTGACGATGGACGGCCACACTTATAATTTTAGCGTTTCCACTTCCGAGGGGAAGCCGACCGCTTTCAAATTCGTGGAAACTGAAATTAGTTTTGCATCCAGTTTTGTGTTGGACGGAACGACGTACAACGTTTCCGTAAAGGATCGGACCCAGATTGATAATGCCGATTGGTACGCAGAAATTCGCGATGCCAATGGGGATGTCGTGTATGACCCGAGCTCGAATCCTATGCAGTTTTCTTTTGCAGGCCTGCCGCTTACCAACCGACCCATCATCATTGGCAAATACAAATATAACTTCAGCGTCACCTCTTCCGCAGGGAAGCCGACCGGCTTTACATTTGTCGTCACCGGTCTTACGGTTGAGCCGGATCCGTTGCGCCGGGACGGCACCGAGCAACTGACCCTCAAGTCGGCCTCGGGAGCCATTGACAGCCCGACGCTTCTTAACACGGTTTTGAAATACGACGCCGCGAAGACATTTGTGAAGTCCGGACAGGATATCTACGAAGTGAGGACCAAGAGCGCCGACACCTACTATTTTGACAACGGGCAAGAGTCGATCGAATCGCAGATCGGGCTTTTCAATCCCGAGACGAATTTGGTTGTGATCCAGCAAGGAGGTCCGCAGCTTGTGACCCACAAGACCGCGGTGAAATTGGCGGACGGTCTGCAAACGATCGTGCTGGCCGGGACGGAATACCGCATCACGCCCTCTGCGACGGTTGTCGCCGGTTATCAGGTTTTTGACATTACTGATCCCAAAACGGGTCACGCCGATGTGCTTTATGTCCCGCCGCTTGCGGGTCATGAGTTGGAACTGTGTTCTGCCTCCGGATGTGTCAAATATACCGGAACGGTCGATGAAATGACGGGGACGGTGACCCTGTCGACCGCCAACAGCGATACGGCTTATACCGACTTCCAGGAGATCGCGTTCGGTGGGACGACTTACCGGATCGATAAGATCGCGGGCGGGGAAGTGAAGCTTTTGTCGCCGGCTCCGGGTCTTCCGGATATTACGTCGGCGAAGAATTTGATCACAGTGGGTGGTATCAAGTATCAGGTCTCCATCGATGGTTCCGGCACCGTGCACTTCCAGACCGAACGCTCGAGCGTCCGGGCGGCCTCCGGAAAAATGATCAAGTGGCAGAATAATATTTATTCGGTGACGCGTGATTCAGGCGGCACGTATGATCTGACGGACGGAGTGAATACGATCACGAACAAGGTCTTGGCCGCGGGCGATTTTGTCTGGATCACGGATCCAGTCGTGAAAGTCGGCGGGGATCTTTGGGCGGTGCGCGCAACCTCCGGATCACCCGACTACGTGACGCTCGATAACGGTCAAAATCCTTTTGATACGAAGTTCAATTCCGAAACGCTTTTTGACGGCGTTGTCTACGATGTCCAGGGCAGCGATGTCTTTGACGTCTCAGTGACATGGACTCAATCCGCGACTTCGGCGCGCAAGGTGACGCTGAACAAAACGCTCCTGACGATCGAGGAAAAGGACGACGGGGAGATCTATCTCACCGATGAAACGATAGCGGCGACCGATACGACGCATGTGCGCACTGTTTCGGGTCGCGTGGGGGATGTGATCGAGATTAAAGGGAAGCCCTTCGAGATCGTGTCTTCCGGCGGAGCGCTGGTGTTCGTCGAAAGAAATGTCGTGAAGGCGAATCAGGTCGTCTTCTTTGACCGGGGCGCGGGTCAAACAGGCCAAAACTCCTGGGAGAAGATCTGGGTGCTTGCCAATTACGACGGGACTTATACCTTCTCGCGTGAAGACAGGTACAAACCCGGTCTCCGTGCGACTTACCAGAGCGATGCCGACGGCCGCACGGTGCTAATCGACGGTGTGCTCTATGACATCAAGCAAGCTCCCGAAGGCATCCAACTGGTCGAGAAGCATGCCGAGGGAGTTCTGGGGCTGAAGGACGCACTTCTTCTTGGGAATAAGTATTACACGGTGGAGACTGTCGGCGATGGATTCAAATTGTCAGACGGAACAGAGACTTACTGGAGCTCTGCGGACGGCAAGACCATCTCGATCCGGAACGTCCTCTACGCGATCAATGCCACGAGCGGTTTTTCTCTGACGGAAGCGCGGCCTGAATTTATTCAAATCTTGAAGCTCCAGGGCCGCGAATATTCCGTTTCAAAATTGGTTACCGGAGCCTATCAGATGAAGGACCTTCTCTCCGGCGCGAGCTTTGTAGGAAATGCCGACGGGACTCTGATTACTGTGAACGGGTCTGATTTCGATATTGTCGCTCTCGAAGGCGGACGCATCTCGTTGGCAGGTTCGGTTCAGCCGCTCGCCGAAGTCGCCAAGCAGCTCATTCTTTTAAATGATAAAAAATATCTTGTGACCCTGTCCGCCGGGAAGTGGGCCCTGACAAACGATGTCGGTGAAGTTTTCCAGGTCGCGGACAACAAGGTCACGATCGGAAATATTGTCTATAACGTTTCTTTCCCCAATGGCCTGCTCAAGGCCACGAAGGTAGCTGTTGTGGAGGGGGTCGCAAGCACCACCGACGTTACGGGCTCTGTGATTGAGTTGAACGGCGATCTCTATCAGACCACGGATAACGGGGACGGCTCCTACAGTTTGTTTGACGGGCTGAACCGGTATACGAGCGACAAGGTGTCCGGGCTTATCGTGATCAACGGGATCACCTCGCTGGTCGTCAAAGACGAGGTCACCGGGCACATCCGCCTGGATATCCCCAATGTGGTGAGCGTCAAGAAGGCGGATTCCGTGGTTCAGTTGCAGGGGAAAAAGTACATGATCCTGCGCCTGGGCAGTGACCGCTATGAGATCCGGGGAGAGAACGACAGCGCCGCAATAACAAGCGAGCTGAAATCCGACGGGTCGATCCTGGTGCCAACGGTCACTCTCAACGGAGTGCTCTTCAAGATCCTGGATGAAGGCGTGGCGCAGGGCATCCAGTTGGTCGAATGGGTGTCAGAAGCGCAATCCGAGGAGAACATGATCACGCTGGGCGGCGTCAAATATAAAGTGACGCAGAATGAAGAGGGGTACACACTCTTCGACGGAACAACCTATTATTACAGCAATGATTTTTCCTATTTCGTGACGAAGGATGGCACCACCGAGCGCATCGACAGCGAGATCGATGCCGTGACCGGCGAGGACATCATCACGGTCAACGGGAAGACGTACTCAGTGATCGACCTGACCGATGATCCGACCCTCTTGACGGGTTATACGCTTTCGAGCCGGGTGAAGAGACCGGTGCCCGTCATCATGGTGAACGGCAAGGTTTACAGCCTCAAGGACGTCATGAACCTCCATCTGCCGCAGCCGCGCGATCTCGCCCGTGCGGATGTCAATAAAGACGGTACATTCGATGACGCCGACCGCGCCGAGCTGCGCCGTCTTGCCAGGAACTATCAGGACGTGAACGGCGACGGATTGGTGGACCAGTTGGACGTCGATAGTCTTTGGACCATTCTCGATCTTCAGAACGCCTCATACGCCATATCGAACGGAACCGAGAAGATCACAAGTGAGATCGACCGCACGACCGGTGAAAACGTCATCACGATCGATGGCGTGAAGCACACGGTTCAGGATCTGATCGACAACCCGATCGACGGGTGGACGCTCGATCAGCAGCCGGGAAAAGTCACCGCTGAAAAAGTGACGATTGCCGACGTCAATCATGACGGAAAAGTCGATTACAATGACGCGAATGCGCTCAGGGAATATGTAACCGCCAGCAGCAAGTACGATCTCAATGGCGACGGGAAATTTGACGACGGCGATCTTGCCACGATGGACGACATCCTGAAAGCTCTCAAGCTGGGGCAGGCAAAACAGCCCAAGGAACTCAAGGCGGCCGATATCAATGGGGACGGCAAAGTCGACCAGAATGACGTCGAGGATATGAAGAAGGTTTTGAACACGACCTTTAATATCGACGGACGGGGCGGCGTTGGGGATACGGCGGATGTCACCAGGCTCGGTGCGATCATTGACGGCCTGAAGGAGAATATCACTGCGGATGAGTTGGCTCGGGCCGATGTGAACGGCGATAAGAAGATCACCGCGGATGATGTGGCGAATCTTAATGATTCGCTCACAAATTACGCGTCGCTTCTGGTCGAGGCGGACTATCTGGGGGATGGGCAGGTCAATTATGACGATGCCATCGCGCTTCAGCAGACGGTCCAGCAGATGCAAGCCACCGGCTCCTTGTCACCGTCGGAACTTGCGCAGATCGACGTGAATGGCGACGGCCTTATAACGGAAATGGATTATAAATTGATCGAATCGGCCCTCGCCCTCAAGAAGGACCTCAACGGCGACGGTGTGGTCAATGATGCGGATGTCCAATTGATCACGGATGTGATGAAATTCCAGCAGCTCAACGTCGTGACGAGCGAGAGGTTGTCCTTGGTGGGCACTACGGCGCTTCGCAGCGAGTGGGTCGGGACCGACAAGATGATCATCGGAGGCACTGAATATCTGACCCGCAAGAACGACAACGGGACTTACACCTTCTACAACGCGGACAGCGAATACCGGAGCTTCCTGGGCGTCAACTTTGTCAAGATCGGCGACAAGATCTACGACCTCTATTTTGACGGATCGCAGAAGCTCGACAAGCTAGTCGAGCGCCATTCGGAAAGCGAACGAGTGACTGCCACCAAGATCGATCTTCAGGGAGTCAATCCTGTGACAGGCGGAGTTCTCGTCACGGAGTATTCGTATCTGAAGGTCGGGAACATTTATACCTTCACCGACGGCGTTCACAGCGCAAGCTCGAGCGTGGTGGCCGGCGGCAAGCAACAGGTCACGATCAATAACGTGCTCTATGACCTGCAAATCTCGGGATCGGGTGAAGTGAAGCTGATCGCGCCGTTTGACACGAGTGTTCGCAAAGAAGGCTATGTCCTGAAATTGCTTGGCGCCACCTGGGATGTGGTTCCTGTTGGGAATCTTTACACATTTAAATCCGGAACCGAGAGCGCCACAAGCAATGCGGACATGACGGTCGAGATCCGCGGCACGGTGTTCCAGATCCAGGTGGATAAAGATACCGGCGTGGTCACGCTGGTCGAAGCGACCAAGGCGAGCCAGCACCGCTTTGATCAGGTGATCGAAGTTAAGGGCAAGACTTACGGCGTCATCGATCACGGGAACATGAAGTTTGGTTTTGTGTTAGGCGGCCAACCCGAGGTGAAGAGTTATGACACTGAGCCGAGCGTGGAGCTCGACGGCATCCTCTATGATATCGCGCAGGATCCTTTCACCGGCTTCGTGAGTCTCATCGAACGTCATCTCGTAAGCGAAACGCTGGCGGATCAGGTCCTTGAGATAGGGGGCCGCACTTACTACGTGACGGAAAACCGTGACGGTTCTCTCACCTTTACCGACAAAGACACCAAGGTGGCGGTCAAGGGAGATGCGGCATCTCGCTTTATCACATTGGATAATGTTTCGTACCAGATCCAAAATGATCTTACGCGGAAGATCGGGATCCAGCTTGTGGAGCCGCACAAGAATTACTCCTCAGCGGACGGCGGTCCTCAGGCTATGAATGGCACCATCTGCGATCCGCCGAGCGATAATTGTTCCGCTGACAACAAAGAAGCCAAGATTAAGTTCACTTGGAGTATCAACGTCGCCGGCAATTATGTGATCAACGGGCAGATAAGCGATCCGAAGTCCAACGAGATCACGCTCGACGGTAAAACATATCTCGTCCGTTTCGACCGTGACAAAGGCAGACTGTCGCTTATCCAGAAATTCGAGACGTCGGTGACCGCGGCTGACCAGCTCATCAGTCTTGAGGGTGTTGATTACCGGGTGACCGACCGCGGCGACGGAAGTTACCTGCTTTTTGACGGCTACAAAACCTTTACCACGAACGCCACCTCCAACCGGGTGGAGATCAAGAACAAGATCTATAACGTGTTGCGCGACAGCTTTACCGGAACGATCAAGCTGGTCGAGCAGTACGACAACGTGAGCGCTCACAAGTATGATGAAAGCATTCTCCTGGACGGCAAGGAATACTGGATACGGAAGAACGCCGATTCGACTTACACTTTCGTTCTTGCCACGAATCCGTCCGTGACCTACACGACGAACCCGGAGATCTTGACGTCGGTCGTGAATACCAATTTCGACTCCAATGTCATGCCTCCGGACTGGGTTATCAAGTCGGGCCTCTGGGTGGTTTCCAACAACGTGCTCAAAACGATCAAGACGACCACGGCCGGGGAATCGACCGAGCTTCTGACGTCCCTTGTGACGCAGGGCGCTTTCGCGTTCGAGACGGATGTCGTGACGACCGAAGGAAGCGACCAGGTCCAGATCCGGTTCAATGACCAGGACGCCAACAATTATTACCAGCTTTCCATCAATGGCCAAACCGGCATGCTTTCGCTCAGTAAGAAAGTCGCCGGAAATGTCCAGGATATGCCGGTGAACTCTTCGGTCCAGGTCCCGCTCGGCTTCACGTGGGCGAAAGACCAGACGGCCAAGGTCCGGATCGAGTATGACAGCGGCAAGATCAACGTGTGGGTGAACGGAAAGAAGGTGGCCTCGGTGACCGATACGGCTCTCACCTCCGGGCGCATCGCGCTTCTGGCGACCGAAACGACCGCGAAGTTCGATAATCTCAAAGTCGAAACCACCACGCGTAATCCAGCGCCTCTCCGCGTCACGATCGGCGGCGAAGTGTACGATCTAAACAAAAAACAATATTACGAAGGGGCCGTGGCGGATCTGGACGGCAGCGGAACGGTCACTGGCGATGACCTGACAAAGCTGAACGATGGCTTGGCTGCGCTTAAGGGCTATGTGGCGAATTATAATCAAAAGCCCGAAAACGCGGGTGCTCAGATCACCACAGCCGATCTGACTCCCGCTGCGTTGACGGCGCTGCTTGCCAAGGTCCAATCGGTCAAGGATGCGGCCGGTCGCGGCGAAGTGATCCAGCCGCAAGATTACAATCGCGCTGATGTTAATGGTGACAATGAGGTAAACGGTCAAGATGTTGATGCTCTGGAGGCGTCGATCGCGGCGATGGCCGATCGCGATCTGAACGGGGACGGGGTTTTTGATTCGCTCGATCTCAGCCTCGCCAATGACATGCAGCAATACTTCAGCCTCAATATTACCCCCGAGGATCTCGCCCTGGCTGATGTGAATAAAGACGGCAAGGTCGACGATACGGACAAGGCCATGCTTCTCGCGACAGCCAACAAGCTCTATGAGTATGACCTGAATAATGATGGCGTGGTCAACGAGGCGGATGTCGCTCAGGCCGAAAAGCTCACCCAGTACTTCGCTCTCGGGACGAGCTTCACCCTGCAGGATTATCTCAAAGCGGATACCAATAAGGACGGCATCGTCGATGAGGCCGATCTCAAGAATTATGAGGCGCTCCTCAACCCCGCGAAGTTCATCGTGGACGGCCGCGAATTCACCATTTCTGATGATAATCAGGGAGTTTACACATTTACCGAGTCCAAACTCTCCGGCGTTCCGGAAGAATCTAAAAATACGTTGGGCGATAAGCATGTCACGATCGGCGGTAAGATCTATCTTTTGGCCGTGGATACATGGGGGCGTGTCACGCTGACCCAGCAGCATGCCGAGAGCACCGTGGTCAGCCCGACGGTCCTTGCATTGAACAGCACTAATTACACTTATGCCAAGAATGACGACGGCACGTACTCCTTCAACGGTACGAAGTCGCAGATTGGCGCCGACGGCATCCAGCGAGTGACCCTCGGAACAGTGGTCTACGAGGTGCGCTTATCCACTGACGGGTCCGTGATGTTGGTTGAGCCGCACGATGTGAGTTCCTATGTCCAAGGTTTGAGCAATAAGATGGACATAAATGGGGACAACTGGATCGACCAGAAGGATGTCGACCGCCTGCAGGCCATGAAAGATGCGGTCGATCTGTTGCACCCGGAAAGCCTCACGGGGGTTTCGAGCATCAATGATTGGGGTACCGTCCTTTACGGCGCGGACGGTACCACCGGACTTAAGGCAATGCTTGATTTTAACGGCGACGGGCAGGTGAATAACGACGACTTCAATCTCTACCGGAGCATTTATCAGAATCCTCAGTCTCTGAATCTTGCCGGTGGAAATGAGCTGGGTCAGGCGGATCTTCTGAGAGTTCAGGCTGTGATCGATTACATCCAAGCATACAACGCAAATCCGGCCAATCTGCTCAAGATTCCCGAGCCCGGCGAAATAGCCAAGGCGAATATCGATCAGACCGGCGGTGTGACGCTCTCCGATCGCGATATGCTTGCGGCGGCTCTGGCGAAGATCCAAGTCGCTGCGCCCGTGACCGGAACTACCACCACAGCGACGATCCCAGACGGGACAGTGACCTACACTGTGGATGGCACGAACCTGAAGAATGTGGCGCTGAACGGGACGGTGATCGCGGGCCAAGTGGCCTCGGGGACCATCGCCGGCATCGGCGCGGGTCAATACCAGATCACGATCGCAAACGGGGTCCCGACCTTTACGTCAGTCCGAGATGTCAACGGCGACGGCAAGATCGATAATGCCGATGTCGTTCGCATAGCGGATATCATGGAAAGCAAGGAGACGGGTTTCACCAAAGCCGATCTCCTGAATCCTATTTATGACATCAATAAGGATTCGAGTCTGTTTGTCAATGACGCGAGCGGCAACCTCCAGTACTCGCTCGTTCTGTCGAGCACCGACCGATCGATCGTCTCGGCCTATAAGTTCATCCGGAAAGATGCCGCGGACCCGACGAGCGCGATCATTGCCGCCGATCAGTTCGTCTTGTCGGCGGACCAGAAGGCAGCGTTCACGCAGAACCTTGGTGATGCGGCGGCGTTACGCACAAGTTTGTCTTTGCTTGCGACGAGCGCCCGGACCGCACGCGTCTATCTCGATTCCGAACGCAATCCTTTGTATTCCGTCGAGTTTAATCATACGGGCGACGCCCTCGGCACAAAGCCGACGCTCTTCCATCGCTACGCCATAGAGACGGATGGTTCTGCGCTTGTGGACACCTATACGCTTACGCCGGCCCAGCAGACCAGTCTCAATATTAGCGGCGAGATCGCCGCTCTTGTGAGCGGCATTACCTCGAGCCAGTGGACCAAGCGCACTTCGCTCAACACCTCCAAGCAGCCGATCTATACGGTCCTCCTTACGGGAACCGCGGTGGCGGGTCTTGTGAAGTATGTCTACGATGCTGCGAAGGGAATCCGCGCCGACACGTACATGCTGTCCGACGGAACCCGAGCGGAGATCTATTCTCAGCTGACTAAAGGCAAAGAGAATCTCGATCGCGCCGTTTTTGAAGTCCCGGCCGATCAGTTGAACTCGAGTGTCCTGGTCGATTCCACAAAAACGCCCGAATTTCTGGACGGAGTTGCGACGGCGTCAGCGCTTACGCTGCCTTTCAAGCCTCAAATCGACGAGAGCGACTGGATCGCGCTTAAGAAAGCCGTCGCCAATTACATGATCCAGGATGTGAATAATGACGGCGTGGTGGATGAAAAGGATATCGCGCTCGTCGAGGAAGCCAAACGTTATCAGCAGCTGGGGCAGGCCATCTCGACTTTGTCGAACGCGGGAACAAAGACAGACGCGTTTGTTCGGGCTGATGTGAATCATGACGGCAAGTTCGATCAAGCGGATGTGGACGCGTTCGCGAACGTCATCAACGATATTATCGACGTGAACGGAGATGGCAAGGTCGATCAAAAGGATGTCGCGATCGTCACTTCCGCCAAGACGGTCTATGACAGCCTGATCCCCATCACGGACCTGCAGATCAATGACATCGAACCTTTGCTTGGCGTCAATGCCAATGTGGTGGTCCAGGCGGTTGCGAAGGTGCTTGCGGGTATGGACCGGGCCAAACAGCTGGCGGGCTTGAGATTCGTCGCGGAAGAAGAAGTGGCCGGCATCAACGCGAAGCTTGCGGCGATATCGCCGGCGATCGCATTCCGCGTGACCAAGGGCATGGCGATCTGGGAAGCACTTGGGCAGCTCGCGAAAGAATTGGCGTCGAGCGTGACGACTTATTCCGACGCAAGTCTAAATCCTCTTGAGGATGCCCTGAAGATCGACGAGGGCTCACTCAACAGTCTGAAGGTATTGGAGCTTGCGGCGCGTACCTTCGTGGCCGGGATCAATGATTCTCTGACCGTGGCGTCCGCCAAGGTTGCGGATCTCAATGCGAAACTTGTTGCGGGGCGCGTCGTTGTGACGGCAGTGGCCGGTGAGAAGGTGCGGGATCTTGTGATGCGTATTGCCACTGATATTGCAAAGTCCCGGACCGATATCATCGCCCGGGCGAAACTGGCGGATATTGATGCCGACGGCAAAGTCACGCGTTATGACCAGCAGCTTATCAATAACTCGTATTTTAACAGCGTGGACGTCAATGCCGACAACAAGATTACCGCGGCCGATTTTGAACGTATGCAGGATTATTACAAGCGGAGTCTCCCGACGGCGCAGGTGGAAAAAGCCGACGTCAATAAAGACGGCAAGATCGATGCTCAGGATGCCCTTAATCTGGCGAAGAGCATCGCGAGTTGGGCCAAGGCCGACCAGACGAGGAATTCGGTGGTCAATGGGGAGGATGTTCAAAAGCTCACAAAGATCGTAGAGGCCGTTAAAAACGGCATGACTTCCGAAGACATCATTTCGGTGGATCGCAACGGCGATGGCGTGATCGATGCCGGCGATATCCAAGGCATCGAAGAAATGGTTTCGAAAGTCAATGAGTTCGATATCACGGGCGACGGGATGGTTAATTTGACGGACCTTCGCGCTCTCTTTGCCGCTTGGGGCGTGGATCCTCTGGACCTCCTCCAAAGCAATGCGCAAATGGTAAAGGATCTCGCCGCGCAGGCCCAGGCCGAGCAGGATCTTTCGCAGGTACACGCTATTGAAGCCGCCATGCTCGAGATCAAGGCCAATAATGACGAGACCGCAAAGATCGTCCAGAAGCTTGCCAAAATGCTGAAGAGCAATCTCGATTCAGTGGCGCTCGTGGCTGCGACGACGAAGGTCTCCGATTCGATCGATCAAGATATTGCGGCGATCGAGGCGCTTATCGCGCAGAGAGAAGGTCTCGCCGCGGCTGAAGTGAGTCCCATCGCGAAGCTGCAGCAGATGCTCTCGACTGCGAAACTCGCGTCGGCGGATGTTTTGAATGCGACGAACTCCGGAGATGTGCAATCGCGCATCGATGTGCTGGAGGGTATCCTGAGTGATGCCCAGGTGATCATCGCGCAGATCGACCAGGCCCCGGCCTCGGCGGCTCAGGTGATCGAAAAAGCGAACGCGGCGGGCTATCTGGCCGAGATTCAATCGATCCTGACTTCTTTGGCTGCCTTGAATGTCGCGATGCAGACGGTCGAAACCCGTGCCCTCGAGTTGAAAGACCGTGCGGGCAATATCTCGGCTGCGGCCCTGGATCTTTCGCAGTTTGCCGACAGCGTCCAGTCTTCCTCGGTGATCGAGTCGCTTGCGCGCCAGGCGGATCTGCTCAAGCAATCCCTGCAGGAGAACTACCTGGAGGTGATTGGGGCGCTGGGCAGTTACCCGGCGAATACGAACATCAAAGCTGCGGAGGCTGCGATCTCTACAGCGCTGACCTCGCTTGAGACTCAAACGGCACATATTAATTTGCGGCTGCGTGATCAGAAGATGACGGAGACTGGCGGCGTGAGCGCGGCGCAGGAAAGCGATGCATTCGCCCACGAAGCTGCCATGCTTTTCAGTATGGTGGTGGCGCTCGGGGCAGTCGTCTCCACCCGATCCTCGATGGATGCCGTCGCAACGGTTTTCCTTGGCAGGACCCTGAGCGATTCGCAACTGCGAGATATAGTCAAAGCAGTCAGCACGGGTGTCTCGCCGACGACTTTCCTGAAGCAGATCGTCTTTGCCGCGGATTCTAAACAAGCGGCCATGGGGGATCAGGAATTCCTGAACACGCTGGTTACGCTTCTCGGTCGCCAGATCAGCGTTGCGGATAAAACGACTCATTTGACTCAGCTCGGCAATCATCAAGAAACTCGTGAAGCGTTGTTTGATGCCCTGAGCGGCATCACGCCGGATACCGGCGCCAACCGGCCGGGTGCGGTGATGCGCGGGAATTTGTTTGATCAGTACAAGTCGGTATTTCAGGCTTCCGGCATGGATCCTGCAGTTCTCGTTTCAGATCTTGTCGGCGCGAACGATCTCTCCCTCGCGGATATGATCCAGAAGGCGCAGGACCGCTTGGCGGAAATATCCGGCTTGCTGGCCCTTGATGCCGGCAAGCTGAATACGATGGCGGGGAATACGGATGTTTCCGCGAGCCGGGCTCGCGTGCTCAGTAACCAGATTTTAATCTCCGGCTGGCAAACTCAGATCGAGGGGATCGATGGCGTTTTTGACCTGGAAGTTTCTGCGCAGGATAGGCAGGCGGTTCAGCAGGACAAGGCGGCGGAGGATTCGCTGAAGTTGGGTTCCATCGAAGCCGCTTTGGGCGGGTTGGTCACAAGTGCCCTGCAGGGCAGAACTCAGGCGGATATTCTCGCGCGTCAGGCTACGCTTGCCGTGCTGAAATCCATGGCGGATGAGTTGGCCAAGGGCTACACAGGGAATGCCGCGTTCCAGGCTCAGATGGCCCAATTCTCAAGCCACTATGAACAGGCGAGTGCCAAGATCTCAGATATCGCGGGTATGTACGCTCAGCAGGCCGAGATCGATTCTTATCAGACTCTTTTCAATAATCTCCGTGCGGCGGCGAGCCAGGGCCTGGTTTCTACAAAAGAGAAGCTGCTCGAAGATGCTGGCGCGATCATTGATAGCGCTAAGCTCGTATCTGACAATATCCAGTCGCGCCTCGGCGTTTATCCCGGGGTCCAATCTGTTTCCGATATTGCCTCCGCGACTTCGGGCAAGATTGCCGATATGCAAGCCGCGCTCGCTGAGATGGAACAAGCCCTTTCCGCCGATGTGTTTGCCTCGACGGCCGGCAAGAGTGCGCTCGATCAGATGGCGCAATTCGAATCGGCCTCCCAGTATATTTCCCAGTATGCCGCCGATCACCTTACGGGGACGCCGCTCCGCCTTGCCGCAGAATTATTGAAGGGGATCGGGCAATCCGCGGCCGATCTTGATGCGCAACTGAGCGCCTATGCGGCGCAGCATCTGGATAACACGACGCTTGTGGCGAATCGCACTCAGGTCGCGCAAAAGCTCGTGGCGATCAACGATCTGTATCAATCGGTGGTGACTCTTGCCGCCAATGCCGGTATTTCGCTGGGGACTGTGATCGCTCCTGCGACTCAGATCAGCGGCTTGAAGAACTTCATCACGGATGCGAAGGCGTATTTTACCGCGACGGACCGGACTGAGGCTTTCCTCCTGTCGGGCAACAAGCTGATCGACGCGGCGCTGAACTATGCCGCCAATCTCGGAAGCGCTTCGGATCTGGCGGCGCTTACGGCGGCCGCTACGGATATGCGCTCGTCCATTGCCGCAAGGGATGCGGAAAAGACGGATGGGGATTCGATCGTTCATCCAACCGCGGGCACTCTCGCCTATCTGGAAGGCTTGCTCAAGGCAAGCGGAACCACCGACAATACCGAGGCCCTGAAATTAATTGAGAAACTCGGTAAGGATGAGCTCCTGAAAGTAAGCGCCGACAAGGATGCCCTCGCGGCTCTGGCCAAGAACGATCCGACGAACATTATGATCGCCGTGAATGTGGAGAAATATAACGAGTATGAAGGTAAGGCGATCGCCTATGTGAACCTGGTGACAGCCAAGATTCAGGCGCAGACGGCCGGGGCGGGATTCGAGATCGAATCGATCGCTCAGGTAGCGCGCGATGCGTTCGGGGTCGCTCAAAAGGAAAAATCGAAGTCAGCCGTGACTCAGGCGCAGCGGACCCTCGAAGCAGCTGGGCTTTATGTCGCGCAGGAGATCAAGAAGAAGCAGGCAGAGATGAGCCAGTCTCAATTTCCGACGAACGTTGAGAGCCAGATCACATTCCTGCAGGATGTGGCGGCCTCACTCCAGGATCTCTCAAAACAAGCGGAAGCTCTTCTCGCTACCGCGACGCAGAATGAATCGGCGCTCACGGATCGCATGAAGGCGGTCCGCTCCGAAAATGCGTTGCTGCAGTATCTTGCCATCTACAAAGGTCAGCCCCTGAGTGTGGTTACGGCAGCGCATACGTTGGCCACGGATGCAGCCGATGCGTCCGTTCGGAATCTGATGGCTGCCTACCAGGTCTCTTTGGGCAAGATCAACGCGGATTCCCTAAAATCTATTTCTGATATTTTGCAGGCGGCGAAAACCAATGAGCAGAATTTTGCCGATCTGGATCTTTATTACCAGAGCGGATCTCTCTTTGCCGATGCCGGCGCGGGCTTGACCGCAGGATTGCAGGCCTCCAGCGATGTGGCCGGACAGATCCTTGCCGAGATGACCGCCGGCATGGATGTTTCAAAACTGAAAGCTATGGCCGTGCTCTGGGATTCTTTTGACCGGGAATTGACGCAGGCGAAGGCGGCTTATAGTTTCCTGAAGGATGTTCAGAATATCACCCAGGCCGACATCACCGCGTCCTATCAGACGGTCACGGACCTCGCTCAGAAAATGGCTGCGATGAAGAATACCGTTACCGACGGCGTCAAGAACCTGGATTCGAGTCTTGTCCAGATCAACCTTTTGAGCAACCAGATCGATGTTCTACGCGGCCAGATGGCGTCGATCCGTGAGGCGATCCGCAACACGGACGATACGGCCGCGATCAACGGGATGATGGCGGTCCTGCGCGACGGCCAGTCCAAGATGTCGGACTTTTTCGGCAGCATCCTTACGATGACTTACGGTCATTTGAACAGTCCTGAGGTTTTGGCGCAGATCCAGGAAGCGAGCACACAGCTGGCGTCCCTCACAAGCGATTACAAGACAATCGAAATGGATGTCGCTTATCGGCAGGCTGTTCTGAGTCAGGGTGCAAGCCTGATAGATCAATCGGTCCAGATGAAGGATCAGATGCTGCGGCAGGAATCTCAGTGGACGGGAGCGCAGAGCTCGATGCTTTCGTCTCTCGACGCATTTGTCGGGGCACGCCGCGAGGAATTGCAGGGCCTCTATGCAACCGTGTTGGAACTCTATCGCTCCGCGGCGATGACGCAAGCCCTCCAGACGAACTTGTCGGTGGTGCTGTCCAATGCGTCCGGTATCGACGATATCCTGACAGGGCTGGAATTAACGGTTTCCGAAAAACTCGGGCTCCAGACCAAGGGGGAGTCGTACGTCACGAAAGTGGATGATCTCGCGTCGGTCTTAGCCGCTTATGCGCAGGATGTGAACGAGACCACCGATGCCAAGATCGCGCTCACGGCCGCAACGCTTGCTGAAAAAGTGATGGTCCGCGTCCGGTCGCTTGATGCCGCGGCTCAGGTGCAGGCTCTTCTGAATGTCAACGATGTGACCTGGACGGCCAGTATGGACAAGATCCGTGCGATGGCCGCTACGGCCGAAACGACTTTTACTTCGATCCGCGAGCAGGCAGACCTCAAGGTTATGGGCGCGTTGTCTCGTCAAATGGTCAATATCCAGAGCAGCTTGCAGATCGCGGTGAACGGAGTGAAGGGCGCCCTTACACAGCTTGAACTGGACAGCTCGATGGAAGTTGTCAACCGTCTGTCCGTCGAGAGCCTCGATCTCAACCGTCAGGCCGCGTGGATCCTCAGCCAGTATGCGGGAAATCCGTCCTTTAAATCGGCCTACCAGCCGCTTCTTGCGACCCTCGATCAGATCGCGAATCTCAAAGATGAGGCCGTTCAGGCCGAATGGAGATTGAACGCCCAGAGAACCGAAAATGTATCCAATTCTGCCCTCGCATCGCAGATGAGTCAGCTCTTGTCCCTGATGGCAGCGGGCGGCATGGATGCGAACTACAGTGAAGCCCTGGTGAAACTCGCAGATCAGATGGTTGCGGCCGCCTATGAAGCGGCTCATCAGGCGCAGGCTTATACCGAAAGTAGTTATGCTTCGATCGCCGGCACACCGGAGGTCGCGGTGGCCGATGCGGCCTATGAAGCTGCTCTGGCCTCGGCCGCTTCGATCGAGAAGGAATCGCGCCGACTGATGATGCTAAAGACCTCGGGTGCGTCAATCAAGACGGAGGTTGAGACCACCGTTCAGGCGGCGAAGGCCCTTTTGACCATGGCCGAGGATCTTGCGAAGGACAATACCCCCGCGGCGATCCACGCCAGCGAAGCAGCCTACCAACTGGCTGCGGCAATGCTCGCGAAAGTTGACGCTTATGGAGTCGAGGCGCAGGCCGCTCTGCCCGGAGCGACGTCAGTTCTGGGAGCAATCGCTGCCGATAGGACGTATCTTAAAACGGAACTTGATGCCGCGGCCGCGAGACTGAAGTCCTCAGGAAAATATGACGTTGCGTCCATGGATCTCTCGTCCTTCGATGAATTCGAAGGTCTGAAAGCCGTGGCGGATCTTGTGAAAGTCAAAGCGCAGGATGCGTTGAGCCTTTCCGATATGGCGGAGTTTGAACTGATGGCCGGGTCCGTGGATGATCAGGCGCGCGGCCTTGCGTTCCGCATCCATCAGGATTCTGCTGCGGAGTATACGAACGGCGATCTGAGGACTCAGAGTGAGGCGGCCGCAGATGAGTATCAACAGTTTCAGAAGGTGACGGAATCCGTGAAAGATCAAGCCGCTGAGATGAGGGCTTCAGAAACGCACTCAGTCGCCGATCTGTCCTCCTTCGCGGCACTTGCTGACGTATTTGCCGCGAGGATCTCCGGGGTCGGGATCGACGGCAAGAATGGCTATCTGAGTTTGATTGGACTTATCGGGAAATTTGGGCGCACAGAACAAGAAAGTATCTTGCGTATTGCAACCGGGCTCATCACGGACGCGGGCGTCCAGGCGAAAGCCGACGCCAACCGCTTGCAGATCGATAGCATTGATCACACCTATTGGACCGAGAAGATCGACCTGGAACAGGCGCTAGCCTCGGGGGTTAACGGCGAGAACCTGAGCGACCTTGCCACTACGCTCGACAAGCAGATCCAGACCTATTTGACCGTGATCCGGAGCACAGAATCCAACGGAATGGCCGCGAGCTTCCTGGGTGAGATCGAAAAACTGCAGAAAGAGCTTTCCGATGTCGCGGCCCGCTTTACCGGGTTATCGGAAAATACTGATATGAACGGTTACCGCACCAATGTTGCCACGCTCCTGACGAAGGCCGGTTTTGCCAAAAAGGAAGCGGCGGACCGCTATGCGTCGCTTATGAAACGGGCTGATCAGCCTGCCGAAACGACGGTCAATATTCGCACTGCGGCGAATTATGCCCGCCTGATCTCGGGGGAGGTCACTGCCGATTCTTCCGCGATCTATGTCGAGACGCTCAACCGTCAGATTGACATGATTCAGGATTATGCGATCAGCCTTGCTCAGAAGTCGGTTGAGCAGGCGGCGTTTGCCGGCAATTACTCGCTGGCTTCGTTCGCTCAATCCTTGGGCTATCTGCTGCCCGCGCAGACGTTCAACGCGCAGTACACGTACGACAATGCGGCGACCCGTACTTTTGCTTATACCCTCGACCTTCTCAAACAAGACCATGTCGCGACGGCGCAGATCGTGGATTCCCTTACGGAGGCGAACCTTGCGGAGCTTATGACGCTTAATAAAGAAGTCGGGATCGCGGTGATCTACGGGAAAACAGTCCTTTTCACGAGCGGGGAAGAGTCGCTTATCAGTCTGCCGGAGTCGGTGGCTTATATCCTTCAATCGGCTGATTTTGTTGCGCACACGCATCCTGCTTCCGACCTCAGCGTGAGCGATGTGGATATCGCGCATGCAAGTAGTGTCGACGAATACGTGATGACCCCGAGCGGTGTGATCCGTTACAACAAGAGCGGAGTCCTGTCGGTCACTTCCGGCACGGCGACTGTGATGGCCGGACTGAGTGCCGCCATCGCCGGTTGGGTCAGCACGGGGCATGATGAGGCGGCCGTCCGTAATTACTTGAACGGGCTTGTTCAGATCATGGCAGGATACGGCACTCATCCCGAAAGCGCTCTTACCGTTTACCGGGCCGATGAGACGGTTCAGTCCTTGGCGGACTTCATTGGAGCGGTTTCTGATTTTTCGAATATGACGGACGTTGCTGCGCTCCGCGACCGGTTTGCCGATACTGCCGCAACCCAGTGGATTCTTGCGGATCACGGGACGGCGGCGCTGTCTTTGATCGAAGGCCTGCGGCAATATTCCGCCAGCGCTTTGTTGGGCGGTTTGAATCAGGTGACGACGGCAGCCGAAGCGAAGGCTCGTCAGGATTCGGCCGAGCTGAACCGGTCGCTTGCCCAGAAAATTCTCGACCAGATGCGGACCGCATTCCAGACGAACCTCAGCGACAGTGATCTGCAAAGCAAACTTTCCGATGCCTCTTCGAAGGTAGTGGACATCAATCAGGCGGCAGAAGCGGTCAAGGAACGCGAGGATACGCTTGAGCTTGCCGAAACACACGGTTCGAATCTGGCACTGAGAGTCGACGCGCTCAAGGCTCAGGCGGTCCTTTATAACGAGCAGGCGATTGTTGCGGCAAATTCCAAGATTGTCGGGCTCTACAAGAGCTCGATGGCAGACGCGCTCGCTGAGGCCGATCGCCATGTGGCTACGCTGGCATCCCTTAATCAGTCCGACACGTCAATCCACGCGAACTGGGTCTCTGCGAAAGCGGCTCGTGACGTCATCGCCGGCTTGAACACGCAGATCGGCGCGACTTATGCTGCGATGGCCCAGGTGGAGGCCGATGCACAGTTGTCTTCGAACGCGGTTTCGGCGTTCGCGATGCAGATCTCGCGTCTGAACACCTCGATCGGATCGGCTTCGTCCGCGATGCTTGCCGAAAAGATCCTGAGGGAACTGGAAGCCGCCGGCGTCACGTTGACTGCCAAGAGCAACGAAGTGGCTCAAAAGGCCGCGGCCAATCCGAAAAATAGCCAGCTCAAAGGCCTTGCGGACGACGCCGCGCAGGTCAAGGCGAATTACGACAAGCTCCATACCGATGCTCTGGCGCTTGTCGCGAAAATGAAGATGGCCGAGACGGATGCAGCGACTAAGCTCAACGAGATTCTGACCTCGCTTGGCATCATTCAGAGGGCCGAATCCAAAGCTCCTTCGGCTACGACTGCCAGCGCGATTACTGCACTAGCGGGCGGCGCTCAGAGTGCCCTGAACTCGCTCACGGCAAATTTGAAGGCATTGAACACCCTGAGCGAGGCGAATCCGAGCAATACCACCCTCAAGAACGAACTGGATACCGCGGGCGATTATTTCTTGCAAGCCTCGGATTCCATGAGGCGGCTTGAGGTGTTCCAGAACAAGTTCAAAATCGACAGTGCGACCAGTAAGGATCTCATGACGCGCGCGGACGTCAATTTCGACAAGCTTGTGAACGGCAAAGATGTGAGCGCCCTGACGAACGCCATTAGCCGGATGATTGACGTCAATCTGGACGGCAAGGTTGACATGCTGGATAAGGCCATCTTCGAGAAGATGTTCCCGCTGATCGGTTTGCTTGATCTGCAGAACAAGGGCACCGCCGAATTGGCCGATATCAACAAAGACGGCAAGGTCGATGGTGCGGATTACACGCTCATGCAGGACAGGCTCCAGTATTACCGCGATGTGAACGGGGATGGTTTCGTCAATGAAGCGGATGTCAATTTCGTCAAAGACTTGATCGGTAAGAACGCCTATATCTACGGGGATGTCGAATCCATCCAGGTCCATGAATACTATAATTCAGGGAACCCGGAGGCCGAAACTGTTCCGACTCCGGATAAACCGGGCGAGACGAATCTCGAACAGACATTCCAGGCCTTCCTCAACAAACTCGATCCGGCCATTCTTAAAGACCTGCCCGAAGACGTGCTGCCTGATTTCCTCACAGGCTTCCATGACAGGGTGCAGGCGATCCTCGCCACGGCATCGGATACCAATCAGGTCGAAACACTGGCCGCTTTGAAGGATCTCGCGCTGGAGATCTCGAACGGAGCCTTGATGGGTCTTGATCAGGTGACGATCACGGGCAGTGAAGTTACTTTGCAACCCGACGGCAAGAGCGAAACATCCGCGGAGCTTTTCGCAATCCTGATCCAGAAGCAACAGGAACTTGCGGCGCGGAAGGTCACGCTCAATGCTGAGGAACAGAGCTACCTTGCGGCGCGTGATGTGTGGTCGACCGCGACCACGGACTTGCAGACTCTGATGGAAAAAGTCAGCGCCGGCGAACTCGCGCCGGGTGACGCCTCGGTCGTTCAGGCAACGGTGGATTACCAGAACGCGAAAAACGCCATGGATCTGGTCAAGTCGAATTACGACATCGATCTGATGAGCTTCAAAACCTTTGATAGCTTTGTCCTCAAACTGGAAGGGATCGCGCATCAGGCGATCGCCCGCGATCAAGCTGTTCTTAAGTTCACGAACGATATGATCTCCCAATGGCAGAAGGCGGAGCTCGTGAACGCGGTCAGCATCTTTGCGTTCGGCCTGAGCGATCTCGAGACGAGCGTCAGGAACCGGATTGCAGATCCCACGACGTCGCCTGCGGAAGTAGCCAAACTGCAGAAGGTGCTCGATGAGGCAGAGAAACTGAAGACGAGTTTGGGTAATGACTACCTGGACAAGAATGGCGATGGCAAGATCAATGAAAAAGACCTGGTTCTGATCCTGCAAGATTTTGGGACGCTTACGGGACTTAGCGCGGATCTGACCAGCGCTTCTAGCGCCGATTATCTCAGGATCATTAAGCAGGTCACGGACGAGATCATGAAATCGGCGCCGACCACGGCAGATGGCAGCCGCTTTGTCGATTATTTCATGGGGAATGTCGGTACCGACGTCCCGCCGCGCGGCATTTTCATGGCTCAGACCGTTTTCCTCGGCCTGGAAAGCTGGCGATCGATGCTGACCCAGCAGAAGAATCTTTTAAAGAATATCGTGGATGCGATCAACGACCGATTCGGGGCGGCGACGGTTGCCGAGAAAAATGCCGCTGCGCTCGAGATGGTGCGGTCTTTCCCTCTTGATCTGAAGGACCTCAATGCCATGGGGAACGTGACCTTGGCGGATGTGCAAAACACCCTCACGGATACCCAAAATCGCCTTAATGTTTTTACCCCGGCGTTGCTTGACGAAATGGATAAGCTAGAAAATGTCACGAAGAAGCTGAACGACGTTTTTCAGGTATCGGTCCAGAAGGAAGTGGAAATCGCGAAAGATCAGCTGCAGAACGTGGTCGATCAGATGCATGCTGCCGGTTCCACCGCGGAAGCCACCGGTCTTTTTGCATCCTCCACCTTCTATCTCGATAACCGCGGGCCTGATTTCGACAGTGAGCAAACCAACGTTAGTATCCAGGACGTTTCTTCGGCAAGCTTTACGGACTCTACGGCCGGCACGTTCGACAATCCGAGCGCTGACGCGTGGCTCACGAGCGCCAATCAGGCATACGCCAGGCTGCAGAACACCGGGGAAGTCCGGATCTATTTTGCGGATCCTGCTCCAGCAACGACCGGGACCTATTACGAGATCCATGGCACCGCAGACGGAAAATTCCAGTTCATCAAATACGACCCCGCGACGAAAACTCTGAGCACTTTAATTTCAGACATTATTACGTCAACGGTGGATGCAAGCGGGAATGCTACGATCACCATTCCGGGCCAGCCACTCTTCTATATTCATGCGGGAGTGATTGGTCAAGCCCTCGTGAATGTCGCACGCGCCGAAAATCTCGAAGCTCTGACTCTCGCGAAATTCAACCAGTTCCGATTCGGTGCAACGGGAACCGAAGCTGCTCCTACAGACGGCTCGTACGCGGGCTACTATCAGACGAATGATCTGGTCAAGCAATATGAGACCCTGAAGGCCGACACCGCGAGATTGTCCTTGCTGGTGCAGACGCAACATGAGGCCGCGAACACAGCCGCCTTGGCCGCGTCCACTGCGGATCTTAATGCTGTCAGCGCCGCACAGGTAGCCGTGGATGGTCTTCAGAAACAAAGTTTGACAGATCCTACCAATATTACTCTCTCGGTGACCGAGCTCACGAATCGTTTGAATCAGGCCGAAGATCTCCAAAAACAGGCGAATCTCAAACTGAGCGAGCTCGAGCGGTTGGGGATGAACGCGTCGATTGAGACCAAGGATTCGCTCGGTCAAACGTATCAGGCCGCGTCGACAAAGCTCGGCTTGATCGAGGATATGACCGCTGCCATGACCGAGGTTCTCAAGACGAATGTTGCGATCCGTGATGTTGAAGCTATCCGTACCCGCGTCTTTGCGGAGCTCGACGACGCGCAGGCGACCGCTGACGCGATAAGCCTTCCGGGAGCGACCTTGACGGATGTTCAGACTAAGTTCGCAGAACTGCTTGTGACGTCTGCTAGCCTGCGTGGCGACATGGTCGATTTCCAGAAACTCTACGCAATCCTTCCGGAAAATTCTCGCTCCGTCTTAAGCGATCGGTTTAGTGTTACCGGGATCCAGACGGCCATGACGGCTTATCTGTCGAGAGCTAACGGAATCTATGCGGAAAAGATGAAAACGGATCTTCAGGCCAAGATCGATGCCGGGACCCTTGTCCTAGCCGACGTGGAAGACCAAGTTCTTAATGAGACGATCAACCAAACGCAAGATCTGTCCGACCAGTATAACGTTTTAATGGCCGTGGATTTAAGCAGCGTTACTTCTCAACAGGCTGAGCAGATGCTCACAGATCCAGTAAAACTGATAGCGCTTCAGAACGAGGCCCAAGCGGCGGAGATGAAAATTCTTCGTAATGATGCGATCTTCTCCACAGCATCACTGATGACCGAACTTGCGAGAAAACTGGATGCCGTGAAGTACGTGGAGACCGGAGCGCAGAAGCTTCAGCAAAAGCTGGTCGACATAATTTCAGCGGCTGATGTTTTGAGCCAGGCGACCACGATTCCTCTGGAGTATTACCAGTCGGAGATTCAGAACCTCGGGGCCGGCTTAAAAACGGTCGGGACTCTTGCGGATCAGCCGAATCTCCAGGCGCCGGCCAATGCTTTTAAATCTCAGGCGGCCTCGGCGGTTACGGCGGCTGTGAACACGGGGATGTCCTTGGATATCCAATCGCAGATCACAATCCTTACGAACGATCTGAAGGCCAAAGCTCTCGCGCAAATGGCTTCCGCGCCGGGCGGTTCATCCATCGAAGGCTCGGTTTTTGACGCTTCGATCGAGACGTTCCGGACTGCCGTGGTCCAGTCCTACGGGGAGGTGACCAAACAATTGAGCGCCATGAAGGGCGCGGCCGGAACGGTCGATGCGTCCGTAGCAGCTGCACAGCTTGCGACCGCGAATGCGGCCTTGGAATCCTCAGCCGAGCAATTGTGGCAGGATATGCTCAATCCCTTGTACGTTGTTACCGCCTTTAAGTCACAAATGATCAAGGATATTGCGGCGGCCGTGAACTCGGGAGGTCCCTTTGATATTAGCGGGA
The DNA here is from genome assembly GCA_903856085.1 of Candidatus Omnitrophota bacterium. GTDB lineage: Bacteria > Omnitrophota > Omnitrophia > Omnitrophales > Aquincolibacteriaceae > Aquincolibacterium > Aquincolibacterium lacustre. Next base: position 115,074 of record CAIOAT010000047.1, on the reverse strand, counting down.
AGCTGACCAGTCTCGAGAATGCATTAAAAACGATGGCGATCGATTCGCTGGCCCTGCCGGCCGGAACGGTGTTTGATGCCAATGCGCTTACGGCGTTCGTGAACGATGTGAGCAGGGAATACACCAAAGTTGTGAGTAAGCTGACCACGATGAAGAGCTCGGGAGTTGCGATCGATGTGTCCACCGTGACGGCGCAACTTACCGCGACCCACACGGCCCTGGAATCCTCGTCGGATCAGTTGTGGAAGGACATGACTTATCCCGCAATGGCAGAGGCCTATCGCCAGAAACTCTCAACTCTGAACGATATCTATTTTGATCTCTCGAAAGAAGAGGCCTCGTTGAACGATGCCTATCAAACCTCTTCGTCGCTGGGGCAAAGTGTTCTCAAAAATCAGCTCCTCAGCGTTCAAACCGAGATGGGGAACCTGCGGAACTTGATCGCGAATGAGGTGCAAAAGCCCCTGTCCCAAATGGAAGATCAGATCCTGCGCGATTCGGAAACAAAATCCAACTGGCAGCTGGCCAATGACAGTTTTGAATCCTCCCAGTTGAAGAAGAGTATCGATGCGAACCCCGTCCTTGCCAGCTTCAGCGACACCTATCAGACCGCGGCTAACGCGATGAATACGGCGGAACAGCAGGCCCGCGAGGCGAAGCTCGAGACCGAGGCGCGGATCAGACTCTTGGCTGCCGAGCAGGATAAGCTTGTCGAGGTCAGTAATGCCGAAAAGATCGTCAAGGACCGAGTCACCGCGGCGGTCTTCAATGCGGACGTGATCAATCAGATCTTGAGCGACCTCAGCTTCTTTACGGCGTTCCGTACGAACCTCACCGGTAGTTCCAAGACCATGTCGGACAGCGAGATTTCCGCGCAGGCCACCGCGACGATCGAGGCGCTGCAGCGCTACATATATGGAAGCGAGTCCGAGAACTTTAAGGGCCTGGAAGCGCTCTATGACGATGCCAAGGCCTTGTCCGCACGGTATCCCGACAATGCTTTCATGAAATCCGAGATCGATCTTGTGAAAGGCAGCGTCCAGGACGCCATCGATATCGGGCGCCTCGCGATCGGCCTCGGGGACACAATCATTTCCTATTATAAGTCGCTGGCATACCGGGATGCAGCGACGGAGGCCATTGAGGTCCAGAAGACGCTCGTGTCAATGCTCAAGGATGAGAAGGATGAGGGCGCAACCGCGGCCCTGTATGAGATGTTCATCAAGGCCAGCGAGGAGGCCTCGAGCCAGCAGCAGAGCGCGGTCACCGAAGCGAAACATGTTCAGGCGCGCTTGACGGAGATCGTGAGCCTCATTCAGGAATCGGAGGCGTTGCAAAGCGCCAACGGCACGACCGTCCTTACCGCGAACAAGAACCAGCTGGTGGATCTCGTGAAATACATGACCGGGGATATCGGCATCCAGCTCCTTGCGGCAGGCAGTATCGTCACTGCTCCCGTCGCATCGTTACGCGATGCCCAGCATAAACTGGCCGTGCTGACCCGGTTGAACGATCTCGTGAATGTTCCGGGAGCAAAGACCACCGTGGGTGGTCAGGATGTGATCACCAAAACGATTACTTTCAAGACGGAGATCCAAAATACCAACACGGGCGCTACGAAAAGTCCGGATTATCCGGACGAGTGCGGCACTTACGAGTGCATCACCATCAAAACAGTCGTGACCCTGCCAACGACGGATAAAACGGGTAGCGTGGTGACGACTTTCAAGCGTTGGGACCCGTTCACGGGCGTTACCACCGAAGTGGGCGATCCCTTGAAGGATACCCTGCCGAAGCTTGCGACTGACGATCAGCTGGAACTTGTGTCGCAGCTCGACTCCTTGCCTGAGGCCGAAAGGGCCTATGCCGCCATCGCGGATAAGCTTTTTGGTTCCGCGTGGAGAACGGGCGGGAATTCCACCAATCCTGCGAGTGGCACCGGAGGCATCCGCGGCGATTTCTATCAGCTACAGGGAAGCGCCGGCGCGTTCAATCTGGATCTGACCGCGAAGCAGCTCTCCGTGACGCAGGGAACCACGCTTGTGACGGCCAACGATGGAACGATGGTGTCGATGCCGCCCGCGACTTCGAGTTATGTTTTCGATCTTACCAAGATTTTAGAAAACGCCGATCCTTTGAACACCCTTGTCGCGGATGCCGCGCTTCCCACGGGAATCGGCGTCGAATCGGCCCAGCTGATCATCGATGTTCTCCGCGAACTTGGCGGATCCGGCGGCAACGGGATGGATCGTGTTGTCACGCCGAACCAACCGCAGACGGCCCAAACGGCCTATGACTTGGCGCAAACCAATCTGGATGCCAAGGCCGCTAAGTATCAGACCGTAAGCGCAATGCTTAAAGAAGCAAGCGATGCCTGGCGCGCACTGAATGCTGACGGCACCTACAAAGATACTTCGCTTGAGAAAAAACTTGCCGATGCCCAGGCCGCTTACGACACGAAGAAGGCGGAACTTGTCGCCGCGGAATCCAAGGTGGATGCTCTGGAACGCTCGGCCTTCGTGAAAACCCGCGAGCTTGAGATGGCCAAGGAAAGACTTGCGGCCGCCACGGAAATGAAGGCTCTCCTGAATAATCTGCTGACCCGGCTCAAGAAACTGGTGGGAGATCCCAGCTCGACCAATGCGACCCTCAAGGCCGGCGGAGTTCTGGGCCAGGAGATCCGAACCATTGCCGGACAGATCTGGGCGAGCGACGAGTGGATCCCGCAAGGGACCGAGAACGGTGTCGCGGTCGCGCGTAAGATCAGCGATCCAAAATTCAATCCTTTCAAGATACCAAGCGGGAAGCTGGTGGATGCGATGTTCCCCGATTGCCCCTCGGCCGGTACGGCGACCGCTTGTTACGGAACGGCGATCCATAACGCGACCCGGGTGCCGACGAACACGCATTATCTCGACGAATACAAATCCATGATCGATCTTCTTGCCACTTTTGATCCTGACCTTGGCACCAGCGCTTATCAGATCATCGATAATCTGGAAGCAGCGATCTCGAGGAATACTATGGGAACGGGCGCTACGGAAGCGGCATTTCCGCCGACCGGGTATCTGACGCTTCCGATCAGCCCGACGGGTACTTCCGATGTGAAGACGATCACGCTCGGTTACTCATTCGTGGGAGATATGGCGCTCCTGGGCGATGAAGCTGCCAATTCTGTGAACGCCCAACAAGTTTGCGGAAATCCATCTACTTGCGGGAACGGCGTCATCGACGGGAATGAAACTCCGCTGTCGTCCGGCTATGTGACTTACTCGAGCGCTGCCGGGTGCAGCGTTTCCGGTGTTTCGTTGGCGGCATGCCCGCTCGATAAAATTATCCGTACGACGAGCTCGCCGGTGTTTGTGAAAAATGAGGTTGAGGTGAAGGTTCAGTGGATCGGTGCGGGAGATCAGACCACGGTCGAAGGCCAAACCGAACCGCTCGGTCGATGGGTGATCACGGAGATTAAATTGCCGTATATGCCTTCGTCTCAACAGAAGGATGCGTACCAGAAATTCGTTGATACGGTGACGCAAGCGGATTCGCAATTGAAGAAGGATCTGACGATTGTGAGTTCGAATAATGCCACAACCGATCTTGAAAAGGCAAATGCCGCGGCCCTTCTCCAAAGCGCAAACGCCAAGGTCCGGGCCGATGCGGTTGCAGCCATGCAGAAGACGATCGGGATCAATGCAACAATCTTTTCGGATCGGGTCATGCGTTTTGATCCGCCTCGGACGATCATCGACGGATCGTTCATCACGATCCCGGCAAAGGCGGATGACGCGCGTCCACCCTATGGATTCAAGCTCGAAATGAGCAAACCGGATGAAAGCACTCCGCTCCTGCAGAGATTCCGTTTCAAGAGCTATGACGGAGCGATCGGTACGGTGACGGATTTGATCGGCGATGGCACGCTCGACCCGGCGAATGATCCCCAGGATGAGATCGAAAAGCCGATTTTCACCTTGAACGCTTCGAATGAGAGCGTTCTGACGAAATTCATCGATCAGAAAACCTATTACACGGGCCTGAGCGACAGGGTGACGCAGTTGCAAGCGGAGTCGGATAAGCTCAATGCCGATCTTAAGCTGGCTCAGGACGCGAAGACCAAGGCGAACGGCGAACTCCACGGCGCGGCGGCCACGTCAACCGCGACGGCCGTGGTAGGAGCCGAGAAGACGCTGAGCGATCTCCAGAAACAACTCGAAGCGTTACATTCCGGTGATAGTAACGCGACGGCCGGTACCTGGGAAGCCATCGGGTACGATCAGATCCTGAAAAATTTTGACAAGGCCGAGGCCGAGTATCAAGCGGCGCTTGATAACAAGGAAGTGGATTTGAAGGCGTTGCAGCTGGCCAAGGCGGACACTCAGATTATCACCCAGAAAGAGGATCTGCGCTCGGCGTGGAAGAATGCGGAAGCGGATGCCGCGCAGGCCCAAAACTACTACGACAATCTAGGGCTCTCGCAGCAACCCGACACCAACGACTATGACGGTGATGGTGACACGACGGAAACGTATTTGTCAGCTGCCGGACACGTGGCGGATCAGAAGCGCGCCCTTGCCAGCGATGCCCACGCAGCGTTCACGGCTTTTGTGGACCGGTTCAACAAGGTTGCTGACAAACTTGACAAGGATCTCGATAAAGATGGCGTCAAGACCACTAAGAATCCGGATGGGAAAAGCATGCGAGCTTTACTTGCTGAAAAAGACACTGAATTGAAGAAGTACGACGCGCTGGCGACGACGGTCACAAGCCAGGTCGGGACCCTCCAGGTCGCCGGCATCCAGGCGAAAGCCGACGAGGATGTCTTTGTGAGCCAGCAGAAGATGAGCGAATATCTCTACGATCGTCGCCGGGAGGAAAATTTCGATATCCAGGTCGGCCTGACGCTCCAGAAGACATTCATCACCAATATGTCGTCGCTCCAGGGCGTTCTGGACCAGTCGGAAGCGCAGTTGTCGCGGGTCGTTTTGGCCATCGACCGCTTGTCGGCCACGATCGAAGACGATGCCAATACCCTGACCGGCCAGCTCAAGTCCGAGGTCAAAGAGGCTTATGAGGCCGCCCAACGGAAGGAAAAGACTGCGGCTGCGAACACACAGGTCTCCGACACGTATTACGACGAATATTTGTACTGGCTCGGTTACACCACCGACGGCGTCAAAACCGCGGCGACGTATCCTCCGAACCTTACGAACGGAGATGTGACGATAGCACTACCAGGCGTTGCGGCTCAAAGCGTGAAGTTCAAATTTGATACCTCGAAGGGCCAGTTCTATTACGCGAATGCCAACGGCACGAGGCAGACGATCACGTCGAGCGATCAGTTCGTCTGGAGTGATCCCACCACCGGAGCGCAGCTCAGCTTTGAGGTCCAGATCACCGGGACGCAGAGCTTGGGCGGAACTATTTCGCTGCTGCAGAGGGTGGGGAACGACCGTCAGGGGGTGTTCGATACCGCGGATCTGGAGAAACAAGGTGCTTTTGATAACCAGCTCAGGATCATGGGACTCGAGCGTGAAAAGCTGATCCTCGACAATGTCGATATCCCGTCTCTCCAGGCCCAATACGACGCCCAGAGCGAAAAAGAGGTTAATGCCAAAGCGACCTATGATCAATTGGTGGCATCTCCTGACTACGGAGAAAGTCATCCGATGACCCAGTCTGCGAAAACATCTTGGCAGGAACAAAAGAAACTCAGCGATCAGCTGAATGACCAGCTGACGAAACTGAATGCTAAATCTTATGTCGAAATCCCCAACTTGATCACGTCTCTCAACACGAAGATCGCGACAGCGAACGCGAATGCGGCTGCTGCGCTCCAAAACAGAACGGCAGCGATTGACGCCTATTACAATCAGGTGAAAGGTGATAGGAATAAAGTGGGCGGTGATTTTAATTCATCGACTGCGACCGCCGCCGAGGCGAATGCTTATTACAAAGCCGAATTCCCGTTCCTCAAACCACATCCCACCCAAACCACCGCTTATGTGGAGGCAACTCCTGAGGAGGCCGCTGCTGCCAACCACACCCAGGCGGCATGGCGCCAATTGTGGGTGGATTATTACAACGCCCAGTACACGGCGGATGCAAATCAGAAGAAGGTTGATCAGGCGAAATCGAAATATGAGCTTCTCAGCCAGCAGGAGGCCGAGGCGTATGTAGCACTGCAAACCGTTCAACGTGCCCGCAGCGAGGCTAACGGTTACTGGGACGACGCAAACGGGGACGGTGTTTTTGATGAGGGAGAATGGAAGCTGAATACCACCGCCGGAGGGAGCCCGGAATATAACGTTCAGAACGATCTGATGACAGCGACCGCTTTTAAAAACGTGCAGACTTTCTATAATGAGGCGAAAGCCGCCATGGATGCGGCGTACTCAGAGTTTACAACGGCCAAGACCACCCTCGATTCGAGTCGCATTGCTGCCTACAACAAACGTATGACGGCGGAGGCTTACCGCTTTTTGAATGGGACCGACGCCCCAAACGCAACGATCGACTGGGCGGGTGTCAGAGATAAACAGCAAGCGGTGAATGAGAAGGAAAATGCTGTTGAAGCTGCGAACAAGGCTGCGAAGGATGCCGAGGTCGTTAAGGAACGCGCAGCAGAGCTGCTGGATTATTATACGACGCTTAAGACGAGCCTGAGCGATCAGGTCGATATCAAGATGCTGAATCAGACGAAATATACGGACCAGAAGAGACTGGCCGGTTATCAGCTTGATATCGCCAAGAGCAAGAAAGCGACATTTGAAGCCAAATTGAATTCGCTGGGACTTACGGTTATTCCGCCTCCCGTCAACGATCCTCACTACGCGGAATACCAGGATCTGAAGGCAAAGATCGCGGACGCGACGGCCGAAGTGGACTCCAAGACGAATACTGTGGCGGCTTTGCAGGCGCAGTTGGATCTTGTGAAGGCTCAAATGAAGGAATTGACCGATAAACTGGGAGTTCCCGCAACCCCGGCAGCGGGCGGAACTCCTGCAACGGTTGCGACCGGAGTCTACGCACAAATTGACGCATATCAGGTCAAGAAGGCCCAGGCCGCGACAGACCTTGCAACAAAGCAAACGGCGGTCGATACGGCCGACGGCAATTTGGAAGCCAGCAAGTATGCGCTGATCACCGCCGAGGATCACGCCAGCCGGTATGCGGATATGGTCCATTCGCCGGTCAATCTGAACGCGATGCTTTTCCCCGATCTCGTCTGGAGAAACCAGGTGCTCAATCTGTCCAACCTCAGCAGGCTCTATGATTTCTCCAAGCGCGTGGCCGATTTCGGGGATATCGTCCAGGGCGAGCTCAACGGCATCCGGATGGGCGGGAACGAGGGCCGGGACATGCTTGCCGGTTTTATGAATGATCTTAAGGAACAGACCGCCATGCAAGGGGCCTCGGACCGTGCGTCCCAGCAGGCGTCGGTCTTCAGGGATATCGGCGGCACGAATGCCGAGGCGCTTAAAAAGCAGTTCGGCCAGCTTTCCTCAGTCGAGCAGGATATCCAGTACTTATTCGATAAATCCAAAGGATTCTCGGATGTCGTGAACCGACTTGCCAGCATGATGCTCGAAGACCAAGCCCTCGAGTCCGCGGTTCCATCGCGCGTGCTCTCGGATCTGATCAACATCGGGGCCGAAAAGATTGGACAGATCAATGATCTTCTGCCGGCGGTCCTCTTTACCGAGGCCGGAGCGAATCTCGGCGGGGCCCTTTTGGAGTCCGCGTTCTCGCGCGTCGATCCGAAGAATGCGGCCCTTTACCAGATCTTTGACCAGTACAAGCTGGCGCTCGACCAGCAGAGCCAGTGGATCTCGACTTTCCTCGATGCCCGCCGGAAATTTCTGACGGAAGTCGCGAGTCTTAATTCCGACAGGGACGTGAAAAAGAGCCAGTGGGATTCAGTCGAGGGGCAATGGAATGATCAGACGTCGACCGTGGCTGTTTTTCAAACGGCGTTGGATACTTTTAAGCGCGAAAAACTCACCCCTCAGGAATACAAGGTGTCCGGGATCGAAACGCAGATCAACTTGCTCAAAACGCTCAAGACGGAGGCGGAAAAGCAGGCGGCGGATGCTGATGCCCTGATGCGGAAGCTCCAAAAGGAATTTGCTCAATCTCCGACGGACGCTCGTAAAGCTGCTCTGGAAACCGCCATTACGGAATATATGGCGAAGATTCAAGCCGTGAATGATTTTGATCAGCTGATCGCTGCACAGCAGGCGGATCTTCTTAATCAGAACCGGATTCTGTCGGATCTTCAAGCTCAAGAGACCGAAAAAGAAACCGCCCTTCAGCAGGAAAAAGACAAGCTTGTGAGACTGCGCGAGTGGGCCGATCTTGCGAAGATCGATTATGTAAAAGCCGATAAGGCCGCCAAGATCACCGCTTCGTCGGGATCCGCGAATCTGATCCCTACCACCGATGTTTCGTGGGACGAGACCGTGACGTTCGGCGATCCGCAGGCGGAATTTACCGATACCGGGCTGCTTGATAAGGACGGGAATCCCGTCATGGCAAAAACGAAGGCGAAGGTTCTGTATGAGGCCATGGTGCTTGCAAGAAAAGCCATGAAAGAGGCGTATGATTCCGCCCAGGCGAAAGGAAAGCAGGCTACGCAAATGTCTGAGGCGATCAAAGCGGGAGGGTCGAACCCGGGAGCTATCGGACTTGTGGCCGAGATGGCGCAGCAATTTACGGATATGATCCAGGCCAAGAGCGACATGAGGATCCTGGAGATCGAGGGCGCAAAGAAACTCGGCATCGCCACTGCGGCGAAAAAACTCTGGGACACGATCGATTCGGGGCAGGAAGGGGTCGGGGATGGCAATAAATACGGCGATGTGCCTATGTATGTGGCGCAGGCAGTTCGTGGGCTTGGGGATCAGGCGGATCAGCTGAAGGAAAAAGCGAGTATTCAGGCCGGCAAGGTTCAGTACACGGCCCAGACTCTTTCCAACACGATCACGAAGCTCGAGTCCCTGCAGGATGAGAACGCTCAGCTGTTATCCTCGATCGAGATGGCCCGGGACTATAAGCGGATCGCCGGCGCGCCTGTCACCGATAATCAAACGATCATTGCGGAGGCTCTCCAGACTGCCACTTCCATGAAGAATTACTACGATGAAACAAAGAAAGATATTAATCCCCAGTGGATCACGATTGATCAGGGGGTTGCGGACATTCATACGATGATCGATCCGATCATCGCCAAGGCCAGGCCGGAGACGGAAAATAACAAGATCCACCTGACGGTCGCCTACATCAATCTCGCCGAGTCTTACTTCAGCCTCGCATCGTCGACTTTCCAGTCAGCCGAGCAAAAAGACGACAGCGGCTATTTCGCGAATGCGCTGAGCAATATCCCGGGTTTTGTCGAAACGGCGCGCGACGCCGCCACAAAAGCGAAACCTGCATTGCAGGCCGAGAGGGATGCGCTTAATGCTACTCTTCACTCTCCACTGGTTGATTCGACGGTCGCCTTATCGCGGCATGTTCTGGAAACAAAAATCGCGGGAATCGACGAACAGATCCAGGAGATCGACAACATGCTGCCGCAGTTGGCCGCTACAGGTCCGACGAGCATTTTGCAGAATAGCGTCGCCCTTTCCGATGGCATCCGGCTCAAGAACCAGGTTCTTTCGGATTCGACGACCATCGACCAGCTTTTGAGCGTCTTGCGCCAAGCCAACGTCAATTCGGATATCAGCACTCTGAACGCAACAATCACAAAATTGAAAGCCGGCATCACGACGAATGTCAATGCGTTGCAAAAGCTCACGAGCGATTATCCAAGCATTGTAAAACTGCAAAGCATGGCGAATATTGCGACAGTCGCGCTTCAGGCGGCAACGAGCGGTTCCCAAGTAGCCAATTATGTTTCGTCCCAGGCAACCCAGTACGGCCAATCCTTGGGCGCCCAAACGAGGATCGTGACCTACTCCAATGAAGCTGAAAAAGGTGAGCCTCAATACTATGTCTCCACCGTTATCGATTATTTTGGCGAAAAAGACGCGGAAAAAACCTCGAAGGTCACGAATTACGCTCCGGACGGCTCCGTCCTGACGACGAACTATTCGTGGTATGGAACCGACGGCGCTTTGCAGCGCGTGGATTACATGAGAAAGGACAGCTACCAGATCACCGGTCAGGCGATCTATGAAGGGTCGAGCGGGAAAGAAGTCCTTCTGACCACGGATGAATATCTGGACATGGGAAGTGACGCGAATGCCCTTGCGCCTTTGTACACCGCGGATCTCAAAGAAGCGGATGCCATTACTGGAACCGACCGGTATCCCAAACAGCGCATCTTCAATTTCTACGATCCGCAGACGGGGGCGTTGAGGAAGACACAACTGATCGCGTTTGAGCCGATGGAAACTCCCGACGGTACGACCTTGAAGAAAACCATGGTCGAAACGATTTATGAAGGTGAGAAAGATTATGAGCATGCCGTATCGGTCACGGGCGATCGCCAGCTGATCAATGTACAGGATAGCCTGGCGCGTGGCCGGAGAACCGCGCTAGATCTTCCTCCGCCGAATTCCGCCCAGACCTCGAATCAGAATAATGCCTATCAATACGGCGCAGAGGCCGGCGGCAGCGAGAGCACGACGGGTCTTGATCTCAAACTATTCGATATGGACAAGGACGGGGCGAGCGATGCGGGTGACATGGATTTCGTGCTGCAGACGACGTATTACTCGAGCGGATCCTTCCAGCACACCTATATTTTCTACGCCGGCGACCAGGGCAAGGAGAAAGTCTACCGTGCCGTGAAGCTCCGGGCCGACAGCGTCGCAGACGTGGAATCTGTGGATATCTATCATTACGATTCTTACGGCGCGATCACTGAGGTGGTGACACTCTCCCTTGAGAACACAACGCTGATTCAACTGCTCTCGGGTCAGGATCCGATGATCAAACATCTTGAGGCGAGCGAGGCCACACCGATCCTCGTGGTCCAGGAGTACACGGGATCCAAGGGCTTTGAACTCATCAAGGCGACGGAGCAGTACCGCCAGGCGGCCCGTCCGACGCGCGATGCCTCCGGGAACATCACCGGCTATAGCCTCCAGAACGAGATCTATTCCTACACGACTTATTATCGCGATGCAAATGACCGGCTGGTCCAGACCACGGCGGTGGCTTATCCGCAAACCGGCGTCGAGCAAAGTCAGATCACCTTCACGTATTATAGCGGTCCCCGCGGCCAGGAGAGGATCGACCGGACCGTGGAATCTGACGGCGTCACTCACTACTACGACTATTACCAGAGCAGCACGAACGGACCGGTCTTGACGATCGCCCATACCGACCCCAGCAAGATCAAAAACGGTGACGGTTCGTGGGTCAGTCAGATATTCAGCTCAACCATCGGCAGTGATGAGTTGCAGAAGGTGACGAACAATCCTTTGTACAATGCGACTTCGGACCACACTTCAGTCATTACCGATGCCGAGGGGATGACGCTCCTGACCGTGGACAGAACCGGAAATGTGGAGCGGTACTCTTACATGCGTGACACAAGCGGCAATATCATGAAAGACTCCACGGGCAAGCCGATCGAGACTTATATCCTTCATTCCGACGGGAATATCTCAGTCATGGGCCGTGAAAACGAAAAGCTCTACGACATCGCCTTCGATTCCGCGCCGGGCGCGGGTCTCAGCACAGAGAATGCCAGCCTCTACGACGCTGTCAGGCAATCCTTCTTGAGCGGTGGAACAGGTATCGATGACCGGTCGGCGTTCGCGACGGTGCGCGCCTACACGTATGACCGGTATATCGTTCCCATGAACGGAGCGGAGGGGAGAAACGTCTCGGCCGATGTGCCCCTGAATGCTGTTGATTTGCGTAATTCCTGGGTGATCCGCGACGAATACGGTGTTCCGATGAAGATGAAGGAAACTTACATCGAGCACCTGACCCCGCAATTCGGGGTGACCGAGGTCGGACTCCCGTTCAAGGATACGCGGCATGTCCTCGTCTATGAACAAGGCGTTTTTATCGCGGAAGATGCCGAGGAATATTACAACCAGACGATCCCGACCAAGTACAGCGATTATACCAAATACAGCCACTTGCGCCGCCGCTCCGACGGGGTACTCGAGCTGCTCCATAACGACGAGACCACCGAGAGCGCGGACCAGCTCGCGGGCCTGAGCGCTGCCTTCCAGTCCAGCCGCGCCGTCCGCTTTGAATTCGATTCCAAGACGGGCTCGATCGTGAGTCTTGCCGGGAATGCGACCGGACTTACGAGCGATTCGATCGGGAATTTTGATTATCAGTCCACGGTCCAAAAGGATGCAGACGGCTACTATTACAAGGTCCAGGTCTACAACAAGCAAGATGTGGCGGGATATTCCGGAACCACGATGATCTACCGCCCGCAAAAGAAAGTGGGGAATACCTGGGTCAACATCACCGATGGGAACGATCTGAGTGATGACTCTCTGACGAAGAAGATCACGCTGACCAAGGTGTTCGATTCGTCGTCGATCGAGGCGCGTGTTTACCAGCTGGGTGCCAGCTATGACGCGACCGCGCTGGTGAATAAATCCACGCTCGCCTTTATCCCGCAAGACATGTCCTCTTATCCGCTTGCGCCGACGACACTTCGCTCAAAGTATTTCTCGGAATACCGCGAGCGTCTCGATTTCATCCTTGGCGGGTCCGGGGACCTCGGAAAGAACGGTTTTACGGCGAACACGACGGTCAGTCCTCTTGTGAGCGTGACGCGCGCCACCGGCGGGGACAACACGAATCACATCATCAACGGGGATATTTACGACATTGTTTCGAACCAAAGTCCGCAGCTCGATGGTCTGGTCTATTCATCCGGCGTTGTGGCCCGCGACGCGTCACCGCTCAAGGCCGCCATGGCGGATATCGAAACCGCCTTCTCAAATTTTACCACGGCAATGGATGCGAACCGCGCGACGGCGGATACGTCGATCATGACTTCCATGAAAACCCTGCAGGCTCAGTTCTATCAATGGTCGCTGATTCAAGATGTCGCGGGCATTAAGGTTGGCGGTCAGTATCTTGTCTCAAGTGAGGCTCAGTTTAACGGGAATACGCGTGCCCTCATGGATTGGTACTCCAGGAAAATTCCGCTCGATGGCAACTACACCAACACCGCCGGCTATTTGGCCACATTGCTCGGGATGGCGAGCTTGCTTTCAGGCGGTTCTACTGGAACTGTTGCGGGTGCTGTCGCCGGAGGTATAGCTGCCGTTGATACTATAAACAATCCCCAGAATACGGCGTCTGAGTACGGCCTCGATTTCCCGATCCTGACGCCGGGCTCATCGTATTTTGATAAGACCGACACTTTTAGCGTAGGGAATTTGACCTTTACTTCAGGCGGCGCCGTGGATTCGACGGGGAAAGTCTCGGTCTCGTATTTCCAGAGCTTCCTGAATGATCTCTCGGGGGTGATGTTCAAGGACGACAACCCGCTGAATAGTTTCAACCCGGACGATCAGACGACGGCTCTTGCGCTAGGCTCCGGGGACGCGCAGACCAATCTCGCTGTGAGTCTGGATGACAGCCTGACGCATGAGATCCAGCGGTATGTTCAGGTTCGGGAGCGCGATCCCGCTTTTACCGGGACCCTCAGCGTAGATGATTTCATGACAAAGTATTTGAACGAGTGCACCAATGGCTCCGGAAGCACGGGAGCTTGCGGTACGGGGGATTACCTGACGCCCGTGGCGGGGAAGTCGGTCCGCAATCTCTTCCTCGAAGAATTCCCGCGGATGCAGATCAATTACAAGAATGACACATCGCTTATCAGTGAACTCTTTAGTTGGGATTACACAGCCTTTGGACCTAAGGGGAATTCCGGTGCTGTTTCAGGCGTTGGTTCCCTGTCGGCAGCGGCATCGCTTAATACGAATGGTGTTAACTGGAATACCAATGTGAGTAGCAAGGGCGTGAAAGACGACAATTATATCCAGCGCGTCGAGTATACATCCACAACCACCGGTGCGCATGCGGGCGGACAACTGGTCACGTTGATGAACAACATGATTGCCCAGGAAGCCCAGTACTTTACGGCCAAAAAGACTTTATACACTGAGCTGATGGGCAAGGTTCAAAACGGTCTTGCGACGAAGGACAATCAGTCGGGTCAGTTGTATTCCGACAACGCTGACAAGAACTGGATTGAGATCGCCCGAACCGAATACGAGACCTACATCACGGAGCAGGCCAAGGACGCGGAACTTCGCAAGGAGATCTCGACGCGGAATGCAGCGATCCAGAACGATCGGCTTGTCGGCGGACGCACCTCGTACATGGTCAGCTCCACGGAACTCGCCGACAAAAAAGCTCCGGAGGAAGATGTCCTGGCTTTCCTGTTGGCCTCATCGTCGCAGCCCAATTCGGTCAAATTCACGCAGGACGTCCAGAATTGGACAGATATCACGGCCCTTTCGGAAGGCGAGGACCTCCTTGTTCCGACGAGTGCAGCCAAGGATGCCCTGATCAATGCCGACAATTACACCACCGGCCAGATCGACCGCTACGACTACCAGGTTGAAATGCTCTTCCACAACACGATCAAGCAGACCGCGGACCTGACACTTGACACCGTGAGCGGCTTGAAGAGCCTTGCCGGCATGCTGAACAAGAACCAGGGTATGACGAACACGTTCACGGCCGAGAGCGCGGCGGAGATCAGCGCGAGCGGATTCCAGACCTTCTTTATGGACGTCATCGAGCCGATCTGGGATAAGGGTTCGACGGTTTATACCGGCGATTCGGCCAACGTGAGCATGGCAGGCGTCAGCCGTCTGAACAGCATCATGTCTGAGTTGGTGCAATTCACCGAAACTCTGATGAAAAACCCGAAAGAAGCCATCAGCGGTTTTGACTCTTCGAACCACGAGATCGTGAATCCGCTGCTCGAGAATATCGACCACTACAAGGCTCTGGTCCTTGAGATGGACGATATCTTCCGCGGGCTCGATGCGACGCAGATCAAGCGCCAGTGGGACCAGAGCGTTCTGACCCTTATCGGCTCAAGCATCACGGACGTCAGCGCCATGCCGAATTTCTATTCGGACCCTGTCATGCACATGCTCGACTATATTTCAACGCAATATTATCAGTATGTGGATGTCGCCAAGCGTTTTATCCAGGAGTACGGCAACATCCGGACGCAATTTTCGACGAATGAGCTGGCGGTGGATCTCCGCACTTCACTCGAATCCTACAATCTGCCGGTTCAGTTGGAAGAGCTCAACCGGACGGATCCCAGCCGTTACGACAGCGTGGCGAACCTGCGGGACAAGGCCCTGAAGATCCTCGATAGCGACAGCTCGCTCTCCTGGAAGCTGCAATACGCCTCCTCGGTCCGCTACATCATTCAACGCGAGATCGCCAACAGTTCCTATCAGGAAACGGTCAAGGCAAAGGGCACTGATGCGGCGACCAAGACGGTGCTCGATCTCGTAAACAATGAAGCCAAAGCCGGTCTTGATCCTGAAAATGCGATTGATACCGACTTCATGCCCGCGTTGGCCACGAATGCGGATGAGGATGGGACTCTCGCGAAGCAATACAAGGATTTTATCCTCAACAAGTATCTCCCGACCCGCACGGTGGTGGAAAAGTCCGTTACGGCTTACGCTCCGACAGATCCGACCAAGGTGGATCAATTAAGCGCCTATTCGAATCTCATTAAAGAAAATATGACCTCCAAGGACGCGTCCCAGGATTGGTTCGAGAAAACTGAGGAGGATTATTACCGCGACTATGTCAATGAAATCGGGTCCGGAGGAAAACTGCTGGCGGATAAATTAAAAGACCTCGAGACCACGATGGCGAAGTACCTCCTGGAAGCGGCCCGTAAGCGCGCTCTCGCCGGTCAGAGCGGGGAGCAGGAGTTCCTTAGCACGGTTTATGCGCTGAACGAATACAAGAAGGCTTACCGCGATTACCTGGTGCGTTACATGCTCGGCGATTTCTCCGAGGTTTGGGGCAATCCGTTTGAACTGGATTTGACATCGCCTTTGGAGTCCATCAGCGAGGGCAATTTCGGCATCCTCCACGATATGACGATGTACCTGACCAAGGACCAGATCGAGGACGTCCGTATCCCCGATCCGAAAAATCCGGGTCAGTTCATCACCGTGAGCGTCAACAAAAAAGGCGAGGAATCCTCAGACGTGATGGGGCGCGGCCTGACCTGGATGACGGATCAGTTCGACAAGTGGTTCGATCAGATCGTGGATATCTACAAGGGAACGATCTTCCACCTCGAGACCGCCAAAGACATGCCGGCCTTGAGCGCGAATCCGGAGGAAAATATCGAGACTTATCTGGAACGGGTCTACAACACGCATGTCGGCGGCACCGGATCCAAGAATGTCCTCTCCACTTCCTCGGCTACCACAGGCATCGATCTTGTGAACGGAAAATTCGACGAGGCCGAGAAGCAGGCCTGGGATACGTATACCTCCAAGGCCAAAACGGCGCTTGTGGCTTACAGGGGCGAAGTCGACAAGCTCATGGTAGATGCCGCAGGCCTTGAGAACAAGATCACGAGCCTGCGCCAGATGGCCGGTTATCAGAATGTTGCCGCGCAACTGGGCGAGGGCGTCGTCAAAGAGGCTTTCCGTGTCATGCGGGCCTTGGGCACCGAGCTTCATCAGATGTATCTGGTTTACAATGATTACAATAGTCCGTACAACCACTTCCTTACTCCGGAAGCCCGCCAGGAAGTGCTGGATCAGGCCTATTACAGGCAGTTCAAGGCGCTGACGGAAGCCCTCAACGACCTCTTCTACGGCACCTTTGCCAACAATTACATCATTCCGGACATGGGGTCGGAGAGCTGGTGGCGGCCGATGCTTACGGGTACCGAGGGCCATAGCCTGGATGCCGCATTCGCGCTCTTCCTCAAGTCGTTCGATATCTACGGCTTCGGGACGGACACCCCGGCACAACAGGCCGCGGTCTTTAAAGAAGTGGGTCTCAAGATCCTTGATACGATGATCGGCAGCAAAATGGAGCTAGGGCTCACCGAATCGGAAAAGCAGCTCGTGCGCATGGTGGGCGAGATCACGGGCGATTCGCCCAAGTATTTCCAATCCCAGCAGGATTTCAACGAAAGAGTGGTGAATGTCCTCGGCATCACCGGCGCCACGCTGGATGAGTCGATGGCGCAGGAACAGTTGGATGAGCTCAGAGGGAAGGACTCGACCGATACGACCATGACTTCGTCGAGCACATTCTTAAACGGGCTCTACATGCTTCTCCAAAACGGGATCATCACGGATCAGGAGTTCGTCAATTACGGAACGATCCCCATGTACAAGAACAGCAAGCTCGCCATTATCACGGATATTTATAAAAATTCGATCATCGGGGACAACCGCTTCAACAAAGTCCAGGTGGGGATCGAAGACGGCCAGCCCGTTTTTGCGACGATCAAGGGGACTTATGCCAAGAAAATGGAAGAGATTCGTCGGAAGTTCCTGCTGCACGGAGATTCGAATGGTGCCGCGTTCCAGGACTTCGCCACCGATTCCGGGCGCGATCTACGCACGATCCAAAAGCCGAAGAGCGACGGCGTACTGGTCAACGCTTATAACACGACGGGCTTTGAGGCCGGCGGGCACGTTCCTTCGCAGGGAAGTTTTAACGGTGGCATCCAGATGATCGTGGATGATTTCGCCAATTCCATGCTCGGCCCGAACGGCCGGCTGCAGAAAATTTTCGGCGATGTGACTGCGAGTATCAGCCAGGGTGACGTATACAACAATAATAATTCTTCCGCGCAGACAAGCAACCCGTATTTCATACGTTATGCTTACGATACGCGTTTACAAGGTCCGACTCTGCCGGGCCAACCTCCTATCGTGGCCTATGTCCAACAGCTGACCGATAACCTTCGCGGCGATGATCTGTGGGGCACTACGGCCAACGACAGAAGCAATGTCCCCAAACAAGGTCTCTTCGACCTTTACGCCAAGATGAAGGACGTGATCCAGTCCGTGCTTCATGGGTCAACCTATCAAATGGGGAATGATAATCGCAAGGGGACCGGCGGTCTCGAGGGCTTGCAACAGGCCAAGGCATTGTACATTACGGATCTTTTGAAGGAGTTCCGCATCGGCACAAAGAACGCTGCCGGACAGACTGTTTTCTTGATCTCCGATTACTCGGTGAGCGGCGGCAACACGAAGGGGCTCTATACGGACATTGTGAACCTGGGCGGGCTGGTGCTTAATTTTACGGAGAACACACTGCTGCCGATCCGCGATTACTACGAATACGGCTATGAATCGGACAAGACCTCTTTCAGCCAGATCTTCACCGATGAGCTCCTGAGAGGTCGGAGCAATTACGAGAACTGGTCGCAGAATATGACCTACCAGTTCTATGAATTCGATCCCGAAAAATTCGCCTCAAGCAGCCTCTACGACTACAACGCCGTGCTGGCAGATTCGAGCCTCATGAAACTCGGCGCTCTGAGTCAGGACCGGGACGGGAATTTTGCCAGCCGCGCACGCGCCTACAACAGCCTGCTGTATTACAACGACGTAATCTCGGATACAGACGTCATCGAAGAGCGGATTAAAGAGCACATCTTCGTCGGCGCCGGCGGCGAGATCATCCAGACCGGTCGCTACCAAGCGGAAACATGGGCGGGGATCGAAAAGCAGTTGGACGAGAGGAGAAGGAAACTCGCCGCGGAGTCTGTCGCGGTCAAGATCAACGGCAATGCGACACTCATGAGCCCGACGGAAGCCGAGTCGATGTCCTTCCTCTACGGGATGCAGGTCGAGATGACGACCAGTGACGGTTTCGGGAAGTTAAAAACGCTTTATGACGACGGCCTCAAATCCTACGAGTCGTACATAGCGACGGGCGGGGCGGTCAAGACGCAGTGGGAAAAGTTCTACGATGCGAGCGGCGCCTGGACCCAGGTGACAAAAGTCGCCGATGACACGGTCAAGGTCCTCTCGGACGGCGTGACCAAGGTCGCGACGCAGATCGTCACCACCACTTCGCAATACACGAGCGAGGGCGGTTTGATCGATTCGGTGACCTCCGTGCAGGTGGTCTACGGTTTTGGCACCAACAAGATAACCGAGACCATGAACTACGATCACTTCGGGATCGTGAGCGGCGAGATCCTGACCGTCGGGGCGGATGGCAGCACGGTCAAGGATATCCTTGGCCGCGACGGCGTCTTGCTCCGGCGTGAAATTGTGGAGATTTCAGACGGGGGTGTAAAGAAGGGCTACTTGGACTTCTCGACCGCCGGTTTTATCCTTGACGGAAAAATGGACTACACGAATTTTTCTGAAGTCCTGGACGACCGGGTAGTTCTGCAGAACGGAACACAGATCCTTCACGGCCTAGGGGATTTCGGGAAATTTAAGGGCGGTCTCCTCAACGTCGCCCAGCGCGGCCTGAATGACGGGTTCAAGAATGGCTTCACGGAAAATCTTGGCAATTACTCGGCTCTTCAATTCAGAAGTCTCAACATTCTGGCTGACGGCACTATCACCAGCGGCGTATCGCTTGGCGGGATAGCGTTCGACTGCGCCGTCACCTGCTGGTCTCAGGAAGAAGGCTTTTTCTTCTCCGAGTTGCATGAGGGTTCGCTGGCGGACATGCAAAATCTCACCGAGAGAGGCTTCTGGTCGAGACTCCGTGCCGAAGTCGGCGGATATTTTAGCGATATTTACGATATCTTGCCAGCGTGGGGGCAAAGCATCTTGAGCGGCATTGGGTACGGCTTTAGCACAGCTTATGATTTTATTTCTTACGGATTAAGCACATCGTTCCATTATTTGCAATATCAATATGCCATGTGTTCCAACTATTGGGTCGGGTTTGCTGGGGAGCATAACGTCATTGCGACCGGGGTGGCGATCATTGTGGGTGCAATTGCGGTTGTACTTGCCGTCGTTAAAATCTCTGCGGCTGTTGCTGCCGGAACCTTTCTTGTGGCCGGCGGTTGGATCGGTGTTGCTATCGTGGCCGGTGTCCTGCTGACTGGCGGGCTCATTGCTCTCGCGTATGGTTGTGATCCTTTCAGGATAAGCGCGACCTATGCCATGCTTTTTAATGGTTTGGGCGGCCTCATCGGAGTCACGGGGAATCGATTTGCCGAGTTGGATGGCCAGAATAATATTATTTCTCAGAAGATCGCTCTTATCGCCGAGGCGAGCGATGAAACCTTGGTTAAAAAGTTGTTCGGAATTAACGTCATCGATTTCATCGGCTTTGCCGCGGAAGCCGCCTTCTTAGGTTTCACTTCAGGGCTGGCAAGAATAGCCGGGAGAATCATGCAAACCGCCAAGCTCACGGCCATAGGCGGCGTAACGGGTACCTGGGCACAATTTGCCAGACTTCTTGCTTTACGCCTTCAAATATTCGTTCCCGGAGCGAGGGGAGTGCTGGCATGGAAATTCCTGCTGGCTCAAACATTCAGCTTGGCCCGTTTCGGCGTGTCTCTGCATTTCGGGGAGAATGTTGTGCTTTCACTCGCCCAATTCTTGACCGGAGGATCGATCGATTTCCGGATGGCCATTGCCCAATCGGAAAAAGATCTGGAGGCGTTTTTGAGAACCGGCAAGGGCGGATTCGTTGTCCAGGTGGCGGCCATGTTCCTGCGGGGGGTTTTGGGATTCTGGGACTTTGCCAGCATGAGCGCTTTTGATAATTTTACGAATATGCTTTCGATGGGCCCCTTGATGTACCTCATAGGCCCGGTCGAGGTGTTGATCCACGGGATGCCTGTGGTGGGATCCGTCATTGAATATCTCAACAAGCTTTTCCCTCTCGTGGAAAGAGCGGTTCTTGGCGAAGAGGCCGCGACGCTTGGCAAAAATCCTTCCGTCGCCAAGTACTTGGAAGTCATGATTAAGGCTCTCGCCAAAGAAGGTTTTGCGTTCAGCCAGGCTTTTATTGATCTCGGGATCGTGATGAATGCTTGGACCATTGCGTTGACCCCGGTATTCGGCGAGAAGATAGCATCTCAGCTCGCTATGGTGATCTCCGGAGTCGGCAAGGACCTGCCGGATCGGCTGCACACCGAAATAGAAACCAAAATGGAAGCTATTCGCGAGAAGATCGGGACTGATGTTTGGATCATACCGGAGCTTGTGCGTGGGGCAGACGGTACAGAAGGTTGGCGTTTCACGATCGACGTAAAAACAGCTGGGTTTGGCGCCGACTCGACCTTGGGTCGCACGATGGATCTCCTTCGCCAGAGCGGTTTTGGAGATATTGTTTTAACCGGTCTCACGGAAGAAAATTTATCCAAAGTGGTCGATTCTCTGCCTGACGGATTTAGCCTGAAAGGCGTCCGGCTCGACGGAACGATCAGTGTTTCCGATTTCGCGAAAACCGGCGCAGATCTTTCGGGCCTGAAAGAATTAGGCGCGGATCTTTCTGGCCTCGAGTTTAGTAACACTAAGAAACTCAGTACGCAAGATGCAAGGGCCCTGGAACAAATGCTTGGCGTCACGTCATTAACGCAGATCTCCCGGAACTTCTTCACGAGAACGTTACGCGTGACCTCTCTTGCCGATCTTACCCAGTTGGTGGATGTTCCTAGGGGTACGAAAGTGACCGTGGATCTCAAGAACTTCAAGCCGGGGGATTCCATCGGCTTGCGCGACGCATTGCTGCGGATGCTTGGTGTGGGGATCGAGTTCAAGCTGATAGGAGCGCCGACAGGGTTTGAGGTCAAGATCCCCGGGGATCTGATCGGAGAAGGCGCCGGAAAATCGTCGCTCGGCGATGTTCTGAAATTAGTCGACGCAATGAAAAACGCAGGGGTCAAGATCGACCTGACAAGTTTAAGAGATCAAATCATTACCGGAAAACTGGATGGCGCGACCTTGACGGGTGAAAGGCTGCAAATCCTCGCAGACATGTTAGGCGCGGGAGCGATCCTGCATAATGTCGAAATATCCGGCAGGCTTGATCTGACAAAGCTTAATGGCAATACGCTGACAAGTGCTCTCAAAGTTCTTGGAGATGTCGGCGTTGACACGACCCACCTGAGAATTGAGGGAACCCTGGATGTGAAACTAGTGACGGACGGGGTGCTTTCAAATCTCATCAATTTGGTGAGCGTTAAAGGCGTCGACCTGAGCGGGATCAGAGTGAACGGCGATCTGAAAACCACCGGGACTTTGAGAGCCACGGACGTTCTTGAGTTTTTAAGCAAATTGGGCGAGCTTGGATTGGATCTGACAGGTCTTAGGGTCAGCTTGGATCTCCCGGAGGCAGTCAGCCTCAGGGAAGCACTGACGGCGTTGGGGAGCCTCGGCATTGACCGCCTGAGGCTGGGCGAGATCAGTTTCCGGATTGGCGAAACGCTCGCTACCATGGATATTCTCGCGGGCGAATTCCTTACCGCCATCAGAGACGGCGTGTTCCGTGTGACGTTGGATATGAGCGGGTGGTCGGATGCCGGGTTCGCGAGCTTTGTCAAAGACCTGGGTGCGATGCGTGAGAATGGCTCCTTGGACGCGAGCTTGTTGAACCGGCTGGGAGTAGACAGGTCGTTTGATGTCAGGTCGCTAGAAGGAAATCGTGACATACTCGGCGCCTTGATCGATCTTGCAAACATGGGTCTCGACATGGGAAGGATCAAATTTTCAGGAGACTATACCGTCAACGAATTGTTAAAACTCAATGACGCTCAGCTCGAATATTTTGGGACACTCCGGGCATTGGGCGGGGATTTGAGCGGGATCAAATTTGCCGGGATGATCGACATTGGAAGGACCAGTCTTGCCGACCTTGCGCGGCTTTGTGATCTGGTGGGAGGCGCGGATTTTAGCGGCATCGAAATGACCGGAACTTTTGACGTGGCGAGATTGGGGGATCTTTCCACGCTCCGCGATCTGAAAACCATGTTGGACAGCCGCGTCGACATGCGCGGACTGGAGATCACCGGGGAACTGAATGGAGCCAGATTGACGCCGGATCAAATACGGCTTCTGGCGGAACTTCAAGCCGCCGGGGTAGTCCTCGGAGGGGGCAGGATAACCGGGAAGCTGGACTTGGCAAACCTGGCAAAACTCGGTGGCAATTTCACAGAGATCATCCTGGAGCTCGCGCGCCTTGGCATTGATGTTAGCGGGTTGAAGCTCGACCGGATCGACCTGAGCCACTGGACAAACAATTTCATCGGGGACTTGCTCATCCGGCGCTGGGGGGGCGAGTTAGGTTTTGGGGAAATGCGGCCTGTGTTGGTCGGTTTGGCCCGGGCGGAGCGCATCATGGTTGACTTTGAAGCTATGAGCGGAAGGGATCTAACCTCTCTGGAAAGGGATTTGATCTTCCACACGGAACTTATGTTTTCGATGACAGAGCTGCACACGGTCGATGCTGTGGGTGCTCGCGAAAATGGCCGGTTCGCCGCTGAATTGCTGCGCGATATTTTCACCTTGCTGGCCCGAGATGTTGTTTCTGTTGACTTGCCGCAATTAAGAGATCTTTTCGTGAAATTCCTGGAGCAGCGGGCCAATGTAAGAGGCGAAGGGGTGTCGCCTGAAATGATGCAAGCCCTGAATGAGCTTAGAGGCGCCGATGTATCAAGCTGGGAAGCGTTTGCCGGGAAATTGGCCGATGTTTTCGGGGCCCATAGTAACGATACCATTCCGAGTGGGGATGTGACTCGGCTTGCCTTAGCAACGGGTCTACTCGATATCATAGACATGGTCGTGACCTTTGCCCAGCCCGGGGCCAGGAATCCTCTCATCGATTCGATCTTGAGGATAGCCGGCATCAGAGTCGAGGGTCGTATCACGATTGAATTCGCGAGCGACGGAACCCTGAGACTGACATGGGATGGCGTCGGAGAATCGCCTGAATTGTTGTCACGGTTGCAAGGGCTGATCGAAGCTGACCCTGCTTTGCGGGATTCGTTGAATGGAAAAACATTGGTCATTGTCTCCGGCGAGACTCTGGCTGTCCGCGGGGATTTCGTGATGGTGGGCCGTGAAACTATCCGGAGAGGAGAAATTTCGGCGGACCTTCTTCTTAATGCGGGACGCCAGCCTTTCGAAAAGCTCCCGGAGATCACGCCTCCCGAAACTGTGACCCAAACTCCCGGAACATTCGATCCTGCGAACGTGCCCGCAGACGTGAATCGATCACTTGCCGATGTTCAAAAAGCCATACGGGATCGACAGACAACGACTTTCGGGGATCGGTTCAAGAGCGTTTTCTCGAAAGCGGTCGAGTGGTTCAATTCGACCTGGATGACTGTTGGTGGCAGGATCGGCTCGCTCTCGATTTCCGAGAGAAGGGTGACTCTCGAAGCCCTCCAGAAACTGGAAAGAGCCGTATTTGGATCCCTTGAGGGCGGCGGTGCGGACATTGGCAAGTCTTACCTGACAGAGTGGAAATCTTTGCGAGAGGGCATTGGTGAATCTGTTGATCCTGCCATGCTTGAAGCTCTAAGGAACGCGGATCTTTCCAGAATGACTGATGATGAAATCAACGTCCTTTTTGGTAGGTTTAACGGGGATAACTTTAAGCTGGGTGAGACGGGTCTGTTCGGCCGGTCGTCGTGGTTTGCTTGGCTCACGGGGAGGGCGCCTGGACTGTGGGTGATTCTCAAGGCCAACCGGATTGCCGGAGCGCCCTTCGCGGCGAGAGTCAACAGCATTATTTCGATACGCCGGGACATAGCGGTCGAAATTGTGAAAGCCTTAGGCATCGAACTGAAAGGCCGGGATGCGTTAGCCGTGTTAAATGATCTCTGCCGGAATCCTGAAGATCTTGGCAGGATCCGCGAGGCGCTCCTCGACTTAATTAATAATGCCCAGGGTGACAAGCTTTTTGCGGCTTATGCGCTTGCGATCGGATTTGTCGAAACGGCCCGTAATCCGGACAGGCCCGCCGTTGTGCTTCACCGGGAACAGCTCATGGCGTCTGCGGTTATGGCTGAGGGCGGAAAGATCGCCGAGCTCCTGACCGGTGAAGGAAAAACCTATGTCGGCTTTTTGACAGCCTTGATCAGTGGCCACGCGGTTATGCAGACTACAACGACGGAGCGGGCTGAAGCCGCCTATAAAGAGGTGGTGGCGATTGCGGATTTCCTGGGTAAGGATATCGGGTATATCCACGACAATATGGACTTGGGTCAAAAACAGGATGTTTATTCGCGAAGCATTGTTTATGTGAGCGACGAGGCTTTGAAGGCCGATCAGGTGTACAACGATATCCAGGCAAAACCGGGCCAGGAAATTTTCAGACATGATTTCCGGGACTTCCTGCTCGTGATCGACGAGGCCGACTCCATTCTGATCACGCTCGCGAAAACACCTCTCATTATCTCTTCGGGATCCGGAAAGCTTGTTGGGAATGGACAGCGGGACATCTTGACGGCGTTTGCGAAAATAGTAAGTGAGCTGAAACGCACCAAGATAGGGACCGAAGTTTTCAGGAGCGGCGTGAAGGGACCTGAGGGAGTGGCCGGAGAATTTGAGGTGGTTTTCGATCAAGCGGGACGTTTTGCCCATGCAACCGATGCCGGGCGTGAACTGGCCGCGCGTTTACTGCAAGCCGAGGGTCTCCACCAGTTTGTTGAGGTCGCGACAGACGGATCAGGCCGTTTGACTTTGACGGCGGAAGGACAAAAGTTCTTGGACCGGGCCGTTCAGGCCGAAATCCTTTTCCATGATGGGGTCCAATATCGCGTTGATGACCAAGGAAATGTCGTACTGATCAGCGGTGAAACCGGCACCGATCAAAACGGTCAGCGTTTGAACGAGCTCCACCAGGCTATTGAAGCTAAAGAAGGTTTGGCCATTCATGCTGAGACTGTGACCACGGCCCGTATCCAGACACGGGACGTTCTGAACTTCTTTCAGAGGGTTACGGGTATGACCGGCACTGCGACCGAAGGCCGGACGCCTGATACGCTCAAGCGCCTCTACGGTCTTGAGGTGGCGGAGATTCCCGCGCACAACCTGCAGCTACGGGTTGACTCGGAAATGAGGACTTTTAGGAGCGACGCGGACCTCCTGAACGGGCCGAACGGATTGAAGAGTGTTTTGGCGCGGCACCTCCTGGATGCGGGAAGCTCCTTCCTGATCACAACGTTATCTATCCAAAGCGCCAAAGAAATGGAAGTCCATGTCCGAGCCATCCTCGAAGAATTCGCCAGCGGTAAAGGCATAGACGCGGCCGGCAAGGAGATTGTCTTCGATCCTGTGGTCGTCGAGCGTGCCAAGAAAATCCTGGATTCCATGAATACCAAAAACGGTGATCTCTTCCGGACATTTGATGCGAGCAATGAGAGAGCGTCAAGCGATATCATCAAAGCCGCGGGTGAAAAGGGAGGCATTACAATCGCGACCAATATCGCCGGCCGCGGAACGGATATCAAGCTTAAAGAACTGCTGAAGACCCAAGGTCTTGTTCAAATCGGGATCGGGGTGAACGATTCCGTCCGGGCAGATATGCAGAATCGTGGCCGTGCGGGCCGCCAGGGCGATGTGGGATTCAGCTATCAATTGGTATCGCTCGAAAAAGGAACGGCAATCGGCAGCGGTGAATTTTTAATGCGAGGATTTGGGGAAGGAATGTCGTCAGGCTTGAGCCGGTTTGTGGACGGCGCTTATCAGAGGCTTGCGGAATTCTTCCCGACTTCCCGGTGGGCCCGCGAGGCATTCGTCAGGGCCCAGAACAATATCGAGGCCGCGGACAGCAGGTCCTTGGAGCGCGCCTTGATGGAAGGGGATGTTTTCTCCGCCTTCCAGAAATCCATGAAGCTTTTCTTCGGGGGTGCCGAAGGTATCGACGCGCAGATCCAAGAGATGCTGGGCAGTATCACGACGGCGTCCGTGCCGGAAAATGTTCGCCTCGAAATGATAGACCTGGTCAAAAATTTTACCAGAGCGGACGGTACGCTGGATGCCGAAGGGTTGCGCAACGCCATTCAAGAGAAGTTCGGCCTCAGGATCGGCGAGATCACGAATATCGGTGCGGTCCAGGGGAATGAGCTCGTCGATGTTCTGGCAACGGCGCTTACCCGTGCGCTCGCGAATGAGGCCCTTCGGGGAAGAGTGGATAGTCTTATCGGCGAGTTTTTCTCGGGAACCGGTAAGTTGCAAAGAGAAAATCTGAGCAAGTCCGACTTGGTCTCCGAAGTTCTCAAGGCGGGCGAAAGCATGAGGCTCAAGGTGGATGAAGCAGTAAAAGAAGGATTAGACCTTGAGAGCTTTGCTCAGAAGAGCATGGATGATGCCGCCGAACAGGCCCGTTTGAGAGCGGAAGCACCGACGCGTAAGCTCGAACGTCCGCAAACGGAAATCCCAGGCGAAATAAAGGCGGGAACACACGAAGCACCCGCGTCCGGGATTCTCGATTTCATCCGGGCGGTTACGGGGATCGGTGTTGAAGTAAGAACGACTCACGAAACTTTTGATAGTGCCTCGGTGGTTCGCGATCAGGCGGCCTACCGGCACCAGGAGGCGCCGATCGATGTGACGCGAGCCGCCGACGCATTGAAGCACGGCATAACCGAATCCGAAGCGCCGGCGAGAGCGCCGATGGTCGAACTCGAGATTAACGGGCGGAATGTGGAGAGCCTAAATCGCGATCTTTTTATGGAAATACAGAGGACCGTACCCGGTGGAGCGCAGGATATTTCCATCACGTTTGGCCGAGATCTGACGGATAGTCAAATAACAGCCGTGATCACGGCGATCCCAGAGGGATTTGCAACGGTTTCGTTCACCCTGCCGGCCGATTTTACGGCGAGCCAGGCGGTGGCTTTGCGAGATAGCTTGGCACATCAGCCTGCGACAGTCGGGGACATCAATCTCGGAAATATCCGGGGTACCGCCTTGGCGAACATTCTGCCCATCCTTGCGGAAATTTCGGCGGTCAGTCTGTCGGGACTTCCCGAGGGGACAACTCCCGTTGTGGAAGGCCAGGGCGGTGTTGCCGGCACCAATATCGGCGGGAGATCAACGGGTCAGGTTCAATCCGTTTTCGCCGGGTTCGCGGAGTTGTTCCGTGCCATTATTGACCGCATTCTTGGACGCACGACAGCGCCCGCAACAACCGTCCAGACGCCCGCCACCGCTCCGGAAGAAATTCTGATCGACAGCCTGAGAACGCCTCGGGGAGAGATCGGTCGCCAGGGAGTCACGATCCAGAGCATCCACGATCTTTTGGTCAATGTTCTTGGGATGAAAATCCCCGGGAATGCGACGATGGGAGAAATGTTGGCTGCCTTTAAAGCAAGCCCCGCAGCGATCGCCAAGCTGATTGAATTCACGAAGGCAAATCCTATCGAGATCCTGCACCTGCCGGATGGTTCGATTGCTATTGACAACGGACATCACCGGGCATTCCTCTTTGATCAGGCGGGCCTTAAGACGATCCCCGCTATCGAAAAATCAAATGTTTCGCCCACCGCGCTCACTGCTCCGGCTGTTCTGGCGACTACGACACGGCCTGCCGGCATCGTGCGATCGGTCCTGGAAAGCCTGACAAATTTTTCGAGCAAGGTCTTCGGGCAAAACATCGGACAGGTCCTGAATAGGATCATCAACGGTTACATTATGCCCGTCCTCGAAACATCGGTCATTATCGGAATACCTGCCGCGATCGGTTCCTTCCTTGGCGAGAAGGCCGCAAAAAGGCTTGTCAATTTATCCGCGGCTGTTTTCGCGCTGTTCCACTTACCGGGGGCAGTGGCAAGCTGGCTGGCACTGCAGATCTCCACAACCGGCCCCGTTGGTTCTTCGTTCCTTGAATTTATAATGGCTCGCCTGGGGGTCCATTGGCAGTTTGCCCAAAAACAGGGAATTGATCTGATCAAAGCCGCGCAGGGCGCTGAAAAAGGCCTCTTGAGCGGTATCGTCGGCGCCATCGCTGAACAAATCGCTGTGCACGTCAAAAATAACCTCGATGTCCTGAACGGCGGACCCCAGGCGGCAGGAAAAACACTGCAGTCTATTTTCGGATTTGGCGGGGTTCCTTCGGCGGAGAAACCAGCCTCTGTGGATGAAGTCAAAGCTGTCATGGCAAAACTTGTCGCCGATGGATCGTTGACCATCGCGCAAAAAGCGAAAGTGGATCAGCTGATCGAAATAAATGCTCCCGGAATGTCCGCTCTGGAACGGATGATGGCTTGGTTCTCAGGGAAGTTCGGGAAAGCTCCCGCCACTCCAGGGGTCGTAGCGTCGGCGGTTCCCAATGCGGTGAAAACTGCTCCGGCCACGCTGGTCCAGGCGCCCCAAGCTGCGCCTGCGGCAGTAGCTCATGTCACAGAAGAAAGCATGCGAAAGGAATTGGATTGGACGATCAGTGAGGTAGGCCGCTCCTTAGACGTTTTTATAAATAAACTCACGAACAGTTTCAACGATAAACGGCTGCAGTTGATCGAAGCCCAGCAAAAACTGGCAAACGACCCCAGCAGCCTGCAAAAACAAAATTATGTCAAAAAGCTTGAGGCTGAACTCGAGGGCCTGAAGATCCAGTTGGGATTGGTCACGGACCAGGCGGCCAATCTGAAGCAGGAAGTGGATCAACTCGTTGATCCGGCGCGCGGGCCCCCGGAGGTTCGCTTGCTCACGGGCTTGATCGATACCTACCGGGCCATGCTGACAAATGTCCAGCAGGAGATGGCCAAACCCACGCGGCTTGTGACATCCATCCGTGACCGGATGATGAAAGAAAGAGCCGCACGCTTTAACGTTCCGCTGCCGGTCCAGGCGTTTGTGAGAAACGAAATGAGCCGGCTCCGTACCTGGGCTGCCGCAGACAATCCGGATTCCATCTTCAAGGCGCTTTCCAAGCAACAGCTCATCGACCAGGGGGCTGCGGGGATGGCTGAATATTTCTCGGATCGGAAATACCTGGTGCCGGACGGTATGCGGCTGGAGTGGGATCAATCCAGTCAAACGGTTGTTCTGGTCGAGAATGCGGAAAGACTCCAGGTTCTACGGAACGGACTTTCAGCGAATGAACTGGCAGAGTTCGATCGGAACTTGAACCATGAGATTGAATTAGCCAGCAAGGTGAACGGGATCGTCCGGTTCTTCGAGGGCAAGAACGTTATGAACATAAAGCTTGGTGACAAGGAAAGCGTCAGTCAGTATCAGACGATCCTGAGGTTCGTAGTAGCTCAATATGAAAACCTTTACGCGCCGACCGGTTTCGGAAAATCAGCGATCGTCATACCTTTGGCGATGACCATTCAGCACGTCCTGTTCGGCCAGGGTGCGCTCCAGAAAGCTTTACCTCAATTGGCAGATAAAATCACCGGGGATTATTACCGGCACTATGTCCGCGCCTATCCTGACGAAGGTCTGCTCGGGGACGGCAATAAGCCGGCGACCATCGCTCTCTTTAAAGAGTACGGTGTTTTGAAATCGGTAGACGACATCTTCACCTTCACTGAGGACACACTCCATAAACTGCAAAGCGGGGATGCGGCTGTCGTAACGGATATACTGAGCCGGATCACGAACGCTAAGATCGTCGATATCACCTTCAGCTCACTGGGTTTCCTTACGTTAGGGACGATCAAATCTCCCGAGGTCCAGACGGCTTTCCAGGAAATTTTCGGTCGCTCACTCGCGCTTTTTGATGAATCGCAGTTGCTCTTTAATAAGCATTTCCGCGAAGGTGGCGGGACCCGGGGAGCGACTGTCACGGAAGCCAGAAACGGCGCGCTGATACGGACTTTGCTCCTGAAATGGCTTGATAAAGAGGGCATTCCGATCGAGTGGACGGATCCGAAGACAGACAAAGCTTTTTCGATGAGCGCTACCCAGGCTTGGAAAGAATTAAGTAAGCTGGTCCTCAAGGACCGTCCGGGCGCCAAGACTCCCAGCGAAGTGGATCGCTTCAAATGGCTGACCGAACAAAAAACGCAGCATGAGACCGAAAAAGCAACTCTCGAGGCATTGCCCAGCCTGTCCAAAGAACAGAAGTCCAGACTCGATGAGCTTGTTAATTTAACCAAAGAATACTCGGAGCTGGAGAAGAGGGTTCTGACCGCTAAAGCGATCGCCAATGTTTTGAACCTCAAAATGCGTGAAGTGGTTAAGGAATTTCCGAACAAGCGTTTTATGTTCACCGACGCTTTCCAGGCCTTCATCGCCGAAGAGGTGGGCGGTGGAAAATTCAAGGGTAAAACCCCCGAAGAGACATGGCAGAAGTTCAACGAGTCTCAAGATATTGCGCATCGGGATGTCCGTGATGCAGCGAATCAGTGGGCGATGGCTTTGATGCAGAGCCAGCGGGCTGAGGGCGGGCAAGGCGTTACGGTGGTTTGGTACGAGACGCAGGATAAACAGGGGAATAAGAAATGGATCTATAAAGTAGCACCCTTTTCCCAGAACAAGGCCGAACCCAGGATGACTTTCCATTCCGCATCCTATTCCGTTGCGCTTGAAATGATCTTCAAGCCTCTGGAGGGCGCTGAGGCGAACCCGCAGCGGAATGTGGAAGTATCGGGGTTTGGACTTCAAACCCAACTGAGCATCATAGTCGACAGTATCCGCCGGCTTGGCGGTAATGCCATTTTTACGTCCGCGACGGTGCAAAAATTCGGGCAGTCGTTCCGGGCTATTTTCGGGGTCGTTTCCGCTACGGTTCGCGCGGCACAGCGGTATATGGCGCTTAATGCCGAAGCCCGGTTGCATGGTTATCAGATCTCGGGGGCGGGCGACATCCGGAAGGCTATCGGAAATGTCTTCGAAAAATATATGAAATCCATGGAGGCGGACGGTCAACCAAAGAATCTTGCTATTTTTAGTGCGGTGACACAAGACCATGTGACCAATGCTATCGGGGAGGTTTTGCGGGAGGCTCTGGCTCACAAGATTGAAGAGGTGGTTATCGACGAAGAAGGCGGCTTCAAGGTTTACCGCCTGAAGGCGGATGGGTCGGGCTATGAAGTGCCGGTGCTCATAAGTGAACAAGGAGACGCGACGGAGTATAAAGAACTTAAAAACCAATGGTTCGCGGAGAGGTTAGGACAGCAGTTGGCCGGAACGGAGCTCAGTACGAAGCGCCGGGTTCTGTTTACGCAAAGAACGGTTGGGTTCAGCATGATGATGGATAACACGACGGTGCCGGCAATGCTTGTCGGTGAAGGCGTGGACATGGAAATGCTGGACCAGTTGTT
The DNA here is from genome assembly GCA_903856085.1 of Candidatus Omnitrophota bacterium. Classification (GTDB taxonomy): domain Bacteria; phylum Omnitrophota; class Omnitrophia; order Omnitrophales; family Aquincolibacteriaceae; genus Aquincolibacterium; species Aquincolibacterium lacustre. Next base: position 82,913 of record CAIOAT010000047.1, on the reverse strand, counting down.
GGGACGTCTCCGCGGTGTCGCAGCCAAACTGGACGAGTTTGCTCATTATGCCTATAGTCATGACGCGCTCACTTATACGGACGAAAAAGGCATTATTCATAAGGCTGAAGCGGGAACCGCGACAGAATTCCTGAAGGATAATAAAGGGCAGTTTGTCGGAATGGGCGACGGAGCTCTGATCGCGGTCGTCCGTGACCTCGTGAAGGGGCAAGCCGTGGGTTACTGGGAGATCAATACGGCTACCGGCGAGTCCGTGTATAGAAAAGGCGATGTGCCTTCGCGTGAAGCCCCCTACGTCTGGCAGTTCAATTACCTCGGCAATCATGAGCGCTTCTCCAATGAAAAATTGGCGGCCCAGAACCAGAACCTGAACGACAGGATGAAGATCTATTTTGGCACCAAGCTGGATCAGGTCTTTTCTCTCCAGGATTTTAAAGTGCCTTCGCCTTACATTGTGGCGGTCGGAAAAAGATTCGGAGGGAAGATCGAAGAGGCCAAGACCGATGCCGAGCGGATCCAGGCTTTTTGGACCTGGATGAATGCGGAAAACGATCCTGAGGGCGAGCGGGCCACCTTTAACAGCATGATGGAAGCGTTGGAAGCCGAAGCCGAAAATTTCTTCCGTCAGCTTATCCAGAATTCCAAGACCCCAGAGGAGCAGGGATTTTTCGCTCAAAAACTGATGGAGATCCAGAATTCTCTCAGTAAAAACGATAGCTGGGAACGGCCGAAGAAAGAGTCGGAGGCCGTGGATGTGCTTCAAATGAGGCTCAACCGGATGCTGGATGAGGCTCGTGAGCTGTGGACGGAAGTGAGTGACTCGTCCGTTGTCTCCCCGGAAAACAAACTGCTGGTGGCGGAACGGGCCCTCACCGCGAATGCTGAGATCGTGCTGAAACTTGCCGGTGCGAAAATGACGGCCGAAGAAACAACCGAGTTCCGTCGCCTCCAGGGCTTAAAAGATATCGATCCCGTGTGGTTCGATCAGCTGACAGCCGCGGAAATGACCGAGCTCGGGCAACTGAAGGGGCTTGCGACACCTAGCGAAGAGCAAGGTAACCGCCTCAAGGAACTTGAGGCTCGGATACAGGATCAAAAAACCTATCAGGAGCTTCTTGCGAAGGCCCAGGAATTTGAACGTCAGCACAAACATGACGAAGGCGTCGGTTCACAGGGCGACATTGTCCGGTTTGTGGAAGTTGCGGGTCAGGTGGTTGGTCCCCATGATATGAAGGCGACCCAGACTGCGCCTCGTGCCTCTGCAGGAATGCAGGCAGCGATCCAGACCCGGGAGGGAATGGAAAGGGCGGCCCAGACGCTTGACGTAACGGCGGAAACCGCGGCAGCGGAAGCATTAGCAGCCGCCCATCGGGAGCTCATTGAAGCCAACGGAGGATTCGACGCTCAAGGTAACCTCAATTCGCAGGGCGAGAAGATCCTCGCGCTCGTGTCAGCGCTTGCCAAGCGTCTCGGGGAACCGCAAGGGGGGCAACTCAACAGCATGCTGCAGAAATTGCTCGGATTAGTCCCTCAAGGTGAAGCGGGCGATGCTTCAAAAGAAGCCCTGTTCTTCGTTCGGCAGATGATTGATCTTGGTTTTTACAACGCCGCTGAGATCGATTCCACGGCGCTTGATTACCTCGCCAAGTTCGGGAATTTCCAGGAGGAAACGGTCTTTGACGCCAGAGCGTTGTCCGTGGCCGACTTCCGCACGGCGCTTACCGCCCGCAATGCCGCGTCCCTTGATCGGAACCGCGAACAGGCCTTCTCCGTGGCATTGGTTCAATTAGCCATGGGCAAGGTTTCTGATCCCAAGATCCTTCGTGAAATGCACCGGATCTATGACGGAATGATCAGTCAATTCGAACGTGATCAGAAGGATTATCAGACGCAGAGAAAGTTCTGGCTTGACTACCAGAAAACAGAGTCCGAAGGTGCAAGCCGGTTCCAGCGCGGGTGGAAAAAATTCAAATTCAGCGCGTCTCAAATGCTGACGAAGACATCGCGGTTCCTGACAGAGAACAAATGGGCAAGAGCAGCCATTCCCGCAGCGGTTGTTGCCGCTGTAGCCGTGCCTTGGGCGGGTCTTATCTTTGGTGTCGCGCTGCTACCGCTGCTCCTGGGATCGGCTGTTGCCGTGACTCTCGGAACGGTGCTTGGAGTCTCGCTGATGGATGCTTTCCAGTTTGGCAAAGCCCGTTATGATTCCCTGGGCGATGTGCGCAAAGTGGCGATAAAGCTTGTGGGGGACAAGCAAGCGTTTGGCGATGAGGCCGCCTATGAAGCGGCCATCTGGAAGACGATGTTCGCGTTCCTGAACCTGGCTCACGTGATCCATTGGGATCATCAGTCGGCTTATCGCAATGCCGACGAGCTTCAGGAATATGCCGCGAAAAATCCAAAGGTGTTAAAGCTTAGCCTCACAGAACTCGATCAGCTCATCAAGCAGAAGCGCGATTTTGTCGATGCGCGCCTGGGATCCAAGACTGGCGTGGACGACGTCTTGGCGAGTATGCGCCAATCCCTTATCGAAAAAGCCCTGAAGGACCAGGCGGCTAGGAAGGCAGAAGGCCAACCCGTGGATGAAGCTGCCGATGATGCCAAACTTAAAGCTGAAATCGCGGCTCTCGAGAATCTTAGACCTGTCATCGCGAATCTCCAGTCCAACCAGGGCCGCTATGCCCTGGCAGCGGAGCTTACGATGGGACAGAAATGGTCGTGGAAGATAGCGACCATGATCGGTAATTACGGGCTCCTGACGTCGGGCAGCATCGGACTTGGTTTGGTTGCCGCCACCTTGGCGGTTGCGGTCACTCTTGGTCCTACCTTGCTCGTCTCGGTCCTGGCGGCACCTCTGTTGCCGGCGGCCCTTGTTTTCATGAGTGGGTGGGCGTCAGGCCTTGCAATGGGTGTCGCACTTTCTACATGGCTGATCAAGAGGGACAACAAGTTCCGGACCGAGAAAGGGGAATTTGGCAACTTAATGATGATTTCCCGCGCTTTCGGTCGTGTGGTGGGTGGGTTCTTTTCGACAGAGTTTCGCCGCCAGATGGTGCTGAGCGATATCATGAAGGCTATTCGCGAACAAAAGGTCCCGGTCAATTCCTGGACCGCGCTGATGCTTGCCTACGTGGCGATCCAGAATGCGCCTAAGGCTGAACTCATGCAGCGCATTAAAGCCGGAGAAAAACTGGTGCCGGAGATCGAGCTCAACAGTGTGGTCAGACAAGTCGAGCAGGAAAGCAACGAAGCGAAAAAGGAACTCGAGCAGATCGGAAAACAAACCAATCTTACGATTTTCCAGCTTCTGGAAATCCGGACGCTTTTTGAACAGCTCAGCGCCATCGAAGATAAAAATTCGGCTGCCGCGCAGGAGATTCAAGGGAAACTCCAGAAGGCTGTAGAGCCCCTGCAAATCGCCGGTGTCTCCACTGAGGATGTTGTGAAATTCGGGAGGGCTTACACAGAGATCGAGAAAGCGCGAACGATTATGGACAGCAAACTTCGTGAGGAAATGCAAGGCCGTCTGGATGCTATTGCGCCCGGTCTTTCCGACCTGTTGCTGTCGATCAACCGGGAGAATCGCGATCGTCGCAAAGGACAGGACTTCCTGCGCTCGGATATCCTGCATTTCGCCCGGAATAAGGATCGTGCCGTGACGCTTGTGGGCGAGCCGCCGCTTGAGCTTTCAGAGGATGTGCTCAATGCGCGGCTAGGTATTATCGATCAAATTAATGATCAGATCGTGAACGGATTGAATTCTCCCGAAAATTCTCCGGAGAATCTGAAAGCGCGTGAAGAACTGGCAAAAATTCTTAACGTTAAAATGCCGGCCGGTTCCGCGATCACGCCCGAAATGCTGATCGGCATCAAGGTCGTAACGGCCAGTCCATCGGAAAACTTGGATGTTCCTATTCCTGAACTCGCTTTCCGTAAGGGAGACGCTGAATTTATTTCTTTCGCGAAATCTCTTGCTGAAAGGGACGGGAAAATGTGGGAGTCCCTTAGCGTCCGCGAGCAAGAGGTGTACTACCGCAGGGCCTATATGATCCAGGAGAATATTTCGGACCATCCGACGCTGTCGGTTGTGATGCCCTATAAGATTGAAAAACAACTTAGAGCCGCCGGCTGGATGCCTGTTACCAACCCTGGATGGTTTGGCAGTAATACCCAATCGGTAGGCACTTTCAAAGGGACGATTTTTGAAAAACTCCCTGTGATCTTGCTGTCCGAACAGTACTATCAACCGTCATGGTTGCATGAAACGATCCACTTTAATGATCCCAGAGGTCTCGAGGGATCTGACTTCCGCGATACAGACCAGAATCTCTTAGAAGAGCTCCTGACCTTCTATGCCCAACAACACGGCCGTGTTTACGATCCGGACGAGGCCCATATTTACGATCGCCGAGAGATCGTTGAAAAACTTCGGCTCTACACTGACCCGAAGAACCCGAGCGGCTACGTCGTGGGCTGGCGCGAGAAGGCTGCGCGCGCGATGAGAGAAAGAGTTCAGCAAGCTCTTGATTCTCTCTTCCGGCTTGAGGATATCCTTAAGGAACAGGATCAGCCAGGCACGGAATTTGCTGCAGCTCTTCAGGCACACAACATAACTGTTTCGGGGATCGTAGCCCGGATACGGCGCAACGCGACGAGCCTGGATGACCTGATCGCTTTCCATCAATTCAGGTCCGTAGACGACCTGATGCGGGTTGTCATGGACGGTCTGGGAGGTTATTTTATTCCCAGGAATTTTACCTCGCAACAAACAGCCGAGCTGATCAATAACCTTATCGCGGAAGGCCGCGTTGACTGGGCGCAGGCATTGCTTCGCCGCGATGCCGCGAACCGCCTCTATGCCGCCATGGATTTGGAGCGGATGCGGCTCAGATCGCCCGCAGGACACGCCGATCAGTCGCTTACCGTTTTGACGAATCCGAGCCGTGCTGAGTTTGAAAGATACGCTTTCGAAGTCCGGACGAGTCTTAAAGGAAATTATGCGGATGCGGTGCGCAACGGCCTGGCTTTGAACGGTCGGAACATCCGCTCTTGGGACGAACTTGTTTTTTGCGGTACGTCCGACTGCATCTCTGAAATGACTGCCGTTTATTTCAGGATGGGTCAGCCCGGCATACGAAGAACCCTTGCTCCCGTTTCGCGGGATGAAGTTATGCGCGATCAGTCCCGCCGTAAATACTTGTCCGATCGTTTTTCGATCCGGTTCCTTACGCCGGAGGGCGAATTGCTCGATCCGGAAATGATCAAAAACCTTGATCCTCGGAACGCGAATGCCCTTCTAGCGCTTGTCATCGAGACCCTGGAAAATAACCCTGCGATTTCCGGAACAGGCCGTCCGAGCGCTTGGCGCCTTCTCCGTCCGTTGCTCGATCCCTATCTGTCCGAAGCTGCGAAAAACGACCTCGATGCGCTTGCCGCGGCCGGAAATTGGGCGGATTACGAAAGCACGCTGATGCTTTCTCTAAAAGTCGCTCTGACGTCCGTATTTGGATCGGATGCGGCGGCTCAAAAGTTACGCGGACTGCGAGGCATGATCAGCATTCTTGAGCACCGTGAGAAAGATCAAATGCTCCAAAAGTTGAACTCCACAGACGCCAACGTTAAACGGGAAGCGGTGAAATGGATTCTGGAGAACCTGGATGATTCCCTGGATCATCTGATCTCAAGATACGGGCTGAATGAAGAAACCCTGATGCACGCTTCCTTCCAGCCCAAAGCTAATGGTGTTGGCGGCAATATTATTCTTGATCCCCAGCATTTACCGGCCGGTTTCTTTATGGAAGATGGAGAATCTGGAGCAAGCGAACCGTTCGGCAAACCTCAACAGTATCTGCGCTACACATTCATGCTGAATAATTACGAAAAGCATACGGCGATCCACGAAGAAGGTCATGATCTGGATAATCTTCATGCTTTCGATTACGACGGAAGGATCTACGGCTTCCGGGATAAACAGGATTTTATGTTTAAGAAAGCGTCGCTGATCGGTGCGGAATTGCACTCATTCCTGCGCGAGATCTTTGCTTCTCCTGAGTGGATTGCCATGCAAAAGATGACGGATCTGCAGGCCCAGGAGGCTGAGAGAAAACATCTGATCGCGAGCCACATTTCAATGATCGCGACTCAGTTTTTGCCGGGGTATCTGGAGAAGGTTGCTCGCAACCTGACGGATACGAGCTATGCGGGATTTTCTTTATCAGCGGACGAGGCGAAGATGGTCAAGGAGCAGTTGGCTATGTTCGCGATGGATATCCTGGGAAGAATGGGGGCCGATCCCATGCTGGCCGCCGGATCCGACGCTCAAAAGTTCAGCGCTCAATTTTTAGCAAAATTCCGCGGTGAACTCGTGAAAAATGAAACGCTCAATATGAAAGAGACGGGGCTCCCGGGAAGTTTTAGGGCTCTCAATTCTGCCTCAGGTGATCGGATCAGACAAGCCATTGCTGTCAGTGATGAGACCGGGAAACAGAACGAACTGACAGATTTTTCTGCCGAATCCTTCGCAAAAATCTTGCAGGCAGATGCGGCCTCTGGATTTAGCATGGTTTATGAAGTGAACGGAAAGGTGCAAGGGTATCTCCTGGCGGCTCCGATTCAGGGGGACATGGCTTATATTTATAACGTGGGTGTGGCCCAAGCCGCCCAAGGCTCAGGACTCGGGACGGCGATGATCTACGGCCTTGCGAAGAACCTTTCAGAAAGAGGTTTCTCAAGCGTCCCGATCGCCCTTTCCGTCGAGCCCAAGAACACCAAGGCGATCAAGCTGTACGAGCGGCTTGGTTTCTCGAAGGCAGGGGAGCGTAAGGGGGAGGATGGCAGGGAGTATATCGATTATATCGCCCCGGCCTCCGTCGTGATGCAAAAGTCTGTTGAAAAAATGAACTCTCCGCGCGCGGAACTACGGGACGAGCCGGAGGTATTGAGATCCGTCGAAGCTCCGCGATCTGAAGCGAAGAGAGTTTCTGCGTCCGAGGTTGCCCCAGCGGAGTTGAATTCAGCAGATAAGGTGGCGAGAGCGGCTTATGATATGGCGAAGAACTATAAGGGAAATCATTGGGCGGGCGCGAATTGGAAGATGGCTACAACGCCTGAAGAGCGCGAGCTGATCCAGGGGCATGTCGGCTATTTCCGGAATGGCGGAGTGGTTCTGAATGGCGATAAGCTCGCGGATTATACCAAAGCCTTGGCGTCCGAGACGCTTTCGAAGCTAGAACTCGCAAATCTGGAGCGGCGCGTGCAATTTACCTTGGCGTGGGGCATGGTCCATGAGAATTCGCACGCGCTCCCTGAAAATCAACGCCTCGGTGATCTTGAGCAGGAATTTTTGGCCTACGAGGATACCGCGGCGTTCATGGGGTCGCTCCTTGCGAATCACCCGGAGATAGCGACTGAGGATCCCGAATTCGCGGCAAGTATCCGCTCGCAGATCGATCTGATCAAAGCTCTCGTGAGTATGGCGAGGAACAAGTCCGAGACCCTCCAGCCGTTCGACGCCAAAATGGTCGAGATTGCCCAGCAGATCATCGTGAACGGCAGTGTCGAGAAAATGAAGACCCTTGATGCTATGGCTGCCCGCACGAATCCTTACGTGTTTGTCGTAGGAGATAAGAATTTCGAGGATGTTCCGGGGGTCAGGGTCATTGCTCCTGATAAGATCGGTGCTGAGATCCCAGAGATCGTTGCAAAGTTGAAGCTGCGAGGCGTGAGTCCGGAGCACGTGATCTTCCTTGGCAACGCGTTAAGCTTGGATCAGGTGCGCGAGGCTGTTCAGAGCAAGGGATATAAAGGCACCTTTGTCTATCCTCCGGAGTGGGCTGAAACCCCTGAAGGACGGCAATCCCTTGCCGCGGCGACCAATGCCATTGCGACCATCGGAATTGACCTGGTGATCGATCACGCCGGCATCAAGAATCCCAAAGTCGGTAACGATTATGCTGTCGCCGCATTCTTTGCCAACCAATTCATGAAGGCCCTCCTTGGCGAGGTTGCCGCCCAAAAGTCCGTCGCTACAGCGGCATAAGCTTTACCCGAGATTTTCTAAAAGCCTCGAGGGGTTATAAAGCCCCTGATTAAACCCAAAGAACTTCCTATTCTTTCTTTGAAATCCTTGGTTTATTCCGCGCAAATCCGCGTTGAGTTCTGAGCGTCGCAGAAATGACAGGCGAATAAAAATGAAAACTGAACGGTTGATAAGAGAATTGTGCAAGAACAAGCCCTTCGGTTTATGGGCCAGCCGTTTTGAGTATGTGATGAAATCTGTCGTGGATGTTCGCACGAGGTAATGGCTCTTGGGGCGGCAATTTTTCCTCTAATAATCCTCCCGAATCTGTCCTGTCGATAAAAACCGGTCTTTGGTCGTCTATGGCCAAAAAGGATCAAGGATGTTCAGTGGCAGTCTCCGGGCAGGTCCCGAGTATATTATTTATAGCCTTGACTCCGAAATGGGAGGGGCAGAGGTCACCTAAGAACAATCTTCCGGAACCGTTTCAAGCCTCTCTATTGAAAAAGCGTTAAATTTGTGCGGGAAAATGCGCTTCGTCTCGAGAAGCCCTGACGGGTGTCTGCGCTAATCCGTTTCAGTTGACCAGGGCTTGTAATTTGTTGAGGGTGACCTTCTCGGATTGATCGCGACGATATCATTTACTTGCTCCGGGTTGCTCGAATTACAAGACCAGGCACAGTGCTTTAACCCTATAGGAGGAACGCTTCGTCTGAAGTATTCACGTCCTATAATGTATCTTATGTAAAGTAGTTCCCAGGGAGAACTGGCCTTGCCAAGAAGGTATTCGGAAGGCTACTTTAGGATGGCTTTTACGGCGTCCTGGACGCGTTTGCCATCGGCTTTACCCTGAATAGAAGGCATAAGGACCTTCATGAGTTTTCCTATGTCTGCGGGGCTTTTAGCGCCTGATATAGCGATGGCATTTCGGACTGCCCCCGCTAGCTCTTCGTCAGTCAACTGCTTGGGCAAATAGGTTTCCAGGATCGCTAACTCGTCCTTTTCTTTATCAGCAAGGTCTTTGCGGCCAGCCTTCTCAAAACTCTCAACGCTTTCACGACGCTGTTTCGCCTGTTTAGCAATAATACTGAGGACATCCGCGTCTTCTGGCTTGTCTTTTTTGACCTGGATCAGATGGTTCCCAAGGGCGCTTTTAAGCATTCGTAAGGTTGAGACCTTAACAGGTTCCTTAGCTTTCATAGCTGCGATGATATCTTTTTCGATTTGCTCGATAAGGCTCATGACTTCTCTCCTTTGATGGCTTAAAAAAAGCCAGCTTTATAGTTTATAAAGACAATCCTGACACGCGGCGAAAGTGGAAAACAAAGGGTTCTCGCCAAACGCAATACTGCGCGTTGCGTAAGGCTTATTACCAATCTTTATCCACCGGCGGCGGATTCTTGTTAACCGGTGGACGACGGAGGTCCTGAAGCTCTTTTTCAGATTCTTTCAGAGCATCCAATAGGTTGAGGGCATTATCCATGCTCATCTGCCCCTGGAGCGGACGTTTGGATTGCCCTTGGCTCTCATCTTGAGGGCTTTTCTGCTGCTCCGGCGGGTTTTGCTGTTCCTCTTGCTCCTTCTGTTGATCCTGCTGGTCCTGAGGCTTAGGTTGCTGCTGTTGTTGTTGCTGTTGCTGATCTTTTTGATCTTGCTGATCCTGAGGCTTAGGCTGTTGTTGCTGTTGCTGATCTTTTTGATCTTGCTGATCCTGAGGCTTCGGTTGCTGCTGTTGCTGTTGATCTTTTTGATCTTGCTGATCCTGAGGCTTCGGTTGCTGCTGTTGCTGCTGATCTTTTTGATCCTGCTGATCCTGAGGCTTAGGTTGCTGCTGTTGTTGCTGATCTTTTTGATCCTGCTGATCCTGAGGCTTAGGTTGCTGCTGTTGTTGCTGATCTTTTTGATCTTGTTGATCTTTTTGGTCCTGCTTATTCTTCTGCTGCTCTTTCTTTTGTTTGTCTTTTTTCTGATCGTCTTTCTTCTTATCTTTGTCCTTTTTATCAATCTTGTTCTTCTGTTTTTGAAGGAATTCGAGATTATACTTGGCGTCCTTGTCGTTCGGGTCCAGGGCGAGAGCCTTTTTATAGGAATCAATGGCCTTTTCGAAATTTCCGAGCCTGTACTGGACGTTCCCAGCGTTGTAGAGCGCGCGGGCTTTCAGCTGCGGATCCTGGGCGGTTTTAGAAGCGGTCTCGAGATCCTGGGCCGATTCTTGAAAAGAGTCAACTTTGTAGAGCGTTGTTCCAAGATCATAGAGCACTTCCGGAGCGTCAGGATTCTTGACCTGAACCTTGCGGTAGGCATCAAGGGCGGATTGAAAGCGCTTGTTTTGAAAGTGATCGTTACCTTTTTTGACCGTACCCTGTGAGGTCTCAAGAAATCCCGTGAAAAGGAAAAAGACAGCGAGGCAGGCCATCAAGGCCGGACTTTTGCTGTTTTTTCGTCGGATAAGCATTTCGGCAGCCAGAAAGATTAGGGCGAGGATCAGGAACCCTTGGTATTGGTCTTCGCGCTCCACCACCATTTTTTCTGCGAATTGCTGCTCTCCCCACCCACGAAGATGTTTTAAGATGACATCGACCTCTTTTTCTGACGGCGAAGCGGGAAGGTAGATCCCGCCCGTTTCTTTGGCGAGCCGTTCGAGAAGCGGCTGGTTGAGCCGTGTGAGCACCATTTGCCCATTTCGATCCTTCTTGAATCCCGATCGCTCCCCTCTTTCGTTCTTGAGGGGGATGGGCTCCCCTTCCGCCGTTCCAAGGCCTACGCAATAGATCCTGATATTAGCCTGCTTGGCCTCTTCGATAGTCTTTTCAATTCCGCCTTCATGGTCTTCCCCGTCCGTAAAGAGGATCAAGGCTTTGTATTTGAGCTCCTTTTCGGGAAAGGCACGCAAAGCCAACTGGAAGGCTTGGACGAGTGATGTCCCGGGATCCGGAAGAAATCCCACTTGAACGGCATCCAGAAACAGGAGAAAGGCTGCATGATCGAGCGTCAGCGGTGTTTGGAGAAATCCCGAACCTGCAAAAGTAACCATGCCAATACGGTCGCCGCGAAGGTTGCGGATAAAGGTTTCGATCTCAAACTTGGCTTTTTCGAGGCGGTTGGGCTTAATATCCTCTGCAAGCATGCTCAGAGATGTGTCGACCATGAAAATGATGTCTACGCCCTTGCGCTGGGCCCTCCGTTTTTCGTCGCCCCATTGAGGACGTGCGAGCGCGAGCACGAGACAAAGCACGGCAAGCGTCATGAGAATCGTACGGATAAGCCACTCGCTTTTCCTGTAACCCTCGATCAATTTGGAAAGGAGTGTTTCATCCTGAACCAACCGATGCATGCGCTTTTGCCATAGCCTTCGCGAAAAGACATAGAAGGCCAGTACCGTCGGCACCAACCATAAAAAAATTAAATGTTCAGGTCTGAAAAATTGCATCAGGGCACCTGGCTTTCCATTGAAAAAAATATCGGGAAGTCAGTGTTGCCCTCATGAATCATCTGGAAAATAAAGATATCCATCAGGGCACCTTCAAAAGCACTGTTCGACGTAACAAGATCTCAATTAGGAGTAAAAAAAGTGCGGGGATCAAGAATATCGGGAACATCTCATTATAACTTCTATATTCCTTGACCTTGACGTCGCTTTTTTCAAGTTTATTGATCCGTTCATAGATCTCAGAGAGCGCCCCAGAATCGCGCGCCCGGAAGAAAAGGCCGCCGGTAATGTCGGCGATGCGCTTCAGGGTTGTCTCGTCGATTTCAACGTTGGCCTGAACATAACGTTTGCCAAAAAGTGGGTCATCGACCGGGAATGGCACCATCCCACCCTTGCCGACTCCGATTGTGTAGACTCTGATGCCAAAGCTTTTGGCAAGCTCCGCGGCGGTAACCGGGTCGATATTGCCGGCATTATTTTCACCGTCCGTGATCAGGATAATGATCTTGCTTTTCGCGTTGCTGTCCCGGAGACGATTTACGGCGGTCGCGAGGCCCATGCCGATAGCGGTGCCATCCGCAATCATACCGACCCGGATCTCGGCCAGCAACTCGGTCAGAATGCGATAATCCAGGGTAAGCGGACACTGCGTAAACGCTTTTTTGGCAAAAACCACGAGCCCGACTCGGTCGTTCTCGCGCCCTTTGATGAAATTGATAGCCTCTTGCTTGGCGACATAAACACGGTTCTCGGGCTGAAAATCTTCTGCCAGCATGGAGCCCGAGATGTCGAGAGCGATCATGATATCTACCCCACGGGTCGTGTATTCCTTGTCGCTGGAGACGCTGGACGGTCGTGCGAGCGCGGCAATCACAAGCAGTAATATTGCGGCACGCAGGAACGGCAGGGTTTTAGATAGAAACATCCGCGGTGTCGTGGACTGCCCTTTGAGAAGTTCAAAGGATGAGAATGCGAATTCGAGCTTTTCGCGCCGTTTGGCCCAAAGAAAGAGGGGTGGCAGGAGAAGCAAAAGAAGAAAGAATACCGGGTACCTAAACACCATGGGATGCCTCTGCAAGGGCTTGCTCTAGGACCGGAACGGATTCTTTGATGATCTCTTCGGCTTTCTTGTTGATCTGCATGATCTCAGGAGCCGTGGGGATCCACTTTGCGAATTTCGCAAGATCTGAGGCGTCGAGGACATACTGGATCTTCTGATAAAGGCCGGTCTCAAGATGCTGGGGCCGGAGAGCGCGAAGGATTTCGACGGTGGTTAATTCTACCGCAAGGATCTGATAGCGTTTTTCAAAATAGACCCGCAAAATCTCGGAAAGACGCAAGTAATACATTTTGATGAGCCCGCGCTTGAGAAGATCGGATTCGAAAAGTTCCCCGAGATGCAGAAAAGCCTCCTCTTCAGCTGTCAAAGGCGAAGGCGCGGGTTGAAACACATTCTTTTTCTTGCGAAGAGCACGGTAGAGGAAGTAGCCGGCCATGAGAAGCGACAGGGCAAGAAGTGTCCAGAGGAATTTTCCCAGGTGCAGTTTGTACGGAACAACGGATTTAACATCGCGGATATCTTCTTGGGGAGCACCATTCGTAACACTTTTGACAGTCAGGTAGAGTTTGTTCGTTGGAATGCTTTTCTCGGGCTGTCCATCCTTTTGGTATTTGAGGATCACAGGATCGAGGACGAATTCGCCAAGCCGATAGCTTGTGAGGATGAATTTACGGCCTGTAACAATATTTTTCTTTAGTTTTTTATGGATGTCTTCGACTTTCTTGATCTCGAGGATATCCGAAGAAGGCGCAGGGATCTCGGAAAGGATTCGGATGTCCGGAGAATGCTCGACGGTAACGGTGTAGGTGACCGGGTCACCGATCGTGAGGAATGCTTTATCGACCTCGGCTTTGACGCGAATGTCGTCTGTATTTGCCGCAAGGCAAGGGACGCAAAAAGCTGCGACAAACAGAAGCGCAAAGAAAAATGACTTTCTCATTTACGTTCCCTTCCCTTGAAGAACTTAAAAAGAGGTTCGACATAGGAAGTATTTGCAGGGATATCGATACAGTCGATCTGAAGACGTTTAAAAAGTCTGGAGAGTGCGATCTGTTTTTCATTGGCTGTCTGACGAAACCGGTCTTGGAATTGGGACGAGGTCGTGTCAACAAGCATGGTGTTCCCTGTTTCCCTGTCCGCAAGCTCCACCAGTCCGATCTTCGGGAATTGTTGTTCGAGTTGGTCGTGCAGATAGATGGCAATCACGTCGTGTTTCTGGCTAAGGATTTTTAAAGCTTTTTCATAGCCGTCATCCATGAAGTCCGAGATCAGAAAAATGACCGAAGTCCTTGTCTGGACCCGATAGAGATATTCCAGAGCGCCGGCAAGCCGCGTCTTTTTTTTCTTGGGTTGGTACCCAAGAATTTCGCGGATGACACGGAGGGCGTGATTGCGCCCCTTTTTGACAGGGATGAATTTCTCAACGCCCTCCGTAGCGATGAGGAGTCCGGTCTTGTCATTATTCTTAACGGCGGAAAAAGCGAGAATGGCCGTGATCTCCGCAGCGATCTCTGACTTGAGCTTATCTGTCGATCCGAAATATTGGGAGCCGGACATATCGACGGCGAAAAGCACTGTAAGTTCGCGGGTCTCGACGAACTTTTTAACGAAGGGATTCTGTGAGCGCGCGGTGACGTTCCAATCAATGGTGCGGATATCATCGCCCGGCACGTATTCCCGGACGTCTGAAAACTCGATCCCCTGGCCTTTAAAGACGGATTCATACTCACCTCCGAAGAGATCGTTGACCAGTCGCGTCGTGCGAATTTCGATCTTCCGGACCTTCTTTAGGAGCGCGGCGAGGCTCATGGATTATGATAACTCCAGTAAAGTGATCAAACAGCAACGAATTCGAAATGGAAATATTTGTTTTGAAGAATCCGAAACATTTAAAATTGTTTCTCGCTTCGCAATTTCAATCTTGTTTCGCAGAGAATTACGGGACTTCGACTTGATCGAAAATCTTCTTCACAAGATCGTCGGACGTGATGTCTTCGGCCTCAGCTTCGTAAGTTACGAGCACACGATGCCGGAGAACATCCGTTCCGATCTGCTTGACGTCATCCGGGGTCACATAACCGCGGCCCTGGAGAAAGGCGTTGGCTTTAGCTGCCAATGTCAGCATGATGCTCGCACGCGGCGAAGCTCCGTACGAAATGAGGGGTTTCAGATCCGCGAGCTTGTAATCCTGGGGATTGCGCGTTGCGAATACAAGATCAAGGATATAATCCTTCACTTTTTCATCGATGTAAATTTGATGCATGAGTTGGCGCAAGGCTATGATGCGGTCGATATCCAACACGGGCTTGATCTGGACGGTTTTGCCAATTGCCATGCGCTCCAGGATCTCTTTTTCTTCTTTTTTACTCGGATAGCTAACAACGAGCTTCAGCATAAAACGGTCGACTTGAGCTTCGGGAAGAGGATAGGTCCCCTCCTGCTCGATCGGGTTCTGGGTGGCGAGGACGAGGAACGGGACCGGTAAGGGGAAGGTTTCGTTCCCAATCGTAACCTGGCGCTCCTGCATGGCTTCCAGAAGCGCGCTTTGGACCTTAGAAGGAGCCCGGTTGATTTCATCCGCCAGGACGATATTTGTGAAAATAGGGCCCTTTTTGGTCGTAAAATGACCATCCTTGGGGTTATAGACCAAGGTTCCAACCACGTCCGCCGGTAAAAGGTCGGGGGTGAACTGGATGCGCTGAAATTGAGCGTCAATGGCCTGGGAGAGAGTTCTGACGGAAAGAGTTTTGGCAAGCCCCGGAACGCCCTCGATCAAGATATGCCCATCCGCTAAAAGAGCCATAAGAAGCCGGTCCACGAGATATTGCTGCCCGACGATGACCTTTCCAATCTCGCGTGTGAGGTCTTTCAGAGACGAGTTAGCATCACGAATCTTGGCGTTTACTTCTTGGATCGAGTTGTCCATAAAGTTCTCCTTCTTGCATCGTTCAAGATCTTCCGAGCCCGAACGGTGCGTTTCATAGTTAAATTCAAGGACCCTTTGAATCAAAACAATCCACCCCGATTGCTGAAATCTCTAACGGGGTGAAAGAGAATTAAGAGATTAATTCCCAATGATAATCTTGCCTCTCACATATTGCAAGAGGCTCTTTTGAAGGCGGTCGAGATCGTATGCCGGGATGTCCTGTTGCGAAAATTGCATCTCGGTCAGTTGCTCGAAAAGTCGGGAAATCTCGTTCCACTCCCCCGTCGGAAGTCCCTTGGCTTTCAAGGCTGAAAGAACCTCCGCACTCGTGGTGGTCTTGGAGGAGACATCATAATAGGTCACGAGAACGGTTCGCAATTGATTGGACCAATGAGTCATTTTTTCTTTAGAATCCGGCGAAGTGAAAGTCGTGATGGATTCCTCTGCCTTCGCGTAAACACGTTGTTTCGGATCTGGCGGCGGAGCATTTCTGATAGCCTCTCGGGTTTTCAAAAGTTTCCACCCTTTTAAGCCTGCGAATATTCCCACCGAAAGGCCTATCGCTATACCCAGCCAGATTAGGATCATTTTAGAAAGAAAGTTTGAGACTACTTTGATCGTTCGTTCCGGGATGAGGATAGGTATCCATGGTTCCGCATCGCTCTTGCGATAACTGATCTCAAAGGGATAAATGACGGCCGTTCCTGCAGACAGAGGGCGGAATTCGTAGAGCAAGGTTTGAGAAACAATCGCACCCGTTTCTTGCGATTGGTTTTGATTTTCAAGAACCAGATTTTCTAGTTTCGGTTCTAAGGAATTGATTTCGTACGGATCTTCGGTCTGCGGCCATTCGAGTCGGATCTTCAGGGTAATGCTCTGGTCGGTGGTGATCCGTTTGGGGAGAGGTTCAATATTGAGACGAGGAGTTGCAAAGCCCATTGGTGTGAGCGCGCAAAACGTCAGTGTCGAGCATAACAGAAAGCACTTCATGCCGTAAGACATCAGATCTTCTTTCGTCTGTTTATTTCGGGAAATACAGAACGGGGAACGCTTGCGTTAAACGCCGAACGTTCCCCGTTCCCCGAGCACCTTACTCTTTTTTCTTCTTCTTTTCCTCGTCATCAACAACTTCATAGTCTGCGTCCACAACGCCGTCGTCTTTTTTTTCTTCGGTACCGGGAGTCGCCGCATCTTTGTTCCCTGATTTTTTTGCGGCCTCTTCATACATTTTTTGTGCGATGGTATGGGATGCGGTCGCGAGTTTCTGTCCGGCTTTTTCAAGCTCGTCCTTGGATTCACTCGTGAGCGAGGTTTTCGCTTCCTTCAAGGCCTCTTCGACTTTCTTTTTCTCATCTTCCGAGACCTTGTCTCCGTGTTCTTTCAGGGTCTTTTCAGTCGCGTAGATAAGGTTGTCGAGCTGGTTGCGGGCCGTGATAACTTCATGCTTTTGTTTATCCTCGTCCGCATGGGCCTGACCTTCCTTGACGAGCTTCTCGACCTCATCTTTAGAAAGTCCGGACGAAGACTCGATACGGATTTTTTGTTCCTTGCCCGTGCCGAGATCTTTTGCCGACACGTGGACAATACCGTTCGCGTCGATATCAAAAGTCACTTCGACCTGAGGAACGCCGCGCGGCGCGGGCGGAATTCCTTCAAGATTGAAGAGCCCGAGGACACGGTTGTTGGAAGCTATTTCACGTTCGCCCTGAAGAACTTTCACTGTCACGGCAGTCTGACTGTCCGCGGCAGTTGAGAAGATCTCGGATTTCCGTGTCGGGATCGTGGTGTTGCGCTCGATCAGCTTGGTCATGACACCGCCGAGTGTTTCGATGCCGAGTGAAAGCGGAGTCACGTCCAGGAGAAGGATATCTTTCACATCTCCTTTTAAAACGCCTCCCTGAATTGCAGCACCGATCGCCACGACCTCATCCGGGTTAACGCCCTGATGCGGGACCTTTTTGAAAAGATCTTTTGCTTTTTGTACCACCGCTGGCATACGGGTCATGCCACCTACCATGATCACCTCATCGATGTCCTCGGGTTTTACGCCGGCGTCTTTCATCGCTTGCAGGCATGGCGCGACGGTGCGTTCGATCAGATCGGCAACTAATTGCTCGAGTTTCGCACGGGTCAGCGTCAAGAGCAGATGCTTGGGGCCGGACGCATCGGCTGTGATGAACGGCAAATTGATCTCCGTGCTTTGGGCTGTGGAGAGTTCACATTTGGCTTTTTCAGCGGCTTCTTTAAGACGCTGAATGGCCATGCGATCCTTCGAGAGATCGATACCATCGGTCTTTTTGAACTCCGCGATGAGCCAATCAATGACCTTTTGGTCGAAGTCATCTCCCCCCAAATGTGTATCGCCATTCGTCGCCTTGACTTCGAATACGCCCTCGCCGATATCGAGGATGGAAATATCGAATGTTCCGCCGCCAAGGTCATAGACCGCGATAGTTTCATCCTTTTTTTTATCCATACCGTACGCAAGTGCCGCCGCAGTCGGTTCATTGATGATGCGCAGGACTTCTAGCCCAGCGATCTGTCCAGCGTCTTTGGTGGCTTGGCGCTGGGAATCATTAAAATACGCGGGCACAGTGATCACGGCCTGCGTGATGGGTTCCCCTAAATACATTTCCGCGTCGGCCTTGAGCTTCTGAAGGATTTTCGCCGAGATCTCCGGGGGCGTATAATCCCGTTTTTCCTGCGGGATATTGAAGACCGCCTCACCGTGTTTGCCGGCCTTCACCTTGAAGGGAACGAGCTGGCATTCGTGAGAGGCTTCTTCTTGCCGGCGCCCCATGAAGCGCTTCGCACTGAAAATCGTGTTTTCAGGATTCGTAACCGCCTGGCGTTTAGCCGTTTGTCCCACCAATTGCTCGCCGTTTTTTGTGAATGCGACAATGGAGGGTGTGGTTCGGTTGCCTTCCTTGTTTTCGATGACCTTGGGATCCGATCCCTCGATAATCGCCATACACGAATTAGTCGTTCCTAAGTCAATTCCTAAGATTTTTCCCATGTTAGTTTCTCCTTTTTATGTTCGTTAATTACGGCACTTACGCCTTTATAACAACAATTAACATGCCATTGTTCTTAAAATTACGACTTTGTAACTCTATTAATTTCAATGGGTTATATAGCACTCAATCAATGACCAAGAATCAAACTGTGCGAGTGCGCCATAATGACGCAAAGAGTGTAACTAAACGGCAAAACAATTTAAAGGATTTTGTATTCCTCAAGCTTTCGGTAGAGGGTTCTTCGCGAGATGCCGAGTTTTTCGGCAGCGTTGGACTTGTTCCCCTTGGTTTCTCGGAGAGCACTACGGATGAGTTCCTGTTCGGCGTCGCTGATTTTTGTGATCCCGTGCAGCGCAACATTCCCAAGGGGGCCCGCCACATGAGGACTTCCCTGTCGGATATCCTCGGGGACTTGGTCTAAAGTTAGCATACCCGCGGAACTTAAAACGATCATACGCTCAACAATATTCTTCAATTCGCGAATATTTCCGGGCCAGTCGTATTGTACTAGCGCCTCGCGAGCATCTTTTTCGATGCCATGAATTTTTTTAGCATTGAGCGCAGCATATTGGCGGATAAAGGCATCCACGAGCGGTGGGATATCCTCTTTCCGGTCCCGGAGGGGTGGAATCTTGAGATAAATGACATTGATACGGTAGTAGAGATCCTCCCGGAATTTCTGATGTTGCACTTCGTCCAGAAGAGTTTTGTTTGTTGCGGCGATAAGCCGGACATCCACCTTGATCGTCTTGGTGCCGCCCACGCGTTCAAACTCTCCTTCCTGGAGCACCCGAAGAAGCTTCACCTGGGTATCTTGGGTGATTTCGCCGATTTCGTCCAGAAAGAGGCTGCCATGATCCGCACGTTCGAAACGTCCTTTTTTCCTGTCCGCGGCGCCGGTGAATGCGCCTTTTTCGTGGCCGAAGAGTTCGCTGGCAAGAAGCGTTTCGGTCAAGGCGGCACAATGGACTGCAATAAAAGGATGTTGTTTTCTCGGGCTGAGATCATGAATGCGCCGTGCGATGAGTTCTTTGCCGGTACCACTTTCTCCCTCAATCAGGACAGAAGCATTGGAGGCCGCGATCTTATCGACGGTCTTGAGAAGTTCCTTCATCTTGGGAGAGTGTGCGATCAGTCGGCCCTGGTCATAGCGTTCTCTGAAAAGCTCTTGTTTGAGCTCTCGATTTTCTTCTTCCAACTGATAACTGCTGAACGCTTTTCGGACGAGGAATTCAAGTTCTTCAAGGTTGACTGGCTTCGTTAGATAATAGAAAGCGCCTTTTTTCATGGCCTTGACAGCATCTTCCACGGAACCATAGGCGGTGAGAAGAATGACTTTTGCGGAAGGGGCTTCGGCTTTGATCGATTCCAGAAGCTCTATGCCATCCATTTCTGGCATTCGAATGTCCGAAATGACAAGGTCGGGGCTCTCCTTTTTAAAAAGTTCAAGGCCCTCCTTGCCGTTCGTGGCAGTCATCACATCGTAGTCCAAACCTTGAAGGAATTGCGTCATGCCTTTGCGGGCATTCGCTTCATCATCGACGAGCAGGATGCTTTCAAACATGGCGATCAACCTCCCTAGAATGGTAATCCGGTAATTGCAGTTGGGGTTCTCGGATAGGTAACAGCACCTTGAATACGGTCCCCTTGTTCAATTTGCTTGCAACCTCGATCTTTCCGCCATGTTCGGCTATGGCGTCATAGACCATCATAAGACCGAGTCCCGATCCCTCCGGTTTGGTGGTGTAATAGATGTCAAAGATCCTGACGAGATCTTTCTCAGCAATACCACAGCCCGTGTCCGCAATGGCAACGATGGCGCAATTTTGCTTGCGTGTAATCGCTATCTTGAGCATCCCTCCGTGAGGCATGGCCTCCAAGGCGTTCTTGATCATGTTCATAAATGCATAATAAAGACGCTCTCGATCCATCAGGAATGGCGGCAGTCCTTTATCTTTCGAGAATTTTACGAGGATCTTCGCGACGTCTAGCTGCGGTTTTAGGAAAGAGAGAGCATCGGCAATCACTTCGTTCAGATCATCCAACCGGAAGCGAAGCGGCGGTTTGCGTGTAGCCTTGAGGAAATTCCGGATGATGCGATCAAGTCGCCGCGTCTCATCCTGAATATCGCTCAATGAATCGGCGATCTCCTTTCGCTTATTGTCGGGAAGTCCAGCGAGGCGTTTTTTTAAAAGTTCCAGATGGATCGTAATGGCGTTGAGCGGGTTGCCGATCTCATGAGCGATGCCGCCGGCAAGTCGCACCAGGCTTTCCATGCGGGAGAGCATGGCAGCTTCGAATCCCTGTTCCGCACGCGATGTAATGTCCGAAAGGAGTATGACGAAATTCATTTTCACATCCTCTTCTCGCGGGAGAATCGTGATGCGGAGTTGCATTTCCCGCGGCGAAAGAATCCTGACATCATGGACCGTGCGGGTTCGGGCGGTCACTACATTCTCTTTCAGAAAGGACGCAAAGGACGGATCCTGAGTCTGATTCCAGATGGGCTGCTTTGCAGCAGTGCGGACACCTCCGAGCCAGTCATCAGCCTTTCGGTTGACAAAAACTGGATGCCCTTTCCCGTCCGTAATGACGATGCCCTCTTCCAGGCTTTCGCATATGTCTTCAAGCTGGAGATTTTGCTGGGTAGCCTCAAGAAGCTTGAGGTAGAGCGAATCTTTTTCGATTTGTTGCAGGCGTGGCTTTAATCGTTTTACAAAATCAAGCTTTTCGCTCATGGCTTTCTTTCACTTCCTTGGCATTCTCAATGAAAGCTCGCAGCAAGACGGGGTCTTTTGCGCCGGAAGCGGACTCGACGCCGCTCGCGACATCGACGGCAAACGGACGAACCTTTTCAATGGCTTGCACCACATTGAGCGCGTTGAGTCCTCCTGCCAGGAACAGTTTGTC
This sequence comes from Candidatus Omnitrophota bacterium, assembly GCA_903856085.1. Lineage (GTDB taxonomy): Bacteria > Omnitrophota > Omnitrophia > Omnitrophales > Aquincolibacteriaceae > Aquincolibacterium > Aquincolibacterium lacustre. The sequence continues at coordinate 61,553 of CAIOAT010000047.1, read as the reverse complement.
GTGAACATACGGCTTGTCTTCTATGATGCTCCAGTCAAACGGTATGCCGGAGCCGCCTTTCTCGGAATGTGAATACGTGTCAAAAAGAAACGCGCTGACATTGTATTCACCGATCCGTTTCAGGCTCATGGCGTCTTTCACATGAAAGGTCTTGATGATTTCATAACCCTTCTGCATGAATGAATCGCAGTAAAGCGCAGTTTCCTCGCCGTGGAACTGGAGGAATTTAAGCTGAAGACGTTCGGCGATCAAGGCCACTTCTTTTTTAGGCTGATTACAAAAGACTCCGACAGTATTTTCAAAGTCCGCGAGCTTCGTGAGAATTTCCGCTGCCTTTTCGACCGCGATCACACGCTTGCTCGAGGGAACAAAAATAAAGCCGAGATAGTCTGCTCCAAGATCGACAGCTAGCCGCGCATGTTCGTAATTTGTATTGCCGCAGATCTTGACTCGGGTCATACAGATTCCTCCGCAATAGAAACCTCTTTTTTCCCAAGAAGCTTCTGGAGCGTGGCGGTGATATCTGGGGATCGCATCAAAGTTGATCCGATGAGAAAAGCGTTAGCCCCGAGACTTTTATACGTCATCAGTTCCTCGTGCGTGCTGAGACCGCTTTCCACCACGATGGCAGTCCCCTTCGGAATATGCGGGATCAGCTGCTTGGCGCGCTCCGGATCGACTTTGAGTGTTTTGAGATCCCGATTGTTGATCCCGATAATGGTGGCGCCGGCACCTACGGCTTTTTTGAGTTCTGCGTCTGAATGGACTTCAACCAGAGCGTCCATCTGGAGTTCTTTTCCAAGCGCGACTAGGTCTTTCAATTCCTCTTCACTCAGGATCGAGGCAATCAAGAGGAACGCGTCGGCTTCCAAAAGAGCGGTTTCGTAAAGTTGAAACCGATCAAAAATGAAATCCTTTCTTAAAAGCGGCAGCCGCGTCACTTGGCGAACGGTCTTAAGATAACTGGGTCGTCCTTTGAAAAAATGGGGCTCTGTCAAGACCGAGATGGCGCAGGCGCCGGCATATTCATACAAGCTCGCGATGCGAAGGGGTTGAAAGTTCTCGCGCAGCACTCCTTCGGAGGGCGATGCCTTTTTAAGTTCGGCGATGATGTTGAGGTGCCGTGTGGACAAGAGCGCGTTGCGGAAAGATCGAGGTTTTGGCCGTTCGGCTTTTTCAATAATGCGCTGGAGACGCACGAGCGGCATGCGCTGCTTCAACTCGTCGAGGTCTTTCCGTTTCTGGAGAAGGATATCGTTCAGGATCATATCAATTTGTCCGAGCTTTAAGTAGATTCAGGGATTGTAAAGCTCTTCCTGAATCGATGGACTCTTGGGCGAGCGCGATACCCTCATGGACAGAATCCGTTTTTCCACAAAGCAAAAGTCCGTAGGCAGCATTCAGAATGATCGTGTCGCGCGCAGGCCCTTTTTCTTTTCCAGCCAAAATGTTTTGGGCTCGGCGCTTGCTTTTTTCGACCGAATTGACCCAAAGATGCTTCAGTGTCGCATTCTTGAGGCAATAAATTTTCGGCCGGATCAAAGACATCCGTATGTTGTTCGGTGTCACCCAGGCGACCGTTGTTGGCACCGAAGTGGAGATCTCGTCCATTCCGTCGCCGCTGTGACATACAAGAGCGTTTTTAAGGCCTGATTTTGAAAGAACTTTGGCGTAAAGCGGAAGCATTCGCTTTTCGGAAACGCCCACGAGCTGATGATCCAGGCGCATCGGATTGACTAAAGGTCCGAGCATGTTCAAGATGGTCCTCCGCTTCAAAGCTTTACGCAATGGGTGCATCTTGGCAAAAATGGGATGATGAAAAGGTGCGTGAAAATAGCCAAGGCCGGAGCTTTTAATAGCAGCGATGATCTTTTTTGGGGGCGTGTCGAGTTTGACGCCAAAGGCTTCCATGAGATCGGAGCTTCCGGATTTTGAGGAGATCGCACGATTGCCATGCTTGGCGATCTTCCCTCCCGCTCCTGCGATGACCAGGGCTACCAGGGTTGAAATATTGATCGTTTGCCGACCATCTCCTCCGGTGCCACATGTGTCCATGAGTCCTTGGATTTTGGGTCCGATAGGTTTTTCGAGGGCTTGGAGCGCCTGAAGACAACCGAGAAGTTCTTCAGCCGTCTCCCCTTTTTGTGCAAGAAGAAGCAAAAAGCTTTTGGCTTTCGTGAACGGAATGACTCCAATAAAAAGAAGCCGGAAGAATTTTCGAGCGTCCGCAAGCGACAGCGACCGCCCCGTGATGAGCTTGAGCAAAAGTCCGTTGAACCAGGACTGGTCCTTTTGTTCAGATTTTTTGATCACTTGGAAAGGTCCAGAAAGTTTTTGAGTAGCTGCATGCCGGAGGCAGTCATGATGGATTCGGGATGAAATTGAACGCCCCAGGTCGGATGGGATTTATGCTTGAGCCCCATGATTTCCTGCTCCCGAGTCCAAGCCGTGATCTCGAGCGTGTCAGGTAGTGATTTTTTTTCAACGAGAAGTGAGTGATAGCGAGTGGCGACGAACGGATTCGGAATCCCTTTAAAGAGAGGATCCTTGTCGTGATAAATCTTGGACGTCTTGCCATGCATGATATTAGCTGCGCGGATGACTTTGCCGCCAAAAACGTATCCTATCGACTGATGGCCTAAGCAGACACCCAGGATCGGAACCTTACCGCTAAAAGTCCGTATCACCTCGCAGGAGATCCCAGCTTCTTTGGGCGTTTTAGGTCCCGGCGAAATGACGATGCGCTTGGGACGCAGGCGTTTGATTTTTGAAATCGTGATCTCGTCGTTACGCCAGACACGCGGGTTCGCGCCGAGCTCTCCGAGATATTGGACCAGATTGTAGGTGAAAGAATCGTAATTATCGATGACCAGGAGCATTAATACCGTTCTCCGTTTGATTTAAAGCGTTAACGCTACAGTACTGCGAGCCCTTTTAAATTATAGGAATGCCGTATTAGAAAAGAAACCTCTCTTCAATGGCCTTGATCAAAGCTTTGGATTTATTGACCGTTTCCTCGTATTCCCGTCCCGGGTCCGAATCTTTGACGATCCCGGCCCCGGCTTGGAGAAAAATCCTGTCTTTATGAAGCATCAGAGTTCGAATCGTAATACACATGTCCATGTCCCCGTCAAAACCGAAATAGCCGAGACAGCCGCCGTAAGGGCCTCGAGCCTCAGGTTCGAGTTCGTCAATGATCTGCATGGCGCGTACCTTGGGTGCGCCGGAAAGCGTTCCGGCCGGAAAGGTTGCGCGCAAAAGATCCATCGCCGACTTTCCCGCCTTGAGCTTGCTCTGTACCCGGCTGACCAAATGCATCACATGGGAATAGCGCTCGACAAAAGCAAAACGTTCAACTTTGACCGATTTAAAATCCGAAACGCGGCCGAGATCGTTGCGGCCGAGATCAACAAGCATGAGATGCTCCGCCATTTCCTTCACTGAAGACCGCAACTGTTTTTCATACTGCATGTCTTGTTGCTCCGTAAGTCCTCGCGGTCGCGTGCCAGCGATGGGCCGGACCTCCGCCATGCGCCTTGTTTTTTTGACGAGCATTTCGGGCGAGGAGCCGATCAGACGGAACGGTCCGCTTCTAAAATAGAACATATAAGGTGAGGGGTTGATGGACCTCAGCGAGCGGTAGATCTGAAAATCGTGGCCGTGATGCGCGAGTTGGAAACGTTGCGACAATACGACCTGAATGCAATCTCCGGCGCGGATGTATTCCTTGATCCGTTTGACTTTGGATTCATAGCTTTTGCGTGACATGTTTGATTGCACTTCAGGTAGTGATGCTGCCCTTGTCATCGCGGGTACACGCAGCGGTTTCTGAAGAAGGCTTTTGTATTTCGCCATCTGCCTGAGGGCATTTTTGTAAGCAGTCTCCGCGTTTTGGGCCTTTTTCAGATTCACGAGGATGACGACTGAAAGGGTCTTGCGAAAATGGTCAAATACGAGAAAATCTTCGATGCGGAAAAAGATACCCAGAGGAAATCCGGGTCCTTTTTTCTTCGCAAGCCGGACGGTCTCAAAATCGCGGACATTCTCATAGGCAAGATAACCCACGAACCCACCACGAAATCCCGGGAAGGCCTCGGGATTAGCCAGTTTACGCGTGGAAAGTTCCGCCTCGATCACATCCAAAAGCTTGGCATTCTTTAGAATCCGTTTGCTTCCCCGTGCTGTAATCGCGACATTTTCTCCGGAGGATTCATAAACGGCAGCCGGCTCAATTCCCAGAAATGAAAAACGACCGATCTTCTCTTCCTGCTCCGCGGATTCAAGAAGGAATGCATGACGTGCTTTCTGGCTGATCTTCAGAAAGCTAGAGACCGGCGTCTCGAGATCCGCGGGAAATGTCTCGGAGAGCGCAACAATATTTCCTTTGCGCGCCAGTTTTGTGAAAGTGACAATATCAGGAGCGATCATTTTTTATAAATCTTTTCCGGGTCAAAGACTTTCTCTTGCGTGATCTTCACGACATCTCCCTGCTCATTCATTTCATGAACGAAGCAGGTGCGATAACCAAGATGGCACGCCCCGCCCTTATTTTGGGTTACACGGACAAGCAGAGTGTCTTTGTCGCAGTCCGTAAGCACTTGCACGACGCCTTGCGTGTGGCCCGACTCCTCCCCCTTCACCCAATATTTATTGCGAGACCGGGAATAAAAAACAGTGTGTTTCTCTTTCAAAGTGCGCTCCACAGCGACTTTATCCATGTAAGCCAGCATAAGAACTTCACCGGAATGAGCGTCTTGAATAATGACTGGCAACAATCCCTGAGCGTTATATTTGAGGTCTTCCATTTGGATGTATTCTCCTTTGAATAATGGAGTTACGGCAAAATTACATTCTTCTTTACTGAAGTGACGTCGAGTATGCCACAAATGAACTATGTGTCAAGGGGATACACTTTTCCTGAAGCGACATGAATTCAGGATTAACGGGGCCGCGAAATGCTGTCGTAACGCCAATGCCATGGCTCGTAGGTGATCCCTGCCGGAGCATTTTTGGGATAAGACAGGACGAATCCGAAGCGTCCGGCGTTCTCCAGGAGCCACTGATATTCTTGCAGATCCTCAAATTCTGCGACATTCTCCTCCCCGTTGATTCCATCCTCGTTGATGAAATCGATCGCCAAATGTTCGGGATCCCCATGCTCGCTGTAGCCGGGCAAAGCGACCCATTTCACGGTTTCGCGAATGGAATAATCATGGTTGCTGAGATAGAAGATAAAAAGATATAGCTGATGGGCGCTTGAGCGATACCCGGATTCCACGAAAAGCCGTTTTCCTATAGCGCGTTCCATAGCACGCATCATGAACTGGTAAGATGGATAAACCTGAGGACTCAGAAATTGCGGAGGAAGCTCTGTCCATTTTCCATGAAGTCGGATCTTCTGTCCGTCCAACCGCACCAAATCATTGTTTCCCTGCGAAATCCCATGAAACGGAATCCTAACCCCGACCGTCGCGGCTTCGAGATCTCGAAATGAGCGCAGGAATCGTTTTTCACTGGCATTTAAAGGAGACTCCAATTCTTTAAAGGTGAGCATCGGAAGTCTTCCCGCCTGGTCCTTTGTATGAATGAAAGGCTCGAGTTTGGCGACAAGCGCTTTGACTTCTGCAATATGCTCAGGGGATAGTTTTTCGACATTCAACGTGATCGCCGGTGTTTTTGGAAAAGAAGCGCACCCGCAGAGGATGGAAACAGCTAGGACAAAGAAGACTTTCTTGGACATAAGAGGGATCAAAGTCGAACGGGAATACCTTTGGCCCGGAGGAAGGCCTTGGTCTCAGGGATGGTGAATTCTCCGAAGTGAAAAATGGAGGCTGCGAGGCACGCATCGGCTTTGCCGGCGGTGAAGGCTTCATAGAGATGATTCAAGTTTCCAGCTCCGCCCGAGGCAATGACCGGAATGCGGACTGATTCGGAGACGCGGCGCGTAAGTTCAAGATCGTAGCCGTCCTTCGTGCCGTCACAATCCATGCTCGTGAGAAGGATCTCCCCCGCACCAAGCTTCGCAGCTTTTTTTGCCCACTGGATCGCATCAAGTCCTGCAGGATTTCGACCGCCGTGCGTGTAAACACCCCAACGATCCTTCGTTTCGCGTTTTGCGTCAATTGCGACCACGATGCATTGGCTGCCAAATCGCTTGCTGGCTTCCAGAATGAACTTTGGGTTTTTGATGGCGCTTGTGTTGATAGAAACCTTATCACAGCCTGTTGCAAGGAGTTCGCGGATATCCTGAACTTTGTTGATGCCACCCCCGACTGTAAATGGAATAAAAATCGTGGCGGCAACTTTCTCGGCGACATCGATCATCGTGCGACGTTTTTCATGAGAAGCCGTAATGTCGAGGAAAACCAGCTCATCGGCTTTCTGCTGATCATAAGCTTGGGCGCAAGACACAGGATCGCCCGCGTCCTTCAGGGATACAAATTTGACACCTTTTACGACCCTGCCACGGTCAATATCAAGACATGGGATGATGCGTCGGGCGAACATGGATCAAAGGGTCATTTGGTTGTTCTCAAGTTGTTTGAGAACATGGATCACAGAATTGCCGAATGCTATCAAGTGGGACATGATTGCAAATAGAACGGTCAAGATAATCAGGAAGAGCATGCCGACCTCGTAGAGCGAGGCTTGTTTGAAGTTCGCGGTTTGCCAAAAAAAGATCAAGATCAGGAATGAGATTAGGAACAGGATCCATCCGGCAAGACACTTTTTCATGTAGATCTTTTTGATCTCATGGTACCACTTGGAGTTAAGGGATCGGCCGCGTTTGATAAGTCCGTACAGAAAAAAACTTCTCGCCAAAAGAAACGCGAGGAGATATCCGATTCCGATCACGGCCCAAGACCAGGTGCGTTGCGTGAGGATCATATTCCAAAGGTTCGTAAGGTTATCCATAAATCTCTTTCCCCCATTATGCCGTGAGCCGCACGGCCTCGGATAGCTGGAAGCGTTTGTCGTAAAGCGCCTTACCAATGATCACACCCTCAAAATTCGGCGCACGGATGTCCCGGCATTTCTCGATATCGGAAATCTGACTGATTCCGCCTGATAAAATGACTCGCGATTGAGTGTTCGCAAGCACCACCGCAAGTTTTTCCCAATTCGGACCTGCTAAGACACCATCTTTTTCAATGTCGGTGTATATCAGTGTCGAGACGCCGAGTTGATCAAAAAGCGTCAAGGCTTCCCGGATCGTCATGTTCCCATCGCACATCCATCCCGCGGTTTTTACTTGGTCGCGACGCACGTCCAGTCCCACAGCGATCTTATCCCCAAATTTTAAGAGAGCGCCCTCCAAAAAGGTCTTGTCCAGGGCTTTGGTTCCAAGAATAACCCGCGAAACGCCCATCCCAAGGATGGTTTCGATATCCTTCAAACTTCGCACGCCGCCACCAAATTGGATCTTGGCTTTGACGCTTTGGCAAATGGCCTTGAGCGATGCCTCATTGGTGAGGGATCCTGTCTTTGCGCCTTCGAGGTCGACGACATGGATCCACTGAGCCCCTTCCTGCTCCCAAACCTTTGCCATAGCCCCAGGGTCCTTGGAATAGACAACACAAGAATTATAATCGCCTTGCGTGAGGCGTACGACTTTGCCCTGGTAAAGATCAATCGCCGGATAAAGGTTCATATCACCACCTGACGAAATTTTTTAGTATACACAACCCCGCTTCCTGACTTTTCTCAGGATGGAATTGGGTCGCAAAAACATGTCCATTTCCCAAAACAGCCGCAAAATTCTCACGACCGTATTTACAGGACGCTAGCGTTAGGCCCTTGGCCGAAGGAACCCCAAAATATGAGTGCACGAAATAGAAATATTCCCCGCTCGGAATGCCCTCAAGCAATGGATGCTTTTTTAGGATCTTGAGATCATTCCAGCCCATATGAGGAATCTTGACGTTCGTGGAACGGAATTTCCGGACTGCGCCTTTGAATATCCCCAAACCCTTGACGCCGGGATTCTCTTCGCTTTTTTCAAAAAAAAGCTGGAGGCCGAGACAGACGCCCATAAGTTTTACCTTGCGAGCGACAAGTTCACGGATTGGGTTGATGAAGCCCCGAGAACGCAACTCTTTCATCGCATCCCCAAAAGCACCGACCCCAGGGAGTATTACTTTTGTGGCACGAGCAAGATCTTTTCCTTGGGAGCAAAGTTTGTACGAAACGCCAAGATATTCGAGGGCCTTGGACACACTGCGGAGATTGCCCATCCCGTAATCAATGATGGCGATCATAAAAAAAACCTGGAGAAGCGAGAAGCGCAGCTCACCGTTGCGCGTTCCCCGTCATCACAGCCGTCCTTTTGTTGAAGGGATACCGTGAACGCGAGGGTCTAGACAGGTCGCCATATCCAATGCTTTTGCGATTCCTTTAAAGATGCCTTCGATAATGTGGTGCGTGTCTTCCCCGGCAAGCACACCGATATGCATGTTGATTCCCGCGTGCTGACAAAAAGAACGCAGAAAGTCAACCGCATCATCGAACGAGTATTTCGGCTGGCGGGACAAACGAACACCTTTGGCCTTTGTCACGTAAAGCGATGGTCTCCCGGAAATGTCCAAGGTGACGCGAATGAGCGCTTCATCCATCGGGACAGCAAAAGAGCCATAGCGCCGTATCCCTTTCTTGTCTCCAAGCGCTTTCGACAAGGCTTGCCCGAGGGCAATCCCGATGTCTTCATTGGTGTGATGGATATCGACTTCCAGATCTCCGCGCGCTTTGAGTTTTAAATCAAAAAGCCCATGCTTCGAGAGAAGTGTTAGCATGTGATCGAGGAACGGAATCAGGGTATCGACTTTTGACGATCCTTTTCCGTCAACCACGAACTCGAGCTGGATGTCGGTTTCGGAAGTTTTGCGTTTGACCGCGGCCTTTCTTACTTTCATGATTTGGACTCCTTTTCCGGTTCTGCGTTCTTCTTAACAAGGCGTGCTTCCAGGGAGATCCTGTGTAGAAAAAGGCCCTCCATGTCTGTCAGCTTCTGGACATGCTCTTTTGCTGCCTCCAGCGCCTCGGGAGTATAACGGATGATCTGGGAACTCTTGATGAAAGTCGATGCGCTGAGGGGCGAAAAATAGCGCGCAGTGCCGCCCGTTGGGAGCACATGGCTGGGTCCTGCGATATAGTCCCCGATCACGGCCGGCGAATAAGGCCCGAGGAAGATCGCGCCGGCGTGACGTATCGATTGCGCCACTTTTTCGGGATCTTCTGTCATGATCTCTAAGTGTTCGGCTGCGATCTCATTTGCAACGTCGCAGCCCTCCGCTACGGATTTAACCTGGATGATGATGCCAGAATCCACGCGTTTACGCATAACTTCCACCAATTTTTTAGAGTTCGTGATCAGATACCCCATGCCGCCATGATGCTCAGTCTGGGCGAGAAGATCGCAGGTGACAAAATCCGGATTCGCGGTTGCGTCAGCGAGAATGGCAACTTCGCTCGGACCGGCGACCATGTCAATATCCACAAAGCCATAAACCTGTCGCTTGGCTTCTGTGACGTAAGCATTGCCCGGGCCGACGATCTTGTCGACCTTGGGGATGGTTTTGGTGCCGAACGCGAGTCCGCCGATAGCCTGAACCCCGCCCACGCGATAAATTTCATTTACACCCAAGAGATTGGCAACTGCCAAAATATGGGGATCAATATCTCCGGTATCACGCCGTGGCGGCGTGGCAATGGCGATCTGTTTTACGCCTGCAACCATCGCGGGAATGACGGTCATGTAGACAGTCGAAACAAGTGGAGCGGTCCCTGCAGGAATATATATCCCCACACGATCCAGCGCCGCGTAGCGTTTCCCAAGACGAACGCCATTCGGACCAGTGATCTCAAAAGATTTTTTCAGTTCTTTTTCGTAATATTCGCGAACATTCTCCGTAATCTGCTTGAGAAGGGGCACGAACGGAACCTGGATCTTCTCGAACGCGCGGTTGATATCTCCCTGAGTGACAGCAATCCGTTTGATTGGAAGGTCGATGCCGTCGAATTCGCGGGTGTAGCGGCGAAGTGCCGCATCCCCGGACTGACGCACTTCGGAAAGAATGCGGGTGACCTTTTTAAAGATCGTCGGATCGAAGAACGTGGCGTAGTCGCGCCGAATCTTTTTCTGAGTTTGTTTGTCCCAACTAAGCACTTGCATGAATTACATTCCCTTTTCCGTTATATAAGTTGCAACGGCTTCTTCGACCGCAGCTTTGGCAGTCGCAAATTGCCCCTGATCGGGTCCGCCCGCCTGCACGAGATCCGACCGTCCGCCACCGCTTAAGTTCAGCAATTTGGATAGCCTACCAAAAAGGGCCTTCATGTCCAAGGGCGTTTTCTGGAGGTCCGTGCTAAGACCAACGATCACATGGAGCTTTTCCTCTTGAGATGTAGCGACCACGTAAACCAGTTTTTGTCCTTCTTCGCGGAGTCTATTGGAAAGATCGCGTAGCGCTGGAATTCCGGCATTCTCCAGCATTGCGACGGCGATGCGGCATGAACCGGCTTCTTTGGAACTTCCAAGAAGCGTTTTGACATCTGCAAGATTCCCGGAAGCTTGCGCTCCGATTTTCTTCTGAGCCTTCAGATTTTCCATAAGTTTCGCAATGCGGGCCGGGATATCCGCCGTTCCGACTTTCAATATCTTGGCAATTCCGGAGATTTGATCCTGCAAGTTTCGGACGTAGTTTAGGGCGTGAGTTCCGGTAACAGCTTCAATACGGCGAACGCCGCTCGCCACCGACGATTCACCAGTGACAATCAGAAGGCCGATCTGTCCTGTTCGATCGCAATGAGTTCCCCCGCAGAGCTCTTTACTAAACTCTGGAATGCTGATCATACGGACTTTATCCCCGTATTTGTCGCCAAAGAAAGCCAAAGCGCCTTCTTTTTTGGCATCTTCCAGGCTTTTAGATTCTTTTTGGACCGGACGATCACTTAGAATCTGATCATTTGCCGCTTTCTCGATCGTACGGAGTTCTTCAGGCGTCACGGCACGACCAAATGAAAAATCAAAGCGCAGACGGTCGGGCGCAACAAGCGATCCGAGTTGGCGCACGGAACTTCCGAGCGTGGTCCGTAGCGCTGCGTGCAAAAGATGCGTGGCGGTGTGATTACGCATAATGTCCTCACGGAGCGCCCTATTAACGGCGACGCTTACGGCCAAACCGTCTTTGATGACACCTTGAAGCACCTCAACATGATGTAAAAAATACTTGTCGAGTTTTTTCGTATCCAGCACTTTAAGCTTGAGTCCTTCTCCTTCGATCACACCTTGATCTCCAACCTGCCCGCCGCTTTCCGCATAGAAAGATGTTTGGTCAAGAATGACGGTCGCTTGTTTTCCTTCGTTCTGATGCCAGAGAATCTTAGATTTTGTCTGAAGTGCGTCATAGCCGCAAAATGTGGTGGCCGGGATATTGGCCGGGATTTTGTCGAGCCCCGATGAGGCGAAAATTTCGGCGGTGATCTTGCTGCCTTCTTTGGAACGTGCGCGTTGATCCTCCATAAGCTTCTCAAACCCCTTATGGTCGATTGCAAATCCTTCCGCTTTTGCAATGGCACAGGTCAATTCTTCCGGGAACCCGAAAGTATCATAAAGTTCGAAGACAGTTTCGGCCGGGACAGTTTTTGAACCACCTTTTTTATAATTTATAAGTTGCATTTTGAGCATGCGAAGCCCGTCCTCCAACGCACGGAGGAACCGCCCTTCTTCCTGGGAGAGAACCATGCGTATGCTTTCTTCTGCTTCCCGAAGCTCGGGATAGGCCTCTCCCATGGCCGCGATGACTGACGCGACAGCGTTGAAAAGAAAAGGTTGAGCCAGTCTTTGCTGTGGCATTAATTGATGCGCCTGCCAAATCGCACGGCGGATCAGTTTCCGAATTACATATCCACGGCCTTCATTCGATGGAACAACGCCATCGGCAATGGAAAAAACGGCCGCCCGTAAATGATCCGAGATCGTGTAAAGTTGTTTGGTTTGAACCTTTTCAGGATCGAGACCTAGAGCCTTAAGAATGGATTCGTGGATAGGCTGAAAGATATCGATCTCGAAGTTGGAGGCCTTCCCCTGGAGAACACACGCGAGACGTTCAAGTCCCATGCCGGTGTCGATATTCTTATTTGCGAGAGGAATGAGCTTGCCGCCGTCCTGACGGTCATACTGTGTAAAAACAAGATTCCAAATCTCTGCGAATTTTCCGGAATCATCGATCGGGGTTCCCTGAATCTCCGGATGTTGGTCAAAGTAGATCTCGGAACAGGGGCCGCAAGGACCGTTCGGACCATCCTGGGGCGCATTCGCGGGCCAGAAATTCGATTTGTCCCCACACAGAAAAATCCACTCTTGGGGTAGCCCGATCACCTTGTGCCATATTTCAAAGGCCTCGGTGTCCTTCTCGTGGACGGTGATCCGGAGCCGCTCCTTGGGAATAGAAAGTGTTTGGGTCAGAAATTCCCAGGCCCATACGATGGCCTCTTTTTTGAAGTAATCGCCGAACGAGAAATTGCCCAGCATCTCGAAAAACGAGTGGTGAAAGGGTGTACGCCCCACCTCGTCAAGATCGCCCGTCCTAAGGCATTTTTGGCTTGTTGTGGCCCTTTTAAGGTCCTTTTTGACCCCAAGGAAGTATTCCTTGAATTGATTCATCCCCGCCCCGGTGAATAGCAAGGAGGGGTCGTTTTGGGGTACCAGGGAATCGCTTGCGACTACGCTGTGGCCTTTGGATTTAAAAAATTCCAGGTAAGCTTTCCGAAGATCGTTCGTGGCTGTTTTCATAAAGCGTCAGATCTCGTCGTCCCCTGACCCCTTCAAGAGCTTTTGAAGGACGTCTTGCACGACCTGAAAATCATATCCTTTCCGTATTAGAAAATCATAAAGCCGCTTCTTGCGTTTTTGCAGATCCACTTTGCCCCAGCCGGCCCATTTTAGACGGGCCAGCTCAAGCGCGCGTTCAGCTTCATCCTCGTTCGATAGCGTTCCTAGAAGTTCATCGCTGATCTTTTTCGAAAGCCCATGGCGTTTCAATTCAAACGCTATCTTGTGGCGGCCCGCGGCTTTCCCGAGAGTGAGCCGAGCCACCAAATCTTTGGCGTATAGCGTATCATCCAGAACGCCTTGGGTCCTGAGATTATTGAGCGCTTGATCAATGATCGCGACGGAGTAGCCTTTGTCAGCGAGCTTCTTTTTTAATTCCTGACCGCTTTTTGGACTGGCGGCGAGCAACCTCAGGCAGGTGATGAGCGCCTGCTTGGTCTGTTCTTCTTCCAGCGTTTTATCCATAGATTAAGAAAGGACGGCACGCACCTGGAACTCCATAAATATTAGCTAGAGCGGTTCGCGGCGCCGTACCGTTACCCCATAGAAACCGGTACGGGTGAGGATTATTCGGCGACCGCGCCGACGACTTCGCCCACGACAGAGCTTTCTCCGGCAGCAACTTTCTCCAGGATCTTCAGTTCGATCTCTTCGAGAAGCTTCTTATTGTCTTTCAGGAAAATTCGTGCGGCATCCTTACCTTGACCGAGTTTCTGATCGTTATACGCAAACCAGGTCCCGGACTTATCGATGACCTGATATTGGGTGCCGAGCTCCACAACGTTTGAAGAGCGCGAAATGCCTTCATCAAACAAGATGTCGAATTCCGCCTGACGGAAAGGTGCCGCGACCTTGTTCTTGACGACTTTAACGCGTACACGGTTCCCAACAATCGCGTCGCCTTTTTTTAGACTCGCGACCCTGCGGATGTCCAATCGCATAGAGGCGTAGAACTTAAGCGCCTTGCCGCCGGGCGTCGTCTCAGGGTTTCCGAACATAACTCCGATCTTCTCCCGCAACTGATTAATGAAAACGATGCAGGTTTTGGATTTGCTGATAATGGCTGTGAGTTTCCTCATAGCTTGAGACATCAAGCGCGCCTGAAGCCCCATTTGCGCCTGCCCCATGTCGCCTTCGATCTCTGCGCGCGGAACGAGCGCTGCCACAGAATCAACGACAATAAGGTCGACAGAATTCGAGCGAACGAGCATCTCCGCGATCTGGAGCGCTTGCTCTCCGGAATCGGGTTGTGAAATCAGCAGTTCATCAACCTTGACGCCGATCTTCTGGGCGTACTGAGGATCCAAGGCATGTTCTGCATCAATGAAAGCCGCAACCCCGCCTGTCGATTGAAGTCGGGCGATAATATTGAGCGTGAGAGTTGTTTTGCCGCTCGACTCAGGGCCAAAGATCTCCACGATGCGGCCGCGCGGGATGCCGCCAATCCCCGTAGCGATATCAAGACTCAGGGCTCCCGTGGCAAGCGCGGCGATATTTTCGTGATGCTGGTCGCCGAGTTTCATGATAGACCCTTTACCGAACTGTTTTTCGATCTGCTGCAGCGTGAGTTCGAGGGCTTTCTGTTTGTCCGTGGATTTTTTGACTTCCGCTGCGGTAGATTTCTCTGATGCTTTTCGAGCGCTCATAATTTTTCTCCTTTAGAAAGACTTTAGTTTCAAAATTCTATCGGGCCGCCCTTCTCCTGTAAAGACAATTTACGCGAATGCGACGCTATAGAATATTATCTTTTTGGAAATAATATATGATTATAAGTGATTGTCAAGAAGAAAGTCAAAAAAGCTTTTTTTCGATCCCTTGACGGAGGCGTTGGATGTTGGCGCGGTGGGTATAGAGGATAAAAACGGTCAAAATGATGCTGATAGGCAGAAGAAATCGGAACCCAGGGGTGCCTGCATAGCGCCAGGCGATCATGATTGGGAAAACCACGGCGGCCACAAGCGAAGAAAATGAGATGATGTGGGTGACCGTGAAGCAAAGGATCCAGAGGCCGAACGTGATAAGCGTCGGAAGCCAGGCGATAGCCAGGAACACTCCAAGCGAGGTCGCCACACCCTTCCCGCCCTTAAACTTGAGCCAGACCGGGAAGCTATGTCCCAGAATGGCGCTAATACCCAGAAGCAATTGGAACGGGAGAGCAAAACTTTTGCCGAATAAAGCCGGAAGAATGCAGGCCATATAACCTTTGAGGACGTCTAGAAAAAGGACCAAGATCCCCCACTTTTTCCCAACTACGCGGAAAACGTTAGTTGCGCCGATATTCTTGCTGCCATGCTCCCGGATATCCAGGCCTTTCACTTTGAGCCCGGCGATGAGACCGAATGGAACAGAGCCTAGGAGATAAGCCGCGAGAATAAAGAAAGCGGACAAGAAAAGGTTGTTCATTGGAGAAACTTTAACCCCCGCGTGATGTAGATGATGCCTGAGACGATTGTGAATGTCACCGTGAGAAATGCCAGCGGGATTGCAACCGGCCATTCGAGGAGGATGAAACATAAAAGGAGCATTTGGGATACGGTCGTTAGTTTTCCCCAGAGGTTGGGTTGCACCTCAATCTTCACGGCGGCAAAGTTCAGGGTGAGAAAGCCAAAGAGAAGGATCATGTCGCGAAAGATAATTGTGATCGTGATCCAAAGTGGCGGACGAAAAGGAAGCGTGGGCACAAAAAGAAGGCCTATAAAAGCACTCACGAGGAGTATTTTGTCCGCAAGAGGATCCAACATTTGTCCCAACGCTGTTCGTTGTTTCAGGAACCGGGCTAAAAGTCCGTCGAGCGCGTCGGTCAGGGCGGCGACCACGAAGATCGCGAGGGCGATGAGGCGAAAACCTTCTTTTTCCGGAGTGTAAGAAACAAGTGAAATAAAAAAAACTGGGGTGAGAAGGATTCGGAAAAGGGTTAGGTAATTCGGAATGCTCAAGCGCTGACGGTATCCGTAGGTTCGGCGGCCGAAGCATCGGCCTCGACCTCGGCGGCAACTTTCGGGTGAAGATCTTCGCCGGGCAGGGATTCATCGCCGGAACGCACTTTGACAGAGACGATCTTGGAGATGCCGGGTTCTTCCATGGTAACACCGTAGAGAGAATCCCCCATGGCGATAGTCTTACGGTTATGCGTGATAATGATGAATTGCGATTGCTCAATGAACGTGTTGAGCACCGCCAAGAAGCGGTCAATATTAGCTTCGTCGAGAGGGGCATCAATCTCATCCAAAAGACAGAAAGGCGACGGCTTGATCTTAAAAAGCGCAAAAAGAAGTGCCACAGCGGTCAAGGCCTTCTCTCCTCCTGAAAGCAGCGACATATTCTGCAACTTCTTTCCAGGAGGGCGCACGACAATATCAATCCCCGATTCGAGGGGATGCGCTTCGTCGATCAGGAAGATCCGCGCTTCACCGCCGCGGAAAAGTATCTGGTAATATTGTTTGAAGGTTTCCTGAACCTGCTTGAAGGTATCCTCGAAAAGCTGTTTGGTGGTTTGATTGATCTTGCGAATGGCTTCCATGAGAGAATTCCGCGCATCGTCGAGGTCCTTTTGCTGGGCTAAAAGAAAATCGTAGCGCGTTTTCAATTCCTGGTATTCCTCGATGGCGAGGAGGTTGACCGTACCAAGGGAATCGACCTTCGTTTGAAGCGCCGTGATCGTCTCCGCGGCGGAGGATAATTCTTCTTCCGTAAAAACAAAATCCTGCGAATTAAGTTCTGAAAGATTCAGCCGGTAGCGCTGCAGGAGCCGTTCCCCCACATTCTTGAGCTGATAGTCGAGGTCCATCTGCTGGAGTGAGATATGGTGCTCTTCTTCCTGCAGAACCTTTTGAGAGTGAATCAGTTGATCCAAAGAGTGACGCTGCCCCGTCAGCAGTTCTTCCTGCTCCCGCTGATCTTTGCGTAGCAATTCAAGATCAACATCTACGGCATGCAGCCGCTGCTGGTGTTCCTCGGCAAGACGGACGCACACAACCTCCTCCTGGTCCAACTCCTGTTCTTTTGATGCGATGCGTTCTTTCCCCTGTTCAAGAAAGGCTTCCCTCTCCTGGTCTTTTTGGGCGTGCTCTCCGACAAGTCTCAAGGATTCCTCAAGGTGTCGCATTCCCTGTTGGAATTGCTCGGCCTGCGTCTGGCATTGCCGGACCACGTTCAGGACTTCTTCACGGGCGATTGTGTTCTGCTCTAGGTCTTTCTCCTTCTGGTGCTGGATCTCCCCAAACCTTGATTCTTCCTGTTCCCTTTGAGTCAGAGACGTCTGAACTTGTTCGAGAGTGACTCGAACCTGCTCGGTCTCTTGTTCCAGATCACGGATCTCAGAAACGGACAATTCTTTTTCGGATTTAAACCCCAGAAGACGCTCTTCAATGTTCTTCTTCTCACTCTCGAGCGATTCTTTTTCAACAAGGGTCGACGTTTTCTGTTCGTCTACTTCAGTTCCTTGGGCACGCAAGGTCACGAGTTCGGCTTCAAGGTAACCAATCTTCATTTCTTTTTCTTGCGCTTCCGACGTGAGCGTTACGATTTCGCCGCGGATCTTCGATGTTTCAGAATCTCGTGAAAAAAAGAACTGAGAGCGACTCTGATCGTTCCAAAAAAAGAGTCTGCGGTCAGAACTCAAGAAAAGACCGTCACGCGAAACAAGATTGGCTGGAATGGACGCTGCGAGGAGCTCCTCCAGCTGATGGAGCGGAAATGTTTCGCTGATAAAAACATTTCCAAAAATTCCTTCAAATCCAGAT
Source organism: Candidatus Omnitrophota bacterium (assembly GCA_903856085.1). GTDB lineage: Bacteria > Omnitrophota > Omnitrophia > Omnitrophales > Aquincolibacteriaceae > Aquincolibacterium > Aquincolibacterium lacustre. Next base: position 43,982 of record CAIOAT010000047.1, on the reverse strand, counting down.
TCAATCTGAACAAAGTCGGCAAGGGGGCGAAATCCAAAAGACGCGTAGTGCTGGGAGGCTTCTGGAGAGAATGGAGTTTGAGCTTTAAGAAATATCCCGGTAGCAAGGGAATGCTTGGCATTCAATCGTTCTACGAGTGTCCGGGCGGTCGCTACGTCTCCAGCAACCAGGGATCTAGCGAATTGCCCCAGAGCCACATCGATGGCCCACTCATAGCCTTCTTGAACTTTCACGACTTCCTGAAGACTCCGGACAAGCCCCGGAACCTGTTGCGTCGCCTCGGTTAGAAATTCCTGGAATGCGTTGGAACTCACACCTTCCATCTCCGTGAGCGTGTGAAGCCGGGATTCCTTTTCACGAAGCGCAAGTCGAGTCTCATGCGCCTGTTTACGGAGCTCTGCGAGCTCATGCTCAAAAGCATGGGTGGTGGCCCGAAGCCCCTGATGACCGCTCAGGGTATTCTGAAGCTCGGAGTTCGTACGCTCAAGCGACTGAAGACAAAGTTTCGATTTTTCATTCCAAGCCGCGATTTGCTCGGCAAGACGGCTTGAATTAGCTTGTTCCCGGCGATGCTGCGATTCTAAATTCTCACCGAGGGCTTTGGTGCGGTGGAATTCGTTGCGGGCTTGGGTCGTGATTTGAGCAGCTTCAAAAAATTCTCTTCGGGCTGTTTCAAGGGCGCTCTTGGCTTCCTGGATCAGAGACTCCTGTCGCTGAAGTTCCTGCGTAACTTCCGCGAGGCGCGTTTGAACCTGGGAGCTTTCACTTTCCCGGGTTTTTAGAAGTTTCTGAAGCTCATTTTTTTGAGTGGCAGCAGCTTCGATCGCTTGGCGCAACTGGGCCTGCTCTTGAAGTAACTGGCCACGCTGTTGGGCAAGCTCCACGCGTTTGTCCCGGATAAATTGGAGTTTTTGATCGTTCGTCTCAATCTGCGCAAGGGCCTGATAGCGCTCGCCCTCTTTAACATGGCAGCGCTGACCAATCCCTCGAACACGGGTTTCTTGATCCTCGATCGTTTGATGCTGTGCTTGGAGTGTTAACTCAAGAGACGTGAGTTCGTCTTTTTTGGACTGGAAGCTTTGTGTGAGGTCGAGTTTTTTTTGCTCGATCTGACGCTGGTCATGAAAAGCGCGTTTAATCTCAAGCGTTTTAAGGCGTTCGAGCTCGAGCTTGTAACGTTCAGCGCGTTTAGCCTGACGCTCGGCGTACTGAATATTTTTTTGAACTTCGAAAACAATATCCTGAAGCCGTTTCAAATTCTCTTCCGTGCGTTCGAGCTTGCGAATCGATTCGTCCTTCTTGACCTTATACTTGGCAATACCCGCAGCTTCTTCAATGAGGAAACGGCGTTCTTCGGGGTCAGCCTTGAGGATGTAGTCGATCCTTCCCTGTTCGATCATAGAATAAGAAGATGATCCTATTCCGGTGTCGAGGATCAGATCCTGGATATCTTTGAGGCGGCATTGAGTCTTGTTGAGAAGATATTCACTTTCGCCGGTGCGGTAAAGACGACGCGTGAGCGTGACTTCGTTATATTCGATCGGCATGCCACGGTCCGCATTATCGATCGTGAGGGAGACTTCGGCAAAAGCAAGGGGTTTTCGGACTTCAGTTCCGTTGAAGATAACATCTTCCATGGTCGAGCCGCGCAAAAGTTTAGCGCTACGCTCGCCCAGAACCCAACGGATAGCGTCAGAGACATTGCTCTTACCACAACCGTTAGGACCGACGATGCAAGTGACCCCTTGGTCAAAGGCAACCTCGGTTTTTTCGGCGAAGGATTTGAAACCTAGAAGCTCAAGTTTTTTAAGGCGCATGCTGGCACGCTCTTAGGATAGAGCTGATCCCCTTTAGGGTTAACTCTTACAGCTATTATTTCGGCAGAAAAGGGTACTGTCTGAAGAGAGAAAATAAGGCCTATTCCTGATACGCTTTGAATGCGACACAGGCGTTATGCCCCCCAAAACCCAACGAGTTCGACAAAGTGAAACGAACGCGGCAGGCTTGAGCTTCGTTCGGAACGTAATTTAGATCGCAATCCGGGTCTGGATGTTTGTAATTGATCGTCGGCGGAACAATCTGATCGCGTATAGCCAACACGCAAACCGCACCTTCGACGGCACCGGCTGCTCCCAGGAGATGTCCGGTCATGGATTTCGTCGAGCTGATCCTTACCTTGCGCGCGACATCTTCCCCCAAGGCTTTCTTGATGGCCAAGGTCTCGACCTTATCGTTTAAAGGCGTCGAGGTTCCGTGGGCGTTGATGTAGTCGACGTCTTCGGGCCGGATGCCTGCATCTTTCATGGCGATCACCATGCAGCGGGCGGCACCTTCCCCGCTTGGGTCCGGAGCCGTAATATGACTCGCGTCAGATGTCATTCCGTAACCCGCCATTTCTGCGTAAATCTTGGCCCCACGTTTTTTCGCGTGCTCCAGCTCTTCCATGATCAGAACCGCACAGCCCTCGCCCATCACGAACCCGCTGCGCGTCTTATCGAACGGGCGCGAGGCAGTCGCTGGATTTTCGTTGTGAGTGCTTAAAGCTTTCATCGCATCGAAGCCGCCAAATCCGAGATTTGTGATGCATGATTCCGTCCCGCCGGCAAACATGATATCCGCTTCGTTGCGCTGAATGATTTTGAAAGCATCTCCTATGGCATTAGAGCCCGTTGCGCAGGCCGTTGCCACGCAAGTGCTGGGTCCTTTGAGCCCCAAAGCGATCGAAATCGCCCCGGGAGCCATATTCACAATAAGCATCGGAATCAGGAAGGGAGAAATACGACCAGGTCCTTTTTCCATCATCTGACGATGCTGCTCCTCAATCACGCGAAGTCCGCCGATTCCCGAACCGACCAGAATACCAACGCGATGTGCGTCGACCTTGGAAATGTCCAACTTGGCGTCTTCCATAGCCATCTTAGCTGTAGCGACACCGAACTGGACAAAGATATCCGTCTTTTTGATCTCTTTCAGGGACATGTACTTGGTGGGCTCGAAGTTCTTAACTTCGGCAGCGACCTTGGAATTGAAAGGCGTCGAGTCGATCTGGGTCAGAGGACCCGTCCCGCTCTTGCCTTTCAAAAAGCCATGCCAAGATTCTTCGGCCGTATTGGCCACAGGCGTAATCATGCCAATACCGGTAATAACTACACGACGCATGATAGTTGTACTTCCTTAGGTAGAAGGATTTTTAGGATTGAAAGAACGGGCCGACTACTTCTGGCTCGTCTTTTCCGAGACGTACTTAATGGCATCCCCAACGGTCTGGAGTTTTTCGGCATCTTCGTCCGGAATTTCCGCACCAAACTCTTCTTCGAAGGCCATGACCAACTCGACGGTGTCTAAAGAATCCGCACCGAGATCATCTACGAAAGATGCTTCGGGAACGACTTCCTCAGGCTTCACACCAAGTTGCTCGACGATAATTTCTGTGATCTTTTCTTGAACGCCCATTGATGTTTCCTCCTTTAATGATTTAAAGCTTTATTGCGTGATAATCGAATCAGAGTACGAGCCCACCGTCCACGACGATCGTCTGACCGGTGACATAGGCTGAAGCTTCCGATGCCAGAAATACGGCAACATTCGCTACATCTTGAGGCTCTCCGAGACGCCTTAGCCCGATCCGTTCCTTCATTTTCTCGACCAGATCCGGCGGAAGCTTGTCGGTCATCTTACTCTTGATGAACCCCGGGGCGATCGCGTTGGCCCGGATATTCCGTTTGGCCAACTCTTTCGCGGTGCTCTTCGTCAGGGCGATCATGCCGCCTTTGGAGGCTGCGTAATTCGCCTGCCCAGCGTTCCCGGCGATCCCAATGATGGAAGCGATATTGATGATCACTCCAGCACGCTGCTTCATCATGGGCCTTGCGCACGCCTTGGTGAAGAGGAATGCGCTCTTCAAATTGATCGAAAGAACATCGTCCCAGTCCTGTTCGGACATGGTCGCGAGCAATCCGTCCTTCGTGATGCCCGCAACGTTGACGAGTATATCGATGCGCTCAAACGTGTCAAGGGCAATTTTGACAACTTGGTCCACTTCATCTCCATTAGCCACATTGGCTTGCGTCAAAATGCATTTCGGGGATCCCGCCTGTTTTGCAAGGGCTTCGGTCTCTGTCAAAAACTCGGTTTTGAGGTCCGAAAGGACCAAAATAGCGCCCTCTTTTGCGAACGCAAGGGCGATCGCTTGGCCGATCCCGCGACCGGCACCGGTGACAAGCGCGACTTTATCTTTCAGCATCATGATTTATCTCCTTATTGTTATGATTGTTACGATTTTGCCAACCCCGTAAGCGATTCCAGGCCTTTAAAATCGGCCACGCTACAAAATGAAAAGACTTCGAGTTCTGGCTGACACTTACGCGCCAGTCCTTTGAGTATTTTCCCAGGACCGATTTCCAGATAAGTCGTAATCCCGGATTCCTTGGCGGTTGCCATCGTCCGGACCCACTGAACCGAACTCGTCAGCTGCTTCGCAAGTAAGGATCGTATCTCTTCCGGATTAGAAACTTTTAGAGCGGTAACATTGGGGATAAAAGCACACTTAGGTTCATGGATCGGGGTATGAGCAAGCGCATCCTCAAGCCGCGATTTAGCCTCCCCCATAAGGGACGAATGAAAGGCACCGCCGACTTTAAGAGGCATCGCACGTTTAGCGCCTTTAGTTTCTGCGATTTTGCAGGCCTGTTCAATCGCCTGGAGAGCTCCTGAAAGCACCGTCTGATCCGGAGCATTAAGATTTGCGACCTCGCAACCTGCTTCCCGGGCTACGTCCATGCATTGCTCGATCGTGAGGCCCATGACGAAAGCCATGGTTCCCGGATTATTTTTGGCCGCATCCTCCATGGCTTCAGCGCGGACTTGCACAAGTTTCAACGCATCTTCAAAGGAGATCGCTCCCGATGCGGTCAAAGCAGTGAACTCACCTAAACTTAAACCCGCAACGATCGAAGGCTGAAGATCCGTATCTTTTTCACGCAGTGCGGCCAACGCTGCAAGACTGGTGACAAGAATGCCGGTTTGAGCATAAAGGGTGCGCGTCAATTCTGTTTCAGGTCCGTCGAAACAGAATTGGCTGATGGGATATCCCAGGATCTCGTCGGCTTTTTTATAAAGTTCGCGAGCGGCAAGGCTCTCAGCATAAAGATCTTTGCCCATACCCACGAATTGCGCGCCTTGCCCCGGAAATAGGAAACCAATAGGTTTGGTCATAGACAAGCTACCACTTGATCAGGCTCGCGCCCCAGGTGAGACCGCCGCCGAATGCGACGAGGACAACATAGTCCCCCTTCTTAACTGCGCCGGTTTTCACAGCTTCATAAAGAGCGACCACCGTGGAAGCACTCGACATATTGCCGTAACGATCCACATTGATAAAAACTTTCTCGGGAGCGATCTTGAGACGTTCCGCAACGGCTTGAAGGATGCGATTATTCGCCTGATGCGGAATGAGACAGTTAATGTCTTTTACTTGAAGGTTCTCGCGCTCCAGAACCTTAAGAACAGCTTGTTCCATGGTTTTGACCGCGATCTTAAAAAGTTCCGGGCCGGCCATGCGGATATAATGTTGGCCATTCGCGACGCTCTCAGCACTCGGTGGGATTCGGGATCCCCCCGCAGGAATCTGGAGTATTTCACTTTCATTGCCATCCGCGCCCAGGTAAGACGCCAAGATTCCATGTCCGTCTTTGGACCTTGAAACGACAGCCGCTCCGGCGCCATCACCAAAAAGGACGCAGGTCCCGCGATCCTTCCAGTTGATGAATCTTGTGATCGTTTCGGCTCCGACGACCAGCACATTTTTATAAATACCGGATTTCACAAATCCTTCCGCTACAGCAAGGGCATAAGCAAAGCCGGAGCAGGCGGCTGCGAGATCAAAAGCTCCGCAAGAAGCGCCGAGTTTCGCCTGGAGATAACAGGAGGCCGAGGGAAAGATCATGTCCGGCGACGTAGTCGCAACAATGATGAGATCCAGATCCTGAGGAGTAATGCCGGCGTTTTTTAAAGCTTCCTGCGCCGCCGGCAAAGCGAGATCACTTGTGGCCTGATCCGGGGCAGCGACCCGGCGCTCACAAATGCCCGTCCGCGTACGGATCCATTCATCCGTGGTATCGACGATCTTTTCGATATCCGCATTCGTTAAAACTTTCTCGGGCAGATATGCTCCGAGCCCTGTAATAGCTGCACGATAAGGTGCTGTCATGTTTCCTTTTGGGATCGTTACGAGATTAAATTAATTACGCATTACTGGGCTTACGTTCACCCGGAGGCACGGGCGTAACGGCATGATTCAGGTATGGGGTGATGGCTTCCACGATCTGTGCATTGACGCGTGTGGTGACAAGCTCTCCCGCGACACGGATCGCATTGCGGATGGCGAGAGCGGAAGAGATGCCGTGACTGATAATGACGTTTCCGTCCACGCCGAGAAGCGGCGCGCCCCCGGCTTCCTCATAGTCCGTTTCTTTTCGGATCGAGGAAAGAGCGGGTTTCAAAAGCCAAGCGGCGATCGAAGTGATGGGATTCTTGCGAAGCTCACGGCCGATGAGCGCGACCGAGGTCTCCAAAACACTTTCAATCATCTTGAGCACCACATTGCCGACAAAGCCGTCACAGATGATGCAATCCGCTTTCCCTGTAAAGAAATCGCGCCCTTCAATGTTCCCGATGAAGTTTAGCGTGGATTCGCGAAGAAGTTTGTAGGTTTCCTTGATGACTTCAGTGCCCTTGGATTCTTCTTCTCCGATATTAAGAAGTCCAATCGTTGGGCGTTTCTTCTTGAGGATGCTTCGGGCAAACACATCCGCCATGATTGCGTACTGGAAAAGTTCATAAGCGGAGGGATTCAAGTTAGCGCCCACATCCGCGGTGACCGACATACCGTGGAGTGTTGGCGTTGCAATGGCGATCCCGGGACGCTTGATCCCGGGCAACATGCCGAGATGAAGCGTGGAGGCAGCGACCATAGCACCTGTGTTCCCTGCAGAAACGGCCGCGGCACAATCCTTTTTCTTCAAAAGGTCGATACAGACGCCGATCGAGGAATCTTTTTTCTTGCGGAGCGCGGCGACCGGCGATTCTCCCATGCCGATGACCTCGCTTGCTTCCAGGAGAACGATCTTGCCGCCAAGAACCTTATGCTTATTCAACTCCCTCTTGAGAGCAGCGGTTTGGCCGACGAGAACGATTTCTAGATGTTCAAAGTCGTTGGCGGCCATAACAGCACCTTCCACCACGACCTGCGGGGCATAATCCCCGCCCATTCCGTCCAGAGCGATCCGGATCATGCGGGTTATTCCTTCTCCCGAGTCTTGACCTTGATCACCTTCACCAACTTCCCTTTATAGAAGCCGCAGGAAGTGCAGACGCGATGAGGCAGGATGAACGCGCCGCATTGCGCACACTGCGAACGAGACTTCGGGACCAAAAAATCGTTGGCCCGGCGTAGCCGCGAGCGCGTATTCGAATGTTTTCTCTTAGGATGTGCCATGATGTCGCTCCTTCTTGGATTTCTCTTTTTTTATGATGACTGGGGAAGCATGATAGCCATTTTCTTTACAATTGCAAGCGCCTTCATTGAGATCGATGCCGCAATGAGGACAAAGTCCGCGACAGTCCTCCTTGCACAGATGCACGAGCGGATGTTCAACGATCAATAGCTCACGCACATTCTCAAGCGGTTCAATCGCATCCAAGCCTGAGAGATCAAAGATCCAATCCACATCAAAGGATAAATCTTCGTTCTTTTCCTTCAGGCATTTTCCGCAGATCCGTTGGACCGCAGTCCTCAGAGTTCCCTGCAAACGAAGCATACCGCCGTTTTTTTCAGCTTCTCCGTTCAGAAGAATAGGCGCCGTATAAAGCATGTCCGGGAACTCCACCTCAATCGTCTTCGCATCATAAGACCCCTGAACAGGGATCGAAACGCCCTCCTCAAATTCCGAAAGGATCAATTTCATATTAGAGCCACTCTCCATTTGATTCCAGGGATAAACAGCACTATGCCGCATACCCCAAATTAAAATGTCTTGCGGCGTTAACGCGCCCCGACCCTAGAAAACTTTTTTTTGATCCTGTCGGCGACCAGGGCCGGGACGTAACGCGTCACATCCCCGCCCAACTGAGCGACCTCTTTAATGAGACGCGAGGAAAGATAAAAATGCGATTCGGACGGCATGAGGAACATCGTATCGATCTTGGAAGCTAGCTTGCGGTTCGTAAGGGCCATCTGAAACTCATAATCGAAATCCGAGGTCGCCCGGATGCCCCGAATGAGCGTGAACGCTTTTTCTTTCACCGCAAGACGGACCGTCAAGCCTTCCGAACTTTTCACTTTCACCTGGGGGCGATGTTTGAGCGCCGTTTTTAAGAAACTCACACGCTCCTCCGCCGTAAAAAGGGTCTTTTTCGAAGGATTTGAGGCGACGACCACGATCAGTTCGTCGAAGAGGTTGAGAGCCCGTTCGATCAGATCCAGATGACCGAACGTAACGGGATCAAAGCTCCCCGGATATATAGCTTTTCGTTTTTTCATTTGTTGATTCCAATCGGAAAAAGAATGAAAGGCAGGCTTGCCCGATCCGTTTTGTGCGGACCCATTTGAGGTTCTTCAACTCGGCATTCGGCAGCTCTTCCCGCCACATATGCCCCACAACCACTTGCGCGAAAGGCAGGACTATATCAGACGTATCCAGCCTCATCAACGTCTTTTTGACCAAGCCTTTCATGAATGGAGGATCCACGAAAATCAGAGAAAATCCTTGTCCGCTTTTCTCGAGCCTCTTGATGGCCGGAAGCATATCCGTCATAAGGATCGTGCCTTGGTTGCTAACCCCGAGACTTTCCAAATTCTTCTCGATAATTTTCTTGGCCCACGGCGCCTGATCGACAAAAGTCGCACTGATTGCGCCGCGACTTATAGATTCCAATCCAAGACTTCCCGACCCAGCATAAAGATCCAGAATGTGCTTTCCGAAGACAAACGAGCCCACGATATTGAAAAGCGTTTCCTTGGTCCGGTCCGTCATCGGACGGGTCAGCTTGTTCTTGGGGAAATCAATCTTCCGCGATTTAAATTTTCCGCTAATAATACGCATGGTCGTAGTCTAATCGGTTTTGGGCATTTGTTCGAGATATTTTTGGACCCACGCGGGAGTTTTTTGGGGTGAGACCCCGGGAATTCCAGCGATCAATTTTTGAGCTTCTCTCCTCGCTTGAAGCAGGATGGCCTCATCGTTGATCGGATGTGCGACGCGAAAAAGAGGCTCCCCGGATTGACGGGTTCCCCAAAGATCTCCCTGCCCGCGAAGTTTCAGATCTTCGTCCGCGATAAGAAATCCGTCGTTCAGTTTGGTGAGAAGTCTGAGGCGCATCTTTCCCTCGTCGGTCGTGGGTTCGCCAAAGAGAAAACACTCCGATTCGAGTTTGCCGCGACCGATACGCCCGCGCAATTGGTGGAGCTGCGCGAGCCCAAACCGCTCAGCATTCTCGATAATCATCATCGTGGCATTGGGCTGATCCACGCCGACTTCGATCACGGAAGTCGCGACAAGGACATCGATCTCATTTCTGGAAAAGGCACGCATGATCGCTTCCCTCTCCGGGCGATCCAGCTTGCCATGAACCAGTCCCAGCTGAAATTTCTTAAATACAGTTTTTCGAAGACGTTCGAACTCTTTTTTCGCGGCCAGCAAATCCTTTTTCTCAGTTTCCTCGATGAGAGGGAACACAATATAGGCCTGCTCCCCCTTTTGGATCCGGGCGGCTACGCGCTCAAAGATCTCGGATTGTTTTTTTCGGGTGATCCAGTAAGTCTTGATTGGCTGTCGGCCCTTCGGCAGCTCTTTCATAACCGAAATGTCCAGATCTGCGTAGACAGTGAGAGCCAGAGTCCGCGGGATCGGCGTGGCGGTCATTACAAGCTGATGCGGTCTCGGTATTTTTTGTAAAAGCTGGTTACGTTGATGCACGCCGAATTTATGCTGTTCATCGACTACGAGAAGCCCCAGGTCCTTGAACCGGACGTCCTCTTGCAAAAGAGCGTGCGTTCCGACCACGACGGGAACTTTCCCCTGTTTAAGGTCCGCGATAAGCCGCACACGCTTGTCGGCCTCTGTGCTTTTGGTCAAAAGTTCGAGGCGGATCCCCACGGGTTCCAGAAATTTCAAAAGTGTCCGGTAATGCTGTTCCGCAAGGATCTCGGTCGGAATGAGAAACGCGGATTGAAGTCCCGATCGATACGCCGCGAAAAATGCGAACGCCGCGACTACTGTTTTCCCTGACCCCACATCCCCTTGCAGAAGACGGTTCATGGGTACCGTTTGTCCCAGATCCTTCACAAGATCCAAGATCGCTTGTTCTTGGCTTTTCGTGAGTTCGAATGGCAGGGAACGCTTGAATTCATGCATCAGGTCCGGATGAATTTTAAATGCATGAGCTGGATACTGTGCGCGAATTGCTTTGACCTTCAAAAAAAGCTGTAGCTCAAAAGAGAAGAACTCATCGAAGACGATGCGCCGGCGCGCTTTTCCGAGCTCTTCGAAGGAGCTCGGAAGATGCATTTCACGAAGGGCGCGGTCGAGCGTCATGAGATCGAGTTCACTTCGCAATTCTGGCGGTAGCATGTCCGTGACAGAACCCTCCAGATGATGCTCGATAGCTTCTTTGAGCGTGGTGCGGAGGGATCTCTGGAAAAGTCCTTCGGTCAGCGGATAAATCGGTGTGATGCGCCCGGTGTGGATGGATTCGGCTTCGGAACTCTCTACGATCTCGAATTCCGGATTCGACATCTGGATTCGCTTTTGGTAGAGCTCGACTTTGCCATAAAGAATGACCTGCTGGCCGCAAAGAAAAAGTTTCTTTAAGTAAGGCTGATTGAACCAGACAGCGCGCAAGGTCCCGACATCATCGCCGATCAAAACTTCGACGAGAGGCATGCCGCGGATGGGTTTGAATTTCACATCCACAATCTCGCCTCGGCATGTAATGGGCTCATTCATGGGCAGGTTGTTGAGCGCGGCGAAATGGGAGCGATCTTCGTAACGACGAGGGAAAAGATAGAGCAGATCACGAACCGAATGAATGCCAATCTTTTGAAAAACAAGGGAACGCTTGGGACCGACACCCTTGATATAACGCAAAGCTCCGATTTCCGGTTCGGAGACTTTCATAGGGTCCGCATCGGGCAGAAGGACCGTAAGAACGGCTAGGATTTCTTAGCCGTCGCCTTCGCGGTGGTGACAACTTCTGTTTTAAGAGTTTCCGCAAGCTTCGCAGCTTCAGCTTTCGAGGCCTCGGCGACTTTTTGGGCATCGGTTTTCGGGACCGTCACGGTCTTGATTGCCGTGGTTGTTCCAGCGGCGCGGGTCTTGTTGACCTTCGCAAGCGCTTTCTTGATCTGTTCGATATCAAGAGGCGCTTGAGAACTCGGAGATTTGAAAAGCGAACGGCTCTTTTGGACCTCGATAATATTCAATCCGATGCACGTAAAAAGAAAGATGATCGCACAAACGCTCGTAGCCTTGGTAAGGAACGATGAAGCTTTCGTTCCAAAAAGAGACTGAACGTTTCCGCCGAAACTGGCTCCCGTGAGCCCTTGTCCTCGACCGGCCTGGAGCAAAATGACGAGAATCAGGACGAAACAAACGACGACGTGAATGCAAACAATAAGAAGGTTCATGAGTGAATCCCCAATTCGTAAGTTTGTTGAGCTTCCTGGATGATCTGCGCGAATGATTCGGCCTTAAGGGATGCGCCTCCGACCAGGGCGCCGTCGATATTGGGTTTTTCCATCAAGGATTTCGTGTTGTCCGGTTTGACGCTCCCCCCATAAAGAATCGGAATGCGGTTACCGACCTCTTGGCTGTAACGTTCATTGAGAAGACGGCGGATATAAGAATGCATCTGCTCGGCTTGGTCCGGGGTTGCGGTTTTCCCCGTGCCAATAGCCCACACCGGTTCGTAGGCGACGACGACTTTGGCGATTTCCTCTTTTTCGAGATGGCCGAGTGATTCGTCGAATTGCGTTTTGACAACATCGAAATGCTTCTTGGCGTCCCTTTCCGCAAGCGTTTCACCGACGCACACGATCGGAATGATACTGTATTTGAGAGCGGTCTTCACTTTTTCATGGATCAAGATATCATCCTCTTTGAAATATTGGCGGCGTTCGGAATGCCCGAGGATCACGTAACGACAGCCGCTGTCTTTAAGCATCGTCGGTGAAATCTCGCCTGTGAACGCGCCTTCCGGAGCGCAATACATGTTCTGAGCTCCCAGGTTGATCGACGTATCCTTCAGGACCTTGGAAACTTCGCTGAGGGCCGTAAAAGGCGGACAGATCACGATTGTAACGTTTGAGACCGTGTGTGCGGCCGCTTTGAGCGTCTGAACAAGCGTGACAGCTTCAGAGGCCGTCTTGTACATTTTCCAGTTTCCGGCAATCAAGGGTCTTTTTTTCATAAGGTCCGCTCTTTCTTTTATTATATTTTAAACCCGTTCAAATAAATGAGAAACGGTATTTGTTTACTTGTCAAGAAGCGCGGCCACCCCGGGCAGCACTTTTCCTTCCACAAGTTCAAGCGACGCGCCGCCCCCCGTGGAAATATGAGAGATTTTATCCGCGACGCCTGATTGATTGACCGCAGCAACCGAATCCCCGCCGCCGATCACAGTCACGCAATCCGGAAGTTCCGAGATCGCTTTCGCAAGAGCCATGGTACCGTTGGCAAATTTCGGAAATTCGAAGACACCGACAGGACCGTTCCAGAAAACAGTCCTGGCGCCCTTGAGCGCGCCTTTGAATTTATCGATCGTAAGCGGACCGATATCCATCCCCATTTGGTTTGCCTCGATATTACCGCGAGCCACATGCTTGGCCTCGGCATCCGCGGAAAACTCTGTGGTGACGATATGATCGATCGGAAGATAAAGATAAATATGCGATTCGTAGGCTTTCTGCAGGATCTGCCGTGCGGTGTCGATCATATCCTCTTCCACAAGCGAGTTGCCGACCGAAAGTCCCTTAGCTTTCAGGAACGTGTAGGCCATACCGCCGCCGACAATAAGCCGATCCACCTTCGTAAGCAGACTTTCAAGCACCGCGATCTTGGAAGAAACCTTGGCACCGCCGATGATGGCAACAAAAGGACGCGCCGGATTATCGACGACTTTCTCTTGAAGATAATCCAATTCCTTTTCCATCAGGAATCCGGCTACGGCCGGCAGATACTTCGCGACCGTCTCAGTCGAGGCGTGAGCGCGGTGTGCGGAACCAAACGCATCATTGACAAAAATATCGCCGTACTGCGCCAGCGCTTTTGCCATTTTTTCACGTTCCGCCACATCCTTGGAAGTTTCTTCATTGTGAAAACGGGTGTTCTCAAGCATCAGAATGCCGCCCTGCGGGATAGCCTTGACCATCGCTTCAGTCTCGGGCCCCATACACGCCGGCGCAAGCTTGACATCTTTCCCGATCAGTTTGGCAAGCCGAACAGCCACAGGCGCCATCTTAAATTTACCTTCGACAAATTTATTTTCATCGAACGGCTTGCCATCCTTTTCCGCTTTCTCCTTAGCCTTCGGAATATCCTTCTTGGGATCGCCTAAATGGGACATGAGCACCAGGCTTTTGGCTCCCTGCTCAAGGACATACTTGATCGAGGGCAATGCGGCCTTGATACGGGTATCATCCTGCACCACGCCATCTTTCATAGGCACATTGAAATCCACACGCATGAGGATGCGTTTGCCGCGAACGTCGATATCTTTAACCGTTTTCTTTTTCATAGTCGAGGTCTTAGTCGGTGAGCTGCTTACTTAGCGCCGTCTTTTTTAGCCATGAAACGAATGAGATCGACCACACGGTTCGAATAGCCCCATTCGTTGTCATACCAGGAGACGAGCTTAAAGAAACGCTTTTCACCCTTCAAGTTATTTTGGAGCGTCGCCAGCGAATCGTAGATCGAAGAACGTTCGTCATGGATGAAATCGGTTGAGACGACTTCTTCCGCCGTAACGCCGAGGATGCCCTTCAGATAGGACTGGGAGGCTTTTTTGAGAAGCGCATCGATCTCTTCGATCGAGGTATCTTTTAAAGAGCGGAACGTGAGGTCGACTACGGAAACGTCCGGAGTTGAAACCCGGAACGCCATGCCCGTGAGCTTCCCTTTGGTCGCCGGCAACACTTCGCCGACGGCTTTCGCCGCACCGGTAGAAGACGGGATGATATTGATCGCCGCCGCGCGGCCGCCGCGCCAATCTTTCTTCGAAGGACCGTCCACGGTTTTTTGGGTTGCAGTATAAGAGTGGATTGTGGTCATAAGACCGGTCTCGATCCCGATACCTTCCTTGAGAAGCACGTGCACGAGCGGCGCAAGGCAATTCGTGGTGCAGGAGGCGTTGGAGACGATGTTATGCTTGGCGCTGTCATATTCTTGTTCATTGACACCAATCACAAGCGTTTTCACTTCCCCTTTGCCGGGAGCGCTGATAATAACCTTCTTGGCACCGGCCGCGAGATGAAGCTTCGCTTTTTCGGAGTCCGTAAAAAGGCCGGTGGATTCGATGACATAATCCACGCCGAGGGCTTTCCATGGAAGCTGATCCGGGGTCTTGGTAGCCATGACGCACTTTGTTTTGTGTCCGTTGACGACAAGCGTGTCTGCATCTTCTGCAGCGGGGTTGCTCTTTTCCGTAGTCACGGCGTGCTTGAAGCGTCCGTGAACCGAATCATACTTGATCTGATATGCGAAATAGTCCGCGTCCGTCGAGATATCCACCACTGCGACAACGTCAATTTCTTTACCCAGCAATCCCTGATCACAGATCGCCTGAAATACCAAACGTCCGATACGCCCAAAACCATTGATGCCGACTTTTAACGCCATGTGATGCCTCCTGGGATATATATCCGCTGTGAGCATTGAAGATTACGGGGGGAAACATTTCAAATTCCCGCTAATACTGCGTCATTATTGATTTTACGGGTTTGCAGTATTGCACCGTTAACCCGTAGCAATAAATGAAAAACGGTGCTAATTATAAGCGCACGCTGCCGAGTGTCAAGGAATTCTGTCCCAACACTTATCAATTTCAGCAAAGTTAAAGTTAGCGCTATCCAAAACACCTTTTGAGAAATGAAAAGTTTTGACTGAAGTGCGAATCTAATTCTGCAAAATCATACCGGGCGTCAAATGCCTTCCACGGACAAAGTCAGCGGCGGGCATGGATTTTTTTCCTTCGGGTTTGACTTTGAGGATTTTAAGTATCCCGTCGTGCGTTGCTAGCTGGATGCCGCCCTCTTTTTCGATCGCAAGGAGAATCCCCGGTTTTCCCGATGTCGTGGCTCCGGGAAGATCGGTCTCGAGGAGAGCGATACGTTCGTTTTTTATAAAACAATAGGCACCCGGCCAGGGCTGAAGTCCGCGAACTTTTCGATCGATCACTTCAGCCGTCATGGTTGTGAGCGATACTTCGCCATCTTTTTTGGAGAGCTGAGGTGCAAGGGTGGCCTCAGTTTCATTTTGTGGAATACCCCGAAGTTGTCCGGCTTTGACCTGAGCGAGGACTTTTTTAAGAATTCCATAAGAAAAACGGGCAAGCTCTGAGGCGAGTTGCGCGGCATCGGTTCGCGGATCGATGGCAATCCTTTCCTGACAATAAATATCGCCGGCATCTAGTTTTTCTGCGATATCAATGATGCTCACACCGGTCTCCTTGTCCCCGTTCAGAATGGGCCAATGAATGGGCGCGGATCCCCGGTATTTCGGCAAAAGAGACGGGTGAACGTTGAGCCGGTATTTCGGGATCTCGAGCAGGTTGTTAGGGATGAGTTTTCCGTAAGACGCCACCACAAAGATATCCGGCCTGCGGGCGAGCAGATCCTGACCGACTTTGGCTTCTCGTAGCGTCGGATACTCGATCACTGGAATATTCTTGGTCTGACAATAATCAAAAATCTCGCTGGATTCGAGTTTAAGACCACGGCCTTTTTTCTTTGGCGGGGTGGTCACAACCTGTGAGAGCTCCATGCCGGAATGCAGACAGGCTTCGAGAGCCTTGATGGAGAATTCGTCGGTTCCGAAGAAAACAATTTTCATCTGGATGAGGGTTGATAATTCATAGTTTGGAGGCACTCTTCGCTGCTTTAGCCGACTCATACTGAGCGATCATTTTTTCCCGTTTCGCACCCTTGAAATGATCGATCAGGAGAATACCGCTCAGATGATCCATTTCGTGCTGGATAACGCGGGCAAAAAAATCTTCGAGTTCGACCGTGTATTTTTTCCCAAAACGATTCCAAAAAGTCATTCGGAGCCTTTTGGCGCGAACGATCTCACCGGAGATCCCGGGAAGGCTTAAACATCCTTCGGATCCAACAACAGTCCCCGACTTTTTTTCGATCACGGCGTTCACCATAACATGTTCTTCGCCGTGACGCATGGTCGGACATGCGATAAAAATCTGCTGGGAGATCCCTACCTGGGGTGCGGCGAGGCCCACGCCGTCTGAGACATGCATGGTCGCGATCATGTCGTCAAAAAGCTTCTGCATCGCGGGACCAAAATCGGTCACCGGCGCCGTTTTTTTCTTAAGAACAGGATCGGGATAGGTTCGAATCTTAAGCTTAGCCATGGTGAGATCTTCTCATGTTCCGATCATTGAATGTACGAACAGCAATAATCCGTTAGCGCAGTGACTTTGAGCTTAAACTTTGACTTCGCGGGGACTTCAAAGGACCCGCCCGCTTGAATCCTTTGCCAATCCTTGGAACCCGGAAGTTGAATCTCCATATCGCCCGCAAGGATCTCCATGATCTCTTTTTCGGCAGTACCAAATTCATAATCCCCCGGCATCATGATCCCAAGGGTCCTCTTTGTGCCGTCAGGAAAAAGAACCGTCCGGCTCGTGACCTTTCCGTCAAAATAGGTGTTCGCTTTTTTCACCACGGTCACATTTTTAAATTCCTGCATATTTTTCCTTTCGTTTTATGTCGAGGCAGTCAGGGTTTTGAGCATTTTCGCAAGGGTTTGAGCCCAACCTGCAAAAACGGCTCGGGTATTCGTGAATTTCTGATACTTTCCGACTGTCATAGTTTTCAGGCTTCTTTGGTCACCGGCACCGGATCTCACTTCTGCGAATTCCATCAAAAGTTGTCCGGTCGTCCCATCCACGATCTTCCCCTCAAGCGCGGTTTTCCCGTCCTTGTCAAAAGGAAGCGGCACAGGGGACATAATGGATGCGGCTGTCATTCCAACATTGAAAAGCCGGTCCGGAGTTTCGATGTTCGTGAGAGCCAAACTGATCACGAGCGTGTGACCCGAGGGATCGGAGGAAACCGTAAAACTGTTTTTTTTAAGCTGAGCCTCGACATCTTCGCGAAAGTCCCGGGCAAGGGCTTCAAGTTCGTTTGAATCACAGGAACTCTGATCGTCTAGATGGCTCAAATTAACCGGCGCCACCTTGACGGTTTTATAGCCTGAAAAGCGGGTGCCATGAGGGACATATTCCTGTTTGAAATAGGTCCCATCCTGAAGGGCTGAGTAATCCTTTAGAAATCCGGAAGGAGTTCCCACGCTTGCCGTCGAACACCCGGAAAACGACAACGCAAACAATAACAGGACACAACATGGAAGATAAGGGCTTTTTTTAAGACGCATATCCTTCTCCTCAAGTGCTCGGGTGCATTCCAACGCATCTATTTAAACAGGGATTATTATCCACTGCTTTCAAGATTTGGTAAATAAATAATACGGGGAAAAGGCAAACAAAAGAGTCAGCCCGTCTCAGGATATTTCGATTCACAAGATATTGAGGGGATCCACATCAAGCTGAAAAGCGACGGCGGAAGGCTTTTTAAGGCCCATAAGAAGCGCATAGATCTTGGGCGTAAGCTGCAGATCTTTAGGAATCTTGAGCATCACATGCCAGCGGAAATGCCCGCGTAGTTTGTAAAACGGCAAAGGGGCAGGACCCAGGATCTCCACCTCGGGACGCGCAGCCTGTTCCACGCGGTCTGTGGCGAAAGAATTGGTAATCGAGAGTTCGCTTTTAAAGGCATCCCGGATCTCGCGGGCAAAAAGATAAGCCTTCTTTTCATCGTGCGAACGAATAATGATATTCACTAGCGAACGGTAAGGAGGATAATGGAATTCCTCGCGGCACCTTTTTTCATGAGCATAGAAATTCAGGAAATCATGTTCTTGTGCGAACCGAATGCTCGGATGTTCCGCCATCCAGGTCTGGATAATGACTCGTCCGGGTTTTAAGCCCCGGCCCGCGCGGCCGGCGAATTGCGTGAGAAGCTGAAACGTCCGTTCGCTTGAACGGAAATCCGGAAGCCTCAAGCCAACATCCGCGAGCACCACACCCACCAAGGTCACATGCGGAAAATCAAAACCTTTGGCAATCATCTGCGTTCCGATCAGGATGTCGATCTTTTGTTCACGGAATTTTTCAAGGATTTTTTCGTGGGAATCCTTTTTCTGAGTGGTGTCCGCATCCATCCGCGCGATGCGGGCACTTGGAAAAAACCGGGCAATCTCACTTTCGACTTTCTCGGTCCCGAATCCCATAAAACGGAGCATGGGGGCTTTGCATTCACCGCAGACATTCGGAACTTTTTTCTGATAATTACAATAATGACAAAGCAGAAGGTTCTTTTCCTGATGAAACGTAAGTGAGACCTGACAGAGCTTACATTCCTCAACCTTGCCGCATTTCGGGCAGCGGATCGAAGTAGAAAACCCCCGGCGATTGAGCAACAGCATCGTCCCTTCCCGGTTCTTAAGATTGGTTTCGATCTCGCGCATCAAGGGCGGCGAAAAAAGCAGGCTCGGACGTTTGTCCCCTTCGTAACGCTTGAGATCGATCACCTCGACTTTAGGCATGGCCTTTTGATCGATCCGTTCCGTGAGATTGACACGGTCGATTTTTCCCTGCTCCGCAAGTGCCATGCTTTCCAAGGACGGCGTGGCGGTGCCCATCAAAAAAAGCACCCCCTCATGTTCTGCCCGACATGCGGCGACTTCGCGAGCATGGTAGCGCGGCGTGGTCTCCTGTTTGTAAGATCCCTCATGCTCCTCGTCCATGATGATGAGCCCGAGGTTTGGAATCGGGGCAAACACCGCGGAACGCGGACCCAAAACAACATTACAAGTTCCCATTTCGATTCGTTTCCAAGTGAGGAATCGCTCGCCATCGGTCATTTTGCTGTGCAAGATCTCGAGATTATCACCGAAATGTCCGGCAAAAAATCGCTGGAGTTGCTCGGTGAGCGCAATCTCGGGAACAAGACAGATCGCGGCACGATTCTGCTTCAGCGTCTCGCGAATCGCCCGGATATAAAGCTCACTTTTGCCGCTGCCGGTAACGCCATAGATCAGCATGGGCCTGGGATGTTTTGAGGCCAATGCTTTTCCAATAATCCGGAACGCATTTTCCTGTTCTTCGGAAAGCGTGTAATCCCGGGGCAAAGGCGCCGGCGTCGCGCTTTTGAGTTTCGCTTTCTCGATATACTTCTCAACCTTTTTTCCGTATTTCACCCAGCGCGGAAGCGCGTTCTCAATCGCTTCTCCCCAGCTAGAACCATAATATTCGCCCACCCATTTCGTGAGTTGGAGCATATCAGAGGAGAGAACAGGCTGGTCGTCCAAAACCGCGAGAAGGGATTTGAGTACGGGCAACCTGCGCAATTTGCCATGGAGGCCGCCCGATTCAGCAACGCCTGTTGACTGGGGCTCCACGGCTACGATATATCCCGTGATTTCAGTGTTACGGAATGGAACAGTTACGCGGACACCTGGAATAGCTTTCGGGAGAAAAGGCTCGGGGATCAAATAACTAAAAACCGTTGGGATCGGGAGCGGAACTGCGACTTGAGCCTTGAAGAGCCCCGGCACTTTCTCTGGCTGTCCGCCTTCAGAACTTTTCAATCCGCAGACCTTTCAAGGAATCGGATAACTTTCTTCATATCGTCCCAAACCTTGCGTTTCTCGCCCGGACTGCGAAGAAGATATGCGGGGTGATAAGTGCACATGACGGGAATGCCTTCATACTTCTGGAACGTACCGCGCAACTGCGAGATCCCCTGTTCAGTTTGCAGAAGTGCTTTGACCGCGTGGTTCCCAAGCGCCACGATCACCTTAGGTTTAATGAGCTCGAGCTGGAGCTTGAGATAGGGCCGGCAGTGAACAACTTCACCCGGCGCAGGCGGACGATTATTCGGCGGCCGGCACTTGAGAACATTGCAAATGAATACCTGGTCCCTTGCCATCCCCATGGCTTCGATAATCTTGGTCAGGAGCTGACCGGCACGTCCGACAAAAGGAAGCCCCTGTTCATCTTCATCAGCTCCCGGAGCTTCACCCACAAAGACAAGCTTGGCCTGAAGATTTCCGGAACCAAAAACAACCTTTTTGCGGGTCTTCGCGAGTTCGGCACAAAGTTTGCATTTCAGGACCTTGTCGCGAAGTTCTGAGATATCGACATTCGAACTGCAGTCTACGGTTTCCGGCTTGTTCGATGGCAGGTCTGCGGTACGCGAAACAGAAATCCGCGGTTCGTTCTTCTTCGAAACATACACGTGCTCAATACCGTCTTCTTTCAAGGTCTTCAGGAATAAGAGAGACTCGTTTTTCGGCATGAGAACTATTTCCCGGCGAGGATCATCTTGACGAGATCTTCAGAGGCATGAGGCTTTGCCAGGCGCCTGATGGCATCGCGCTTCTTCTGCAAAGTTGAAGGATCGTCCAAGATGCCCTTGACGATACCGTGGATTTCATGAGGATCATTCAAAAAATACGCCGCATCGCGGATTTTAAGAAGCTTCACATTCCGGGTCTCTTGACCGGGGATCGGCGCCATAATGACCATCACCACACCTTTAGTCAAAGCTTCGGAGGTCGTAGAGCCACCGGATTTCGCAACCATGAGATCGCTCGCCTCCATGAGATCAGGCATGAAATCGATAAAGCCGAAGATCTTCACGGGATAGGGATAAGTCTTGCTCTCCAAGAGCGCCTTAAGTTCTTTGTTGTTGGCACAAACCACGAAACATTGGACCTTGTCTTTGAACGTCTTAAGTTCTTCCAGAATCGCCTCCTGCGGACCGAGGCCGAAACTGCCGCTTGTAAGAAGGATCGTGAAACGATTGTCCTCAAGGCCGTGCTTTTTCAGGATCTCCCGTTTCCTTCCCGTAGGTTGGAAGGTCGGCAGGATGGGAATACCACCGGCAGTGATCATTTCCTCGGAAACACCGCGGCGGATAAGATCTTGTTTGGTTTCATCGGCCATGACCCAGTAATGATCGGTTCCGGGATTGACCCAAACCGTGTGGGGATAAAAATCCGTAATCACCGTGATCATTTTCGATTTTATCAAGCCCTTCTGTTTGGCGCGGCCCAGGATCTCGGGCGGAAGAAAATGCGTCGAGACAATCACATCAGGTTGATTTTTGACAATATCTTCAAGAAGGCGTTTCGCATGCACCGAATTCGTCAAAGAACGCAGTGGCCGGATAAGCTGATAGACCCACGCGTGATCCAACACTTCGTAGCTCCCGCCCCAAAGACTCGGGGCATGCCGGACGGACCAGTAATAAATAGGGGCGTATGTTTTCTGAAAAGCAGCGTCGGTATAGTCCAGGCAGTTCATCAAGCGGACTTGAAGATCGCTTCGGCCAAGCCGCACAAGGCTATCCTGGACCGCCATCGCAATCTTGCGATGCCCTTCCCCTGCCGTTGCGTGAATAATGTCGATCTTCATTTTGTTGTACTCCGGAGTTGTATTACTTTTCAAGCGGCTGACCACATTCAAGATTACCGACAAATCAAAGTCAAGCAGACAGTACGGGCAGCGCAAAATCCAATACGTGAGTTTAGCCGTTAAAGTCGCGCTGCGCAAGGCCCTCCGTTTCAAACCCCGTCCGGCTTAACATCTCTCGCACCTGCCCAAGAAATATATTTTTTTCAAAATAGTCGCTATAAGCACGCAGGGCATTTCGGGCAATTCTCTCGCGCTCATTTTCATGAAGAAGATAATACCTGCAAATATCATTCAGATCGCTAAAATCCACCTTGGTAGGCACGTATGTTTCATAAGGTATGTAAATATTGGGATGGGTCACAAGATGTTCCATGGAGGGCTTAATAAGCAAAGCTCCTGACAAAATGGCCTCAAAATCTCTGTAGCACACTTCCCCGTAGCCCCACGGAGAGGGACATATTTTTGCCTGACTCAATTCCTCGTAGTATTCTGGACGAGGAATATTTTCTTGGGAGACAACAACTTTCATGGAAGCGCTCAGCTTTTGAACTTCCTCGAAACATTTTTTCCTATGGACATAACACCAATCCTTATCGTTCCTCAAAGAAAGCCTAAGGCACACATCAACGGTGCGCTTCTTTGCGAATAAAGAATCCGCATTGGGGGGAATCCTCCCGCGAAGCCTTTCGGATACGCCAATATTCCACCCAGTAAAAATCTTCTGTTCAAAATCTTCGGTAATTTTTACGCGCGGAAGGTCGGCAGAACTTAAAGAAAAAGATTTTCCAATAAAGTCAGCATGGATTCTGCCATCCCGATAGGGCGTCTGGTAATTCTTAAGATCTCGCAAAACCTGTTTTTTGACATAAAGATTGACCAGCGGAACTGCGGAAAAAGAACATTGTCCGGAACTATCGCGATCATCGAGCAAAACTTTACGACTAGAAATTTGCGCGAGCATTTCATTCAGTTGGCCTACATGCTCGGGAGGAATTTTAAGTTGAATAAAAACAATGTCGTGCGAATTCGCTTCTTCGATATCGACATCCGTTAGCGTCTGGACAGGCCTTTCTGAAAAATAAAACCCTAAGGTTTTTTTTAATTGATTTTTTAAAAGGCGGAAAGGGTAAATTTGATTGAGGGAAACGCCAAAAACATTTCGAAAGATTATTAACGCTTTGATTTTTTTAAGCATGCCGCGATTTTAGAAAATTCTCTCTCCGAAGGCGGAATCGGTTCCCGCCCTCCCAAGCGTTGAGGCTCTTGAAGAGATTAAAAACTTCTATTTGCGGCCGCTCATTGAAACGAAAATACAGAACTCCCCCGGGTTCCAAATGATCACAGGCATCCTTGATAAAAAAAACATACTCCTCGACTCCCCACAAGTTTTCTTTGTTATTATCTATCCTATCGAAACAGATTCCCGTAGCGCTAATAGAATCATAGGTGGCGGGGTATCCTACGGGTCTAAACCGCTCGATCCGACCGACATCAATCTTGCTGGCTATCCCCAACCCCTGCCACAAAGCATGATAATCCTCTCTTTCCTTAGGCTCCAAACCGCGGACATCACAACCGGAAAAATTTTTCAAAAACCACATAATAAAACCCGCTCCAGAGCCAAGATCATAGACCGAAGCTTTTCTACGGATCTTCATGTGAGAATATTCTTTGTAATAATAATCAAAAAGCTCCTCAGAGGGGCGAAGCCATTTCTGGTCAAGATACTCTTTGTTTTCTATGCGCAGCCGGCATCTATCGACGATTTCAATAAAATCCTTTCTTTTTTTAGCCTTAAAGTAAGGGTTATTGCGCATCCACAGATCTTCCATAAAGCGAAGAGGGAAAGTCAAACGCCAGGAATAGCTCCGTGTGATCGCTTCAACTTTAAGACGCTCTCTTTTAACGGCATCCCAAAGCCGTTTTAGCTTAACGTTGGTTTCAGCGTCATAATCACGAAGACCTTGTAGGACGTCAGAAATTTCCGGGAAATATTCCTTAACCGGAGCAAAAACCTCTAGCCGTTGCAAAAGTGCTTTAACAGAAGCTTGTCCTGGGGCATCGGCCAGACTGTCTTTAAAGTAAGGCTTCCTATCATGTGTGCTTTTAAAATGAACGATTTTCTGCGCGCTATCACCTCGGCTGACGGCGCGATAGTCACAGTTGTAGCTCTTACTAGAAAAGGTCCTAATACGCACTCCATCCTTCACAAAAAGACGATTGGGTCCAAGCTTGGAATATTCCGGATTAATAAGCTGATTGATCGCCATTTGATCATTCATGCACTCTTCCGTCTTCTTTTGCCATCTTTTAATAAACTCTAGCGTAGCGGGCGTGTGATTAAAAAACAAAACCCCCGCATTAATATATCCGGAATACTTGAATAAACCTTTATCCTTGTGATTTTGAACATCTTTTTTACGTCGGATCGTAACTCCGACGTCATAATCTCCGACAATTTCATCGATGGGTTCCAGTAATAAAGTGTCCGCATCAAGATAAACAGTGAAAATCTTATTTTTAGTCAGACAGTCCAATACGATATCGGGTTTATGCAGAGCTCGCGTCTTCCATTTCCCATCAAGAATATGAAAATTCCCCTGGGAATCTAAAGAAGCTTTCAAGGCATGCGGGGCACCTTGGCCAAGCCCCCCCAGGTCATAAACATCCATCGGATAATTTAAAAATGCCGCTGAACCTTTTAATTGCTCGAGCCACCCTTGAAAGGCCTTGTTCGCAGCGGTCAGAAGAATAAATGATTTCGGCTGGGATTGCTGCTGCGCAAAAGCTAACGCCGTTTTAAGAGGATGCACCGGGATCTGATATTTTTTCAGCTTTTGCGCAAGAGAATGCTGGCGCTCATCCGGAAGATCGCACAGAACCATTTTAACAGCCCTTAGCAGATCGGTTTGAATAAGTTCTTCGACAATATCACGCTCACACCCACCTGGATTCAACACGAGGATAACGTCATCGGATAAAGAGAAATCGGAAAGAAATCTCGGGAAATCCACAGCCCCTAGGACAGACATCTTACCGTAACCCGCGAAATCTTTTTTAAGCTCGCGACGTTTTTCTTCATTAAAAGGAAGAACGTAGATATGTTTCACGTTATTGCGGAGCGAAAGCAGCTGTTTTATTAAAATGGTATCTGGAACCCCCAAGACGACAAAAGTTCTACATTTTTCAATCAAATCCTTTTCAACGCTTGCGATAGAACGCAGGAATGAAGAAGGTTCCTTCCCTTCACCGCTTCGCATTTCAAAATACTCCCTTACGGCTCTGTGAAACTCCGGCTTTTCGGAAGACCATTCTTGTAGACCCTGCGGGCCTACGCGAACATCCTGAGAGGGGGAAAAGAGAAAAAAATGCGGGATTTTGTCTCGAATGTTTTTCCGCTTATCGATCTCATCTCCATGCCACAAATGAAGGATGGGACCGTTGGCATAATAGACGCTGCCCTGGATTTCTTTATAAACCTTGGACGCGTAAATATCCTGGTCAGACTTCATTGCGTCCGTAGAAGAGCTTCTTATGAGAAAGTTCGGCAGCTTGTCACTCCGAAAAGAATGCGCCATGATAGCGTCTGCCCCTCCAACAGGACTAGCACTATAAAAAAGATGTTTCCGAACAATTTCCTTTCTCATCCCCCATACAAAGCCGGTTGCACCCAATGTTTCTATGCTGTTCAGGATTTTATAAATATAGCCTGGATATTTCTCGCCCTCCTTATTACCACCACCATACTTTTCGCACTCTTCGCCGCTTAAGTCATACACGCCCTTGGGAAGCCGTACTGCGAACTCAAACGGCTGCACCACCCTGTATTTCTCTAGCAGCACCGATGTTTCTTGGACCCAGCTGTTATTTTTAAAGACTATGTCACAGTCAAGCCAACACAGCTTGTCACAATCTTCAGGCAAGTGCTCCAAGGCGATATTCAAAAGCTGTTCTCTCTGCCACAGGAAGTTTTTTTCTTTCGTGCCGCGAATCTGGATCAAAATTTCGGCGTCCACGTCTTTTTTAAGAGCAAAAGGGTCATCATCGAAGGCAAGCTCTACAGCTATGAGCTTGAGTCCTTGAAGTTTTGAATTGTTCCTAAAAACACGGTAGTTCTCGTACTGGAATTCATGTCTTATCGGATTAAAAAAAGCGGTCATACCCCAGAATGTTCCAGGGAGTTTCATGGGGAATTGCGGTGTTTTCAGCATATTGCTATATTCTTCACGCTCAGTAGTTTATCGTTTTCTCGACAATAAATCTAAATGCCAAAAGCACAGCTTAGAGATATTCAATATAACGCTAAGCGTTTAAGCTCGCCTTCGAAACTTCGGGCTTCCGATTTTATATTTTACGCTTTCAGAATAAAGGGCACGGCATCTCGGAGATTGTTTACAATATGATCGGGCTGAAGTTTTTTTGAGAGCTTCTTTTCTGTTTCGGCACCATAGCCGGTCCGCACCAGGATCGTCTTGACGCCAAAATTCTTGCCGGCCTCAAGGTCGCTGAGCTTATCACCTACAAAATAGGTCTTTTGCTTGTCAAACGTGAGGTTCATGACGGCTTTTTCCAGGAGCAGGGTCTTGGGTTTGCGGCAATCACATTTGGCTTTCTTTCCGTGGGTACAAAAGCGTGCGCCGCGGATCTTGATTTCACGCTTGGCCATCGCTGCAACCATCTTCTCATGCACCTGCCACATGGCCGCCTCGCTAAAAACACCATCCCCCACACCGGCCTGATTCGAAATAATAAAAATATCAAACCCCCTGTCGGTCAGCACTTTGAGCGCGTCAAGCGCTCCTTTTTCAAAGCGGAATTCCTTCCAGGTCTCCACATATTTCCAGAGGTCGACATTGATTACACCATCCCGGTCAATGAATACGACTTTACGCGAGGCTTTTGTCATATTATTTTGCAAAGAACCGCTGGATGGCACCGGCCACGGCATCAATCTCCGGTTCGGTCATGCCCGGGAAAAGCGGCAGGGTCAGGACTTCCTCGCGAAGTTTCTCCGTCACCGGGAGTTTCACTTTGCGAGTCTTGTGCTTTTTCATAATGGGCTGCGCATGGACCGGGGTCGCATAATGAATCATGGTCGGGATCCCTTGAGCCGCTAGGTATTCTTTTAACTCGTTCCTTTTTCCGTCCGGCACGCGAGCCACGTAAATGTGATAAACGTGATAGGCTCCGGCAGCCTCCCGCGGAAGGCCGAGCGGTGTTCCGGCGAGCTTTTTGTGATACATCTCAGCGACCGCGCGACGCTCCCGGTTCAGCTCATCCAGAAATTTCAGTTTGAGGCTGAGGAACGCGGCCTGAATGCTATCCAAACGGCTTGTCCAGCCGATTTCATCATGGACAAAAGGATCGTCAATGCCCTTTCCGAGATTGCGATATTGGATAACACGATTCAGCAGCTTTTCATCGGAGGTCGTGACCATACCTCCATCCCCGATGCCTCCGAGGTTCTTGGTCGGATAAAAACTGAAAGCCCCGGCATTTCCGAACGCTCCGGCCATGACTTTCGCCCAGAGAGCTCCATGCGCCTGACAAGCATCTTCCACAACCTTCAACTTCTTTTGCCTGGCGATCGCCATGAGTGCAGTCATATTAGCGCATTGGCCAAAGAGATGCACCGGGATCATAGCACGGGTTTTGCGGCTAAGCGCCTGCAGGACGGACTGGGGATCGAGATTAAAAGTATTTTCTTCAACATCGGCAAAGACCGGTATCGCACCGACATGAAGCACGGCGAGCGCGGTCGCTGTAAACGTGAAGGAAGGGACGATGACCTCATCCCCTTTTTTGATACCTGCGGCCTTAAGACCAAAGGTCAAGGCGTCTGTCCCGGAGCCCACGCCCAACGCATATTTTGTCCCGATATAGGCCGCGAACTCAGCCTCAAGATCTTTTAACGCAGGACCGAGAATGTAGGCGCCGCTTTTCAGGATGCGATCAAACGCTTCCTGGGCCTGGACGACAAATTTCTGATGCGACCGCGCGAGGTCGAAATACGGAACTTTCATATCATTCCTATTTGGAAGCGTTTTCTTGCGCTCGTTTGAGTTCGCGGTATTTTGCGAAAGCGATGATCTGATAGGCGGAATGGAAAAAGGACATTAGAAAACCCGTGTAACCATTCTTAATGCCGTCTTTCTGAAAATAATATTTGAGGAAACGGCTGCAGGCTTTGCGGTAGACGCGCCAGGGACCCATTTTCCGGCCATCCTTCACCCATTTTTCCGCTTCAAGTCCTGTCTCACGGTTGAATTTTGAGATCCAATTCTCCCAGCTCGGACTTGAGTAATGCAGGATGTCACCCTTCAAAAGACCGCAGGGACCATCATAGTACATCTTGGGATGGACACGAGCCTCTTCATATCGGAATTGCCCTTTTTTGAAGAAGCGTGTTTTCGGCGCGGGATAATACCCCCCGCCTTTGATCCAGTCAGTTCCGATGAAGGTTTTAACCGGCATCGAGTAGCAGGCGTGCGGATCGTTGGGTTTTGAGGCAACCTCCGCGAGTTCTTTCGCAAGTTCCGGCGTGATACGCTCATCCGCATCAAGCGAGAAAACCCAGGGCTGTGTCGCAAGGCTGTAGGCGTAATTCCTGTGCCGTCCTTCGATATCCATCGCGCGCTGGAAAACCTTCGCTCCGAACGATTTGGCGATTTCGACCGTGCGGTCAGTCGACATGTCATCTAAAACCACTATCTCAGCCGCAAACGCCGCGCTCTGGAGACATTCGGTTAGACGTTTTTCTTCATTCTTCGCGATCACGACAACAGAAACAGCTGCTTTTTCCATTTTAAACTCCTCATGAGGGGAACAACAAACGGCTTGCGGCGAACGAATGCGTTCCCCGTTTTCCATTAACCATCCCCCGGATATTAATACGCGTTCTTAAAAGCAAATAAGGTCATCGCCAGGATCTCAACATCCAAGAGTAACGACCAATTTTCCATGTAATAGAGGTCATATTTGATGCGTTCTTCGATCGACGTGTCACCGCGAAATCCGTGAACCGCAGCCCAGCCCGTGAGACCGCTTTTGATCTTGTGACGCGCCATGTAGCGCGGCACGCTCTCGCGGAATTTGTCCACAAAATGCGGGCGTTCCGGCCTTGGACCTACAAGGGACATTTCTCCCGAGAGGACGTTCAAAAGCTGCGGAAATTCATCAAGGTTCCAACGGCGCAGGAACTCCCCGCTTCGCGTCCGGCGGTCGTCTTCAGGCTTCGCCCACACCGGCCCTGTTTCTTTTTCCGCATCGACTTTCATGGTGCGGAATTTAACAAGGCGGAAGATCTTCCCATCGCGGCCCACGCGTTCCTGAAAATAAAAAACAGGGCCTTTTCCTTCCGATCTGATCAAAACCGCAACGATCAAACCGATCGGCAAAAAAGCGAGCGCCATAACACCCGCCACAAAAAGATCGAAGATCCTTTTCATGAACCGGTTCCAGGGATCGTCAAGAGGAAGTGCGCGGAATCCAAGAAGCGGGATGTGACTGACGTATTCCACGCCGACATTGCTTGCGATCAGGCCGTGGATATCCGCCCCCATCTTAAAATCGATAAATGCGTCCTCGCATGTGGCCACAAGATCCGTAATCTTTTCGCGAGAGAAACTTTCGTCAAGAAGCACCACCTGATTGGGCTGAAGCTTTTGGACAAAGGTCTCCCAGTGCTCCGTCAGTCCGAGGATCTGGACATTGTCCACGTGTTTTCCAATATCCTCCGCATTCGTTGCGAGGATGCCGACCGGCCGCTGCCCGTAATGGGGATTATTTTTGGCCCATTCGATCAGGGCACGCGTGTTGCGGTTTAAGCCAATAATAAGAACTTCTATCAAATCCTTTTTTTGTTCCCTGCGCCAGTAACTCCATTGGATAATCGCGTAACGCCCGATGCTGATGAAAACGCAAGAGAAGATCCAGATAAAGACCAGATAAAGCCTCGAGTAGGAAAATTGACGGTAGAAAAACGTGAGAGCCATGAGAAGGATCACTGCATAGGTCACCACCTTGATCACGAGAAAGATCTCTTCGATCCGGCGCCTGTGGCGCGTGGGCTGATAAAGACCTGCTTCGCGGAAAAACCAAAGATAAACCGGGATAATACCAAAAAGCGCATGCCAGTAATCAGACAAAGGAGGAACACCTTGCTCCGTGGGTAGACCGCCCAAGAACCGGAAATAATAAGCCACGATAAAACTCAACACGATCATGGCGGTATCGACCAGGATCGTGGCTGCTGCCATGCGACGCGGATGGCCGGACCTCATGACGCTACTCCCTTGTTCGCGTAATGGCTTTCGATCGTTTTTTTCATATTTTCAAGAAAATACTTTCGGCCGAACGGCTGAACTTTTTTGGAAACTTCCACACGGTCATAACTCTGTCCTTCAAAACGCAGCACGGCTTCGCGAATCGCTTCCGGCGTCTGCTCATCAAAGAAGACACCGCTCTTCACAGTCTCCAGGGATCCTCCCCTGCGGAATGCAATCACCGGAGTGCCGCAGGCCTGGGCCTCAAGAGGCACTATGCCGAAATCTTCTTCTGCGGGAAAGATCAACGCACGCGCCCCCGAATAGGCCTTCCGGAGTTCCTCGTCATTCACACCCCCCAAAAAGGAGATCTGCTCGTTCTTGCGGAGATTCTGATATTGTGCCGCCAAGGGACCAGAACCGATCACGACAAGCTGCCGCTCCAAACGATTAAAAGCTTCGATGACAAGATCCATCCTTTTATACGGAACAAAGTGTGAAACCGCAAGATAAAATTTCCCGGACACCCCGTGAGGCTTGAAAAAATCCGTCTCAAGCGGCGGATGAACAACCTGGGCATCACGTCCGTAGACAGTTTTGATGCGCGTCTTAATATATTCGGAGTTTGCGACAAAAAGGTTCACACGCTCATTGGTCCCTAGATCCCATTTCTTGAGGAAGAAAAAAACGGCATTGATTAGAAACCGGACCGGCGACAAATAACGGTTAAAGTAAACGTCCTGGAACCCCCAGAGATAGCGCATCGGCGTATGGCAATAACATACATGATACGCCGCTGCCGGCATACGGATACCCTTGGCGACGCAGTGAGAGCTGGAGATCACAAGATCCGCGCCCTCAACTTTCACGGAGCGAATTGCCCACGGCAGTATGGGGAGAAGCCAGCGATAATAAGACTTGATGCCTGGAAAATACTGAAGGAACGAAGTCTTGATCTTGAGGCGCGCGAGATTCGGACTTATCTTTTTCCGGTCAACAAAAAGCGTGTAAAGCGTGGCATCGGGATAAAGCTCCGCCAGAGCATCCAGGACCTTCTCCCCGCCCCGCATATGGATCAACCAATCATGGACCAGCGCGACTTTCATTCGGCCCTCACAAGTTCGTTATCCCGATTACGCAAACGGCGGGAGAAACATTCCCGAAGTTATTATCGGGCTCATAAAAGTTCAAGGGCTTCCCGAAGGCTCAGAATGAGCGTTTGCTTATGTTTTTTAAGCTCTAAAAGCTTCTTGTCGCCCGTCACAAAATAGTGAACTCCGGCAGCTTCGAGCAGCTGAAGAATTGGGATGTCTTTGGGGTCTTTAAAATCAATCCGAGCCACCTTCTCAGGAAGATCGATCACGGTCATGCGAGCTCGCACATAACGCATAAAAGATCCGATCTCCCGCTCCGGGACTTTTAGCTTTCCGGATAACTTTTTAACTGCCTCCTGAAGGATATACTCCGAAGAAAGAACTGCGTGGGACGCAACTGCCTTTGCAAAAAGCTGCTGGGCAACGCCTCCCTGGGTCAGAAAAGCCGAAAGAAGGATGTTGGTGTCAAAAACAACTCTCATGAACCGAGAACCCGATCAACATCTTCTTCGGTGTAAATACCCTTGGCCTGGGCATACGGGATGAGCTTCTCCCGGACCCCCTGAAATTCCCGCTCGATAAGAAAGCGCCGGAGCGCCTCATTGATGATCTCGGTCTTGCTCATCCCCTCGCGGCTCATCAGCACCGCGACCATTTTTGCGATCTTGGGTCGTAGTTGAACGGACGTCAGTCCTTTGCGCTTCATATTCGATCTCCTTTTAATGTAATACATCGTCAATATTTAATATTACACAATCCGCACTCTCTGTCAAGTGCCGGCGCAAAGTCCGGATCTTATCTTGCGGCCTTTGGAACAGGACAAGGCCTGGATCATTCCGAGGAAAAGCCAGAACATGGCGGAAGGCTGCAGGGAATAAAGATTCGTGTTTAGGGCGCTTTGGATCAGAAATGCAATGACACCGCAAAGGAGTCCGGCAACAAGCGGCGTCATCTCTCCGCACTTGTTCCTGCGGAGCGTCATAAACCCGTTGCGAAGCACCGCTCCAAGGAATGCCAAAAAACTCAACAGCGAAAAAATCCCGGTCTCCGCCCATATCTGGAGAAAACAGTTATGCGCATACATCACTCCACGACCCTGGACATAATCCTGAAAAAAAGCCATGAACGTCCCGACCCCTTTTCCCAGAAAAGGATGTTCCGCAATCATAGCCCAGGCGCCCTTCCACAACTCGTATCGCCCTGAATCCCCTCCCGCTTGGACCGAAGTCGCAACCCTTTCTGAGACCCCCGGCAACAGAACGATCAAAAGAATAAAAACGGTCCCCAGGAAGAAGAAAAACTTTTTCGGAGGAAGTAAAAAGAACATCAGGATCGCTGCAACGATAAACCCTAACCAAGCCCCTCGTGCAAAGGTCAGAACCAGAAAAAAAGTCAACAAAAGGACCACCGCGAGAAGAGAAGACCGCGAGAGCGTCTGTGTAAGCGGTTGGGGCACAACATCGGTCTTCCGGAGAGCTCCCGCCATGCTTGCGGCCAGCAACGGAATAGCCAGAATCAGGTAAGCGGCAAACATGTTCGAATGTTTAAAGGCGCCGGTGACGGCAAAGTCTAAACGACCGGCGTAATTAACTTCAGTCATCGACCGGTGAAGAAAGAATTCAAAACCTAAGAACTTTTGAGAATACGCATCGAATGCAACCAGCACAGCCGACGCAAAAAAGGCGAGGATGATATTCTTGAGGTGTTTTTCTTTCCCGAGCGAGGCAGACGCGACCCAATAGAGCAGCATGAACTTCCCCCATTTACCGAAAAGAGCGTTCAGGCCCTTGGAAAGATAGGGCCCACTATTAGCCAGAGAAAGCCCGCAGCAAACAAAGAAGATCAAAAGAAAGATATTGGAGGGAGTGAAAAATGAGACCTGCCAAGGCCCGGTCGAGGCCCCCGGCTTCATACTCAGAATTTTTTTGAGCAGAAAAGCCACGATCGCGGTGGTTGTAAAGGTCTCCACCAAAGCGATTGAGATCGGGATGGAAAAAGCCAAGCCGTAGAGAGAACACTCCACAATCTTATCAAGAATGCTTATACACTTATCGAGCGTCATCACCCCTCCGTTAAATTGGACCCGCATTCTACAGGAAAATCCAACCCCCTCCAAGAAACTTACTCTGAAACCGGGAAACGATGGACGGTTAACGTTAGACGCTTTTCGTTCCCCGTTACACGAGATTTGTTAACACCTTCTCATACACTTCTGCGGTTTTCCGGGCAGTTTCTTTCCAGCTAAAAAGTTTCACACGTTCTAGTCCTTTTCGGCGAAGAGACTCTCGCAATTCAGCATCCAGTTCCATGCGGATGATGGCATCCCTCAGGGGATTTTCAGTCTCCATTTCGATCTGAATCGCGGCATCTCCCACCACCTCGGGAAGAGACGCAGAACGGGTGGTAATCACAGGCGTTCCGCAAGCCATCGCCTCCAGAGGCGTCAGGCCAAAGCCTTCATAAAGCGATGGATGAATGAGCGCCAAGGCCTGATTGTACAGAACACGCAATTCGTCGCAGGCAACTTCCGGCAAATGGATCACATCCGGAGTGGACGTGAGATTCTCGAGTTCCTTATATTCCTTTGGGTATCGTTTGTCTTTGCGTCCCACAAGGATCAACGCGGCCCGAACCTTACCCTCTGCTTTCAGTTTCCGGAAGGTCTTCACAAGCCAGAGTACGTTTTTGTGCGGTTTCATAAGGCCCACATAAAGAAAAAAGGACTTCGGAAGCGCGTACGGGGTGCGTATCTTCGCAAAAGCAGGCTCCAACTCGACCTCGGACATTTCCCGAAGACTGGAATCTAGCCCCAAGGGAATCGGAGTTATTCTTTGGGGATCCGCCCCAAAATACTCGATGAGATCTTTTTTGGTGTGATGAGAGACGGTAATAATGTGGTCCGCAGAAGCAACAGCACTCCGCAACATAAATCCGGCATACGCAGCTTGAACAGGCGTAAAGAACTGCTTTCGAAAGACCCAGTGAATGATGTCGTGGATCGTAACGACCAATTTCGTCTTCCCTTTCCAGAGGGGCACGTTGTAGTGCGGCGCGTGCCAGAGGCGGCATTGACGAAGGAGTGCCGGGTATTGAAGTTGCTCTTGGATTGAATAGATGGGAGCAGCAAAAGGGATCGTTCCGGCGTTTGCCCTATTAACACCCGGTCTTGAATCTAAGACCGGGTGTTGTGAGGGTTCACTCGCCAGCCCCCCTCCAAACAACGCGAGATCTTTCTCCAGTCCGAGAGCCCGAAATCCACCAAGAAGCCCGCGAAGGTATGTCCCAATCCCGGAGTTCTGCAGCATCCGGATATCAAGACCGACACGATGTTGAGACATAATTTATTCCTACTCAGTTAATATCGAGGTTGCTCTTTGCCAAGGAAAAATCGGTTCAGCAAAATAGACGGGTTCATCACGATTCGAACAAACACGCGAAAAAAAAGCGACACTGCCAAGAGGACCCGATGCTTTCTCCCAACGCTAATACTCCATCGCGCAATCCCTGATAACGCACTGTCAGGAAATTCCTTTTTGAGAATCCTCGCTGATTCAAACGCTTCATCATATTTTCCCGCACAAGAGTTATCGTTCGCTAGATGCCATAACCTCTCGATCGTGAAACGCTGAAAAGCTCGAAGACAACGATCCACAACGCTTGATGGTAACGGATTATCCCTAGAGAATTCTTTAGCTATAATACCCAAGGCCGGCCAAAAAGTTGATACGGACTTCACTCCACTCGAGATAGAGTCGCCGTGGGCGTACATGATCGCTGTTGCCGAAGGCGTTACACCAATAGGATAATGTTTGGCTAATTGGAGCTCCATATGAACATCCGTAATCATGACCGACTCCAAAAAATTAACGGAATGTCTACGAACCCACTCAGCCCGAAAAACCAACCCTTGAAAATCGAGGTTGTCGCCATGGCAAATACGCCGGCATGCTTCCGCGGAAGTATAAACTCCTCCCTTTTTCCAGGCCCTGTTAGGGCCGCGAAGTATCCGACCCGATGCTTCGTCGACATGCATGGTTCCACCGCCCCAAAACACAACCCCTGGGTTCTCCTTGAGCCCGCGCATCGCGTGGAGAATACATTCAGGGAGAAGGACATCATCGTCATTCAGAAACGCAAAGTATTTTGTCGTAACGCTGTTCAGCGCATAGTTGCAATTAGCGATCATCCCGACGTTCTTTTCCTGACAGCAATACTGAACTCTCGGATCCGCTGCGATGATGCTCGAAACAACACCCGAGGTCTCATCCCCGGAAGCATTATCAAAAATTCGAATAATGATATCAGGATAGCTTTGCGCTCTAGCGCTCTGAATGGCCCGCTTCAAGCGCTCGGGTCTTCGAAAGGTTGGGATCAAGATACTTACCGTATTCTCTGTTTCAGAGCTCATAATTTAATCCCGAGAGAGATTCAGCATAATTACGCATGCCAAGCTTTCCGGCAACGAGACCATATTAAAAAAACAAAGGGAATCGTGATCGCGTTCACAAACAAATACCCGAAAGCAATTCCGGTCGCAGCATAATACCTCCCAAGAAAAATCGTTGAAACTGCCGCTAGGACTCCGGCCACGACCGACAAAATAAGCAGCGGCTCATTTTTGTGGGCTCGAAGATAAACAGAAAATGGGAACGAAAGAGCGGCTAGCGCTTGAGCCGTTAACAAAAGGCCGACCGTAGAAGGCGGCAACAGCCGATTTGAAAGAGCAGGGTAATAAATATTAAGAAGACAAACAATCACCCAGCAACAAAGCGACAACACAAGAACCACGCTCGAAAAAACTTTTGTCGCTCGCCAAAAAAGCCTGTTCAATTCTTCAAAATCACGGCGAGCGATCAACATTCCAAATTGAGGCGCTTTGGGTGCTAGCCAAGCAGTCGAGATCCCACCAACGGCTCCCACGATAGACCAAGTCATCCCAAATTGACCCGCAATGATCGGACCATGAAAATGGAACAAAACGGGAGTAAATAATGAACTTAAAAAGTAACCGCAGACCCACGACAGGGCAATTTTCCACTGCATGGGCAAAATGTCTTTTCGCCACTTAATCAAATCGCCTGTCGGTTTATGGAGCAGCAGCTGTTTGAAAAAGACAGGATATCTCCATAAAATAAAAACTATCCCGGCCGTGAGCGTTGAAATGCTAGCGATTACGGGTACCCAGAGTTTTAAGCCAACAACAATAGCAATCCAAAGGGAAAGGCTGGTACAAACCCCCTGATAGAACCTGAATTTATAAAGAGGGGCCACCTGATTACACCCTTCCAGTAAAGACCACACAGGGACCAAGCAGACGGCTGCTCCGGTGAGCAAGGATAAGGCAAACCATGGAGCTCTCCATGAAATGTCATGCGCTGCAGAATGAGTAAAAAACAGATACCCCCCACCTCCGACTGCGACAACAACAACAAATGCTCCGACGAGGTACCATTTGATCGCCAACTGCGCCAGGCTCGTCAACCTGGATAGCGCTGCTTCATCACCGCAAAGTTGCCCACCTTCACTGAGGCGCAAAAGCGACCACTCATGACTGGCAAACTGTACCAATACCGTACCCAGCCCTAATTCGACAAAAACCTGCAATGCAAGAAGGGTGGAAAAGGTGTAGTAATAACCCTGGAGGACCGGCGAAAATAATTTTGCGATCAAAAAAAGCGCAATGGGACCCGCCCCCACACTCCATATTTTCAATAAAAGCCCCCAAAAGACCGGCCGGTCGACATCGACCCTTCGAAGAACACCGCGAAGCCGAAAACGAAGTCCTGTTTGAAGAGGAACGTCCAATTTAATACCCATTCGGGAATTCTTTTTGTGCTTTCTCATAGCTGTCCATCGTGCCTATGTCGCGATGATAGACATCGTTATGGAAGGTGAAAATCCGGCCGACATAATGGGGCAGCACTTCAGTGCTAAAATCAATTTTATCCTTTCCAATGCTCGCAAGAAATTCAAAGACCGACGGCTCGAGAATATAGACTGCGCCATTCGCTAAATTGCCCGGAGGATTTTGAACTTTCTCATGAAAAGCTCGCACGATGCCCCGTTTGTCGAGTTCCACGATGCCGCATGAACTTGGATCATCCGCGGTGAAAGTCATCATCGTAATCTCACAGCCCGGCGGACGATTCAAGTGACTTTGAATGTAGACGTTCACATCGAACCGAGACAAATTATCGGCATGGACCAGCATTGCGGGTTCACTGCAAAAAAACGCACGGTTTTTAAGAAGAGTCCCGGCAGTTCCAAGAAGCTGTTCTTCGTAAACAGTGGTGACATTTTTTGAAAAGCCGCTTGCAGTGATATAGTCGCGAACGGAATCTGGAAAATAGTGCAGGTTGACCAGCAGTGGCATGACTCCGGCATCCAACAGCATCTGCATCCATTGACCGAGAAGCGGTTTCCCGTGAATCGGAACGAGACACTTGGGAATGCTATTAGTCAAAGGACGAAGTCGTGTCCCTAAGCCAGCCGCCAAGAGCAAAGCCTTCAACTCTTGATCTCCATCAATAATTCATTGGCCGTAAGGGGAATATTGCCAATACGACTCAACTGACATGCAGCCGCAATCGATCCCAAATAGGCCGCTTGCCAAATATTCGCACCCACGGCCAACGCCATGGAGGAACAAGTAAGTAGCGAGTCCCCGGCGCCAGAGACATCCTTGGGTGCTGTATTCATGGCCGGCAAGCGGTCGGTGTGCCACGTTTCCTTCGATGACGTGGCGGTGTGAATCAAAAGCCCTTCCGAACCCAATGTGAGCAGAACATTCTTAGCGCTGGCTTTGGTTCGCAGCATTTCTGCCAGAACTACGAGTCCGGCATTAAAATCTCCGGTCGCGATGCGAGCTTCCCGCTCTGTGGGCGTCAGTAAAAGAGTGTCGTGAAATCGCGAAACATAGCCCACTTGTGAGGATGACTGACTGTCCGCCGCGATCATAATGTCCTTGGCCTGGCAAAGCGCGATGATCTCATCCACAAGAGGCTGTGGCAAGCACCCATAGTTGAAATCCGAGAAAATAAGAAGCTTTGTGTCTTCCAAGGCTTCTGACAGATCTTTAAGTATCCTTTTCTGAATATCCTTGGAAATGGGATGTTGATGGAAATGATTTACCCGGAGCAACGTCTTTCCATGAGCACGGAATCGTTCCTTTCGGATAGTCGGACGACTGTCGTCCTCGTAAAGATGTGCGTTGACGCCATGTTCTTTTAAGTGAGTTCGCACAAGTTCAGCTGAGGGGTCTTTCCCGACAATCGAAAAAAAATGCACATCTCCCCCAAAACCCCGAGCGTGAGCAGCGACAATGCCGGCTCCGCCCACAAACCGGTTTTTGGCAATCGGAGTTACTGCGATCGTGGGGTCCTCCTGCGACATGCCCAGAGGGTCGCAAGTGATGTACTCATCCACGATCGTCTCTCCAATCACGACGATTCGCAGGCCTTTCATCTTCTCTATGATCTTTCTAAGATCAGACAAACTAAAACCATGACGTCCTGGGAAATCCTTTGGCTTTACGATCGATGAAAAATTCAAATTTTTAAACTCATCACGCAAAAGATTGAGCGATGAGAAGCTTACCTCCCCCGAACTAAAAACCAGTTTTCCTCCATAAGACTCCACCGCCGCCCGTTCCGCATTGATCTCTTTCTCATGCTCCTGCCCCATGACGACAAACTTCGGTTTAAATTTACGAATAAATTCTTCGGGAGGATCTTTCAAGATAAATGCATAGTCCACCCAGTTCGTGGCCTGTACGCCCTCAAGCCGGAGATTTTCCGGCAAAAGCGTCAGCGAATTCGCTTGATCCGCATGAACTCCGACAACAAGAAAATCGCCGCATTGTTTCGCAAAACGTAAAAGCCGAAGATGCCCAGGATGGATGACGTTGAAGTTGCCAGAGACAAAAACAGTTTTTTTCTTTCCCATGGAATGCTTTTTAATTTCCCTGATAGTTCGTAGCATTTTTAATCCCCGTGAGTATAATTTGTTTCTATTTCGCGTCAGATTAATTAGGTGAAAATCCATAAAATGCACGAGACATGCTGTGTTGTTATAATGCTGAAACCCAGACTATAATTTAAAAAAACCTAAGCGATGAGGCCGATGTGATTCTGAGACCGAACGATAAATGCACGAAAAGTCTTTGCCGGAGGTGTCGAGTCTTACTGTAACACCTTCAACTCCGGAAGTGGGAGCACGAACCTTCCGCCCTCTTTAATGAAACGATCGTGTTTTTTGAGAATGGCGGCGGCGTATTGCCACGCGAGAATCACCACGTAGTCAGGCCGTCGCGCATACAGCTCGTCGGATGGCAGGACGGGGACATGACATGCCGGACAGTAGAGCCCGTGCTTCTTCAGGTTGTCATCAGCAACAAAGGCAAGCTTATGCGCTAGTTCGAAGTTCCACATCAACGTAGTTGTCGTGGTTGATGCTCCGTAGCCGGCGATCACTTTACCGCGCACTATTTCACCGTCTAGAAAGTCATTCAGCGCGGCTTTGCGCTGATCAATCCTGCGAGAATAGTCTTGATAGAGCGGTAGCTTATTGAAGCCGCGGGCTTTCTCCATAGCCATGAGCTCACCGACAACTGGCTGCACAGGATACCGTCCCCTTGTCCGCTGGGCAAAACCACGTATCGAACCTCCTTTGCTTGCATTGTGCTGTATATCGATTAATTGCATGCCCAATCGCTCGAAAAGCTTCGCGAGGGGCGCAATCGAATGATACGAAACATGTTCATGATATATCGTGTCAAACAAGAAGTTGTCAACAATATCCACAAGATAAGAGGCCTCAAAAACAAACACCCCATCATCGGCAAGGATGTCGTGTATGCCTCGGACGATATCGACCAGATCGTCGGCATGAGCAAACACATTGTTCGCGCAGAACACAGAAGCTTGCCCATAATCTTTTCGGATCTGTGCCGCAAGCTTGGAATTGAAAAATTCCGGAAGAGTTTCGACGCCGGATTCCGTTGCTCGTCGGGCAATGTCACGGGCAGGATCAATGCCCAGAACTCGCATGCCCTGTACCTTGAAGAACTTAAGTAGCGAGCCATCGTTGCTACCGATTTCTACTACCAATGAACCAGGCTTGATTTCAAGTCGTGAGATGACGTCTGTCGCATATTTCCGAAAATGCTCTAGCAGGCTGGTTGAACTACCAGTTGTGAATAGATAATCTCGGAACATTATTTCCGGATTAACAACGTCTAGATTCTGGACATGGCCGCAACTTTGGCAAAGGTAAAGGTCGAGAGGGTACAGCGCTTGCGGCACACCAAGTCGCGAAGCTGGCACATAGGCGTCTGCGATGGGCGATGGTTTCATTGGCACGGCCAGCTCAAGCTTCGGGCTATCGCACAAACGGCAGCGTTCTCTGCGGCGGATGTCTTCTTTCATTCGAGAATCCTCAGTTAAGAATAAATTTTACAGGGATGTGATCTTGCGCCCAAGTGTCTCTGGCCAGACCAGCGACAGACCACCATCCACATAGATGTTTTGGCCATTAATAAAACTTGCTTGCGGGCTACATAGAAATGCAATAGCTTTCGCGCTGTCCTCGCTAGTAGCCATGCGACCAAGAGGAATCATTTTGCAGTAGAGTTCACACAGAGGCTTATTTTTGAGGTAAAACTCCTTTGACTCATCCTTCAAAAAAGTGAACGGTGTGATAGCATTAACTCGAATGCCCTTGCGTCCCAGGTTTACTGCGTAGAACCTCATCATCTGGTTTAAACCTGCCTTCCCGACGTGATAGCTGATGGATTGGCCTTCCCCGACATAATTGCCAAAAACGGAGCTCACCATAACTATGCTCTTATCCCCGTCTGAAACAAACTCATCTTGCAACATTTCGACCGCAATTTTCGTTGCGGTTAGGCTCACGTCAATTTCGCCTAGCCAGTCGTCGCCTTTACCTCGATAGCGCTGGCAAAACACGAGGTGGCTTAGCTTGCCACGTTTTTTTATCAATTCGACAAGCGTTGCTCTCAAAATAGCGGCATCAGCTAAATCGATATAGCGGTATTCCGCGTTTGATATACTTTGGTCGGCTTTGGGCGGTTCATTACGCCCGATCACGGACACCGCATGGCCCGCAGCGCTGAGCAATTTGACAACTTCACGCCCCAACCCACGCGTACCTCCGACAATTAAAGTATGAACCATCATTGTCCTCCCTATCTCACTGGCCGCTTTGATCAGCGGCAAGCCTGTTTTTTTGTACGAGATCTGCGACGGATTTCATGTATTGATTCGTTTCCGCGATTCGGCCTTCATTTGGCGCCCAGGGCGCGAGCAAGGTCTTTTCAAAAACAAAAGGACCATTGGTTATCTCGTGAACAACCAAAAATTCGGTCTTGAGCAGTAAAGTATGATATGCATTCTTTTCGAGCCGGTAAAAGAAAAATCGACCCGTAGTCGGATCGCCAAGTTCTATGGCTTCTGTCACGACCCCATCATCGTCAAACACGACAATATCCACAGCTCCCTCAACAATATGAAAAGATTCTGACTTCCCGGGGTGCTTGTGCGGGTGGATATAGCTTTGCATCGAAATCGCGATTATCATCTCGTGCAGTTTATCATCATTACTTTTGTGTGCACAGATCCGAGCTCGGCGCCGATCGTTAGCTGCGGCTTGGGCCTTGATGAATGCTACTTCGGAAGGGCCGATCTTGACTATCGAACCTTGTGCTATAAAGACTTCATCATTGATCTTGCGGAAATCGGGTGTGTTCATGGGAATTTAATCGCTAGCGGACTTAATGCAAAGATCGACTGAAAGTTGCCGCCTTTCTGCATATAGGCCTGCTGCTTGCCAAGCACTTTTTGTTCGCTTTCCGGGCTAAGGGCAAGAAGACATAAGTCAATTTCCTGCAAATGCGAAGAATTCACGATCGGTACTCCGGACCCCGGCATAGCCAAACCTTGTTTGTTGGAATCGTCATCAATAACGTAGTCGACCACGTCCTTCAAGCCAAAAAAGTTCAGAAATTTTGCCGCAAGGTGCCCCGCGCCGAATACTGCGATGCGTTTGGAAGCTTTTCGAAGCAATTCGAAGTGATTGTGATAGCGCATACAGATGGGGGCGAATTTTTGTGCAAAGCGTCGTTCTGACTCAAGGTCGCACGACAATGCAGAACAATCAGCTTTCGCTCCCGAGCCTGTAGCCTTCTGCAGGATCGTAACCAGCGAATCTTCAAGCGGGTAAGGATAAATTAGCGCGTCAAATGTACCGAAACCATTGTGGCGAGCGAAACTTTTCAGCGTCCTTGGGGTAAAGTAGCTAATATGCTCCTCCCATATAAAACTGTAGTCGCAGGCATCCACAAACTTGCGGGAATCCGGAACCTCAAAAACAAGACGTCCGCCTGGTGCGAGCAGCTTACCCAGCGCCTGTAGAAAACGCGCTGGGGCATGAGCATGCTCTAGCACGTGGCGCACAATGAGGAGATCCACCTCCCCATATTTTGCCGCAAGGCGATCGGCCATGGTTTCTTCCATCGCCGCTTGGATTGTCTCCAATCCAGCGCAGGGTTCAATTATGCCAAGATCGGACTTCATGTCGTAGCGGGATGTTTTTTTATAACCTAGCTGGTTCAGGCGTGCAAGTGTGGAATCATCCTTGTAAGTCAGGCCCATAATTTTTGAGTCCACATCAATGAGCCTTGCGAGATGCGCGGCAAGCGCGTCGAGATGCCCTTCTGGCTCGTTATACTTGATCCAGGCATGCTGCGAGCGGACCATTGCCGTAGCCATCGGATCCACAAGCTGCATTAACCCGCACTCAA
Organism: Candidatus Omnitrophota bacterium; assembly: GCA_903856085.1. GTDB lineage: Bacteria > Omnitrophota > Omnitrophia > Omnitrophales > Aquincolibacteriaceae > Aquincolibacterium > Aquincolibacterium lacustre. The sequence continues at coordinate 1,038 of CAIOAT010000047.1, read as the reverse complement.
TACATTGCCCCAGTTTCAACTTATGAGAGTCCAGATCGGACACTCCTACCGGCACAAAACGGTTGCTCGGTGGCTGGGGACCAAAATCGAGGAGTGACTCTACCGTGACAGTGTTGCAGTTTAGACATAACGAGGCGGACATCAGCTGCGTCTCAAACCTGTGCCGAGAGCAAGCAGGTACTGTGCCATTGGATGGTAACCGGTATGTACGACTTCATCGTTCATCGAAAAGATGAATACATGATCGAAATGGTCTTGCATCAGCCTTTTGAGTGCGGCGGCAGTCTTGCAATTAAGATGGCCGATTTTGCTGAGAGGCGAAGCATGTTGTTGTGATTCGAGCGATGGCATGCCGATAATGGCAATTCCCTTATGGGTGAGGCTTGCTACGAGATTTTTCATAAAGAGCTGCTCATCCTTCAGCTGGATGTGCTCAAGAACATCTAGACTGTAGGCAGCATCAAAAACCGGCTTGACGGGCCCTTGGAGCATGTCGTGCACGCCAAAAGTAAATGGCCAATTCGGATCAACCCTCTCTTTGATGTCTTCGATGAAAACGGGGTCAATGTCGATACCGTGCACGCTTTTCACTTCTTGCAACACGATACGGACCGGCCAGCCATCGCCGCAACCCACTTCCAGCACGCGGTTCATACCGCTCAACATTTTCGCAACAAACTTATAGCGGGAAAGAACAAAAACAAGCCGTTTGGGATCCATGTGCCAATTCGCGCTCTTTTCGATCCCGAGTTGTGTGAGCCCCTGCTGTTTTTTAAGATCAACATGATGCTGGTATTGCGGCTCAACAGTCATTGGATACTCCGTTTTTGAGAAGGAAATTCTCTTCTAAAGCAAATACTTTTTTGATTGTAGCTCATATGGCGAAACATCAAATCTTGATCATCAATCCTTGGCCGGTAGGCAACGCCAATATCTCAACACCATTGACCTGCCCCACTTAGTTGTACCAGCATGAGTGAGAGAGTGGCTGCCGGTTTGACCACCTTAACTGTACTGCTTCTGGTGCCGGAGGACGAT
>CAIOAT010000046.1 GCA_903856085.1 Candidatus Omnitrophota bacterium | reverse complement strand
CCCTAAATCCTAGATAGACTTCGAAACATGTTTTTTCACGGGCTGGTGGAAAAGATATTTTTACCTGAACGATTTAATTCGGGGCTCTGGCGGCCTATTCTCTGGCCGTAGCGTCCCGATCACGCAGGAAAACAGCGGGGAAATCAAAACAATCGACGCCGCTCCCTTTTTCTCGCCACATCCCGATTTTTCCTATTCTCAAGCCACCCGCAACGCCGACCAACAATGCTGGAATAATGCAAACGCTCGGGGGGTCGCGTTCAGGATCTTGCAGTAATACCTCCGACCGCTCCGCACGATCTTCCCGCAAACATCGACGAACCAGTACCGCAATGTCTTGACCGTCCATTTCCCGGCGTCCGAACCCAGATAAAACAGTTTCATGCACTGGAGTATGTTGTAGGCCAGAACATTCAATAAAAAATAGCCGCGGTCCATCTCGAAATCATGGCTCGGAGTGTAGGACGCGTTCAGCCCTTCCTTCAGCTCTCCGTTGAACTGCTCGCTCCCCATCCGCCCATTATGAAACTCGAGCCAGGCCATCGCTTCGATTTCATTATCATTGGTCCCGATAGCATGATAACAGTACTTCTCCGGCTCAAATAAATCAGGCTTCGGATTAAGCCACCGCAGAACCAACATCCGCATCGCGGATCCTTTGTTCGTCACATACACCGATTCCGCCCACTCGGTCTTCCGTTCCAATTTACCCGCAGGATCCTCAACCGGACGCCATATGCCCGCTTTTAACGCCCTGATACATTCCAGCACCGCGGCATTCTTATCCAGAGAGATGAAGTAATAGATGCTTTTTCCCTCGCAAAACTCAAAAATCTTGTCCTGATGCGCTGCCGAATCGCTTCGAAACCTCGCGATCCTCTTGCCCGCTGATTTGGCCTGCGCTGTAGCTTTCCGCAGCTGATTCAAAATCCCGCTTGCAGGAGAGATGTTCCCAGGACGAAAATCTACCGTGTTGCAAATCTTGAGCTCCGCAATGAACCCCAAGAGTCCGCTGTACTGCCTTCGCATTTGATAAGAATACTCCGCGCTGTCCTTCTCGGAATCAAAATACGTCGCATCGTTATCAAACGTGAAGTCCTCAACCGAGGATTCACGCATCATCTTTACAGAGAATTCGTCATCGATCTTTCGAAGCCGGCCACCGTTACGCCGCACCTTCAAATATTCACGTAGCGTGTCTGGCGAAATCATGCTTTCCCAGCCTAACCCATGCAACAACCCTTTATCGGATCTCAAAACCTCAAGGTCTTCGATCCTTTGCGCTCCGGCGATGATGCTGAGCGTCCCAGCCATCACCTTCCGACTCGCGGAAATCTCGCGGTTACTTCCACCCTCCACCGGAGACCGCCGATCGATCATCTCTTCCAGACCGAAATGCTCCATCGAATGCCGGATCCAACCAATCCCCATCCGCCCCGTTACATCCTCGTCCGACTTTTTGAGCGTAACTTGGCTCATTTTTCCATGGAGCATCATGACCCGCCTCCGTTTGTTGTTTTTTTTCACCCATTGGGTGAAAGGGACTCTTTCCCCAACCCATTATATCAACGGAGGCTTCTTACTTTTATTGATTCCTATTCAGGAGGTGGGG
>CAIOAT010000045.1 GCA_903856085.1 Candidatus Omnitrophota bacterium | reverse complement strand
CATTGCTTCTGCGAGAGAATCTGCTACAATACCGAAATCAGTTCCGTATTACATTCGTCGTCGCGGGGTGGAGCAGCTCGGTAGCTCGTTGGGCTCATAACCCAAAGGTCGCAGGTTCAAATCCTGCCCCCGCTACCAGTTATAAACATATAGGCCATCGAGGGATAACCTCGGTGGCCTTCGTGTTTTTAGGAGCCCCAAAATAGGGGGTGTTAACACTTTTGTTAACAGTTCTGCGTTAATGGCTTTGTTTTTCAAAGAACGAGCCATGAGCGTTTATTTGCTTGAAAAGGGACGGTAGAAGTTTAGTATGGACTCAGATTCTGAAGATGCAGCCTGTTTCACGGCCAAACAGGGATTGCTTAATCTGCATAACGAAGCACAGACTGCTTGGAAAAGAATGAATAAACTAAGCCGCTTTTTAAAATCATCGCCTTTTCGGGTCGTCGCAATCTATGCGACTGTCAGCTTTCTTTGGATTTATTTTTCAGATACTCTCCTCAATGCGCTTGTTCATGATCCGCAGATTGTTACCCGCATCTCAGTGTTCAAAGGATTCCTCTTCGTTCTTGTCACCACTATTCTGCTTTATTTTCTCATTCGTCGGGATGTGTTAAAAATGCTTCAGCGTGACAATGCCCTGCGCGAGAGCGAAACGAGACTGCGCAGATTTTACGAATCCGGCATGGTTGGCGCCGCATATTGGAATACAAGAGGTGCAATCACGGATGCCAATAATAAATTTCTTGAGATGATCGGTTACACGCGAGAGGAATTAACCGCTGGCAAGATTGAATGGAACAAATTAACTCCTCCTGAATACCGGCTCGTGGATGAGGAATGCGTTAAAGAACTTCGAACAATGGGTGTTAATCAAAATCCATCCGAAAAAGAATATATCCGCAAGGATGGCACGCGCATACCTATTGCCTTTGCCTGCGCTATGCTTGACGAAGAAAATGGAATTGGGATCATCCTGGATATCACTGATCGCAAGAAGACGGAGGAAGCGTTGGCGGCGCTGGCGGTCGCGAAGTCCAAGTTCGCTTCGACGATTTCTCATGAACTTAGAAGTCCGCTTGCGGCAATTAAAGAGGCCACGAATCTTGTGTTAGATGGATCAATGGGGCCCGTGAACGATGGACAGAAAGATGTTCTTGGTACTGCCAAAGATAACATCGATCGATTAGGCCGCTTGATCAACAATGTCTTGGTTTACCAGAAAATGGAAACCGGAAAATTCAGCCTGGTCCTCAATGAGGATGACATCAACGATGTCGTTCGGGAAGTCCATAAAAACGCAATGCTTCTTGCGGGCGGGAGGAGCGCGGATCTTGTCATAGAACTTGGAGCCGATCTCCCGAAAATAAAGTTCGATAAGGACAGGATCTTTCAGGTGCTGACCAATTTGTCGACTAATGCCATGAAATACAGCGAGAGCGGGGCGATCGTCATTCAGACGCAACTGGGAAATGGCGGGATCCATATCAGCGTCCGCGACTCCGGACCGGGCATTAAAACCGAATATTTAGAAAAGATCTTCGAGCCTTTTTCCCAGGTGGGAGATCATCATAAGGAGGGCACAGGTTTGGGGCTTGCGATCTCTAAGGAGATTGTTCTTGCGCACCACGGACGAATTTGGGCGGAGTCAGAAGCAAGAAAGGGCAGCGCGTTTCACTTTATTTTACCTTTTGAAGAAATAGGCTCTAAATGAAAAAGAAAATTCTAGTGGTCGATGATGAGGCTAGTTTGCTGAAATTGACATTGCTTCGGCTGGAGGTGTCGGGCTATGAAGCATTTGGCGCTGCTGACGGCAAAGCGGGCCTGGAGTTGGCGCGTCAAAAGATACCGGACCTGATCATCCTGGATGTAATCCTTCCGGGGATGTATGGCGATGAGGTCACCAAGACACTGAAAAAGGATGTAAGCCTGAAACAGATTCCCATCATCCTGATCTCCGCAGAGGTCGAGACCCTGGAGGCGAGGACCCGTGAGAGCGGTGCCGATTGCTATCTTCGCAAGCCGTTTGAGACGAAGGAACTGCTTGGCATGGTCGAGAAGCATATCTCGTCTGGGTCATAACCCAAAGGTCGCAGGTTCAAATCCTGCCCCCGCTACCAGTTATAAACATAAAGGCCATCGAGGGATAACCTCGGTGGCCTTCGTGTTTTTAGGAGCCCCAAAATAGGGGGTGTTAACACTTTTGACTTTGGATTGTGAAGTGGTGGGAGGCCAGACCATTTCAAGACTCATCTAGCCAGTCAAATTGATTAGGTCTATACTTCTCTCAACCAAGGAGGCCCGTTCGTGAAGAAGATTGCTTTTCTCGCCTTTTTACTTCTGCTTATGATTTCCGTTTCGCTCGCCTGTGCCACGCGTAAAAAAGAAAACAAAGCGACCATCAATCGGAATACTCCGAATACCATTACCGATACGATCTTAAATCCTGATTTTCAAGCCTTTCTCAAAACCCATGACAGCATGAAGACAGCTAAGCCGTTAGATGTCAAAACGTCCGTAGCGAGTGAAGAATCCGTCAATACCTCCAGTAATCCAACCGTCCGAGAAATCGGCCAAAAGATTACAGAGCAAAAGTCCAATCAATAGGAATGTAACATTACGTAAAGAGGAGTTTACAATGAAGAAGACCGTAGCCGTTCTTTTTGTTCTTTGCCTTTTAGCAAGCCCCTGTCTAGCTGTTGATCGCCTCACTATTGCCCGTGTTATCGATGGTGATACTCTCCAGCTTTCCAATGGTGAGAAAGTGCATCTCATTGGTGTTGATACCTCAGAATCGACGAATAATCCCAAGCTCCGCAAAAACGCCAAACGAACGAGGCAAGACGCAACCAAAATCTTTAAGCTAGACAAAGAGGCGGCAGAGTTTACGCGCAAGCTGGTTATGGCTAATACCAGTTATACGGCAGAAGCAAAGGCTTTATCTCGCGTCCCGGTGGTTTCGGGAGCACCCTATGACGCGGCTCTTGTAACTGCGCTTCCTGGCAATCCGGTGGTTACCAGTCATCACGGGACTACGGCAAGCGCCGAAGTCACCCAAGTTCGGCTGGAGTATGATGTCCAGAAGAAGGATATGCACGGAAGGACATTGGCGTATGTTTATATCCCATTCTTAGTGGGTCAGCAGCCTGATCCCGCGGTTGAAGTGGTTACTATGGATAAAACGCCATGGATTTTCGTGAATGGCACTATCATAAAAGCGGGCTACGCCCAAGTCATGACCGATCCACCGAATGTGAAGTATCAAGACCTGTTCGTGAAGTTGGAGAAGGAAGCACGCAAGAATAAACGAGGATTTTGGAAATAGCGGTTTTGGCAGCTGAATATACGAAAAATTGGCAAGCGCAACAGAGGCATTCTGAACATTAAAAGGTTTTTGCGACCTGCGAAGCGGTTATCATTGGAAAGAGACAGTGGAATGATTTCGATTTCAGACGGCATGTCTGATAATCGCAAGACTCATCTTTCGGTTGCTCAGGAGAAAATAGGAGGGGGTTGTGAGGATGAAAAGGATATTTGTAATAATATCGACATTAGTCGTCTTATTGGGAATCTCTGACGTTGCATTTGCGAAACATCAGCACAATTATAAAGCGCAAGATAACAAAAATGATGTGGGGCGAAAGGTGCCATGCCTCATTAATGGCGTGCAACAAATGGTCAGAACGGAAAATGTTTGCAAAGATTTTAATGGCACCATTGTGACCCCAAAAACTTCTCAAGTGGTTACGGCTGTACCAAAGGGAAAAATAACGACGCAAAAAATACAAAGTGAATAGATAGCCCAGAGATCGCAGGTTCAACACTTGCTCCTAATGAACAAGTGCGATCGCGTGGCGGTCTGATGGTAACCGTCTACGCTCACGATCCTGCCGCTGCTACATCCTGCCAATATCTCAATGTTAGAATCCTGCTATACCACGGGATTGTTCCGTTGATTCTGAAATTATCCTCATCCCCTCTGCAGGGCTGACCGATGGGAGTAGGTCACCCCATGCTGGAAGGCCCTGTGTTATACTTATTTCGAGGTGGTGTATTCACATTAAATGAACTGAATTCTCTGTAGAGAGGTTAATATCGAGAGGGTATGTATGAGCAATAGGTGGAGTGGAAATAAGGGGTTCACCCTTATAGAAATTTTGATCGTAGTGGTTGTTATTGCGGTCTTGGCGTCGCTAACTATTCCGCGTATGTTGTCCGCGTCTGAGAAGGCGAGCGCTGCGGAAGCTGTTCAGATGCTTGGCGCCATGGTTCGCGCACAACAGATGAACTACGATACGGGGGGATCTTTTGTGACCATTAACGATAATACGACCTCTTTAGATTGGGCAAGATTAGGCATGCCAGCTCCCGGAGCTTCCGTAATAAGCGGTGCTGGTCCGAAGTTCGACTATACCTGCAAGGTAAGTGCTTGTAAGGCCGTGAGAAGCGGGAGTGGTGATCCAACGCTTGCGGCCAAGGCCATTGCAGTAACCTCCGTCAACACAGCGCCGCTTTGGAATTGCAATCCAAACCTTGCAAGCCCGGCGTTTTATACGTCGATGTCTAACGGAGGATGTACTGTGGCATAGTGATGCTATAGGTCAAGCGAAGCAATCCATCCTCGTTCGGTCGAGCGAAAGATCAGAAAGAATGTCAGCCCCGAGCGGTGATCCCTCTATCGGTTTAGGAACGAAGTGTCAATGTTTCTGGAGGGGTGGAGATTTAGACCGCGTCCAATCGAATGGAGATTTCCTCAATGGCGTTTAGGCTGGACCTTGTATAAAAACGTGGTCCCTTGGCGCTGGCGTGGCAGAGGTGCACCGGATGATGGGAACGGTCACGGGGTTGCTTGCGTTGCCAGCCGCGTCCTCCGCGAGGACCGTAAAATGATTATCCCCTCGGACGAGGTCTGCCAGAGCCGCCCAGGTTGTGGAATTATCGTTTGGCAAAAGCTGCGTGTACGATCGGCCGCCATCAGATGAGATCCAGATGCCTGCTCCAGGGGTCTTGCTTCCGCTTAAGGTGACGGTATGAGTATCTACGGTCGCGGGCGGTGGCGTCACCTCGGGGGCGGTGATCGCATAAGTGATCGGGGGTACGGTCACCACGGCGCTTGGATAGCCGATCTTGTTCTGGGCGAGAACCGTGAAATGATTGGTACCGTTCGCCACCATCACACAAGTGAACCACGTCGTGGCGGTATTTTGGGGCACAAGCCGTGTGTACCGGCCCCCGTTGAATGAGACCCAGATACTTTCTCCGGCCGATTTCATTCCGCTCAGCACAATCCATGGATCGTCCAACACTGTTCGGGGCGGCGGCGTCACCGTGGGAGTTGGCACCGTATAGCTGCAAGTAATGGTCGGCACTTTTACTTCGGTGCTCGTTTTTAAAACGGCATTTGCCGCTACGAGTCTGAAATCATTGGTTTTGTTAGCAAGGTTCACAGAAGCAGACCAGGTTGTTTCTGCGTTCTCCGTCACAAACAACGTATACGATTCGCCGCCGTTTGAAGAGATCCAGAGGCTCTGCCCCGGGGCCTTGGTCCCTCCGAGTGTGAGCGTTCTCATAGTGACGGTCTCGGGCGGTGGTGTGACAACAGGGGGGGGCACGACCTCCGGTGTTTCGTGAGCCGTTAGGGGTTGCGTTGCTGTGTCGGCCGAAGGAGCGGACAGCGTGCCGATTGCCAAAAAATCAAGGACTGGGATCGTAGAAGGAGTTCGTATCGCGGGGAGTTCGAGGGCCGTTTCCGCTACGGAGTTTTTTTGTGCCAGGGTACCCGTCTGAGGCCGGTTCAATTCGGCCTGGAGGCCGACCGCAGGTTGTGTTGTTGTCGCGAAGCCCGGCGGAACGGTTTGCGAGAGAACAAAATAAACGACAGTGATCAGTAAGAGGCTCTTTTTTGTGGCAGACACTTTTGTAAGCCGGTCATTAATCAAAGCGATCTCCGCTTCTCTTTTAAGGCCCCATTTTCAGGGATTCTTTTGCGATGTCTGTAAAGTTAACATCAGGAACGTCTTTTTGCAATAGCTTCGGGAATAATAAAAGGGTAGCGGGTTATATAGCTCTCGTCGATGCCGTCCCGTTTGCCTTCGTTAAAATAGGGCTAATTTTGGCCCAACTTCTCCAAAAAGAAACAAAAGCATTACCCCCTAGAAATTAATCTCCAATGGAAATGATGCCAAAATACGGTCAAATGTTAGCAGCTTTGACTTCTGGAGCATCATTCTCTCGGTCGAGTCCCATCCTCAGCCCCTTTTGAAACTTGCTAGCCAGTCAAATTGATTAGGTTTATACTTTTCACAACCATGGAGGCGCGTCATGAAGAAGATATCCCTTTTGTTGGTAATATTTTTGTTTGGGCTTGGAATCGCATCGGTAGCCTATGCCTATGAAGGATACGAAGCGGGACGTGAGTGGGCAAGGGAAAACGGTATTACGGATCCCAACTATAACAGCGACAGCACAGATGCTTTCAGCGATGGCGTTAGACAATATGCGGAAGAACAGCAACAGCAGCAGGACCAAGGAGAATAAGAATTGAAGGGGATGGAACGTTTTTGCTCACTTTCGCCGTTCTCGGGTCATGGTGTGCCGGCGTGCCCCCGAAAACGGATTTAAGTCGGGGCCTACATCTTCCTCTTCGGCTGCAACGGCTCTAGCAGAGCGTGACTTCCACGGATTTCCGGTATTGACGTAGTTCGGTGGCGATCATGCCCACCAGATTGGTTCGGATCGAGATATTTTTTGGCAGGAGAGGGTTCTGGTAATAGGGGTTGACGCTCTGGCCTACCAGAAACCGGATATGGTCGGCCTGCATCATTTCTGCGGCAAGCAGAACGGCGGCGTTCGTGCCCTTGCCGTTATGGTCCATCCGGGGAGCATCCTTTTTGATTAATTCCAGTGTGCGTGAGAGCGTGATGATGCCTTCCGTTACGAGGTCAATCCCTTCCAGTGCGCCAGGGGGCGGGACATCTTTGGAGTGTTCCGAAGTCCGTGTTTCTACCGTGCGGCCAAGGGCGTGCGCGACAAGGTTGGCGGTGGTGCCGCCGCAGATGACCTTCCGGCCCGTTGTGTTCAGAAATTGGTGAATATAAAAATCCTGGGAATCCCTGTCGAGTGGTGGCCCTGTAAAAATATTTAGTGTGGAGCTTTCGCGTGCGAGCGTCCCCACGAAGGTGGCGTCATCGCCCAGTTTTCCGCCATAAAGTCTCTCGGTCTGATCCATGACCGGACGTACCGCTTCGGAAGCGCATCCGACCGGTTTCTGAAAGACGTCTTCCAGGAAGACCGCAATATTTTCCCAGCCCCATCCGTAATTGAGTGTGTCTCCGAGTCCCGCGTAGAGAATACCGTCTGACATGATGCCGAGGAAATCGCCCTTTTCGACCGGGCCTTCATAAGCGGTGACTTGTTTTCCGAGGATCACGCTGGTCTGGGTCTCGTGCCGGAGGACCTTCCCTCCGCGAATATGAAAGAACGGAGGGTTGTCCACATTCATGACCTGAAAGGTTTTGTTCCTTTCATCGATGGCTACGACCGTAAACGTCGCGTAAGCAAGATTGCGGACCTGGCAGGTGGGGAGCGTTCCCAGAATCGTGCGGATGATCTCTTCGAGGGGGATCTCGTTATGGAGCATGGTCATGACGATCTCGGTCGTGAGTGTCGCCAGGATGTTGGCTTTGACACCGCTCCCGAGTCCGTCGGAAAGAACGATCATTGTTTTGCCGGCCTCTTTTAGGATCTTGACCTTGTCGCCGCAAAGTTCTTCCCCTGTCTTTTTTAGGCTGGATTCAAAGACATCATAAAAAAGATCCATAGTCATTCCCGTTCCAGGGTTTTCAGGAGCTGCAACAAGCTGACCTTGGTGTTCGCGGTGGTCTCGCCCAGAAGGCTCGCGATCTCTTGCGCGACTTTCATTTGCTTGTCGACCACTTCATTGACACGTTGGATCGTCTGGTTCTTGATCTTGGAGAGTTCTTCCCGCTGTTTCCATTCATGGGTGGTATCGACCACGATGCACGCGATGAGATTGTGACTTTTGAGAGGGAAGATCACTTCGCGGACATGAAGGCTGTGATCCGGATAGTCGTTTTCTTTCGCTCGAATGACTGTGTTGGTGTCCCACGCATTTTTGAGGTCCTGGGTGTCGCCGCGAAGATCCCGTGCGTGCCGCCCGACGATATTTTCCGGGACCGTCTGAAACATGGAACAGAGTGCTGGATTGACGAGTCGGATGCGCATCTCAAGATCGACTACCAGGAGCCCGTTTGGGTCATATTCCCAAAGCAATTCCCAGAGCGTTTTTTCATTCTCATGTTTTTCCATCGCTGTCTCCTCCGAGTTTTGGCCAATTTAGGCCGGTCCAGAAAAAATGTAAAATAGGGTGTTGACAATCTCTCGAATGAATGTATACTTCAGTATATAAATATCGATACAAGTATATCGATATTTATATACCTGTCAAATTAAAATATCGAGTCATTTTGAGATAAGGAGGGTACATATGACGCTCGGGAGCAAAAGGATATTAAGCTATCCATCCATCCGGCGAATGCCGTCCTACCTGCGAATTCTGAAAGACCTTGTTGCGACGGACCAGAAAGCTGTGTCCGCGACTTTCCTGGCCAAGGCGCTTGGATTTGAGCCGATCGTGGTTCGCAAGGATTTTGATCCGTTGCCGATCACCGGAAAATCGGGTGTGGGGTATGACATCCAGGAATTGATCAGGGCGATTGAAGACCATTTGGGTTGGAACAATATCACCGATGCTTTTTTAGTGGGGACCGGGAATCTTGGGACCGCGCTTTTGGGGTATCGGGGTTTTGAACAGTACGGCGTGAAAATCGTGCTCGCTTTTGATATCGACCCCGCAAAGACGGCTCAAACTATTAATGATGTACACGTGCTTCCGATAGACGAGCTTCCTCTGATGGCTGAACGCATGAAGGTTCAGATCGGGGTCCTCGCAGTGCCGGCAGAATGCGCGCAGGCTATTGCCGACAAAATGATCCTGGCCGGTATTCGCGGCATCTGGAATTTCGCGCCGGTGAAACTCGTGGTCCCAGAGAATGTGGTGGTTCAGAACGAGGATCTCGCGGAAGGGCTGGCCGTGCTTTCCGTGAAGCTGGACCGTTCGAAGGCCAAAGCCATACACGCATCCTTGGAGGAAGTTTCCCGCGCTCCGGAGGATGTGCCGCCCGATACCGGAAAAGTTTTTTAGAGGAGATCCGCGATGCCGAAAGCCATTTTATTCAGAAAATTCCAGAAGGTGGGGGAGATCCTCGAGAGTTATCATCATGAGGCTTCGAATCTGATCGCCATCCTTCAGAAAGTGCAGGAAGAGTACCGTTATCTTCCGGAAGAAGTCCTGCTTTATATCGCCGAAATGCTCGGGATCCCTCCCGCGAGGATCTACGGAGTTGCGACGTTTTATTCTCATTTTACATTGCAGCCGAAAGGAAAATACCTGATCCGGCTTTGTGACGGAACTGCATGCCATGTGAAGCGTTCGACCGGGATCCTCGAAAAACTCCGGGAAAAATTGGGGCTGAGTGAAGTCAAGATCACAACGGACGACATGCTTTTTACGGTAGAAACCGTGTCCTGTCTTGGGGCGTGCGGACTTGCGCCAGTGCTGGTCGTGAACGGCGATATTTACGGGCAAATGACTCCCGAAAAGTCCGTCGAATTGCTGGAGACTCTGATTGCGAAGGAGGAAAAAAATGCACGAACAGCTTAGCGTGGAAATTAAAACTCCCGGCACACAAAGCCCGGAGAGCGTCCGCAAAGTCATCGTGTGTGCCGGGACCGCCTGCCGTGCCAACGGGGCGATGAAGGTCTACGAGACTTTTGTTCTGGAAATAAAAAAGGCAGGATTTGAAGTCGTTGAATCTTTTAAAGAGACGCTTTCCAAAAAAGATCTTTCAAACACATACCGGACCTCGAAAAGCGGCTGTCAGGGATTTTGTCAGATGGGGCCGCTTGTGACGGTTGAGCCTGAGGGAATCCTTTATGTTCGGGTGAAAGCGGATGATGTCCCGGAGATCGTTGGGAGGACGCTTGTCAAAAAGGAACTTGTCGACAGGCTTCTGTATACGGATCCCGCCACACGCGTGAAATGTCCCAAGCAGTCGGAGATCCCTTTTTATAAAAAACAGACACGTTCGGTCCTGAAGCTATGCGGTGCGATTGATCCTGAAAGCATCGACGAATATTTCGCGCATCAGGGCTATGAGTCGGCGAAGCGGGTGCTGACCACTATGACGTCCGAACAAGTTTGCCAAGAAATGCTCGCGGCCGGACTGCGTGGCCGCGGCGGTGGCGGTTTTCCCACAGGCAAGAAATGGGACCTTACGCGTGTTCAGCCGGGGCCGCTCAAATACTTGATTTGCAATGGCGATGAAGGTGATCCCGGGGCATTCATGGATCGGAGTGTGATGGAAGGGAACCCGCACAGTGTTCTTGAAGGGATGCTGATCGGAGCCTACGCGATCGGTGCGTCGGAAGGCATCGTTTATGTTCGCGCGGAATACCCTCTCGCGGTCGAGAATATGCGCAAGGCCGTGGCTTGCGCCCAGAAGGTGGGGATGCTCGGCAAGGGACTTTTTGGAACAAATTTTAATTTTGACTGCAAAGTGGTGGAAGGCGCTGGAGCGTTTGTCTGCGGGGAAGAGACCGCACTCATGGCTTCGGTCGAAGGTTGCCGCGGAATGCCGCGGCCTAAGCCGCCTTTTCCGGCGCAACAAGGGCTCTGGGGCAAGCCGACGGCGATCAATAATGTAGAGACCTTGGCGAGTGTGCCGCTTATTTTTCAGATGGGTCCGGCGGAGTTTCGCAAGATCGGGGTTGCGAATTCCTCAGGAACGAAAACCTTTGCGTTGACGGGCCATGTGGCGAATACCGGCCTGATCGAAGTTCCGTTCGGGATGACGCTCCGGGAGATCATTTTCGATATCGGCGGCGGCGTAACGGATGCCAAAGGGAAGATCATGAAAGACGGTTTTAAGGCGGTTCAGATCGGCGGGCCCTCGGGCGGCTGTCTGACGGCGGAACATTTGGACCTGCCGTTGGAATATGAATCCCTGCGTAAAGTGGGCGCGATGATCGGCTCCGGTGGGCTCGTGGTGGTGAACCGGGATACCTGCATGGTCAGCATGGCGCGTTATTTCATGCAGTTCACGCAAAATGAGTCTTGCGGAAAATGCGTGCTTTGCCGGGAAGGAACCAGTCAAATGCTTTCACTCCTGGATGATATTACGGAAGGTCGCGCGACAGCGGAGACACTAGATCTCATGAAAGAACTGGCGGAAGTGGTGCAGAAGGGTTCACTCTGCGGTCTCGGCAAGACTGCTCCCAGTCCCGTGCTTTCGACGATGCGCTATTTTCGTGAGGAATATGAACGGCATGTTCACGATAAGTGGTGCCCGACGGGTGAGTGCAAGGCTCTTGCTCGTCCGGAGATTGTTGCGGAGAAATGCCGCGGCTGCGGGATGTGTCTGAAGGCGTGTCCGGTGTCCGCGATTACGGGCGAGAAAAAACAGGTTCATACGATCAACGCTGCGCTCTGTATCAAATGCGGGGCTTGTGCGCAAACTTGTAAATTCAACGCAGTGGTGGGGGTGTCATAATGGATGCGGTTAAAACGATGTTAGTCGACGGGATGGAATTCCCGATCAACGGGGAGAGGAACCTTTTGGAAGTTGTTCGCAAGGGCGGGATCGAGATCCCGACTTTTTGTTATCACTCGGAGCTGAGTATTTACGGCGCCTGCCGTTTGTGTATTGTGGAAGTGGAGGGACGCGGGATCATGGCGTCATGCTCCACGCTGCCCGAGGCCGGACTCAAGGTCCACACGAGCACAGCGGAGATCCGTAAGATGCGAAAAGTAGCGCTGGAACTCTTGCTCGCCGGTCATGAGCAGAATTGTACGACCTGTTATAAGAATACGGTGTGTAAGCTTCAAACACTTTCCAAGAATTTCGGAATCGAGAAAGTCCGCTTCCGTCAGGTCCGCAAAGACATCGTCCCTGATTTTTCTTCGCCCTCGATCGCTCGCAATCCCAACAAATGCATTCTTTGCGGCGACTGTGTTCGTATGTGTGCGGAGGTCCAGGGGATTGGCGCGATCGATTTCGCGCATCGCGGTCACAAAGCCTGCGTGATGCCTGCTTTCGGCAAGGACCTCGCCCAAGTGGAGTGTGTTAATTGCGGCCAATGCGCGCGGGTGTGTCCGACCGGAGCCTTGACGCCGCGTTCGGAGGTTTCCGGGGTTTGGCGCGACGTGCATGATCCCCAAAAAAAAGTGGTCGTTCAGATCGCTCCGGCGGTGCGTGTCGCTCTTGGCGAGGAATTCGGTCTGGCACCCGGTAGTATTTCCACGGGAAAAATGGTGAGTGCGATCAAGATGATGGGGTTTGACGAGGTCTATGACACATGTTTTGCAGCGGACCTTACGGTTGTGGAGGAAGCGGAGGAATTTTTGAAGAAGGTCGGGACCGGCGCGGTACTTCCTCAATTCACGTCATGCTGTCCGGCGTGGATCAAATTCGCGGAGCAATATTACCCCGAACTATTTAAGAATCTGTCGAGCTGCCGTTCGCCCCAACAAATGTTCGGGTCTGTAGCCAAGGAAGTGCTTGTGAAACGGAACAAGGTCGCGCGTAAGGACCTGGTCGTGGTTTCGGTGATGCCGTGCACGGCAAAGAAATTTGAGGCAAAGCGTTCCGAGTTTGCTCAGGCGAATAATCCTGATGTGGATCACGTGCTCACCACGCAGGAGCTTGCGCAGATGATCCGGGAACGCGGGATCTGCTTTGACCTTCTGAAATCTCAGGAGTTCGACCGTCCGTTCGGAGAAACGACCGGAGCGGGTGTGATCTTCGGGAATTCCGGAGGAGTGACGGAAGCGGTGTTGCGTTACGTCGCCGAGAAAGTGACGGGCCAGCCGCTTTTGGATGTGGAGTTCCGGGAAGTACGCGGAGAAGAGGGGCTTCGGGAAGCCAGCATCAATCTGAACGGCAAAACGTTCCATCTCGCGGTTGTACACGGCCTTGCCAATGCCAGGAGAGTTTGTGATCAGGTCAAGGCCGGAAATAGCCGGTATCATCTGATCGAGGTGATGGCTTGCCCCGGCGGGTGTGTGGGCGGGGCGGGGCAACCGGTGTCGGTCAGCGGGGAAGCGCGAAGGAAACGGGCCCGCGGTCTTTATGATGCCGGTAAGATGATGAAGGCGCATAAATCCCAGGAAAATCTTGAGATCATCAAATTATATTCGGAACACCTGGGTGAGATCGGCGGTGAAAAGGCCCATCATTTGCTTCATACGAAATATCAGAGCCGGCGGCGTTTTACGTCCAAAGGTCTTCCTCTTATCAAGGGTGGTGCCTCGGAACGTGTCAATGTTGAGGTGTGCGTCGGGACGGGTTGTCATACCCGCGGTTCTGAGGACATTCTTCGCGGACTTGTGAAATATGTTGCCGAGGAGAATTTGAAGGATCTCGTGGGAATTAAAGGTACGTTCTGTTTCGAAAAGTGCGGCAAAGGCCCGAATGTGCGGATCGGGGATAAAATCTATAGTG
>CAIOAT010000044.1 GCA_903856085.1 Candidatus Omnitrophota bacterium | reverse complement strand
GAAGAAAGATCTTTGAGTATGTGGAAATGTATTACAATCGCCGACGGGCTCATTCAACGCTCGGGAATCTGAGCCCCTTTGAGTACGAAAGACAGGCGATACTATCTTAACAAACCGTCCACTAAACTGGGGAAGGTCAATCCATTCGATCTCCCGCGATAAGACCATGTTATTGATCATTGTGCCCTCCCTGTTGCTATGATTAACGGACAAAATGATGAAATCTTGAATTTTTTCCGAGTTTTTTATAAAAAAAATTGGCAAGACACACCTCTCCCCAGGAAAATTCCGTAACCATCCGGCAAAAAATGGTCCCGCTCAACATTTTGTGGAAGACAAGATCCGGTTTCGGCCTAGAATCCAAAAAGCAGCTTTGGATTTTACACATAGAATCGAGAACCTTCCTAAAAAAGAGCACACGGATCCTCTTGGCGTAAGAATCTTTCATGTGTCCCTTTTTAAGAACTCGGGTGTCTTCGAGGATCTTCGAGTAAGACACGTATCTCTGCATCGAGCGCTCCGAATTCTTTAGCGATCGCAATGAACTCGGCGCAGTTCTCGTACCGCTCCGCGATCAATGCCTCTCTGAGGTAGATCAGCGCGGTCAGCTTCACGGGATCCCGCGTTCTCCTCCTGTACTTTGCTATATTGCTCAGACTTAATGTTGGGTTCATGTTCACTCCTCCTTTTTCCTTTTTTTGTTTTGTCACTGCCGTTGCTTCTTTTATGAAGCCATCCATCCTCATATCCATCTCACCCGAACAACCCTGAAAACAAAAAAAAGCCCACGAGCGCTTTCGCGATCATGGGCTTTTGAATGATTCCGTTTTATTCTACTTCAGGCCTACGCTAGATCCTCCCGAGCGTCCCTCAAAAGCCCACAGCCGCGAACCGCATGGCGGCACTTCGTGGACAGAAACCACGCCTGCGCCATGACGGTCGTCATGGGATATTTTGCCAGGCTATGAATCTGTTTGAGGCTACGCTTATTCATGTCTCTCCTTTAATACTTCACTTGCTTGAATATAGCATATTTGCAGAATTAGTCAAATGACTCCACCTCTGCTGGAGATCCTGCTGCGACGACCACAAAATTTCCGGAATCACGCTGTCGAACCAGCTCTGAAGTCCCCAGAACACAAGAACCGCCAGGATCCCATAGGGCCAGAGCTTCTCGACGCTTGTCACTTTCACGAATAAAAATCCAAATATCAGCGGGCCGAGAAAAGGGTACGGAGTGCACATGGCCAAAAAAGACGCGAGGAGCCAGCTGAGGAATAATCCGATAATGGAACCGTCCTGCTTAAAGCAGCGCAACAGAATCTTAGACCCTAGGGCACCCGCCAAAGCACTTACAAGGACAGAGCTCAGCGTTCTCATGGTTCGTTTCCTGTTGTTAAAGCCGGAAGTCCGGGGACAGGAATACCGCTTTAAAGATCAAAACATCCGGATACGGCGTTTGAATTCGTTCCAGGGGAAGAATTTTCCGGGACATTCGGTCGCAGAACCGGGGACATCGCGATGCCCAACTATGTTCTTGTCCGGAATGTGATAAAATCCCTTGAGCGTGACCACGAGGAAGATTAGCGAATCGAACATCTTGTCAGGAAGTCCGGTCTCGCTGTAATTGCCGACCACAGCGATACCGATCGCCTTTTTATTCCAGTCTCCCTGCTTGGTGTGGGCACCATCCATCTGCTTGATCCAACGAGGTCCCACCTCGATCTGCCCCACCGTTTTACCGCGCGTGCCATTATCGATCAGAAAATCATATCCCATTCCGTTCTCCCAACCGCGCTGATGATGAAGGCCATCAATGCTATAGGCACTGCCCTGATCGGTCGCCGTGTGATGGATCACGATATGCGTCCAGCGCGTGGTCGGAAAAAGCGGGATGTTCGCCCTGGGACCCCGTGTGTTCGGGATCAGAAGCTTCATCCCCTTTTTGAGCTCCGTCTTGCTCGTCAAATTATTAACGCGCATGATCGTTGCCATATCCACACTGTAGATACTTGAGATGCGCCACAGCGTTTCGGACGGCCCTACTTCATGGTAGACGTCGTGAGGAGCGCCCGAGGGGGCCGGAAGAGTCGTGGTAAGCGCCGAAACCGGACGTGCCGGCTGATACACGGTCGTGTGAGTCGAAGGCGCTGAAGCACAACCAGAAAGGAAGCTCGCGCCCACCCAAAGGACACAGAACGCCCACGTACGCCTGCTCGGAAATCTGTTTGTGGATATATGATTTAGCACTCGATAAGACCTTTATAGTTAACGTTCTTCGCCCAAATCACTCCGGGGCTTTAGGCTATTTTTTTAGTTAAGCTGTTTTAAAAAAACGGCCATCTTCTTTTGAAAAGCGCTGAATCCCGTCGCGACACTCGATCCTAGATCCACGGCGAGGATCGAAAGCCCCTTACTTGAGATCGCCTCATAGTCCCCCATCGCCTGAGCCCGCTTGAGCTGGCTGAATCCGTAGACCTCTCCCGGTATTTTCACATCTTTTCCATCCTTCACGAAAAACTCGATAAAAACGCCCAACTTCGGCCCGCCTTTGTAGAGCTGCCCGATCGAATGAAGATACCGCGGCCCAAAACCGGAAAGCACCGGAACTTTTAAGGCAGAGGCCATGGACTTCTGTAATCCCTGAAGAACTTTCCTCGTAGCAGGCGAGCGGTCCACATACGCCAAGAGCGACACAAACCCGTTCTTCGGAAGTTTTCCGAAAAAAGCCGCCAACGTTTTCTTATCGCCCGAACTTAATGTCGCATTCTTTGCAACGAGAAGTTTCCCTGGCTTCGGCAAGGATTTCTTCTTCTTTACATCCTCCAACAGACGGCTTGTGATATTTTTGGATTCCGTCACGTTCGGTTCGTCGAAGGGATTGACCTTCAGGACCACACTCGCAAAGCTCGTCGCGACTTCCCAACGCAGGAACTCCCCGCCCACATTCGTTCCATCGCTCCACACAAAATCGAGAACCGGAAACCCCTTAGCCTTGAGCCCTTGAATACGTGTCGCCCAAAGTTTTTCATTCTCTCCCTTGAGACGCAGCATCACGAATACGCGGTCGCTGCCATACCGATCAAGACTCAACGGCATTTCTCCCGCTACAGGCGTAATGCCCTTGCCGTCTTTCCCCGTACTTTCGGCGACCAATTGCTCGGCCCAATCCGAAAAAGACGACAGCTCCGGCGATGTCCAGAAAGTCAATTTGTCTTTTCCTTTAAGCGCCAAAGCCCCCAAAAGAATACCCAGCGCAATCCCCTCGTTCTTGGAAATATCCTTGATCGACCGCATCCCGTCGAGAAAACGTCCGGCATCGGCAAGAACAGGGCGAATATTGATTCCCAAAAGCGCGGCGGGCACAAGCCCGAAAAAGGACAGCGCCGAATAACGACCTCCGATATCCTGCGGATTCAAAAAAAGTCCGCCGAAGGTCTTACTACGGCCCAGAGTTTCCAGAGGCGAACCATGGTCCGTGACAATCACAAACCGCTCCGCCGCCTTGTTCTCATCGTTTTTGTAGAACTTTTTCACCCGGTCAAAGAAATACTGGTACTGCGAGCGCGTTTCGATCGTCGAACCGGATTTACTGCCTACAAGAAAGATGGTCGTCGGATAGCTTACGATCTTTTCGACTTTGAGGATGCTGGCCGGGTCCGTGGTATCGAGCAGATGAAAACGGATCCCCTTGAGCGCTCCCTTTACCTGATGCGAGGGCTTCTTCAAAATAAGCGAGAGCACTTCCGCGGCAAGGCTTGAACCGCCCATACCCAAGAGAACAATGTCATGGACCTTGGCCTTAAAAAGTTTTTCCTGCAAAGCGTCGATCTCATACAGTTTTCCGGTGATCTTCTCGCAGTTGTCCACCCAACCCAAGCGATTAAGGATCACTTTTTGGTGGAGAGCGTCATTGGTCCATAGCGTCGGGTCTTTTGCAAGCCAGCGGCTGTGGACATCTTTTTTCGCGAGCTGAGCGATTGTATCCTTCACATTTTTTTCAAGATTGTCCGGAAGCGAGACATTCACTTTAACGGGAGAGGCCATTTTAAAATCTCTTTTCTTTTCTAAGGTTGCCATGAGCGATTCAAAGGAATTAACGAAAGATTTCACGCCATCCTTCTGCAAACGGTCGCAAACAGCGTGGATATCGATACCGAGACTTTTAAGTCCCGAGATCGCAGCTTCTGCATCCGCGATATTCTCCTCCACCGAACCCGGGCGAATCTCGCCATGTGCCAGAAGCGCTTCCCAGGTGTTTTGCGGAAGCGTGTTCACGGTATCTTTCCCGACTAAGGTTTCCACATAGATCAGATCCGAATACGAGGAATTCTTACAGCTGGTGCTGGCCCAAAGAGGTTTCTGGACATAGGCGCCTTGATCTTTGAGCGCCCGAAAACGCGCAGAGTGGAAAATTTCCTTGAATGCGCGGTAGATCATTTTAGAGTTCGCGATCGCGGCCCTCCCTTTGAGATCGGTCAGGAGCATGCGCCTCGCAGCGTCTTTTTCAGTCGCAAGTTTGGCGTCGAGCTGCTTGTCGATATCGGTATCGATACGACTGACAAAAACGCTCGCCACGGAATGGACCCGTGAAAGATCGCCGCCCGTTTTCCGGAAAGCCTCGAGCCCGTCCAAATACGCATTCGCCACATCCTTGTAATTCTTCTGGGAAAAGATCAGCGTCACGTTAACATTAATCCCCTCTCCAATAAGACAGCGAACCGCCCGAACGCCCTGCTCAGTGGCCGGTACTTTGATCATAACGTTCGGACGGTTCACAAGACGAAAAAGCCGTCTCGCTTCCTCGACCGTCGCCTCCTCATTGAAAGCAAGACTCGGAAGCACTTCCAGGCTCACGAAACCATGCTCGCCGCAGGTCTTTTGGAAAACGGCCAAGAAAAGATCACAGGCCTCCCGAATATCAGCAATGGTCAGGGCGTCATAAATCTCCACCGTGCTTGCCCCGCGCTTCAAAAGTTTTTGAATATCCTGCTCATAACCTTCGCCTTGGCTGATGGCCTGCTGGAAAATGGAAGGGTTGGAAGTCACGCCGAGAAGACCGCTTTCTTCAATATAGGCCTTAAGCGTTCCGGATCTTAGAAGTTTGCGACTGATCGTATCAAGCCACGGGCCTTGCCCAGCCTTATAGAGTTCAACACTGGGTAATGCACTCGTACAAGTATCCATATATTTCCTCTCTAAAATTCAATGAATGGTCTAGAACAAGGAGGGCAAAACGGGCGAATTATATCACGCCCACGCACAACGGGCAACGTACAACAGCGAACCATGCGGCCCCTGGTGCTGGATCGTGGATTCGTCTCGCTCTGCTATTTGAGCGATTTCCGCACCGCTTCGATCAACTCTTTGAGTCCCTGTTTCTGCATTGCGGAAATAAGAACCGCCTCAGGAAAAATATCCTGGATCCGGACCTTCTCCACATCTCCCAAAAGATCCGTTTTATTGAGCGCGAGAAGTCTCCGCTTGGCCTCTGCCCCCAGTTCTTTCAAGACCTCGTCCACCACGCGTTTGTGTTGAGCGGCATGCTCACTCGCAGCGTCGACCACAATCAAGATCAGATCCGCATCCAGGACCTCTTCGAGCGTCGCGTGGAACGCCTTCACAAGCCCGTGAGGTAGATTGCGAATAAAACCTACCGTATCAGTAAAAAGAATGGAAGTACCAGCACCGTCTTCGTAAATGCGGGTCTTGGGGTCGAGTGTGGCAAAAAGCCTGTTCTCCACATAGGCATCCGCACCCGTTAAGGTATTTAGGAGCGTGGATTTCCCGGCATTCGTGTATCCGACAATCGCGACCTGCCGGAGCCCCTTTTGCCGCCGGCCCTGGCGCATCAGCGTCCGGTGCGTCCTGAGTTTCTCGAGCTGTTCCTGAATATATTCAATCCGCTTGCGGATCTTGCGCCGGTCCACTTCAAGTTTTTGCTCACCCGGACCCCGGGTTCCGATGCCTCCGCCCAGACGCGACATGATCACACCCTGACCCACAAGCCGCGGCAAAAGATACTGCATCTGAGCAAGCTCGACCTGGAGTTTTCCGTCACTTGAAACCGCACGCCTCGCAAAGATATCCAAGATGAGGCCGGTCCTGTCCACGATCCGCGCGCCACACTCGGTCTCGAGATTCCGCGCCTGAACCGGGGTCAGATCCACACTGAAGATCAAAACATTCGCCCCAGTCCTTGCGATCTCCTCGCGAAGCTCTTCGATCTTGCCCCCGCGAATAAAATGGCTCGGGCTCGGATGCGGAACGCTCGCCGTAAGACTCGCGACAACAATCCCCTGCGCCGAATCGGTAAGCTCGGTCATTTCCTCAAGCACCTCCCGAAGATCCGGGAGATCTCTGGCTCCAGTCTTGATAATGACAAGGCAGACTTTATCGCGCGGCATTTTGTAATCCCTGGATTTTTCGGATAATAAAATCACGAACGCTGGCGACTCCCACACCTTCCGGCCACCAGACCCAACAAATCCCTCTCTCCCGCTTGAACCAGGTCCATTGTCTCTTAGCAAAATGGCGCGTTGTTTTTTTAATCCGCTCCTTAGCAGCATCCCACAGCTCTCCATCACACTGCTTTAATGGACTACCACATTGACGCACTACGCAAAGAGTATCCAAAACTTCTTTATAACCAACTCCCTGTAAAGCCGTCTTGGAGAGCTTCTTCTTTGCAAGGTGCTTCACTTCGCGCACAAGCCCTTTTCGAAACATCGCCTCCACCCGCTCGTTGATCTTCCCGTAAAGTACCTCACGATCCCGATGAATCCCAATCACCACAGGCTTAAAGCCCAGATCTTCTAACCCCGGTGTTCGGGATTCCGGTTGAGACGGTTTGTTCCCCGAAACAAGATAGATCTCCAAAGCCCGTATGATGCGCCGCTGATTACGCGGCCCAATGGACTTGGCCCTTTCGGGGTCCAGTTTGAGAAGCCGCGTATAGAGGGCCGGCAAGCCCCTCTCCAGGGCCTCCCGCTCCAGTTCACGCCGAATAGAAGCATTGGCGCCGGGTAAAGGTGAAAGCCCCTCCAGGAGGGCCCTGACGTAAAAACCAGTTCCTCCCGCCAAAATAGGCACTTTGCCGCGACGTACGATATCCTTGATGGCTTTGAGGGCAAATTGACGATAGGCAAAAACCGAGAAACCCTTCGTGGGTGGAATGAGATCGAGGCCGTGATGCGGAATGCCGCGGCGCTCTTTTTTCGTGGGTTTCGCCGTCCCGATATCCATCCCTTTATAGACGAGCATGGAATCCGCGGAAACGATCTCACCTTTGAGTTTTTTTGCGAGCGCAACCGCAAGCGCCGATTTCCCCGACGCCGTAGGCCCGACGATGAAAAGGACAGAGGATTTCGTCACATCGATTCGGGTTGGGAGATACCGAGAAGTTCGAGACCATTACGAAGGACGATGCGGGTGGCATCCGCCAAAAGAAGCCGGGCCTTGGTAAGTTCCTTGTCCTCGGTGACCACACGGTGATGACTGTAAAACTTGTGAAAGCACGCGGCCACCTGGCGCAGATAATCCGCAAGACGGTACGGCTCCGTCGATCGGCTCGCCTGGATGAGATACTCGGAGAATTGCGAAAGGCAACCGATCAGTTCCCCTTCTTCCGGCGTAACGAGCAGCTTGAGATCCACCTTCGCGGTAATGCCCTGCTCGGCATACTTTGCAAGGCTCGCGATCCGGGCGTGGGCGTACTGAAGATAAAAAACGGGATTCTCCTGCGATTGTTCTTTGGCGAGATCGAGATCAAAGTCTAGATGGCTTTCCTGACGGCGCATCACAAAGAAAAATCGCGCTGCGTCCACCCCCACCTCTTGATAAAGCTCCCGCAGGGTCACGAATTCTCCAGCACGCGTGGACATGCGCACCGGCTGCCCTTTTCTGAAAAGCGTGGTCAGCTGAACGATCCCGATATGAATAGCTTCCGGCGGATACCCCAGCACTTGGCAAGCAGCCTTCAGACGCGGGATATAGCCGTGGTGGTCCGGCCCCCAGAAATTGACGAGCATGTTGAAGCCGCGATCGTATTTGGTCAGATGATACGCGATATCCGGCGCCAGGTACGTGTATTCGCCTGTCGATTTTTTGACTACCCGGTCCTTATCATCCCCAAGATCCGTCGAGCGGAACCAAAGCGCGCCTTCACTTTCATAAAGAAAACCTTTTTGTTTCAAAACCTCGAGCGCATGCTCCACTGACTTTTTAACGTAAAGCGTCTTCTCGCTGAAGTAATGATCGAAATGAACCCGCATCTTAGCGAGGTCCTCTTCGATCGTGCCCATGAGATATTTCACCGCGTAAAGCCCGCAGTACTCGACCGCCTTTTCCTCAGGCTCCTTGAGAAGCGAATCCTTCTTTTCCTTTTCAATAATATCTCGCGCGATCTCGCGGACATAATCGCCCTGGTAACCATCCTCAGGAAACGGCATTTCGATGCCCAAAAGTTCGTTGTAACGCACCCAAACACTCTGAGCAAGCATCCGCATCTGCCGACCGGCATCATTCAGATAATATTCTGAATGCACCGTATGCCCCGTGAACTTAAGAATGCGAGCCAAACAATCCCCGACCGCCGCCTGCCGTCCATGCGCGATCGTAAGAGGCCCCGTGGGATTTGCGCTTACGAACTCCAGAATGGCTTTCTTACCCTTCCCGAACTCCGATCTGCCGTAATTTTTGTCCTGCTTGTGGATCTCGAAAAGCACCGCTCCCAGGTCTTCTTTTTTGAGATAAAAATTGATGAACCCGCCTCCGGCCATTTCCGTCTTTTCAATCGGCGAATCCTGGGAAGACTTCTGCTGAAGCAAGCTCATAATCTGAGCGGCGATCTCTGAGGGCTTCTGGCGCGTGACCTTAGCGAGCCGGAAGGCAACATTACACGCGAGGTCACCGTGCTGGGTGTCTTTGGGAGGATGAAGGTCATAGTTGAAATCATCGGGAAGTGTTGCGCTTTGGGCCGCGCAATAATCATGCAGCACAGATTTCAGGATGGTTTCTATCGATTTTTTCATAGGATCATTTCAGCGGGGAACGGCCAACGGGAACCGTCGAACGAATTCGCGACCCGTTTCCCGTTCATCGTTTTCCAGGCTATATCTTTTTCGCTTCTCCCCACAGCCGTTCGAGGCCGTAGAATTCGCGAGTCTCATGGTAGAAGATGTGAGCGATCACGGATCCGAAATCGAGAAGCACCCATTTTCCCTCGACCAAGCCCTCGACATGAAAAGCCTGCATCTTGCGCTGTTTCATCTCGTCCATAAGATGCATGGCAATGGACTTCACATGGCGGTCGCTATTCCCGTGACAGATCAGGAAATAATGCGCGAGGCTGGAGTGTCTTGAAATATCAAGAAGGACCGGCTCTTCGGCCTTCTTATCTTCAACGAGCGTTCGTAAAAGTTCTGCGATTTTTTTAGGCTGCACTTTAAATTCACCTTTTCATAAGAAGCCTCGACGCAAGAAGCATCGAGGCAAGATTAAAAATTCAACGAATTATAGAGGCAAAGGAGCGAGGAAGCAAAGAAAAACAGCCTGCCGTTATAAAAGACTCTCGCCTCTCAGCAAATACCGTTTCCACTTCTTCCCCGCCGAATACTCACCGAGTCCGCCCGATCTTGGAATGACGCGATGGCACGGGATCACGATCGGCAGACGGTTCTTCTTCATCGCAGTCCCTATCGCGCGCGCCGCACCGGGATATCCCGCTCTCTTCGCAAGCTCGCCATACGTCACCGTCTTGCCGGCTGGAACTTTCCTGAGCACGGCATAAACCTTACGCTGAAACGGCGTGTAACCCGTGAGATCGAGCTTCCTGTTACGAAGCGCACGCCCCAACTGAGCGAGACTCCCCTTTCCAGCAGTTCCCTTCGGAAATCGCACGGCATAAAGTCCTTTCACACTGACTTCAAGGAGGAAAACACCCTGTGAAGTTTTGATGCGAGAACATATCGTTTGCGGATATTTTTTATTTTCAGCTCGCCGTACTTCCTGCCTCGCCGTCAGGCGGACATTCCCCGCACGCAAGACTATCCCTGAAACCTGTTGGTGATCGGCATGCGGCGGCCAAACCAGGCCTTTTCAGTCACGCGCAGGATCGGAGGCGTCTGGCGGCGCTTGTATTCATTGTGATCAACCTTCCGGATCACATCGGTCACGAGCGCAGCGGGAATTTTTTTCTTGAGCTTGTGGATGATCTCATCGCAGCTCAGATTTTTTTCAATATAGAGACCGAGGATCAGATCCAGCACATCATAAGACGGCAGAGAATCCTGATCCTTCTGGTTGGGCCGCAATTCGGCCGAAGGGGCCTTGGTCAGGGTCGCCTCCGGGATCACTTTCTTAACAGTCCAAACTTTTCGTTTCTTGTCCCTAAGGGTAGTTTGGACGGCCCCAATTTCCTCTTCGAGGAAATTGATCGGCATTGGGACCGTGTTGCGGTAATGCGCAAGTTCATAGACATCAGTTTTATAAACATCACCGATCACCGCGATGCCGCCCGCCATGTCACCATAAAGCGTGCAATAACCCATCGCAAGCTCGGACTTGTTCCCGGTCGTGAGCACAAGACGGCTTTCGGAATTCGATAAGTACATGAGCTCGAGCCCGCGAAGCCGCGCCTGGAGATTTTCCATGGCAAGATTCGGGGAACGAGGAACGGGGAACGGAACTAGCTTGTCCCTGTCTAAGAAAGTTTTGTACATGTTTTTTATAGGCCTTGTCTCAAACTCGATACCCAGATTTTTCGCCAATGCTTCAGAATCTTTCCAGCTCCCCACCGATGAGAACGGCCCGGGCATCGTTACCCCTTTGACCGCATCCTTACCCAAAGCATCCACCGCAATCGCCGCAACCAAAGCGGAATCGATCCCGCCACTCAAACCGATCACAGCCTTCTTGAATCCATTCTTCCTGAAATAGTCCCGCACCCCCATCACGAGCGCCTGGTATATTTCAGAACAGGATGTTTGGGGTCCAGTTCTTAGGGAATTAGACGGCAAGTGCCTCGCACGCTCATTCCATTCGCAGAAGAAAAGCCCTTCCTCAAACGCGGGAGCTTGAAATAAAATGCGCCCTTTGCCGTCCATAAAAAGACTCCGCCCGTCAAAAAGCAGATCATCCTGCCCTCCCACCTGATTCACATAAAGCACGGGAATTCCGTAGCCTCTTGCATGAACTTTGAGGAGCCGCTCGCGGGCCCCGGCAACGCCTTGGTAATAGGGCGAAGCGGAGATATTAAGAATAAGCTCGGCCTTCTTTTTCGCGAGACCGGCAAGAGGCTTCACCTCGTAGTGCTCGTCCCAGATATCTTCACAAATGGTCAGACCGACCTTGCGACCTTTGAACGGAACGATCTTTGTTTCTGAACCCGCCTTAAAAAAGATCTCTTCCAGAAAAACGTCATACGTGGGAAGAAGCTGCTTGTGATAGATCGTGCGGATCTTGCCCTTCTCGAGCCAAGCGAGGGCATTAAATGAAAAGGGCGCAGACATTGCTTGCCTGTCTGGCCCCTTTTTGCGTGAATCTATGAATCCAAGAACAACAGCGATCTTTTTATTCCGGGTTGAAGCCGCTATCTTTTCAAGACATTTCATCCCTTCAACAAGGAATTGTTTTTTGTTCGCAAGATCCCAGACAGGATAGCCGCACAGAGCTGCTTCGGGGAAAACGATCAGGTCCGTACCTTTTCGTTCAGCCTCCGCGATCCAGGCAAGGATCTTCGCCGTGTTACCGGCATAGTCTCCGACCGTCGGGTTCATTTGCGCAACAGCGATTTTTAAGGGAGATTTCATGTCCTGACTCACATTAAATATTCTTTTTGCTGAAGAAGTCAGGGCCATCATGCTCTCCCGCTTCTTTTGGATTAATGATAATCATGGTGGGGAGAAGTATACCAGAAGCTCGGAAAACGGTGAACGGCAAACGCTTGACGGATCGTTCCCCGTTCTGCGTTCGTCATTCCACGCCAAGCCGCATCCGCGGCCTGAATTACGCGGATTGTACTTGTCCCAAATGGACAAGTGCGACAGCGTGTGGATTATGGAAATCCACTACGCGGATCGCTCGATGGACTTCGTAGCCTCGATCGCCACATCCAGCAGCGCACTGATACCGATCTCGAACGCAAACCTGGACGGTTTTGTAAAACCCGTAATGCTGACAACGCCATCGATCTCGTTGGCAAGGACGGAAGCCTTAAGCAATTTCTTGGCATCAAAATTCTCCGGCACGGCGATCTGAATGACATTGCGCTGCTGCTTCACGAGATTCTTATCGATCTTCAAATGATCAATGTGCTGTGCGACGACGATATCCAGCAACACATCCGCCATACCAGCATCCTTCGCGATGTGCAAGTCGATCCTGTGCAAGTCGACCTTAGCCGCGCGCAACTGTTCATTCACTCCCAAAGCCTCCGCTTCCGTTGCGATTACGGAAATCAGTGTCTGAGGTGCACTCGACATGACCTGGTTGGCAATGTAGTTCCCATCAAAACCCAATTCAGGGTTGAATCGTATGATATTGCTCTTTCCAACTACGCTAGGTGCTATCCCGAACGCCTTATAGATAGCGGCATTTAAGCGATCCGCCATAGCGGCCGCGCGGGGATTCAGAACCTGAGTCTCCATCGTGGTTGCCAACCCCACGCCCTGGACGGCTTCTGCCGCCCTCAATGCTTGCGCCTTCAATTCTTGCTCCATCTCATACTGAGCTTGGGCCTGTGCCTCCAAAGCAGGTTGCGGAGGCACCTCATGCGAAGGTTTATTCGCTTTATCCAAATTCGCCAAACGCGATTCTGAACGCGGCCCCTTTGCCTGAAGCGTCGAAAGATTGTCCCTCGCAACGGAAATGGCTCCGGCGACACGCGGACGATCGAACACTGGTTCCAGGTCACCACGAGCAATCCACCTCTCACCTCGAGCAATGGTTGCGCCGTATTGCCGGATAAGTTCAGCCCTTTGCTCGGCCGAAGGCTTTGCGCTCACGCGCCGGTTTAATGCGCTAAGTTCGCGTATCAAACCATACATCTCATCTGCGCTTACCCTCGACTCAGAGCGAGGTGTAGTCACCTCTTCAAAATCACCCACGCGCCTGGAAACGACCTTTCCATTATCGGTAGTGACCTCATAACGACCGCTGGGTTGCTGTGTAAGATCAAAAGTGAACGTTGAATCGGGACTGGAAGCCAGTTTGTATCCGCGTGAGGTCAGCTGAAGGTCTGTGTCATTGGCAGTAAGATCCTGAGGCTCGGGAGGCGTATTCCCCGTCAAAACAACATCGTGAACATCGATCCGGTGTTTGCCGGTGATCCCCTTGACGAGAAGCATGGAATCCTTAACGCTCACGCCATTAAAGGTAATATCCCTTCCCTCAACACCCAAACCCGCGTGATCCAGAGTAAGTGCCTGGATCTTTTGACGCACGGCCGAGGTCGATGGCGCAAAAGTGGGATCCAAAACGATTTTGTTCGCAGGGAATTCTTCCGTGACAGTCGCCTCTCCTGAACGCGCCGTAAACTTCGTCGAAGCCCCCACGAGATTGACACCGATGGCACGGAGCACGCTGCTCCACCAGCGATAAACTCCCGCCTCCTGCCTCAGCATCGTATCGGAAGGCTGACCGCTCTTTTGAACTTTCTGTCCATTTGCGAGGTCGTTTTTGACCGGCGAGAAGACATTGTCTCTTTCATCGGGATTTCCAAAAAAGGTGATCCCCACACGCTGGACCATTTCGGGGGCATAAGTCATCAACAGCCACAACCAATCCTGCGACTGCGTTTCAACGCGCGGAGTATCCTCTTCGTTCTTCGGTTTGATCATCTCTTCGATCAAGCCACTGGAGCGCGTGAGAATATCATGATAATCCTTGCCTGGGATCACATAGATGTTCAGATTGGAGGGGAACGGTGAAAAACCGGTCTCATCCGCCACATCCCCTTTGCCGTTGTTTTGACTCAGCTTGCCGTCCGCAACCGCATATTCAACGCTCGCACGAACTACGAAATGTCCGTCCGCATCGAACCAATCGCTCAAAAGACCGGTAACTTCCTTCGCCGCGCGGGGCGTCGAAATGGCGTTGAAGATCAACTTTCTTTTCACCATTTCGTTCACGGCAACGGGAACCGCATTGACGGCCTGAGGATTCGTGTCTTGCACAAATACAAGGTTGGCACCTGCTTCCGCGGCCTGCTTGGAGTATCCGTTCGCAAACATAAGTTTATGAATATCCCCATGGCCGCCCGCGCCCACTTCGATAAGATATTTGCTGTTTTTGGACTGGACCATTTTCCCGTCTCTGGCCCGGACCGCCGGAGAACTGGGCTGCACCATGTCCATGCCGAAAACGATCTGCGAGGGTTCCAATCCAAAATAGCCCTCCTGTTGCAGATAGCGTTCCAGATAATCCCGGGTCATATCGTAGTTATCCTCTGAAAGCATCAGAATGATCTTGTTTTGCCGGCTTTCGCCGTTCAACTTATTGGCCTGATCCTGCATGGCCTTGAGCCAGCGCGCAAACTTCTGGAGATTCGTCTGATGAAGTATTAATTCCGTTTCCATCTTGAGTTTTGTGTCAGGGAATTTCAGACGCGTCCCCTTGCCGCCGGCGGGAAGCACCATCCAAAAAGTGTTGCCATAGCGGAGACCTTCATTCTCAGCCTTGCCGAACTGTTCGTTCAACGTGCCGTCGGGATTCGAATAAGCGTAGCGCATCACATTCTCAACCGGAGGACGCGGCGTCAAGTTGTGGAAAGAGCTCATCCGATCACCCTTCGTCCTCCAATCATTGATCAGATCCTGATGTTTCATGAGATATCCCTCAAGACCATGCGGATAAGTGATCACCTGCTCACTCACTTGCCCGGTCGCAGCATCCCTTTCGCGGATCTTGACCGAGGCAGCCTGATAACGATTGTTAAATTCGAGAAGCTGATTGAAAAATCCGAGCTTTTCTTTTTCGTCCTGGCCGCCAGCCGCCCAATTCTGAAAAAGATCCTCCTGCCGCATCCGGATCAAAAGCTCCGCCATTTGTTTCATCTGGAGAGTAAAACCATTGATCGAGGTCAAGCCAGTCCGGCTATCCAACTCTCTGAACAGCTGTTCCGTTTCTGCCACCGTACGATCCGGTTGCCGCAATTCCTGGCGCACTCCAGGAGGCGTGCCCGCCGGTGTTCCAGCCGGTGCCGGCGTCGGTGTTGCAACAGCTGGCGCAGGAATCAGCGATAGTCCTGCGATTTCGCGGATAATTTGAGCTTTTTCGACCTCAAGCGCAACAGTCCTCGGGTTCGCAATTGCACTTTCCGCATTTGTTTTCTCCGCAGCGCTGAACGCTGGGTTTTTGGCATCCTTAACACTCTTGAGCCAGTCTTTAAGCGCCTTGATCTCTGCGTCGATCGCCTGGATTCTTCCAAAAAGTTTCCCAAGCACATCCATCGCCGGAGCGGCCGCGTCAAACTTAAAATCTTTGATCTTTTGACCAATTATTTTTTGCTCATTGTGAGCAAGCTTCATGGCATTCAAAACCTTCGCTTGCGCGTCTTGAGCTGTTTTCTTCGCAGCAGCATCAGTCCCGGCGGCGGCTTCATCAGCTATCCCAATCTTTAATTCGCCTTGCTTCTCCTGTATTTTCAGCCAAAGCTCACTGCGTTCACTTTGCAGTTTATTTATTTCCTCACGGTTAAATAAGCCGTTGTATCTTCGGAATATCGGTTTTATGTTCCTAGCGACCCACACTCCACACGCGATGAGGCCGCCGGTCAACTGAGTGAAGAAAAGCCATGACAGAACCAGAGTCGTCCATCCAGGGGCACCCGGCATGCCTATACCCACCCCCAACGACATATCCCCCATCTGGAAACCGGACATTTGCTGTATAAAAAGTCCGCCTTCAGAAAACTTACTTATCAAGGTAGCCAGCACTTCCTCACCCAATCCGGAAAAGGTGAAGAAAAAGAAAGCAGCACAGCCGGCAAGCCCCAAAAGCCCTAAAAACTTGGAGGCTCGTCCCGGTGTTGTAGCCAACCCCGCTTTATAAGACGAGATCGCCGAAAACAGCAACGCCACCGCAATGTTACCGAACATAATAAACCAACTGGGCGGCATTCCCATGGCCGCGAGAATCCCTAGGACGACCCCAATGCGAATGATCCGACGCATGACATTCCGTCCCAGAACGAACACGGAGACTTCATCCGCGTTTAACTTATCCAATACTTTCCGGACTTGCCACACCGCCCACGTCTTTTCAGCAGCACCCAGCGTTGCTCCGATCGCTTCAAGTCGCTTATCGACTATTTTCTGAGCTAGCACTTCCCTATCCTTCTGCTTCCCGCCTATCGCGATATATTCATTCTGCATTACAAGCGCCTTGAAATATAATTTCTTGAGAATCTTCGCGATAGCATTCGTGGGTTCTTGTTTTCCAAGCATCCGAAAATAAATTCTTCTCGCCAAATTATCTTGTTCTCCTTCCGTTAATTTATATTCGTAATCCATGCTTAATTCCGGAATGGTCGGGCTCGGAGTTTTTAAGTCTAATTTCAAACCTTTAAGAGTTTTTGGATTCTTGGTACTGCCTCCACTAAAAGAAAGACGGGCATTATTGATCTTTTTATACAACCAGATCAGTCCCACTAGCCCCACGCCAACGGTCCCACCCACCCAAACCACCGTACCCGCAAAAAAGGCCGCTTTCAGTATCAGCATCCAAAAGATCAGATAGCCGACAAGCGTCACATAGGACTTGGTGTTCGTCATATATGCTTTCAACTCACGATCTGCATTGACGACCGGCGCCGGAGGAAATGCAGGCGGAATGAAAAACTGGCCAAAATAAAGGTCGCGGGCAGGATTTGTGCCCCGGTTAAAAAAGAAGAACTTGAATCTTCTCCAATAGCTCGGCGCCCTGACAACGAACTGGATCGGATCCAGAAAAAAGTTATACAACGCCTCGCGGGTCATCTTGGCTCCCGATTCTCGGAAAGAATACGGCCCCGGATCTTTATTCAAACCGTTCCAGAGCGTATCGAACTGCTCTCCATAATCAAACACACGCGAGACATAGATATTCGACGAGAGGGTCTTTTCTCCCATCCACTGCCACAGATCAACCTTCACGAGCTTCAAGAGCGCAACAAACGGCATGAACATAACGATCGGCCAGAACAAGAACCGGACTCTAAGCGCACGGTCCCGAAGAGCATCCGCTTTCTTGTGAAACTCCGCCATCTTTTCAGGAGACGTTTCGCTCGCATACTGTCCCCAGAGCTTTTCCAGATCTTTTTCGTAACGATTCGCGCTCCGGATCGCAAGCTGACCGTAAATGTCGTAGTGATCCCTGTGGAAACGAAACACATAGATCCCAACCAGAGCTGTGGATGTCACAGTTAACAGAATAGCGGCCGTCGTGATCATGGCCAGCGGTACCAATGCTATCCCGCTAAGGAAGCAAAAGAAAGCCGTGATCCCACCGACGATCAGGGTCACCGACCAGTTCAAGTTGCTGAACATCGCACCCCGGGGATGATCATTCGAAAAACGCTGAGGGGCGTAATACGCGAACGTTTTACCATACTCCCGCATCATTTCCGTCAGGATGTCATTCTTTTTCCACTTGGTCCCCTTGCTTCCTTTCGTCCCGTAATCATCGAACTGGTCACGATCATCCACGAGCAATGACCTTCCGTCTTCACGAACGAGAAGTGAAGACCGGTAGTCGCGCCAGAGCATCGGATTGGTCTTTTCAAGATTCGGATCGCTCTTAAGGGCTTCCGTGATTTTCTCATAGCGTTCATAAAGCGCCTTAAACACATTCAGAGGCTGGTAGGCAATAGACTCCCAACTCAGGGGCGCATTTTGAGTCATCTTTTCGATCGCCTTGATATTCTCTTCTGTCGCGACAAAATGCCCGTTCACAAAAAACCTCTTAATTTCATTATAGTGGAGGCCGCCCCACTCAATGATCGCCTGCATATCGGAATTATTATTAGAAACGATCTCGTCTTCTCCGTTGAAGAAGCGCGCAAAATCATGCGAGCTCACCCAATTCTTGCCCCAGTTTTCCCAATCCTTCTGGGACATTCCATTTTGAAAGCTGTTTTTGACGCTTGTCTTGAGTGCACCGCCTGCCGCGTCATTCAATTTGGAAAACAATCGATTGAATTGAACCTGGAATTTGAGATTTTGGTCATAGTCCGAATTGAGTGAAGCGCCCATAACAAGATTCCACGCATCGCGTTTCTTGGGATCTTTTTCGCGCCCTCTCTCAAGGACGAGGACTTCCAAAGTCCGCGCATCCAACCCCATCTTTTCTAGCGCCTTCAGAACGCTAGGATCACTCATCAACGTTTTATTATCCAACAATGCTTCCATTTTTTTCCGGAGGATCTCCTGCTTCATCTGGTTCAGAAATTGCTCGTAAAGATTCGGGGAGAAGAGGAACAGCCTTGAATAATACGCCCCGTAAGGAAAATCCTGCGTCGCCATGATCAGCTGAGTCACATACGTTAGCCGCTGGCTGTACTTGCCGTATTCCCGCTGATGTCCGGTCATATCCGCGTCATTCTGTCCCACGGAGCTCAGCCCGTTATCCGCCACGGTTCCCGAAAAATTCATCAGGGAGGGAGTGGACGATTCATAGGTCAACCTGCCCTGCATAGTGCCTACCTGGGGATTTTCGATATGGGCTTGGGCAAAATCCAGGATGGAATCCGGCATCGGGATATTATTTCCATCCAATGTTTTATCCACGGAAACACGCGGCAGGAAATGACGCTCCACCCCATCCATCCCCGTGACCGTATAGACTTCCGGATTTAAGATCTTATCGATTGTGTGACCATTGCTTACAAATTCGAATCCGCCGTCTTCGGCAGGTCTGACCTGTTCCGGCAGCAGTTTATTCAAAGGATGATTGGAAAGATCTTCCACCGGTCCGGCATCTGCCCTAACAATCTTTTCATTCACTGTAAGAAGAATCTTCGCAAAACTGTCTTTCTTGAGGTCCGCCACGGATGAATGAAGCTGTTGAGCAAGCCCGTCATAGCGTGCTTCAATCGCCGCTTTGAGATGAGCATCGTTGCCTGCTGCTTCGAGTTCTTCCTGCATTCGCAAAGCTAACTGCCCCACACTCAAGCTTGTAGCCTTATTCAATGCTTCTAGCGCTGCCAAGGCGTCTGTTGCAGCATTCCCCGGAAAACGGGCGCTTTCAACGGCCGCAAAGAGATCGGCAATCTGTCTCAACGCCTCTTCAATGCCAGCCAAAGCGTCCACCCTTGTCGGAGCATCAGTAAGTGCTACCTTGAAAGCTTCTTCCGCGTGATAAAGTCTCTCCCGAGCTTCCTGCAGCAAATCTTTTCCAGCCGGGTCTTTTACTAACCCTTCTTCCGCACTGTTCAAAGCTGCTTTAATATTACGCAACAAACCTTCAAGCGGCTGGCCCACTCCGGGAGGAAGTCCCTTCAACCGGGCTCTCATATCCACCCAATCTTCATAAACTGCCTTGTACTTCGTTAAAACCCTACCATCGTCTCCCATTTCTCTGCGCTTTTGCATGCGCATAACCCCATGATAAAAACCCGTGTCATCGCCCGCCGCTGAGGGCACTTGCATCGTCACATCAAGATAGATCGCTTTCTTCCCACGACTCTTCACCTCCATCATCGTAACTTCTTTCAAAGCTGCCGGGCCGGCATAAACTTCCACGCTTTCAAGTGCCGCGTCCATCAGTTCAACATCACCGGCAGAAATCCTCTGCTTCAAATGTTCCTTGGGAGACAAAAATACCTGTCCCTGTTCGTCTCTGACGAAATCATGCTTGTCAAACTTGCCTTCGAGCTTCTGAGTGTGCGCCGCATCCAGGTAGTAATTTTCGCCGTCCAGATAAACCGGCATTTTCATATTGAGATTCAGCCGATTTCCAAGAGGGAAATAAAATTCTCCGTTCGGACCGCGTTTGATCCTGTAATGCATACTTGGATCGAGCTTATGTGTCGAATCCATAGCCCCCGTCGCCGGATCCGTAAAATAATAATCGTTCCCCACCCTGACCAAAAGACGGGGTGCGAAGGTTCGCTCGCCATGCTTGATGATCCTGCCATCCTCTCCGAGAGCTTGCGTCAAGCCCAGCAATTCAACCTGAGAGGGTTTACGCGAACCGGGAGTGAGCAGCGTCATAAACCGGTCGGCCATAGCATCGAGAACTGCTTCCGGAACGCCTAGGTCTTGCCACCGTTTAAAGAATTGATCCATAAGATCTCTCAGGACATCTTCAGCCTCTTGCCGTTTCGCTTCATTATTCAAACCGTTCAAAAAAGGAACGCTGAGAGCTCCGTCGTAGTTATTGGTAAGCAGTCCCCGCAACGCTTGGCTTACAAGGGTTTTTGCTTCGTCAAAGTTGCCTGGGCTAAAGAGCGCCGCTGTCATATCCACCATAGTCCTCTTGAATCCTTCGGTACCCACAATGGCGGCAAAATCAGCTTTGAATTTTTCTTTTTCTTCCGCGGTCAGAGACGATTTTTCGCCTACCTTCTCGTCATACTTCGTGATCCTTTTCAGTTCATCCAGCAAACTCGCTTCAGGATGCGATTTTCCGAGCATCTCCACCATTGTTTTAATTTCAGGAAGCTTCTTTTCTTTCTCAAGCTCTGCATTTTCAGGGCGGACTTCTTCACCAGCCGAATTTCGGACCTCGGCTCGGATTGGAGGCTGGCCCACCACAGAAGACGAAGTACTAATCCCTGTCACTAAAACAGCTCCTTCATCTATTTGCAAACTTTCAATGTGCATCTGCTCGTTATACGTTGGCAAAGTCCCAGCTACTATCGTGCCAGTCTTGAACCATTCATCACGTAGAATGTCATATAGCTCTTTCTGATAAGGCTCTGATCCTGGGCTTCTCACTGTACGCTCGACATGAAACTGGCCTTTGACTTTTTTCCCACGCGTTAATGCGGAAGTTACTAATTGCGTTTGTTCTTCAGACAGTGGATCTGCACTTTTACCCGATGCCAACCACTTCAAATATTCATTCAAAAATGCCAACCTTCCATCATTTAAAGTCAGCAAAACCTTCGCTACAGAACGCTGAACTCGTTCGGCGCTATCACCTAATGCCCCAATGGCCGTTGCGACAGCGTTTGGATCATTAAGTTCGACAAGCGCCTCAACTGCGGCTAAACGCACATCAGCATGTGGGTTATTCAATTCCTTCCCGAGATCAGAAAGAGCGTTGATTTTACGTAACGCGGCAACAGCAGCAGAACGAACATTATCGGAAAGACCAAATTCGTCCGGGATTCCCAATAGTTTAATTAGCGCTGGAACTGCAGGATTACCGATTTTAACCAACTCCGCTGTTGCATCGTCCCGACGACTCTCTTTCTTGTCATGAAGTACTCGAATATACCAACTAACAGGATTAACGAGCCGCCAAAGAAAAAAGATGACTCCTCTCAATATGAAAACCCCTAATACGCAAAGGGGCGTCAGCAAAATTGTGGTCAAAACGGGATGTATAGCAACAAATTCACCCAAAGAATGGGTTGCAATCTCGTTACCCATAGCCAATGCAAATAACCCCACGAGAACGATACCAGCCCCCAAGCCAGAATCATCAGTTCCTCCTCTCATTTCTGAGCGAGGATTCGCCGCAGTGCCAGCCGCCGTCGTTTTCTTTTCGAGACTGCCGCCATGATGGATCTTCTCCCCGACCTTGTCCATAAACTCACCGAAACGCTTACTGTTCTCCTCCCCGCCCAACCGGTCCTCGGTCGCAGGCCTGATCCCGAGAGAGATCAATCCTTTACTCTTGGAGTCTCTGCGAACTAGCCAGCTCAAAATGGCCATACCAATAAGCGCCGTCGGAAAGATTAAAAGCCAGGGATTGGCGGCAACAAGAGCCAACACAGCAGCGCCCTTTGCCAGAACCGCAGCCTTTCCCGCCACGATCCAAAATCCAACGACTGCCCAGAAAAGCGCTGTCATCCCGGCCAAGGAAACATATTTGATCTTTCCCATGGCATTGGAATACTGCAAGTAGGAAAGCTGCTGTAGCAATTTTGGCATGAAATAGAAATAATTATAAAGAGCAAGTAACGGAACGCCAGCCAATGCCACCGCGCCCACATGCGCTACGCTCCAAGGAGTCAGAGCTGCTACCAGCACGAAGATCGTCATCCACGTAACCCCGTTAATGACCCCCATAAAGAGATACATAATCACCAAGTTCCACCTGCTGGCATTTTTGAAATCCCGGCCAAAGCCCTGCACGCCCTCGCCCCGTCCCCCGAAAAGGCTGGTGTGAGTCCTGAACGCTTTCAACATCGCGAGAATAAAGCCGAACACAAAACCCGCCCACAACGAAAGCCCGACACCGGATAATCCAAAAAAGGAAGCGAATTTTCCAGTCCGTTCCAGATCAGGACGCAAAAGGCGGTTCATCCAGGTTCGTTCCTTGACATCCACCAGCGACTTTTTATCGAAGGTTCTTAAATTTTGCCTATAGTTCACACCTTCCATGACCCCGGAAAAATATTCTTCCATGATCCGCAGATCGCCGGGTTTCATGTTCAGTTCATCGCTAAAGATTTTAAGAACTCCAATGCGTTTGGCAGGATCCGAAGTCGCTTGATCCATCATGATCATCAGGTGAAGAGGCGATATCCTCATCACTTGCGGACTGCCATCATTTTTGGGCTGGTGAGCTCCCTTATAATTTTCATTCAATAAATTCTGATAGATCCTGTCGAGCCGGGTACGGTAATCGTAAAGAGTTGCAGCGTCCATTCCGCCTTCGATCCTGGCGATCTCATGAAGACGCGCTAGAATGGCCTTGTTGATCCTCTCAAGGACCTTCTCCTTGACTGTCGGATCCTTCGCTTCTCTCTCTTGAATGTCAGCAATCGCCCTGTCCAGAGTGCCTTGACCGTCTTTGAGCCAATCGATTTTCAGAGTCTGCTGGCCCCATGTTCGGGTAAAATAGCTCCGCTGATATTGGCGGGCCTCTCCCGAAGTCAGCTTCGCTCCCTCCGGCAATTCCGGGACAAAGTCGTAGGGAGAATCTTTGGCTTTGGAATCAGACACCCAGCTCCAGAACAACCCGTTCCAAACCTTATCGAGGGTCGCTTCCGGGACCGGCTCAAATCGAACGGTGGCAGCGATCCTGTATCCAAGAATTGAATCGGCTTTTTGAAGCGCCTGTTTGATTGCATCGTTCGTCCACGGAGCTGCTCCGCTCGATTCAAGAATAGCCTTGGCCGTTTTGATCCAGCGATCGATATGAGATGCATCCAGCTTATTATTGAGAGCGTCGTCGGCTACACGATTCAGTTCAAAAGCCCACGTTGCATTGCCGACCCCTTTGAATCCAAGGTCTTTCATGCCGGATTCAAAAGACAGCATCACACCCTGTTTCGCCTTGAACCTCTGAATTTCGCCTAAAAGATCGTTCAGGTCGTAGCGCGGTTTTTGATCCTTCGAATCCTGGACCTCCCGGCCTCTCTTCTCTGAAAATGTCCGCATCAGGATTTCTTGAGCCCAAATATCGATCTTCGCCTTTTCCTTTATGACGTCAATCTCCTGGCTAACCGTTTTCCCGGCGTGGCTGATCGTCTCAGCCTGATAGATCGCACGAAGCGCAGGCCTCAACACAAAGCGGATTAAAAGAAGATCCTGAGGGTGATATCCACCATCGACTTGCTCCGCCGCAAGCTCTTTCCAATCTTGTCTTTCCAATCCGTTGATCTTTTCACCGATCTTCACACCTTTCAAAACTTCATCATTACGAAAAGCTTCGTCTGCACCGGCGAGAAGAGGACTCAATACATTTTTGGCATTTTGAAGATTCACAACAGCCCCTGCCAATGCTGTCGTAAACGATGCGGTTTGAGCAGCATCGCGCCTCGCCTCCTGGTCCTTCTTGAATGCCTTGACACTCTCCTTCACGGCTAAACTGCGCTGGATCGTTTCAAGAGCGTTCAATTGATCCAGACGGGTGACTTCGGCAGAATAATTGGTGATAAAATCCGTCGCGACTTGCTCGAGGAACGCTTTGGTGTTCTCATTGCTCGCGACTTGTTCCGCAAGAGCCTGATAATCTTTCAGATCCACTTGATCGGCTGGTAATTTGCCGGCCAACGCCATGGCGTTATAAGCTTGAGACGCCCTCA
The DNA here is from genome assembly GCA_903856085.1 of Candidatus Omnitrophota bacterium. GTDB lineage: Bacteria > Omnitrophota > Omnitrophia > Omnitrophales > Aquincolibacteriaceae > Aquincolibacterium > Aquincolibacterium lacustre. The sequence continues at coordinate 91,662 of CAIOAT010000044.1, read as the reverse complement.
TCAGGACATCTACCAAAGCATACTTCGCCTTCATGATTTCATTTTCAGTCGCGCCGGAATTCCTAAGCTCCGTCTCGATCCCGGAAAGCCTCGTCACCCACCAAGACGGATCCAACAACTTGTTTTCGGACGCCGTGAGTGTGGACCCTTTTTCCGAATCGAGCAAAATAACGTCTCCGAAGACCGGGCCAAAAACTTTTTTGAGAAACCTCAGCTGCTTCAGGTCGGCCTCGTATTTTTGACCCTTCCAATCCATGTCGGCCGTCCCGAGATCGCGGTAATCCATGTTCCATTTCTCGGCTATGTGCTTTTTGAGCACAAGCCACTTAAAGAGACGACCGACCTCCAGCATCTTGTTTGTTTCTGCCGGCATCTGTTTTGAGATCGATTCCGGGATTTTGACCAAACCATTCGCGATTTGTTTCTCTCCGCGCCGGGCGTCACGGATCTCTCCGTTGATAGTTTCAAGCGGCAGGATATTCCCGTGGGCGACATAATTGACTGCCTGGAGGAAAGCAAAATCCTGAAGATAGTTTTTAACCATTTCAACACTGGAACGATCATCTTTGGAAAGATGCGGGTGTTCAAAATCGATCAGTGATTTAACGATCAGCGATGCCAATCCGGCCCTTCGGTCTTCATAGAGATCCATGAGGATCTTCCTGGCGTCCGCTTCAGAAAATTGGGTTTTCTTGTCCTTCCCGATCTGATGGTTGACCCAGTTGAGTTCATCCGTAAACACTTTGATCAGGGATGCTTCCGTGAGATCGCTATAGGGGTTATTCCTTGCACTCAAATTCTCCCCACTCACGATCAGACCGGCCAGTCCATCTAATTTGGTCTCAAACGCATAGCGGTCGAGGCGTGTTTTCCAATCCTCTTTTGGGGTCTCCTGCCCGGAGACTACTTGCTGCGACACCGTTATGGGCATCAATATCAAGCGCGTTTTGGAGGCAAGTTTGCCTTTGTCGAGGCGAAGAGGTGTTCGACCGGGATCACCGGCGCGATGGTAAAGCATATAAACTGCCTGCAAATACATTTCAACCTCTGTCGCCGCTACGATCGAAGAAACAGCACTCCTGGCATCCGTTGTGGGATCAAGCTTCCCCTGAGAAATCAACTCCTTAAGCCAGGAGAACGCTTCGTTGAAATCGTAGGCCTCCGCCTTCAGCTCACTGACGAAACCATTCACCCTTATCGATTCTTCCGGGTTCATCCAATACGGCGAAGGAATATCCTTCTTGATGTTGTCGCCTGCCGCTTTACGGGCAGCGATCACTTCACGCAACATATCAAAGAATTTATCCGTATCAAGGTCCTTATACTTTGCATCCGACTTGCGGAGCATTTCCAATTCCCTGTCGATTGGCGAAAGGTCGGAACGTGTTAACCTGAAACTACGGACCAGCATTTGACCGTTCGGACCCATAACAGGCTCTTTATTGGCAGCCTTAAAGATCGCTTCGCGACGAGCCATAATTTCTCTCATGATGCTATCGACGCTTCTCTCAGAAGCCCCGGGTTTTTGAGCCTCCTCTTTCGAATTCAGCGCTTCCCAAATATCCACTGAAAGATTACGCGCCTCAACCGCGAGAACCCCTTCAAGCTGGTATTTTTCCTTATTTTTGTCCGCCCCTGAATCAGTCGCGGCCAGATAATCAGTCAGCGTCTTGCGATTCTCCGGCGCTAACACCTGATTAAAGAAAATATCGATCAACTGCTGATCGCGAGCCTTCACCTCGACGATCTTCCCATTTTCTCGCGTGATATCGAAGAAAAGAGCCCAATCATCGTCATGTCGATCAAAGTCTTTTGCGATCGCCAGAAGCATGCCGAATTTTTCGCCGGTTTCATCACCCACCAGATCGTAGTGAACCGATTCATTGATCTTAAAGCTAATATCGATCCATTTGCTCATCGCTTCAAGACGCTCGGTCAGGGACTTCGCAACCCAATCTGCACGATCTTCAGAATCTTCTGAACCTGTACCATAGAGCAAATGGTTCAAAAGCCCCATGGCGCGCCCGATCCTTTGCCCCTCGATAACGTCCTTAAGCGAGGCATTGCGAATCTCCTTAAACCGCAGCGTATCCTCGGCACTCGCACCATTTTCGATCCGCATTTGAGCTTCACGTGCTGCAAAAGCGCCCGGATGCCTCATGATTTTATCGACAAGCACGATCTTCTGCAGCCGCTCGACTTCCGCGCCTTCCAGAAGGGCCTTAGATTCATCCACGGTCAGAGCACCCCCCAGAATTTGTTTGCTGAGCGAAATTCTATGCTTTGCCAACCGGTCAGTGGCCTCAGCAGCTTTTGCCAATCCGGGATAGTTTTCGATGTCCTGACTCGTCGGGATCGGCATTTGTTTGGTATCCGCAAACAAACTCACAAGCCGGCCCGTCACATAGGCGACTTTGGTCCAATCGTTCTGATCGACCCCCGAAAGCTTCAGCCAAGATTGGATCGCCAGCGTCCGGGCATCTTCCGACATCTTGTCAGCCTGGATTTGTTTCAAAGTGACAACGCCCGTCACAGGATCAAATTTCCCTTCCGCGATCGATCGGAACAATCTGGCAAGTTCATAGCCGGCATCCTGCTTGTCGCGATTCAGACGGAAATCCATGACATCGCGCCAGCGTTTATTCAGCGAATACCCCGGAAATTTTTCCTCAAGAAGCTTTCTCTCCTTATCACTGAACTTCAAGGCCTTAAGATCATGGATCCGTGCTCGTAATTCGTTCAGCCTTTGGCTTTCACTTTCTTCAAGCGTACGCGTCTTTAGGACCGCAGATATTTTTGCAATTTCCTTTTCAGCTTTGGCGACTTCCAGCCTGGAATAGAACACCACACCCCAGATCATTCCAAATTCATTAGGATCATTAATATTGAGAGGAATACCTCGTTTGTCACTGGCCCCCTTGGCAGGAGCCTTGAGTGACCGGTATTGTTCGTCAAGAATAGCCTTGGCTTCCGGCAACGACTCAAAAACCGTCTTGATGAATTCGGTCGCTTGCTGCGGAGTATTGATCCCGGTCTCCTGACTGAATTTTTCGCTACTGAGCATCATATCAACGTGACGGGCGATAAAATCAAGCAGGCCGATCTCCCTAAGATTGATCCCGGAATCTTTCATTTGATCAGTTACCGACGGGGATGTCCTGTAAGTCGGCAACCAGTCCTGCGACCAGGAGGCCTTCAGCCTGCGAAGAAGTTCTTCTCTTGAGACAGTATCCAGTGATTCGCCGGGACGCAGCAGAAGCCGCTCCAAAATCCTGTTTTTAGTATTTAATTGGGCTATTTCCTTCAACGGATCCAACCATCGCGGACCCAATTCATCCCCCAGGGTCTGGGTCAGGTTATGCTGATCCGCCACGACGCTCGTGATATTCGCCAGCATGACCTGATTATCATGAATGATCCGTTGCTGAGTGGCTTGTTCTTTGGGCGGAGCCTTCGGATCCGGAACCGTTCGAACTGAAAGCGCTTCCATGATCCCGAGCGCTTCACCATCGAGCCCAATCGGAAATCTATTTTCTTGCGGAAGTAAAAATGGTTTTTCATTTTTTGCGGGATCAGGCTGTTTAAAAGTATCCAGATCTATTTCCTGCCCTGGCCCAACGGTAATCTTCTCGACCGTCCCAGCCGTCATGTCTTTTGCGACCTCCGGGACGACGGGCAACATTGGAATGGCGGTGTCCGTCCATTCAAGACCCACCTTGGAGACATCGATATTGTTCTGATTGAGGAATTGCACCAGTTCCAGCTGGTTGCGGGCATGCGTCCTGACCGCGAAAAAATAAGCCCGGTAGGATTCATTCAGTTCCCGCATAAAATCCAACGCGAAATCGATCCCAACCTCGCGGACCAACCCGCCCTGGGTCACCTCCGGGAATCTTTTCATGAGATCATTCAAGCGTTCCTGGTCGAGCTGCACCTGAGCATCTGTACTCTTGAGCCTCGCACGGTAGGTCTCAAATGCGTGACGAGTCTTGTTATCCTGGGCCTCCATCGCAATCCGAACCTGAGCCTGACGTTCCTTGTTTTCGTGAAGTCGAACCCACATGTCGCCCCCCCAAAGCCGGCGATCAAGCCCTGCCTTGGCTCTTAGCGCACTATCCTGATAGCCGCCCTGGAACCACACGCTTGTCACCGCATCGCTCCAGAGGCTCCTGCGATTCAGAGACAATTGCTCCAGTTCATTTTGAAGCGTCTGAATCTTCGGATCTTGCATCCCTGTACTCTTTAACTTCTCCACGAACGCCTTTGATTTTTCAGGTGAAGTCATGGCCTTGAGCATTTCATCTGCGCCGATGAGTGATAAACCCTGGCCTTCCTCACGACTCGTATCCGGGAGCTTCTCGATCCGGAACCCGACTTTCCCCAAAAGTTCGCTTTTCTTGCTGTTGAGCGTATTGCGAGCTTCCATATATCGCACTGCCGCGCCGTGGATCTCACTCTCGGTCTGTAAAAGTTCACCTCGAGTCGCCTGAAGGGTCGCCTGGAGCTTTTGATTACCGCTCACGATCGCGTAAACCATGAGTCGATCCTGAGGTTCCATCTTCTCGATCGCCGCGGCTTCTGTTTCATAATCAAAAATGGCCTGCGCGATCTCCGCTTTCTTTTCCTTCAGGATCCGCTCGGCCTCAATGCCGGCATTCTCAGCACGCAAACGGTAAACCGACCCCTGGAACCCTCCGAGAATCTCGCCCAGATTCAGATCGACTGTGATGGTCCTCGAAAGATCGGTCGCGGTAACATCGAACGTTTGTGTGCCAACCCGTGTTCCCGCTGAATCATAAACCCCATCGATCCTCTCAACCTGGCCAAAGGCACGGACGGGTGAATCGAACGGATTATCGGAAAAGAGACCGGATGAAGTGACTCCTGGAAAATCTCCAAAACTGTGCGTGCGGGTCGTATATTCCTCTTCCATTGCCGAAACTTTCTGCCCTAACACGGCCATCTGATACTCGGTGGATTGCCGGGCAATATCATCAAGTGTCTCCCCCCCCGTGGTTCCAAGGGATTCCATACCGCCTACGTGGCCTGCCAGCGGACCCTTCCCCGTCCGCCACGCTTGCCGCACATCATCGCCGTTGGCCACTCCCTCGGTCGTCACAGTTTCAGGATCCACACCGTGCTCTCTCAACCGGTTCTGAACATTCCTTAATTCTCCGTTGATGTGCCGTATTTTTTCTTCAAGCTTAAGAATCTCGGCAAGCTGACGCGCCTCCATGGTCGTATCCCCGGAAAGCGCCGCTTCGGTAGCATCCACACCGATCGTATTCAAAAACTCTTTATGCTGGTTTCTCCATGCCTCGATCGCCGCCGCCAAACCTGTGGTTAGCTGCTTCATCCGGACCAAATAGGCGTATTCATTCCGGAACTGGCTTGAGGTGATATCCAGGCTGCGCAGGGTCTGCTCTGCCGACAACACGCCGATACTCATGTCGGTCATGTATTTCCGGATCTGCATATTCTTTCCATCTTGATTGACGCCTAGAATATCGGTGATCGGTTTCCCGAGCAAAGGAACCCACCCAATGGCTTTGTCCGCCGCCCACGGCATCATCCCCCACCATGGAGTTACCCCGAAAGACGTCGACGAGACGCCATCCTTGGTAAAACCAATGCTGTAACCAACGCTGACCCCGAACGCCCACTTTTCAAGGCCCAGTTGATGGGCAAATTCCCTCTTTTCCCAAACCGAGCTGTCCAGTTTGCGCATAACCTCTTCGACCGCGGCAATATTTGAAATCTCGCTGATCTGGCGTCGTGTTTTTTCGAATTCTCTCCACAATTTTGGTTTGTGATCTTTAATGAAATAGTCGCTCTTGGCGTAAAGGATCTCCGCGGCAAGATAATCCCTGATCACTCCGGTAAGCATCGTCAACCGTACGGGCTCCGAGTAGCCCTTGGAATTTTCAAGGATATCTTTCAACTCCCTGTCGATGAGGGCCGTCTGCTCTACGACCTGGAAAAGCTGCTGAAATTTCTTCTGCTTTTCAAGATAGCTCTGCAGGGGCTCGGTCAGTCGATTGAGTTTTTCGGTAGCCGTAAGTTTCGGGTTCTGGATTTCCTTGATCCGAGCGACGAGCTTCGCTTGCATCGCCCGGAGCTCGCGGCTGGCTTTGAAAATCTCCGGATATTTCGCGGGATCCATCGCCCCCGGTATGGCTTTTAGAACTTCGTTTACCATCGCTTCATCACTGTGCAACATGGCGGTTCGGACACTCATGAGCTGTTGCCGGAGAGCCGGGTATTTTTTAGCATCGAGTTTCCCTTCAAATGCTTTAAAAAGCTTCTCCACTCTCTGTCGATCCGTAAGTTTTTCATTGGTCAAAATCGCCCGGCCGATCGTCGACAATTCCTTGCCCAAAGAAGCATTTTTTTCCGGATCGATACTCTTCAAAATCCCAAGAATCTTCTGAACCTGTTCCTGATCATTCAAGGACAAACGGGACTGAAGCGGCATCAGCAAGCGGTTCACGTCATAAAGCTGTTCGTACCGGAGCCGGTTTGTGCTCATGCTCCCCATACCCGAAGTCTGATCCTCTGTCTCCCTGACGAGGCTGCGAAATAGTTCGTCAAAATCCTTGGCCAAAATCTTCAGTTGTGCAGTCCCGGATTCAGAGATTCTACCCGCGGCATCCGTGATGGGTGCAAAAGGTGACATGCTGATCGACGGCTGCGCCTCCTTAGAGGGAGCAATCGGCTTTGCTGCCGCGGGCGATTTATCCCCGGCAAAAGCAAACGACTTGAATTGCATCATGACTTTGAAAAGATTATTGCGTGCGGCCTCGTCCTTGATCCTCGCCGCTTCGACATTCGCCTCTGCGCTGGCGATCCTGACCTTCGCCCGCCAGGAATAAAGCTTTTGACGCTCTCCTTCAGACTTTGCTAAGACCGCCAGACGATCCTTGGCCGGCGTAGTACGACCCAACTCGGCATCGGCCTCGTCCTTGGCGCCTTTAAGCTCGATTTGCTTCGTCTTCAATGTCGCTTCGGTCAGATTGAGGAGTTCGGATTCACGACGAACATTGTTCAGCCATCCGGAGACGGACGCGGCCAGTTCTGCACCTGACCGGTCTAAAAGTTTTTTAGCAGTATCTTGGGCCAATTGCCGCTGACGACCTCTTGCCCAAAGTGTCGGATCATACAAAGTAACTTTGGCGGTCGCCTGAGCGTCCGCGCGTAATTTCCACTGCGTCGCTTCAAGCGTAATATCCTTTTCATTTCGATCTCCCCACCCCCAACCGATTCCACCCGACAAGGAAAGTCGCAGCCAATTGGAGACGTTATAATTGAGGGCATCCAGTTTTGCATCTTTACGAATGCTGGCAAGGTTATAATCTGCTTCGCGTAAGATCTCCTCATGGACCCGCGCCGATTCCGCCTCGCTCGAAGCTAATCGATCCGCCAGAGTCTGAGCCTCTTGGATCATAGCATCACGATTTACAGAATCTTGAGCAGCCCATGCCTTCGCGACATCGGCCCGCATGGCGCTAATCGCGGTCTGTATGATCTTCGCTCGTCCGGAATCCTTCTTGGTGAATTCTCCGAGCAGCTTCCCGATCTGGGCGTCCGTTTTTGTATAATTCCGCAACTCATCCTGAATCAACTGGAGAGCCAGCCTGGAACCGTCGAGGTCTTCCTGCATTTTCTCCCGGTCTTTCTGGGCTTGCACAAGACTCAGATCTCGGCGATAGTGCTTGTTAGAATCGTTCTTGATCTCAGCAATCAAACGATCCTGCGCTGAAACCCCATTTTCCAACGATTTGATAAATTCTGCGGTATGGACACTTTCTCGCTCAAGCAGGTTATGCCGTTCGTAGATCCCGCGAAGGCGTGACGCGAACTTGTAGGCTTCGGATTCAAAGAGGGCATTTGCAACCTTACTCTCAAAAAGACTTTTGATCTGCCAACTGAGATCTAAGCGGATCTCGACGGCAACCTTATCGCCGAGGTCCCATATCCCTGCCATCCTTAAAATGTCAACGGTGACTTGCGGAACGGCCAAAGTTGCGTCAATTCCACCTAGCGCTGCCTTCGATGCCACGGCCTGATGCAAACTCGCGAACGCTCTTTCGATCACGGCCTGAACATCGGCCTGCGAAAGTGGTACCTGGGCAACAGCATCACCGACGACTTTAAGAGTAATGTCCTCGACCGGATAACCCAGATCTATACCCGGCTGCCGCCCCGCCAGTTCGAGGACTTTCCTTTTGGCCTCGTCCCGCTCGGTCTTCAGGACGATGATCTGGATCTTGAGTTTTTGGAGTTCACTTGTAATGCGGGTATGCGTCAGGGAGTTATCCTCGACACCCCGCACAGCGCGCTGCTCGGCATCGTCCGCTTCAAACGCTATGATAAGTTTTTCTTTGTCAGCAATCTGTTGATTCGCCAGCGCGATCACATAAAGCTGCTGGGTAGTGTTCCGAAGGACGGTCGTCTCGGTTTTCAGGAGGTCCGCATTCGCAGCTTCCGCTTCCGCCTTGCTGATCTTCGCCTGGCGGCTTCGAGCCAGGTTCAGGGGTTCAAAACGCAGGATCAGTTTCGCTTCCCAATCCCGCTCTTTTAAGATCTCGCGGACGATCGTAGTTCCTTCCGCCTGATCCGTGAGATCCGCTCTGGAAAGATAAGTCAGAAGCGCCGCATCATAGGGATTATCCAAACTAAAATCACGGCCAAGATTCTTTCTTGCCGTCGCTTTCATGCGCGCCATCGATTCCATGATCTGCGGAAGAGTCGCGCCTTTAAAAACAGTTTTGAGGTTATCGCCCGTATTAAGCGGGTTGTCATAGCGCGACGCAAAATAGCTCGCAAATCCCATGGCCTTTTGATAGGCCGGATCACTGACCAGTTGGGAAGCCGTGCCGGCAGGGAGATTGAAGAGCTTCCAAAAGCTTTCGTTCCCGGCGATCGCATTCAGGTTTTGCACCAGGAGCCCTTTGGTGATATTGACATCTCCCATCGGAATGACAACACTATCCAGCACGGGCTGATATCCCGACAGCACATAGTTGTTGCCGTCTGGAGTGAAAGTCACGCCCCGTAGCGCATCAAACTGACTTTGCGTCAATGGCGTTGTGGGGATACCCGGTCTGCTAACAAGCGCTGTGTCCCCGGTCGGTTGTCCATTCGCATCGAGAATAGGAACAGCCTCCATGTGCTCGGCGGGATATCCCTCGGGGGAATAGATCGGAAGCCCGAGATTTATGTTCCCGCTTCCGGCATCCTCCCAACCCAATGAAAAATCCACATCTTTGCTGGGTCCCGATCCGGACTTATTCTGATACAAGGGAAGATCGCGCGGCATAAAATTATATGAAACTTGCAGGTCTAGGGTGATCCAGCGGTACCACCAAGCGAACGACTCAACGGTTTTATCCTTAATGCCCTTTTCAACCCCAGCCTGCCGCGACATGGGATTATCTTTCATGGCAGTAATCAAAATATCGCGTATCCCCGTCGTCGGCATAGGAAGATCCATGGTGGTAAATTTTGCCGAGGCCGGCTCCAGCGCGGAAACGAACAACTCTGACGCAGCAGCCACGGGACCGGCCGCCGCAGCGGCCAAACCGATTTTTTGGGCAGGCGATTGCTTCGCGGCAACGGGTTGAGGGGCTTTGACTGAAGTGGATGACGTCACAGCTTTTGGAGTCGCCTGCACACCCACCACCGTCGTGGGTAAACCGATCTTATAGACATCATTACCAATACTGAAGTGTGTGACCTCGGGATCATTCAAAGCTCTCGGAATTTTGGTCTTCGCTTTCCAGAACCCGTTATCCTTATATGAAAAAGCAAGAGCCTTTCCTTCTCGAATAAGCGCTTCCATATCCTCGGCCTTGAGAGTCAGGACAATAGTTTTCGCAGCAATCCGCTCCGCACCTTTTGCCCCCTCCCTCACATTCTCCCGACTAATCTCAAATATTTTTGTCGGAAGCGCCGGCTGAGCCACCGTTTTGGGGTTCGCTACTTCCGCCGGAGCTTCAACGGAAACTTTGGGCGCCTCAGGAGCAGGCTGAACATCCGTCAGAGGCCTCAACGACGGCGAAGGCATTTCGAGTTTCAACGCAGTTTCAGGAACCGCAGGGGCTTCTTTGACTTCAGCTTTCGGCACTTCAGGAGCAGGCTGGACAGGAGCAACCACCGCAACTTCAGCCGGTTTCGTTACTTCCGCCGGAGCCTCAACAGAAACTCTCGGCGCCTCGGGAGCAGGCAGAACAGGCGCTACCGCCGCAACTTCAGCAGGTTTCGTTGCCGGAATTTCGGCTTGCAGACCTTCCTTGACTTCAGTTTGTGGAACCATCATCGGAGGCAACGATTCAGCTCTCGCCGATGTCACAAGGACAGAGCCTAATGCATTGAACGCCGATCCCGCAAAATGGGCAACCCCCTCCAATTTCTGGCCAACAATAGACCAGTAAGTTGCTTTTTCCATTACGGCAATTTGCCGGTGAGCGCTGTCAATAAAATCAGCTTTTGCCTTGGTGGGCGCAAAACCAAAACGTTCATCCGCTATTTTCCCAAGGTTCGCTTTTATGGCCGGCAATTGATCTGCCGTCCGCTTGGCGATCATGTAAGGCTGCACCACAAAGTTCGTGGAGACTTCTTGTACACTCGTTTGAAGACTACTGAGCAGTCCCGATGCGATCAAACGATCCGTGAAAGCAACATGCTCTCCCCTTTGGGCCATCTCGGCATGTTCCTTCTGCTTCAACTGGTCTCCTTCGATCCCTTTAATACCTGTACCGAAAAGATGAAAATCCACACCCAAAGCCGAACTGATTATTTTATCAATACCTTCAGCATAATGAACGATAGCCGCGATCTCGTGCGTCACCACCCACATCGAAAAAGTCCCAAAAACCATCGAAACCCAAAAAGACCCACTCGTTAAAACTTCACGGCGAGCGGCGGCGTTCACCCGCATGCGATAGCCAATCCCCTGTCCTCGTGCGAGTTTTTCGGGAATAGAAACCTGACCTTCGGGATCATTTTCACGAATGGCGCGACCCAGAGCGGTAAGAGCGAGCCCCGCATCGTAACGGTTCATTCCATAAATGCGATCCTTCAGATCGCGCTCGATAAGCTTGAGAACAATCGCCCGCTGCTCAGCAGAAAGGGCCATCCATTCCGGCGTTTGTTTCTCACCCGACAGAGCCAAAATCCCCGAAAGAGAAAAATTTGAGGGTGTGATCCCATACTTGGCAAGCCCGTCGAATGCTTCCTTAAGATTTTTTGCTTGGGGAACTAAAATGCGGGCCATATCGACCATCGTGTCGCGCATCATGATCTCACGCATTTTGTTCGGGATCTGAGTCGTCACTGCCAAAAGAAAATTCAGTGTTGCAGAGCTGGCAATGGCCTGAAAAGTGAGGTGGACCTTATCCCCTAAAAATCCAAATATCGTGCCCTTCGTTTGAATTACGGCCCCAAGATTCAGAAGATCAAAATGAGGGACGCCGGGAATAGCGGGAAAAGAGGGTATGGGTATTCCAAAAAGATTCAACGCTTTCGTGGCCACATCTCCGGTACCCGGAGACGCCACAGCCCAGGACGGAGGAGAAACGCCCAGCCACATCAGACCGCCAAAGATCGTCGCGAAGATCAAATGCCCGAGAATGCGATTCCGGAGCCAATGGGCCGGCAGATTTTGTCCCTTCGCCTGGGCGGCACGATAAGCTAGAACCTGCTTCACAATAATATAGCCCCAGAATCCGACGCCCAAAACCGCGAAGACGGGAAGCGAGGTTCCGGCGGCTGTTAAAACAATACCACTGAGCTGGCCATAGACAAAAAGTTTGGCCCGTTTTTGAAAAAATTCATAGAGAGCGGCGATCTGCGAAGCCTGGAGTGTGACCCAGATCCCGTATCCCAGATCCGTACGGATAAAACGGTCTGTCCGTGAAAGATTCTTATCGGCTTCATGGGTCCTGGCATTTTCAACCATCGCTTGCGTTTCGGCATTCGTGATCCAGCGTTGATTCTTGGCGCCCAAGATAAAATAATTGATGCGAAGGCGGAAATATTGGAGGATAAAACCATCAAGAAGATGAAAGGGCATGCTCACAAAAATTTTGAGAGCAAGGCCGATCGCCGTAAAAACACCCTGCTTCATTATATTCTGCGTCCCGCCCTGTTTTTTCCACTCCGCCCGTGTTTTCAACACAGCGGCAGCTAAAAACCCGGCGGTTATCGCGGAAACAGCAACTGTCGCCACCACGGGAAGTACGGTCGTGGCCCCCAAAATAACGCCTACAGCCGTCCCAATCCCCACAAACTGGAGGATCCTTTTCTTTGCGGATGCCTCAGCCTTAGCGGCAGCTTCGGACTCGGAATCATCGCTGAAAATTTTACTTTCGTGCATTTTCCGATATGCCGGCCAATTTTGAAGTTTGTAATCAATGGAAGCCTGCCGCTGTTCGTTTTTATCCTGGATCGTCGACAAATCAGGAGCCGAAAGACCTTCGAGCCATTTCTTTCCGTTTGCTGAAGTGACAATCCATCCGGCACCCTTCGGATTGGCCTGAACGGTGATCCCACTCTTAACAGACCAGGCCCTCAACGCCCGCAACACGAACGCTACGAATCCGAAAACAAGTGGAAAAGCTACCACTGTGGCCGGCATGATCATCCCCAAAAGTAATCCGGCGATAAGTCCGACAGCACTCCACCCGAGAACTCCGCGCCGGACATACGAGCCGAAGTAACCGCCCTGTTCCTTTTCAACCCGCGCCTTGACCTGATCCGCCGTTTCGGTTGCAAGAGTTGCTGCTGTAGGAATAGCCGCAGGAGTAGTCACCGCAGGAGCTTTTGCCGCAGAAACCTCTGCAGGAGTCGCAGCCTGCGAAACGGACGGGGTTCGACCTGCGAGAATGTCCTCTAAAATCTTGGCCAGTTCCGGATATTTTTTGAGCCCGTTAGCTTTAGCCCCCCAGAGCAAGAAGAGACGCAACTCATTCTGCGACAATTTCTTTGTCGCAAGCTCTTCCGGATTCAATGATGACAAGAATACTGCGAGGGCCTGGAGACGCTGTTTGAGTTCAGGATCTGAAAGAATTTTCAGGAACTCGACCGTAGGTTTATCTTCCTTGGGATCGGCAGGCCTTATCACTGCGGCCTGGATCCTATCGATGGGGCCTTTATAGCCAAATGCTTTTATGAAATCCAAAAACATGGGGAGATTCGCCTGAACTCTAGCCGCGGCCCTGACGTCTTCCTTTGTTGCCTTCATCCTGGCTTCCGCCCTGATCGCTTGGATCTGGGCTGCTATTTCTCGATCACGAGCCTCTTGCTTCGCGTTTGGACCCGCCACGACCGCAATAGGTCCTGTCTGAGGGGTCGCCAGAACACGCGCCTCAGCACGAACCATTCCTCTGATCGCGTCCGGAACAAAAGAGCCACGCACCCGATAGAAAGACAGCGCTGTCTTTTCTTCTGGCCCAAATGAAACAGTCTGTCGAGTCCCCCGCACAGCTCCCGGTTCTTCGCTTATTTTTTCCGTCTTACCGTGGAGCACAAAAGCCAGGAAGTCCCCACTGTTTCCCGCAGGTACCCAGAGCACATTACCTGAGAATGCTTCGGGGTGAAACATACTGAGCAACGCCTCGACTTTACTCAGATCACCTCCCGACAAATCCCTGGCCGCATCTTTTTTCATCCTTTCGATCTCGCTGGCCACTAAGGGTGTGATCTGCTCATTGGAGAGCGACTTCCCCTCCTGCCGGGCCTGCTCTCTTGCCGCATTCACGACTTCAAAAATATTCGTTGCGGCGGTCAGGGGGAAGAACAAAGCCACATCGGACTTGAAATCAAATTCTCCTTTGGGAGAAATCGCCAACCATGCCTGCAACTGGAACCGAGGATCGTTCAGAACGCCGGTTTTGGGTTGGAGAAATGTTTCCGTGAGAACTTTTTCGATCGAAAGCGGGGCTTGGCGCAAAGCGGCGTCATAGAGCGCGCTTTCCTTTTTCTTATCAATCGTCTTGGTGATACGCGGGGCGACTACTATATAGGAGATGTCCTTCTCACGAAGGTACTTCTCGATCCCGGGCGTATGAAAACCGCCTGTAACGATGGCGGATATCTTCTGCCCGCTGGCAAGGGTTTTCTCAACCGCTCGCTCGATCAACACCTGGTCGCGTTCCAGAGCGGCTTTATAAAAGCGCTCCACGCGCGGCAGATCCTGATCGAGTGTCTTCACTTGGGACGGCAATCCGTAGGTGAAGTGGTACTTCGACATGAGCGGTGTGAGAAAACTTACAAAAGTCTCTGACTTGAACTCATTCTGATAGGTGTAATAGAACTCGGCGTCCTGCTTGGTCAATGTAAAATCGAACATCTTGCAATAGATGTCATAGATTCGAAGGATGTGATCGAGTTGGACCTGCTCAGGATTCGTGAAGAGCTTGTTCTTGACGGTCTTCTCAAGGAAATCGATCTCGTCAAAGATCGAAACATCGATCGCATCATAAAGTTTCATATACTCCACATAGGCCATCACATTGGCGTACTTGGTAGTCAGTTCCTCCCCGCCACTTTGAGCCACGCTCACGCCCTGGATCTCATCCTGGAGGTACCCATAATAGGCGGCGCGTTTCATCTTCTTCATACGGAAGTGAACGGTGTTGGTGAGAAAGCGGGAGAGTTTCTCATGCGTCAGCACATGCTTGAGATCGTTAATCAATGCATCGGTTTCTTTTTCGGCCTTGTCGAAATCAACCTGCTTCTCAAGATCCACCAGCTTAATCAGAGAGTGCATCCCGGGATATTCATCAAGCGCGATATTGTGCTTACGGGCAAGTTCCACCAGATAGCGGACATAAGAGACCAGCTCCGGTCCGCCTTCTTGGAACGCGGCACGGCGACGAACGAGTTCGCGCATTTCCTCGGGAAACACAAAACGACTGATGCCTTCAAGGACCTTATTCAGTTCCGCCAAGATCTTCTCATCGCGGTCCTTGAACTGGAGCGCATCCACATAGGCCTTCCGGTTTTCCTCGTAAAGCTCCTTATCTTCCACGCCATAAAGCGTCATCGCGGGCTTTTCGACGATCGCAAGATATTCTGGACCCGTGAGGCGGCCTTCTTTCAGGAAGTAATCGGCAACATTCTGGCGAGCCTGTTTGTTCGGGAAAAAAGAAAAAAGTTCGGGGTAAAGTTCGCCGGAGGCACCCTCAAGGCTCACGAGGCCAAGTTGGTATTTCTCGGAAAAATACTGGAGGATGTGCGCAATGTTGCGCTGGGCTTCATCGTTGACGTGCGCGTCCTGGATGTGAAGGACAATCTGGTCGCGACTCCCTTTAAAAGTTCCCTTGATCGTTCCGTAGCTGTCCGGAAGATCGGGACGGTCGATCAGAGAAGACGCGGCATTGGCTTTGAATGTCTCGATGGGGGTGACGCTTACGGAATTAGAGGCGGCGGCATAGGCTTTGACGCCACCATCCCAGACCACGCTCGTAAAAAGAAAAACAAAGGCGGTCAGGCAGGCGACGGTTCTTAGCCAAGGCTTGATCATCGGTTGCTGCCAGCTGATCATCGGATTGCCGTCCTCTCTCAGATTCGATTAAAACTACTCTACGCGCTCATAGCTGATTGGTAACTACGATATAAAACTTATTTTAAAGTCTTAAGAACCTAATAGAAATATACACAATAGAAGGTTCCCAGTCAAGCAAAGCTAAAAAAAATTTAATGATGTAACCTGTTACCAAGCAACTGGTTATAACACTCCTTTAAAATATATTAACTTATAAAATATTCCTTATAATTTCTTATAGCATTATGAAACACACAAAACAGAGACTTTTTGGCTAAAATTTGATTTTTAAGATAAGCGTATTTATCATGATAATAAAAAGTTTTTTAAAATTAACCAATTTTAAGCTTGAAGATTTTTTTGAAATTCAGGAGGGGCCTACTAGTGAAAGCTTGCCAGAAACCGCCGAGAACTTCGACGAAAAGGCATTTAAAAAATACAGCAACTCTCCGCAGGCATGGAAAGAGGATGTCTGATGGTTTTAATCAGCTAAAATCACAAAAAAGACTGAATAAGCATTGGTTCGATTAGGCCGCGACCGCAAAAGCAAGATTGCTTTCATAGCTGGCTTGAAGCGCATTAACCAAGGACTCAGCAACGACCCAGAATCCATCCTGCATGGTCACCTCCCTCAATCGGGATTCCTCCCCGCCCGACCACGACCAAAGAAGCGCTGCAGCCAAAGTTCCACCATTTTGTCCCTGCGTTTTGAAAAACGCGATCCTCTTCCTGAAACGTTGGACCATTTCCGGGGATGGAAGGTTCCGCTTGGAAAGATGAATGCTCGGCGCATTCGGCCGGTCAAAACTGATTTGGGCCCCGACGAGGTCTTTGTCGGTCCTCGTCACGCGGTCAAGCTTGAGAAGAGCATCCAACAACTCGTCACGCACCTGCTCATGCTCATTATAGACTACTACGTGAAGCGCTTTATTCGAAAGCGCCACGATCAAATATTCCTGTTTTTGTTCCAGAGAGAGGTTCGGAAAATCTTCCGCGTCCACGAACACCGTTGCTCCCTGCACATTTTTCCCGACACTCCGGATCATCCGGTCAGCACGCGCCCGAGAAACAGCCTTTACAGGACTAGCGCTCGGGATCCCGCGAAGAGTTCCGCCATCCCCTAATATCGCCTCTGGGGCAACTCGCATTTCGGAACGTTTTCCTGATGGGGAAATCAAAGTCTTCAGCTCTTCGTGATTGCGTTCCGGTCCATGCAGCTCAGAGCGACTTCTTCCAATAACTTTTCCCAAGATCTCCAGTATTTTTCCGCGATCTTTTTGCTCCAAAGCCTTGTAAAAACCCACAACCGCTTCCCTCGCTTCCGAAATTTCCTCACGGGTCATTTCTACCGTATGCGTCGGAGATTTATAAACGCCAAGATTGTCGCGATCCGCGGGACCATGCCGGAAAAGATCGGTCTCCATCCATATCTTTTTTCCTATCTGGTTATACCATGTGGAACCGGGATACGGCATCGCGTAAGCCACGTTAACGGAATCCTGCTTCATCCCAACAAAATTCAATTCCCTCGTCAGGAATTGTTCCAGGCCCTCCCCCGCACCTGAAACCTCTTTGACCAAGCCATCAAAGGCTGCGCTATATTCTCCATCATTAACGACATGACCTTCTTGAACGGCTTGATTGATGGTTGAAAAACCTCCGAAGGAATCCGCCATGAAAAGCAATGTCCTCAGGATATGCTGCCATTGCTCCCCTGGGGCACCCACCATATAATAATTTTTGTAATAGATTCCTAGCTTCCGGCTCCACACATTGGCTTTTCTGATCGGCCATAAGAGCTCTCTCTTGCCCATGGACTTTAAAATATCCTCCGATCCGCTTTCCACCCCAAAAGCGATCATCGAAAGGCCGCTGTCGTACATCTTAGTCAGTAGTTCTTCATCCACCGTGTCGGCCCGTGACATGCATGTCCATGCTATCTTCCAGCCTTTCTTGATAATGGCATCCGACAAAGCCATCACCCTCTGCCTATCCCCGGTGAAATTATCATCCCGGAAATTGAATATCCGATAGCCCCTTTTATAATAGGCCTCCATAATGCTGAGAACGGTTTCGACAGAATCAAATCTGATCCCCGAAGCGCCAAACATGATGCGAGTCGGACAAAAGGCGCAGTGGGCCTTACATCCTCGCTCCGTCACAAGTAAAGCCATCTTGGAAGTTATCTTCCCATGCTTGCTATCGACGATCAGCTCCGCATAGCGATCAAGATCCGGAAGCATGTCGAAAAAATCCATAAAGGAAGGATAATAATCAAAAGGGATCACGGGTCTTCTCGGGGCGGTTTTAACTAGTTTTCCGGTGTGGTCGTAATAGCATATCCCTGGCACAGAGGCAGGATCCTGACCGCTGACGAACATGGCCAAGTAATGCGGATAGGATTCTTCAGCTTCTTGAAGAAACCCAACGTCCACAATCCCCTTGTTCTCCGCCATCGTTTCCTCTGGCAACGCAGTAATGTGATAACCTCCAAAATGGATCTGCGCATGATTCCCCAAAACCGCCCTGGCGACCCGGGCCAGCCTTTGGGATTCCTTGATGGAAGCTGAAACCGTTCTTATTCCGACAATGTCGGGCTTGAATTCCGACAGATATTTTTCGAATTCAAATGACGCCTCCTTGGTCTGAAAATCGATCGCTCGAACATCTTTATCCGTGGTTAAATAGTTTTCGTAAATATCGGGATCTACCAATAAACGCGAGAACAAGCGCGCCTGATAATCATCCCCTTTCAGAGCAGCCGTCAGTGCCGGTAATCCTATGGGAAGATAGGCCGGAACATATCCGAACGGTTCCGCTCTTGCCTGGAGTAATAAGATCTTCAATGTTTTTCCAGACTTCGGAAGCACGCCCCTTTGGTGCTGGTCAAGAATAAACAAATTGATCAACTCATAGAACCGGGGGATCACATGATTCGGATCGTTCGATGCCTCATTCTTCAAAACCCTCGTCTTTTTCAGATCCTGCATAAAAACCAGAAACTGGTGGATAACCTCCCGATCCTTCTCTGCGGGAAAGTACTTTGCTAAAGGCCTGCCTTCCATTGGAAAACTCACCGTCTCACCCGACACAAGTGCCTCCAATTCCCCGCGCAAAAAGAGCACGGTAAGAACCTGGAACGCGGCATGATAACGGCTTGTTTTTGTCTTCTCGAGCAACGCGAAAAGCGGTTTCATGAACTCGTAATTGACGTACAAGTCGTTTCGCACCGCCAAATTCTGGAAGCCTATGTTTTCTGAAGAAAAACCCAATCCTTGGTAGAGACTTTGCGCATACCATTCCTCCATTAACTGGACTGTTGCGATCTTTGTCCATTGATCAGATTGCTCGTTAGAACGCCGGAAAATATCCTCCGTACTCTTGACGCCAGTAACGACATACTTCAAGCTGGATTGAAAAATATTCTTCCGAATACGTTTCCTCTCCTGAACATCCTGATAAAGATCCAACAGATTCACGGCAATAACAATATCAGCGGATGGCAACGGTCCCTTACGGATGTCGTAGTTGACGTAACGGATACCTGTCCGCTCATCAACATATACTCCTTCGGCATTAAATTTAAATGAAGCTGGGAATTGCATGTCTACGGAGCTAAGTTCTATTTGCTTGTCTGGGAAAGCAGCGCGGAACATTTCCATCGTCTGCATCGAGGTCGGAGAGCCAAACTTCTTAGGAGCGGTTCCTATGTCCAGAATGGTTATTTTTTCCTGCGAAGCAAAATCCCCCCGCTGTTGGATCCCCTCGATAAGTTTACGAACCAATTCTAGAAGCCGGTCTTCGCGCGTGTAGCTGTAATGGTATGAAATGGCAAAATCAAACAGCTTGGAACGCTGTTGAGGATCCTGCCAAACGTCCTCTAAAAGCTGCCGCCCGGTCTTCGTGCGTCTTTCGATATCTTCCAGAGTCGAGATAATGGGATCGGTGTTTCCAAGAAAGTCATAAATACCCGTTAGGAAAAAAGTCTTATCGGTGGTCAGCAATCCTTTTCCGAGGCGATACGCTGTTACAACTTTCAGGAAACCCTCTGGGTCGGGAGCTTCCATGGCTTGTCGTTTTACAGCAGCCATGCCTACCGCTGACGCATCAGCATTCCGCATCTCGGAGCGAGGCGCAAGCAAATCCTGAGAAGTAGATGCGGCAGGTGGCATGATCCGTTCAAAAAGGATGGCGGCAGTTCCCTTGAGATTGATATAAGGACTGCGTTCGGAAAGTCTTCCGTCACGACGGCGGAAACTGTCCCGACCCTGCGCAATCACGAGGAGTTCCTGGATGGGATCTTTCTCCTGATTCCCATAGCGCTCGCGAACGCTCTCAGGAAGGTCTTGGAGCGTAACGCCCTGTTTTTTATATTTGTCTCCTATGTAAAGAACCGAAACGACTTTCCCCGATGCCGTGATCCCGAGCACATGATGCGGGTACGGATAAGGGAGAAAACGAATATGCAGCCTGTTGTCTTGGATAAAATATTCGCCTCGCTTTAACGCCTGCGGCTCCGCGAGCCCCACTTCTTTATAGCCAAACGGAGTAAGAGCCCCGTCCTTGATCTCTTTGAGGGTCCTGACAGTGACTTTGCTGTCTTTTTCTTCCCGCAAATAACCTGTCAGATCAATCTCCATGTAGCCATCATGACGAACAACGTCCATAAATAAGGCCTTGTCCCTGGGATCGCCGGTAGTCCTCCAACGGGCCAACTCCTCCACACCGATCGTTCGTCCATAGACTGGCGCCGCGTTTTCTCTCCATTGCATGAATTGAGGAAGCCGATAAAGCTGAAACAGGTCCTCGAATTGATCTGCGACCGCCTCAAGAGGCACCACGGCGCCTTTGTGGATTAATCTCTGTCCGAACACCGCGAACCGGATCTTGTCCTGAATCGGTCCCGACTGCCCATCAACAAACACCTGAACTTTACCGGCCTTGCCTCCGGCGATCTGTTCGAAACGGACATTCTCGGAGGTAACGGTGCGATCGTTCCAAGAAACCAGCATCGAATACGCTTTTTTCTCAAAGGCTTCCCCGGCCTGGTAATAAAGCATGCCTGTTTTCCCGTCAAAGACAACAAACCCAGCGTTGTTGTAAAGATTTCCATAGGAGTGAAGATCGAACAACGGATGAGCCGCCGCAAAATCTTTTTCATGTTCTTCCCAGGCAATATCGACCGGCCAAGTCCGGGCTCCTGGAGCTGCGGATTCTCTAGCAATGCCTTCGTCTTTACGAAAAAGAACCTGTTTTCCATCCCAGAAATGTTGTTTCGACGCCTGGTCATACCGGAAATGCCCGCTTGGCACGGGATTCACACTGACATCGATCCCCGCTTGCTTCGGATCATAGATCTCGGTCGTCACTTGTTCCGCCGTATCTTTACGCATCTCGGAACGTTTATTATTCCGGGCAGGAGAAACCACCCCCTTCTGTTGCAAATTTGAAATGATCCGAGCACGTATCGAGACCGGCTGACTAACCCGTCTCATTATGTCCTGATATTTTTCAGGCGTGATCTTATCGGCACTCGCCTTCGGATACCCGACAACCCCTCCGACAAATTGACCCGTAAGGTACCGTCCGGCGAAATTTTCCCCTTCGACTTTATGAAGCGTCTGTGGATCGCTACCGCGCAGAACAAAAATGACCTTTCCGGCCGCAAGAAACACCTGATGCGGGATCTTTTCCTCCAACAATTCCTGCGCGGTCTTGGCCATGACCGCCGCAAGCTTCGCATCGTCATCATCCGTATAAACCAGCGTTGAGGCCGCATAATTCCCAAGCTCCTGCATTTCGAGACCATCAACTTTTCCGCCTGATTTTCTCAGCGGTAATCCGAAGATGGGCATATCTTCAACCAAATGATCGTGCAAGCGCGGGAACTGACCTATCCCCCATAAATTGATATAACCTTTCAGTCCGCTTCGCCTGTGGAATTTCAAAAGCGAAAGATTGGATTTTTCATCCGTCAAGACCAGATGCGTATCGCGATCGAGAATAAGAAGGGATTCGTTGGAAAGCTGCGCGTCCCCAGCCACAAGCACTCTGCCTTGTTCTCCGTCGATATCCACCGTAAAAAGAACTTGAGAGGCATCCGGATAATCCCCGAATACCCAGCCTGGTTTTGCCGGCTCTTGCCCGGCGGGTGGATTGGGATCGATCGCTGTTTCCAGAGCATGAGGATCAATCTGGTTATAAATGCCTTTCCATAAAAAACCATCTTGAGTCCATTGCCCAACGGGCTCAGGAATATTTTTCTTCCCGGGAATCCTGTTGTGAACCCAACGAACCTCATTCCATTTGGTGCGAAGACGCTCTTTCACCTGCCCGAGGTCAGAAACATGCTCTTTAATTTTAGCTTTTTCTTCGATCCTCTTGTTGATTTCAGCCAGCATTGCGGTCAGATCTGCCGCTGCTTGGCGGACATCCTCTGGGATCGCTACAGGAATGGTATATCCTATTGCGGGATAGTTTTTCAGGGCTTCGACCTCTTTTAATGCGTATTCAAGAGTTAGCAGGACCTCTGGATCGCTTTGTCCGGAAACATTGGGTACATAGGGCGCGTAGCTGATGAGCCGGAGGCCGGAGGCGTCGAATTTTCTCTTGGCCTCATGTTCTTCTTTTTCATTTTTAATCCCAAAATGCTGGCGGACAATGCTCAACCCGGCCCGCTTTTGAAGAAGCCCGTTCTGCATCACGATGATCACATCAGGCTTGTATCCGGCCTCATCGATTTTTTTCTTGGAAAACAGGATATTGTCTCCAGAATTCGTCGAATCAGGCTCCACAAAATCCACGGACACCCCTTCTTTTTCTAAGATTTGCTTGTAACCGACAGCTTCAGGAAGCCGGTTTCCCTGCGCATCAAAGAATACTCCGGGTTTGTTCCCGTATTTCCCACTGGTCAAAACCTTGATATCATAACCACGGGCCCGAAGATCCCGGATGATTGGCGCGGCCTCAAAAGCGACCTTGTCCTCCCACGTCCCGAGAATCATGACAAGGATCTTCTCCCCTTTTAAAAACGCAAGCTTACTGATCTCAGTCGGAGCCCATTGGTCTCGGAGGGGAACATTGCGACCCGGCATATACTCTTCACGAGCAGAGAGAAAATTCGCCACCGCCTGGAACTTTTCATCCAGAACTTTTCGCACTTCCGGTTCCATCACCCGCATCTCCGAACGGCGGCTCACCACCGCCGCCGGCTGAAAAGCACTTAAATGAACAGTATCCAAGTGCACCTCGGAACGAGTCTGCGATGTTTCAGTCTCTGCATTGACAAGCTGATGCTCCCGCGATTGATCAAATGCAGCGAGGCCGCGCTCAATCAGCAGCGAGTCAGCGTTCTCTCCAAGCGCCTTGACGGAAGAAGCAATATCTCGGAGTTCCGCACGAACAAATTCTTCTTTGCCTGTGGCGGCTAAATAAAAATAGCCCGGAGACCTGTTGGCTCGAGCCACGAGAAGTGGGGTTTCGAAGGAGTGACGACCTTCGGACATTAGCCGTTTGTAATAATCCCGGTGCTTTTTATCAACGGAAGTAATCTTCGGCGAAATTACGATGTAAGAAAGACCTTGCTGCCTTAGAATCTCCTTGATGCCGCTTGCATGGAACCCGCCAAACACAAGAATCGCAGAATCTCCTTCTTTATTCCGAAGAAATTCTCTGAGACGAACGTCGACTGATCGATCTCTCCCGTGCGCCACGTCATAGAACCGGATAGCATCCTGGATGTGATGCTCCCACTCTTTGGAAAGAACCAATGAATGATGAGTGAGAGATACTATGAAATTCGCTAATTCTTGCGTCTCGAATTTCTGAAGCGTCTCTTGGGCTGCTTCATATTCCGGCTGAGTCAGTTCGATTCGATTCAATCTCTTAAGAAGCCCCAGGGCCTGATAATAATCGAAGATCTTGCGATCTCTCTCATTTTCAAGAAAACTCTTGGAAAGATCCCGTTCCAACCTCAAAACTTCGTCAAAAACAACCTTAAGATCCAAAGTGTTCAGCTGATCGAGAAGCTTCGGATCCCGCGATGACTTCGCAGCGAGAAGGATCGTCACCGCCGGATATTGCTGCCCAAACATGCGCGCCGAGCACTTTTGAAGAAAGATGTCACGCGTTCTTTTCAGATAATCAAGAAGCGGCAGTTGCCCCTCCCCGAAACGATCCTTGTGCTTTAGCCAACGCCTTAGTTCCTTTGAAAAATACCGGTCGGCAAGGACGGCGATTTGTGAAAACAATTCTTTCAAGTCTTCATCGATGCTTTGCCTATTTCGGGAGGAGGTTCGGTAGGACTGGATATTCTCGCCGTACAGCTCGAGATCCTCGACCCCGATCAGCTTGAAATCGTTTACCCGATTGATATGCGCGTATTCCGCGCCGCCGACACGGAGTTTATCCAAAAGGAAATAGGAGACTTTTTGTTTGATCTTGGGATCTTGAATAAAACCAAAAAACTTATCCGTAGGAACCGAGCCTTCGTAGCCCTCTTCAAAAACCGTTTTGATCCCATTTTCTTTTACGAGCTTCCCGATAAGCTTTGCGATATTCTCCTGGGCTTCAAGGGAATCATGGGCGTCCTCAATGAAGATCACAGTCTTGCCCGCAGTCCCGCGAAAGGATTCCTCCACCTTACCAAGTTCCTTGGGAATCGAAACAGACGCAAGGACAGGATCAACGACTGTAGCAATAGGGCTCGCATAGCCTTGTGGAGCATAGCGAACGGCGTCAAAAAGCGTAAAAACAACGACAACAAAGATCGCAATGAGACGCTTCGAGAAACGCTCTCGTCGTCGGGCTTTATCGTCCGTTAAAGTTCCAGCCATTACGGGTCATCCTCTCTTCATTGGTTAAGTCTTTTATAATGCTTGTATTGATAAAAGATAACCCACGCCCTCTGTATTGACAAGCGCTATGGGGAAAAGCATCCCTAAACAGACCGCCTAAGGACGTGAATAATTGCAGCAAAAAATGCGTCGCTTTTTATTTACAGAGCTCCGGCTTTAAAGAAGCTCTTTCTATCAAAAAATGAGCTTTTACAGCAGGTCTGAAATGGGGACGGTACTCGCAAGTCGATCAAGGCAAGAAATTATGACGAGGACCGGCGCACTCGTCCTTCTTAGGCATTAAGGAAAGAGTGGACCTGAGGAGAGTCGAACTCCTGGCCTCTGCAATGCGAATGCAGCGCTCTACCAGCTGAGCTACAGGCCCACAACAAAATTAGGCGGGAAAATCCAAAGCAACAGGGCGGTATTATACACAATCTTCGATAATTGTCTTCAAAACATTGAAGGCCTTCTGTTGTTCCCTCTCGTTAAAGAGCTCATGGTAAAAACCATCAAAACAGGTGCGGTCTTTACGTGGCGCCACAAGGCGATCAAAGAAACGCCTGGAGGCCTTGGGATCTACAACGTACTCTTCCCCAGACACAAGCATATGGACCGGAAATGGGATCGAAAGGATTGGCTGCGTCCGCATCGTTTCCGTGCGTCGGAAAATCTCTCCGATCAACCGGGCGGAGATATAACGAAGGATCAGAGGATCCTTCCGATGGATCGCCATCTCGGCTGGGTCATGACTCAGCGCTTTAGAACTCACGGGATTGCGATAAACAAAACGAGGCGCGAAAGCAAGCAAGAGATGATTCACCAGAGAAATGAACCGCGAAAATTTGAGTCCTAAGAACGGCGCGGAAAGAATCAATAACTTCACGGCTTCCGGATTTTTCATGGCCCAATACACAGCGACAAGGCCTCCCATACTGTGTCCGAACAAGATGAACTTCTTGGGAATAGCATAGGTTGCACGGAGATGCTCCACAAACCCGGAGACATCCTGCAAATAATCGTCAAAAGACCTGATATCGCCTCGCGGGCCTCCAGACTTCCCCATGCCACGAAGATCCATCACCGCAAACTGCGCAGAAAGGCGCCCCATTCTGATTGGGAACTTTTCATAACGTCCGGAATGCTCTCCGTAACCGTGAAGCATGATCACAGTATGCCGCGCCCCGGACACCGGATAAAAACGGTAGAAGATCTTTGTTCCATCCCGGCTTGTAAAGTAATTCTGGATCCAATTCGAAATCATAACGGGCGAGCTCTCACGATGCGCTTGCCGAGGAGGATTGCCGCTTCCCCCATTCATGGTCGGTCTTGCGGTAAAGTTCGTCGATCGCCTTTTGATACTCTTTCATCACGACGCGGCGCTTGATCTTCAGGGTCGGCGTCATTTCTCCTGAGGCCAGGGTGAACTCCTGCGGCAGGAGGATAAAAGCTCTCACCGTCTCAAAACCCGCCAAACCTTCCATGCGTTTTTCAAGCCGTTCACGGACCCAAGCCTGAATTCCAGAATGCTCCAGAAGTTTCTCATAGGAGAGATCGCTGATGCGGTGTTGCTCGGCATAACGGAGAATCTCCTGCTTATGGGGAACAAGCAGGGCACAAAGGTAGGGCCGTTTGTCCCCTAGCACAATGGCCTGAAAAAAGAGATTGTCTCCGAGGATGCGCCCTTCAATATTTTGAGGGGAAACGTTCTTTCCTCCCGAAGTAACAATGATGTCTTTTTTGCGATCCGTGATATGCAGAAATCCTTCATCATCAAAGTGACCAATATCTCCCGTGTGAAACCAACCTCCCTTAATGCAATCGGCTGTCGCCTGAGGATTATTGTAATAACCTTTCATCACGCAGGGTCCTTGAGTCAGAATTTCGCCATCTTCTGCGATCTTAACACGGATCCCGGCGATGGGTTTTCCCACAGTTCCGAATCTGAAATCATCGAGGGCATTAACCGCGATCACAGGCGATGTCTCTGTCAGACCATAGCCTTCCAAGATCATGATATCCGCCGCGTAGAAGAACCGTGCCAGGTCCCGGGAAAGCGGCGCGCCGCCCGAGATAAAAAAACGGATGCGCCCGCCCATGGCTTGTTTGATTTTGTTAAAGACGACCCTCTTGGCGATCCAGTTATAAAAAGCAAGCCAGATCGGAACAGAATGCCCGCGCATCCTCATCTGCGCAGTCTTTGTCCCGATGCGAACCGACCAGTAAAAAAGCCGCTGCTTCCAAACAGGCGCCTTTTGGACCTTTTCCAGGATCCGAGCATAGGTCTTTTCATAGAACCTCGGCACCGCTACCACAATAGTTGGTTTCACCTTCCGGATATCTTCCGCAACGGTCATGAAACTTTCGGCGTAGGCGATCGAAACTCCGTAAGCAGCTTGATAATAATAGCCTGCCAGACGTTCAAAGACGTGGCTGAGTGGAAGGAATGACAGGACGGAATCCCGGTCGTCGATCTGGATACGCTGGAAGGAGCCCTGATAATTCGCGATAAAATTCCGGTGCGTCAACATCACGCCCTTGGGAGCGCCAGTCGTGCCGGAGGTATAAATAATAGTCGCAAGATCATCTGGCCCAACGTTTCTAACGCATTGCTCATAGAGATCGCCATGATTGAGATCATGGCAACGCCCCATCTCTCGAAACGTTGCAAGGGCAGGAACATCTCCCACCCCACCCGGAGTAAAAAGGATAATGCCCGCCGGAAGAAACTTTGATTTAAATCCTTCGATCTTGCGGTATTGTTCCTCCGTAGAAACGAAGAGTGCCTTGAGATCGGCGTGATCGATGATATAGCGAATGTCCTCGAGAGAGGCGGTAGGGTAGAGGGGCACAGTCACGGCGCCGAGGCTCAAAATCCCGAGATCGGCGAAAGTCCATTCGGGACTATTCTCCGAAAGAATCCCCACATGGTCGCCTTTACGTATGCCGAGCGAATGGAGAGCCATCGCGGTTTCCCGGACGATCTTCATCCAATCCTGCCAGCTGTACGAGCCGGCGTATTCGCCTTGGACCTTATAAAAAATGGCTTTCTTGGATCCAAAAAAACGGGCACGTTCCCGGAAAACCTGGACTAGATTACCATTTTCTTCGACGCAATCTGTCGGAAATCCAGAACGCTTCAGGGCCATGGGCCATCTCTCAGGAAGCGTGGCCTATGATTTTTTTTCTGGTTCTGGGCCCGCGACAGTGGGAATTCCATTGAGCTCATCGGTCATTTGAGCATTGCGCTGGATTTCTTCATGAGCGCTACGTAATTTTTCCTGCGCCAAAAGTTCACTTTTACCAGGCATCCCTCGACCAACGGACGGCTTCTGCGTGTCTCCTTTCACATCCAGAATTTTTTCATGAACACTCGCTTTTCCCTGAGCCTTAGCGATTTGAGCAGCCCGTTTTGCATTCATCTGGCTAATCGACTTATTCAAGCTAAAGATCTTTTGGATCTCTTCGCGGATTGCCACAACCGAAGGACCCATCGCCTGAGGTGGCGGAATCACGATTTTTTTCACCTTCATAACACTCGGCACATTCACAGGCACGGGCTTAGCCGGCATCTGAAAAACAGGTGCTGGCACCACTCTTTTTTGACTTTTCAGGATACCCGAAACATTTCCAGGCACAGGCTTCGAAGGGAGTTGAAAAGCCGGCGCTGGCACATCAATCCCCGTAGCTTTCGTAGGGCTCGATGCATACCGAGACATGGGTTTAGGCGGCAAGTCAAACCCCTTGGCCGTGTTTGCCACACCCTTTGAAGACACAGTCGCATTTTCTTGCTTCTTGCTCTTTTTTTCGATCATGAGGTCATTGCCGGTCTTGCGACCAAAGAATTTCATAATCTGATCTGCCGCAAAACCTTGGGGTGAAACTGACGCCTTACTACTTCCGGCCTTTTTAGGAGTTCCCGCCACATCGCCGGTTCCCCCTTGGCGGGGCGCCGAAGCTCCGCAATGAATCAATGCTAAGATCAAAAATGCAAAACCCAAACTCTTTTTCATAACGAGTAGCCCCCAGGAGGTGCAAATGTGGTTTTAAAAAATCAGGGTATTATTATATATCGTCCTATGAAACTAAAGCACTATTTTTTTGGCCTACTGACGCTCCAAGATCATGCTACCACCCTGTCCGCCGCCAATACAAAGAGAGACCAGTCCCAAGGAGGAATTTCGTCTTTTCATCTCATGAAGCAAGGTCACAACAATCCTCACCCCTGTGGCACCGACAGGATGACCCAACGCGATCGCCCCGCCATTCACATTGACGATTGAGCGGTCAATCGCAAGCGCCCTTTCCACCGCACAACACTGCGCCGCAAAAGCCTCATTAATCTCCACAAGATTGATATCCCTCATGACAAGCTTTGCTTTTTGAAGCGCCTTCCGGGTCGAATCCACGGGACCAATCCCCATGCGCCGAGGATCCACTCCACTAAAAGCCCAGCTCCGGAGCGTCGCGAGGACCTGCAAACCAAGCTCTTCGGCCTTGCCCCGATGGGTCACCAGTACCGCGGCGGCACCGTCTGAAATAGGACACGAATTTCCGGCTGTCACAGTCCCCTGTTCTTTAAAAACGGACGAATAGCCTTGAAGTTCTTGGAGGGTCAATGCCGGATTGGGGCTTTCATCATCGATGAAGATCTCCTGAGTTTTATCCCGTTTAGACCTCGGAGGCAAAATCACCGGAAGGATCTCGGCCTTGAACTTGCCGGATTGCACGGCCTGAACAGCTTTTTTGTGCGATTCAAGCGCGAATTCATCTTGCGCTGCTCGACTGATCTTGAATTCTTCAGCCAAAACCTCCGCAGTTTCTCCCATCATCATTCCAGACACAGGATCCCGGAGGCCTTCCCAAAGAGAATCAATCATTTTGGAATCACGAAGCTTTTTCCCAAATCGAAGATCACGGTTGACGAATGGCAACGAGGACATCACCTCGACCCCGCCCGCCACCACCAGATCAGCATCCCCCGCCAGGATCATCTGGGCCGCACTCACAATCGCCTGCATCCCTGAAGCGCAATTCCTGTTGACGGTAAAGGCTGGAACCGACTGCGGGATACCAGCCATCAAAGCAATGACACGAGCCACATTATGGGCATCCGATTGCTGTCCCACGCAACCAAATATAACCTCGTCCACGGCTTTCGGATCCAGATGCGTGCGTTCCAAAAGCCCTCGAAGGATGACCTCCCCAAGCTTTTGATTTGTAAGATCCTTAAAAGCCCCGCCCAATTTCGCTTGAGCCGTTCGGACCGCACCGGCGATGACGATCTCTTTCATTCAAGAATTCTCCGCTGAGGTTACACAGTTCTGAGGACTTATTCTAGCAGAAGCTGGCGTATGTCCGCCAGCTGTTCACGAGTCTTCTTCACGCCTTCATCGATAAATTTGTCCGCTGAAAAAAATTCGATCCAGTGAGCATCGGGGACAGCCGCGTGGATAAAAACATCGGCTTCACTTCCTGCCATGCGCGCGATCTCGAATTCGGTAAACATGATGGAATTCATCATGACGTTAAAGATGTTGGCGGTATAGCGCCGCTGGACGCGGTCCAGAGTCTTCATCACGATTCGTTGCCAATAGCCCCGCCGCTGGAACCCCTGGTGAAAAGCCTTGCGCCGCAGCTCATTTCGCTCGATCAGATCTTTGGGAGCCGGCAGGACATTGACCGCAATGATCTTGCGAACGCCCATATTAGAAAGGATTTTCACCGGCAAAGGATCCACGATTCCGCCGTCGATCAGATAACTTCCCTTATAAGGATAAGGACGCAGAAAACCTGGAATCGAGATCGATGCGCGGACCGCGTTGAGCACACTCCCGGAGTCTAACACCACCTCTTCTGAGGTTAAAAGGTCCGTGGCCACTACCTTGACTGGAACCTTAAGATCCAAGAAGGTCATATCTTTCAAATACGCAGACAGAAATTGAGTGATCTGATTGCCCTTAAAAAATCCGCGGTGGATCGCCGAAATGTCCCGAAATCCCAGCAGCTTGAAGAACGCATTCTTCTTGTGCAGAGATTTAGCGATCTTTTCTATCTCATGCGAATCATAACCGGCAGCCCATAGCGTACCGATAAGAGCTCCGATACTAGAGCCCGCGAGAACGTCCACGGGGATCTTCTCTTGTTCCAGAACCCGAAGCACCCCAATGTGCGAAAGACCGTACGCGGCGCCACTGCCCAAGACCAACCCCACCAACCGTTCCGACCATTCCTTCGCCAAAAAGGTCATGGTCTTTTCGTACTGATACCGCTGATATTGAAGCGATGGAAGCGTGGAAAAGAGCTGTATCTCCGCAGCTACACCCAGACCGTCCGCAGAAAAAGCCTTCCCCTCCTGGGATGGCATGATGATCTTGATCTCGTTTTTGCTAAAGCCGAAGTCCTGACAGAGCTCTCCTGCTTTTTTAGAAGCAAATGTAAAAACATCCGTTCTTTTTTCCGCCCAAAGATAAACACGATCTGAGTAATTGAGGGCCTTAACGGCGACGGGGGTATTGCGGTCCGGCAGACAGAGCACGAGATAGTCATAACGGTAGGTCAAATAGGTCAGGAGTGTCGTGAATTTCTTTTCATCCTCGTCCAAGGCCGCATTCACTGCAAAAGACAGGAGATCAAAGCTAGTTTCATGGGCCAGAATGGACCTTTGAATCGATAATTCATTGGACGGATCCATTGTTTTAAGATCGAATCCAGAAGCATCGCCACGGCGGAACTCCGCCGGAAGAAGATTCTTTAATTTTCCCGAGAGGTCCAGAAGCAACACCTTACTTTGGGTCTCACGCCGTAAGGTCTTGATGAAATCCATGAGGAAGCACGCCATCCCCTCGGTGGAAGCCGCAAAATAGAAAGCCGCAATGCGGACCTCACGCCGGTGATGACTGTACCCCAACTCTTCCCGGGTCAGATGCCGCCCAAGAGAGCGACTTAGATGAAGCGCCAGTGCCGGAATCTTCTGAAGAAGCTGCTGAAAACTTTCGGCGCTGATCTTGAGCGCCACGGCATCCGTCTTAGCCTCTACCGACGCGCTATGAACGCTACCGGTCAAAAGAGAGGTTTCGCCAAAATGCTCTCCGCGATAGAAAAAAAGAAGCGTAGACTCCTTTTCTGGACCGCGAGCGCGGGTGAAAAGGCGAAAGCGCCCCGAAATAATAATATAGAAGGCGTCGGGCACCGCCCCCTCTTCATAAACGATGTCGCCACGTTTAAACCCCACCAATCGAGAATGCTGCTCGATCAGGGTTTGTTCGTCCGACGTTAGGGATGAAAAAAGAGATATCGATTCCGCGAGATACCCTTCTTTCACCTCAGGCTTTATTTTTTTCCAAAAAGAGAAAAAATTCATCATGGCGGATTATCGGCAGGAAAGACAATTCACCTTACAGTCCCAATACCCATCAATCGAAGCAAAGCAGAGATTGGGGCAATCCTTGTGACCCGTCAGGGAATAAACCTCAGGCACGGAAATAAGCAAGGGGCGCCGGAGGCGCCCCCTGAAGCTGCAGAACTTTTAAACCGTAAAATACCAAAAGACTGTCTCAGACAGAGGGAAAGGAAACTAAGAAAAAACGCCCTCAAGAGTCCTGTCTTACCACTCCTGAACGCTTTCGGGATCCGCGTAGTCATTGACCTTAGTTTCAAGCCAGTGATTGTACGCATAATCCAGGACGCGGAATTTATCGACCGGATCCATGTTCAGCAGCCGAACTCCCTGGTCATAGCCCTGGTCCGTTCCCTCGGAAGGCCTTGACCACATAACCAACCCAGAGCTGAAAATAGGCTTCGGATCATCCGGGATTGTGATCTCCAAATCCAATGGAGTCCCTTCCTGAAGCGACTTGTCTGAATTGATTTGCAACCCTTCGCGGCAAAGATCCCGGCTCAACCCGATTCCTTTAACAGACGTCGCTTCGGTTCCGGTGAACTTCACGCTCATGTACGCGTCAAAGCGCTTGAACTTGCGCTTATCTCTTTCCATCGCTTCCTCCTTTATTTTTTCGCATTCGCCATTACCGGAAAAAGCCAGACTTTCCGTTGGTTATGTATCGACTTTTTTATGGGTTTAATTAATTTAAAACATCGTCAGACAAGGGAAAAGTAGCACATGGTTTTGGATTTTACAAGGGAGCGAGGTGATTTTTTTGTCGAAAAACGACCTTCTGGTGCTCTGAAATCCACCCACTGACAAAGCCGATGGGGAACAACCTATAAAACGTTGTAACCCATTATAGATAAAATGGTTATCGAAAATTCACAAACTGAATTGGCAGGGTCAGGGGTGCGGTCCGCAGGTGCTGGATCACGAACTGAAGATCATCTTTATTCTTTGAGGAGACCCGGATTTCGTCCCCCTGAATGGCCGCCTGAACCTTCACAGGAAGGTCCTTGATGATCTTCACGATTTCCTTGGCCTTCTCCTGGGAAATTCCCTGAGCGAGAGTCACTTCCTGCCGGAGACAACCGTCGAAGGCCTTCTCCGCGGTTTTAAAATCGAGCGCCTTCTGAGAAATTTTCCGGCTAGCCATTCTCGTCTTGAGAATATCCTGCAGATTCCGCAACTTCATATCGTCATCCGCGATCAACCGTATTTTTTTCTCTTTCTCATCCTTAAGGAATTCCACAGAACTTTGACTTCCTTTGAAATCGAAACGGGTCTGGAGCTCTTTCTTCGCCTGATTGACTGCGTTGTCGACTTCCTGAAGATCAATCTGTGAAACGATATCGAATGAGGAGAGTTGAGCCATCGGTCGAAAAACCGGTTAAGCTTTCTTTAGGGGCGGAGTGATAAAGGTTTTCAAACGCTTACGGGAGAGTTCGTCCAGATCCAGGAACTCGAAGCCTATGTCAAAATTCTTTTTTGAAGATTTCCGGTCCTGGCTCGGAATCACCCACACACTACGTCCGGTGCACTGGACAGGAGGCTCGCCGTCCTTAAGTTCCAGACTGATTTTGCAACGATCGAACCGCTCCAAAGGCTCCGGAAGCATCACCGAGACACCCCCCATCCCCACATCCTCCGTGCTTGCGGTAAAGGCCTTTTGCTTACCCACCGGCTGGATCGCCACCTCACAGGTCAGATGAAGCCTTGGAAATTTCCGTTTATTAAAACCGTCCCAGAGCGAGTTCATGATCGGCTCGATTTCACAAAAGCGTCCTGAAAGGGACGTGCGACATCTTTAGCGCGAAATCTCAAAAGCTGAGCCTGGGCTTCCGACTCGGTGCGGAACCCTCCGAGAAGCACGAGATAAAAAAGTCGCCCGCTCGGCCGTGTATTCTCTTTAACAAAAGCATGAAAACCTGCGCGCTTAAACGTTTCCACAACCTGATCCGCATCCTGTTTAGTCGGATAGGTCACGACCTGGATCACATAAGATCCACTCACCGGAGCCGCGGGCGCTGTACTCCCCTCGGGAGCATGCGTTTTTTTCGATCTGACAGGAGCCGGAGTGATGACCACGGGACGTTCCGCCACAGGATTAGCAGGAGCAACCACCGCCACAGCACCCGGAATCTTTACGGAAGGAATCTTATACCGGGCACGTAGTGCTTCTTCCCGTTGAGAATTGAGTGCGTTCACTCCCCAAAAAAGGAGAAAAACAACAAGGACCGCAGCGCCCCAATAAAAAACACGTCGGATGGCCACCTGTTTGGGGTCTAAAAATAATTTGACCAGCTCGCCTATTTTTTCGGAAAAGCCTCTAAACAGATCCAGGAACGCAGCTAACTTATTTTCCTGAGGACGGTTATAACGAAAACGAGCGTAGGAATCCGAACTGGAGGGCGCCGAAGCGGAAGAGACAGGTTTTTTTTCAAAATCATGAAGCGGGACATAGCGCGATGCATGATCGGCCGGCTTTTGTTCTGGAGAAACCTGATGCGAAGCAGGGCGGGGTTCAGACAACGCATCTCTTTGCACGTTAAAAAGATCGAGAGCCGAATCTTTCTCCAGAGCAGGTTCTTTCGGCATGAACGGCGCCGGAGCAGGCTCCTTGAGATGCTCCCGATCCCCGATCACGACATGAGAAGCTCCCGCAGAAAACTCGCCATACAGCCTTTTCTGAATTTCAGATTCCGAAAGCACCGATGAGGATGCGTCGGCATTTTTCTTCTTGCTAAAAAACCCCATGCTAATCTTTCCCCCTCATGGCATGGACATCTTCACGAAGGCACAGCGATAACTTGATAAGTTCGACGGGCCCCAAAACGATATGTGCTCGCTGAACAAAACCGTTCTTGCGACAAAGATCGATCGCCCCCGACATCTTCGAGGTTGTTTTAAAAACGACTTCTTCGTAACCCACCTCACGGCAAAAATCAAGCGCACGATCAATCAACTTCTTACCGATCTTCAGATTGCGATGCGTGGGCGCGACAAACAATCGTCGGAGCAATGCGACACGGCCATCCTCTTTCTTGATGGCAACGGTGCCAACGACTTTGTGTGATTTATTATCCACCGCCACAAAGAACGCTTCACCGATTCCGCCATAGGCCTTCTCAATGCACTCGACATCCTCCGTCGGATAAGCGTGCTTAGCGTCATGAAACTCGCTATCCATAATACTGGTGATAAGATCGACCACTGCCGCGTCATCATCCTGCACAGATCTTCGGATCGTAATCATAGAAAAGTTTTCTTGGCTCCGTTAAGCTTTTTTGCTATCGCCGGCTGGTTTTCCGGCAGCTTTACCTGCTGCGGGTTTCGCGCCGGCTGCGGGCGCTGCAGCACCGGGAGCTGCGGCTCCTTCAGCGGCTCCTGCCTTCGCCTCTTTAACCTTCTTCATCTTGATCTTCTGCGACTTCACTTTCGGAAGATTGTAAGCCGTTGCATTTTCGCTCCACTTGCCCATTTCTTGGAGTTTCTTGACGCGTTCAAGACGTTTGAAAACATTTCGGTGTTTGGCTCCGACACTGTCAGAACGCAGGCTAGGATGTTGAGACATAAGACACTGGACTCCTTTGTTAGTACCGTTCTCCATTTGATTTTAGGAGTTACCGGTACAATACTGCGACCCTTAAATCAATAGAAACGCAGTATTAGTGAATTGGATCGATCCGAACAGTTATGCTGTTGGAGGAGCGTATTATACTGATGCGGAAGGAAAATGGCTAGCTGAAAAGTGCGCAAACATTCTATTTTTAAGCTATTTTAACACGAAGTCAGCGCGGTCAGCGAACCATCGGCCGCACATAGGCGTCGCCTGAAACAAGGCCCTGAGCCCTCAGCTGTTTGAGGAGCAGAGACGCATCCTGACGCGACTGGAATGCCGCAATACAAACCTGCAAGTGCTTTCCGCTCGGGATCACAAAGGAACTGTATCCCCGCTGGGCAAGTTTTTGGATCTCACGATCCGCTGCAGATCGGGTAATATAGGTCACATGCTGGATGGTGAACTTCCCGTCAGGTTTCATGACCTTCGCTACAGGCTTAGGCAAGTCTGCAACTGTGATCGGAACTTCCTTGGAAACAGACTCATCAGCCATAGCCGCTAAGGGCGTCTTGGCGACCGAAGCAACAACAGTTTGTGAGGTTTCCGAAGAAAGAACCTCAGCAGAACCCGTACGAATCACCTGGCTTTCGCGTGAAGCCTTCTTTCCCTTTTCAACTCCCCAAGAAAAGGTCAGTACATAGATGACAAGCAGGATAAGCGTCAACCCAATCGCCTGGTCAAGACGCAACGTGATGAAGGTCTTTTCAAGGAAAGAAGTCTTTGAAACTGTCGAATCCTCTGAAAGAGTCCGGGGCAATGGCAGATCGAATAATTCCGTTTGCATGGTTAAATCCTCCGTGTATACATTTACGGCAACTCGCACGGAAGATTTAATAAGAATCGAAATAAATTTCAGCACGCCACGCATAGAAACGCTGAAAAACCAGGACAGCACTGGTCTTCCATTGAAAAGATTATTGAGAATCAGGCGCCCTGGTTTTCCTGAAGAGCTTTATTCGAAAACCAGAACTGCTCTGATTTCTGATCTCTTTTTTGATTGAGAATCAGGCGAGGTGCGACTACTTTGTGAGTCTGATGCGTTGCGGTGGCCACCAGATCATGAAGGCTTTCCCCACCAGATCTTTTTTGGACACGAATCCCCACTGGCGGCTATCGGCCGAGTGCGCGGAATTGTCCCCCAGCGCAAAATAATGGCCGTCCGGCACACGAATCACCTGACCGGACTTGCCAAACTTCCAGTCTTCAACATTGTAGTAGGTGTTCCTGGAAAACGGAGGGTCCGTCATCGGCTTTCCATTGACAAGCAACACTCCCTTGCGTATCTCAAGCGTTTCTCCCGGAAGCCCCGCAAGCCGTTTAACAAAATCCTTTTTGCGATCAAGCGGATACTTGAACACAATGATATCTCCGCGTTCGGGCAAGTGAAAACGATAACTCAGCTTATCGACAAAGATTTTATCCTGTTCCATAAAAGTCGGTATCATGGAACCGGTCGGAATCTTGTACGGTCCAAAAATGAACGTGCGAATTAGAATGGCAAGCACCGCCGCGATCAAAAGAGGCTCACCCCAGTTCTTCCATTTTTCAAAAAGCCACCGGCGGGGCTCGGCCCAGGCGAATCGCCACTCATGAGCGAGTTTTGCTCTATACGTGTAGGCCAAAACCAACGCCACCGGCAAGACCCATAAATATTTTCGAATAACTTGAATAAGATCCAATTCCATATTATTCCACCTTTAAAATACTGATGAATGCTTCTTGCGGAAGATCCACTTTCCCGATCTTTTTCATACGCTTCTTCCCTTCCTTCTGTTTTTCCCAAAGTTTGCGCTTACGTGTGATGTCGCCCCCGTAGCATTTAGCCGTCACGTTCTTCTTGATCGCAGCGATTGAATCTCGAGCGATTACCTTCGCTCCGATTGCCGCCTGGATTACCACCTCAAACATCTGCCGCGGAATCACCTCCTTGAGCTTCTCGACAAGCGCCTTACCCCGCGGATAGGCTTTCTCTTTCCAGGTGATGATCGCAAGCGCATCGACGGGCTCCCCATTAATCAAGATGTCCATTTTAACAAGATCCGACGGCTTATGCCCGATGAATTCATAATTGAGCGATCCATATCCGGCCGTAAGCGATTTGATCTTATCATAGAAATCCATCACAATCTCCGAGAACGGGATCTCGTAAGTGAGCACGGCACGCTTCGCGTCGAGATATTCCGTGCTGATATAAGTGCCTCGGCGGTCCTGACAAAGCTGCATGATCACCCCAAGTGCCGTCGAAGGGATCATCACATGCGCCCGGATATACGGCTCCTCAATGATCTCGATCTGCTGCACCGGCGGCAAGTGGGTAGGATTCTCGATGTCAACAATATCCCCCTTGGTCGTTAGCACTTTGTACCGGACATTCGGCGCGGTAATGATAAGCTGAAGATTGAATTCTCGCTCAAGCCGCTCCTTGATGATATCCATATGCAAAAGGCCCAAAAATCCACAACGATACCCATGCCCTAGCGATGCCGAAGATTCCGGTTCATAAACAAATGAGGAGTCATTGAGCCTGAGCTTCGCGAGAGCGTCCCGCAACAGCGCAAAATCATTCGCTTGGATCGGATAAAGGCCGCAAAAAACCATGGGTTTCACGTCCTGGTAACCCGGCAACGCTTCCGGTGCCGGATTCGACGCAAGCGTCAGGGTATCCCCGATCTTGACCTCGGAAATGTCCTTGATGTTTGCATTCACATAGCCCACCGCACCAGCCCCAAGTTCATCGACAGCCTCCGGGTTTGGATTAAAAATCCCGATCTGATCGACCTCGTGGTGATGCCCGGTCTGCATCATCAGAACTTGGTCGTGCGTCCGGAGCCTTCCGTCAAAAATGCGGAAATAGGCCACGACCCCCTGATAGCTATCGAATTTGGAATCAAAAATGAGCGCACGTAAAGGTTTTTCAAGATCCCCTTGTGGCGGCGGTATTTTGTCGATAATGGCCGTCAGGATTTCCTCGGCACCCTCCCCGGTCTTCGCACTCGACAGAATAATCTCTTTTTCATCGACCCCGAGAAAATCAACAATCTCTTTTTTAACCCGCTCCGGCTCTGCGGTCGGAAGATCGATCTTCGTCACAATGGGAATGATCTTGAGATTGCGCTCCATGGCCAGATAAAGATTCGTCACAGTCTGCGCCTGGATCCCTTGCCCGGCATCCACAAGAAGCAGGACACCCTCGCAAGCCGCGAGGCTTTTGGAGACTTCATAAGTGAAATCGATATGACCCGGCGTGTCGATGAGATTGAGCCAATGATCCTTATAGTGAATGCGCACCGCACGCGCCTTGATCGTAATCCCTCGCTCACGTTCCAGTTCCATATCATCCAGAATCTGTTCGCGGAACTCTCGCTTGGTGATGGCCCCGGTGTGCAAGAGCAAACGGTCCGCAAGCGTGGATTTACCGTGGTCAATATGCGCGATGATGGAGAAATTACGAATTTGGGAGGGGATCATCAGAATTTCTTAAAAATCTCACGAAATTCCTGGATTGCCTTCACACGATCCGCTTTTCCGAAAACAGCACTTCCCGCAACCAGGATATCAGCCCCTGCCTCAAGCGCCTGAAACGCATTCCCGGCACCAATACCGCCATCCACGGAAATGAGCCCTTGAAACTTCGAACGCAGCACTTTGACCTTTGCCATCATATCGGGCATGAACGATTGTCCACCAAACCCCGGCTCGACTGACATAACGAGAGCGAGATCCAGCTCCGAAAGATAAGGAAGAATCGTTTCCACGGGAGTCTTTGGGCGAAGCGAAATTCCAGCCTTGGCTCCAAGTTTTTTAATCTCTTGTAGAGTTTTCAGTACATCGTTTTCCGCTTCGATGTGGATCGTGATCCAATCGGCACCGGCCTTACGGAATTCGCCTACATAGCGGGACGGCGCATCGATCATCAAATGAACATCCAGCGGCAGCTTTGTGACCTTGCGGATCGCACTCACAACGAGCGGCCCAATCGTTAGATTCGGCACAAAATGCCCATCCATTACATCGATATGAAGCGCGTCACATCCGGCTTTTTCCACATCCCGGATCTCTTCGGCCAACCGGCTGAAATCCGCAGAAAGCAAACTGGGGGCAATCATTATTTTCTTCACGATATTCTCCTCAAACTGCTTCGATAATTAGATTTTTGGTGATTTCGCGCTGCATCTTCTCCGGCACCGGCCCGATCAGTGAAAGATTTAAATTTCCAGTACGGAAGATCTTCTGCGCGACCCCTTGAATGTCTTCCAACGTCACAGTCTCTATCTTTTGACGGATTTCCGTTTTGTTCGGCAATTCTCCCGAGCAAAGAGCCTTTTCACCCGCCCAAAGCAGATGATCCAGCGTGTCTTCAACGCCCAAGGAGACTTGGCTCATGAAATAATCCTTTGCGCGGCGGAGTTCGCCAGACTTCACAAAACTTTTCCGCACTTTCGTAAGTTCCTTCATGATCACCGCCACAGCCCGCACGGTCTTTTTCGTTTCTACACCGGCCGACACGGTAAAAGCCCCGGCATCCTGATAGCCGGACATTCCAGACTTGATCTCGTAAGCCAGGCCTCGTTTTTCGCGTACTTCCTCGAAAAGACGGCTCGACATATTCGCCCCAAGGATCACATGCAGAAGACCCAGTTTGTAACGGTCCGGATGCATACGCGGAAGGGCGTGGAGACCGATCACCAAATGCGTCTGCTCTGTCGCCTTCTCGTAGTAATGGGTGCGCGGCTTAGTCTGCACGCTTTTCGCCGGAACAAAAACGGATGGCTTCTTCGGTTGCCGCGTTTTGTAAATATCAGCAACGCGCGCCAGGACCTCATCGTGATCCACATTTCCGGAAACCGAAACCAGAATATTGCTGTTATGGTAATAATTATCCTTATATTTCAGAATGTCGCCACGCGTCATCCGGGAAACCGTTTCCGGTGAACCAGCGAGCGTCCGGCCAAGCGGCTGATCCGGCCACAGAAGCTCCCCCATCAGATCATGCACGTGATGGGAAGGCACATCGCGATACATCTTGATCTCTTCCAGGATCACAGTCCTTTCCTTAACCAGTTCATCCGCCGGGATTGTCGAATGGAGCACCATATCGGAAAGAACGTCAAGCGCCCGGGGATAATATTGCTTTAGAAGCTTCGCAAAATAGCAGGTCATTTCTTCCCCGGTGAAAGCATTCAGGATTCCGCCAACGCCCTCGATCTCTTCCTTGATCTGACGCGTGCTCCGCGTCGGCGTACCCTTAAACATCAGATGCTCCAGAAAATGCGATATCCCCGAGATCTTCTTGGGTTCGTAGCGACCTCCGGCCTTGACCCAAATTGCCACGGCCGCCGATTCGCGATTGGCCATGGGAACCGTCAAAACCCTGAGTCCATTTTCAAACGTCGTCAATTGATAGGTCATGATTCCCCTTTATGCGTTAGCAATCGTACTGTCTAAATAATTCTGCAATATTCTTTGAGCGGCCAACTGATCAATGACTTCTTTGCGCCTCTCACGACTCACATCTGCCGAGATCAGCATGCGCTCTACTTCTTTGGAGGATAACCTCTCGTCCCACATCACCACCGGCACCGCAATTCGAGACTGATACCACTCGACTTCTTGGACCCGCTTCTTCGCTGCGATCCCCATCTCGCCCTTGAGCGTTATCGGAAGCCCGACCACGACCTTTTCCGCTTTATGCTCAAGGATCAATTTCTGGATCTGGAGCAGAACCTGTTCCCGGCCTTTCACCTCGATCGTCTTCACAGGAAACGCGATCGTTGTTCCAGCCGGCACGAACGCAACCCCAATTCTTTTCTCGCCGAGGTCAAGACCCAGAAGCGCGCCACTCATGAACCGTGTATCGCACGTGACATTTTAAGAATAAACCGTTCAGCCACAGGAACTCCACGCTTCAAGTGTTCGATCACCGCACTGCCAACGATCACGCCATCGCTCATCTGGGAGATAGCCCGCGCCTGCTCGGGTGTGGAGATACCGAACCCAGCCAAAACCGGCTTCGCGGTCATTCGTTTTAATTTTGAGAGGTGTGCCTTAAGGTCCGCAGGCATTGCTTTTTGCGCGCCCGTCACGCCTTTGAGCGAAACATAATAGATGAACTCTTGAGACTTCCCAACAAGCATCTTAGCCCTTGCATCCTTGGTCGTCGGAGCAACCAACTGTACCCTGTGAAGCTTTTGTTTCCGACATATTTTTTGGAACGCCACTTCTTCTTCGGGCGGCAAGTCCGGAATGATCAAACCGTCCATCCCCGAATCTCTAGCGTCCCGGGCAAAATCTTTCCCGCCGTACGAAAAGACCGGGTTGAAATAGCCAAAAAAGAGAATCGGAATCTTGGAACCTTTTTGACGAAGACGGCGCACGAGAGCCAACGCGTCTTTGATCGTAACGTTTTTTTTAATGGCCTGTTCCGATGAATACTGGATTGTCGGCCCGTCCGCGAGAGGATCCGAGAAAGGAAAACCCAATTCGATGATATCCACCCCCGCCTGTTCGGAAGACAGAATGAGCCGCTCCGTCGCAGCGATACTGGGATACCCTAGCGTCAAAAAAACGCAAAAAAGCTTACGCTTTTTTCTCCGGACTTCTTGAATTTTAAGCGTTAAGTAATTCTTCAATTTTCATTTCCTCGATAATCGTTTAGAAACACGGAGAAACATTAGTTTTTACCGTTGCCCGAGGCCTAAAGTCTGTAGACTTTTATAGATGCTGCTGCACCGTGTGAATATCTTTGTCGCCGCGGCCGGAAAGGCAAACGACCACAGTATCCGATCTCCGGGTCTTGGGCATCAGCTTGGGTAAATAGCCCAGGGCGTGTGCAGGTTCAAGCGCCGGCATAATCCCTTCAAGTTTTGTCAGAAGATCGAAGCCCTTGAGCGCA
Source organism: Candidatus Omnitrophota bacterium (assembly GCA_903856085.1). Taxonomy (GTDB): domain Bacteria; phylum Omnitrophota; class Omnitrophia; order Omnitrophales; family Aquincolibacteriaceae; genus Aquincolibacterium; species Aquincolibacterium lacustre. Next base: position 49,380 of record CAIOAT010000044.1, on the reverse strand, counting down.
TCAGCATCCGTTACAGCCTGATAGGCCACACGCCCCGAATCCTTCAGATAGGAATGTTCTGGACCCACGGACGGATAATCCAGCCCTGCGGAGATCGAATGTGCAAGCTGAACCTGCCCGTTCTTATCCTGAAGCAAATAACTTTTCATACCGTGAAGAATACCGGGTCTCCCCTTTGTAATCGAGGCCGCATGATGAGAAGTTTCTACTCCTTCGCCGGCCGCTTCGATGCCGATCATGCGAACGCTCCGATCCCTGAGGAACGGATGGAAAAATCCCATGGAATTACTGCCACCGCCGACACAGGCCATAAGATAACTCGGTAGATGTCCCGCGGCCTTGACGATTTGACGGCGCGTTTCCCTGCCAATAACTTCCTGAAAATCGCGGACCATCGACGGATAAGGATGCGGCCCAACGACCGAACCTAAAAGATAATGAGTGTCTTCAACATTCGTGACCCAATCCCGAATCGCCTCGTTGGTCGCATCCTTGAGCGTCTTGGAGCCTGAGTGAACTGGCCGTACTTCCGCGCCCAGTAATTTCATCTTATAAACGTTCAACGCCTGGCGCTCCATATCCACCGCGCCCATATAAACCACACACTTGAGCCCAAACACACAGGCCGCCGTCGCAGATGCGACGCCGTGCTGTCCGGCGCCGGTCTCGGCCACGATACGCGTCTTGCCGAGCCGTTTGGCTAAAAGCCCTTGGGCGAGTGTGTTATTGATCTTATGCGCACCGGTATGAAGAAGATCCTCGCGTTTGAGGAAAATCCTGCCATGACCGAAATGCGCGGCAAGATTTTTTGCTTCATAAAGCGGGGTCGGTCGTCCGGCGTAGGTCTCAAGATAAATACTTAGTTCTTTCCGGAATTTTTTATCGTTTTTGATCGTTCGATAAGCCGAGGTCAATTCCTCGCAAGCTTTCACAAGTGTTTCGGGGACATAGCGTCCACCGTAAGGACCAAAATGGCCTTTTGCGTCTGGAAGATTCCTCACACCTTAACCTCAGCGATATCGGAATCTTTCACCCAGCCGCTCTCCCCATTCGTCAAGAGCACACGGCTCCAATCTTCGCGCCGGTCCATCACGAACACTTTGATACCCTCGCCCATACGAAACGCGACCTGGTCGTGTTCCGACGGCCCGTAACGAGCTTCACACTCTTTTTGCATCACGATTGCATCGCGGATCACATTACTTTGCACCTGTTTGCCAAAAGCCACAAGCGCCGCAAGCAAGAGCACGACAAAAACGAATTGCTGCCATGGATTCCAGAAAACGCCGCGCCCGTTCAGAAAGAAAAGAATTCCCCCTATCAGAAAAACGAACAAGACCGCGAGAACCACGGCAAAGACTTCACGTTCGGTCACATACTTCAGAACGACCTCCGTGGCCTTCAAGTACCAATTGCGCGTATCCTCAACGCGGTATTCCAAAAGTCCGCGAGTGTAACGCAAATTCTCCCGGACATCCCCGTTCCGAGGATCGAGGCGCAGGGCTTTTTCATAATTCAGGATCGCACGGCTCAGTTTTCCAAGCCGCACATATGTATTCGCCAGATTGTAATAAAAGGTCGCAACGCCCGGTTCCCGCTCGGTCAAAGACTCATAAAGTTCCGCGGCTTTCGCGTGGTCCCCGGTCCGGTAACTCGTGTTGGCCTCTTGAAAGATCTTCGCCGTTTCGGCACCCGTGCAAACGGCGGGCGCGAACCATAAGGCGATCAGTAAAAGCCACGTTAACCGTTTCATTTTCGCATCCTCTCGATCCTGTTCACAGTATCTTGAAAGATCTTGAGCCCGATTTTTTTTGACGCCTGAGGGACCGAACCTTTACCAAAACGAGATTCATCACAAAGCCGGTAAAGCTCAAATACGTCTTTCAGATGTGCGTCCTCCGCGCCGAAATGCGCTGTGAGAGTCTCTTCCAAGTCCTGTCGTGTCACCCCGTAGGTCGAAAGATTCCATTTGTCCGCGAGATACTGGATCATGGCCTTTTCAAGCTCCACGAAAAAGGCCACGTCATCCTCTTCTTTTGAGGAATGCGCAAGTTTTTTAAGTCTATTCATGTTGGCCGACGCCGCCCCTCGAGCCGTCTTCCGCCGCCGCAGCGCCTGGTCTTTTGAAAAAAGACGGTCCTGGCGGTCCTTCATCCAAAGTAGCAGCAGGAACGCCAAGAGGAGCAGGTCACCCCATAGAAGGATCGTATAGATCCAATCCACAGCGTGAGCCGAAAAGGCTTCGGGAACTTTTTCGTCGATATAACGGATGTCTTTCCCTTCCGACTTTACCTGTTTTTGAAAAATGGCATTTCCAGCAAGCTCCTGTGGCATCTGGAAATTCTGATCTGAATGCTCCACCTGTATCGGAAAATTCGGAGTTTTCAAGGTCACATACTTTTCCTGACGGGGGTCAAAGAAGCTGAACTCGATCGGGGGAACAAAAGAACTCCCCTCCTCCTTGGGAATAAAAACAATCTCGAAACTCTTCGTGCCCCCAATCACATTCTCGGCCTGAAAAAGTTTGGAATTAGTGTCCGCATCATAGGTCTTAAAACCCGTAAGCACCGGAACCTTCGGCCGCGTAATCGTCTCGATATTCCCTTCGCCCTCGATAACCATTTTGAGCGTCACAGGCTCATTCTGTTTCACTTTATCTTTATCGATCGTCGCCGAAAGACGGAAGGCCCCCACCGCACCCTGGAAGCTTGCCGGTTTTCCATTCTCGGGCAACGGCTTCACGACAAGCTGAATCGGAGGAGGCACGAGCAAACGATTCTGTCTCCGCGCGAAAAAAGCACCCCCCGTAAAAAAACTATCGCTAAAAAATTCATCGAAAGCATTCGACCCTTGCGGTTCCTCGCGGATCGAGACCTTGAGAGTCCCGGGTTGGATCGTGTAATTACCGGGAGCGGTCGGGAAAAGTGCTAGCTTTTTCACATCCGCCTTGACGTAGCGCTTGCCGTTCATGCGAACCGTCTCACGAGGAACATCCCGGTCCACCATCGGAAATTCCTCAATCCAGAACCCGCTTGTTTCGGGCTCTTTGTCGAATCCCTCATAGCGCGTGTCATAACGAGTGTAAAGCGAATAGGTTAGAAGCATCTGCTCGTTTTGGTAGAGCGTCTTTCGGTCGACCACCGCCTGGACAAAAATATTGTCATCCGTGCCAGGAGACGCCGAAAAAACCTGATCCTGGGGAACGGCCTGGGGCACCGAGGGTGGCATCTGGGACTGCGACGGAACACGCTGTGCTGGCCCCTGGGACTGGGACCCCACCGCCTGGCTTTGGCCTCCCGATACTTCGATCTCAAGCGCTTCCGTCTGGAACACACTCTGTCCCACCTGCACGTCAATGGGATTCAGCGTAAAATGACCGATCGCCCGTGGAATCAACGTGTAGTTAAATTCAACATTTGAGGAAGAAACCCCGTTAACGAACGCGATATGCGAAGCGCGACCGGTGTAGTAAGCTTCAACGCCCGCGAGCTGCGCGAGACGTGGCGCCTGAAGGTTTGTGTTTGCCCCGGAAATCCGGATATTAAGACGCACCTCTTCTCCCACCTGCACTACACGCTTGTTCAGGCTGGCAGACACACGAACTTCCTCGGCCTGGAGGGATGGGGCCATAACGCCCCAAAGGATGATTGTCGCTAAAAGGATTTTTCTCATATAAGGGTCACTGAAGCGGGTATTGTATAGGAATCACAACACAATTTCAAACAACGAGTTAAGTGAAGAACGCTTCACCGAAAGTTTCTGGAGAAGTCGATCGAGTTCCCCCGGGCTTTTCACACGCGCGTGGAGTTCAAATCCGGGCTCTTCAAACCCCTGGACAGGCTCCAGCCGGAGCTCTTTGGCATCGCGAAGGATATCCGCCCGTCGCTCTTCGAATGCTTCGAGATAAAGCGAATATCCCGGAAAACGCAACCGCTTGACGCGAGCAAAGAACCGATCCGCCTTAGTGCGCGGGTCCATGCCGCGCATGTCCAACTTCGCAAGGATCCCATGCTCCTTGCAAAGCTCCCGGAGGCATTTCCCCGTCCCCTTCATGAGATCCAACAGCCATTCTCCGGCCTGAAGCAGCTGAGAACTTGTCAATTTCACTTTCATCCCGATATTTTTGGCGAAATAATCCTGGTCATCCCCCGAAAATTTTAAAAAAGACGGGACCCCTCGGAGGGGTAACTGCCCGTCTTCCACAAGGTCCTTGAACGACCGTGGAAATTGATCGGCCTTTTGGTAAAACTCCAGCACAGCCTTATCTTCCGAAAGCCCGAGAAGGGGCATCACCATCGAAAAAAGTTCCTTCTCTTTAAAATGGAATTCCCGAACCGCCATCCCAATCGCCCGGGCCCGGTCCATGTCGGAGACTCCTTGTTTCCAGTTAGAAACGAGATTCAAAAGAAATGCGTCTTTCGACTCCATTTCCGCTGTCACAAGCACAGGAATTTCCTTCATCTTCAAGACCTGTGCCGCATGGAAGCGTTTGTGGCCCGCAATCACGACAGGACGCTCGTCATTCGTCACAACGACAGGCATCAGAACCCCGAGCGCCTTAACTGACACCAGAAGCTCCGCGTCGTCCAACCGGTACCGATAACAAAACGGCCCGGCCGTCCTGATATCCCTCACCGCTTTCACACCCCGAGAAAGTATTCCACACACCTGGCGCGTGGAGGATCGACCCGTCCTTGCCGGGGTTTTTATTTTATCGTGGCGAGCCATTCATTCTCCAATTGTGAGGTTGAGATTCCAAGCTCTTCCTCGATCGCCTGTTCCGCGGGTTTCCCTTCCTTGAACTTCAAAAGGATTTCTTTCATACGATACATCTGAAAACGCTCAACCATATAGCTGACAAGTGCAAAAACCTCTTGATAAAAAAGCGCGACCTCCAGAGGATCCATCTTGTCTATTTGCAAATTCTCGGAAAGTAACCGGCTCATCGGCATGAGCGCTTTCGTCCGAACGGCCTCGGCGAAAACAGCCGTGTCCACCGGCTGGACCTTATTCTGTTCATATTCGGCCAAGCCTTCGTGAATCCAGGCCGGAGCGCGCATGCCGCTCAGGAAAGCTACGAACGCATGCGTCATTTCGTGAACCGCAGCCGCACGCAGGTCAAGCTCTCTAAAACCCTGGTGATAGGCCGGAAGCCGTATTTTTCCGTCATAGAGCCCGCCGATCCACAGGGACTGCCCCGTCACATCGTGGAACTCATTACCGCTATAAAAAAGCACTGCCGTCTTATGATTAAAATAAGACCCAAAATCCTGCGAAATCTGGCGATACGCTTCCCTCAAGAGATTCTTCAGCCAATAGCCTTCGTAGCCCTGTTCACCCTTCCGGTACTTAATAATGAAGTGCTCTTCGTCGTCAGTATCCAGATTTTTTTCGACGGAATTCTCTTTTTGGAGTTGTTCGATCTTCTGACGCACGCGCGGCGAAGGGTTTACGAGATAGCTTTGTTTATAATAATTTTCAGCCCCCTTGAAATTCTGCTGGAGATTTTCAATCTCGCCCAAAAGTTCCAGGGCCAAAGCATTGCGGGGTTCCAGCGAGAGCGATTCATGGAGCGCGTCACGAGCGAGCTCGAATTCACTCTTCTCGAAGAACTTGACCGCGTCGTTGTAAAGCTCGATTGCCATAGGCGTCATCGGGACACTCCCGCCGTTCCCTGCGTAGAACCTTTCGATATCGATCTTTTGCCGGCGTTCGACAGCCTCTTTGCCGCGATCATCATCGTTGACCGCTGCGTAGGCACTAACGCTAAACAAAAAACATAAAGCCAGGAAAAGAAGGCCAAAGGCTGCAGAACACAGAGTGCAGGACGACGACAAAACTTTTGTTTTTGGTTTTGTACGATCCAGCTTCAATACATCCGCCATCATCCGATATCCGTTTTCCAATTTTTTGCCATTTCAATCCGCTTAACGATCGACGGGTGGTCGTAAAAGAACCACTCATACCATGCCGGCGGCTCCGGGTCCGCGAGGTTCTGCTCGCCAAGTTTTTCCATACACGAAATAAAAGTTTCCGGGGTTTCGAGCGCCTTCAATGCAAAAATATCCGCCGCCCACTCGCGACGCCTGGAATAACCATTCATGAGCGGCATCAGGATAAGGTTGACAACATAGAAGATCAGAAAAAGCAACGGCAAACCGGCCACATCGGCTGTAGAACCAAGCAACAACGCCGACGCAAGTGCATTCATTCCAAAAAATCCAGTGGCAAACGCGATGAGCGAAGCCACGAGGCCAAACGACAGAAGCCGCCAAACATCGTGGTGCTTGTAGTGCCCCAGCTCATGAGCTACGACCACCTCCACCTCGACGTGTGTAAAGTTTTCAATCAATGTATCGCTTAGAACCACTCGTTTGGTCCTCCCAATCCCCATGAATGCCGCGTTCGCCTTTTTGGTCGTCTTGCTCAAATTGAGCGCATAGACGTTCCCGACCGGCATTTCAAACCGCGAGGCAAGCTTCAGGACCTTCGTCTCTAACTCTTTATCTTCAAGCCTACCATACTTATAAAAGAGCGGCACGATCACGACAGGAAAGACCTTCCCGAGGATATAACTCACGAAAGCGTAGGCCGCCCACGACCAAAACCACCAATGCGCAGGGTCGACACGGATGATCCAGTAAAGGCATTCTAGAAGCCCTAACGACAGCGCGAACGAAAGAAGCGTTTTCTTCAGGAGTTCCATAAGCCACTGGCTAAAATTTTGATTCGAGAGGCCGAACTGATGCTCAAGAAAAAATCCCGAATAGAATGAAAGTGGCAGGTCAAAAACCAGAAAAAAGAGTGAGAACAGAATAAAATAGACCGCCACAACGCCCCAGTCACTTCCCCCGGCAAAAGCAACGGCATTCTGGCGCATCCCAAAAGTCCATCCGCTTGCAATCAGGATCCCGAGAAGTGCAGGCGTCAAGATAAGCTGGAAAAGCGTCAGCTTTCGTCTTATTTCCTGGTATTCCTTTGCTTTCTCTTTATCGGCCATAGTTCTCATCCCACCTTAAAATTGCGTCATCACCCCAAAATGATCCGACGGCCAGACGCCTTCAGGGGACGGTTCGTTAAACACCACGCGTGAGGCTCCTATCTTTGCAAAGGCCCCGATTTTCTCACGAATAAAAATATAATCGATGCGCCGTTCAGCCATTTTCTCTCGCTCCGCTTCCGCATAAGGATTCCGATAATCCCAGGTGAGCCCAAAATCTCCAGGATTTTTGGCCCAAAACGTATCGATCCACTTGCGGATCTCCCGGAGGTAGACCACCGGCGGTGTGTTAGCGGCACCGTTGAAATCCCCCATGACCGCCGCAGGAAAGTCGCCCATCTTTTGATTCACGAACACCTCAAGTTCCAGCGTCTGCTTCATGCGAACATCGTTCTCATCCGCCCGCCACGAAAGATGCGTGTTAAAAAATGCGATCTCCTCCCCGTCCCTATCGACCCTGATATAAAAAACATAGCGGAGATAATCCTCCGTCGCCGACTTGGCCTTCATTACCAGGCACTCTTGTTCAACGGGTTTGAATTTCGAAAGGAATATCAGGCCTGAATGCTCGCCGCTGACCGCAAGGTAGGGATATCCGCTCCGCTTCTGGATCTCCTCGGCCCATTCCATGTTAAAAACTTCTTGAAACCCGACAATATCAGCGTCATAAACCTTGAGTCCGCGAAAGATAAGCTCCCACCGTTCACGCCACGGGCCGCGCTCCTGCCAGGTATTTAATGTTAGTATTTTCATAATGGAAATCCTCTGGGAAATGCTTGCGAGGAACGCACAACGAAAAAAGATTTTCCGTTACCCGTTTCCGACAACTTTTTCTTTCTGAACCGATCCGTGTCTTATATGCTCCAAGCGCCCGATCATCTCGTGGCGAATCTTTTCTTTGGCTTCATCCATGGAGCTATCCGCGAAATCTTCAAGCGATACCGGCTTTCCAATCGAGACGATGAAGGCGCTCTTCTTTTTGATAAGCCACGAATTCTTCGGAAGCGCCTGCCCGGTTCCATCAACCACGACCGGAAGAATCTCAACTCTATTTTCACGCGCGAGCTTGAAAGCCCCCATCTTGAACGCATGGATCTTCCCGTCCGGGCTACGCGTCCCTTCTGGAAAAAGAAGGACGCTCACACCCATGTTCAGAACCCGGGTGATCCGCTGCATGGCTTCCCGACCGCTCCTGTGACTCGCACGATCGACTGGAATATAGCCTGCAGACGCCATCCCCCAACCCATGAGCGGGATTTGAAAAAGTTCGCGTTTGGCCAGGAATTTAAAATTGATCGGCAGCGCAGCACAGACTGCCAGAATATCCAGAAGGCTTTGATGATTAGCAACAATAATGTAATGCTTCCCTTTTTGAAGATGCTCGCGGCCGGTCACGAGAATGCGCCAGATAGGACTAAACCCGATGATCGACCGTGCCCACCAGATCGAGTTCTGATGGACCATCCGCCGTGTCCCCCGGTCAAAGAGAAGGGATAACGGGAAAATGATGACAATATCCAAAGTCGAAGCAAGGATCGTCAGGAAGATAGTACCGCCCCACATGACAAGGGAATAAAAAAGCTCTGCCCAGAAGCTGAGTGCCTTCTCTTTGTGAATCTTCATTGCGGGCATTTTAGCGGCCAAACTCTCTATTGGGAACAGCTTTTTGCCACCTAGAACCCGAAGGACCTGAAATCAACGGGAATAGCGGCCGGAGGATGCGGTCGGAGGGTCCTCATCGAATTCGATGACGGGGTCCGGATCGTGAATGGAAAGGTCGTCCCGTGACTGGTCTTCGTCTTCATCCCGATAACCGCCCGCGGAATGCATGGCGCGGACATCATAGAGACCGGCGGGAATTTCAGTCAGAAAACGCGACGGAAGATTGTGATGCGTCGCCCCATACATACGCCGCTGGGTGGCGTAGGAAAGATGCAGTTTTTCCCGCGCGCGCGTGATACCGACATAACAAAGCCGCCGCTCTTCCTCGATCTCGTCGGAGGGCCCCACAAAGGAATTCACATGCGGAAATATCCCCTCTTCCAATCCAACCATGAAAACGATCGGAAATTCCAGTCCCTTAGCCGTATGAAGCGTCATAAGCGTCAGCACATTCGTCCCCTGGTCCCATGCATCAAGATCCGTCACCAATTCAATGGAATCAAGAAACCCCATAAGTACGGAATCGCGCGCAGCATCCGAAGCATCTTGAGACTCTTGCGCCGCACTTCGTACGCCGTACTCCGTTTGAAGCGTTGGCTTTCTATGGTCTGTGGTCGAAGGACTGTCCTCGGCTCTATCGATGAAGTCCTCGATCACGCTGTAGAACTCCTCGATATTCTCGAGTCGAGCCTGAGCCTCCGGGGTACGTTCAGCCTCGAGCGCCGTCACATAACCCGTATCCTCCAGGATCCTCTCGAGGATCTCATGGATCGTCATCTCGCACTGCTTTTTCCGGAGTTTCGAAAGCCACGCGTAGAAGGCACCAAGGGATTTTTGAACCTTGGGGGTCAATCCCTGGATATTCGAAAGATTTTGGAGCGCCTCTTCCCAGGTCTTTCCGAGAGCTTCAGCTTCCAATGTTTCCATCGCCTTTTTCCCAATCCCTCGCGGCGGAACATTGATCACGCGCTTCAGGCTGATCTCATCATGAGGGTATGCCACGATCCGGAGATAGGCGATGACATCCTTGATCTCCTTACGGTCGTAGAAACGCGTCCCGCCCACGATCTTGTAGGGAATATTCGCACGCATCAAAGCTTCTTCCATCACACGCGACTGAGCGTGAACACGGTAAAAGATCACCTGATCCGCAAAACTGCGGCCCTGAGTTTTATATTTCAGGATATTGCCAACCGCATACTTGCCCTCTGAGATCTCATCGTCCGCGTTAAAAAGCTCGATCTTTGCACCGCCTTTTTGCTCGGTCCAAAGCGCCTTGGGCTTGCGCATCGAGTTGTTCTTGATCAAATGGTTCGCAGCATCGAGGATCACGGGTGTGGAGCGGTAATTCTGTTCCATGCGGATCGCACCGGATTCCGGGTAATCAGCCTCAAAATTAAGAATGTTCTTGATATCCGCCCCCCGCCATCCATAAATGGACTGGTCCGGGTCTCCGACGACGGTGATCTGGCGCCTGGCGGAAGCTAAAAGTTTTACAAAACGGTACTGTGCGTGATTCGTGTCCTGATACTCATCGATCAGGATATGCTGGAAGCGATCCTGCCACGTCTTGAGAACTTTGGGATGCTTATCAAAAAGCACCACGGTTTTCAGGATCAGGTCTCCGAAATCACACGCCTTCAGACGCTTCATCCGGGTTTCATAAAGCTGATAAACCTTTCCCGCAGAATCCCCAAAAAGATCCATCGCCTTCGCCAAATACTGGGCAGGAAAAACAAGATAATCTTTCGAACGCTGTATCTCCTCACGCACGGCTTTAGGATTCACATCCTTTTCATTCAACTTGAGTTCCGCGATGCATTCCTTGATGACCTGAAGTTGGTCGTACTCGTCGTAGATAATGAAATTCCGGTCGAGTTCGATAGCGGGCCCATCCTGGCGAAGAATACGGAGGCAGGTGGAATGAAAAGTACTCACCCAAACCCGCTGGGAAACAAGTTTTTCAATGCGGTTACGCATTTCGGCAGCGGCCTTGTTGGTGAACGTAACGCCGAGGATATTAAAAGCCGGCACGCCGTGCTCGATCAGATACGCAATCCGGTGCGTGAGAATGCGCGTCTTCCCGCTTCCGGCCCCGGCCAGAATGAGCAACGGCCGGACTGGAGGCCAGGAGACAGCCTCTCGCTGTGCAGGATTCAAATCGCTTAAAAGGTCTTTCATTTTATGATCTTTGTACGGTGCGTGGCGTACGATGTACCGTGACGTTTTTGCGCCGCACTCCGCACACCGTACGAACGGCTTCCTTTAAATTATTCATCTTCGATCTTGTATTTCCCGAAGGATTCCTCGAATTCGTAGACCTTATCAAAATCTTCGAGCTTGTCCTCGGGCTGCTTACTCAAGAGCTTGACGTCGATCAAAGCAAAAACGATCTTCCCGAAATCAAGCGTCTTGCGTATCCCCCAGTGATGAAGGACCGTCAGGGCCATCGGACCAAATTGGTCGAGCGCATATTTGCGTATCCCCAACGCAAGTTCCCCGCCGGTGATGTGCCGCGGCTTTTTGAGCCCGCTCACGGTATCATGAAGCGCTGCCAGGACAAACGTGTAGGCCTCGAACTTATAGCTCGGGTCTTTTTCAAGAATGTCTTCGATTTTTTTAAGAAAACTGCTGGATTCTTCCATAATCTCCACCCAACCACAGGCTACTGCCCGTCCTGGCTTTCATTTTCTCTAAATCAACGCTATTCAGAACTCCCCCCAATCCCGCTTCGCCTCAATTGACAGAAATTGGGACTGCCGTCTTTTTAAATGTTTCAGCTTGAAAATACATCCCCGGATCGAGATCCGCATTCCGGATGGATATTCCAAACACTTGTTCCGCTGCTTTCCGGATCTCCCGGGTCATATCCTCCCGATGAATGCCCGGCGGGGTTAAGATCGATTCGTGGTGCAAAAGCACGCCCTCGGAACGTTTCTGCGCGCCACCCGCGATCTTTTTTCCATTCCAAGCCAAATCGCTTTCCACGGGAAAGTCAAAACAATCATTCCCTTTCGGAAGCTCCTGGCTGTTGCTGTAGAATTTCGGATCAAGACCACAACTTTGGAGACCTATTCTAACACTCTCATGGATCTTCGCGTAACTGGTTCGAACAGAGCCAAGTCTCTCAGGATCAGATTGCATCCGTGCCGTCAGCGAGAAGATCAGGTCCCCGCCGTGAAGCACGCAGCCTCCTCCCGTGATCCGGTGACAAATCGGCGCTCTTGGATTTTTCAGGATCAGATCCGACTTCGAAAGATCTGCGGGTTCCCGGAACGAACAACCGACGCTGATCCAAGGTTCGGATGAGAAATAAAATCGAAGGCAAGGAGCTTGAGGCTCTTTTTTTTGTAATTCGAAGAGAAGTTCATCAAGCGCCATTTGAAGCGGCATCGGCGCACTGATCGTGGGGAGCAAACTCCAGTTCATGCTGCAGCTTCAGCCAACAGCACTTTTTCCCGAACTTGATCGCGGTAAGAGAGAATGGGCTTGCGCGCGGCGAGAACATCGTTGGGACGGCGCACCGGAAGCGTGTGCGGCGCGGTTTTCACTTTTTCGGGATCGGTCACAATCTCGCGGGCGATCTCTTTCATCGCCTCAATGAAAAGATCCAGAGTTTCACGAGCTTCAGTCTCTGTGGGCTCGATCATAAGAGCCTCGGGAACCACAAGCGGGAAATGGACCGTCGGCGCGTGAAAACCGAAATCCAAAAGGCGCTTCCCCACATCCCCCGCATGAACACCTTGAGCGGCAAAAGACTTGAGCGACAGCACGAACTCGTGCATGCATGGCCCCTGGGTCGCAACCCTAAAAGTGTCCTTGAGCATTTCTTTCATGTAATTGGCGTTCAGGATCGCAGCCTCGCTCACTTTCCGGAGGCCTTCTTTGCCTAGTGTCTTCAAATAAGCATAAGCACGGATCATGACCCCGACATTCCCGTGGAAGAGTTTGACGCGTCCGATCGATTGCGAACTATGCGAGGCCCAGGCGTAACCTTTTTTGGTCTGTTCCACAAGAGGACCCGGGAGGAACGGTATCAAATGTTTCTTCACGCCTACAGGCCCGGCACCCGGCCCGCCACCGCCGTGCGGAGTCGAAAAAGTCTTGTGGAGATTGATGTGAATGATGTCAAAACCCATGTCGCCTGGCCGGGCGATCCCAAGGAGCGGATTCAGATTAGCACCATCATAGTAAAGAAGTCCGCCGTGCTGATGCACGAGTTTCGTGATCTCGAGAATATTCTTTTCAAAAAGTCCTAACGTGTTCGGATTGGTCAGCATAAGACATGCCACATGCTCATCCAGATGTTGCTTCAAATCTTCAAGATCCACGCACCCGTGGCTATTGGATTTGATCTCAACCACGTGATATCCAAAAAGCGCGGCACTCGCCGGATTGGTCCCGTGACTGGAATCCGGAACAAGCACTTTGGTGCGCGTGGGCCCACCGTGAGCGGCGTGGTACGCCCGAACCAGCATCATCCCCGTCAACTCTCCATGCGCGCCGGCCGCAGGCTGCAACGTGAAACGGTCCATCCCCGAGATCTCTTTTAGGCCTTCCTCGAGCTCCCAAAGAATCTGCAGCATCCCTTGCACGGTCGCATCGGATTGAAGCGGGTGCAGGGCAGTGAATTTCTCCTGCCGGGCCGCCCATTCATTCACTTTAGGATTGTATTTCATGGTGCAGCTTCCGAGCGGATAAAAATGCGTATCGACGGAAAAATTCTTTCGCGAGAGATTGATGAAATGCCGAACAATATCGGGCTCGCTAAGTTCCGGAAAACCGATAGAAGTCTGGCGCAAAAGGCCCTTGGGAATACTCCTGAGGGAATCTCCGTCCGAGAAACGCCCTTTGGGAAGGCTCACCGCCCGGCGACCTGGCTTGCTCTTTTCAAAACTGAGGCGATCGTCCAGGGAGATCAACATTTAGCTAAGGCCTCCACAAACCGGTCAAGAGCCTCTTTGGATTTCGTCTCGGTCGCACAGACAAGAAACTGGTCTTTCAACTCGGGATAGAAAAGCTCAAGCGCGACTCCTGGGAAAATACCCTGGGCCATCAGTTTTTCTTCGATTCTAGCGAACGGCTTCTTCGACTTGACCCGAAATTCATTGAAAATGATCGATCCGGAATCGACTTCAAAATTCTTGAGTTTTGAGATCTTCTGCCGTAAATAATTCGCCCGATCCCAATTGATCTCAGCAATCTCACGAATGCCTTTTTTCCCGAGAAGCGTCATGTAAGCGCACGCGGCCAAGGCGCAAAGTGCCTGATTGCTGCAGATGTTGGAACTCGCTCGTTCGCGGCGGATATGCTGTTCGCGCGCCTGAAGAGTCAGACAGAACGCTCGTTTCCCGTCTGCGTCTTCGGTAAGGCCCGCCAATCTTCCCGGAATGCGCCGCATCAAAGCCTGAGTGGTCACAAAATACCCCAGATAAGGGCCCCCGAACTCCATAGAAAGACCGAGCGGCTGCCCTTCTCCCGCCGCAATGTCCGCACCCCATTCGCCTGGCGACTTAAAAAGGCCGAGCGATAAAGGATTCGCGGTAAGGATCATAAGCGAACCATTCGCGTGGAGTTGTTCGCTGATGCCTTCAAGATCCTCTACATTGCCAAAGAAATTGGGGGTCTGGAAAATGACACCGGCGACGCTCGCGTCGAGCTTGGCGGTAAGCTCTTCCCGATTGAAATTTCCTTTTACGTCAAAGCCAAGTTCCTCAACCTTGTAAGGCGTCCCCGCAAGATAAGTGCGTATCGTTTCCCGATAATGAGGATGCAATGAGCGCGCGACAAGAAGTTTCAAACGGTCTGTGTGCTTGAGAGCAACAAGTGCAGCTTCCGCAAGACTTGTAGCACCATCATAATGGGAGGCATTGGAGACATCCAGCCCAGTGAGCTCTGTCATGAGACTTTGGTATTCATAGATGGCCTGCAAGGTCCCCTGCGAAGCCTCGGGCTGATAAGGCGTGTAGGCCGTCATGAATTCCTGGCGCCCGACGATCTCAATTGCCGCGGCCGGGATAAAATGCTCATAACTTCCCGCGCCAAGAAATGAAAGGGCATCTCGGGTCGTAGTGTTCTTGCGCCCGAGCTTCGAGATCAAATCCTGGACTTCGGGTTCGCTTAAAGAGGGCGAAAGAAGAATCTTGGGATCACGCAGCGAGACCGGAATATCCTTGATCAGCTCGTCAAACGAGCGAACACCGATCTCCCCAAGCATGGATTTTTTTTCTTCTTCGGTGAGCGAAAGGTAGGGCATGAGAACTTTTCAGTTTAGTGTTTAGGGGCTTGCTGGACAGCCTCATGATACTGTGCGGCCGTCATAAGAGTACCAAGTTCGGCAGGACTGGAAAGCTCCAGCTCAAAGATCCAGCCTTCCGCGTAAGGACTTTGATTGATGAGAGCAGGATTGGATTCAAGCGCTTTATTCGCGTTGGTGATCTTGCCGGAGACCGGCGCGTAGATATCGAACGCCGCTTTAACCGATTCCACGACCGCCGCCATCTTGGCCTGCTGGACGACCTGACCCATTTTCGGCAATTCCACAAACACAACATCCGAAATCTCTTTTTGCGCGTATTCGGTCACGCCGACCTTGGCCTTGGTGCCCTGCACAGCAATCCACTCGTGGGTCTTGGTATAGCGCAAATTTTCAGGAAAATCCATGATAGCCTCCGGTTAAGAATGTCAGAAATTTCAGGGGTGAACGGCGGTATTCTACCCTTTTCGTTTGTAAAAAGGTAGTGAAACCAGAACAGCCTTGACGGGTTTCCCGCGCACCATCACGTCGATCGCGTTGCCGGTCTTCGCCTCTGCTGCCGTCACATAAGCCATGCCGATATTTTTGCCCGTGGTCGGGATAAAACTGCCGCTTGTAACTGCCCCGATCGTTTTGCCCTCTTTTTGGATCTCAAAACCCTGACGAGGAATGCCACGTTCGGTCATTTCAAAACCGACTCTTTTTTTTAGGATTCCAGTCTCTTTCTGCTTTTTGAGGACCGCACTGCCCGGGAAATTTTCTTTCGTGAGATCGATCGCCCACTCCAGATCCGCCTCAAGCGGCGTGAGCTCGTCTGAGAGCTCATGCCCGTAAAGGGGCATCGCAGCTTCCAAACGCAACGTGTCACGCGCTCCGAAACCAATCGGCAAAAGCCCGTGTTTCGCCCCCACGAGGAACAGAACATCCCAAATCTGTTTGAGCTTATGTTTGGGGACCATAATCTCGTAGCCATCTTCACCGGTATACCCCGTCCGAGCGATCACGCCCCCCTCAAAATCCTTATAGTGAAAACGGCGAAGATCCTTATAAAAAGCCCCAAAACATTCGAGGAGAATCGTTTGACTAAGCGGCCCTTGAAGCGCCAAAAGTCCCATCTCGTCACTCAAATTCGTAAGCGTCACGCCTGGCGTCACGCGAGCGTTGAACCAATCAAAATCTTTTTCGATATTGCCGGCATTCACAATGATGAGGAATTTTTGCTCGGCCATGCGATAAACGATAATGTCATCCACCATGCCGCCCTGGTCATTGACGAGGGGCATATAGATCGCTTGCCCGAGCCTAACGGGTGTGATCCTTCTGGGAAGATTTTTCTCAAGATAGTCCAGGGCACCGGGACCTTCGAGCAGAAATTCCCCCATGTGAGATATATCAAAAATGCCGGCTTTCGTACGGACAGCGGTATGCTCTTCCATGATGCTCGAGTAAAAAAGCGGGACAAGCCATCCCCCAAAATCGCCCATCCGGGCGCCTTTTTGAAGATGCTCTTCGTGCAGAGGAAGCTTCGTCGGTTCTGTCTCTAACATCATGGTCATATGGGAAAAAGCCGGGTTGAATTTGAAACTAGGAAGACCGCATTATAGAAGTTTAGAGGAGAAAAGAAAAGCCCGAATTTTTACGGCGGGTGACACAAGGGGTCGTAATTTTTCGCTTTTGCTCCGTACGCGCTTGCTTTGGGCTGTAAGTTCCATTGAAAATGAGTACTGTCCCAAGCTTTCTTTGCATCTTAATGGCTGCTTAGCAGGCCGTACTACCGGACCGCTTTTAGAAGTAGTTCGTGATCCAAGCCCGAACAGCGGCGGCGGTCTTGGCGACGAGACCACGCGGGGTGAAGAGCGCCTCCTGGGAACGCTTGTAAGTCATAATCCACCGGAACATGCCCAGGGCGGACGCCATGGACGGATCGCGGACAAGTTCCTGTTGAGCTTCGACATGGCGTGAGATCCCAAGCTTCCCGTCGCGCGAGAATTCTTTCTGGACCCATTCGAGAAAACCTTCCGTCATCACCGCCCCTCCCGTGAAAAGAATGTGCGGATAACGGACCTTCTCATCTTGCATGAATCCATCGGCGGACTCCAGGATTTTGGTCATCCATCCATGCGCATGTTTGAAAAATTTCTGGAGGAATTCCTTGCGCGAGATGGATTGCTGGACTTTTTCGTTACGCGTCACAAGCGGCACCAACTCTTCGCTTTCCTGCTCACGGATGTCGAGCGTCGCAAATTTTTCTTTCACCTTCTCAGCATCCCGCTCCTCGATATTCCAATCCTTGGCCAAGCACTGGGTAAGATAATGTCCGCCCATCGGAAGTGTCCGCACTCCGGCCAAAAGGCCATTCTTCCAAAGCACTAGCTGGGTCGCATCATCTGCAATGTCCAGGATCATGCCCCCTTCCTGCTTCTCGGCATCCCCCAACACAGCCTCGGAAAGCGGCAGGATCTTTGGGAAATAACCCTCCACATCGAGATCTAGCGTCTCAAAGATCTTGGCAATATTGCGAAAGGCTTGGAATTCCATGGTGTAGATCTGTAGCGTCACACCGAGGCGCTCGGCCTCAAGGCCTATGGGATTGCGCACCGCCGGCATGTCGTTGACAAGGAAAGATTCTGGAATAGCCTGCAAGATCGATTCGTTCAGGGGAAGCGTCGCCACATTCCGCGTCTGCTGAACCACGGACTGAACCTCATGAGAACTGATCGTACGCCGTTCGGGAGAATAATATTCGCAGCTTGAGAAACGATACATCTTGAAACGGCTGTTCCCAAGCACCACATAGATCGAAACCTGTTCCCAGGCCTCAGGCGGCAAGAGCACCTTCATCAACTTTTCAAGTGAGGCACTCGCGTTCTGGAGATTCGAAACCAATCCCTTTTCAAAACCTTCAGGGAAGAGGGTTTCTTCATGACGGAGCACCTGCGGATTACTGCTTCCCGTATCCCCCAACATCACCACGAGCTTCCGGGTGCCGATATAAACCACCACGCATTTGTTTTTCATATCAACAGGGAGACTCATAATTTCCTCTTAACTGCGACGCGGTCGTATTGCAAATCCATGTATTCGATATTCTCGCGCGGCTCGGTTTTTAAAAGATAGACGGCATTGGTCAAGGCATTGATGCACTCGGAGGCTTTGCGACCCAGCTTAAAATCCGGTCCTTCCCCAAGCTTAATCGTAACATACCCGTTCGGATCCAGACTGATGCGGGTCACGGTTTCGCGACGCGCAAGCTCATGACTCCGGAAAGCCTTCATGAACCGCAGCGCCTCCGCAAAACCTTTGTTCTGAAGACGCGCGCCGATCCGGGGCTCTTTGAATGATTCGCTGAAATCCTCAACGAGGATCCATGCGGGATCGAGGGCCGGACGGCTATCGATGATAAATCCGTCATCTGACGTGATCGCATACGGGCCTCCGGGTCTCAACTGCACGTTCGCGATAGGCCTGCGTTTCTTGATCTCGATACGGATCGTTGTCGGCATCTCGCGAACGACACGCACACTTTGCGCGCCTGGTCCGAGCTCTATTGTACTTTCGATCTTTTTCAGATCAAGCAGCAGGATATTCTTGCCAAGGATCTTTTCCTCGAGCGTACGAATACTTTGAGGGGAAAGAACATCCGGTGGAACGATCCGGATCTCCTGAACCCTGAGCCAACGATCTTCGCACAGACCTTTCTTCACGGCAAATCCGGCATAGGTCAGCACCCCGGCAATGACCACGACCGGAAGTAATTTCCAGAGAATCCAGAAGATCCCGCGGAACATCGCACCAAGCGCGGAAAAAAACCATCCTTTTTTACCTTTTTTGAATTTTTTCTTACCCATGGAAGATTATTTCTTTCCTTTTTGTTCATAAGCATCCCGAAGAACCCGTAAACATAATTCCTCAAAACTGATCCCGACCGACCGCGCCGCTTTCGGCAGGAGACTGAATTCCGTGAGCCCGGGGATGCTGTTCACTTCCAGCACATACGGCCGGTTCTTTTGATCCAACATCACATCTACTCTCGAAAATCCTTTAAGCCCGAGACCCCGGTAAACCCGATAGGCGATGGCCTGGATCTTCCTGGCAACCTTGACCGGAATCTTGGCCGGCACTTCATAGGTCGTCATGCCCTTGGTGTATTTTGCTTTATAATCGTAAAAGGAACGCAATGGCTTCACTTCCACGATCGGGAGTCTCAGACTCCCGAGAAGTCCCGCTGTCAATTCCCGGCCAACAATCTTTTTTTCGATCAAAAGCCTTCCAAACCGTAACACGGACCGTCTTAATCTTTCGGCTGATCCCTGAAAATCTTCAACTAAGAACACGCCCTGACTGGACCCTCCGTCGAGCGGCTTGGCAAAATAAGGCGCCGGAAATGCTGCCGCCACTCTACGCCAATTTTTTTTATTGAGAATCGCGTATTCCGGCGTCGGGACACCCAGCTCTTCAAAATGGCGCTTGCTGATCCCTTTGTCAAAACTTTTCGCGCAGGCCTTGGAGGGTGACCCCGTAAAGGTGAGACGTTTCCGCTCCAACATTTTTTGGAGAACGCCATCCTCTCCTCCTTTGCCGTGGAGGGCAATAAAAAGAATATCAGCCTCGTTAATTTTCCTGGAAAAAGTCTTCGGGTCAGCAGGATCGATCGGAAAGGCCGAAACACCCACCCGTTTGAGCGCGCGGGTCACGGCACGGCCAGAACGGAGTGAAATGCGACGTTCGGCCGAAAGGCCGCCGCGCACCACTCCGATTTTAATTTTTTTGAGCGATGTGAATTTCGGGTTCGAGAGTAATTCCGGTTGCATGAAAGACAGCCTTTTGGACTTCCTGAATGAGTTGGATGAGATCCGCCGAAGTGGCGTTGCCCAAATTTATAAAATAGTTCGCGTGTTGCTCAGAGACCTGGATCCCGCCGACCCGTTTCCCCTTCATTCCCGCTTTTTCGATCAAAGCTCCGGCGGCGGGAGAAAGTCCGAGAGGATTCTTGAAGATCGAACCCGCGTTCGGCTCCGTAATATCCTGCCGCATTTTACGAAAATCATGATTCGCCTTCATCTCATTCTGGATCTGGTCCTTCGACCGACGCCACAATTTCAATGTCGCTTCCAGAAGCAAATACTTTTCAAGGCCCGAGTGTCGGTAGGAAAATTTCAAGTCTTCACGACCCAAGGTCACGGGCATTCCATCTTTTTGAAGCGCCCGAACCTCGTGGACAAGATCCCCGATTTCATTGCGTTGTCCGCCATGGCGGCTGAATCCTGCGTTCATCACAAGCGCTCCCCCGACTGTCCCCGGTATTTGCGCCAAAAACTCGGTGCCCGCGAGACCAGACTCCTGGCAAAACCGGACGAGCCGCGCTAGGCTCACGCCCGCGGAGACCGTCACTTGTAATTGATAAAGATCCATTCGGATAAGATCGTTCCGGAAACGACGCATCGAGATCACAAGACCCTCGTAGCCGGCATCCTCAAAGATCACGTTGGAGCCATTTCCAAAAATAAAAAAGGGTATCCCTTCCCGTTGGGCCCAGCTCAAAAGCTTGGAAAGTTCTTCCTCGCTCTCCGGCTCGGCAAAATAAGCCGCCGGCCCGCCGATGCGGAGGGTCGTGTGCGGCGCTAGCAGAACGTTACGCTGAAGCGCAGGCGTCGAGGTGATTGACGAACTCACTGGCGATCTCTCCGATATCCCCCGCCCCCATGAAGATCATCACGCCGTCTTTAAGCGGATGCTCCGAAAGGTAACGAAGGATTTGTCCTTTACGCACGACCATAACATGTTTATGGCCCGTCTTTAAAACTTCCTGATAAACCAGTTCGACGTCGACGCCGTCAGGATTGGTCTCGCCGGCGCTATAAATATCCGTCAGCACAACTTCTTCGGCATCATCGAACGCATGGGCAAATTCCCGGTAAAGGTTCTTGGTGCGACTGAAACGATGCGGCTGGAAAATGACGCGCACATATTTTCCTGCTTCATGAAGAGCACGCAACACCGCCTTCACCTCTGTCGGATGATGCGCGTAATCATCGAGCACGAGAAATTGCGGGGTCTGCCCCTTGAGTTCCATACGCCGTCGCGTCCCTTTGAACGTGGCAAGCGCTTCGCGGACCAGATCCAGATCGAATCCCAGATGCAACAAAATAGATAACGTCGCAAGCGCGTTCGCGATATTGTGGCGTCCCGGCACGGAAAGTTTCATATGCGCACCGTAGAGACCGGACTCGAAAAGATCGAATTCGGAACCAAATGCGCGCAGACAAATATTTTGCGCCGAGTAGACGCATTCCTCGGAAAACCCAAAATTAATGTAAGGCCGGCCGCTTTCCCGCACCAGCATGCCAAGCGTCGGGTCATCACCAAAATAGGAAACAAGTCCGGGATCCTGGACTTGCTCGAGGAAACGGCGAAACGAATCTGTCAAATTCTCCCAAGTGCCATAATGGTCCAAATGTTCCGGCTCGAGGTTCGTAATAATCGAGTAATGCGGCGCATAGAACTCGTGGGAGCTGTCACTTTCGTCCACCTCACTCACCCAATAATCACGGCCGCCGGCCACGATGTTAGTGTCATAATTGAGCATGTCGCTGCCTACAAAACAAGTCGGGTTCGCACCGATCTGTGACAGGACGTGAGAGACCATGGCCGACGTGGTGGTCTTGCCATGCGTCCCCAAAACTCCGATCGAGGTCTCGGCATGGTTTAAAAGTGAGGCGAGCACTTCCGCCCGATGATGGACCTTGCGGCCGAGCCTTCGGGCTTCTTTGAGCTCAAGATGATCCGTCCCGATCGCAGTAGAATAGATGATCAAATCGGCATCGCCAAATCCCACGGTCTTTTGACCGATATGGACAGGGATACCGGAACGGCGGAGATTTTGCGTCACGGGTGTTTCCTTGTAGTCAGAACCAGAAACCGAAAGACCCAGATGTTTTAAAATGCGCGCAAGCCCGCTCATTCCGGAACCTCCGATCCCGATCAGATAGGCCGCGTGGCTATCGCGAATAAGATTATCGTGTACGATTTTCATGGGTTTCGATCAACTTTCGGGCTATTTCAATAAGTTCTTCCGTGGCCTTGGGCCTCGCCACCTCTCTCATCGCCTTCGAGATTTCGGCCAGGGATCCTGGATCTTCGATCGTTTTCCTCAACTGTTTGACCAGCCAGTCCTTCGCCCCAGGGGCCTCATCATGAAAAATCAGCCCGCCTTTTTCCGCGAAGCTTTGAGCATTGTACTTTTGATGGCCCCCCGCATGCGGGTAAGGGATCACGAACGCCGGAACTCCGAATGCCGCCAACTCAAAAAGCGTGTTCGCCCCGGCACGGGTAATGGCGAGATCCGCCTTTTGAAAAAGCTCATCCATGCCACTATAAAATGGATGAACTTCATTGGATAAGACCAGCTGCTCGTAACGCTCCGCAACCCAAGTTTTATCCCGCTCTCCCGTAATATGAATAACGGCTATTTTGGACCTTTCTTCATCCGATAAAGACGCGATCGCGTCCGTAACAATCATATTTAAACCTTGCGAACCTTGGGATCCGCCGACTACAAGCAGTGTAAACGGACGCGGGGTCGCCCCCCCCTTCGCTCTCGCCGCCGCATCTACGATAAACGACCGCAGAGGTAACCCGATCGTATGAAGAATTTTTGGTTTTTGAAGAAATCGCGTTCCCTCAAAACTTTCAGCAACGACGTCCATATGCGGTATAAGCCAGTGAGTGGCCTTTCCAGGAACCCGGTTTTGTTCATGGATGAGCGTCGGGATCTTGAGCCCATGCGCGACCATCATGCCGGGATACGACACGAAACTTCCAAACCCGACACAAAGATCCGGTTTCGTCCGCTTTAGAAAAAGTAACGCCTGGAGAAGGAGATACGGGAAAAGAAAAAACGGCTTTAAAGTTTTCCAAGAAAATCCTCCCGGAAAACCAAACTCGGGAAGATACGAGACCGACTGAAAGATTCCCTGCGGCATTTTATCAATAAGGGATTTCGCCCGACGACATGTAACGAGATCGATCCGGGAATCCGGAAAGTACTTTCGAAATCCTTCGCTAAACGACTGCGCGGGGAAAACATGACCGCCTGTGGGGCCGGCGTAAACCACCAAGCGCATCGCTGGGGATGAGACCTTTGGAGTATCCGAAGTTCCCGGCATGTTAGATACTGTGGCGTTTGCGACGATCGATTGCCACGAGAATGCCCACCGCGATCAAATTCACGACGATCGAACTTCCGCCATAGCTGATAAAAGGTAATGGCAACCCTTTGGTCGGAACAAGGCCGGTCGCGACCATCATATGGATCACGGTTTGCAAAATAATGAGAAGGGTAATCGACGTGATCAAGAGCTTCTCAAACGGCTGATCCGCCCTTCGCGCCATCCGGATGCAGCAGACAAAAAACAGGATATAAAGAGCCACCACAAACATAATGCCGATAAGCCCGAGCTCTTCTCCGATTACCGCGAGGATAAAATCGTTATGGCTTGAGGGAAGATAAAAAAGTTTTTGCGTGCTCTGTCCGAGCCCCACTCCATGTACCCCGCCGGAAGCAAATGCCAGAAAAGATTGGATGATCTGGAAACCGGACCCCTGAGGATCTTCCCACGGATTCAGATAAGCCTCAAGACGACTCAGACGATACGGCACGCGAATGATCAAAAAATACAGAGCCGGCATCAAAATCGCCAGGGCGCCAAAGACATAACGCAATTGAAGGCCCGAAACAAAGAGAATGACCGAAGTCATCATGACGATGAACGCCACAGAACCCAGGTCCGGTTCAAGAAGCGTCAGACCACATACAAAACCGATCAAGATAAGCGGTGGGACAAATACCCGGACATCCCCCTTTTGTACCCAGGCGATCTTCCGTCCAATATAATCCGCCAGATAGATGCAACAGGCCAGTTTCGCGAACTCCACGGGCTGGAACTGGAATCCTCCGATGTGGATCCAGCGCCGTGCCCCGCCCGCCGAATGTCCGATCACAGGAAGATAGACCGTCATCAAAAGCATGATGGCAAGCAGCATGAACGCACGGGCATTCTTTTTGTAAAAATCGACTGGAAGGGTAGACGCAATAAAAAAACCGATTGTGCCTAACATCACGTAGAGCCCCTGACGGACAAGAAAGAACAGCTCACTCCCGTGCCGATCGAACGCCAACACTCCGCTGGCGCTATAGATCATGACGATCCCAATACCGACCAGAAGATAAGTAACAATGAATAATAAACGCGCTTCTTTAGACATATTTATTTCCGTAAAACCATGGTCTGCAGCCTTTTTTGGATCATTTCTTTGAACAATCTTCCCCGTTCCTGGTAATTCTTGAACATGTCAAAACTTGCACAGGCCGGCGACAACAGAACGGTATCTCCTTTTTGAGCTTTTTCCATACTCAAACGGCACGCGTCCTCAAGACTCGCGGCTTCAACCATTTCAACAATCCCCTGCCAGGCCTCTTTCATGATCGGCCGCGCAGCTCCAATCAATACGGCCCTTCGGACCTTTTGCGCGACCACAGCTCTCAAACTTTTGAAATCTTTGACGTCGGTCTTGTGCTTTCCGCCGCAAACAAGCACCACCGTCCCGTCGCCGAACTTCTCAAGAGCCCAAGCAAGGGAAGCGGTCGTTGTGGCCTTAGAATCATTCACAAACGCGATACCGTCCCACTCAGCGAATTTCTCGAGCCGGTGCTCGATCCCACGAAAATTCAAGATCGCCTTTCCGACAAGTTCCCCAGAGCATTTCAAAGCTTCCGCGGCGCAAAGCAGTGCCGCCTCGTTCGGGTCGGAGGCTGGACGCTCGTCAAAATAAACGCGCCGGGCCGCCGTCCGAAAGTCCGGAAAAAAATCAGTTTCATCCTTTTTTCTGCAGATCATCACGCCTGTATTTTCCATCGCACGAAAGAGATTCAGCTTGGCCTCAGCATATTCTTCCATGTCGGCATGCCAGTCCATATGATTGGGAAAGATATTGAGAAGCAATCCAATCGAAGGGGCAAAACTCGCACAATGCATCAATTGAAAAGAACTGACCTCAAGGACAACCACCGTATCCGGCGCGATCTTGGAAAGTTCCCCGATCCAAGGATTTCCAATATTGCCGCAGAGCACGGTTTTGCGTCCACTGGCTTCAACGATTTGTGCGATCAGAGTCGCGGTCGTCGTTTTTCCACATGAGCCCGTAACCGCGACCACGGTGCTGGCCGACGAGAACCAACTCGCAACTTCGATCTCGCTATGAATCGGTTTTTTCGTAGCAAGAATCGCTTGATAGATTTTGGATCCAGGCGGAATCCCGGGAGAGATCAAAAACCCATCAGCGCCAAGGATCTCGTCAAACGAATGCTTTCCGCACTCCGCGCGAATCCCCTGCTTCGCAAGCCGCGAAACATTCTCCCGGACATCTTCGGTGTCCGCAAGATCAGAGGCAAAAACCTGATAACCTTTTTCATGAAGACAAAGAGCGCTGAGAAAGCCTGTGTCCCGTAATCCCAACACTGCAACCTTTGCCCCTGGCGACATCTTCATATCAACGAACCTTGAGTGTGCTGAGGCCCACGATCGCGAGGATGAAGGCAATGATCCACAGGCGAATGGTAATCTTGGACTCCGGCCAGCCTTTGCGCTGCAAATGATGATGAAAAGGCGACATTAAAAAGATCCGTTTTTTCCGGAGTTTAAAACTCGCGACCTGCAGGATCACGGAAAGCGCCTCCCAGACGAAGATCCCGCCAACGATCATAAGCACGACTTCTTTTTTTGTGAGCACTGCGATCGCCCCGAGCGCGCCGCCCAAGGAAAGCGATCCCGTGTCTCCCATAAAAACCTCTGCCGGATAGGAATTAAACCAAAGGAATCCCGCGCTCGCGCCGGCCAGCGCCGCACAAAAAACCGTCACCTCTCCAGCTTCAGGGACATGCGGAATAGCGAGATAGGCAGCAAATTCATTGTGGCCTGTGACATAGATGATGAGAGCAAACGCGGTCGTCGTAAAGAGCGTACACCCGATCGCAAGCCCATCGAGCCCATCCGTCAGGTTCAGGGCATTCGAGGTCCCGGTCAGCACCAGGATCACGAAAGGAATAAAATAAATCCCGAGATAGACAACCCCTTGCTTCAAAAGCGGCACATAGAGCCATTTATCAAAAGTCGGATCGCAGTAAAGATAAATGCCGATCGCGAGGCCCATCAGCACCTGGCCGAGCAACTTCGTGATCGAGCTCAGGCCCTCCGAACTTTTTGAGCGCATCTTGAGCCAATCGTCCAGAAAGCCCACAAATCCGAACCACAGCATCACCACGATCATCATCCACACAAAGCGATTCGTGAGATTGCCCCAAAGAAGAGTCGAAACGACCACGCTCGCCACAACCAGGATCCCGCCCATCATGGGCACATCCTTCTTGTGCTTGAAATGCTCGTGGATAGTCTCAGCGTAGGCGCGTTCTTGGTTGGTCACAGCACGTAACTGTTTGAGCCAGGCAATACACCGCGGCCCCAGCCACAAAGACAGGAAGAACGCCGTAACGCTCGCACCGGCAGAGCGGAACGTAATGTAGCGGAAAAGATTGAAGACGATCGAGTGATCCGAGAAATGATGTAGAAGATAAAGCATGATCTAGTTTGTAACTCGAAAATTATGTTTGTGCTGAAAAAGAAATATTGCGAATACCATCCAGGACTTTTTCCACATGCATGCTGCGGGACCCTTTAAAAAGCACGATATCCCCGGGGCGCAACACTTCTTTGAGGGCAGCAAGCACCTCAAGACTATCTTTAAAATGCTGGGCACCGCAACCCGATTTCAATCGTTCCAAGGCCTCAATACTCGCTCGGGCCCTGTTCCCGTAAGCCAACGCCAAGTCCACGCCGGACACCGCGATCTTTTCGCCGAGTTCCGAATGAAATCGCTCTTCCTCGACTCCCAACTCTAGCATATCCGCAAACACCAAGATCTTTTTTCCAGAGCCAGAAAGCAATCGGAATGCAATCAATGCGTTCCCGAAGGAAACGGGGTTCGCATTGTAGCTATCGTCAATCACGCGAACACCGTTGGGCAGCATTGTCTCACGAAATCTCCCTGATGCAAAGCCCACATCCTCCCACTTGCGCGGGATCTCTTCCCACGCCAGCCCCAGGCTCCTTGCCATTGCGATCGCAAGCCCTGCATTCAGCGCAAGGAAAGACGCCTGCCCTGGAAAAGAGAAGCGCCCCATGTCATTTATCAAAAACGAGACTTCCCCGCCCGCCGCCTCCACATCCGCGATCCGGTATTCTGAACTCTCGGAATACCCGACGGTGATAGCCTTGCGGCCTTTTCGACTGATCTTTTCGAGAAGCAGGGCATCACTTTCCAATACCACAAGAGGATCCCCTGGTCTTAGAAAATCCACCAGTTCCAGTTTGGTATTGTATACATTTTCAAGAGATCCGAAACCTTCCAGATGAGCCGGCCCGATGGGCGTCAGAATCCCGCCTGAGGGCGCGGCGATCTCGGCCAGAGCGCGAATCTCGCCCGGATGACTCGCCCCCATTTCCATCACACAAAACTGATGAGAAGGCTCCAGCCTTGAAAGCATAATGGGAACTCCTAAATGATTATTCAGATTTCCGGCAGTTGCGAGCACAGAATATTTACTGCGTAACAGGTAGAATAAAAACTCCTTAGTCGTAGTCTTCCCCACACTACCCGTCACCCCAATCACTTTCACGGGAAGGATTTTGCGATATTCCGCTGCGAGCGTTGTCATCGCGGCCTGAGGATCCGCGACCAGAATCAGATTATGGATGGGAACTTTTGTCCTGCGGAGATTCGCGAAAGCGGCTTCCTTTTGACGAAGATCGATCAGGGCTCCCGAAGCACCTTTTTCAAAAGCTGTGGCAAGAAAATCATGCCCGTCACATTGCTCCCCTTTGAACGCAACAAAGAGATCGCCCGGATTAAGTGTGCGGGTATCAATAGAAAGGCTGCGAACCGTCAGGGACAGGTCTTGAAATTCAGGAGAGACGCGAAGCAGTCGGCTCGCTTCAAGATAAGAAAACACGGCTTCGTCTTTTTAACGCGGATTCAACAACCTCGCGGTCGCTAAAAGGGATCTTCCCGTCACCGAGGATCTGATAATCTTCGTGGCCTTTTCCAAGAACAAAGATCACATCGCCCGTTTTTGCGAGCGAGATGGCTTTTTCAATGGCCTCCTGACGGTCCTGGATCTCATAAATACTTCCCGGGACCGACAAAGGATGGGGCAGGCCGGTCCGCATCTCGCAAAAGATGTCTTCTGGATCTTCGGAACGCGGATTGTCCGAGGTCATAATGACCACGTCCGAATAACGGCAAGCAGCACGAGTCATGAGAGGGCGTTTTCCACGATCGCGATCGCCGCCGCAACCGAACACCGTGATGATCCGTTTGGGGTCCATTTGTTTGGCGTCATGAAGCACTTGCTCAAAAGCGTCAGGCGTATGAGCGTAATCCACGAACACCGTATAGTCCATCCCTGTCCCGATCCGTTCCATACGTCCGGGAATCGCGGGGATCTCTTCCAACGCTCCGCGAAAATCCTTGAGATCGAAACCGAGCAGATCGATCGAGCTTAGCACGGCTAAAGCATTCGAGATGTTGTAGCGCATGGGCAAGCGGATCTGGAACGGCAATTCCTGGCCGCGATAGCACATGACGAAACGGCTCCCCTGAAAGCTCATTTGAAGGTCCTTGACGTAATAATCTGCCTCGCCCAGGACACTGAACGTCTTAGCCTGCGGCAGTTCTTCGATCAGTCGCCGTCCGTAGGCACAATCCTTGTTGAAAAGCATTTTACGGGGCGCCGCAAAGCCTGTAAAAAAACTTCGTTTGGTTTGGAAATACTCTTCCATGCTATGGTGAAAATCCAAATGGTCTTGGGTCAGCTGAGTGAAAACACCCAGTTCGAATTCCAGCCCATGAACACGTTTTTGGCTGATCGCGTGCGAGGAGACTTCCATCACGCAGTACTGAACCCCCTCCTGAACCATCTGATGGAGCATCGGGATCAGAACTTCCGATCCCGGCGTTGTGTTGACTGAGACCGCTTTACCGGACGGAAGTTCATACCAAAGCGTGCCGAGGGATGCCGTCGGAAATTTTTCGCGAAGAAGCCTGTGCAGAAGATAAGTCGTGGTAGTCTTCCCATTCGTACCTGTCACGCCGATCAACTTAACTTTTTGGTCGGGGCCATCATAAAACCTGTTGAGGATGACCGCAAGCGCTGCCTTGGCATCACGAACACGAACGCCGGTCACATGCGGAGGAATCGTGATCTCAGGTTCCTTCTCAAACACCACGACAGAAGCCTTCGCATAAATGGCCTGGCCTAAAAAATCATGCCCATCCATTCGGGTGCCCGGACATGCGACAAAAATATCTCCGGACTCGACGGCACGGGAATCGGAAGTGACTTTATTGAAGATGCGTTTGGGGTCCCAGTGATACTTCTCAAGGATCGGCAAACCTTTAAACAGATCATCAAGACGCTTTCGCATAAATTCCGGAAGACCTCAAGTTTTCTGGGTTGTTCTTTTATCGGCATTCTTTAAAGAAAATTGAAAGCTTTGAGACCGAACTTCCACTTCATTGATCCCGGCAAGGCCATGCGGACCCAAGATGACATCCGCTAGCAAAGAATCAACCGTGGCATCCTCGACCCCCTGCTGGAGCGCCCAACTGCCCAGGAACTTAATCTTGCTCGTATTGCTTGTCAGAATGATCCGGATGCCGCGCTGAGACACTAAGGTCAACGGATCGAACGTGATCTTGAAATTGCCATCCACTAATTGAACTCTGTCTTCCCAGATAAAGGTTCCCTGCCGCACTTCGAACGAGGGAATAAAAATAGCTGGAACACATGTGCCACCCAACCGGATCTTGAGCCGCGACTGGATCTCATGATAGACCCAAAAATTCAGACCGAGCGACAGAGAGCTCAACCCCAAAAGCACTGCGAGCGCAAGAGCCATTCGTTTGAGAACTTTTTTCGAAGATCCTTTATTGCCGACTCGACGCATCCAAACCCTTTCCCGGCGCGATCACGATCTCGACGCGGCGATTCCGGTCACGCCCCTCTTCAGTACCATTGGAATTCACAGGCCGATATTCCGCGTAGCCAGCAACCCCGAACCTTTTAGGTGACAGTTCTTTGACGTCGATGAAATAGTGAAGCACCGCGGTCGCACGGCCAATGGAATATTCCCAATTAGTAACCCCGCCCGCATCATCGATCGGCTGATTGTCCGTATGCCCTTCCAAAGTCACCTGATCTTTTAAAAGCTCTGAGGACAGCACGGAGGCGATTTTCCCCAATATCTCTTCGCCGGATGAAGTAAATTGAGTCTCATCAGGATCAAAAAGCGCATGATCTAGAACAGTCACCACAAGCCCCCGAAAATCCAAGACGACCTGGACATCCCCGCGAAGAATCTGCTCGGCGAGCATCGTTTCAAGCTTCGGCTTCGCTGCTTTTAGGTCCGCCCGTGAACTGACCGTTCCATCCAACTCCTGATTCAGACGAAGAATCTCGTTATTAAGACTTTCAATGGTCGCACTTTGTTGGCGGTTCAAGGAACGCACTGCCGGATCGTCGGCGCTCGCGCACCCGACCACCGTGAACAGGATCAAACTTAAAAAGCAAAACGATTTTTTACAATCCATCGAAAACAACTTCCTTTCAGCCGAACAAATCTCAGGAATGCGCGCTAAATCTCTGATAAACACACCAGATCGCCAGCCCGGAAAGTATATAAGTAGCGACCATCAATAGCTGGAAAAAGAACGGCGTCTTTTTCCCTCTTGTTTCCTCTTTAACTCCCGCGACTGATTCCTTAGCGGCAAGGTATTGCGGCTTTCGGATTTCGATCTTCATTTTTGACACGTTCATCCCTCCGTCGATGGCTTCTCAGTGTTCAGATCATTTTTTATGCAGATTTCCACTTTTTCAAAAATAGCCTTGTCTTTCATAACCTTCAGGAACGCCTCCACAACCCCCGGATCAAATTGCGTCCCTTTGTTCTTGAGGATTTCCTCCAGAGCGCCCTTGATCGTCAGCTGCTGCCTATAGTGGCGTTTAGAAACCATCGCCATAAAGGAATCGGCCACCGCAACAATACGAGCCCCCAACGGAATCTCCTCACCCTTCAAACCCTGGGGGTAACCCTTCCCATCATAGCGTTCGTGACGATGCATGACGATCGGAAGCACGGGTTTGAGAGAACTGATCGAACGAAGCAAATTCGCCCCGCGGATCGGAATGCTGCGGATCTCCTCTAACTCTTTCTGCGTAAGCTTCCCTTTCTTTTGCCAGGCCTTCTCCGGAAACGCCAGTTGCCCCGTATCCAAAAGAAGAATCGCTCGCTCGAGATGCACGAGCTCAGAGCCCGGAAGTTCCATTTGTTTACCGACCGCAAGAACCATCTCGCCAATAAGGTCAATATCTCCCTGCTTATCCCCGAAATGGCGCTTCATAAGTTCATTAATTGCCTTGATACTGCCAAGCGTCAGTTCTTCCGTGCGCTCAAAAAGCTGGGCATTTTTGATCGCCACGACCGCCTGCTCCGAAAGCGATTTCAAGATCTCCAGATCTGTTCGCGTGAACGACTGCCGATCCGCTTTTCCCCAAAGAGTCATCACACCCACCACGTCGTCTTCAATGAACGGCACGGCAATATAGCGGTTCTGCAGACAGAATTCGCCGGTATCCGCGATATGGCCTTCGAGACCACGCCCAAACCGCACACGCTGCTTATGAACAAACTTGGGATGCGAACCAAAAGAAAAAAACGGATTGAGATATTGTCTCTCAGGATCCGTCAGCATGATCGAACAGCCCGAGGCCTTCAGGATTTGCGCACTCAACCGTCCGATGCGCGGGAGCAGCTCCTTAAGACGCAAGGAAGAGTTGATGACCCGGTGGACCGAGTGCATGGTTGAAAGCGCCAGGGCCCGCGGATGGACCGTCTCGTAAAAATTATTGAGTTCGAAATTCTTAAAGGCCAATTCGACCTGACTTGCGAGAAAATAGCCGAAGGGTGCAATCAACGGACGGATTTCCCTCTCAGAACGCTTCACGCAATCAAGTACGAGGAATCCCTTCAAGACGCCAAGATAACGGAGCGGAAACACGATGCAGTTTTTTCCGAAGGAACACCGGAAAAAAAGCGGGAGTTTTTCTGAAGTCACTACGTTATGGGACAACTGGTCCGTAAATTTCGCAACAAAGGCTTCGCATTCCCTCTGGTGCTCGACCGACTTTGCGAAAAAAGGACAATTCTGTTTGCGATCCAGACGGATCAACCGCTGCTTCCCATGTTCTTCGCAGAGCACGAACCATCCGACCGGTTTCCCGAAAATCTCTGAAAAGGACTCATAGCCTTCCTGCCACTGGGGGTTCGGTAGGAGAAAACGCTCAAGTGGCGTCAAGACACGTTTTGGAACCTTCACTGATTTTTTTCCCGTCACATTCTGCGCGGATGTCATTTTGTCCTTTTACCCAAACGCCGTCCGCTCCGGGTCTTGGAGACCAGCGCTTGACTCAGCACCTCATACGCCGACTCCAATGACTCAGAGATCACTTTTGTGTCCGCCACGACCGGCATGAAATTCACGTCGCCTTTCCATCGCGGCACAATGTGCCAGTGCATATGGTCCGGAATCCCGGCCCCTGCCACCTCCGAGATATTCATGCCCAGATTGAACCCTTGGGGCTTCATCGCCTTGGCAAGCGCATCCATCACTTTTTCCAAGACTTCGAAGAACTCCGCTTTTTCCCGCGCGTTCAACTGGGACAAACAGGCAATATGCCGATTCGGAACGATCATCAGATGGCCGTTGTTGTAGGGATAGCGGTTCAGGATCACAGCATGATGAGGCGTCCGGAAGAGGACAAGATTGCGCTTATCCTTTTTGTCCCGAAGAAGCGAACAAAAAAGGCAGCCGGAATGTTTACCGGGACTCGAGCGCAGGTAGTTCTTGCGCCACGGAGCCCACATGAGATTCGTGGATCTCTTGAGATTCATGGATTCCTTGGTGTGATGGCAAAATGATCTTGGGGAGATCGTAGAGGTCTAATAATCCGTTCAAGGTCCGGAGGGTCCAAATCTGCATCTTGGCTTCCTGAGCGATCAGTTTCGCATTCTGATCGATTCCTCCGAGCACCACCAAAACCTTGCGTTGGATCTTGATGAGACGCTTGGCATCCGCAACCACTTTTTCGATCTCGGACTCCCCGATCCACTCCGAGCTCAGATAAAAAAGCCAACGCCCTCTTGACCCGCGACCCAGGAGCGAAAAAATCGAGTGCGGCAAATGTTTCAGAAGAACCACCTCCGAAAATTGAGGGCATGACATCTTCTTCTGGTCGATCTCCACTCCGTCATTACGGAATTCCTTGAGAAGCGCCTCGACGCGTAATCCCAGATCCTCTTCGCTCATCCTCGTGCAAAGATCGAGAACCCGGTTCAACTCATCAAACAAATGCTTCCGAAGAATACGCTCTTCGGGCAAAAAGAGCGCATGCCGCTTCTGGAATACTTCCCGCAGCCAGAACCGAAAGAGGAAATCCGGAACATGATAAAGAGATCCGCTCTTGACCGCCAACCCATCTTCCACCAATCGTTTGAGAACTTTCTGGGTCTCAGCCACGGTCTCTTCGATAAAAGCCGCGATCGGGATCAGCTTGTGACGTCCTTGGCTCAGCGCCAGCATAGCCCGAACATAAGGGCCGCGATATTTTGCAAGATGAGCGCACTTTTCAAGTCGATTCTCACAAAGAAGCGCGATGCGTCCCCGCCGGTCAAAAAGTTCCTGACAGAAAGCGTCCAGCAGAACCGAAGGACTCACGTCCTGGGGAAATTCACGAACCTCGACTTGCTCGAGACGCTGGAGAAGAAGATCCAGATAGATCGGCTCGCCATCCGTCATATGAAAAATAAACTTTTTCAATTCCAGGGACCAACGATGCGCCGGCATCCGCGTTGCTAGGTATTGCTCCATCTCCATATACCCGAAAGGCGCGAGCTCGAGGACCTCAAAATTTCCGAAGAGGAGTGAGAGTTTTTCACGGAAAATCTCGCGCGCGCGATCGACCGCGGAACTTGTCACAACATAGAGCACTTCCTTGTCGATCATCATTTGTTTTCCGAGTAAGAGGAACGGATCGGGCGCAGGAAGTTTTTCAAGAGCCTGAAACTCATCGATCATCAGAACGACCTTTTTTCCAGTCTCACGAGCCAGAGTGCCACTCAACATCAGGAGTTCCTTGATAGCGAGAGAATTCTTGCCCTGACGA
Source organism: Candidatus Omnitrophota bacterium (assembly GCA_903856085.1). GTDB lineage: Bacteria > Omnitrophota > Omnitrophia > Omnitrophales > Aquincolibacteriaceae > Aquincolibacterium > Aquincolibacterium lacustre. The sequence goes on along the minus strand of CAIOAT010000044.1, from coordinate 15,129 downwards.
AGCAACCTCTGGAGGTGTTTCACTGCTGTGACAGTCTTCGGAATGATTACTTCGCCCTCACGCAAAAGGCCCGTCAAAGTCTTGGGGATATTCAAAGTCCGATCGAGCATAACAGCGCTCAGCACAGCGCCCATCCATTGCTGCATGAGCTGTTGCCCGTCGATGGTCTCCGCCTTCACATAAATAGGGAGTAGCTTAGAACTCCGCGAGAGAGACTGGAAGAATTCGCAGAGAAGCTGTGTCTTGCCAACACCCGTGGATCCAACGATCCCGACATTTTGGCGATAGCCGTTTTCGATATCGTCGACGCGCTTTTGCAAACGCATCTGAATGGCTTCTCGCATCAGAAAAGGCATGTTTAAAATTCCCGTCGCTGAGGAGACCGGGTCCAAAAGCAGGAAACGATAAGAGTTCAGGAGAACCATGAATATAAAATTAAAACGACTTACGCTGCCCCTAAAAACCGTTTTCCAACCTATGAGTCCCGATGATTTCTTTGTGACAATTCCGCATAAAATGAATCTGGTGTTATCTTACGATTTTCAACTAAGAAAGCAAGGAGGAAAATCTTTTTTTCTGCCACGCAGACCGTCTTTTTTCCGAAAAAATCTTTTCCGAAAAGTCGTTTCGTGTTCGCGACAAAAAAACGGCTTATCCGTTGAAAAATCCGGAAGGATTGTCTCAGGAAGAAAGGTTTAAAAACAACAAAAACACCGCGTCAGAAGCAATGAACCCGAAAAAAACAAACGCCCCGGCTAGCCCAGTTGTTAGACCCCCCCGCCTTTCAACCGTTTTTTGCCAGGGCGCTTTGCTTATTCGAAAATCAACGAAAAAACTGTCAAACTCCTAGAGCCGGAACATGTTGCGGCTCCGGGACCATCAATTGATAAATTTCAGAAGCGGTACGAGCCGCCTTGAGACGTTCCTGCATTGAGCGATCACACAGAAACCACTTGATATTCTGCAAGATCTGCCGTTTCTGACGTTCTGCCGCTTCATTCTGAGGCAGGATCAATACGAAAATAAAATGAACCAGACGCCCATCCAGGGACGGGAAAGGAACGCCCTCGGGGCTGACCCCAAAAGCCACGATGGGCTCGTGAACCTCGGGAGAAAAACAATGAGGAAGAGCAATGCCGTGACCGATGGCTGTGGTTCCGATCTGCTCACGCTGGATGAGAAGCTTCAGAATCTTTTGTTTTTCAATTCCCTGCAGATGCCAGGCTGGCAACGCACTAACGATTTTTTTCAGCGCGTCTTCACGATTCAGCGCATCAAGCTCCGCAACTATATTCTCTTCATGCAACAAGAGATGCCCCATGATTCGCTCGCTCCTGTCTTTTCTGAGTGCGGATCTTCGAAACCAAATGACGGCGCCACTTGCGCCGAGTGGTTCGAAGATCAAGCTTCAGAAATCGTAGTGCTTCCCGATAGTTCGGGAACTCTTTGAGGCCTGCTTCGTCCTGTTCAGAATAAAGCGCCGAAACCCGGAATTTCTCGAGTTGTCGCATCCGCTGCTCGATGGAAGGCCGCAACGCGCTCGCCTCATCGCTTACATGGTCGGAGATCTCGCGGTAAAGATCCTGCCATTCAGTTTCTATCTTATCAATAAATGGTCTTATCAACTGACTGCTAATTTCCATTTTTAAACCCTTTTCAAAATGGCTCATTTGATAATTGACAGAATTTATTATATTTTATATTTCTTGTTAGTCACATGCTAACAGGAACAGTATTAAAGAAGCATTAAAGACAAATTAAATAATATTAAGCTTCTCTTGGATTATAGGACTTTCATGTGGGGTGCCTAGAGCAAGAGCAGCTTAAAACTTGCTAAGCGGCAGCTCGATATAAACTCGCGTCCCCTGACCTGGAAGGCTCTCAAACCGGAGAACTCCTTGATGGGCATTGCAGATGGCTTGCACGATACTAAGGCCCAAACCAGCACCCTCTTTGGAGCGAGCTTGATCTGCCCTATAAAACCGCGTCCCAAGTTTCTCAAGAGTTTCGGAATCGATCCCAATCCCGGTATCTTCGACGTTGACCGTCACGCTGCCAGATCCAGAGATTCCGACACGGACAATCACCTTACCGTTCGCCTCCGTGAACTTGATGGCATTGTCCAAAAGATTGGTAAAAAGACGTTTCAAGTAGATTTCATCCCCGAACACCCTCGGGGCCGTCGGAGCTTCAAGGAGCAATTCGATCCCCGCCAGACTCGCTCGCTCATGATAAAGTCTGAGGACCTGCTCCAGCACCGGAACCAGCGACAGATCTTTTTTTTGAAGGCTCAACTGCTTCGCATCGTTACGAACGAGAAACATCAAGTCATCCACCAGTCGGATAAGCCCATCCACCTCTTCGCTGATCACTCCGATCGTCCGCTGAAGATCTTCCTGTGAGCGAGCCCGCCGAAGCGCAAGGTCGATCTCTCCGCGAATGATCGCAAGCGGTGTCTTAAATTCATGAGAAACATTCGAGCTGAATTCTTGCACCGCACGCGTCGACGCTTCAAGACGATCGATCATCTCGTTGAGGGTCTCGGCCAAACGGTCCAGTTCGTCCTGCGTGAATGTTCGCGGAAGCCGGCTTTTCAAATAAGCGGCAGTGATCTTCCGAGCCTGCTGGATCATCTGATCTACCGGACTTAAGAAACGCTTGGCCAGGATCCACCCCGCAAAACAAGCTAACGCCACACCCATCGGAATAATGACTGCAATAATAAGCCCCAAGCGAGTCAGCGTTTTCTCGATCTCGTAAAGTGGCTTCGCGATCTGGATAATAAAAAAGGGCCTGCCTTGGAACCTCACCAGATGGTAATAAAGCCGGATCGGATTTTTCTCGAAATGGATCGTTTGGTAGGAGTTCCCTTTTTCCATCAAGACCGAATCGCGTTCATAGTCCGGGAAAAGAATGTCCCGCTCCCAACCCCCAAGATTGGACCCGACTAGGGACCGGTCCAAACCGATGATGCGGACAAGAAAGAGGCTGCGCGTGACCCTGCGCTGTTTTTTCTCCCATTCACGAATTGCTTGAGTGACTTCTGCTTGAAACTCCGCCGGAAAAGTCAGCGTCCCTTTATCGATTCTGGGAGGGGACAAAAGTTTTGGGACACTGCTCTCTTGAAAAAAGGTAACGATTCCTTCCTCGATATTCTGAGCCTCCCCGTACATACTCCGTTCAACATCCCGGTAAAGCGCCCGTGAAAGTTCCGCATACATTAAAAAAGAAAATCCTCCGAGGAACACAGTCATCATGAGCGCGTAACCAAGCGTCAGGCGGGACTTGAAGGAACGAAATAGGATCATGGACAAGCGAGACGATAGCCGGTCCCGCGGATGGTCTCAATCTTGCTTTTGGAGGGGGTTTCCCCTATTTTCTTCCGGAGAAAGTTGATATAGACATCGATCGTGTTGCTCATAGGATCGAAATGGAGGTCCCAGACATGCTCCGCGATCGCGGTCCTTGAGACGACCTCGCCTGCGTGGCGCATCAGAAACTCGAGCAACGCAAATTCCTTTTGCGACAAAGAAATCTCCTGCTCTCCGGCCCACGCCTGACGTTTGATGAGATCCAATTTTAAATTCGCGCACTGAAGAACGGTCTTGTCCGTGATGTGCGGCGGCCGGCGAAGAAGCGCGCGAATCCGCGCGAGCAATTCTTCAAAACTGAACGGCTTGGTCAGATAATCATCCGCGCCCTGATCGAGCCCCTTGATCTTGTCTTCGACCGAATCCTTCGCCGTCAGGATCATCACGGGCGTGATCTTTCCTTCTTTGCGGAATTTATGGCAAAGTTCCACACCGCTCATCTTGGGAAGCATCCAGTCCAGGATCAAAAGATCATAGTCGTTGGTCATGGCATATTCCCAGCCTTTTTCGCCGTCGTAAGCAATATCCACAGTGTAGTGCTCTTCTTTCAGGCCGCGCTCCAGAAAACTCGCCATCTTTTTTTCATCTTCAACGATCAAAATCCTCATAACATTCTCCTATTCTCCTTCCGGATCAAAATGCACCGTCACATCCGCGTTGGGATGGTGAGCTTTGATCTTATCGATCAGAGACTCGGTCATATCGTGCGCTTTTTTAAAATCATCTTCCCCCCGGATCTCGATATGAAAATCCAGGAACACAACATTACCGACTACCCGGCTGCGAAGATTATGCACCCCCACGATCGACGGATGATGCCGGAGGATCAGCATCTTCATCGTTTTCAGTTCGGTATTTGAAAGCCCCCGGTCCAAAAGCTCCGAAACAGCTCGCTTTAGAATATGGATCGCCTCTTTAAAAATATAAGCCGACACCAGGATCGACACGATCAGATCCCAAATGGGCCTTCCCGACCATCCGACAAGAAGCAGGGCCGCAACCACACCGACATACGAAACAAAATCCATGGAATAGTGCGCCTTTTCTGTCCCAAGGATCAGGGACCGGTTCTTTTTGGAAAGAACCTTGAGGCGCCACGAAAGCAGGAGCGTCACGATCCCGGAGAAAACGATCACCCCGATCCCCAACGGGATCTCGTCGACAAAACTCCCTTGAAGAAGCCGCCGGACTGATTCATAAACCACGAATGAACCGCTCGCCATGATGAAAAGGCTCTGGAAAAGTCCCGCGAGACTTTCGACTTTTCCATGGCCATACGCATGTTCCGCATCGGGCGGTTTAGACGCTTCCCGGAACGCAAAAAAATTCAGCGCCGACATCATCATATCCAGCGTGGAATCCAAAGCCGAGGCTATGATCGCCATAGAATGCGTCATAAGCCCGGCTGAAAACTTCAACACGGTTAAAAGCAAAGCCACGCCCACAGACAGAATGATCGCCTGCCGGGCCTGCTTCATATATTTCTCCATACCTTCTTTTGTCATAATTTCCCTTTATAAAAAAATTAAAACTGTGGCGTCATGGCGGCCTCGTACCCCGCGTGAGGTCACGTATTCCCTTGAAGGAGCCAGTCAACCGTCGTGATTAATTGCCCTATTTCAAAAGGCTTCGCCAGAAACGCGTCCGCCTTGCTTTGTCGCCACACGACCGACTCTACCGGAAAGGCGCTAATCAGAAGCACTGGCGTTTTTCCGTTCTTTCCGGAACTTTTAGCAAATTCACAGACCTCGTAGCCCGTATGCCCGGGCATACGGATATCCAGAATCAGAAGGTTGTAAGCCGTTTGTTCTGATTTTTGGATGGCTTGATTTCCATCCGGGGCATATTCGACCTCATGGCCGCTTCTGCGCAAGCGCTCTGAAAGGATCAGCAAAACATCGGGTTCATCATCCGCGATCAGTATCTTTGCCATAGTTTCAGGGTTTCCGTTTAAACTGCTTTTCAAGGTCCAATAGAGAATATTTGATGATACTGGGACGACCGTGGGGACAATTGAACGGGTTCTTACAACGCGACAGATGCTCCAAAAGTCCTTGCATGGCCGAAAGCGTCAGCGGATCCGCGGCCTTCACGGACTTACGTTTACACGCGATCATGGCCGCAACATCTTCCTGAGCGCCCTTGAGCCGCGTCTGTGCCTTCCCCGCCTCCCTTTCATCGACAAATTGCTTAAGAATCGTTACAGGATTTTCATCCATGAGGATCGAAGGCAGTGCGCGCACTACGAACGATTTTTCACCAAAAGGCTCTATTTCGAAGCCTAATTTTGAAAGAAACGGGAGACTCTTTTTCAGGGTCTCGACCTGGCGCGGGTGGAGCTCCAGGACTTCCTCCATCAGAAGCCCCTGGCTCGCAGGCCGCTCCGATTCAAAATTCTTCATCAAGGCCTCAAACATTACCCGTTCATGCGCCGCATGCTGGTCGACGATCACATACCCTTCCTCGGTCTCCGCCAAAATATAAGTCCGCTGCACTTGTCCGAGAACCCGCGTAATCTTAAGCCCCTTACCGATCTCAAGCGGCCCGAAAGCATTCACTTTTTGCGTCACCACATCCGCCACCACCGCTTCGGCAACTTTAAGCGACGCATCGTGGGAGGCCATACGTTCTTCAAACCCAAAACTTGGCTCCTGAAATCTCGTCCCGCGAAAAGCAGCGGAATGGCTATCATCTTTTTCGCGGAAGGACGGCACCAGATCACCGCTTTCTTTGAGAGCTTCGGCCACGGTCCTTTCAATCATGGTTTTAATCACCGTCTCATGCGACAACCGAACCTGCTGCTTTGTGGGATGAACGTTCACATCCACATATTGCGGGTTTAGCTCAAGAAAGAGGATCGCCGCCGGAAATTGATGCTGCATCAAAAGCCCGTGGTAACCCGCCTGAAGGCCATAACTCAGACCATAGGCCTTCACCCAGCGCCGGTTGATAAAGAGAAATTGCTGAGAGCGATTACCCGATGCAAGCGTTGGCTTCCCGATCAGGCCTGACAGCTTGGCGTAAGGAATCTCACCCCTGATCGGAAGGGTCTGTTGGGCCCAATCTTCGCCAAAAATAGCGGCCGCCCGAACAGCGAGATCCTTGGTCGGCACGAGATCCAGAATTGTTTTCCCGTCCGAAGTCAAAACGAAACGGACTTGGAGATTAGCCAAAGCAATGCAAGTCACAGCATCCAGGATATGCCCAAACTCGGTTGTGTCCTGTTTCATGAATTTTCGACGGGCGGGGGTATTAAAAAAAAGATCTCGAACCTCGATCACGGTTCCCGCGGCTGTAGGGCATTCCTTCGCTTTCACCAGACTTCCGCCTTCCACCACAAGCTCCGTGCCGGTCGCGGCATCCGCCGATCGCGTCTGAAGCGTAAAGCGGGAAACCGCTCCAATGCTCGGGAGGGCTTCGCCCCGGAATCCGAAACTTGTAATACTATCCAGGTCTTCGGCCTTTTCGATCTTGCTTGTAGCGTGCCGCTGAAGCGCGAGCTGGGCATCCTCCGCAGTCATCCCCGAACCGTTATCAGCCACGCGGATCAGGCTTTTACCGCCATGCTTCACGTCGATCTCGATCTGATCCGCACCGGCATCCAACGAATTCTCAACAAGTTCTTTAACGATCGAAGCCGGACGCTCGATCACTTCCCCTGCCGCGATCTTGTTAGCCACATGTTCTGAAAGTACGTGTATTTTACCCATGGATTTTTCCGCTCCCTGAGAGCTTTTTCTTCCATTCTGATATCTTTTGCAACGCCTCCATCGGCGTCAGGCGATCCGCATCCATCTTTTTCAATTCCTCCTCCACAGCGCTCGGCTTGGGCTGTGGCACGTCAAAAAGTGTCGGACCGGTTTCTGCGACTTTCTTGGAACTTTTCGATTTTTTGGATTCAATGATCTCGGTAGCCTCGGTGTTTTCACTTTCCAGGATCGCAAGAATCTCCTTCGCGCGCTGGGTCACTTCTCCAGGAATTCCGGCCAGTTCCGCCACGTGGATCCCATAACTCCGTTCTGATGCGCCCTTCGCCACTTTCCGCAGGAAGACGATCCCGTCCGGAGTTTCCTTCACGGTCATTTTGTAATTCTTGATACTCGAAAAATGATCCTCCAATTGCGTCAGCTCATGGTAATGCGTCGCGAAAAGCGTACGAGGACGGATCTTCCCCTGCGCCAGATACTCACAAACCGCCCAGGCGATGCTCACCCCGTCAAAGGTCGATGTCCCGCGGCCGACTTCATCAAGGATCAAAAGACTCCGGTCCGTGGCCTCTTGCAAGATATGCGCCGTCTCAAGCATCTCCACCATGAAGGTACTTTCTCCCCTGGCAAGGTCATCGGAAGCCCCGATGCGCGTAAAGATACGATCCACCAAACCCACATGTGCGGCCTTGGCGGGAACAAATGAACCCATTTGTGCCAGAAGCACGATATGCGCCATCTGACGGATATAAGTCGATTTCCCGGCCATGTTCGGTCCGGTCAATACGACCAGCTGATTTTTATCGCCATCCAACAATCCGTCATTTTCCACGAATTTCCCGGCGGGCAACATGCTCTCCACCACAGGATGGCGGCCGCCATGAATGGAAAGCGTCCTGTCGTCGCTCACCTCGGGTCTCACCCATTTCTTCTCAAGCGCGATCCTCGAAAGCGACATCAGAGCGTCCAACGTCCCAATGGCCTTTGCCATATTCTGGAGCATCGCTAGATCTTCCAGCACCTTCGCGCGGATCTCGAGAAAAATCTGATACTCCAGCATCTTGATCTTATCCTGCGCGCCGGAGATCTTCTCATCCCACTCCTTGAGTTCCGGCACGATGAACCTCTCCGCATTGGCAAGCGTCTGACGGCGAATGTAATTTTCAGGCACTTGGCCGAGATACGAACGACTCACCTCAAGCGTATAACCGAAAACCCCTGAATATTTCACCTTGAGTGATTTGATTCCTGTGCGCTCGATCTCACGCTGCTGAAATTCCAGGATCCATTGCTTTCCTTTTTGGGAGATCGTTCGCAGATCATCCAGTGCCTCGGAATATCTGTCACGGATCAAACCGCCGTCCTTGACGCCAAGTGGCGGCTCTTCCACAATCGAACGCGCGATGAGTTCGCTCAGTTTCGGGAACGGCTGAACTTGCTTCTGCAGATCACGGATCAGATCCGCATCGAACGCTCCCAGGATATTGCGCATCTCCGGCACGCGGTCCAGGAATGCCTTTAGATTCACAAGGTCACGCGCATTCGCCACGCCATAGTTAAGACGGCTCAGGGTCCGTTCCATGTCCTTCACACCCTTCAAAAGCCGTCCCATGTTCTCCATGTGACGAAGCTCCTGAATAAGTTCGCTAACGGATTCCTGGCGTTTATGAATTTCGGTAATGTCCAGGAGCGGATGCGTCAGCCAATGATAAAGATGCCGCGCGCCCATTGCCGTGAATGTCCGATCCACAACCGAGAGAAGCGTGCCGCAGTCCTTGCGTCCGCTTTGAGAAGCCACGAGCTCAAGACTCCGCTGGGCCTGGCGATCAAGCACCATGAATTGAGCGGCGTTAAACAGCCTGGGCTTTTGGACATGTTCCAGGGCGCTATGAAAATGGTCTTTGAGATAATACAAGATGGCACCGCAAGCCCCAACCGCGAGCGGATGGTCATGGAAAGGAATGCCCTGCGCCGAGCCCAGCTTGAAGATCTCAAGAAGAAGCCGCATGGAATCTTCCGGCTCGAAGATCCAGTCCTCATAAACCGTGAGCGTGGCCTTGAGATTTTCTTTAATAAAATTCGTCAGGTCTTCCCGGGCTGCCAGTGTTTTTGGGATTACCACTTCGCGCGGCCAAAGAAGCGTCAATTCATCCAGCCACCGGTCTTCGGTGATCTCCCGGACATAGAATTCTCCGGTGCTCAGTTCCAAATAAGCCAAGACCGCGGAATCTTTCCCCGCAAGGATCGCCGCCATGTATTGAAGATTTTTCTCAGGCGTTTCATCATCCAGATAGGTGGCCGGCGTGATAATACGCGTGACCTTGCGCTCTACAAGTCCCTTGGCCAGGGCGGGATCGCCCATCTGTTCACAGATCGCGACCTTAAGATTACTATCCAGAAGCGTCCGGACATAGCCCTGAAAAGCATGATAAGGAAAGCCGCACATGGGCACTCGACCCGCCTCTCCGCCTTCGCGCCCGGTAAGCGTGATATTCAAAATATCGGAAGCACGGACCGCGTCCTCAAAGAACATCTCGTAGAAATCCCCGAGACGAAAGAACAGGATGGTATCCGTAGGAAGAGTTTTTTTGATAGAGCGGTACTGCTCCATCATGGGCGTGAGTTTTATCTGGGCGTCAAGGCTCGGAGGATCGGTTTGGGTCAAGGGCTGCTCCTGGATAATTTGAGCAATTAGTATACTCAAATCCCCTAGTTCCTTAAAGCGGTTTTAACCAGAACTTACTCGAGGCAAGACCCGTGTACGCCTTAAAGGCAGGCCCCCGGGAGCTGGCTTGCCGAACGCCTTGCGGCGCCCGACCGAACTGCCCCGGGGGTGATTGCGGAAGCTCTTTAAGATTTCTGCATTAAAGACTCTTCCAATTCAGCTATTTTAGATTTTTTTAGTTTCTTTTCGTGCTTGGAACGTTTTGTGTTTTTGACGATTTTGGAGATCGTACTCACCTGCGACACGGAGACTCCGGACTGGTCTGATGCCGTAAGCGTCATCGATGTCCCTGACGCAATAGGCGCAATCGGCGTCCCCTGCGTCAACGCACCGACATTGAGACGAGCACCCTCCTCCAGAACGAATGTCACGCCATCCGGGATTACGAGCTTATCACCCGAGAGGGTTCCTTCTCCCGTGACAGTAATCGTTGTCCCGGGCTGAGCGTTCTCTGCCGCAGCTTCCAAAGCTCTGAATCCAGAGCTTGCATCAATCGTGACGCGCTGAAGTGGAATAATCCCCCCATCCTTGATAGTGATCACAGGCTCCAAACCGGACGGAGCCATAGCCACCAAATTCCCTGAAGCGTCACTCCTCGGAGATACGCCAAAAACAAGCTCTTGGATATTCAGCTGCGCTTTTCCAAGACTCAGCGTCACATCTGCTGGGACCGCCATTTTTTCCCCTGTGATCGTCCCTTCTCCGGTGATCTCGACTGTGGAACCAGCCGGCGCCTCTTCGACCGCAGTCTTCAGGGCTGCAAATCCCTGACTGACATCCACAGAAACCAGCGCTTTCGAAGAAGGTACGCGCGTACCAGTCTCATCGTATTCAAAGACGGCCGTAAACGTACGACCGTCAGCATGCGCACCGTCAAATACAATCTCTTGAACTTCGCCATTGGGCCACATGGCCATAACGTTACCGGAGATAGTCCAGCCATCTCCGTTCCAGCCTATATTCCCCTGCCACCCATAATCCAGAAGATACTGCAACATATCAGAGACAGTATCTTGCACTTCCACAGGGACATCGGGATTAAGTATTTCTCCTCTAAGAAGCACGTCATCGGCCGTATTCGGAATGTTATCCGCGCCATAAGAGAAGCTTTGCGTTGTGGCGCCTTCCGTGATGACATAGGTCCTTGTGACATCATCGTAGGTAAATACCGACACAATGTTTTTCGTAAGATTGGTCATCTGGGTAATCCGGCCCACGGAATCAAATATTTTTACGATCCGATCGCCTGCGTCATTAATCGTCTCCATTTTAAGAAGCACGTCATCGGCCGTATTCGGCATGCTATCCGCGCCATAAGAGAAACTTTGCGTTGTGGCGCCTTCCGTGATGACATAGGTCCTTGTGACATCATCGTAGGTAAATTCCGACACCTCACCCGTCCGGTAATTCACTTGGAAATGACGCAATTCGCCGGTATTTCTGATTTTCAATTGAACGGCAAAGAAATAGTCCCCTGTGGCAGGATCCGACTTGGCCAGAACCGAAGACACGATTTCAATATCTGGCAAATTTGCTCCCGAAAGACATGGGGCTTTCACACACACAAAGATAGGATCTGATGCAACCTTATTGACCGCTGCGATCGCAGCCACCTTGGCCGGATCAAGCAGGTTGTCGTGAAATTCATATTCATTGCCATAAAGCGCGAGCGTGACAATGGAACCCTCCACCATCTCCATAGTACACATCTGTCCAGGCAACTCCCAACCCCTGCAGCCATTGGACCATGTCTGTTTTTCCACACGCACAACCGTAATATTCGCACGATCGGCATCGGATACGCGGAGTATCCCCGCAAGATTGTTGATCGCCTGCTGTGCCTCGGGGGAAATTCCTAAGTCCGGCTTTCCGTAAATAACGTACTCCCGGGTTTGATTACTGCCATCCGGAAAGGTTTCTTGTTCCGAATAGGAACCAATAAACACCAAGCCCTGACTTGGCTTTATCATTGCGGACCAAGCAGCGCACATCCCGTCGGGCGAACAGGTCGATTGGTAGACTTGGATCAAAGACACTTCTTTATACGGAGTCGCTTCGCCCGTAGCCGTGTAAACAACTCCCTTGGCGGTTTTGGGATCAAAAGTAAACCAACTGCCATTACCCAAATCAATATACTTGGGTAAACCGATGGCCTCCTCCACGAGCTTGTTCCCTCGATAGACGAACATATCGATGGTCACAATCGGGCTTTGCGGAGCAGGCGGCGGATTCGCAATTGCGATGGAAATACGCGGATAAGCCCCTAACGCTTCCAATTCCTCGATCGTTTTGGCAGCCTTCACTTGTTCAAGATAGTTATCGATAATGTGGATCTGCCCGTTGACAGCATCGAGCTCGTTGCTGATCTGGTAGGCGGATTTTCCGATGTAGTTATTGAACACCATATACGCGACAACATTCTTGATTTCCTGCTCCTTCTTGCTGAGACCGTCAGATCCCGACGGCGCCAAATAACCGTCGATTTCTCCGAGCAGACTAGTAATCTTCGTCCTGACATCCGCACTCAGATCGGTCTGTTCGAGCAGCGCTATCAGTTGCGCAATCATAGGATTCAACCTACCCGCCAACGCATCTTCCACGCCGGCCCGCAGATTCGTCTCCTCGTTCTTGATCGCCTCAAGCGCCTGCGTCAAAAGAGCATTCAGATTCTCCCTTTCCGAAATCATGTTCGCCTTGTCAGCTTCTGCAGCAGTAATCAGCTCATTGCGCATGATCTCCAGGCCATCTTCCAGGATTTTCTTCACCTTCCCATCCTCGATGTAGGTTTTGTAGTATTTGTTCCCGAGCGTAAAATGGGTCGCTTCGTCAAGCTGTGTCACCGCAAGTGCGGCCATTTTCACGAGTTTCTCCATATCGCTGACTACATGCTGCGGGCACACCTCTCCCTCGGCACACATACCCTGCGCCTCAAAAAGCAGCGAGGCCCACACTGCAACATTTCCCGACCAAAAATCTCCGGGATAAACGTGGTAGACCGCACTCATAAGCTCCGGCAATATTAAGTGTCCTTCCGAATCAAGGATAAAACTCATCTCCACCAATTCTCCCCGTTTATAAGTCTCTGCGGGATTCATGACGGAGACATTGTAAGTCCCATCTGCCTGTCGCTGAGGTTCCCCAACAATGTACGGAATCCCTTGCTCTTTCAAGGCCTTGCCCAAATCAATCGCAAACTGCTGAACATCTCGAGAAATGGGCGTGAGCTTCTCCAATAACATTTTCCCTTCCATGAGAAGTGCGTTCAGCGCCATGCGGGGATCCTCCGCAGGGGGCGGCATCCACGCGCTACTCATTCTTGGAGGCAGGTTCCTCAACAGTTCTAATTCCGTAGTTGTTTTTGCAGCGGAAACCTTTGTCTCGTGATCCTTAAGGGCTGCGATGTAGTGATTCGCATCTCGAATAGCCCATTCGGTGCCCGAGACCCCTGCGAGTATTCTCAAAGTTCCCGCGTACCGATCCCCGGCAGCGTCCAGTCCTTCAAGTAAACTCCCGCTCTGTGTCAGATAGGCCTGAATCTCACTTTTCAAAGCATCGCTGACATTCGCTTGACTTAAATAACTTTCGAGCGATAAACGAATGCTATCCGCATCCGCTCTCCCGGCCAGGAGATCTGCTTTCAACTGAGCAACCTGCGCTTCCCATTCTGCGATCAGGTTCGGAAGCCCTGCTTCATAACCCGCGATCTCGGCCTCGACACTTGCAATCTCGGCGGCAATCCTTGCCATGATCGCAGTGCGTAAAACATCCATACCATTTTCCGGAACCAACTTCGCAATCCCATCGACAAGACAGGCTTTGTAATACTGAGAGTTGCCGTGAGCATCTTTCAACGAAAAATGGATCGTCTCAGGATCATCCACGGACACAACGTTGAGTCTCACCATATCCACTAAAGCTTGGTTGGCACTATTCCGAGAGACCGGTTCCCTGTGACTCAGAGCCTCAAAAAGCACCCTCGTCTCAAATCCTTGAGCAGAATCATATTGCGCATCCACCCAATTAAGATTTCCCGCTGCGTCCATGTCAAAATACATGTTCACAAGTTGCCCTTGGCTCGGAGGAGTCGCCCAGCGGTATTGCACTCCCACCGCCGTGCCCCAATCATTGACGTCATATTGATCACCCGCCACATCGCGAAGCATTTTGATGAGCGGAGAAGGCGTAGGACGATCCTGCAATTCCTGAAGTTCCTGCTTGATCCGTTCAAAGGACGCAAGGATCTCCTGCGTTTTCCCGGCACCCTGGGCCAAAAGATCATCATACTTGGCAGGATCCAATAAGCCGTCTCTTTCGATATCACTCACCAACTGACGCAGTTGGTCCATCGTAAGCGATGCTGGATCCTTGACGGGAGGGAAGAAAACAGCCTCCATCGCCGGAATGTTCTCCGCCGCGACAAATGCCTCCATCCAATCCGGTACCACAACCGGTGCGGGATGCGGTCCCATTACACGCTGATAAAAATCCACCACTTGCCAAAGCCGTTCATAACGCACCCGCTCATCGCCGCTGATGCCCAGGCGATCCAATTCCGCAGTCAACGCTTCAAACGTCATTCCAATCTGGAAATGCTTGATCGGCTCGGTAATCGCCGTGATACGGACTAAAAAGTCATCCGTCAAACGCTTGTATTCCACCAGTTTCGCTTCCAGCGCCGCACGATCCTGATCCTGAAGGTTGATCACATACCGCGGCGGAAGTCCCATACCGTTGATCTCGTATTTTTCGATCGTCCCGCTGTAAGTGCGAACCGCTCCGGAAGCATCTTGAAACTCAACTCGGAGGTCCCCCGTCCAGATCGTACAATGCGCCCCTACCATCGTAATGCAAGAAAACCCCTCACCCGTTATCTTAAAATCGATCTTCTGGAGATTCTCCGCAGGCACATTCAAATACTGCGTAATGGCGTCTACCGCCGCCCGTTCAAGCGAAAAACGACGATCCTTCAATTCCTGAAATTCCTGTTTAATCCGGTCAAAGGACGCAAGGATCTCCTGCGTTTTCCCAGCACCCTGGGCCAAAAGATCATCATACTTGGCAGGATCCAATAATCCGTCTCTTTCGATATCACTCACCAACTGACGCAATTCTTCCATCGTAAGCGATGCTGGATCCTTGACCGGAGGAAAGAAAACAGCCTCCATCGCCGGAATGTTCTCCGCCGCAAGGAATGCCGGCATCCAGTCTGGCATCGGAACCGGTTCGTTTGACGGCCCCATCACACGCTGATAAAAATCTACCACTTGCCAAAGCCGTTCATAACGCACCCGCTCATCGCCGCTGATGCCCAGGCGATCCAATTCCG
>CAIOAT010000043.1 GCA_903856085.1 Candidatus Omnitrophota bacterium | reverse complement strand
TTCAATATTGTCTCTATAGTATTGGGCAAAAACAGGGGGGTCTGTCGGTCAAAACTTTACATTCTCCCAATAGAAAATATTTTTCTAGTCCAAAAAAAAACACGCTCTAAATCCAAATCCAAGTCTTTCCTGACCCAGAACACAAATTCCAAAAACAACACTCCAAATTCCAAAATCAACACTTCAAACTCCAAACTTCAAACTCCAAACTTCAAACTTCAAAAACAACACTTCAAAATTCTTTCAAACAACTAAAGTTCACTCATTTCAACCGCAAACCAAAGTCCTTCCCGAACCCTTGACTCCCGACCACCGTCTCGAAACTTCCCTAAGAAGAGAGACGGTGGTCGGGAGTCTGTACAGTTCCGCAGAACTGTACAGGGTGAGGGAAGGACGCGACCCAAATGCGTTGGAGAAAACGGCGGAAATAAAGACAACATCAGAACTTAAATCGAAAAAGGATTCTTAGAAGCAGGACGGAAAACGAAGTGATTTGACGCGAGGATTGAATATTCATGCAATTTTCAATTGTATACCCTCTCATTGTATAGTTTTCGGATCCTGTATACCCGAGAAAATCGATTGTACAGTCCCGATCAAACCGCTATTTTCTGTAATCCAAGGAAAAACTCCCCCGCCCAGCCGCACCTCTCGCAGATCCGGCGGATGCCGGGAAACGACAAGGACTGCTCTTTCCGGCAAATACCGCAAAATGCCTTTAGCATCATCTTCCCCCCGGTTTCATAGACCAGGTAATGCCCCATATGGTCACTCGTTCCACAACTTGAACAGGATGACCCGAAATGAGTGCCCTCGATCATGGAATTACCGACACTGAAATGCGTTTTTCCGCATCCCGGGTTGGGACACCTCAGCACATGCATCTCATCCGGCGGACGATCCCCCTCCTTTTTCAGTAACTTCGCTTTCCCCTGTTGTTGAGTCTCCATTTTCTTTCGGTCCTTTCCCTTCGCTTTATTTTTTGCCGCTAAAAACAAAAAGCCCCGTGACAGGTACTCGCTTCCTCATGCGATCCGTCTTTCAGACGCAATCCATGCCATGTCACAGGGCTGTAAAAGATAATTTTTAGTAAAACGTAACTTCCCAACACGCTCCAGACGTTAAGCGAACACTACCTCTGCCTGAATGTTCCCCGAGGGGGTTCTCCCCCATAATGTTTCAACTATGAAGATTAAAAGTATTGTTGGCTCGAATATCAGAAAATACCGCAAAAAGCTTTGTATGACACAGGAGCAGGCGGCTGAACGAGCCGAAATCACTACCCCCTACTGGCAAAGGCTTGAATTGGTTTCTCAAACCGATCTTCCATCCCTCCCCACGATCTTCAAGATCGCCAAAGCTCTTAATATCAAGCCCTATCAGCTGCTAAAAGAATAAAGAGGCCGGCGTGCGAGTAGCACAGCTACTCATCACAGGGCTGTTTGTGTGAAAGTGCGCCGCGCCTCCCTTGCATGGCCAATCACACCCTAATCCATAAACAGCCGGAGTTCGTCTCTTACCTGAAACATACCCGTTCATTCAGATTTGGACAAGGGGGATAAGGTCCAAAGATTCAAAGAAACTACTAATAATAGATATATATCTACTATCGATCGTTACGTCAGACAATCTTCTGACTCCCCTGCAGGGTAAAACCATTAAGTTGCCAAGAGCACAAGGAAGGCCACTACTTACAAAACATGGATTTTGAAGCGCTCTGAGGGGAAAGCCATAGACGGAAGAATTTCAAAGGAAGGCGCTACGACCGGATGTCGCTCTACATACAAATAATGACATTTGATGTTCTATAGCAAAACAACTGAAGTCGTATTTAAATTTCCGGTAAGGGTTAATAAAACTGTAAACTCCAATAATGGAAAATTTTCAGCGAATACCTGGTAAGTTAACTTATATGGTCCAGCATGACCCGTTATGACAGGCAACCGAGGATGCATGTCGGCTGCACTTTGAAGATAAACCGATAATAAATTTGTATAATCTAGTTGCAACAAACAAAAACTTGCATCTCTCGATGGGAAAATGGTTCGCGAATAGCCAATTTGCCCAGCCCATTTTAAGTATGATGTATCAAGATGAATTGAACTTCCATTAGGACCTTCAATGTTTTTTAAAATGGCCAACGTATTAACAGCAGCTTTATCCTTTCTCTTATTTTTAATGATAACTTCGTAAATATGTACGAGGCGTTCTCCTGTATGATCGCCATATCTAATTGGAGGTTTCCTCACTATATCGCCCACAACAAGATGCCGTGAATAGAGCGGCGACCAATTTTTTCTTTCAACTTCCTGCTGGATCAAATTTAAAATTTCCAAATGTTTTTTGAACACTCTTGAATTCGATTGAATATATTTGAGAAACCCCTCAAGAGCTATTCCCTTTTCCTGAATAAAAATTGCATGATCAAATTCCAAATTATAGGCTAATGCTAATTCTTGATGAGTAAATAACGAGCCCCTATATTTTCGTTTAAACGGCCAAACCCAGCCTATTGGCTCCCTTCTGAAATCTATAAAAATATAGTAATCGGAAAGAACTAATTCTTTGACAATAGCATCATTGATATCGAATAAATTCTGTACATCAATAGCGACATAAGCCGAATATCTGTTTTGCGGAGACTCAAGCCAGGTTTTAATGCTATCGGCTATTTTCTTTTCTTTACTCGAGTTTTGCCCACAACTAATGAAAACTTTTCCAGGCATTTAATTTTCCTCAATCAATCTCGCGATTTAGTCGTTATGTGGAGCTCCACATAACGACTAAATTACGACATCTGGTTTTTAATCATGACCTTTGGTTATGGGTCGGTTTTTTGTCGCCAAGGCACCAGGTACCGGTCCAAGCAATTAATGGCCTTATTTAAAACAAGCTGAATAATCTCGGTCTATGGAATGCATGTGAGCACATCCCTTAAATTCATCCAACGCCATTTCCATTTTACCGGTTTGCGTCACAAAATTCTTATGATCTTGCCAAGTCGTCCAACCACCATACTGCCAGTAATTCCACGTATACAATATTCCAGCTTCATCCAATAAAAGTCCATTTGGAAATTCTTTACCTTCTATTGCTGCCACTACAGCCATATGAGGTTCAATGTTATGTTTAACAGTGAATTGCCCAATTCTACCAGATGGAATATCGTGCTTATTCTCTGACTTAATCCATTTAATCTGACCACCTTGATGAGAACCGAAGGACGGAAAAACGCCTATCCACACAGTAACATTAGAAGAAATATCCGTCAGACCAACGTTTTTTAAAATTGCTTTTAATTCAGGTCTGTTTTTATCAGCGTCAATCGCGATCGTTTTTACAGATTGCTGATTTACTAGAGCCGCGGCTTTTTCTTCACCCCCCGCGTGGTATTCGATTTTATCGCCCCGGACATAATCTCCAGCAATATATTCATTCTTATCACCTGCGGTAAAATCACCTCCATTAGTTGAGATTTTCTGATTAATTAGGGTGATTGAAAGCACTAGCCCACCGCCCCCTAGTAAAAAGGCGATTATCCATTTTACCCATTTCGTCCACTTCAGAGTCGGTGTCTTTTGAAAAAAACATGCCCTGGTCTGCTTAAGAATGAATCCATCTAAATCTTTTTGCTGTTTCTTATAAACAGCGGGATTTCCACCAACGCGTAATAATTTTTCGTAGAAATCATTTACAAACATTTTTAATTTCGAAATAATTTCCGCAATTGCAATCCCTGGCTGAACTCCCTTTTGTTTATATATGGCTCCGCATTCGTTGATAATATTAAATAGCCCATCTTGAATATACGGCTTAAAGAAGTTCTGAAATGCCACTATCGGTGAACCCGTAAAACCAATGCCGGCGTAATTTATCAATTTGCCGTCGAATTGCTGGACACTTAAAGAATGGCCAGATCGAAACATAATCCATTTATTCAATAAGACAAAAAGCTTTTGATCCAATAAAATGATTTTATAATCTAAGATATCACCAATGGGAGTTCTAGACACCTCTGGCGAGCCCATCTTTTCCAGATACGCCTTTAGAGGTACGCGCATCGGTCCTGGGATATTGATTCCAGCATTATTTTCCAAATCATTTCTTACGAAATCTGCTCCGTGTTGGACGATATATTCCTTTGCACCCTCTTCGTCATAACTCATAAATCCATCCCTTCATTCGCCTTACCTGTCCTCTGCGTACCCGGCACCGTTCTATCACAAATATTTCACCTATGCTTGGACATGAGCAATTTCACGAGCAGATTCATCGGATTGAACGGTGACCCGTATTACCTTGCAAAATTCTCTTTGCTTTGTCTGTTTATAGATTGACTTCCAGTTTTTAAATAAATAATAAGCGCTTCCCGATGTCCCCCACTCTCCCAATCCAGCACAAACAAATAACACGTGATTTCTGCTTCTTGAATTGTTCATTCGCAAAATAATTCCAACATCTTCTCTCCCCTCGAAGTCGTAAACCGCTTGTCCGACTCTGAAGCATCGACGGCCATGCTTATTCCACTCCAATTTGCACAAATTGTTTTCGGGAAGATTTTCAATTTGATATGTTTTAATATTCGAATCTGAGCTGCCAAAGCAGATAAAAGTGCCGTCCCAAAGGTTGCGAACTTCTGAATCCGTACACACATTAATCTTTTGCTCAAATTTTCTAAATCGAGCAAAAAATGCTAACGCGTAATTTATTACCCTTATCACGTTAACGCCAAGAACATCGTCTTCTCCTATCAAGCTGTTATCAGGCTTAATGCCATAAAATTTTTTAATGTAGCGATTACCGGCCCGTGGCAGAGGGTGCGTATACGGGTCGACCACAACATATAACCCATCGCCAGAAACAGCGTCTCGTCCAAAAAAACGCGTGATTTGCCATTTACGGATTGCATTGGGAATGGCTCCCAAAATATTTTTTGCTATGTCTGGTAGAAATGAAAAAAAGACGTTTGAAAGAAATGCGGCTATCATAAAACTTAGTCTCCTTTAGATTTTAGAAAAATGTCGCCTTCCGACGATATTGCGACAAATTTATTGAGCTGATTCTTTCCCTTCATCTGACTGCTGACAATTGCCGTTGCCTTTTTTATATTCTCTGTGAACTTTTATTATTCGACGATTCGTCTCATCATCACTGACCGTCACCATATAAGCGTGTCCGGTTTTCAATAAGTGCTCGTAAAAAATAAAATCCACCTTCCCACAATCTACGCTTTTTTTAGTTATTACCTCAAACTTTAATTTGAACAATTTATGAAAGCTTTCATACTGACATTCTCTTATGTGAATTGTAAATCTTTGTCCGCGCATTTTCACACTCCCCGGATCAACAGTACTCGGCGACCTTTTCCGCCTAATCTCTTTAATACTGATGAGATCAATCCCGACAGTTTGTGCGGACTTTTTTGCGTGCTGGTCAACAGCTTTGTTATGTACATGTGTTTTTCCTTTTTCCCATTTAATATCGAAATTTTTTCTCAACCTTCTTACTTGTACAATATGGTGAATTAATTTCTTCCAAAGCTTTCGATTGGCAACGGGGTCACCTTCCCTTGTCTTCCAACCGTTACCTGGCCATGTATACATTGCTGTTCGCCAGTGGTCTTTAACATATCTAGAGTCCGTAAAAATCAAAACTTCTGTCATTCGATCTAGGTCGTGAAGTTTAAGAGCTTGCTCTAACCCTTTAATGCAAGCTTCCAGTTCCATTTCATTATTTGTGGCACCTTTGAAACCAAAATATGGAAAATCCTCAATATGTTCTTCTCCTGCGGGATCATAATAAACAAATCGCACGCCGATTCCACCTCTTCTGGGATGAGGTAAGCAAGAGCCATCTGTATAGATGGTTAATGTCGTGAGCTCAATCATATTTTGTTTGTATTTTATCGGACGGCACAATTGGCCAACTTGGCAACGAATCTTATCGGCCCCCGCTGAATAGCAACCGATCCGCAAAAACAGTTTGGTGTCATGTTTGTCTTCGCTTAGAAAAGAAGGGGAATTTTATCTCGTCTATGAACATTACGTTGTCGAGGGTAGACCCTTTCGCCTTACTCATATCGACGTTCAGATATTTTTCACTATATGCCAGAATAAACCCATGGAAAAAGTCGGCCATATTCTTAGCTTGTTCAACAGCTTCTTCCATTAGTTTTTCAAATTTCTCCTTAAGCTTTTTCTCATCTGCTTTAACTTGCAAGGCTCGAAGAATAAGCCATTGGTTCGCACTCACATAACAGCAATTAGCGCTACTTTCCTCCAGGATAATATGCGGGTCGTCAATCTCCTTAAATTTCCTTATATTTTTTACAGCTTCTTGAAAGTCATAGTGAAATGCATATTTGTTTCGAAGCCTTCGTAAAAGATTTTTTTTTGAAAAGTATTTTTCAAGTGCTTCTTGAGCGTTTTTTGCATCTTTACTCATCAGCGGTTCATAAACAGAATCTAAATCCACCATGTTGTATTTTTTGATAAATTTATTGCGAACCTTATATTTCTTAAATCCTCGACATTTTAAAGCTAGTCGATTATCTGCGTAATAACCAAACTGCATGCACTCATACGCTTCGCACAGTACTCCTGCCAAACTTTTTACGAATGAGAAAGACTGCGCAACTTGGGAGCTTACTACGGAACCATCCACTACACTTTCGCCTAGCTTCGGTCCCGATATAATGATGGCACGTTGCAATGCGTAAATATCGTGAAGAATTGTCATTATTTGAAGATAGAAAGCAGTTTCCTGAACGTGCGCTTTATCTAAATTTTCATGCGGAAGCGGTATCTCATAAAGAGTTAATGAACGATCCATAAATAATTCCTCAGATAAGTTTCCAGAATCCCTTAATCAAAAGATTGAGTTGATAGTATACCTTACTGCGGAATCAGGCTAAAACGCTAAATGGAACCCGTATAGTTTAGGCTCAAATGTCGCCCTATGCATAGATTGTGATATGCCCTCTCTCCCTTACCGCACCTCTTCAGCGGTCCTTCCCTATAGATTTCACATCAGGATGTCTCTAATGCGCTATATTACGCATTACGACCTACTAGGTGAGGGATTTTAAAGCTTAGGCAAATGTTTTCGGCCGCGAAGGCGGGATGGACTGGGGTCGGGATAAGGATCCCGCTTATTTTCTGCTACGTTCCTGCTACGAAAATCTTAAAAACAGGCACTTCATGAACTTGTGTTGACTTGGAATGCCTTGGATTGACTTGGAATGCAAAGCGAGATACTGAAAAGAGTTAACGCTGGTTTGACGTAACTTATTGACGGGATTGAGACTTCAGAAAAAGAGGTGGAGCGGGATACGGGAATCGAACCCGTCTCAATAGCTTGGGAAGCTATCACATTACCACTATGCTAATCCCGCTTAATTTGCCTTCTTCCCTTAAATCTTACAGATTTTCTTTAAAACTTCCAGGCGTTTGTCAAAATGCTCGCGCTTCACTTCACGAAGCTTTTCAAGCCCGAACTTTTCAACCGTAAAAGACGCCACGATCGTTCCGTAGGCGATCGCAGTTTTCATGGTTTTCAAGTTCACCCTGCGCGCCGCGGCAAGATAGCCCATCACACCGCCCGCGAAACTATCCCCCGCCCCTGTCGGGTCATACACACTCTCGAGAGGATACGCCGGATAAAGAAAAACGCCTTCATGGCTATAAAGCAGCGACCCGTGCTCCCCCTTCTTGATGATCACATACTCCGGCCCCATGTTGTGGATCATCTGCGCGGCCCTGATAAGGTTGACCTCGCCGGTTAGCTGGCGCGCCTCACCATCGTTCATAAAGACCGCGTGAACGCGTCGCAGGACCTTCTCCACAGACGCGCGTTTGTTCTGAATCCAAAAATTCATCGTATCACACGCTACGAACTTGAGCGAAGATCCGTGCACCTGATCAAGCACACGAAGCTGCAGGTCCGGATCCACATTCGCCAGGAAAACAAATTCCGGCGTCGACTCGTATTTGAGATCCGGTTTAAAATCCAAAAGAACATTGAGATCCGTCTGAAGCGTGATCGCGGAGTTCATATCCGCTTCATACTTTCCCTTCCAATGGAATGTCTTGCCCGGGAGAGTCACCAAATGGCTCAAATCGACATCCTTTTCGGAAAGGACTTTACGATACTCATCCGGAAAATCCTGCCCCACCACCGCCACGACCCCAACTTTAGTAAAAAAACTCGCCGCATATGAAAAATAGGAGGCAGAACCCCCAAAAACCGTTTGCAAAGCGCCGAAGGGTGTCGAGAGCTCATCAATAGCCACAGTACCGATAACGATCAGATAAGGCGATTTTGACATTTCACATTCCTTCCATTTGATGTTTTAGTTTTCGTGCCGCATTCTCGGGATCCTGGGCCGCAAAAATCGCCCGGACCACCGCCACTCTTGTCGCGCCGGCTTCAATCACATCACGGATATTCCCGAGATCAATACCCCCGATTGCGACCCAGGGAATCCGGATTTTCATGGCAGCTTGCTTTACAAAACGGAAACCCACAGATTTCGCATCGGGTTTCGTGGGCGTCACAAACACCGGACCGACACCGATATAATCCGACCCTTGACTCACCGCCGCCAGCGCTTGTTTCAGACTATGCGTTGATTTGCCGATCCAAAGTTTCACGCCCGCTTTTTTCATCAGTCTACGCGCCGCACGAACCGGCATATCTTCTTGTCCGAGATGAACTCCATCTGCGCCAATCGCTAACGCGAGATCTACGCGATCATTGATAAAAAACAATTTCCGGTGTTTTTGAGCGATCTTCTTGACCCGAAACCCCAGCCTCATCAACGCACCGTCGGATAACACTTTCGAGCGAAGCTGAACAATATCGGTTCCGCCGCAATAGGCCCGTTCGATTTTTTTTAGAATATCCGGGCTTTTGGTCTTAATATCCGTCACGGCATAAAGACAAAAATCAGCAAAAACTTTTTCCTTCCAATCCATAGCCTCAGTCCCAGCGCTTATCAATTTCAACTCCGATGAAATTAGGGCTGTCTTCATCAACCATTTTTGTAATGAGGTTTCAGACAAGGACTGGCCAGCTTCAGAATCTTGATGACCCGCGTCGAGGAACGACCTTTGACAAGAGGGATACGTTTCACTTTTCCGCCCCAGGAAAGCACTTCCCGTGCGCCCACGATATCTTTGATCGCCCAGTCCGCGCCCTTTACGAGAACCTCCGGTTTGATCTCTCGAATCAACTTAATCGGCGTCGGATCATTAAAAAGAATGGCATAGTCGACACAGGCGAGAGCGGTAAGCACTTTAATGCGATCCTGCTGGGGATTCACCGGGCGGTTCGGATCTTTATAGGTCTTGACCGAACGGTCTGTATTAACGCCGACGATCAGCACATCGGCAAACGTCCGGGCCTTTTGAAGATAGGTCACGTGCCCCAGGTGGAGAATGTCAAAAGTTCCATTCGTGAACGCAACGCGTTTGCCCTGCGCCTTGAGGCGCCGGACTGTCGCGGACAACTTGCTTTTCGTGAGGATCTTGGCGGCCATGATGAGCGAAAACTTCCGGGTTATCCGAAAAGGATCGTTTCCACGACTTCGCAAATCCCATGAAGCGCCGTCATATACGCTTCCTGGATATGAGAGGTCTTGTGGGACTTGGCGATGAAACAGATATCCACAGCATCCTTCAAAATACCCCCGTCCTTACCGGTAAAACCCAGGGTAAGAATCTCCTGCTGCTTGGCCTGCGTGATCGCATCAAGAATATTGGGAGAACGGCCGCTCGTGGAAAGCACGATGAGAACATCCCCTTTTTTTCCAAGGCCTTCGATCTGGCGGGAAAAGACCTTCTCGAAGCCAAAGTCGTTACCGATCGCCGTAAGTGCCGCGATGTCTGCCGTTAGCGCAATCGCCGGAAGACTCATGCGGTTCTTCTCAAATCGGCCAACAAATTCGGCAGCGATATGCTGGGAATCCGAGGCCGATCCTCCGTTCCCGCACAAAAGGAGCTTGTTCCCCGCCTTAAGAGCTTGAAGGATGGCATGCGCCATTTTGTCCAGCACTTCATACTGAGCCGGAACGAATGTTTTCTGAAAAGCTTCCTGGTGCCCTTGAACGATTGTCTCGAAAGTGTTTTTCATAGATTAACCGAAAAAAATCTTGGCCAGCTCATACATATCTGCCGGCACCGTTTTGAGCTCGCCCACTGCTTCCCGGAGCGGCACGGCCACGATATCACGACCGCAAAGACTGACCATATGACCGAACTTGCTCTCTTTGACAAGCTGAACAGCCTTCACCCCGAACCGGGTCCCGAGCACGCGATCAAAAGCCGTCGGCGTTCCGCCGCGCTGAATATGCCCGAGCACGGTCGACCGTGTCTCATAGCCTGTTTTTTTCTCAATGAGCTTAGCAAGACGCTCGCCTACACCGCCTAGAAGAACATGGCCAAACGCATCCAATTCTTTATTCGCTGTGACGATCTCTTCTCCCCTGATCGAAAATCCTTCCGAAACGGCGACGACGCTGAAATTTTTACCGCGTGCGCGCTGCTTCGTGATGTAACCGCAAATCTCATCGATCGTCAGTGAAACTTCCGGAATGAGAACCACGTCCGCGCCACCGGCGATCCCGGCTTCCAGCGCGATCCAACCGGCATGCCGGCCCATGATCTCGACAACCATCACACGATCATGCGATTCCGCCGTGGTGCGGATACGGTCAAGGCATTCTGTTGCGATATTCAAAGCCGTGTCATAACCGAACGTGTAGTCGGTCGCATTAAGATCGTTATCGATCGTTTTCGGAACTCCGATGATCGGCATCCCGTCCTTGGAAAGTTTATTGCCGGCACCGAGGGTATCCTCACCGCCGATCGCGATCACCGCGTCCAACTTGTTTTTTTTGATCGTGGCGCGGACCTTTTCCGCGTCCCCTTCTTGTTTATAAGGATTCGTGCGAGAGGTTCCGAGGATGGTACCGCCACGGGGAAGAATCTCCGCCACCGATTTCTCATTGAGTTCCACAAAAATATTATTGATAATACCCTTCCAACCTTGTTTGAATCCGATCACCTGCCAACCCTCGGCTTTCGCTGCCTGCACGACCCCGCGGATCACTGCATTAAGACCTGGACAATCCCCGCCACCCGTAAGCATTCCGATACGTTTCATCGACTGACTCCTTTAATGTTTGATTGAAGTGCCTGACCCGTAGGCCAAGGCTGAAATTAAAAATTCTGGGTTACTTTCTCGAGGCTCCGATGTCCGGAAGCCCCGACTCGGCTTCATCGATCCCCCTCACATCGCAGATCACGACGAGCGCGTTCTCGGACCCCAGCAGCCGCTTCACACGCAGTTGGACCTCCTGCTGCAATTCCGCCAAGACCGCCGGCACATGCCCGCCCGCCCAAAGCACCAACCGAAGCTTGATCTCGACATTCTTACCCGTGATATGAACTTTTGCCTTCACACTTTTGACGAGCGGAAAACGCTTCGCCGCCTTCACCGCCGTGTTTGCGAGCGTGTTGGCCGAGACCACCATGGGGCCGATCTCGCTTTGAAAAAAAACTGCTTCGTTCGGACGGCCCGCCTTTACAAGCATCTTCGCAAATGCGAGGCCGAGAACAATGAATACGAGACCGACCACTCCCACCTGCACGGAACGCCAGGAACTTTGATAGATTTCCTGAACTTTCAAGATCGCATCATCAAACGCTAAAAGATGTAGCGAGACGATGATCATTAAACTGCCCAACGTGAGGAACGCGAAGATCGCAAAGATCTGGGAAAAGGCGTTAGTGACCTTCATTTCTTTTCTTTATTCGATTCCGACTCATCTGCCTTCCCGGGACCGAAGATTGTCGATTCGATGAATTTCGTGGTCACAGAGCCCTGGCGAAACCGCGGATGGCTCAGAATGCGCACGTGAAGCGGCGCTGTCGTCTTGATCGGCTTCACTTCGATCTCGCGAAGTGCCCGAAGCATGACCGTGATTGCATCCTGGCGGTTCTTGCCATAGGCGATCAATTTCGCGATCATGGAATCGTAGAATGGCGGGATCGAATACCCAGTGTAAACATGACTATCCAAACGCACACCCGGACCGCCCGGCATACGCCAAACTTCGATCTTCCCGGGAGACGGCATGAAATTATTGTCGGGATCTTCGGCATTGATGCGACATTCGATCGCATGCCCCGTGATCTCAACTTGTTCCTGCGTAAAGCTTAGCTTTTCTCCGGCTGCGACGCGCAACTGCTCCTTCACGAGATCGAGCCCCGTCACCATTTCCGTGACCGGATGTTCCACCTGGAGACGCGTATTCATCTCCATGAAATAAAAATCCTCGTTCTTATCGAGAAGAAATTCGATCGTTCCGGCGTTCTCATATTTGAACGCCTTTGCAGCCCGGATGGCCGTATCGCCGATCTTCTTACGCAGCTTGGCGGAGAGACCAGGCGCGGGAGATTCTTCAATAAGTTTTTGGTGACGACGCTGGACCGAACAGTCGCGTTCGCCCAAATGCACGACGTTACCAAAACTGTCCGCCATGATCTGCACTTCAATATGACGCGGCTCTTCGATGAATTTCTCGATATAAACTTCGCCGTTGCCGAAGGCGGCTTCCGCCTCGGTTTGCGCCGTAAGAAACGCACTGATGAGCTTTCCATCATTGTGGGCGATCTTGATGCCTTTGCCACCGCCACCCGCGGATGCTTTAACGATCACAGGATAACCCAGTTTTTTTGCAAGACGCAGTGCTTCCTCCTGGTCCTTGACCGTTCCCTTGCTGCCCGGGATGATCGGAACACCGGCTTTTTTCATCTCAAGTCTCGCGACCGATTTGTCACCGGCCAGGCGGATGCTCTCGGGTTTGGGGCCAATGAACTTGATCTGGCAGGATTCACAGATCTCTGCGAAATGCGCATTCTCGGCCAAAAATCCGTACCCGGGGTGAATGGCCTCGACATCCGCAATCTCGGCCGCGGAGATAAGAGCAGGAATATTGAGATAACTTTCAGAGCTCGGGGCCTCGCCGATGCAGATGGCATCGTCGGCTAGTTTCACGTGCAGAGATTCCCGATCGGCCTTAGAAAAAACTGCGACGGTTTGAATGCCCATTTCACGGCAGGCACGAATCACACGCACTGCGATTTCACCACGATTTGCTATTAGGATCTTTGAGAACATGATTTTCTTCCCGTATGAAGGGTTACTGTTGGAAAAGGTTTCGGATCAAACCTTTTTGATCTTCAGGATCGGCTGGTCGTATTCCACAGTCTGGCCATTCTGCACCAAGATCTCGATCACGGTCCCGCCCAGCTCCGATTTGATCTCGTTCATGAGCTTCATGGCTTCAATGATACAAAGAACATCTCCGTCCTTCACTACTTTACCGACGCTCACATAAGCAGGCTGGTCGGGAGCTGGCGACGCATAAAACGTTCCTACCATTGGAGAGCGCACGATCGTCACACCCTCTTCGACAAGAGGTTGCGCCGCGGGCACTGGAGCGCCCTGGGCCGGAGCATGCATCACCGTTCCGACCGGCGCCATCATCTGCGGAGCGCTCTGCATCACGATCCCGCCGTTGGCCATCTTTCGAAGCTTGATCTTGGCGTTGTCCTTCTCGATCTCGATCTCGCCGACATTATGCTCCGCCATGAGTTCTAAAAGTTCTTTGATCTCCTTGATATTCATTTTCTTTTCCTCGCAACAAGTGCTTTTTTCACAGGTTTTTTTGAAGAATGAACGGAATTCGTTTTGCGCACATAGGCCACGAGGCCCCGCAAGCCCAGAAGATAACTGCCTTTACCAAACCCCGTTACCTGGGCAATGCATGCCGGGGCGGTCATGGAATGTTGCCTGAAATCCTCACGTTTATAAATATGGCTCAAATGAACTTCTACCGCCGGAAGGCCGCAAGCAGACAAAGCATCGCGAATCGCAACGCTTGTGTGAGTGTAAGCAGCCGGGTTGATCAAAACCCCTGAAAATTCTCGGCGCGCGCTGCCAATACGGTCCACCATCTCGCCTTCGTGATTGCTTTGAAGGATCTCAATCTCTACGCCGAGGGCCGCAGCCTCCGTCTCAAGCGCTTCGTTGATCTGCTTGAGCGTGACTTTACCATAGACCGAGACTTCCCGTTCCCCGAGAAGCTGCAAATTCGGACCATGGACTACAAGAATTTTTTTCATAAGGACATTCTCTCCGACCCAATTCTAAACTATTCCTCCGGGGATTGCATCATTTCCATTTCGTCGAGCTCTTTCTTCTTGAGACCGCCACGAAAAGCGTACCAAATCCCGGAACCGAAGCTGAACGAATAAATCATGACATCCATCAAAAGTGTGAGCGCAAGCGCCCGCTCCGCCGGAAGATATCGACTAAAAAGATACAGCACGCTCGCTTCTCTCACGCCGAGACCACCGATCGAAGGTGCCATACTAACGATGGAAATAACGGGTATCAAGATAAAAAACTTCCAAAAGTTGATATCGGCACCGATGGAGAGGGATATCCAGTAATTCCCGACGATAAAAACAGCCTGTCCCAAAAAAGAAAGCAAGATGGCCATGAGGACAGGCCCCTGATGGTGGCGATAACCGTAGATTGCGTGATAAACTTCTGCGAGCTGCATCTTCCATTTTTCGTTCGGGATGAAATGTCCGAGTCCTTTAAACAGACGGGCAAAACGCCGGCTCGTAAAAAAAGCAATCACGAAGACAAGCACTCCGAAGGCTCCATAAACTGCGTAATCGATATAGGGACTTTCGGCTTCTTTGCGAAAACACATCATCCCGATCCCTGCCATTATGATAAGCGCTACAAAACCCAGCATGCGATCGAGCATGATCGAGGTGGCCGATTCAATCTTCTTGCCCGAATGTTTATAGGCGTAAACGGCCTTGGCCACATCCCCCCCCACGGAGGACGGCAGCATCAGATTATAAAAGAGTGCCACAAAACCGAGGTGGTAACACTCCTGGAAAGTCATCCGGACATCCTGAACCCTAAAAACCCATTTGAGACGAATCGCGAGGACAGCAAGAGCGACGAAATAGATGGCGATCGCGGCTGCAAACCAACCCCACACTACTTCATGGCGCAGAATCGCCATGGAGTCATGAAGCTTGTCGCGCATGAAATAGACGATGAGCCCGATGGCCGCAAAGCTGATGATGAAACGGAGGATCTTGCCTTTAGCGCCTTTCACGTTCACACACTCTGGGAATATTTGATCTGAAGTTGGGAAAGAAGCATTTCGAGCATTTTCTTTTCATCGTCCGATAAATTCCCCTGGGTTTTTTCGCGGAGCGCGATCAAAAGATCGATCGTTTCTTTGGCTCCCTCGGGATTGAGCTCGGTCTGCTGCGTCATGGGATTGGGGATCTCCCCAAGATTCATGAGCGCTTGATACCCAAGCGATTGCACAAGACTCAGGAAAGTCTTGGATGTTTCAACGGGTTTGGATTTCACGACCGGCTGGGAAGCAGCCGCCTTGTTTTTGACACTTTCCGTCTGTTCTTTCCAACTTTCGTCAACCTTCTTTTCTGTAAATCGTATGTCTCTGTCTGGTTCCATAAGCCGCTCTCCCCTCCTAAAATTTAAATATCAGCCTTCGTTCGGCGTCTCCCCCAAAGAATGAACAGCCCCTCGGTCCGTTCTCTGAAAAAACGGCTCACGGTTGAAAAAAAAGAGGTTCGTGACCGAGTGGGGATCTGGTGGCCACGAACCTCTGCAGGTGAGTCGAGACCCGTAAGTCTCGCATGGATCGTATTATACTCCCGAGCTCCCCCCTGTCAATCCCCAGGCACCTATTTCCGACCCCCTCCAGCCCTTATTTAGCCTGAAACTCGACACTTGTCTCTAATTCAAGCAAGAGTTATCCGGAGGCCTCGCAGAAGATCAAAGAGGAACCACACCCATGAAGGACAAACGAGTTTCACGGACGCAATCCGTAAACAAAAGAAGGCACACCACAAACCAAAGAAAAAAACCAAGCCTCGAAATAATCCAAGGCCTGGTTTTGAAAAAAACGTCCGTTTGTGCTTATGCCGACTTTGCGGTAGCAGCGCGAGTGAGAAGTTGCTCCGACAAGATCCTCGCCAAACCAGCCAAGGCGCTGTTTTCGATATTCAGGTAGCCATTCCGGGCCGTAAAGACGCCGGGAAGCTCCTTCAGTAGTTCCCCAAGAATCTCACTCATGTCCGCAGCCGTAGCAATGTTCCCTTTGGGCTTTTGTTGGGACAGCTTCATCGCCGCCCAATCACGCATCGGACCCAGCGCGCTATCTTCAGCGGTCTTATTATTTTCGCCGAAAGTAATCGTCACAAAGAGTTTGTCAGCTCGTTTGATCAAAATCTCACGCAGCGAAGCGTTCTCCGTGTAAAGCACCGGATAAACATTCTCAGAGACCTTAGTCATCCTGGACGCGACCACCGCCATTTCCTTCGCAACATTGTGCACAAAAGACTCCGTCAGACGATTGCCGATCTTCTGCCCGTCTGCAGCGCCCGTGTTGCGGACTGAACTCAAGATCGCTTCGATACGTTCCCGGGCATTCCCGATCCCCGCCACATCGAACACGAGATGTTCTCTTTGACCGGTGTTCGTGGCCAAACGCAGCGCCAGATTCGCAAACCAACCGGAGTCGGGCGTCACCGGCAAATCACGGATAATTCTCCCCTCGGCATTCGAGGTAGAAAAAACGGTATTGGCCCTAACAACATCCTGAACCGCATTAGAATACGCCTGGAAATCAAACTCGCCCTTACGATGAGCCATCACGAAAGCCGTTAGCAATGCCACAGCACTATCGACCGCGCTCTGGGTACCGAGCTGAGAAGCATCCATCGACAGAACAATCCCTGAGAGAACATCCGCGAGGGCATTCGTTCCGAACTTCGGACGATTCTGCTCCAGCCATGCCTTCACTTCGGGCGCCAACAGATTCACAACGTCTTTCTCGAAAGCCTGCTGATCGGCAACGGTGGAGCGAAGCTCGGAACGCGGAAACCAGTTTTTCAGAATATTACGAAGCGGGGCCACCACATTAGGCTTAGCCACATAAGCCACGCTATTCCCATCCAAATACCCGTGATTCAAATCCGCAACAGCCCTTTTTACGCCGTCTGCTTTCTCTCCAGTCATGAGCACAAATTTTGTGCCTGGCTTCAACTCTTGGACCCTTCTTATTAAATCAGGACCCTGCATCCCCGACCCCATATTGAAATCGGTTTGCACGACATCAAAACTCTCCGTTTCCAGGATTTTCAGGGCTTCCTCTCCGCTGCTCACTGGTTTCGCGATAAACCCCATCCGCCCAAGAATCTGGGAAGATAAACGCCGCATCGGCTCTTCATCATCTACCACCAGAATTCTTACCGGTTGCACTTGCCCGGCGATCTCTGGTGACTTCGCGGCGGTGCGTTGAGCCGCCAACTCCAGCTCATTACGGGCCCGAACAGATTCCAAAAGTCTTTGGAGTTTTTCCACAATCTCCGGTGCCGCCTGCTTCAAAGCATTGTCTCGAGCAATACTCTGCAAAGCACCAAAAACGGTCCCAGGCCCGGGCAAGTACCCAGAATTTATAATATCTAATGCCCTGTTACCAACGCCAGGCAACGCCCCGACTTTCACATCCGTTAAATAGACGGCAGCTTGCTCCCATTCCCCTCGGCTTAGCTCAATTGTCCCCGCCATTGCTGGAATTTCTATTTTACTCACGACCTCGGACTGGCGAGGCGCTATCGCGGGAAACGAAAGCGGAAGGGCGGGGGTCGAAATGGTTCCAGCTCGCAACATCCCCTCAACAGCAGGAACCGGCGCAGCCCTGGACGTTAAATCGACAGCACGCAAAAGCTCAGGCAATCTTTTAGAAGATTCCGCTGTAGGATATCTAAAATCACCAACAAATTTGGGTGTCACGGACATTGCCTTTATTACCACAAGCGTATCGTCGGGAGACTCGTCGGCGGGTCTTCGAAAATCAAGCACACCCGCATTGGCCAATTTGCGAAGATTCCCAATCTCAGATCCTAGGTCCCCGTAAACACTTGAAATGTTCACGTTGCTAACTACGAGGGTCTTATCACCAGGACGAACCTCCTTACTCACACTCAGAAAAACCGCTCCGACGTAAATCGTTGTTGCCGACTGCTTCCTCGTCTCGAAGCGAGTGGCGGAAACGATCTGCTGGACCCATGGAATTCCTTTCAGCTCAGGCGAAATTTTCGTCAAATCCACTACATTTTCTGCCGGCACTTGATTCGTTCCAAGCGTCCATTTCGTCAAGTCAAGATTGGGCGGAAGCTTAATGATCTCAGGTTGCCCGTTGTCGGTTCTCATGTGGCCGACAAAAACATCCTCTCCTAAAATTGCAAATCCGATCACCTGCTTGGCGCCTACGACAAAAACAGGCGTCGTGTTATCGCTGACTCTGAATTCAGCCTCATTCGTTTCCTTGTTGTAGCTTGCATGGACATTGCCTGCAATCCCCATATCCCGCAGATGGATCCGCAGTTGATCCACCGCCGATGCTAAAACCGGAGCGCTCATGCCCTCTGGCAGAACTAAGGTTGGCGGCGTTGCACCTCCCGGCACTGATGCGGCGGGAGCCGCGGCGGGCGACAACTGGGTTTTGCCGGCTACCGGCGGAACTGCCATAGTCGCGAGTCGGTAAGATTCTGCTGTGACTCCTGGCCGAGCTGAAAAACCCGTTTGGATTGTAAACCACTGCCCACCGGCCGCCACAGGGCCTTCATAAACTGTCACAACGTTATAGGCATTGGACCAATCAGAAACGTTTGTAGTGCCCGCAACGAAAACTCTCACGACATTTGTCACGTTTGCGCCAAAGCCAGCAATACCATCCACTCTAAAACTACTTTTGCTTTGATAAAATTGATTTAGGTAAAGTTGGACCGTATCGCTATTGACCTGTCCCACTGCGGCGAACGAAGATAGCGCAAACATCAGACCGGCAAGAGCAAGCCTTTTGTTCGTCGGCGTCATGGGCATCACCCGCGTCTCCTGGCGGGCTCCTCCCTGCGCAGGCTCAAGCAAAGAAACATGCAGATTGGAATCATCTTCGCCATCAATGCTCAACTGACCAATCCCGGGGTTCGAATGAAAATTAAATTTAACTTCCCGGCTAAAATGATAAACCAATCCGAGGGTCAACGCATTTTCGACCTCTGCGTTGTAGCCGGAAAATGCAATAGCATCGAGCACTAGCATACTGGGAGCTACCCCTTGATCCCCAACACTGACAACGGGAACTTTGGCTTGAATATGATTGTTCAGTTGAGTGACTAAGAGAGCCTCGCCCAACGTTTTATCTTGTTCACTCAACCGGCCTAAAAGCACGGGGGCTTGATCCGTTCCGATCAGAACATATCTTTCGTCCCGCCCTGGAGTAAGCCCCAGCAACCTAGAAAATGCCTGACGACTTTCTTCGGGAACACTTTGCAATTCTGCTAGAAACAATCCCCCCTCTAGTTGAATCCGCGCCCCGAAGTTCAGACGCCCCTCAAGCACCGATTTTTCCCTCGTCTCCTGGCGTGCTGCAATCGGCTTGAACGTCCACACAATAGGCGCCTCGCCTGGGGGTGTCTGTGTAACGGTGAACGAACCGGCAGCACCCTTCGGAATGCTCTGCAAACCTACCAGTGACGTAG
>CAIOAT010000042.1 GCA_903856085.1 Candidatus Omnitrophota bacterium | reverse complement strand
CATTTGATCTCACCGGGTTTGGAACGGTTGGATTAATTAATCTCGTGCAAGATCAGTTGGGAGCTACGAGTTATACGGTTGAGACTAAAGGTCTGGCTTATATTCCGGTGGTAAACGGGGCTCCTTACATTCCCGATCTTTTGACTTCCCTCGAAGGTTTTTACCCGTTGGTCTCAGCGGGGGGGCGCAATGCTGTGGCAGGTCAACCGGATGCTATTATGAACTTCACGCAACTATCTTCATCGGAGTTTGAATATGATTACGATCTCTCCCCGAGTAGTTCCTCGTTTACTTTCGCATCGGTGAGTCCTGGGTTTTTCGATGATTCGAAAGTGTTTCAAGGCTTTCCGATGGATCTTTCACTGGAGAATAATTATATCTTTGCGGCCCGCGGAAGTGAAGGCGGTCGGGTTAAAATCGAATTTACTGATGTGAACCACGTGAAGGCGACGTTTGAGATCCTTCTGAGCTCTGTTTATCAAAATTACACGCTGAACCTCAATAGCGTGCAAGTGCCGGCGTTATTTGATAAAACCCAAATTGCCGAGATCGTTTTTGTCCAGGATCGCACCATGGGTTCTCCGCTTTTGAATGATTTTGTCAAGGTTCAGGCGAAGGGGATATATTATCTCCCTTCTCCGCCCACTTATGAAGTCATCCAAACTACGTTGGTCACGGAAGGATTGAAATATTTCAAGACTGGAACTGGAATCGATCCGGCGACCCATTTCCCCTACGATAACCAAAGCTCGAGCGGGACCTTCGCGCACTTCACGCAGCCGACCCTTATCGGTTTCTATCTTCAGATCCTGGGAGATGTGGTGAAGGGGAACTTGAGTAATGGTATGAGCACGACTGAGGCACTCGCGGAGATCAATGCGGTTCTGACGAGTCTTCGGAACTTGCAGACGAATAACGCAACGAACTGGAACGGGCTTATCCCGTGGATGAACCTTGATACCGGAACTCCTATTCTCGATTACCCAAGCGGTCATGTGTCCTTCGGCTTACTTGATAATGCGAACATGGCGCAGAGCATTGCCGTGATGGAAGGGGCGTTATTGAGTGCGGGGATTAGTGCGACCGATCCAATCCTCGTGAAGGCAGAGCAATTTTTGACGGCTCAGACGTCCGGCTATCAGGCGTTTGTGGACCCCCTTTATGGAGTGTTTCACATGAGCTACGACCGGGATGCAGCTCAATTCTCTTCTTATGTGGATCGGCTGAATTCTGAAGTTCGTGGTGCAGTGGCTTTTATCCAGGTGCGTTATCCTGGAATCTCAAGAACAGTTTGGGACAATCTCGAGATCAAAACTGCGAATTATACGGACCGGAATGGCACTGTGATCGAGAACGTCATGTCCTGGGATGGGGCCGCGTTTCAGAGTTTCTGGCCGATGCTCCGAAACGACGAGATGTCTTTTATCGGATTCCGGAACATGCTCTACAATCAGCTTGTCAGTCAACTGGACTGGGCGGCGCAGAACAATCTGCCGGGTATTCCCTCCGCCAGTGCACTTCCCGAAGGAGGCTATTCCGGAGCGACCGGTGTCCCGAGTCTCGCGGAGCAAATGCTCAATCCTTCGCATCTTGCGAACTATTACGACACGGTGGTGATGAACGTGGGTTCGACTTACGCCTTGGCATCGGCATTGCCTATTGATCGCAATGCGGTGCTCGGTTGGCTGGATGCTTATAACTACGTCCCAGGTCTCAATGGCACTTACGGATTTTTTGATTCGGCCCGTTCCGCCAGCGAAATGGCCCGGGAATATATTGGGATCGATGTCGCTTCGGCCATTCTTGGGCTTGGAGGGCAAGGCGCCGTTGATTTTCAAGCTTATCTCAGAAAGTACACTCTTGAGTCTGCGTACAATCTTTTGTACGATGCCGCAAGCAAGAGACTTGTGGAAATCACAAAAACGACGGCAGGATTTTCGAACGCTCCCGAGGTCCCGGATCGTTCACTCGCGGTTTTCAGTCATGTTGAAAGCGAAGGCACTGACGGTTCGTTCCCCGGTATCTATCCCAATGGCGGCACCACCGGTGTTTACGGTGTCCAGTTCAAGAGCAGCGTTGCGTTAGCCGGAGGATGGGGCGGACACTATTGGAAGTTAAAAGATGCGTATAATGCTCAGGCGAACCAGTTGGTCATTTATTACACGACTGTGGATACTCCGCAAGCGATCAGGATCGAATTCAAGGATGCGAGTGGCGCGCTTCTGGATGCTGTGACGCAAACGTTGGCCAATGGCGTGCGTGTTGGCCGTTTGGTCATCAATTTGAAGAACGCGGCTATTCTCAATGCGGTCAAAGAAGTTCACATCATCGTTGATCAGAACGCGACGGGAGATAAGAGCTTTGATTTTACGATCCACTCTCTCACGTTCCAGCATTTTGTGTCGTCCCCAAGCCCTTTAGTAGCGGCCGCTGGCATGGTTGCCACAAAACTTGCCGTAGCGCCTGCTATGACCACGGCTGTCTTATCGGTAGGGAGCAGTGAAACGTCGGGAAGTTCCACTTTAGCAGCGAGCCTGAGCGGTCAATCCGAGACAGAACAAACTACGGGATCCAGCAGCGGATCGGAAAATTTTCCGGTATTGGAAGCACAAAGTTCAGTGGATGCAAGTAGTCCGCCTGTGACGGCAGCCCTAGTGCTGACTCCGCAGTTAACTACTCTTTCGTCAACGATTCAGGACCTGGTTCCCATGAGCACCGGGATGACATCGGCTGTGACAATACTTCCCGGGAACGGGGTGGCGCAAGTGGTGGGCTCTTCGGCGAATAGTCGTATGAGGCGGTTCGCGAAGAATGTGTTCGGGCTTCATTTTGATGTCGCGACTGCGAATGCGTATGCGCGGCTTGTCTTTCAATTCGATCCGAACACAAAGGGGAAGAGCATTGATCTTTCCAAAAAAGAAAAAATTGTTTTTGAAATCGACTCAGACAAGGCTAAAAGCGTTATTTTTGAGATCGAGGACACGAAAGGGAAACGTGCCGCGTTCAAGGTTGATAATGTGGATGTTTCCAAAAATTATTACAAGTTCCTGACCTCGCTTGCGGCAAAGAAGGTCGATCTTAAACATATCCAAAAGATCTCTTTCACGGTGGATCCTTCTTCGGTGACTGCGGGGGACGAGGTCGGTGATCTTCGCGTCCAGATCGGTGGCTTGCAATAATCCCACTCTGGGGTTAGAATCGCCCCGAGGTTTTTTAAAAACCACGGGGAGCTGTGTTGTATGGAAAACGATCCTGGTCTGCTCGATATCGTTGAATCTCTGAAAAATAATAGCGAATTGCCCCGTCCAGCGAGTGGCAAAGTCTTTGCAACCCCAACAGGGAGGTCTCCCATGAATAATCCAATCTCAGGGCTCATTTTCTTTGCTCTTCTCATTGCGGGTTTTTTTGTAGGCGCACCTATTTTTATGGCGAATCAGGCTCTCGGGGGATTTTTGGGCATGGTCTGGTTCTTTGCCTCCATGGTCATTGCTTCCGGAGTTCAGATAGCCGCGCAATGGGAAAAAGGCGTGGTGTTCCAGCTCGGGAAATTCAGCCGGATTGCGGGTCCGGGGTTGTTTTTCATCATTCCGGTCATTGAAGAAGTGAGGAAGATCGATATGCGCGTCCTTACCATGGACATTCCTTCCCAGCAGGTTATTACCCGAGATAACGTACCTGTGAAGATCAATGGGGTCATCTTTTTTAAAGTCGATGATCCCGCGAATGCGATCATTAAAGTGCAGGATTTCCGTTATGCGATCTCGCAGTATTCCCAGACCTCGCTTCGTGATGTGATCGGGCAGATGACGCTTGACCAGCTTCTCACCGAGCGCGAGGAGATCGGTAAGAAGATCGAGGCGAATGTGGAAAAAGACACGGAAGCTTGGGGCCTTGAAGTGACCGGCATCCGGATCCAGGATATCGACATGCCGGAAGATCTCAAGAAAATGATGTCGCGTCAGGCCTCGGCCGAACGGGAAAAACGTGCGACGATCACCAAAGCGGAAGGCGATCGGGATGCCTCGGCGAATCTTGCTCTGGCAGCTAAGATCATGGCGGAAAGCCCTGGGGCTATGCAGCTCAGGACCCTTCAAACCATAGACGGTCTTGGGCCCACGGCTTCGAATACGGTGGTGCTTGCTGTGCCGATCAATATCATGGACGTTCTGGATCAGACCAGCGCGATTCTGAAGGCCAAGATTAATAAGCCCGCGTAGCGGCGCTTTAGGTAAAAAAGCGCTAACGGTGAACTTTGGATTGCCGCTTTCTTTAGCAATATTACAAAATTAAAAAGTTCATGGCTCGATAGGCAAAACCCTTGAGGCTCTGGTTGTTTTGCTCACGAAGAGGTTTTAGCTTTTGAAAGAAGCGAACAAGGCCTCAAGGTTCCTCGGTTGTTTCTCATCGCCAAAGAGATGCCTTGCAAAACCCCTCAGCTTAACGGAAATCTCCTGAAGTTTTTCCGTCAAGACTCGTAAGTCACTTCTAATGAATGACTTAGGAAAACAGGTTTTGACAAGAAAACAGGTTGTTGTTACCATAGCCCAGTAGTGTCTTGTGCGTGACCCGGAGACGTTATAAAAATGCTCAACACAACGGAAGAGATCATTCAGGATATTCGCGAAGGTCGCATGGTCATCATGACCGATGACGAGACCCGCGAGAACGAGGGGGATATTGTTTTCGCTGCGTCCAAGACGACCCCTGAGATGATTAATTTCATGATGAGATTTGCGCGGGGACTGATCTGTGTTCCCATGACGGCGGATCGTATTCAGGTCTTGGGGCTCGATCAAATGAACCCGAATCCTGAAGATGCCATGAAGACCGCCTTTACGGTATCGGTGGACGCAAAGACAGGTGTTACGACCGGGATTTCGGCCTATGACCGCAATCGAACGATTGAGCTTCTGGCCGACTCTAAGACCCAACGCGAAGACCTTGTGATCCCCGGGCATATTTTTCCGCTGAAGGCCAAACAGGGCGGTGTGTTACGTCGTGCCGGACATACCGAAGCGGCCGTCGACCTAGTGGAGGCTGCCGGGTTGCCTCCTGCTGCTGTGATCTGTGAGATCGTTAATGATGATGGAAAAATGGCACGCCTTCCTGATCTCAAAGAGTTCGCGAAAATGCATGATCTCAAGATCGGGACCATCCGTGATCTTATTGCTTACCGTACGAAAACAAACAAGCTCGTCCAAAAAGTGAGCGAGGCTCAACTTCCGACAAAGTTCGGGATCTGGACCATTCGAATCTATGAGTCGGTTCTTGACGGGGCTCAACATGTTGCACTTATTCAGGGACAGATCGGCGATAAGCCAGCGCTGGTGCGCGTTCATTCCGAATGTTTTACGGGGGAAGTCTTGAGTTCTATCCGTTGCGACTGCCAGGAACAGCTCATC
The DNA here is from genome assembly GCA_903856085.1 of Candidatus Omnitrophota bacterium. Classification (GTDB taxonomy): domain Bacteria; phylum Omnitrophota; class Omnitrophia; order Omnitrophales; family Aquincolibacteriaceae; genus Aquincolibacterium; species Aquincolibacterium lacustre. The sequence goes on along the minus strand of CAIOAT010000042.1, from coordinate 64,388 downwards.
GCGGCCATGAAAATGATCCAACGCGAAGGCGCCGGCGTGATTCTTTACATGCGCCAGGAAGGCCGTGGGATCGGTTTGGCGAATAAGATTAAGGCTTATGAACTTCAGGATAAACATGGGCTTGATACGGTTCAGGCGAACGAAGCGCTGGGGTTTAAACCGGATCTTCGGGATTATGGGATCGGGGCGCAGATCCTGCATGACCTCGGTCTTTCGAAGCTTCGTCTCATGACGAATAATCCTCGCAAGATCGTAGGGCTGGAGGGTTATGGACTGCAGGTGGTGGAGCGCCTTCCGATCATCATGCCCGCGAATCCTGTCAGCGCAAAATACATGCAAACTAAAAAAGACAAACTCGGGCATATCTTGGAAGGCGATCCGAATCCATGACCACGTATCAGGGGAAACTCATTGCCGGGAATAAAAAATTCGGGATTGTTGTTTCCCGGTTCAATAAGTACATCACCGATCGCCTGTTAGAGGGAGCCGTGACGACCTTGCGCAAGGCTGGGGTGCCAGAAAAGAATATCAAGATCGTTTGGGTCCCAGGAGGTTTGGAAGTGCCGTTTTTTTGCAAACAGTTGAAGGCCCGAAGGCATTGCGATGTAGTGATCGCTCTCAGTTGTGTGATCCGCGGAGGGACTTACCACTTTGAGTGCGTGTCAAACGAGCTGACGCGCGGGATCGATCAGGTGGCGCTTGAGACCGGAACTCCGATCGCAACCGGTGTGATCACGGTGGATAATCTGGAGCAGGCGATCGACCGGGCAGGCCTGAAACACGGCAATAAAGGCGAACAGGCTGCTCTGGCGGCACTTGAGATCGCGAGTCTTAATGAGCAATTATCCGAAAAGATAAAAAGTCCCAAGATCCGAAAACGGAAAAAGTAACGTTTTCGTTTCGGGCCGGACATAAAGGAAAAAATGCTTCGTAAAAGAACCCAGTCGCGTGAATGCGCGCTTCAGATCCTCTATCAGTATGAGATGAACCCTGAACCCATGCCGCAGATCCTGGAGAAATTTTGGTCCGAACAAGATGAGACTTACTCCGAGGAGACCCGGCGTTTTTCTGAAAAGCTCGCTCTCGGGACCGTAGAACATCAAGTGGAGATCGACAAGGTTCTTGAGAAGTATGCGGACAACTGGGAACTCTCCCGGATGGCCATGATCGACCGAAATGTCATGCGACTCGCGACTTATGAACTCCTTTATCTGGCCGATGTTCCGCCGAAGGTCACTCTCAATGAAGCTGTGAATCTCGCCAAGAAATTTTCGCAGGAAGAATCCGGCAAGTTCGTCAACGGCATCCTCGATAAGATCAATCACACCGAAAAGCCGAAAAATCCCAAGGACCATGACCCTTCCGCCGCATGAAATATGGATGAAGCGAGCGATCGCTTTGGCGGAGAGGGGACGTTTTTGCGTCAGTCCCAATCCCATGGTTGGCGCCTGTGTCGTTTCCAAAGGAAAGCTCGTAGGTTCCGGTTTTCATGAAAAATTTGGCGGGCCGCACGCCGAGCCCCATGCCCTGGCTCAGGCAGGGAAAAAAGCCAAAGGCGCTACCCTTTATGTGACCCTGGAACCTTGCGCAACCTGGCAGAAAACACCGCCTTGCGCGCCTCTCATCAAGGAAAAAGGCATCCGGGAAGTCGTGATCGGTTGTCTGGATCCCAATCCTTTGAATCACGGTAAAGGGGTCCGTTTTCTGCGCGAACAGGGAATCACCGTCACCATCGGCATTCTAGAAGATGAAATTCGGAGGCAAAATGAAGGTTTTTTTAAAACGATGACCGCAAAGCGTCCATTTGTGACGCTCAAGATGGCGCAAACCTTGGATGGCAAGATCGCAACGCGGGAGGGTTTCTCTCGCTGGATCTCTTCGCCGCTTTCACGGAAATTCGTCCACAAGCTTCGGGCAAGTCATGACGCAGTCCTGGTGGGGAAGAACACGTTCTGTCAGGATGATCCCCGACTCACCGTCCCGAAAGGTTCGAGCTCTCTTGCTGCCGGAAAACCATGGAAGATCGTGATGATCTCCGCCCAAGGTTGGTCCCGGAAAGCGCGTATCTTTGAAGACAATCGGCTTACGATTCTCGTATTCTCAGAAAAAGAGCTTAAGACGATTGTTAAAAAAACGGAGACTCAAAAAGGAACGCTGATGCTTTTGCCTGTTAAGGAAAAACGCGGCAGGATCGAAGTGCGTGAGCTTCTTAAAAAACTCGCGTCGTTGGGTGTGACTAAACTCTTGGTCGAAGGCGGAGGGGAATTGGCATGGTCCTTTTTGGAAGCGGGGTGCGTGGACCGCGCTTTTTGGATCCTCGCACCTAAGGTCTTCGGTGGGCGTAATGCCAAGACTTCGGTGGAGGGATTTGGGGTGAGAACGCCGGAGGAGGCGTTCTTGTTTAAGACGGACAAGGTCATGCGTTCAGGAGATGATTGGATTTTTGAAGGATCATTTCATAAAAAATAAGGCGAGGAGATTATGTTTACAGGCATTGTTGAGAATCAGGGTATCGTTATAAAGAAAGAAGAGCGCGGCGGCCAAGTCCGGTTCGGGTTTCGCTTTCAGAAAAAAGAAAAAGGTTTGAAGGTCGGGGACAGCATCGCGGTATCCGGGGTGTGTCTCACCGCAGTGCGCGCGAGCGCCAGAGGTTTTGAAGTGGATGTGGTGCGCCAAACTCTGGAAGCGACCACGCTGGGAATGCTGGAACGCGGAGGACGCGTGAACCTTGAGAGATCTTTGAAGATCGGGGATGGGCTTGGCGGGCATTTCGTCACAGGGCATATTGATGGTCGTGGTACGATTGTGAAGATCGAAAAGCGAAAGAAGAATACGACCTTGTTCCTGACGGCCTCCAAGGATATAATCGCACTTCTCGCGGACAAAGGATCGATTGCTTGCGACGGGATTAGTTTGACAGTGCAGAAAGTTCGCGGGAAGATATTTCAGATCGCGGTGATACCGCACACGCTTCAAGTCACAACTCTTGGGATCAAACGGGTGGGTTTTGAGGTCAATCTCGAAGTCGATATCGTCGCGCGGTATCTTCAGATGTGCTTTGCGAAAGAAAGGACTCGGAGAATCTTTTCGTCTCGCACGATCCTCCGGGAACTCCTCCAGCAGGGGGTCGAGTGGAAAAAAGATTTGAACTGACAGCCTCGTCCGAGGTTCTTTCGCCTTTCCGAAAGGAACTTCGCCACATTCTGAACCAGGCGGGATGGGAAAAGAAGTCCGCCGAAGAGATTCTTTTAGCGGTCGATGAGGCTTTGACGAATATTATCAGGCACGCTTATCAGGGCAAATCGGGCAAGATGGCGGTGACCGTTGGAACCTCTGACGATAAGATCGAAATTGTGCTGGAGGACTGGGGTAAGAAGTTTGATCCGACTCAAGTGCCCTCCCCGGAACTTCCACGCCACAAACCGGGCGGTCTGGGAGTTCATTTTATCAGGACGATCATGGATCAGATGATCTATGACGATCAGGACCCGGAAGGGAACCGGCTTCGTTTGATCAAGCACAGGACCAAAATTTGAAAAGGGAAGGTGAACTATGAAAATACAATCGTCGAATCAAGGGGATATTCAAGTGTTAGAACTTTCCGGGGAATTGGATTATCATTCTTCGCCTGAACTTCGTGAAAAATTGACGGAATTGACCGCGAAACAGGCTCCCAAGATCCTTGTGAACTTGGGCGGCGTGGACTATATGGACAGTTCCGGCATCGCGACCTTTGTAGAAGCATTCCAGAAGGCTAAACGCTATCAAGGCCGGCTTATTCTCGCGGCGCTCACTTCCACGGTTCGAGGTGTTTTCGAGATCGCAAAACTTGACAGCATTTTTGAGATCACCGCCACCGTCGCGGAGGCGGTCGAGTGTTTAGGCGCTAAAACCTGAGCGGACATTTAAGGAATATTTACATATGAAAGAATTCGCAGGCAATATCGGACAGGGTTTGCTTTTTGTTTTGGCGGGTGTCGCCCGGTTGTGGGAGCTAGGGGCGGCGGTTGCTGGTTATACGATCTCGGCTTTCTTTAAAAAGAAGGTCATCCCTCGTGAAGTGCTTTTTCGCCAGATGGTCTTGATCGGCATTGATTCCACGGCGATCGTTTCGCTAGTGGGAGCTTCGGTCGGGACGGTACTCGCCCTGCAAGCGGCTTATTCCTTAAAAACCTTTGGGGCTATCATGTACACGGGGAGTCTTGTGTGCGTTGCGATGGCCCGTGAACTCGGACCCTTGATCGCTTCGATCGTGATCTCTGGACGCATTGGCGCACGGATGGCAGCCGAGATCGGGACCATGATGGTTCAGGAAGAGGTGGATGCGCTTACTACCATGGGCATTAATCCGATCCGGTATCTCGTTGTGCCGCGTGTTCTTGCGTTGGCTTTGATGTTGCCGTGCTTGGCGGTCATTGTAGATGTCATGGGGATGATCGGTGGCTGGGCAATCGGGACGACGGGTCTTGGGATCAATTCCAGTCTTTATATCGCCAAGAGTATTGATGCCCTTGTTCTCAAAGACATCTATACCGGGCTTCTCAAGAGTTTTATTTTTAGCATTCTGATTGCACTTGTCAGTTGTCACCAGGGGCTTTCTGTTTCCGGCGGCGCGGATGCGGTAGGGAAAGCTACAACACAAGCGGTTGTGATCTCGATCGTGCTGATCATTGTGGTGGATTGTTTGGCGACGGCGGTCATTTATTACGCCTTGCCCACGTGAGGAATTTATGAGCGAATCTGAAGAACCTGTTATCGAAGTCAAGAATCTTGTTAAGCGTTTCGGGGATCTTACGTGCTGGACGGTATCAACGTCACGCTTCCGCGGGGTAAGATCACGGTCATTATGGGAGGCTCGGGGTGCGGCAAGACGACCCTTTTACGTCATCTGATTGCTTTGCATCAACCGACTTCTGGTGAGATCTTGGTGGATGGCAAGAACATCGTGGGGCTCAAAGAAAAGGATATGAACGAAGTTCGGCGTAAGTTTGGCATGCTCTTTCAGGGATCGGCGCTTTTTAATTCTATGACCGTTGGGGAGAACGTTGCGGTGCCACTCAAGGAGCACACGGACCTTTCTCCTGAGATCATCCGTATCATTGTTCGTGTGAAATTGGAGCTGGTGGGGCTGACAGGTTTTGAGGATTTCATGCCGCATCAAATCTCGGGCGGGATGAAAAAACGCGTGGCACTCGCGCGTGCGATCGCACTTGACCCGAAAATAGTGTTCTATGACGAACCGGGTGCGGGTCTGGACCCGATTACTGCAAGCATGATCGATCGCCTGATTCTGGATCTCAGCAAGAAACTCAATATTACTTCTGTGGTGGTTTCGCATGAAATGAAAAGCGCATTCCGTATTGCTGACAAAATCATCATTCTTCATAAAGGCAAAGTGCTGCAGGTGGGTACGGCCGACGAGATCAAAAATTCAAAAGATTCGTATGTTCAGCAGTTTATTCATGGAGAGTCCGAAGGTGTCATCCCGTTCAAACAAACTAGCGAAGCTTATTTAAAAGGGCTTCTTTCCACTTAAGAAGTCGTTTCCAGAGGAGGAAAAGATGGATTCATCAAATGCTTATTCGTCATCCGAGATTAAATCAGGATTTTTTGTGCTGGTCGCACTCGTTCTGCTGCTGGTGCTCACGTTCGTGGTCGGAGGCTATTTTAAGAAAGGGGCCAACGAATGGAAGGTTCAGTTCGGATACTTGAGCGGTTTGAGCGACAGCGCGCCCGTTTATTATGCGGGTCGCGAAGTCGGCAAGGTGGATAGTATCCAGATCCTGAGAGGGCAAGCTAGGCCTGTTTTGGTGACAATCAAGGTTTCTCAGGACGCCTTTGTCCGCAAGGATAGTGTGGCGTATATCGATACCCTTGGGATGATGGGAGAAAAGTTTATCGAGATTTCCGTTGGTTCGAAAGATGCTCCTCCCATGGAAGCTGGCAAAGTGATCGAGGGCGTGGATCCGATCCCGATGCATGTCCTAATCCGTAAGATGAATCTTTTGGCGGATGAGGTGGCGAAGATGACCGAAAGCTTGAATCCGCTGCTGAAGACCGTAAACGATGTGGTCGGAGGGAATAAAGAAGAGATCTCGAAAACCCTTGGCAATTTTCATGAGGTTTCCGCAAATCTTCGCGACATGACTGCGGACCTAAAATTACATCCCTGGCGTATGGTTCGCAAGGGTTCCTAGGAGCAGGTTTATGCGCATCAGAATATTGCTTTTAATGACCGTGGGGATGTTGCTGTTGGTGCCTTTTGTGTCTGCCGAAGAGACGGTTGGCGATTACATGTACGGGATCGGAACAAAGTTCGGTCGCGGACTTGAGAACATTGTGACCAGCTTTGCCGAAATCCCGTGTACGATCCATACGGACATGAAGGATCAAGGCGGTTCCGGATTTTTCCCAGGATTAGGCATGGGAACTGTTTACATGTTGCGCCGGATGTTCATCGGAGTATGCGAAGTGGGGAGTTTTTTTATTCCGATGGAACGGACGATTCCACCGGTTTGTCGTGAAACAAATCCCGCGGTTGCGTGATCCGGGTCAACGTGCGACTCGATGGATTAGCGGTATCAATTTTTCAGGATTGCACCTTGACGGTTGAGCACGGGTCTTCCTATAATAGCTTGCTTGTTTAAACGAAGGAGAAATGATGACTGCGAATGAAAAAGTTGTGGCGCCCAAGGACCCGGAGATTCAGGATGCGCAGTTTTTTGCGGCGATTGGCTATCTGAGCTTTCTTTGTTTTGTGCCGCTTGTACTCAAGAAAGAGAACAAGTTTGCGCTTTTTCACGGAAAACAGGCCCTGGTGCTTTTTATCCTGGAGTTGGCCGCGGCAATCCTGAAGGTCGTTCCCGCATTGGGGGACTTGGTATTTACGTTGGCGTTTGTGGTTCTCGGGATCCTTTCACTCATCGGGATTGTGAAGGTGCTGATGGGGGAGCGGTGGGAGATTCCGGTGATCCATGAGATCGCCGAGAGGATTACGTTCTAAGACGAGCAGGGATTTAGACCTCATCACGCATCCTTTTCTTTTCTGATCAAAGACCTTCAGGGGTTGGCATGCTTACAGGCACTAAAAAGGTTCAACCAGGCGGGCAGGATTGGTTCGTGGTCCTCAATCCCCTTAAGAGTGAGCTGGAACGCAACAAAATAGCTCGTGAAATTGCCAAGGCTTTTCGCCTTCCCGTGGACGAAGCTCTCGATCTTGTCCAAAACACCCCCATCATCCTGATGGATAATCTTCTGTATGCGACTGCGCTTCAGGTGAAGCAATATTTCCGGAGTTCTCAAACGGATATTGTGGTGAGTAATGACAGCTTTTTGAAGCGACGATGCTATCGGACCGTATGGCCTACGCCGCCGAATCTCGCATTTCTACATCAGCTGGGATCCCCTGCGGTGTCTCCACAGAAAAATGAAACCGAAAAGCTAGATCACGGTGAAGCGATCCAGGAAATCCGGTCGTGGGTACAGAACGAAGGCGTTTCTTCGGAGCGCGGCGATACGCGGTCCCCTGCAAAGAACGGCATGTCCAATCAAAATAACCGTCATTTTCGGAGCATTCTTGAGGAAGAACGAGAAAAGCTTTTGAAGGAGAGCGTGGGGCTGAAAGAGAGTGTGAGTCAGCTTCGAAAGGCACTTGAAAAGGCGCAGGCGGAGGTCTCGGAAAAGGAAAGAGCCGTGCAATTGAGCGAGGCCGCGAGAAAACAGAAAGAAAAAGAAGCCCAGGAATTGCAGGCTTTGGTGAATCACGCAGAGGAGAAATACGAGCTCCTTCGCGAGGAGTTTCGCCAGACCCGTCAGTATTTCGAAGAAAAGCTTGGTTCCGAAGATCATAAGTCCGAAGAATTCCTCAAACAGCTCGAAGAGCGTGATCTGACTCATAAAGAGTTGCTTCAAGAGAAACAGGCACTTCTCAAAAGTTTTCATGCCGCGAAGAATGATCTTCAGCGCGCTAAGGACGAGCAGGAACAAGCGCGTCGCGAAGGGGAGAGCCAAGCCGCTCAGTTCCGGAGAGAGATGGAAAATCAAAAAACTCTAGCGGAGGGTCTTCACGCAAAGATCAAGAATATCGAGGAGGGTAAGAAGATCGTTCAGTCGAGTGAAACCCGTTTGATCCAAGAATTAGAGCTGCAGACGCAACAGGCCAAGCGGTGGGAGCAGAAATCTTCAGAGCTTGAAAAAGAGATTCGGCAGATGCGGGGATCTTTTGAGGATCAGCAGAAGTCCTGGCAGGTGCGTCTTGCACAGCTCGAGGCTCGGGAAATGGATCTTGAAAATGCCCGCAAGCAGATTCGTCAGCTTCACGCCGAGTTGGATCAACGTGAGACTGTGCAGAAAAAGTCCCAGCTTCATGATCAGCTTGTGACCAAAGAGTTGCGCCTGAAGCAGGTGGTAAAACAACAGGAGAAGATCGAATCCGAAATTCGTGAACGTGAGGAGGATATGCGCAAACTCCTCGCGGAACAGGAAGCAATCGAGCGCGAAGTGATCGAAGCAAAGCAGGCCCAGCGGCATTTGGCCGAGAAGATAAAACAAGAGGTCTCTCCATTGGAACAACGTAAACCCGCGAGTTCCCCCGAAGTCTCCGAATTTCACACGTCCACGGCTCATCCCGAGGCTATTGATGATTGAAATGGTCTTAAGTAAGATCAAGGTTGATGAGAACCGGCATGAGCAACTCGTGGTCTTCCGTGAAAAGGACGGGAACCGGTTTCTTCCCGTCGTGATCGGTCTGCCGGAAATTCATGCGATTAAATTGAAACTTGGCAACGTCAAGCCACCGCGGCCTATGACCCATGACCTAATGCTCAAAATCGTTCAGGAGCTTGGCGGCAAACTCCAGAAGGTCGTGATCGACAAGCTTGAGAGCAATACGTTCCATGCCAAGTTGCATATCCTCAAGGAAGACGGGCAAACGGTGGTGATCGATTCCAGGCCTTCCGATAGTGTGGCGATCGCCTTACGCGCAAAAGTTCCTGTGTTCGTTGAAGAAGATATATTGAAAACGGCGAGCGTTTACGAGGTCTAGGACATGGAAAAAAAGATCTACGATGTGATGATCATCGGTGGCGGTGGTGCGGGGCTGACCGCCGCTCTTTATGCCTCACGCGGCAATCTTTCCACAATCCTTTTCGAAAAGCTTGTATCGGGCGGGCAGATTGCCTCGACCGATTGGGTGGAGAATTATCCCGGTTTCACCGAAGGTGTTTTGGGGACTGAGATCGCTCAGAAAATGGAAGCCCAGGCCTTACGCTACGGAACGAAAATTATTTATGAAGAAGTGACGCATCTTTCAAAAAAAGAGGGTATTTTTGAAGCCGTTAGCACTGAGACGAGCTATGCGGCTCGGACTGTTATTCTCGCGATGGGCGCCTCGTTCCGCACACTAGGGGTTCCTCATGAAAAAGAGCTTACGGGCAAGGGTGTTTCTTATTGTGCGACCTGCGACGGGGCTTTCTTTAAAGGCAGAAAAGTTTTGGCCGTCGGCGGCGGAGATTCTGCTCTTCAGGAAGGGATCTTTTTGACGCGGTTCGCCGAGAGGGTGACGATCGTCCACCGTCGTGATCAATTGCGGGCGAGTTCGATCCTGCAAGAACGAGCTAAAATGAATTCCAAGATAAGCTTTGTTTGGGATTCTGTTGTTGATAAAATTGAAGGTGAAAAAAAAGTGGAGGCTGTTCTTTTAAGGAATATCAAGACCGGCGCGATACAAAAGGTTGCGGCGGACGGAATATTTGTTTTTATTGGGCACGATCCTAACAGCAATCTTGCCAAAGGTCTGGTGGCCTTAGATGACAAGGGGTATGTCGTAACCGATTCCTCTCTGGCAGCGTCCGTGCCTGGGGTTTTTGCGGCCGGGGAAGTGCGCCAAGGGGCTGTGCGTCAATTGGTGGCGGCTTGCGGCGAAGGTTGTGCCGCAGCTTTGGCAGTCCAAGCGTTTTTAGACGATCATCGTTAGTCTTGTCTCTATTTGATGTTAAGAGTTAACAGAACTTTGCCGCACACCTCTAAATTTAGATGTTTTGTGGCATCAGAGCGAACGTTCTTATAAATAGTTTATCTGAAGGAGTGTTTATGAGTTTTGACAAAGAATTCGAGCAGAACATGAAGCAATTGATGAGCCTTCTCAAAAAGATTATGAGTCAGTATCCTCTGGAAGGGAAAAGTCCTGCGGAAATGATGAAATTCTTTAAAGATATGAAAGATAAAAGCCCTGAAGTGAATATTTTCTTTCTGAATATGTCGCCGCTTTCTCCGGAAGAATTCGACGAGATCGAAGAGATGTTTGAAGAAGGGGCGATGAGCGAGCATTTCAGGACGGGGGAGCTGAAGTGTGAACTCAACGATGATGACCAAGTGTTCCTCAAACAGCACGGTATTCGTTTCTAGGATTATTGCCCCATGTCATTTCAAAAGAAAATTTTCATCCTGATTTTTCTTCTGTGCTCCTTTCCCGCTGGTCTTCATGCAGCGACGGCGTTTGATCACTCCGCTTGGGATGCCTTCCTTAAAAAAAATGTGAACGAAAGAGGCGAGGTAAATTATCAGTCGATCACGAAAGATCCGAAGGATCTGAATGATTATCTCGCAAGCTTGATGGCGGTGAAGGAATCGGAGATTGCTTCGTGGCCTCGGGAAGAGGCGTTGGCGTTCTGGCTGAATGTGTATCACGTGGTGCTGATTAAACTAGTGATCGAGAACTATCCTGTGACGTCGGTCCAGAAGATCCCGAGTTTTTGGGATATCGCGTTGTTCCATTTCGGCAAGAGATCTAAGGATCAAAGTCAATACAGTCTCAACGACATTCGGGTGAAGAACCTGATGGCTGTCTATCATGACGAGAAGGTCCACCTGGCACTTTCTGTGGCAGCGAAGGGCGGCCCTAAGCTGATGACTGAAGCATTCACGGGGCCTAAAGTGGAAGGGCAGCTTTTTCTTTTAACAAGGAAATTCGTGACAAACCCTGCCTATGTGGATATCACCCCCGGCCGGAAAAAGATCCAGATCTCGAGGATCTTCAAATGGTATGCAAAAGATTTCAAGCTGGATTTTGGGACCCCCGAATCCCATGGTAAGTTTTCAGCGAATGATAACGCGGTGCTTTCTTTTTTGGCATATTATCTTGAAGATGAGGCTAAGGGAGAATATCTTCAGGAAGGCAACTACAAGATAGAGTATCCCTCTTTTGATTGGTCCCTCAACGATTGGAAGAAGTGAGCCGCTTAGACTTGTTGTGGATTTTTTCGACCCGCCTGTTCCGAACACCTAACCCTTTTTATTCCAAAGGGTTGCGGTTTTTTAAAAAGCATTGACAGCCCTAGTGAATTCCCATAAGATATGCGCTCTCTTAAATTCAAAGGAGTCATTTCATGGAAAAATATGCAATCGTTGAGACGGGTTCCAAGCAGTATTGGGTGGCGCCTCAGCAAGTGATAGAGGTCGAGTTATTGGATGTGGCTGAGGGTCAAAAAGAGGTTGTTTTGGACCAGGTGATGCTCGTTCAGGATGGAGGCCAAGTGAAGGTCGGGACCCCGGTGATCGCGGGGGCTACCATTGTGTGCGAAAATCTCGGGGAGTTTCGAGGTCCCAAACTGATCCATTATCGGATGCGCCGACGTAAGTCGTCCCGGAAGAAGCAGGGGCATCGGCAGGATTTGCTCCGATTGCTTGTCAAAGAGATCAAAGTTAGCTAACACCGTTCTCGATTTATTTTTATGGGTTAACGGTGTCGTACTGCGAACCCTTAAAATCAAACAGTAACGCGGTACAATCATCTTTTAGAGGAAAACATGGCACATACAAAGAGTCAGGGAAGTACAACCAACGGAAGAGACTCCAATTCCAAACGCTTGGGCGTCAAGGCCTATGGCGGGCAGAAGGTCACCGCGGGTAGCATTATCGTCCGTCAGCGTGGAACGCGGTACCACCCCGGGAATTTTGTCGGGATCGGCACTGATTACACTCTTTTCGCGAAGCGAGCTGGGATCGTGGAGTTCCGGGCGAACCGATCTGTCCATATTATTCCGAGTTAATCCAGTTCCAACCAAGTTCGAAAAGGCTAAAAAGCGATCCTAAGCTTTTTGGCCTTTTCTCTTTTTAAGGACCTCTATGCTAGTTGATAAAATACATCTCAAAGTTCAGGGCGGACGCGGTGGTAAAGGCTGTGAAAGTTATAACCACCGTAAGGACCATAAAAAAGTTCCCAACGGTGCCGATGGTGGTGACGGGGGGAGCGTGATCTTCCGCGCTTCGCATAACGCTCCGGGTCTTGATCGTCTTAGATTGAAACAGCATTTGGATGCAGCGTCCGGCGAACACGGTAGCAGCGACAATAAACGTGGAAGCAAAGGGCCGGACCTGATCGTATTGGTTCCGATCGGGACTTCAATCTATCGCCGCGAGAACCATCTTGCGATCCGGGATCTTTATCTCGAGGGTGAAGAAGTGATTGTAGCTAAAGGGGGCCGGGGTGGGTCCGGGAATATCGGGGACAAAACGGCGACTTCCGGTGAAGAAGGCGAAAACCTCGAAATCGATGTGGAATTTCGAATCATGGCGGATGTGTTTCTTGTGGGGCTTCCCAGCTCCGGGAAATCCTCGCTGCTCCACCATTTGACGCGGGCCCCTGTGGAAGGCAAGGATTATCCTTTTGCGACCCGCAGTCCCGTGCTGGGGGTTCACCCGTATGACGACTATAAACAGATCAATTTCTGCGAGCTTCCGTCCATTTTTGAAGGCTCCACGGACGGGCGGGGATTGGGAACTGATTTTTTAAGGCACTTGGCTCGCGCCAAGCTCATCGTGTTCATGATCGACGCGACCTTGAAGTTCTCCCATACCGCCATCGAAGGGTTGAGTGCTTTGCAGAGGATTGTTTATGAGCACGATGCTGCTTTTCGGCAGATTCCGAGTGTGGTGGTGGTTAACAAGATCGATCTTGGACACGATATTGGGAAAATCCAGGAAGAGCTCCAGAGTTTGGGACTGATCTATTTTTTGATTTCGGTGAAAACCGGGGAAGGGGTAGAATCTCTCATGAAGTTCGTCCATGAGAAGATCGAGAACGAAGGCCATGTCTGATCGCGTCCGTCATGCCCAAAAGATCGTCATCAAGATCGGCACAAGCATCCTCAAAACTCGGGGGGAAAGTTTTTCCCATAAGGAGCATGCCCGTGTCTGCCAAGAGATTTATGCGCTTATCAAGAAAGGCCGGCGGCCGGTCCTGGTAAGCTCCGGCGCGATCGCGCTCGGGATGAAAAGTTGCGGTTTTAAAAAGCGGCCGAAAGCAATGGCGGAACTTCAGGCTTGTGCTGCCATTGGGCAGGGGAAGCTCATGCATGCCTATGAGAGTTTTTTTGCAAAGAAAAAAGTGCATACCGCCCAGCTGCTCCTGACACGCGATGGGCTGGAGGATCGCAAGCGGTTCCTTTGTGCTCGCAATACCCTGGAGACGCTCTTGAAGCTCAACATCCTTCCGATCGTCAATGAGAACGATACTGTGGCGGTCGAAGAGATCGCCTTTGGGGACAATGACATTCTTTCGGTTCATGTGGCGCATCTGGTGGGTGCGGACCTTCTCGTCAATCTTTCGGATGCGGAGGGTTTCCTCCTGAGAGATGGAACCCGTGTCCGGGAAGTGACTTCCGAAGATGAGATCGACAATAAGCTCGTGCTGCATTTAGCGGATAAAAAGCGGGAAGAGACCGTTGGCGGTATGCGCGCGAAGCTCAAAGCCGCACAAGTGGCGATGCGTCTCGGGATTCCTTTTATGATCGTGAATGGTCACAAGCCGCATATTCTGCAGGAGATCCTTAGCGGGAAAGATGTCGGGACTTTATTCATCACCGCCGGGGCCAAAAAGGATATGCGGCACAAGTGGATAGCCTTCTCAGCGACCCGAAGTGGCAGCATCGTAGTCGATGGTGGGGCCTATCAGGCACTGCTTGCGAAAAAAAGTTTGTTGCCCGGTGGGATCGTTAAGGTGAAGGGGGATTTCGATCAAGGAAATGTTGTGGAGCTCGAAACGCCGGACGGTAAAGTCTTTGGTCGCGGAGTGGTGCACTACAATAGCCGGGATCTTAGCCGGATTTTCGGAAAACGGACCGACGAAATTCAGGCGATTCTTGGCAAAAAATCTCATGATGAAGTGATCCATCGCAACGATCTCGTGATCTGGAGCGAACGATGAATTGGAAACGTGAATTGGAGAAAGTGCTTGTGGGCGCTCGGAAGGCGGCATCTCAAGCTGGACAAGAGTCCTCGGTTTTTAAGCGTAAGCTTCTTTTGGATATTGCTTCTAGGATCGAGAGGAAAACAAAATGGCTTGTTGCTGCGAACCGTAAAGATCTTAATAAAGCCCAAGCGAGCGGGCTTTCATCGGCGATGATCGACCGTTTAACGCTCAATGAAAAGCGTATCAAGGACATGGCGGAAGGTGTTCGGGCGGTTGCCCATCTCAAGGATCCCATCGGTCATGTGCAGGCGAGTTGGAAGAGGCCGAACGGTCTCAAGCTACAAAAAGTGACCGTGCCGCTGGGTGTGATCCTGATGATCTATGAGTCCCGTCCGAACGTGACCGTGGAATGTGCGGCGCTTTGTCTCAAGAGTTCAAATGTAGCGATCCTTCGCGGCGGACGTGAGGCAATGGCTTCCAATTGCGCGTTCGTATCAATCTTTAAAGAGTCTCTCAAACGACACGGACTCTCGCCTTTTCATGTGAATCTTGTGACGACAACGGATTATGCCGCGCTGGATTTTCTTTTGGGACAAGAAGGCCGGATCGATCTTGTGATCCCGCGCGGCGGGGAAAAACTGATCCGCCGGGTTGTGGAGAAATCGCGTATTCCTGTGATCAAACACTATCAGGGGATCTGCCACGTATATGTCGATAAAAATGCCGATCCCAAAAAGGCTGTCGCGATCACGTTAAACGCCAAACTTCAGCGTCCGGGGGTTTGTAACGCGATGGAGACACTCCTGGTACATCAAAATATCGCCGGAAAATTTCTGCCGATGGCGGGCGATCTGCTTCAACAGGGAGGCTGCGAAGTCCGGGGCGATGCCGCGACTTGCCGTTTTATTCCTTGGGCGAAGCGCGCTAAGGCGGCCGACTTCGGTCATGAATTCTTGGAAAAGATCCTCGCGGTACGTGTTGTCAAAGATCTTGAAGAGGCGATCCAGCACATTGAAACTCATGGTTCCCATCATACGGACGCGATCGTAACCCAAGACGCAAAAGCGGCCAAGATCTTTAAGGCGAAAATAGACTCGTCATCGGTAATGGTCAATGCCTCGACTCGTTTTTCTGACGGATTCGAATACGGGTTCGGCGCGGAGATCGGGATTTCAACCGACAAGATCCATGCGCGCGGCCCGATGGGGCTGGAAGGGCTCACGTCGTATAAATATATCGTGGAAGGGAATGGCCATATACGTTCTTAAAAGCGGTCTTTCCGCATGAAGATCGGTATTTTGGGAGGGACCTTTGATCCTGTCCACCGTGGGCATTTGGAACTTGCTCGAAATGCCCGGGTTCAATTCTCGCTCGATAAAGTTATCTTTGTTCCCGCCAATTTGCCACCCCACAAACCAGAACTTCTTTCGCTCACCTCTGCTGCAGATCGTTACGAAATGGTTCGCCTGGCCATCCAGGGTGAGCCTTCTTTCGAGCTCTCTGACTGTGAGCTCAAGCGAAAGGGCGCTTCTTATACTTTTGATACGCTTTCGGAATTTGAGAAAAAATCTCCCGAAAGCACATTCTTTTTAATCCTTGGAAAAGACGCGTTTGAAGGGATCGATACCTGGCATCGTTCTGTCGAGCTCAAAAAAAAGATTTTGTTTTTGGTGGCGAAGCGAGGCCCGGGTGAAGTTTGTGCGCCGGAAGGGGCCCGTGCCGAATGGATTCAGATGCCTTTATGTCCGATCTCGGCCTCCGGGATCCGGGAGGCGATCAAACACGGACGGGATGTGGGCGATCATGTTCCTCAGAAAGTTCTTCAATATATCCACACGCATGCGCTTTACCGGAAAGACTAGACGATGAATACAACTTTTCACGGGGTCGTTTTGGGAGTGCTCTTCTTGTTCTCCTTTTTCTTTTCCGCGTCCGAAACGGCTCTTTTTTCTCTGTCTAAGTTGGATAAGCGCAAACTGAAAGAGGGATACCCTCATCTTTCAAAGTGGATCTTTGAACATTTGCAAGCGCCACGTAAAACGCTCGGAACCGTTCTGATCGGTAACTTAACGGTGAATTCGTTGGCGACGGCCATGGTCACACTTGTCGTTCTCGAGCTTTTCGGGAACGCGCGGCTTGGCATGTTAATGGCAGCGTTCACTGTTTTTTTGATTGTGTTCTGTGAGATGCTCCCCAAGATCCTGGCAGTACGGTCGCGAATCAAAATGGCCCTATGGGTGTCCCTGCCCCTGAAGTTCTTCGCCGCGTTATTTGCACCTTTTAGAATCCTGATGCGTTTTGTTACAGATCGTATTCTCTCCTTTCTTGTTCATGAAAAGATCGACCAATCGGACATGATCTCGGAAAAGGAACTCAAGGTGCTTGTGAAAATCGGAGAAGAAGAAGGGGTTTTGGGGGGGCAGGAACGTCATATGATTCAAAAGCTCCTGGAGCTGGGTGAACGGCCGGTCAAGGATATCATGACGCCGCGCACCGACCTGATCGGTTTGGATATTGAGGAACCTTCGGCAAGGCATGAAGAACTTATCCGGAAGTTTCACTTTACACGGTTACCTGTTTTTCAGGGTTCGATCGATCATATCCTGGGGGTTGTTGAGTCCCAGAACTATCTTTTGCAGGAACCTCTTCCCGACGTAAAGCAGGTGATGCTGGAGCCGCTCTTTGTTCCGGAAAGCAAACGGATCGATGCTCTTCTGGAAACATTTCAAAGCAAGAATGAGCGTTTTGCGGTTTGCGTGGATGAGTTTGGGGGAACGGCCGGGGTGGTGACGCAAGAAGATATTTTGGAGGAAATATTCGGGGAGTTTTATGATGAATATGCCAAGGTTGAGAATCCTATCCGGCGTTTGGGTGAGGATCTCTATTTGGTGGAGGGGAAAATCAGTCTCCAGGAGTTCAATAATTTTTTCTCTTCGTATCTTGTGGCGGATGAGGCCACGACATTTGGGGGCTATCTTTTTGAAAAAATGGGCGTTGTTCCTGTCAAGGGGGCGATTTTCAGCACGGAGCACTTCGATTTTGTGATTCAAGATATGGTCCGTCAGCGCATCCACCAAGTGACGGTCAGGAGAAAGCCATGATCGGTCTTCTGACCCTGTTTTTCTTATCGTTGGTTGCTTCGGCCTTCTTTTCGGGGGCTGAGATGGCTTTTGTTTCCGCGAACAAGCTGCGACTTCGTGAAATGGCGGATACTGGCGATAAAAAAGCCAGGTTCATTATGCAGCTTCAACAGTATCCCAATTATTTTCTGACCGCGATTCTGATCGGGAATAGTGTGGTGAACGTCACGGCAATCTCGATCGCAACTTGCTTCTTTAAGGAATATTGCGGTTGGAACAACGAATGGGCTGTGATGTTGGTGATCGCTCCGGTTCTGATTATTTTCGCGGAAATGGTTCCCAAGGATTACGGTCGCTTAAATGCGATCCCTTTTCTGCTGGGGCAGACCGTTTGGCTTAAAGGTCTCAAGGCAGTTTTGTACGGGCCGATCATCCTGTTCTTCAGGGCGCTCGACTTTGTCTGGCCGTCTTTCCAGCAGGGCGTGGTCCGGGATATCTTTGTGAACGAGGAAGAATTCCGCTCACTTATCGAAGAAAGCACGCAGAGAGGCATCGTAGGACTCCAGGAAGAAAAATTGATCCATACCATCCTTGATTTTGAGCGGATCCATGTCTCCTCGGTGATGGTGCCGGTGGGGAAGGTCCCGATGGTGGATATTCATAGCAAAATCGAGGATGTCAAAAAAATCGCACGGGAGACGCACGTTCGTATGATGCTCGTTTACGAGGAAGTGCCGTCCATTGTCATGGGGATGGTCTATATCTTCGATATCCTTTGGGAGGAGGAGAATGCTCAAGGGCTTCATGATTTTCTTCGGGCCCCCATTTTTATCTCCGAGGATACCTCCTTGGCGAAAGCCTTCCTGATGCTTCAGAAGAAACGCCAGTCCTATGCTGTGGTGACCGATCGAAGCGGGGATATTAAAGGGGTTGTCCCGATCGAGCGGCTTCTTATGTTCGAAAAGCACTGAACAGCGAGATCCGTTTTCTCCGTCCGATAAGTCTTCTGCAGCTATTGATCTTACTAAAGCAGTTCCGGTTTTATCGCTTTTCTTGCCGATCTTCTCCCTGACATTTTGATCTCTCTCAGGGCGCTTTCATTACTATAAAGCTTTACTAAGCGAAGCCGTTACATTAACACCAACTATTTTCAATTCAAGGAGACTATCTTTTTGAGAATTATCGCTATTGCGAACCAAAAAGGCGGGTGTGGGAAGACCACGACCAGCATCAATTTCTCAGCGTGTCTGAATTTTCTGCAGAAGAAAGTTCTCGTGATCGATTTGGACCCGCAGGGGCATTCCACGATTGGGTTGGGGATCAAGACCCAGAAGGGGATGTTGACCCTTTATGATCTTTTAAGCCCGCTTCAGCGTATCGTTCCGCCTTTCTCTCAAGTTATTCGGAGTCTGAAACCCGATTTTGATCTTATCCCATGTAATGCCAGCTTGAATGCGCTTGAAGAAGAATTCGGGTTTATGCCCAATTACCATCTCAAGCTCCGCGATCTTCTGAATCGGATTTGTGAAGATCAGCGCCATTATGACGTTGTAGTTCTGGACTGTCCGCCTAATCTCGGAATCCTCACCTGGAATGCCTTAAATGCGGCCGATGAGGTCGTGGTTCCGGTTGAGCCGTCTTTTTTCTCACTTCACGGGCTTGCGAAGATCTCGGAGACCCTCCAGGTCGTAAACCGGAGCCGGGAAGTGCCTCTTGCCGTTCATGCGCTGTTGACGCTTTTCAATTCCGAAGTAAATTTTTCTCACGAGATCTATGACGAAGTGAAAGCTCATTTCCAGAACCGGCTTTTCACGACGATCATTCATGAACATGTCAGTCTGAAGGAAGCGGCAGCTGCAGGACAGAGCATTGTTCAATATGCGCCCCAATCGCTGGCTTTTCAGGATTATCTGAATCTCGCAGTAGAATATCTGGAGCGAGATTGGAATCGGAAACTTCCGGAAAAAGAGCTCGGTTGGGAGCAGGTCTTTAAGAACCATTTTGGACCGCGTCAGATCTCCGATGGGATCCTTTTCCAGTTTTCGAGTAAAACAGCGTCTTCGGTGGAAATCGCCGGAGATTTCAATCACTGGGTTCCGGAGCCCCTCGTTCGCCGTAATCAGGATGGGCTTTGGCAGAAGGTTATTTCAGTGGAGCTCAAGACGTTCCGTTACAAGTTTATTGTGGACGGAGAGTGGCAGGTGGATCCAAGCCAGCCGACGCAGAAAGAAAATGCCTATGGCGGCGTCGATTCGTACATGGAGTTTGCCTGATGATAGACGATCCTAAAAAACTTGTTCGTGGGTTGAGGGATATCTCGCCTCTTTTTAGCGCGGTTCCCGGAGAAGTCCCGGGCCTTCGTTCTCCCGAAGTTCAGGTGGTGGGGGTTTCGAGTCCAGACTGCGATGGAGATTCGCTCCTTTTGAACACATTCTTTGCTTCGCAGATCGCGTCTCCCGATAAACCATGTTCTCTCCTCAGTGTTTTATCGCGTTATGCCAAGGTTTCTTCTGGATCTGGGCAGGGTATGCCAGAATCGTTTGGGGACCGTCTTGAGAGGTATTGCCTTTATTGGGATGAGCTTCGCGATCTTATCAGCGAGCCTTTCTCGTCTCGAGCCGAGGGAGTGCTGCAGAGCCGGGATATTTTTCTGGATTTCGAGTATCGTCACCTTCTTCACTTTGAAAAGGCCGTTTCTCTGCTAGATAAATGGGTGCTATTGTTAAAACCCACGGCTGAATCCTTGACGGAAGGTTACAAGATGATGAAGATCGGACTCGCGCTTAACCCGCAACTCGAATTTCACATCACTCTGTCCGGAAAGGCAGAGGAAGCGAAGGGCGTCATGGTCTTCGATCGGTTCTCGGATTTTGCGTACAAGCATCTTGACACTCATCTTGGATGGTTAGGGTGGATGGACCTTGCAGACCCTGCGCGGCATTTCTCGGCAGCTCTTCACACAGAGCCATTGAAATATCAGCATTGGAATGCAAAGCCCAGTCTTCCGAAGTTCGTGCTGGCTGGCTGGATCGAATCTTTAGAGAGAAAAACGCAGGCCAGCGCCCCCGTAGAGGTATCACGATGATAGCGACCCAAGAGCGCGTTGTCCGTCAGGAGATATTCCAATCGATTCGTTTGTCCATTCAGGAGCTTCACGCGGATAAAGTAATTCTCGAAGATGTGAATGGCACTCCGTTTCTTTTTAAAAGTAAAGATGCGCAAGTTTGGGTGCGTATCTTTTATCGGTCAATGAGGGATTTTTCCGTGGAAGAGTTGCAGCGGGAAATTAAGAAACTTTGGGTGCTGATGTCCCATGACGCGGTGCTCTACCTTTTCTATCCGGAATTGGACCGCCAGCAGATTTTCAGGATGAACGGTTTCAGTGATCGTTTGAGCTTTTTTGAATATGGGGGCCTTTGTGGTGCGGATAAAGAAAAACTCGGCGTCCGGATCTGTAAATGGATCCCTTCTTCGATGCATGTTCCAAGCCCTAGCCCCGATGGGGAGGCGCCCTCCCACCGTCATGCTTCTTCGAGTAGTTTTTTGCAGAGTGCTCGCCTGACGTCAGAGGAAATCTCGGGTCTTGCAGAATTGTCTCTGGCTTTGCATCGGATCTAAGACCCCTCTCCCGGACAAGCTCGCTGTATTTCGTCCTTGATGGTGTCTGCCATCTCTTCTATAATCTCCCCACTTATGCTAAGTCCCATTACCCAGAATCTCGATGTCCTGAAAAAAGCCCAGCAATTGGACAGTGAGATTCATCGCGCCCATTTGCTCCTGGAAGAGATCCCCTCCGAGAGAGCCCAGCTCAAATCCGAACTGGAGCTCGAAAAGATTCGCTCTAATGAGTTGGAAAAATCCCTCAAAGATATTCAATTGAAACTGAAGGAAAAGGAGCTGGAGCTTGCTCAAAAAGAGATTCAGATCAAAAAACTTGACGGGCAATTATCGCAGATAAAAACGAATAAGGAATACGCCGCGCTGCAACAAGAGATCGCTTCGCTCAAGGCCGATAATTCACTTCTCGAGGAAGGGATTATCCATATTTTTGATGAAGTGGATGCGGCTAAAGAAGAGGCTCGTAAAGAAAAAGAAAAGTTCGCATCTATCACCAAGTCTTTTCAGGACCGAGACAACGAAATGGTCGGTCAGGAAAAGAGCTTGCAGGGGCGCCTTGCGGATTTAAAAAAGCAACGCGAAGAATCCGTTGCGCAATTGCCGCCCGAGCTCGGAGAGCTTTACAGCCGGATCGCTCTGAAGAAGCAGGGGCTTGCTCTCGCCGTTGTGAGCGGTGAGGTTTGTGCTGCGTGCCAGATGAAGCTGCGTCCTCAGCTTATCAATGAAATCCGCTTGGGTGAACAGATTATTGTTTGTGAGAACTGCTCCCGCATTCTCTATTTCGAAAATTAGTTTTCTCCCGTTTTAACCGTTCGCTGCCTTTTATCCCCAAGCTATGCCCAGACTGTCTTACCCCATCTGGAACCCATCATTTCTTGTCTCATCGCTCTGCTGTCTCCTATAGGGGAGTGCTCTGGATAAGAGGTGCCTTTGTTTGAGAGATTCCCAATTAAAATGAATGTTGACACGATATTAAGGGAAAGATATACTACCGCCGATAATAAAGTGGGGGAAAGTGGTAGAGAGTGGGAACCCTGAAAGGAAAGAGAATCCATGTTTTACGGTGAATTCGAACATGTGATCGATACAAAAAGTCGCGTGATGATCCCCGCCAAGTTCCGAGAGATCTTCAAGGAACGTTACGTGGAACGATTCTTCATTACACGCGGTCTTGATCAATGCTTGTTTGTCTTCACAGAAGAACAATGGAAGACGGAAGAAAAAAAGTTTCGCGATATGCCTTTCACTAAAGCCGAATCCAGAACCTTCAATCGGCTTTTTTTCTCGGGCGCTTCGGAAGTTGTTTGCGACAAGCAGGGGAGGATTCTCATCCCGGATTATCTCAAGACCTATGCCGACATTAAGGCGGAGGTCATGATCGTCGGTGTATCAAGTCGTATTGAAATTTGGGCGAAAGAAAAATGGCAGGGCTTTTTTGATCATCATAAGAACCATTTTGAAGAACTCGCAGAAAAATTAGCATCGGAATAGAAAAGGAGCCATTATGGTCTATCACGCCAGGACGAAGGTTGGAGTGGACGTGTTGCGTTTCAACGGAGATCTCGACGCTCTTAGCATGATCAAAATGAAAGGTCGTATGAACCGTTTGCTCAACAGGAACCACAAGCGTCTTTTGCTGGATCTGAAAGATACGAAACATGTGGAATTGGCGGGTGTTGGTATTTTGGTGGACCGCTTGCGTAAGGTGCGCGAACAAAAAGGGGACATCAAATTGTGCAACTTGCGTCCTGAAGTAGAAAGGACCCTCCAGATGATCGGGGTCAATGGTTTGATGGAAAGTTATTCGACGGAAGAAGAGGCGATTCTTAGTTTTGCGTCATAAGCCCGTTCTTTTACAAGAAGTCCTTGAGCATTTAGCGTTAAGACCCGGTGCTGTGGTGATGGATGGGACGCTCGGGAGTGGGGGGCACTCGGAGGCGATTCTCGAGAAAATAGGTCCCTCGGGGAAATTGATCGGATTTGATCAGGACCCTGAAGCAATCGCAAGATGTCAGATGTTGTTTCGAGGAGATCCGCGGGTTACGTTGGTACACGAGAACTTCAGGAATTTGAAGAAGGTCTTTTCGGGATTGGAAGTAGCAGCATTCGATGCGGTGCTATTGGATATCGGGACGTCGTCGGAACAGTTGGCGGATGGGAAGCGCGGTTTCAGTTTCCAAACGGAAGGGGAATTGGATATGCGGATGAACCCGGAAGTCGGTCTTAAAGCCTCAGAGCTGCTTGCTCAAATGTCCGAGGTTGAGCTGGCGGATCTTTTTTATCACTACGGAGAAGAGCACAAATCACGGCGTTTTGCCCGCGTGATCGTCGAAAGGCGGCGCCAACAACCCATCCAGACTATCGAAGATCTCAACCAGGCATTGGAACAGGCGCTGCCCCCCCATATGCGATTCAAGAAAGGGCAAAGACCTTCATGGGCGCGGCGTCATCCGGCGACTAAAGTGTTTCAAGCTCTCCGGATAGGGGTGAATGATGAGCTAGAGGCGCTCAAGGAAGGCATGACGGTCGCGTTTGAGCATCTGAAGAAAGCCGGACGGCTTGGCATTATCAGCTTTCATTCGGTTGAGGACCGGATTGTGAAACAACAGTTCCGGAAATGGGACGACGAAGAACGTGGGAATTTAATTTTTCGCAAACCAATGGTTGCAAACCGTTCTGAAATATTGAATAATCCAAGAGCGAGAAGCGCCAAACTGAGAGTGATCGAGAAAACATCATGAGAGGCAGCGGAAAAATATTAATTCTGATAGCGACTCTGACCTGCTCGATGCTTTTTTATGTGCATCTTCAGGTCTCCTCCGTTTTAGTCTCATTTGATATACAAAAGAGCTCGCGTGCTTTTGCCGAAAAGCAAGAACTGCTCCGAAGATTCCAGTTCAAGGTCGACCAGTTGAGGGCCCCCCGCCTTCTTGAAGAAAAAATGAAACGTCACGATATGGGTTTGGCGCTTCCTAACAAGATCCAGGTGGTGGAAGTTCCACCCGTCTCCGAGCTTGTTATTCCCGCGACATCGGAACAAAAGGTCGCGCGTACTTTTTCTTCCGAGGTTACGAGTTTTCTTGGCCGGTGGATTCAAACGGCCCAGGCCAAGACCGATCTCTCCTCCTAAAAAATGCGTGCGTTGCTTTCGCCGCGTCGGTTCTGGTTCCTCTATATCGTTCTGCTCGTTCTTTTTTGTCTCGTTATTTATCAAATCCTTCAGCTGACCTGGCTCCATCAGTCTTCACTTCTTGCTCTGGCGCATCGCCAACACTATTTGACGATCGATGTATCTCCCATGCGAGGTCCTATTACGGATCGTAATGGGAAAGAGTTTGTCGCCAATCTCAAGATCCCCTCCATCTACGCGATACCGCGCGCCTTGAAGGACGAGGACCGTGCAGACCTCAGCCGTGAGATTGCGAACATCTTGGGGCTTGACCGGAAGTGGGTGACGGAACGATTGAGTCGGGATAAATCGTTCGTATGGATCAAGCGGCGCGTCACTTTTGAGGAGTCTGAAAAGATCAAGAAGCTCGAGTGTCCCGAGCTGGGTATTTTGGAAGAATACAAGCGGTTCTATCCCCAAGGAACGATGCTTGCTCAGGTGCTTGGATTTTCCACTGTAGACAATCAGGGAGTGGAGGGGATCGAGCGATCCTTGGATGGCGATCTTCGCGGGAAACCCGGCAAGCGTGTGACCCAGCGTGATGCCAAAGGACGAGAGATCAAGGCTTTCGAAATTAAAAGCTTGCCTGTGATCGACGGAAACCGTGTTGTATTGACCATCGATCAGCATCTCCAGTATCTGACGGAAAAAGCACTTGAACAGGCTTTTAAACAGTGGAAAGCCAAAGGCGCTTGGGCGATTGTGATGGATCCCAAGACCGGTGAGATCCTGGCGATGGCCAATCAGCCCGGGTTTGATCCCAATCATTACGCCAATGCGGGGCCGGATGCGAAGCGCAATCGTGCGATCACCGATATGTATGAACCGGGTTCGGTGTTCAAGATCGTAGCGGCGAGCGGTGCCTTGAACGATGGGACCGTGACGCCGGAGACGGTCATCAATTGCGAGAATGGTAAGTGGAATTATGGCTTCAAGGTGCTGCACGATGTTCACCCCTATGGGATGCTGCCGATGATGGAAGTGATCGTGAAATCGAGCAATATCGGGACTGTGAAGATCGCGCTCAAAATGGGCTCCCAGAAATTTCAAAGCTATGTAAAAAGTTTCGGATTCGGGGGCACGACCGGAATTGATTTGGCCGGAGAAGCACCGGGGTATACGAGGCCGTTGGCTCAATGGTCCAAGACTTCTCCTTACAATATTCCCATGGGACAAGAGGTTATGGTGACGTCGTTACAAATGGTGACTGCAATGTCCGTGATTGCTAATGGCGGCTATCTTGTAAAACCTTACATTGTTTCCAAGATCCAGGATCCGGCAGGTGTGACCATCAAAGAGAAGAAACCTTTGATCCGGCAGAGGGTGATCAAGCCCGAAACGGCTGCGACGATGCGTGAAATTCTGACACAAGTGGTCGAAAGGGGAACGGGGACCAAGGCAAAGATTCCAGATGTGCTGGTCGGGGGGAAGACCGGTACAGCTCAGAAGATCCTTCCCGGAGGTAAAGGCTATTCTCACTCTGCTTTCATGTCTTCTTTTGTGGGATTTGCTCCTGCCGACAATCCTCGTTATGCCATGGTGGTCGTGCTGGA
This sequence comes from Candidatus Omnitrophota bacterium, assembly GCA_903856085.1. Classification (GTDB taxonomy): domain Bacteria; phylum Omnitrophota; class Omnitrophia; order Omnitrophales; family Aquincolibacteriaceae; genus Aquincolibacterium; species Aquincolibacterium lacustre. The sequence goes on along the minus strand of CAIOAT010000042.1, from coordinate 38,780 downwards.
CGAAGCACGGCCTCTCTATTATGGGGGTACGGTTGCCGCCCCCTGTGTTCAAGGAGGTCATGGAAGCGGCGCTTTTGACCCAAGGCTCACAGCCTCATCATGAAATCACACCCCCACCTACTCCAGAGCAGGTGGCCGCGACCGCAGATCTTGCGGTCGATGATTAATGCCTTTGATTGAATACTCTTCATGAGGGTGATATAATCCGCGCGCTTTGCCTCCGTAGATTCATCGAGATTATCTTCGGTGAATTTTTAGAATAAGTTTCATCGGAGCGTACTGATTCTCGTTAAGAGTTAAAGGTTTATCAGTGCAGTTTTGGTCTTTATTAGGAATTTTAAAAGAGTTGATCGGGGCGTAGCACAGCCTGGTAGTGCGCTCGGTTCGGGACCGAGAGGCCGTAGGTTCGAATCCTATCGCCCCGACTCTTTTTTTAAAGTGCATCGGGAAGTAATCATGGAATGCAAGATCGAGGTTAACAAGAAACGTTGTAATTGTTCCTACGATCCTTGTCCCCGCAAAGGGATTTGCTGCGAGTGTGTGGCCTACCACAAGAGTCAGGACCAGTTGCCCGCCTGTTTTTTTCCAGACGACATCGAAAAGACCTATGACCGGTCGATCCAGAGGTTTCTTTCCCTTCATCAGAACAAAAGGTGAAGGTGTCGGTCGGGACTCTTAAAAGTGTTCCGGGCTGCAAAAGTATGGGGAAATGGCGTTACTTCTCAGGGGGTAACGTCTTTTTTGTGTCCAAATCATTTTCGGGATTTCCAAATATAAGGTAGAATGCATCTCCTATGGATCACTCCAAGAAAAAAGCCATTATCATCGGGTCGAGTAGCGGGATCGGACGTGCGTTAGCCAAGAAACTGTCGGCCGAAGGCTATATCGTCGGTTTGGCCGGCCGGTCGCTTGAAAAATTGCAGGCCTTGCAAAAGGAGCTTCCGGGGGAAAGTCTTGTCCGGCAGATCGATGTTCGGGACACCCGCGAGGCGATCCATGGCCTCCGGAATATGATCATGGCTTTGCGCGATCTGGATCTGATGATCATTAATGCCGGCGTGCTTTTTCATAACGATAAATTGCAGTGGAACCTCGAAGAAGACATGATCAAGGTGAACGTGCTTGGTTTTACCGCCATGGCCAATGTGGCCGCGGATTATTTTTTGCAAAAAGGTTCCGGTTGCATCGTTGGGATTTCCTCCGTGGCGGGGCATCGCGGCAGCGGGCGTTCGCCGGCTTACAATGCCTCCAAGGCGTTCATGTTCAATTATTTGGAAGGCCTGCGACAGAAGTTTTCGAATACGGCCATCAAGGTTGTAGATATCCGTCCCGGTTTCGTGGATACCGAAATGGTGCGCGGCCGCAAAGGGCTTTTTGGGATCATTTCTCCGGAAAGAGCCGCCGAGGATATCTATAAGGCCGTCCAGAAAGGGAAAAGGATCGCTTATGTCCCATCCTGGTGGAGGGCCGTAATGTGGTTCTTTAGATGTCTTCCGGAATCGGTTCTCCATTGGGGTTACCGGCGTTATCTCGCTTGGGATAAAAAAACGTCGGCGACCTGACTGTGAGAAAATTAAGCCATCCGGAACTTGTGGCTCGCCAGCAAGAGCGACAAGAAGATCCAAAGCTCCCATTCTGCGTGGTTCTCAACAATATTCGAAGTCTCTACAATGTCGGTTCCATCTTCAGGACCGCGGATGGCGTGGGGGTTGAAAAACTTTGGATCTGCGGGATTACCGGTTATCCTCCTGATACACAGATCTCCAAGACCGCCCTTGGTGCCGAGAAAAAAGTTCCCTGGGAATATCGCATGGATGCCCGCGAGGTGTTACGGGAACTTAAAACCCTGGGTTATCAGATCGTTTTCCTCGAGCAACTTGCTGAAAGTATTCCTTTCCAGGATTTCCGGCCTGCTCAGCCCGTGTGTCTGGTGATCGGGAACGAAGTCTCCGGAGTTTCCGAGGAGCTGATCTCTCTTTGCGACAAGACCCTCGAGATCGAAATGGCGGGGTTGAAAAATTCCCTGAACGTGGCCGTCGCGTTTGGCGTGGTCGCGTATCATTTCCGCCACTGTCTCAAAACGAAAGCGGCAGTGTCATGAGCGAGAAACGAATGCAGATTTTTTTTAGCGGAACAGTGCAGGGCGTGGGTTTTCGTTTTACGGCCGAGCGGCTTGCCCGGCGCTTTCCGGTGACGGGATTTGTCCGTAATCTTGAGGACGGCCGCGTGGAGGTGGTCGCCGAAGGGAGCGAGGCGAAGCTTGTCGAGTTTCTGACGGCCCTCCGCGAGTCCGGCATGAAGGATTATATCCGCGATGCGGAAGCCCACTGGTCGGAATCCGAAAATTGTTTTAACCGGTTTTCCATCAGCTATTGACCATGCGCTACGCCGTTTTTGCGGACATCCATGGAAATCTCGAGGCTCTCGAAACAGCATTGGAATGTGCTCGTAAGCGACGGTTGTCACAGTTTATGGTCTTGGGGGATTCGGTAGGCTATGGAGCGAATCCGAACGAATGTCTGGATTGGGCGCTTCAGAACGCGAGCCTTCATGTGCTTGGAAACCACGAAGCGGCGATCATCCATGACAAAGCTCGTGAACGATTCACCGACTCGGCGCGCGAAGCCATTGACTGGACAGCGGAGAGATTAAAACCTGACCTCGTCGCCAAGATCCAAAATCTTCCTTATCTTCAGATCGATGGAAGCATGACCCTGGCGCATGGGACCTTGCATAGCGCGGAAGATTTCCACTACCTATTTGATGAGAGCGATGCCCATAAATCATTTCTGGCTTTGCGAACTTCGTATGGTTTTGTGGGGCATAGCCATGTGCCGTGTTTTTTTGCCGAGAAAGCGCGGACGGGAGGATCGCTCGAAGAGGGCGTGCTGAAGCTCAAAAAAGGCGAACGGTATCTTTTAAACCCTGGAAGCATCGGCCAGCCCCGGGACGGGGATACACGGCTCTCTTTCGGGATCTTTGACGAAGATGAATTAACATTTGAAATCGTGCGTCTTCCTTATGATAATAAAACTGCCTCAAAAAAGATCATCAAGGAAGGACTGCCAAGATCCCTGGCGGACAGGCTATTATGAAACTTGACGAAGCGAAAAAACTGATTGGAAGAATGCGCGAGATGCTCGAGCGGCATAACCGTCTCTATTATCTTGAAGCCAAGCCCGAGATTACGGACCACGGGTATGACAAATTGATGCGTGAGCTTATCGATCTCGAGCGGGCATTTCCTGAACTCCAGACGCCGGATTCTCCAACACAACGCGTGGGCGGTGCGCCGCTCAAGGCATTCAAAACGATCGAGCACAAAGTCCCCATGCTTTCACTCGATAACACCTATTCCCGCAAGGAACTCGAGGAATTCGACAAACGCGTCCAGAAAGGCCTCGGAGGCGAACCGTTCTCCTACTTTGTGGAGGAGAAGATTGATGGTGTTTCCATTGCACTTGTTTATGAAAACGGATTACTGAAGCTTGGCGCTACACGGGGTGATGGCCGCTACGGGGACGACATTACCGAGAACATCAAGACCCTTGGTTCGATCCCGCTCCGGCTTCCCGGCCCGGGAAGTTCGTACAAAGGGCTTGTCCCGTCGCTCCTGGAAGTGCGCGGCGAGGCTTATATTTCCAAAGGCCAGTTCGAAAAGATCAATCAGGACAAGGAAAAAGCGGGCGAGGAGCTTTTTGCCAATCCCCGTAACGCCTGCGCCGGCAGTCTGAAATTGCTCGATTCAAAACTCGTCGCGGCGCGCAGGCTCGACGCCTTGATCCACGGCCTGGCGCGGTATGAAGGAAAAGACAAACCGCAGAGCCAGAGTGAAGCCATGGTGTTTTTAAAGGCGCTGGGTTTTCAAGTGATTCCGGACGCGCAAAAGTGTAAGGACATGAGCGAGGTCTTTGGTGTGATCGACGGGATCGAGAAAAAGCGCGATGCACTCCAATATGACATTGACGGTGTGGTCGCGAAAGTCGACCGCTTCGAGGACCAGCACACGCTCGGGATGACGTCGAAGTCGCCGAGGTGGATGATCGCTTACAAATATCCGGCCGAGCAGGCGGAGACGGTGCTGGAGGATATCAAAATCCAGGTGGGCCGCACCGGAGTGCTCACTCCTGTCGCGATCCTGACACCCGTACAGCTTGCCGGGACGATGGTGGCGCGCGCGAGTCTTCATAATCAAGATGAGATTGAACGGCTGGACGTGCGGATCGGGGACCATGTTTTTATTGAGAAAAGCGGAGAGATCATTCCGCAGGTCATTTCCGTGAATAAAGAAAAACGAAAAGGGAACATTTTCAAATTCGTATTCCCGAAGAAATGCCCCGTTTGCGGGGAGAAGGCCGGTAAGTACGGCGGCGAAGTTGCGGTTCGTTGCCTGAATCCGCTTTGCCCGGCACAGCTTAAATGCGCGCTCAAACATTTTGCCGGTCGCGAAGCCATGGATATTGAAAACCTTGGCGTTGCAATCATTGATCAGCTGGTGGAGAAGGGCCTTGTTAAAGACCTGGCCGATCTTTATTCCTTGAAGATCACGGATGTTGAAGCGCTTGAGCGGATGGGGGAGAAGTCCGCGAATAATCTGCTCGATGGGATCGAGCAAAGCAAAAAGCGTCCGCTTCCGCGATTGATCTTTGCGCTCGGTATTCTGGATGTCGGCGTGCATACGGCTTTTATTCTCGCGGACAAATTTGGAAGCATCGAGAAACTTTCCAAGGCAACGACGGAAGACCTTGAAGGTATCCGTGAGGTGGGGCCCGTGACTGCGGGAAGGATCGTGGAGTTTTTTGCTGAGGCGTTCGCCAGGAAGCTCCTAAAAAAACTCGAAACTGCGGGCGTCAAAACCGACATCGTAGAAAAGATTGCGGGCGATAATCCGCTGCGCGGCAAAACGATCGTTTTGACTGGAACGCTTGAAAGTATGGAAAGACCTGCCGCCGAAGCGCTTTTGCGCAAGCTTGGCGCACATCCCACCGGCAGTGTCAGCAAGAAAACCGATATCCTCGTCGCCGGTCCCGGTGCGGGTTCCAAACTAGCCAAAGCCCAAGAGCTCGGAATTTCCGTGTGGGATGAGAAGCGGTTCTTAGAGGAGCTTGGCAGGTAAAGGGTGGTCTACGATGCGTGAATACGAAAAGATGGTTGCGGGGGAACTTTATAACGCGCTGGATTCCGAATTGATGCAGATGAGGAAGACCGCGCGAGAGTTGGCCGACAGGATCAATGTCACGACGGCTGAGCTGAGGGGTTTGGACATGCGCCTTAGTCTTTGCGCTGAATTGTTCGGTCAGGTGGGGAAGAACCTCTGGCTTCAGCCGCCCTTCCATTGCGATTATGGGAAGAATATCTTTTTGGGTGATAACGTTTATCTGAATTTCGGCTGCACGATCCTCGATGTTGCTAGGGTGACGTTAGGCTCCAACATTTTTCTGGGGCCGAATGTTCAAATCTACACAGCAACCCATCCCTTGCATGCTGAAGAGAGGAACCAGGGTCTTGAATCGGGGGAACCCATTACGATTCAGAATAATGTTTGGATCGGAGGTTCGGCAGTCCTCTGCCCTGGTGTGACGATTGGAGAAGGAAGTGTCATTGGTGCTGGTGCGGTTGTGACGAAAGATGTCCCGGCACGCGTTGTTGTCGCCGGAAATCCGGCACGGATGATTAAGAGGATCTCCGCAGCTTCTTGCGGATCTTTATGAAAATCACAGTATTTAACGGAAGTCCGCGGGCGGAAAAGGGAAATACGAACATCATGGTGGAGGCGTTCCTGGAAGGAGCACGGGCCTCGGGTGCGGAGGCGGAAACCGTCTTTCTTACGCACAAAAAGATCCATCCCTGTGTGGGATGCTATACCTGTTGGCTCAAGACACCCGGCAAGTGCGCCATTCAGGATGACATGGCGGAGTTGCTTCCCATAATGTACGCTTCTGACATCGTGGTTTTTGCGACACCGGTTTATGTGGATAACGTGTCAGGGATCACGAAGAATTTCATGGACAGGATGATCCCGGTCGCAGATCCTTACTTTGAAAAGGATGCAGGAGGCGAATGCCGGCACAAGATCACGTCGAAAGTCCCGAAGATCATGGTGATCTCGAACTGTGGCTTTCCGGAACAAAGTCACTTTCAGGTTCTGAAACTGCTCTTCAAACGCATTGCCCGGAATATGAGCACGGAACTTATTGCCGAGATCTACCGTGGCGGCGGGGCGATCCTTTCGGAGAAATCTTTTATGTTGTGGTTTCCGCTCCGGCATTACAAATCCTTACTGCGAAAGGCGGGCGGGGAGGTTGTGAAGCATGGAAAGATCTCCGCCGAATTACAGGAAGAGCTGGGAAAACCGATCATTCCGGAAGCTCAGTACATCAAGAGCGCCGAGATGTATTTCAAAAAAGAGCTCGCAAAGATCGGCCATAAATAGATTTTTAGACGAACCGGAGGGTCGCCCAAGGGCTCCCAATCTCTAGTCCCGCATCGTGATGGCCGATAATCTAACCATGGAAACACCGCCGACCACTCCGGAAAAACCCAAGGACAAGAGCCGGATCCTCTTTGAAGAGTTCCTGAATTATCTTTCCGTCGAAAAGGGGCTGGCGCAGAACACTCTCGATGCCTACCGTCAGGATCTTACGCGCTATGACACGTTCCTCAAAAAAGAAAAGGTCTTGGATTGGAGCAAAGTCTCACGGACGCATATCCTGAAATATCTGAACGCGGAAAGTAAACGGGGGCTCGAATCTTCCTCGATCGCGCGAGGGCTTGTCTCGGTCAAGCTTTTCCATCGTTTTCTCACCAAAGAGCGGTATGTCCAAAACGATATTACCAGTGTTCTGGAGTCGCCGAAGCTTTGGAAAAAGTTGCCGCATTTTTTGACCTCGCAGGAGATGGATTCTCTTCTCAAGATGCCGGACGGTAAAAAGCCCGGGGGGATACGCGACCTGGCGCTTTTGGAGTGCCTTTATGCGACGGGAATGCGGGTTTCCGAGATCACGGAGATTAGCGTGGAGCATGTATATTTGGATAATAAATTCATCAAGTGTCGCGGTAAGGGGGATAAGGAACGGCTTGTGCCGCTCGGCGGTGTGGCGGTCACAGCCTGCCGGGACTATTTGACGCGTATCCGGCCCAAGATGAAGCCCAAGACGAATCATTTTTTTCTCGGAAGGAATGGAGGAGGGCTGACACGTCAATACGTTTGGCAAATGATCAAGAAATACGCGCTCCTTGCCGGTATCACCAAAACCATCACGCCTCACACCTTTCGTCATTCTTTCGCGACTCATCTCCTAGAACGCGGCGCGGATCTGCGTGTCGTGCAGGAACTCCTCGGCCACGCCGATATTTCCACGACACAGATCTACACGCATGTGTCCGGGAATCGCCTCAAGTCCGTCCACGCGAAATTCCACCCCAGAGGGTAAGGCGTACGGCATAAAAAAATGATTTAATCCTGTGGCTTGTGCTGCCGTACACAGTGCGACTTAGGCTGTACTACATGTAGCGTTTCCCGTTTTGCGTTCTCCGAAGATATGGTATACTCCCGACCGAGGTGACTCCTATGAAAAAACTCGTGGCAGTTTCAATTTTGGGAATGTTGTTTCTTTCAATCGCTCTGCCTGTCTGCTGGGCAGAGGAGAGTGAGGCCGCGGCAACAGGGATGAGCGGGACTCCGGAGGAATTCTCCGATATGGAGAAGACCCTCAAGCAGGATCGGGCGGATACTTTGGAACGCCGCGTCGCGGATTTGGAGCAGGCGAACCGGTTCATGTCGGAACGCGTGAAGATGCTTGAAAAATCCGTCTATGACTTGAAGGATAAAGTAGATAGAAAATTTTAAAGGGAGTCTTCCAAGTCATTCGAAGGCTCCGGCTTTTATTCAATTTCAATGAAGTTGGGGCTGGTGGGCGTTGACATTCTATAGGGGCAAAGTTATACTGAGTTTGTTCTTAGACGTTTCATTCTCCCCGCCTGGCTTTCCATCAAGAAATGAATTGGGAAACCAGTGCAGCCCTAATGGACCATTGGGAAAATTAATAGATCCATCAGGGCGCTATCGTCTAGCCTGATCTAGGACGCTGCCCTCTCAAGGCAGAAACACGGGTTTAAATCCCGTTAGCGCTACCAGTGGTTTTAGCCATAAGGAAGGCGGATACAAGATGATCTCTCGTTATACGCGCCAGGAAATGGCGAAGATATGGACTGAAGAGAACAAGCTTCAAAAGTGGCTTGAGGTGGAACTGGCCGCGCTGGAGGGGCTTGCACGTTACGGCTACATTCCAAAAGATGTTCCCGCCAGAGTCCGTTCCCGGGCGAAATTCGACGTGGAGCGCGTTAAAGAGATCGAAAAGATCGTCAATCACGACGTCATTGCCTTTCTTACCAATCTTTCCGAGAACGTCGGTCCTGTGGGCCGCTATGTCCACTTTGGTCTGACCTCCTCCGATATTCTGGATACCGGGCTTTCGCTTCAGGTTCAGGAAGCCTCGGATATTCTTATCCGTGAACTGAAAAAACTTATTTTCCTGCTCGGCAAAAAAGCTAAAGAACATGCTCAGACTCTGATGGTGGGCCGCTCGCACGGGGTTCATGCCGAACCCATCACGTTTGGGCTCAAGATGGCGCTTTTTCATGCCGCATGTACGCGCGGGCTCGTGCGTTTTGAAGCGGCCAAAGAAAATCTCCGCTATGGCAAGATTTCCGGCGCGGTCGGGACTTTTGCGAATGTGGATCCCAAGGTCGAGGAATTTGTTTGTAAAAAGCTTGGATTGAACCCGGCGCCGGTCTCCACACAGGTCCTTCAGCGTGACCGTCACGCGGAATATCTCGGAGTGATCGCGATCGTCGGGGGAACGCTTGAGCAACTCGCGACCGAGATTCGCGGTCTTCAGAAGACCGAGACTTTTGAAGTCCAGGAATTTTTTTCAAAAGGGCAAAAAGGTTCTTCGGCCATGCCACACAAGCGCAATCCGATCACGTGCGAACGCGTGGCGGGACTTTCTCGCATCCTTCGTGGAAATGCGCTTGCGGGTTTTGAGAATATCGCTCTCTGGCATGAGCGGGACATCACGCATTCCTCCGTGGAGCGCGTCATTTTCCCTGATAGCACGATTCTCCTTGATTATATGCTCGGGCTTATGCAGAACGTAATCGAGAACCTTGTGGTCAATAAAGACCGGATGCTCAAGAATCTGGAGTCGAGCCGAGGGATGGTGTTCTCCCAAAGCCTGCTTCTCGAACTCGTCAAAAAGGGTCTGACGCGCGAAGATGGCTACAAGCTTGTGCAGGATGCGGCCAAGAAGCTTTGGGAAGATGAAAAGCTTTATTTGGAGCAAGTCGTTTTAAAAGACGAGAAGATCTTGAAAGTCCTGACGCCCCAAGAGATACGCGCGGTCTTCAGCTATGACAGACACCTGAAGAATGTGTCGGTCATTCTGAAACGCACGGGGATCCTGTCATCTCCAAAATAAGGAAGAAAAACATGGTCAGTGATCTTGATCGAAATGATGCGATTCTGGAAACGCATCTGCCGCTACCGCGCGTTGCGGTCGGTAAGGTGAGAGACATCTATGGCGTGGGCGCCGATAAACTTTTGATCGTGACGACCGATCGGCTCAGTGCTTTTGACGTGGTGCTGCCGGACCCGATCCCGATGAAGGGGAAAGTCCTCAATCAGATCACCCTTTTCTGGCTCGAGCATTTTAAGGATATTCTTCCGCAGCATTTGATCACCGCGGATGTGGATGCGATGGGTTTACCGAAGGAATTGGTCGCTAACTTTCGTCATGAACTGATGGGACGTTCGGTGCTTGTGAAACGTGCCGAGCCGCTTGCGATCGAATGCGTGGTGCGAGGTTACATCACCGGTTCGGGTTGGAAGGATTATCTTAAGACTGGAGGTGTCTGCGGGCACACGCTTTTGCCCGGGATGAAACAGTGCCAGAAATTTCCGGAGCCGATCTTTACGCCGTCCACGAAGGCGAAGACTGGGCATGATATCAACATCGATTTTAGCGAAGCGATCCGGATTGTGGGGAAGGACATCGCCCAGCAGGCGAAGGAACTGTCCATCCTTCTTTACAAAAAGGGCCAGGAATACGCGGCCTCACGCGGGATCATCATCGCGGATACAAAATTCGAATTCGGCATCCATGACGGGAAGATGATGTTGATTGACGAGATCCTGACGCCGGACAGTTCGCGTTTCTGGCCGGCGGACCGGTATGAGACCGGTCATGATCAGCCGAGTTTCGATAAACAGATCGTGCGGAATTATCTTGAGACACTCGCGTGGGACAAGCGTCCGCCTGCGCCGGAACTTCCGGGCGATATCATTGAAAAAACCACCGAGGCCTATTGTGAAATCTATCAACGTTTATCCGGGAAAGATATCCGAAGCCAGAAGTAGGAGAGAATATGAAATTTAAAGCGACAATTCATACAAGTTTGAAAAAATCGGTCTTGGATCCGCAGGGGCAGACGACACTTCATGCGCTTGAGTCGATGGGGTTCAAGGAAGCAAAGAGTCTGAGAATCGGGAAGTATTTCGAGCTGGCACTGGAAGCGGATGATCGTGCGAAGGCGGAAGAATGCATTCACGTCATGTGTGATAAACTGCTTCATAATCCTGTAATCGAAGAATATTCGTTCGAAATTCAGGAAGTGTCTTAGCTTTGTTACTTTGTTCATTCTGATCATAAAAAACTAAAGTTGCCATCCTAATTAAAATACCGGGAAGCGTGGAGCGGGGAACGAAAGATTTTTGACGTTCTGTGTTTCCCGGTCAACGTTCTCTGAAGAGGAAGTTCATGAAAGCCGCGGTTATTGTGTTTCCGGGTTCGAATTGCGACACGGATTGTTTTCACGCCCTTAAAGACGTCGTCAAAGTGCCGGTGGAATACGTTTGGCACAAGGAACGAAATCTTCCTAAGGTTGATCTGGTGGTGATCCCAGGCGGGTTCAGTTACGGGGATTATCTTAGAACGGGAGCTATTGCGCGTTTTTCGCCGGTCATGGCATCCGTGATCAAACACGCCAACGATGGCCGTACGGTGATCGGGATTTGCAACGGATTTCAGATTCTTCTGGAAGCCGGGCTTTTGCCGGGCGCGATGCTCAGGAATAAGACACTGGAATTTATTTGCAAGTCTACTTGGATCCGCACAGAAGAGAATCTGACGATCTTCACCGGTCAGATGGATCCGGGAGAGACGCTTTGTGTCCCTATCGCACATGGCGAAGGGAATTATTATTGTGATGATGATACGCTGAAATCTTTGCATGACCACTCCCAGGTTGTATTTCGTTATTCGTCTGAAGAAGGAAAGCTCGCGGACGAGTTTAATCCGAACGGTTCCAAGGACCATATCGCGGGCATCGTAAACAAGAAGAAGAATGTCTTGGGTATGATGCCGCATCCGGAGCGGTCGAGTGAGGATATCCTCGGTTCTTCGGACGGACGCAAGATCTTCGAAAGCATTTTAAACGCACTGGAATAAAATATGCCGGCATTGGATTCGACTACACCCATCACTTCGGAATTGATCGCGGCCCACGGGATCACCCCGGCAGAGTATCAGCATATCCGGGATATTCTCGGACGCGATCCCAATATCACGGAACTCGGAATGTTCAGTGTGATGTGGAGTGAACATTGCTCTTATAAGAATTCCAAGTCCATCCTCAGACTTTTTTCTAAAATGAATGCGGAACTTCCGCGTCAGGAGCACTTGCTCGTGAAGCCGGGGCAGGAGAATGCCGGCATCGTGGATATCGGGGACGGTTTTGCGGTGTGTTTCAAGATCGAAAGTCATAACCATCCTTCGGCGATCGAGCCATTCCAGGGTGCCGCCACGGGCGTGGGCGGTATTCTCCGGGATATTTTTACGATGGGTGCGCGGCCGATCCTTCTTATGAATTCTCTCCGGTTCGGGGATCTCGCGCAGCCGGTGAGTCAGCGGCTTTTTCGCGGAGTGGTCGCCGGGATCGCACACTATGGTAATTGCATGGGTATTCCGACGATCGGCGGCGACATCTATTTTGACGCATCCTACGAAGGAAATCCTCTGGTGAATGCGATGGCGCTTGGGATCATCAAAAAAGATGAGATCGTGCGCGGCGCGGCGCACGGCATCGGCAATCCGGTTTATTACGTGGGGGCCACGACCGGCCGTGACGGACTTGGCGGTGCGGCATTCGCTTCCAAAGAACTTTCGGAACAAAGTCATGAGGATCGTCCGGCCGTGCAAGTGGGGGATCCCTTCATGGAAAAACTTTTGATGGAAGCGTGCCTGGAGCTTCTCAAGACCGACGCGCTGGTGGGGATGCAGGATATGGGCGCTGCGGGTCTGACCTGTGCCGGTTGCGAAACTGCTTCCCGCGCGAGCACCGGGGTCGAGATCGACCTCGCCAAAGTGCCGCGTCGCGAGCCCGGAATGACTCCGTATGAAACCTTGCTCTCAGAATCACAGGAGCGCATGCTGGTCATTGTCAAAAAAGGAAAAGAAAAAGAAGTTGAGGATATTTTTAAAAAATGGGATCTCCATGCCGTGAAGATTGGTGAAGTGACCCGGGGTGACAAATATCGTGTGCTCGATGGTGGGAAAATGGCCGCGGAGATCCCGGCGAAGGCTCTGGCCGATGACGGGCCGGTCTATACGCGCGAAGAAGAAAAACCAGCCTATCTTGTCGAAGCACAGAAACTGGATCTGGCCGCAGTTTCCGAGCCCCAAGATTTCAGTGCTGTGCTCAAGCGATTGCTCGCACATCCTTCCATCGCTTCCAAGGCTTGGGTCTGGCAGCAGTACGACCACATGGTCCGTACCGACACGGTTTTTTATCCGGGGCACGATGCGGCGCTTATCCGCATCAAGGGAACACAGAAGGGGATAGCGGTTTCAACCGATTGCAATAGTCTTTATGTTTTCCTTGATCCTCTCGAAGGCGGGAAGATCGCCGTCGCGGAAGCGGCGCGCAACGTTGTCTGTTCCGGTGCTCGGCCGATCGGTGTGACGAACTGCCTTAATTTTGGCAATCCCATGAAGCCAGAGATCTTCTGGCAATTCCATAGCGCGGTGTCCGGCATCATCGAATCCTGCAAAGCACTTGAGGTCCCGGTGACGGGCGGGAATGTTAGCTTTTACAACGAGAGCCCGCAAGGCGCCATCTATCCGACGCCGACGATCGGCATGGTCGGTCTTTTGGAAAATATCGAAAAGCGTGTTCCGTCGGCATTCCGGAATGAGGGGGATATTATTTTTCTCGCGGGTGAAACGTTCAATGAACTTGGCGGGAGCCATTATTTGATGATCGAACACGGCTTGAAGCAGGGCTTGCCACCCCGTCTTGACCTCGCGCGGGAAAAAGCACTGCATCAATTCATTCTTGCCGCCGCGGACGGAAAAAAACTAGTTTCTTGCCACGACCTTTCTGAAGGAGGGCTTGCCGTGGCAGTTGCGGAATGTTGCTTGAGAAGTCGTGACGGTCTAGGGGCAGAGATGAAAAATTTTGATGGTGTTCGGAAGAGCCAGAAGGGACTTCGTGCAGATGCTCTTTATTTTGGCGAAAGCCAGTCGCGTGTGGTGATTTCGGTCAAGCCCGAGCATCAAAAAGATATCAGGAATTTGGCGCAGAAACAGGGCGTTGCACTTTATGAAATAGGCAAGGTGGGCGGGGATGTGCTCATTTTAGAAGACCGGGTCCGTTTGACGATCCGGGAGATGACAAACCTTTTCGAAAAAACGATTCCCAACATTATGGAGCGTCAATAATGGGTGGCGAAAATATCAAGCACCATTGCGGTATCTTCGGTATCTACAATCATCCTCAAGCGGCGCAGATCACGCAGCTTGGGCTTTTTGCGCTTCAGCATCGAGGCGAAGAAGCGGCCGGTATTTGCACAAGCGACAGTTCCGACCTTTATCTAGTCAAGAAAATGGGGCATGTGGGGGAGGCGTTTGACGAAGCCTCGTTTGCGCAGCTCCCCGGAAAAAATGCCATCGGCCATGTTCGCTACTCCACGACCGGGGCCTCGACGCTTTTGAATGCGCAGCCTTACAAAGTTGATTATTCGCGCGGGCAGATTGCCATCGCGCATAACGGAAATCTTGTGAACGCGCAGATCTTGCGTGCGGAGTTGGAGGCTTACGGATCCATTTTCGGGAGCACCATTGATTCCGAGGTTTTTGTCCACATGATCGCCAAGCCGTCCTATCGGTCTCACGAAGAGGGTGTTATCGAAGCGGCAAAGCGTGCGAAAGGTGCGTTTAGTCTGGTTCTTCTGACCGAAGATCATTTGTTCGGAGTTCGCGATCCGCACGGGTTTAGGCCTCTTTGCCTCGGGAAATTAGGGCAGAGCTACGTGCTCGCATCTGAGACCTGCGCGTTCGATCTGATCGAAGCGGAGTTTGTTCGCGAGATCGAGCCGGGCGAAGTCGTCGTGATTGACAGTAAGGGGATTCGCAGCCATTTTCCTTTTAAGGATGAAAAGATCGCTAAAGCGCAGTGCATTTTTGAGCACGTCTATTTCGCTCGGCCGGATTCGAACATTTTCCACGATAGCGTGGGACTTGTGCGCGAAAAATTGGGGTGTCAGCTTGCCAAAGAGCATCCCGTAGACGCGGATATCGTGATCCCGGTGCCGGACTCCGGAAGTTTTGCGGCCTTGGGCTATTCGAGGGAATCAGGGATACCGTTTTCCCATGGGTTCATCCGTAACCATTATATCGGGCGAACATTCCTTAGCCCTTCAGAAGCGGGGCGCATTCTCAAAGTGAAGATCAAACTGAATCCGATTCGTCAGGTCGTGGCTGGCAAACGCGTGATCGTGGTCGATGATTCGATCGTGCGCGGGAACACGGCAAAGAACCGCGTGAAACTTTTGAGGAGTGCCGGCGCTAAGGAAGTGCATATGCGGATTAGCTGTCCGCCTCATGTTTCTCCTTGTTTTTATGGGATCGATTTTCCGTCGAAGAAAGAACTCTTGGCGGCCAATAAAAGCATCGAGGAGATCACGAAGTTCCTTAATGTGGATACGCTCGGGTATCTGAGCCTTGAGGGGATGCTTGGTTCGACGACGCAGGACCCGAAGGATTTTTGTGCAGCCTGTTTTACGGGGAAATACCCGACCAAGATCTATGATGCGGATGACAAGTATAAACTGGAGCACAAAAGGAATTGCTGCAAAATATGAGCGCCTGGACCTACGAAAAGGCGGGAGTGCCGCATCTGAAAGGTGATCCTGCGTACAACCGGAAGATAGCGGGTCTTATCCGCTCAACCCATACTCCGGGCGTTTGTGGGGACACGCTTGGGTTTGCCTCACTTTTTGATCTCAAGAAGACCGGCATCAAGGACCCGCTGCTTGTAGCCTCGACCGATGGGGTGGGGACCAAGTTGGAACTCGCGCGGCTTCTCGATAAACACGACACGATTGGAATTGATCTTGTCGCTATGTGCGTGAACGATCTCATTACTTCCGGGGCGCGCCCGCTTTTCTTTTTGGATTATTATGCTTCCGGGAAATTCCAGACGCATGTGATCGGGGAGGTCCTCAAAGGAGTCACCGAAGGTTGCCGGCAGTCCGGTTGCGCGCTCGTGGGCGGCGAAACAGCCATCATGCCGGGATTTTACACCGACAAGAAAAAAACGCTTGCGGCGCAGTATGATGTCGCCGGGTTTTCAGTCGGCGCGGTGGACCGTAAGAAGGTCGTGACCGGAAAGAAGATTAAAGCGGGGGATGTCATTCTCGGCATCCAATCGTCAGGATTTCATTCGAATGGATATTCGCTTCTAAGAAAGATTTTCTCTGAAAAAGAGCTGAGAGGTAATGTCGGACGCAAGCTTCTCACGCCGACCATCATCTATGTGAAACCGGTCCTGGCGCTTGTGCAGCAATTGCCGGTGAAAGGCATCGTCAATATCACCGGAGGCGGTTTTTATGACAATTTGCCGCGTGTGATCCCGAAAGGATTGGGCGCAAGCTTGGACCGGAATTCATGGGAAGTTCCGGAGATCTTCCGTGTTGCCCAAAAAGCTGGTGGTATTTCTGACCATGAAATGTACAAAACCTTCAATATGGGCGTCGGGATGGTGGTGATCCTTGAAAAACGTCATGTGCAGTCTGCGCAAAAGGTTCTAAAGAGTTTTAAATTGAGTTCCTGGGTCGTTGGTAAGATCACAAAACAAAGCGGGGTTACGGTCGCATGAAAGTCCTTTTAATCGGTTCCGGCGGTAGAGAGCATGCGCTTGCATGGAAGATTGCCCAGAGTCCGCTTCTCACAAAGCTTTATGCCGCTCCGGGGAATGCCGGGATCAGCCAACATGCGGAATGCGTTTCCATTGCTTCAGATGATATCAATGGCCTTTTGGAATTTGCGCTTCGTGAAAAGATCGATCTGACCGTGGTGGGTCCCGAAGTTCCTCTGGTCGCGGGAATCGGAGATGTGTTTCGTGACAATGGATTGTTGCTTTTCGGTCCTTCTAAAGATACCGCACTCCTCGAAGGCAGTAAGGCTTTTTCCAAGGAGATCATGACCAAATATGGCGTGCCTACGGCCGACTACGAGATCTTCACGAATGTGAAAGAAGCCAAGCATTATGTCATTGAATCGGAAATGCCGATTGTGATCAAGGCGGATGGTCTCGCGGCGGGTAAGGGTGTGGTGATTTGCGAGAGTTCCGAGCACGCGGTCGCGACATTGACACAAATGATGGATGAAAAAATCTTCGGGAATGCGGGCTCCAAGGTCATTATCGAAAAGAAGCTCGAAGGTGAGGAGCTTTCGATTCTCGTGCTGACGGATGGGAAAAAGATCATTCCTCTGGCGAGTGCGCGAGACCACAAAAGGGCGTATGACCATGACCGAGGTCCGAACACGGGAGGCATGGGTGCTTTTTCACCGAGCATGAAGATCCCAGAGTCTGAGATCGGGAGTATTATCGATATCGCGGTGCGTCCGATCCTTGAGGGAATGGCTGGAGACGGGATGTCTTATCGTGGCGTTCTTTATGCCGGAATTATGATGACCAAAGAAGGACCGTTTGTGCTTGAATACAATTGCCGGTTCGGGGATCCCGAGACGGAGGTGATCTTGCCGCGTCTGTGCTCCGATCTTTTGCCTGTTATGGTGCAGATCGCCAATGGATGCTTGGAAACGGAAACTCTTGAATGGTATGACAAGGCGTGTATTACAGTCGTGATGGCCTCAGGCGGGTATCCAGGTTCTTATGAAAAAGGTTTCCAGATCCGGGGGCTTGATTCTGTGAGGGGGCACGAGGATGTGGCGATTTTTCACGCGGGAACGGCATTCAACGCACAAAAGCAGGTCGTGACAGCCGGGGGGCGCGTGTTGGCCGTAACAGCCTGGGGTGATACGCTCAAGGCAGCGCATGAACGTGTTTATCAAGTGATCCCACAAATTCATTTCGAGGGCGGTTTTTGCCGCCGCGACATAGGCCAAAAGGCCATAGAGGTGCTGCGATGAACGAACTTGTTTCGATCGTGATGGGAAGTGATTCGGACCTGGAAGTGATGCAGGAATGCGCGGAAGTGCTCAAAGATTTCGGGGTGAGCTTCGAGATGCAAGTGCTTTCGGCGCACCGCACACCAATCCTTGTCGCTGATTTTGCGATTCAAGCGACGCAAAAGGGTCTGAAAGTTATTATTGCTGGAGCCGGCGGGGCCGCACATTTGGCAGGGGCTGTGGCTGCCAATACGATCTTGCCGGTGATCGGGGTTCCGTTGGCGGCGACTCAGATGAATGGTTTGGACGCGCTTTTGGCGACGGTTCAGATGCCGGCTGGAGTGCCAGTGGCGACCGTGGCGGTGGGAAAACCCGGTGCGCGCAACGCAGGTCTTTTGGCGGTGCAGATCCTGGCTCTTTCGGACGCAAAATTGGCGGAGAAACTCCGGAAATTTAAAGATTCTTTGGTGGAAAGCAGCCGGGAGAAGAACAAAAAATTGCAGGAAAAGATTCAGAAATAGACAGAATTCCTCGACCCTATTGTTTTTCACGGTAGGCTCGATGCTTAGCTTATTCCGGTAGCAGAATAAGCTCAAGACAATATGCGGAGGGTTTGACGCATCGTGATGGTAACGCCTGGAGTGATCAAGATCGATAGTCATGATCCGGATATGAAACGTATCCGGGAGGTCGCCAACGCCTGCAAAGAGGGCAAGATCATTGCGTTCCCCACGGAAACGGTTTATGGAATCGGCGGAAAGATGAGCGCTCCGGAGATTGAAAAGAGACTTCGTGAGATCAAAGGGCGTTCGGACGCAAAACCATTTTCCTATCATGTGAGCGATTGGGGGATGCTCGATCGGCTCAAGGTCAAGAAAACACCGCTCGTTCGTACGATGGCACGGCAGTTTTGGCCGGGGCCCGTGACGATGGTGGTTCCGGACCTTGTTGGCCAAAAGATCGGGATCAGATTTCCGAGGAACAAGATCGCCCTTGCCTTGATCCAGGAGGTGGGGGAGCCGTTCATCGCGACTAGCGCGAACGGGAGCGGGAAGCCATCGCCGCATACGGCAAACCAGGTGGTTGAGCAATTACAAGGTGCTTTCGATCAACTGATCGATGGCGGTAAGACCGAGCTGATGCTCGATTCGACGGTGGTAGACCTCACGGGAGAAATCCCGGTAATTCTCCGCAAAGCGGCGCAAGGCGCGGATGTGGAGCGAGCTGTCGAAAAGATTAGTTCCGGAAAATGCCCGCGCAAGCGTATCGTAATCGTTTGTACCGGAAATTCTTGCCGTTCCCCGATGGCGGAAGGGTGGCTCAAGCACGAGATTGAGAAAAAAGGGTTGTCCTCTGAGATCGAGGTTATTTCCTGCGGGACGAGCGCGCGGGATGGACTTCCGTGTACGCCCGAGGCGGAGCTTGTGTTGCGTAATCGCGAGATCGATTTTAGCGGGTTTCGCAGCCGGCGGTGCCGAAAAGGAGATCTGTGGAGTTCGGATCTGATTCTTGCGATGGCGGCGCAGCATGCGGAGGATGCGGCGGCTCTGCTGCCTTCGGCGAGGGAAAAAACGATCACGTTGAATGTGGAAGACCCGATCGGAATGGGTGTGCAGGTTTACGAGAAGACCTTGCTTGATATCGAATCGAAAATGAAACAATATATGAACAAGATCCTTCAGCTGGATCAACCTTAAAGGCGGAAATCATGATGAAACCTAAGATCGCAATCGCGACCGATCACCGCGGCATTCAACTGAAGAATGCGTTGATTGATTTTCTTAAGAACAAGAATTTCGATGTTATTGACTGCGGTGCTTTTACCGACGAGTCCTGCGATTATCCGGATTTTATTTTTGCCGCCGCCGAAAAAGTGGCCAGCAAAGAATGTCATCGGGCGATCGGGATCTGCTATACCGGGATCGGGAGTACGATCGCGGCCAACAAGGTGGACGGCGTTCGCGCGGCGCTTTGCCAAAACATCGAACAAGCGCGTCTTTCCCGCGGGCACAATGATTCCAACATGCTGATCCTTGGCGCGGGGTTTCTGCCGCAAGACATTATCTTTCCGCTCGTGGATACCTGGCTCAACACACCATTTGAAAGGGGACGTCATGAAGTCCGTGTTAACAAAATTAGGGCTTATGAACAGAAGCATCATCGATCAAACGCAGCTTAAAAAGACCGATCCGGATATTTATAACGCTATCCGGGCGGAAGTTCGCCGGCAAAACGAGAATATCGAACTGATCGCGAGCGAGAATTTCACTTCGCTTTCTGTCCTCGAGGCGATGGGTTCGGTTTTGACGAATAAGTACGCCGAAGGATATCCTGGAAAGCGTTGGTACGGTGGCTGCGAAAATGTGGATGTGGTCGAACAACTTGCGATCGATCGCGCGAAGCAGCTTTTTGGGGCTGAACACGCGAATGTCCAACCCCACAGCGGAACCTCGGCTAACATCGCAGTTTTTATGGCACTGTTGGAACCGGGGGACAAGATCCTGGGGATGGATCTGACGCATGGTGGCCATTTGTCGCATGGTCATAAAATGAATTATTCCGGGAAATTTTATACGATCATTCCCTACGGTGTCAGCCCCAAAGACGAGAGGATCGACTATGATGCCTTAGAG
Organism: Candidatus Omnitrophota bacterium; assembly: GCA_903856085.1. Lineage (GTDB taxonomy): Bacteria > Omnitrophota > Omnitrophia > Omnitrophales > Aquincolibacteriaceae > Aquincolibacterium > Aquincolibacterium lacustre. The sequence goes on along the minus strand of CAIOAT010000042.1, from coordinate 18,676 downwards.
CAGCTGGCTAAAGAGCATAAACCTAAAATGATCCTTTTGGGGGCCTCCGCGTATCCGAGAATTATTGATTTTGCGCGTGGACGAAAGATCGCCGATCAAGTTGGGGCGCTTCTGATGGTGGATATGGCGCATTTCGCGGGTCTGGTGGCTACGGGGCATCACCCCAGTCCCATGCCGTATGCGGATATCGTGACCACAACGACGCATAAAACGCTCCGCGGGCCCCGAGCAGGTCTGATTCTTTGTAAAGAGAAATATGCGAAAGCGATCGATTCCGCCGTGTTTCCGGGTATCCAGGGCGGCCCACTTATGCATGTGATCGCGGCGAAGGCGGTGGCGCTCAAGGAAGCCTTGAGTCCCGAGTTTAAGGAATACAGTGCCCAGATTGTGAGGAATGCCAAGACGCTTGCGAGCGCGATGGCTGCGCGCGGTTGGAGGATCGTCTCCGGCGGTACGGATAATCATCTTATGCTTGTGGACGTCTCGGTGAAGGGTTTTAACGGAAAACAGGTCCAGGAGCTGTTAGATAAAGTGAAGATCACGGTGAACAAGAACATGATCCCGTTTGACAAAGAATCGCCTTTCAAAGGGTCCGGGGTCCGTTTGGGAACGCCTGCCGTGACGACGCGTGGAATGAAAGAAAAGGAAATGGAGCTCATTGCCGAGCTCATTGATGAAACGCTCAAGGCTCCCGCAGAAGAATCGAATCTCGCCAGAGTGCTTTCGCGGGTCGAAGCCCTGACTCAAAAGTTCCCGCTTTATCCGGAACTTCAATAAAAGAAAAGAGATCGCATGCGTTGTCCTTTTTGCAAACAGGATTCGGATAAGGTGATCGATTCGCGTGCGGCAAACGAAGGAGAAGTGGTTCGTCGGCGGCGCGAGTGCACGGCCTGCAGTAAGCGATTTACCACTTATGAGAGGGTCGAAGAGATCCCGATGTTTGTGGTGAAAAAAGACCAGCGCCGTGAGTCGTACGAACGTTCCAAGGTTCTCGCCGGGGTTTACAAGGCTTGCGAGAAGCGCCCCGTGCCACTCGCGACCCAGGAAAAAGTCGCCGATGATCTCGAGACAACGATCCGCGAAAAATATGATCGGGAGGTTCCGTCCCGTATCATCGGGGAGTTCATCATGCAGAGGCTCGCGAAAATCGATCAAGTGGCGTATGTGCGTTTTGCCAGTGTCTACCGTGATTTTCAGGATGTAAGCCATTTTATGAAAGAGCTGAAGTTTCTACTGGCGAAGCCGAAATAGTTCCCTATCCTTGTCTCGCATTCTTTTTTTTGAATGGTGACAAGGATTGCCCAATTTCATCTTTGATGAAATTGATTGAAATTGGGACTAACAAAAACAGAAATGCTTTATTGTTGTCTTTGAAAGTGTATTGTATGATACTAACCCAGCAAAGCCGTGGGAGCGGGTTCGGAACATCGGACGCGGGAACTCGGTTTAAACCAAAAGGAGAAAGCATTATGGCGAAAGCGAACTCAGCGTTTATGAAACCGATGAAGATCAGCGAAGAACTCGCGGTAGTGGTTGGCAAAGGTCCGATACCTCGTAGCGAAGTCGTGAAAAAGCTTTGGGAATACATCAAGAAGAATAAGCTTCAGGATCAGGCGAACAAGCGCAACATTAACGCGGATGCCTCGCTCAAGGTTGTGTTCGGCGGCAAGTCGGTTGTCAATATGTTCGAGATGACCAAACTCGTCAGCAAGCACCTTTCTTAGGCCTCTTTCGTTTTTCATCGTCCTGTTCGCCGTCGCAAGACGGAGAATAGGGTCTATGTAAAAGTCGGATGGACGGAGAGGAATCGGAAGTTTTCTTCCGGTTCCTCTCCTGCCTGAGACTAAGGCGCTCAGGAGCTTCGGCATTCCGCATTTTGTAGTGGTGTGATATTTTACGATAAGAGTTAATGAGAAAAGGGTTTCTTATGGGTAAGATCGGTATCATCCTGGCATTTCTTCTTTCTGTTGCCGCCGCAGGTGGCTCTTATTTTTTGTATCAAGGCTGGGTTCAAGAACGTACTGTTCGGAGCAGCGTTGAGGCCAAGTACGATCAGGTCAAAGAACAGATGGTCACTGTCCAGTCCGAGAAGGAACAAATCAAGGCTGAAAACGAACAGGTCGCGGCTGAGAGCCAAGAGTATCGTAACAAGGCCGAAGCGATGCAGGGCATGGTTAAAAAACTTAGGTCCAAGTATCAACAAATTGATTCCGAAAAGGATGCCCTCGAAGAACAGCTTAAGAGCCATCAGGCGATGATTTTGGAGCTTCAGACGAAGATGGGGGAGCTTGAAAAAAAAGCCAAAGATGCTCAAGCTGCCTGCGGAGTGACCCCCGCGGACCTGAAGACAGATCCTTTTTCCGCGGCACAATCTGTTCCAAGTCCAACGACTTCTGCGCCATCCGTTTCAACAACGGTCGACCCTGAGACCGGAACTTCCCAGCTTGTTTTCAAGCCCGTTGCCTCCACAAGTTCGGTCGCTGCCGTGAGTTCTCCAACGTCGCCCGTGGCCGCCCAGGTCGCGCCTGCAGAGCCCTTTAGCGCGGAAACCACGAGAGAGGTTCCTGTCGTAAAAGAGGAGTCTGCAATCGTGGTGTCACCCGCACCGAAAACTTCTGCAGCGGTGACGGCAGAACCTGTGCAGTCTCCCGAAGTTTCCACTACGGCCGTGACGACGACAGATACTAAGGTTCATACTCCTGAATCCTCCGTCACGGCAGGGTCAACGACGGGCGCCAAGGTTCTTACCGTGAACCGAAAATTTAATTTTGTGGTCATCAATCAAGGCCTTCAGGCCGGGCTCAAGATGGGGGACAAGCTGAAGGTCCTCAAGCAGGGCAAGGAGAGCGCAACAGTCCAGATCGAAAAACTCTATGATAAGTTTTCCGCGGCTACCCTCCTGGAAGAAGACCCCAAGCAGCAGGTCGTTGAAGGCGATGAGATTCGCAGGGCGTAGGCTCCTTTTCGTATCCTTGTTGTTAGGGGTGATTCTTTTTGTTCCCAGTCTTTTTGCTGTTGAAGAGAAGCCCTGGGGAGAACAATTAAAGGGTGACCTCAGCGATATCAAGACCCGTATGACGGCCCTTGAGGAACGGCAGAAAGAAATTGTTGCCAAAGAAGATAAGATTCTCGAGGAGCTCGATCGAGTTCGTATCTGGGTCCACCGGAAATAACCTTTTCCATGCCCCTTCTTGCGTTTACAGGACCCTGCCAGTTCCGCGGGACCTATCTTCCTCCAGGTGATAAATCCATTTCCCATCGAGCCATCCTTTTTGGCGCTTTAGCAGAAGGTGAGAGCGTCTATGAGAATTTTCTAGAGGCCGAGGATTGTCTCCACACCTTGGAGGCTATGCGACGGATGGGTGTTGAGATCCAGCATGAAAAGGGGACGGGCAAGGTCCGGATATCTGGAAAGGGACTTCAAAAGCTTTCCGCTCCGGGGCAGGAACTTTATCTTGGAAATTCCGGGACTTCCATGAGGCTTCTTTTGGGGATCCTGGCGGGTCAGCGCTTCGAAACCGTGTTGACCGGGGATCCGTCTCTTTCGGTTCGGCCGATGCGTCGCGTGACCGATCCCCTCAAGCAGATGGGCGCGCAGATCAAGGGTAAAGAGAACGGCAATTTCGCGCCTCTCACGATCCGCGGCGGCAAACTTCGCGGGATTGATTTTGATAATAAACTTTCGAGCGCACAGGTTAAGTCCGCGCTTCTTTTCGCGGGGATGTATGCCGAAGGGAGAACGATCGTTCGTGAAGCCATCCCGTCGCGGGATCACACGGAACGATTTCTTGAGGCCGCGGGAGCACGTTTCCAAAAGATCGGTAACAACCTGATCGTTGAAAAGACTGAAATGCTTTTACCGATACACGGGCGAGTTGCGGGCGATATTTCCTCAGCTGCTTTTTTCATTGTAGGCGCTGCGATGATCCCGGGGTCCGAAGTGACCGTCCAGGATGTAGGCCTCAATCCAACACGCGTCGGGTTTCTCGAAGTTCTAAAACGCATGGGTGCGAGTATTGAGACGCAGGTAAAACAAACGGTTCCGGAACCGATGGGGACGATCCATGTGTGTGGCGCGAAACTAAAAGGTACGGGGATCACGCACGAAGAGATCCCGTCCCTGATCGATGAGCTTCCGATCCTGATGGTCGCGATGGCGCTTGCGGAAGGGGAAAGTCTTATCTCAGGAGCGGCGGAGCTGCGCGTCAAGGAAACCGATCGTATTCAATCCATGGTTCGAAATCTAAAGGCTATTGGGGCGTCGATTGAAGAACTGCCGGATGGATCTCTGATTCGGGGCGTGGAGGAGTTCCATGGCGCCACTGTCGAAAGTTTTGGAGATCATCGGACGGCGATGAGCCTGGGTGTGGCAAGCCTTGCCGCGAAGGGGACGATCACGGTCAGGGATACGGAGTGTATCGCAACCTCTTACCCTGCTTTTACGGACCATTTTTTCCGACTTCTCAAGTCTTGACGCGAGGTTGTTTTGGTTTGACAGTGAAAAAGGCTTTCGATATACTACCACCTCTATAAACGCTAGCCCACACAACAGATACGAAAAGGTAGAGCCCATGTTTCTGATCGATAGATTGTTAGGATTTTTTTCCAGTGATATTGGTATCGACCTCGGCACAGCAAACACCCTCGTTTATGTCAAAGGTCAAGGCGTTGTGTTGTGTGAGCCTTCCGTGGTTGCCATTGATCGTTCGACCCATCAAGTCCTTGCCGTCGGGGAAGAGGCCAAGCGCATGCTCGGCCGCACGCCTGGAAACATCACTGCCATCCGTCCTATGAAAGACGGCGTGATCGCGGACTTTGATATTACCGAAGCTATGCTGCGTTATTTTATCCGCAAAGTCCACCGCCGTAAGACTGGTATCAGTCCGCGTGTTGTGATCGCGGTTCCGAGCGGTATCACCGAAGTGGAAAAGCGTGCCGTGAAAGATTCCGCGGAACGGGCCGGAGCTCGAACGCCGGTTTACCTTGTAGAAGAGCCCATTGCCGCGGCCATCGGTGTCGGACTTCCGATTCATGAGCCGGCTGGGAACATGATTATTGATATCGGCGGCGGGACGACCGAAATTGCTGTAATTTCTCTTTCGGGGATTGTATTCGCTAAGAGTATCCGTATCGGCGGCGATGAGTTCGATGAGTCGATCATGTCGCACTTGAAGAAGGCCTATAATTTGATGATTGGGGAGCGTACGGCCGAAGAGATCAAGATCCGTATCGGTTCCGCGTACCCTCTCGAAGAGGAAACGACACTGGACGTCAAAGGACGCGATGTCCTCGCAGGATTGCCGAAAACGATCAGCGTGACCAGCGAAGAGATCCGGGAAGCTCTCTCTGAGCCGCTTTCCACTATTCTCGAAGCTGTTCGTATCGCGCTTGAGCGTACGCCGCCGGAATTATCCGCGGATCTGATTGATCGGGGGTTGGTCTTAGCAGGAGGAGGATCGCTTCTACGGGGATTTGATAAGTTGATCAGCGAAGAAACAGGGCTTCCTGTTCACATCGCGGATGATCCTCTCACTGCCGTGGCGCTTGGTACGGGTCGTTATTTGAGCGATTTCCATCTTCTGAAGCGTTTGTCGGTAAATAGCAACGCTACCCGGGAATACTAAAGAACTTTTCTCTTTTTTAGCGCCCCTTCCGAAAGCCGCCTTCTGGGATCTGAGGCAGTTTTTTAGGATCTTTTTCTTTAATTGCTTGTCGGAGATTTTGCCCCATGCGGCGCTGGCGCACGTATTACTTTCTTGCGGTTCCCGTCATTGCCCTCATTGTTTTTTTTCAATACCCCCGTTTGAACGAGACCGTCCATTCTGTCTTTTCCACGCTTACTCGACCCGCTTTTGTGCTCGGCAGCAGTCTTCGGGACGGGTTTTACACGGTTCGCTATCAATCCGGCAATTTTCTGGATGCTGTTGGAAAGCAGAAGGAATATCTCGCGCGTATTCAGGAGCTTGAGGGTCAGCTGATCCGTTTTCATGAGATGGATCGGGAGAATCAGCGGCTTAAGAAGCTTCTCAATTTCAGTCTGCCGCTTGCCACGCACACCATCGGCGCTCGGGTGATCGGGGAGGATGTGACGCCCTGGAAAAAAGTTGTTTTGCTGGATAAAGGGAGTCGGAGTAATCTTAAGAAAGACATGGTGGTGGTGGTGCCGGAAGGGCTGGTGGGACGGATTCTGGAAGTCGAGCCTTACACAGCTTACGCGATACTTTTGCCGGATCCGGATTCTCGTGTGAGCGCGCTGACCGCGACAAGCCGTGCTCAGGGGATCATCGCGGGGATCGGGACAGACAAGCTACAAATGAAATATCTGGCCCTGGATGCCGAGGTCGCGATCGGAGAGGATGTCACCACGTCCGGTGTTGGGAGTATTTTTCAAAAAGGTCTCCAGATAGGGAAGATCGAAGCCATCGAGCGCGACAGCGATGGAATGCATCTTCTTGCGCTCGTCAAACCTTCCGTGTCATTCTCCAAGCTTGAGGAAGTGCTATGCCTCGTCTCGTCTCCGCAAAAGTAATTCTTTATTTTCTCTTGCTTGTGGTCCTGGACGGATCTGTGATGCCGGCTTTTCAGGTTCGTTTCGTGTATCCAAGCTTTCTTTACCTCTTCATTTGCTATGCTGCTTTTGAATGGGGAGCCTCCAAGACCGTTTATGTCGCGTTTTGGGCCGGGATCTTACGGGATCTTCTAGGGGGTGGTTTAATCGGGCTCGATGCTACACTGTTGGTCGCTTTAGCCCTGGCCCTTGATTTTTTAGTTCAAAAAATGGAGCGTCAATTACCATGGATCTATTTCATTATGACGTTCCTTTTTGTTTTTTGTGCGGGAGCCTTAAGACTTCTGGCGAGCTATGCGGGCGAAATGCCGACGTCTTCGGTCTGGGGGTATTTCGGGATGATCTCGATGACTGCGCTTTACACATGCGCTCTCTTGCCACTATTTAATTTTCTAACGAATCGGTGGTTTGGTCATTCTTCTACCCGACAATACGAGCTTTTTCGCTAATGTTTACACGGTTTCACTTCTTTCAGGCGTCCGTTTTTATCGTCTTGACTCTTCTGGGGTTAGGACTCTTCCAGACTCAGGTCGTGCGCGGTTCTTACTATTACGAACTTAGCAAACGCAACCGAATTCGTCTTATTCCTCTCGAAGCCCCGCGCGGCCGCGTGTTCGATCAGAAAGAGCGCCTGCTTGCCGCGAATCGTTCTTCGTATAACGTCATTGCGATCCCGGAAGATATCACGCCCGAAGCCTATCCAAGGCTTGCAAAGCTGTTGGAAATTCCCGAAAGAGAGGTCCGAAGGCGCATGAGTGCGGGTCGTGAGTATCCATTTGCGCCGGCCGTGATCATGGAAGACATTCCTCAAGAACTTGCGTTTCAAATCGAAGAACGGCGACCGGAACTTCCGGGTGTCAGCGTTCGCGTCGAGGGCGTCCGTTATTATCCCTATGGTGAAACCGCGTCGCATGTCATCGGCTACATCGGGACGATCAATCGTCGTGAAAGCGAAGATATGGACCATGACCGGTTTGGCGCGAATTCCAAGATCGGGAGGGCTGGTATTGAACGGGCGTTTGACGATTCTCTGCGTGGGTGGCGGGGAGGGCAGCAGATCGAAGTGGACGCGCGCGGTCAAATGGTCCGGGTTCTTTCAGATCGCAAGCCTGAGGCCGGTTCCGATATCATGCTCACGTTGGATCTTGAATTTCAGAAGAAGATCATGGACTTGATCAAGGGGCTGCACGCAAGCATTGCCGTGCTGGATCTTGAAACGGATGGGCTTTTGGCGATGGCGAGTGCGCCGGCCTATGATCCGAATATCTTTGTTTCTCCTTCAGCCAGTGAACAGCGTCTTCAAGTGCTGAAGGATGAGAATTCTCCGATGTTGGATCGCGGCATCAATGCCGCTTATCCTCCCGGTTCGATTTTCAAGCTGGTGACGGCACTTGCGGGACTCGATCTCGGGAAGATCACTCCGGAAACCCGGTTCCGGTGTACGGGCTCTTTTCAATTGACTCCCAAGTCGAAGCCCGCGCGCTGCTGGCTTCATGAGGGGCATGGGAATCTTAATCTTTATGAGGCTATCGAACGTTCCTGTAATGTCTATTTTTTTAATGTGGCCAAAAGGCTGACGCCGGATGAGATCGCGCATTACGCCCACGAACTCGGCCTTGGCGAACCGCTGAAGCTTGAGATCTCGCGCATGGCCCCGGGTCTCATTCCGGATTCTGCATGGAAGAAAGCGCGTTTCAATCAGCCTTGGTATCAGGGTGAAACTCTCAACATGGCGATCGGGCAGGGTTATATGCTTGTGACTCCGTTTGAGATTCTTCGCCTTACTTCGATCATCGCGAAGAACGGTAAGGTTGTGGAGCCCCATCTGATCGTTCAGGATCGTACGTTCATGCCTGAAACTCCACGGGTGGCCATTCGGGAGGAGAATCTCGATGTGATCAAAAGGGCCATGCTTCAAGTCGTAGAATCAGACTACGGAACCGGGCAGTTGGCCCGTGTAGATTTTGATAAACTGGCCGGCAAGACCGGGACTGCTCAGGCGCCGCCCCTGCAGGCGCACAGTTGGATGACTGGATTTTTCCCCTACAAAGACCCGAAGATCGCGTTCGTCGTGTTCGTGGAACATGGTGGGTCCGGCGGCATTACAAGTGCCCGTCTTGTGAAACAGATGCTCGAGATGTGGAAGGACCTTCATGCTCCGCCGGTTACTTAACGGGATCCATTTCCCACTCTTTTTTTCGGTCGTCGCTTTAGCGGCGATCGGGATCCTTTTCATTTACAGCGCGTCCTATCGCGATCCCGGGGATTATGAGGTTAAACAGGTTTTCTGGATTCTTGTGGGGTTGGCGGTGCTGGTTGGCGTGCCTTTCATCGGATACCGTCCCTTTCTGAGCGTTTCATATCCTTTTTATGTGCTGACAATTATTTTACTTGTGTTAGTCGATTTTTTTGGCAGTAAGGTTTTAGGCGCTCAGCGATGGCTGATGTTGGGGCCGATCGCAATCCAGCCTTCGGAATTTGCAAAAGTCGGAGCGCTTCTGGCGGGCGTCAATTTTCTGGGATCGCATCATCCTTGGGAAGGACAGACGAAGACGGTGAGCATCGCGCTTTTGCTTCTGGCGATCCCTCTCTTTTTGATCATCAAACAACCCGATCTCGGGACGGCGCTTCTTTTTATTCCCATGTCGGTCGTCATCCTATTCCTGTGGGGCGTGAGGAAGCGTTTCCTGGTAGCGTGCTTTAGCGCACTGGCCCTGGCGGCCCCCTTAGCCTGGGGATTCCTCAAGGCGTATCAGAAAAAACGTTTGATGGTATTTCTTAACCCCAACCTGGATCCGCTGGGTTCCGGTTATACGGCGCTCCAATCCAAGATCGCAGTCGGGTCAGGAGGATTCTGGGGCAAAGGGTATTTGGGCGGGACTCAGACGCAGCTTCATTTTGTGCCTGAACACCACACGGATTTCATCTTCTGCGTAATCGGTGAGGAGTTGGGATTTCTAGGAAGTCTTCTTGTGCTATGTCTCTATGGCTTTCTTTTCCATTCGATCTTTCTGGTCATGCAGCATACGACGGATGTGAAGGCGAAGATGCTTTGCGGGGGAGTGCTCGCGCTTCTTTTTTCGCATGTAATGATCAATATTGGGATGACCATAGGCCTGATGCCGATCGCCGGGGTGCCGCTTCCTCTGATCAGTTACGGTGGGTCTTCCTTCATCATGACCTGCATATGCTTGGGGCTTGTTTTGAGTGTCTACAAAGAGCGGTCGATATTTTGAGAAGCATTTGCCATCCGTAGATTCCGTCGATACAATGGCGGAAGCGGTTGTTATTAAGAATTATTCGGGGCGCCTTGATTCCTATTTCAGAAGGTTCTAAGGGAATCATGACTGCTCCGATGTTTCAATTGATTTTTACAAACAGGACACATCGGGGTGTAGCTCAGGGGCTAGAGCGCTTGCTTTGGGAGCAAGATGTCGCAGGTTCAATTCCTGTCACCCCGATTCTTTTGCTGCGTTGGATAGAGAGATCTTCTCTAGCAAGGCCTGTCTTTTAGGAAGTAAGCAGAAGAATCAGTCCTCATGCACTTTTGCATCAGGGCGATTTTTTTAAATATGTGAGCGGGAACACTTGCACGCCAGCGCATGTGCAACGCCGGTATTCTTTGGGGTGAGTCGTGTCCGGCATCGATTGGGACCTGGCCTGAGAGTCAGGCCCCTTCGATCTACTAACGGGGACGCTGTTGAAAAAAAAGGAAAAATCGGTTGCATCATTAATTTTTTTTTAGTAAAGTGAATCAGAACGGAATCCTTAAGGATTCAGGAGTTTCAGGTTCTAACCAAGGGAGGAAATACAATGAAGAAGATCATGAGTCTCGTAGTGATACTTTCCATGATTCTCGCACCGTTGGCTTTCGCGGCGAGTCCGTGGACGGCAGAGAAGACATACGGTGACAGGGTTACCGGCAAGCTGGTGTTCGGTCTCCAGAACACGCTGCTCGGCTGGATTCAGCTCTTCGCTGTTCCTAACAAATATGCCAGTGAAGGCAAGAATGTTTGGTCCGGCATTGGTCAGGGCCTAGTTGAAACTGTTGTGGATACGGTCGGTGGCGCGCTCCAGCTCGTTACCTTCCCGATCCCCGCGGATCTTCCGCTCCCGAATAACGGTGTGGATCTCGGCGGCAAATAGTCTGTTTGAATTTTGTGTTCGAAAAAGAGGGGGTTTCGCGACCCCCTCTTTTTTTTTGACCTCACCGCAAGCCTTGTTTTTTGGATTTCTCACGTTGTTCAGGGGCGCTGATCATGCCTAGATGTCGATGGATAATCTATCTTGCCTCCCAGTCTTCTCGAAGACAGGAACTCCTCAAGGATTTAAAAGTTTCTTTCAAGGTCGTTCCAAGCGCTTACCGAGAGCGATGGTGCCGTAAAAGCGTTCCCGAGGTTCTTTGCGTGCGTCATGCGATCGGAAAAGCCCGTAAGGCCGTCCTTCCACAGGCTGCGCGCTTTGTCCTGGGTGGCGACACGATCGTTTGGCATCAGGGCCGCGGACTCGGAAAACCGCGAAGCCGGGCCGAAGCGTTACGCATGTTGCGCGGACTTGCGGGAAAAAAACACGCCGTTTATACAGGTCTGGCAATCTGGGACAGGAAAACAGGAAGTGTTCTCACCGGATGCGCCAAGACCGATGTATGGATGAAACCGGTTGGAGAGGCATGGCTTCAGAAGTATGTGGATACCATCCATCCTTTCGATAAAGCCGGAGCTTACGCGATCCAGGTTCAACTTAAGATCGTGCGAAAGATCCAAGGGTCCTATTCGAATGTAGTGGGCCTGCCCAAAGAATTATTGCGAAAGATGCTCAACGCAATCGGGCAAAAGTCCGATGTTTCTAAGAGAGAAAAACAGTGCGCTTCGGGGGCGAATAAGTGAAACGCGTCGTTTGGATTCTTCTATTCCTGGTGTGGGGCAGCGTTCAGGGGATGGGGTTTTGTATCGCTGCCAATCCTCAGCGCGAGTCAGATCCTGAGCCCGAGGATTACCAGCTTCTTCGCGAGATCATTAGTACAGAGTTCTCCGGCCAGGCCCCGCACGAGTGGGGCGAATCAGTCTCGGGGGTCAAGACACGTCTTAAGACCGAGGACAAGGTTGTTGCGCTCGGGGTGGATGCCTGTGACTTGATGGGCAAGGGCCAAGACGCGAAGCTCATCAAATTTTTTGCGGCTGAGAACATTCCCGCTACTTTATTTATCTGCGGGGATTGGGTTGATAAGAACAGCGCGATCCTCAAACAACTTGCCGCCAATCCTATTTTTGAGATCGCCAATCAAGGCGTATCCCATAAGGCATGCTCTGTGACAGGCAAGACCGTGAACGGAGTGTCCGGGACGGGGAATGTCGAAGAACTTTTTACGGAGGTTGAACAGAACGCCCGGAAGATCGAGGCCGTCACCGGGATTCTGCCGCAGTATTACCACTCTAGTTCCGGGTACTATGATGAAGTGGCGGTGCGCATCGTCAAGGCGCTCGGGTACGAAGCCCTCGGTTCTTCGGGTCACGGCCCGCGGGGACTTGACCTTGAGAAAAAGCAGGTTCTGGATGTACTCGTGAATCCGGTTGCGGGTGCGATTGCGATCCTTGGCGGCGTTTCTCTCCAAAGTTCTTTTGTAGATAGCGTGATCGAAGCGGTCCGTAAACTTCGGTCCAAGGGTTACAAGTTCGTCAAAGTTTCCGATTATCCTCTGGAATGAAAACCCTCGCATTGTCTTCGGGAAAATATTCTGTTATCGAGATCGCCCTTAGCGGTCAGAACCTCCGAACCAGGGAAAAGGCATCCGCCTGCAAACTTCTTTTGAGTTGCCGGATTCCGGAGCGAAGTCTCGTCTCTTCCGATTACAAAGGCAGTTTTCGTGTTAGCTTTTACACCCGTTCTCCAAAAAAGGTCGACGAAATTAGGAGAAAATACAAAACTTCGGGATCTCGCTCGCTTATCTTCAACGTCAAGAGGCTCAGGCGGCACGACTGGTTTGATAAATGGAAACGCGATTATCACATCAGGCCGCTTGGAGCAAAGTTCATGATCGTGCCGGTTTGGGAAAAGCAGAAGTTCATGTCAGGGCTACGGCGACGAAATCCACAAGATCATGCGAACGTTTCGCGATCACACTATTCCGGCCGCCGTATCCCGATTTTTCTGGAACCAGGGAGTGCCTTTGGGTCCGGGTATCATGAGACCACGCGTCTCATAACGAGGCTTCTGGAATCGCTTGAAGGAAAAATCGGGAGCTTTTTGGATATTGGGTGCGGGACCGGGATCCTGTCGATCGCAGCCTCGAAATTGGGCGCCACGAAGATTACCGGATACGATAATGACAGGCCCTCAGCCCTTGTGGCTGGAAAGAATTGCCGATCGAACCAATGTGAGGGCGGGACGTTTTTTTGCGCTCAACTCAAGAGATCGAAAGTTTCCGGTTCTTTCGACACTGTCGGCGCAAATCTTCTTTCCAAGGCCCTTTTGGAGCATCGCGCGAGGATCGTCGCCCGGGTTCGTTCGGGGGGGTACCTTCTTGTCTCAGGAATTGCTCGACAGAATTTTGTTGCCTTCAAGGACGAATTTTCCGGTACTCCGTTGAAATGCCTGAAGATTCTTCGCGGGCATCGGTGGGTCGCCGTGCTTTACCAGAAAAAGAGTTCATCCGAAGTCATGCTTTGAGCGAACTCTGTTCAAGAAACCCGTTCATTTTGGGGAGTGTTTTGCTACAATAACCCCTCATTGGTTTAAGAGGAACTTATGGAAATAATCCAGACAGACATTGTGGTGATGGGCGCGGGGCCCGGGGGTTATACGGCCGCGTTTTATGCCGCCGCTCTTGGGAAAAAAGTTGTCCTGATCGAACAGGAAAAGCGCCTTGGCGGTGTGTGTCTCAATCGCGGCTGCATTCCGTCCAAAGCCCTTCTTCACATGGCGAAACTTATCTACGAGGCTGCCGAGAGCGGGAAGTGTGGCGTGACATTCTCCAAGCCCGTGATCCATCTCGAACAATTGCGTGCCTGGAAAGATTCCGTTTTGGAAAAACTCGGGACCGGGATCACGAATCTTGCCGCGCGGCGAAGTGTCCAGGTGATCACCGGCCGCGCAGCGTTTGAAGGACCCAAGATCCTGCGCGTTGAGACTCCGGAAGGTCCCAAGCAGATCCAATTCGGTAAAGCCATTATTGCTACCGGCTCACGAGCCGCGTTGCCAGCCGTCTTCGATACTAAGGACTCACGGGTGATGACCTCGACGGAGGCCTTGGCACTTCAGGATATTCCGAAGAAACTTCTTGTAGTGGGCGGCGGGTATATCGGTATGGAGCTTGGGACCGTTTATGCCGCATTTGGCAGTGAAGTCACGGTCGCTGAAGCTCTCGGCGGGATACTCCTGGGAGCGGACGCGGACCTTGTGCGGCTCGTCCAGGAGCGCGCTTCGAAGATCTTTAAGGAGATCCGGCTCAATGCCAAAGTCATTCAACTAAAGCCTCTCGCCGAAGGGATCGAGGTTCACATGACGACGGGCGGTGAGGAAAAGCGGGAAATCTATGATCGTGTACTGGTCTCGATCGGCAGAACTCCGAACGGTCAGGATCTTGGCCTCGAGAAGACAAAAGTTCAGATGGATCCAAAGGGTTTTATCCAAGTCGATGCGCGTCAGCGCACTGCGGAGCCGGACATTTACGCCATCGGCGATGTCACCGGGGGAATGATGTTGGCGCACAAAGCATCGAAGGATGCAAAAGTCGCCGTGAATGCCATCCTGGGGGCAATGGCGGAGGAGAAAGAACCGTTGATCCCTGCCGTGGTCTTTACGGATCCGGAACTTGCCTGGTGTGGGCTGACCGAGGCTGAAGCGAAGGCGAAAAATATTCCGGTCCAGATCGTGAAATTCCCATGGTCTGCTTCCGGCAGAGCGCTTACGCTGGAACGGACAGACGGAGCGACCAAGCTCCTCATAGATCCCAAGACCGAGAAGATCCTGGGAGTCGGTATCTGTGGCATCGGGGCCGGGGAGCTCATTAACGAAGGTCTTTTGGCCGTTGAAATGGGTCTTAGGGCCAAAGACCTGGCCCGGATCGTTCACCCGCACCCGACTCTCTCCGAAACCCTCATGGAATGTGCTGAGATGTTTTACGGCCATGCCACCCACGCCTATTCCCGGAAGCGTGTATAAAATACAAAAAGGGTTTCCATGCAGGATGCTTCCATAGACAAAAACAGCGAAGAGCCTCAAAAAAAACGGCGGTTGCGCTATAAAGGCACGCATCCTCGCCGGTTTGAGGAAAAATATAAGGAACTTCATAGCGAAAAATACGCGCAGGATGTCGAAAAAATCATTCAGAGCGGGAAAACACCCGCGGGTTCGCATCGTCCTATTTGCGTTCAAGAGATCCTGGAGATTCTGGATCCAAAGCCTGGGCAGATCGGGTTGGATGCCACGCTGGGGTACGGCGGGCATGCCAGAGAGCTTCTGAAACGCATTCTTCCGGGCGGCTGCTTGTGGGGGATCGATGTAGACCCGATCGAGATCGCGCGCACGGAGGCACGGCTTCGGGGTTTTGGATTTACGGAAAAGGAGCTTGTGATCCGGCGAATTAATTTTGCGGGAATTCCAAAGTTTTTGGCAGACGCCGGGGGCGGTTTTGATCTTATTCTCGCGGATCTAGGCGTTTCCTCAATGCAACTGGATGATCCTTCGCGTGGTTTCACGTTTAAAGTAGAAGGGCCGCTCGACCTCAGGCTGAATCCCACAAGAGGGCAGCCCGCTTCGGTTTTGATCCGGTCGATCTCCGAAACAGCGCTTGAGAAAATGCTTCGGATTCATTCCGATGAGCCGCATGCTCAGGTGATCGCCAAGGCGATCTTTGAGAATCGGGACAACATTTCGACCACGACGGCACTAGCCAATATCGTTCGTGATGCTTTGCCCGGCATCTCTCTTTCTAATTCTGAAGAAGACGTTACGCGTTCGATCCGGCGGACCTTTCAGGCATTACGGATTGCGGTGAATGACGAGTTTTCTGCGTTGGAACAGTTTCTGCGGAATCTGCCTTTCTGTCTTAAGTCCCGTGGCAGAGTTGCCATTTTGACTTTCCATTCCGGCGAGGATGACCGCGTGGTCCGTTCTTTTACCGAAGGATGCGAAACCGGAATCTACGAGGAAATGGGGCGCGATCCCATACGAGCTACGTCCCAGGAGCGTTATGATAATCCACGCTCCAAAAGCGCGATATTACGATGGGCGAGACGTAAATAGGGAAAAGGATCGCAAACTTTAAGCAACAATTTTTAGCGATAAGCAGAGACGGAAAAACAAAGGAGAGTCGAGTGGAAGAAAATGAGGAGAATCAAAATGTGCCGAATGAAACGAAAGAGGCGCGGTTCAAGCGGTTGGCAGAGCAACGAGTCGCGACAACGCTGGATAAGATCCGCCTGATCGGAAATCTAGCGACCTCCCAGTACTCTTACAACGGCGACCAGGTGGCGAAGATCTTCGCGGCGCTGAAAGGTGCGATCGCGGATGTCGAAGATAAATTTCAGCGTACGCTGGAGAGAAAAAGAGACAAATTTCATTTGTAGAATGGAGCGCAAACGAAGGCGCCTATTTTTCAGGATAAGCGAAATTGTTGCTCGAGGGAACGCATATCCTCTGTCTTTTAAAAGCGGATTCCGGGGAAGAGCAAAAAGCGCGAAAAAAATCTTAGGCTGTAACTTCTAGGATCTTCAGCAGGACGATAAATTTTTTAGAGCGGTCCGTGGACGGGGTAAGATAGCTTGCATTTTTTTAACTCATTACGATACAAAACGCCAAGAGGGGTGATATGAAAAAGCACGCGAAAGCAAAGACATCACAGAGGACCAAGCAATCCGCAGTACCAGAGCCAGAGTTGCCGGAGCTTGTGGCAATCATGCTGAAGATCGCCGAGAGGCTCGAAGCTTTGGAGAAGAAAACGGATCTTGTGATTAGCCAGACATTAGTCAGGTCATCTGAAGGACGGGAGCATCAGAAGCCTGCTTCCCAGCCCTTTGTTCCGTCCCAGCCTTTCCGGCAATCCGATTCGCCCCAACGTCCGAATGAAGTGAAACCGCAGGTCCAGGGACATCCCCACGGGCACCCCAATGAGCGAAGGGAAAGAGTTTTACATAAAGCAGTCTGTGCGGACTGCCATAAAGATTGTGAAGTACCCTTTAAACCCACGGGAGAGCGTCCCGTCTATTGCAAGGAGTGCTTTTCGAAACGCAAGGGCGGCAATTCATTTAAGGGGAATCCCGGAAATAAACAGTTGTCCAATCTTCCCAAGACGACGGCTCCCTTGAATCCGCAGCATCGACAGGTAATTGTTACAAAAAAAGGAGTGGGGAAGGTGACCGTCTCAGAGATCGTTCGTTCTTCCTCGCGTGATAGTTCGCAAAAAAATAAAAGCCATAAGCCGACGAAAAAGTCGAGACGATCATGAAGGGTGAAAAAAAGTGCCGGATAGCGAGGGGAAAGATCGGCGATGTCAGAAATAGCCGCCTCTTGGGTGTTTGGTTCTATTTTTAGTGATTCCATGAAAGAAAACGTGAACTTGGAAGCCGGTTCGAAATACACCTATGTGAATAGCGCGGAAGGCCTCGCGAGTCTTACTGACGCGCTCTCCGCCACCTCCCGCGTTGGCCTGGATACGGAGGCCGACAGTCTGCATCATTATTTCGAGAAAGTGTGTCTGATCCAGTTAAGCTTTTCGGGGTCGAACTACGTAGTGGATCCTCTCGCCGGTTTTCCGCTCACGGAGTTCCTGGAGGTGTTGTCCCGAAAAGTGTTGATCCTTCAGGGCGCGGACTATGACCTTCGCATGTTAAAAAAATCATTTGAGTTCCGGCCGAAAGCTCCCGTGTTTGACACCATGCTTGCCGCTCAAGTGTTGGGGTATGAAAAGATCGGTCTTGCGGCACTGGCCGAAAGGTTTTGCGGGGTCGTGCTTTCGAAAGCAGGTCAAAAATCCGACTGGGCACAGCGGCCTTTGTCCGCCAAGCAGCTGGACTACGCTTCGGATGATACGAACTATTTAGAAAAGATCGCCGATGCTCTGGCTCTGAGTCTTCAGGAATCAGGCCGGACGGATTGGCATCGGGAATGTTGTGAACGCGTGATCGAGACGTCCGGGCTTGACGGAAAAAATGACGCGAAAGAAGCTTGGCGCATCAAGGGATCTTCAGGATTGGCTCCCAAGGAGCTTGTCTTTGTTCGGGAGCTTTGGAAATGGCGGGATGAGGAAGCCCAGCGAAGAGATCGCCCGCCTTTTATGATCCTGCTGAATGAAGATCTGATCGAGCTGGCCCGCTGGCGGGCGGGAAGTCCGAACGAATTGCTTCACCTGAGGCCGAAATCCATGAAAAGGATCACCGGGGAGAATCTCGTGCGTTTGGAAAGAGCGATCCGGATTGCGGAGAGTCTTCCTTTAGCAGAATGGCCGGTTACCCCAGAAAGGATCCGATCGAGGGAGAAGCAGCCTTCTCCTGAGAAAGTGGAGGCTTTGCTTGCCGCGTGTAAGACGGTCGCAGGGGAGCTCAAGATCGAACCTTGCTTTCTGGCGTCCCGCGCTACCTTAACGGCTGTGGCTCGGTATGAACCCCGCTCAATCGAGAGGGTAATGGAGGTTAGCGGCATGATGCACTGGCAGGCCGGACTGATGATGCCTGCGATCCTGAATGTGCTCGGGGATGCTTAAAATCGTACGGCGTACGGTGTGCGACGTGCGCGGAGAAGTGTCTTAAGAAATCCAAACAAAAACTATTCGCAGCACGCCAAACTGTCGCTGTCTTTTCCCTTGAAAATCAGGCCGTAAAATCATAAAATACGCTTCACGAGTCGCAGGGTTTTAGGCAGAGCTAGCAGCGAGCTTCCAGCGACTTATAAGCCTTTCAAAGTTCCCCGTTCCTGACCTCATTTTTGGAAGATCCGGTGGACCTGAAGTTGTAGCGACAAGCGATCCGTGTATTTTGCGTAGGCAGGTTTTTTCATATCACGAATGATATTTTGAACTTTTAACGAAAAGGATACTTACCATGGCCGAGCAAGTTTTAGAACAAGAAAAATCCGGAGCGAAAAAAATGGACAAACGTTTTGTGACTATGGATG
>CAIOAT010000041.1 GCA_903856085.1 Candidatus Omnitrophota bacterium | reverse complement strand
TGAGATCCAAAGAAAGTTATCTTAAATACCGACACACGATCGGCAACCTTCTCATCGGGATCGCAAGTCTTTGGCGACTTCCTTCTTTTATCATCCAGATAATTGAGAAAAGACCCGAAATTCTGGCTCAAACAGCGCCGTTTTTTTTGAGCCAGAGTGTCGATATTCTTCTGATGATGAAGCGTTTCGCGTATCATATAAAGGGTAAGGACTATTGCAGGCTACCATCTTGGCTAGTACGTTTTATTTGGTTTCTTGGGATTGATAAGAAGCCAACCTTTTCGGAGTATTCAGAATGAGGATGGGGGGCATAGCGTGGCTAGCCGATCAACTTCCAATGAGAAAACCGCAATGAATATTTTACTGATGCTGCCTCTAAGGCCCAAGGGAAGTAAAAATATATTTTATGGCCCTGATCTTGGGCTCGGGTATCTTGCAAGCGCCTTGCGAAAAAATCTGGGAGCAGAAATAAACATCTCCATGTTCATCAATCGGTTAGATCTTACCGATGATGAATTTGGAACCTACCTCGTCAAAGGTCGTTTTGATGTTGTTGCAATCAAGTTTTTTTCGACGAACGTTTCGAGTGCAGCGCGAACTATATCGCAAGTTAGGAAATTTCTTCCCGAGGCAAAGATTGTTATCGGGGGGCCGCAGCCGACAGGAGATCCGTTTGAGATTCTAAACTACATTTCTGCCGATTATGCTTTCCGGGAGGAGTCAGAGCTTGGTTTTCCCATTTTCATAGAGCGTTTGATCGCGCATAAGACGAATGAGTTTGGCGAAGATGTGCTAAGGGATGTTCCAGGGCTCATATGGCGGAAGGGTGAGTCCATCATTTGCAACCCTCCAAAAGTAGTGGAAGACTTAGACTCACTCGTAATGCCGGCATGGGATTTGATGGATCCGCGCGACTTTCCGTTCCAACGGGATTATACATTTGCTATGAACTACCCCATGGCCCCCTTCATCACCTCACGAGGCTGTCCTTTTAAGTGCACTTTTTGTAGCGTTGGTGCAATAAAGTTTCGCGAGAGAAGTATCGCGAACGTAATAGAAGAACTGAAAGTGTTGCATGAAAAATTTGGCGTCAGAGAGTTCAATATGATTGATAATTGCTGTGGGTACAGGGTGGAGTATATGATCAATTTTTGTAAAGCTTTGATAGACAGTGGGTTGAATGTCCCTTGGAATGGGTCAGGGGGGACGAAGGTGACTTCGATCACTTCCGAGATGCTTTACTGGATGAAAAAAAGCGGATGCAACAAAATATGGGTTGGCATTGAATCGGGTTCTCCAAGAATATTAAAGAAAATCAAAAAAGGTATAACGCTGGAGCAGGTTGAAGAAAAAGTAATTTTAGCGAATAAGGCAAAGGTTGATGTGAACGGTTTTTTTATGCTCGGGATTCCCGGGGAGATGAGAGAAGATGTGCGGAAGACAATGGATTTCTCCAAAAGGATAAACCTTCAAGGTGCTATTTTTAATATATTTGTGCCAGTCCCAGGCACGGAGCTTTATGAAGAGCTGAAAAGAGAAGGAAAGCTGGAAAATCTGAATTTTGATGAATTGGATCAGAAATACTATAAGAATAATTTTACTGAATGTACTCCCGAAGAGCTTGTGAGGCTGAGAGTGAAGGCCTATTGGTCATTCCATCTAAGGCCGAAGATCATCTTCGGAAGAATGCGGTTTCTTGCAGGGCTTTTAGTGAATCCCGAAAAGTTGTATTTTTGGATAAAGTATGTAATGTGGAATTTTTTTCTAAACGGAAGACTGTGGTAAACATGTTCTTTGGGGGGCGAGTCATCAGCTTATGATTATTGACGCATATGCCTTAAGAGCTCTTGGTCTTCTTACGACAAGGCCGAGGAAGTTTGCAGCCTTATATCGTATGATCAAAAATAAAGATAGATCGCGCATAATGCGGTCTATAGGAGAAGATGTTGTCGCACCGCCGCCACAGACGATCGCAGTTATTCCCACCTACAGATGTAATCTTAGTTGTGTCCAATGCGGACAATGGGGCCCTGCCGGTTTCCTTAAAACGGGCTATAATGACTATTGCGATAAAAGTAAAGAGCTGACCCGTGAACAGTTGAAATCGTTTATTGACCAAGTTGCGTCGTTTAAGCCGTATCTCTATTTTACCGGAGGCGAGCCTTTATTGCGGGAAGACCTATGCGATGTCATTGCACATGCCTCTTCAAAAGGGATACTTACGAGTCTTAATTCGAACTGTACGTTGATGGCTGAAAAATCCGAAGATATTGTTAAGTCAGGGCTTGATTATCTGTATGCGAGTCTCGCTGACACTGAAGAAAGGAACGGAAAAATTAGACGCTGTGGGATTTCCTCTCGATCTGCCAGCGAAGGCATATCGGCCGTATTTGAGTCTCGAAGAAAGCTGAAGAGCCTGTTGCCCATCATTGAAATACGCACAACCGTAACAAAGGATAACCAGGGTTATCTTCTGGATTTGGCGCGATATGTGGATGTAGAGCTACAGGCTGACGCTTTTGGCATCGCGCTTCCGATTTTTACCACTAAAAAATTGGCGGAAGATTCGAAATCTGTTTTTAGGAAACAGTTCAATATTGACGCGAAATGTTGGGAAGGATTTGCAGGCGGTATCGAGGAAGGAATCGATTCCAGGATTGTTGAAGACCAGATAAATAAGATCAAGCGTACGCAGTGGAACTTTAGGCTTAAACTGTATCCCGACACGGGCAGGCAACCGATAGATTATAATCTCTATTTCAAGCAGCCTGAAAAGATGGCAGGGGGTGTCTCTTTCTGCGCGGCGCCGTATTTTTTCTCATCGCTGTTGCCGAACGGTGACATCGCGGCATGCGTAAGTGTGCCAGACTATATTGCCGGGAATATTCTTGAAAATGATTTTTTGAATATATGGAATGGACCCCGATATGTGACATTCAGGGAGTATACGCGTAAGCATTTCTACCCTGCATGCACACGCTGCATCCATCTTCATACGTTTTCAGCGGAAGGCGTGTAGATTTCAAGCGAACGACGCTCCCTAACCTCAAAAAGATTGGATTCTAGAATGGAAGGAAAAGAAAAAACGGCCCTGATTACAGGCTGCTCTTCTGGACTGGGGAGGCACACGGCGCGCCTTCTTCGGGAAAAAGGCTGGCGCGTGTATGCCACAGCCAGGAAGGAGCAGGATGTTGAAGCTCTGAAGAAAATAGGCTTTGATAGTTTTGTGCTCGATCTTAGCCGGAGTGATTCGATCAAATCTGCCGTGAGCCGCTTTGGGGAAGAAAACAATCATCACCTTGATGCTATTATCCACAATGCGGCCTTTTATCAGATGGGGGCGATTGAGGACCTCTCTCGCGATGCTGTTCGCAACCAATTTGAAACCAATGTCTTTGGTGTTATTGATCTCACTGCTAGCCTGATCCCGCTATTTCGCAAGCAAGGACATGGGAAGGTCGTTTTCATAAGCTCTTTACACAGCAAATTTTCGTTCCCTTTTTTAGGGGTATATGCTGCAACTAAGTATGCGCTGGAAGCGATTTCCGAAGCTCTGAGGCGAGAGCTTTGGCATACGGGAATTGACATTGTGAATATATATACAGGAAAATTCAAGAGCAGGATGACCGAAAATGCCATAGAGGTGTTTCGTAATAAAATTGATGCCGAACATAGCGTTCATCGGGATGTCTATGAAAACATGCTTGATTACATGTGCAAGATATCCTCCGTTTCAACGGAGGAGAAAACGATCTTGGTTGCTCGGCGTATTGTCGACGTACTTGAAAGTAGGAGGCCAAGGCCGCGGATTATTGTGACCGCAGAGGACAGGTTCCGCTATTTAGCACACAAATATTTACCGAACGATATCCAGGAATGGCTGTTCTTTTTTAAAATGAAGCATCTTTACAAGAAGGATAGGAATAAACGGGGCAAAAGATAGCACTCTGAAGATTGGAAGATTATAAAAACATGTGGATTGTACGGCTGTGAATATTTTGGAGGGGCTGTGAAGAAAGTCGTCATCTTGGGGGCTGGTTTGACAGGGCTTACGATCGCTCGGGAATTGACCCGCGTTAAAGGTTATTCGGTTGTGATGTTGGAAAAAGAAGCCTATGCGGGAGGGCTTGCGGCCACACTCACAAAAGATGGAATGTCCTTTGATTTGGGGTCTCACCGGATTCATCCCGATACCCAGGCGGATGTTTTGCGCTATTTAAGGTCGGATCTTGGGGTTGAACTTTTTAAACGTCCCCGTAAGGGAGCTCTTTATCTTCAAGGGAAATTTCTGCGTTATCCTGTGACAATCTTGGATTTTATACGGGCGATTTCAGTTCGTAAGAGTCTGATCTACTTTTTGAGCTATTTGGTGAATCTCCTCCGGCCTCAAAAAGGTCCCACGACCTCCTATAAACAGGCAATGTGTGCGGCTGTCGGGGAAAGGATTTATGCGGATCTTTATGAGGATTTTGCCTGGAAATTGTGGGGCATAGATCCGGTGAAGATCTCGGCCGAAGGGATGCACAGGCGCAGTCTCGCGTTCAACTGGAAGGCGATCAGAAAAGCTGTTCTGGGAATGGATCGGTATTTTTTTTATCCTTCCCGGGGTATCGGGGAGATCTCGAAAAGACTCGAAGAGGAAATAACACGAAATCATGGAGAAATTTTAAAAGAGAGCAAGGTTCGTTGCGTGCGTCTGGACAGAGATCGTAAGGTCTCATCCGTGGTTTACGACGACCCGCAGGGAAAGTCCGTGGAGATCGAAACCTCCATGGTCATCTCGACCATTCCTGTTGATACGTTGCATGAGTGTCTCATGGGTTCCCAGGAGGGGGCAGAACCGCTCAAGTGGAGAGGCTTGAGGGTCCTGTATGTGCATCTTAAACAATTTCCATCTCTGGAGAATGACACTTTTTATTTCCCCGAGCGGAGGACTCGCCTGGGAAGGGCCTCGGTCATTCAGAAATTCTCACCGGAGCTTAATTCGACTTTGAAGGGGGCTTTGTTTACTATTGAGTTTCCTTGCTCATCAGGGGATCCGATGTGGCTGAAGCCCGACGATGAACTCCTTCAGATCGCACTGGAAGATCTTCTTGTCACAGGGATCTATAAGGATACTCCGGAGGTCGTGCGATCATTTTCAATCCGTCTGGAAAAGGCCTATCCTCTCTATGATCTTGGATGGGAAGAACGCTTTCATCGTTTGTTTTCTCAGATTAATGCTGTCCAGGGACTTTATTCGATCGGACGCAGTGGGCTTTTTCTGCATTGCAATATTGATCATTCTATCCTGCAAGGTTTGGAGCTGTCCTCTCAGATCCTTAGTGCTTTTTCGGGTGGGACGTGGAAGGATCGTTCGGGTCAGTTTCGAAAATTTAGCGCGAGGGATTGATGGCGATCGAATTTCAGATTCTGGATTTTCTACACCCGGTAGGTCTTTTTCAGACCCACAACTCCCTCGACCGAAGTCAGTGGTATGACCCGCAGGAGCTGCGGGATCAGCAGGATCAAAGGCTGAGGGTAGTCATTGAACATGCTGCCACCCATGTTCCGTTCTATCAGTCTCTATTTGCGCGGCTTAAACTCAACTACCGTGACATCCAGGGGGTGAAGGACCTTAAAGTGCTTCCGGTTCTTGATAAAGAGACGGTGAGGGCGAATTTCAAGCAGCTGACGGCCGATAATGCCGCGCGGTTTGCTCCTCGATTGTGTAGGACTACAGGGACCTCTGGAATTCCTGTGGAGTTCCTTCACGACCGTTTGTCCAACACCCTGGAGTTTTGCTATTACTGGAGATATTGGTCGTGGGCAGGATACCGTCTCGGAATGCCCTTCGCTGAATTTACGCTACACCATTTCTTGAATCGTGATCTGAAGATCAGGTCGGAACATGCTCCTTTGATGAACCGGCTGATGCTGAATCCCGCCCTGCTGTCGTTGGACCAGGTGTGGGGATTTGTGGCAGACCTGAAGAAACACCGGTCTCGGTTTTTAAAGGGGTCTCCCTCGTGCCTCTTTGCGTTTGCCGGTCTCATGGCTATGAAAGGATTTGCTTATGACGGGCTCACAGCGGTTTTTACGACGGGAGAGCTATTATTGCCAGCGCAAAGGCGTCAGATCGAAAAGGTTTTTGGTTGTCGGGTCCTGGATTCTTATGGCCATATGGAACGAACGGTGGCGATCTGTCAGTGTCCTTATGGACGATACCATGTGAACTCAGATTATGGCGTTTTGGAGATTGAGAAGGATGAGCATCATTCATCTACGGCGACTCTTTCGGGAACTATAGTCGGCACGTCCTTATACAGCATGGCCATGCCCTTGATACGATATCAGGTCAATGATCTTGTCGAGATGCGGACGGATGGTCAGCGATGCGAGTGTGGGCGTGGCCTTCCGATTTGCGAAAAGATCCTGGGGCGATCCCAGGAAACGATCACAACTCCGGATGGAAGGATGCTGACAAACGTCTTCATTCTGCTCGATGTTTTGGAAGGGGCCTTGTGGGCCCAGATCGTTCAGGAGACAACGCGCCATGTGGTGGTCAGGATCGTTCCGGGTGAGGGGTATTCGAAAGCGAGTGAGGATTCTTTTGTCCAACAGCTTCGACGGATTTTAGGGAAAGATATGACTACTACAATCGAATATCTTCTTTCTGAGGATTTGACTTTATTATTGAAACGTAAATTTAATCCGGTCGTTGTCCGTTCGAAGGATTAAGTGCCGGTGCAATGAATTAGCTTGAGTTCCCGATGCTGTTTCTGGGGAAGTTGTTTCTTAAAAAGAGTTTAACGAATTTTGTAATTCTGTTCAATCTTCACGCTACTAAGGGAATTATATGCCGTTGCAACATGGTCTAGAGGATAGAAACAAGCTCCTCGCGCGTATTTTTTTTCTCTCATTACTAGTCCTGGGACTCTTCATATTTTCTCAATATGGAGTTCATATGGACGGTACTCCCAATGAGAAAAGCGGCCAACGTTTTTCCGAATATATCCAACACTTTAATATCCTGAAGCCGATCCCTTACGATTCAAAAAACATACACGATGTCCAACACGGCCCCGCTTTCGAATTATTTCTGACGTTTGTACAAAAATCTTTCAAGTTAGTTGACGCAAGGAATGAGATTTTAATGCGCCATCTGTGCACGTTCCTTCTTTTTTACTTTTCGGTTCTCATCTTTTATCGGTTGAATCAGCTTTATTTCAAAGACCGCGGCATTGCATTGCTGGGATGTGTGTTTCTTGTGTTGCATCCAAGGATTTTTTCCCATTCATTCTATAATTCCGCAGACATCTCTTTTTTGTCATTTTATATTATGAGCACTTACACGCTATTTAAATACCTCAGTAAAAGATCTGTTGTGCGGGCGTCCTGGCATGCGTTGGCGTGTGCGCTTCTAACCGACATCCGCATATCGGGCTGTTT
>CAIOAT010000040.1 GCA_903856085.1 Candidatus Omnitrophota bacterium | reverse complement strand
CTCCTCGCGAAGATCCCCTTTTACGTTTTCTGCGAGGGCGGGGCCGTAAAGGACGCCATGCAGGCCTTCCACGAGCCCCAGTTCATCAAGTATGAAAAGATCGCGGACCTTCTGAGCTCGATCAGCAAGCGCCTCGACATCAAGACGCGGCACGCTTAACAAGAGGGACCGGGCACCTTCCTTCTATTTCTTCTTTCTTCCGCCCCGTTCAACCTCCGATAAAATCTAAAAGACCTCCTGCAATGCGCTAGGGACAGTGCCAAGATGGTGCAAGCTTCCAAAGGGCAAAGAATATGGCACCGTCAACCGCAAGATAATCCGCAGGAGGTTATTCATGGAAACCGAAAGCATCACCCGGCCATACGATCACTCCATCGCCGTGGATTGGTCGCAGAGGAACATGGCGATCGCCGTATTAAAAAGGGACTCTGAGAAGGCAAGAGTCGTCGATGTCCCCACCAGCGTTTCGGAGTTGAAAGTGTTTTTACGAAGTTTAAAGGGAAGCAAAATCCTTACGATCGAGGAGTCTTCCACATCGCAATGGCTGTACACAGAATTACGAGATTGCGTGGACCGGCTCATCGTTTGCGATCCTTATCGGAACCGCTTGCTTCAGGACGGACCGAAGAACGACAAGATCGACGCAGAGAAGCTTGCGATCTTGCTCCGAAACGGTTTGTTGAAAGAAGTGTTCCACAACGGTTCCGAATATTTCCATCTCAGGAAACTCGTAAGCAGTTACAACGATATTGTCAGGAGCATGGTTCGTTTCAAGAATCAAAGGGCGGCGGTGCTGATCGCTCAGGGGAAGAGTAAGCGATGCGTTTCTCCGGAAGCGGATTCCGGGAGTTTTTCTCTAGAGGCGTTGGACGCATTGATCCGCGTTCACGAAGAGCGTCTCGAGAAATTCACGGCGGAATTTAAGAGGCTCAAGAACACAAACAAGCTCATCAGGGTCCTTACCACGATCCCCGGGATCAAGGAGAAGTCCGCCGTGAAGCTTCTGGCGATCGTGATCGATCCGAGGAGATTTCCGGACAAAGGGCGTTGGCTGAGCTATTGCGGGCTCGTGCGCCACGCTAAAATGAGCGGCGGGAAGAGCTACGGGACAAGGCAGCCCCGTTATTCAAGATTGGCGAAGAGCATTTTCAAGACCGCCGCGATCTCCTGTATCGGCCTGGGCAGTAAGGACAATGTTTTCCGGAAGTATTATGAGCGGCTGAAGAAACGCGGGCTTCCTGACTATAACGCCCGGCATGCCGTCGCGAGAAGAATTGCTGTGGTGGCGCTCGGGATCTTAAAAACAGGTCTGGCCTTTGAGAACCGTTGGGAGGGAAAAGCAGCCGAAAAATAAAGGACCTGTGGCTCTATGAAAAATGGGCTATGACCCCCGAAGGGGCCTGCCAATAGAGAGTCCACAGGTCGCAGGGTATAGTACAACAACCCCGGTAGCTTTGCGTAGCGTTTTTTCACGCAAAAAGCTTGAAGCAATTCACCGACCTCCGATTTACAACCCTGCAATGTTCTGTAATTTATCGTAGCCGCTTGAGGAATCGTTCTCAGGTAGAGCATCCAATAGACGCGTACGAACATAAACCGACAAAGAAGGACGCTCGAAGAAAGAACCTTCGGAGGCAGTTCCATGCCAAGCACGCTCCGGTGCTGTAGAGAGTGCAGGAGTTCGTCACAGGATCATCCCCGATGATCAGGGGCGGAGCCTTTTCTGTTGACGAACTTTTAGATAGACGGGGTTGGAT
>CAIOAT010000039.1 GCA_903856085.1 Candidatus Omnitrophota bacterium | reverse complement strand
CGCACTTGAACACATCCGGCTCGAGGTCGAACATGAAGGTGAAAAAATGGGCGTACTTCAGTCTCGGAAAATCGCGGCGTGGTATTTTAAGGGCTGTCCCAACGTCGCCCAACTTCGTAACAAAACCAATCGTGCTACGACCTTAAAGGAAATGACCTCCTTGATTCTCAACTATGAGAAAAAAAACGAATGATCAAGACGGCCCCAATTTCAACTTCATTGAAATTGATAGGTTGAGGGACCCGCCAGAAAGAGAAGGCTCCAACACCCTTCCCCTACACCCCATCACTACATATGGCGCCGCACCCAATCCGAGGAACGATCGGCTGAGGAACGGTAAACAATTGAGGCGATAATCTTCTTGAGCGTCTGGCGAAGAATCTTCACGAAAAGCGATGGGGATCTGAAATCCGCGGGTGCGAAATGTTCCGCACGATGCTCCGCCACCATGGCTTTCACGGCACGAGGCACCCGTCTCGCGGGATCATAAACTGCGATGGCATAGCCCCCCGCTTTCTGGATCACCGTCATGGAAGGAACGTCCGTGATCCCATCGCCGACATAGATCATATTGCGAAAAGGAATGCGGCGTTCTGTCTCCGGCATATGCTCATTGATGCTTTCACTGAGCTTGAGTTTGCCTTTGTTGATCCGAAAAAGAAACTGCGTTTTATTCGTGTCATTGATGACGAGTTTTGGGAAAACCGGCCGACCGCCCCGGAAGTCATACTCACAGGCATAGATCTTCTTGAAATATTTGCGGATACTGACCCCCTCCAGGATCTCCTGAAGCCCGCTTGAGATAATGTAATGCTCGAGTGTAATGCCGGCCTCAGAGACTTCCGGAAGGGATTTGATAAAAGCATTCAATTGATCGAAATAGCCGCCGTCAACGCCGGGATAGTAAGGGACGTGCCTTGCAAATTCTCTAAGCTTACGTTTTGTAAGAGGACGTTTTCTAAAAACAGGATCATCGATCAAGAGTTTCAAATATGCGAGGGTTTTCTCATAACCTCTGCGGATCACCAAGGCCTGAGATCTTGCCCAAAATCTCTTCTTATCGATCCCGTACGCCTTGAAAATCGTTTCTTCCTGCATATTGCCGGGCGAAAGCGTCCCATCAAAATCGTAGACGATCGCAATAATATTTTGCGCGGCTTTTTTCGGTTCTTTCAGCATTGTGGCAGGTCCTGATTTGATGAACAAATGAAAGGTCATCAGAGCCAGTCGATTCACCCCTGATGGAAAAAAGACGGGGAATTGAGTAGGCCCTCAACCCCAAAATCACTGGGGCGGGCCTGATTCGGAAGGCTCTTCATGAGACCTTCGCATATCAGACCCGCCCCACAAGAAATTTACTTTGACTGCGAAGGGGCTTCCAGCTTCAAGCCAAGACTGCGTGCCCGCTCACCCTGAATGTACTGAGAAAGCGTCCTGATGTTCTGCGAAAAACTCTTCTTCTGGTCATCCGTCAGTTTTTCGTTCGCACCGGGAAGCTGGATCTGGCCGACGGGGAAAAGGAGCGCGGCTTCATTGCTCGGCACGAGGACATCGATCCGTCCGTTCACGTTATTCAGGCGGTAAACAACACCTTCATAACCAAAAAGAGAATAAGCCTCCGGCGGGCTCATACGCTTGGAATTCTCGATACCCACTTTCACAACAAACGCGGAAGCGACGATCGCAACCGCCGCGATCACTGCAATAATGATATTCTTCATCTCAATCCTCCTAGGATTCCTTCGTTGAACTGCTCTGTTATTGGTTGACGACTGATCTATACACTTTAATACACTGAAAAAATTATTTGAAGTACCGCTCCCGGTAGAACTTGAGTTCTGCGATCGATTCCCGGATATCTGACAACGCGCGGTGCGACTTGCCTTTCGGCGGCTCCTTATCCTTCGGATACCAACGCGCGATGAGCGCCTTCAGAGAACTAACATCGACATGTCGGTAATGAAGATAGCCATCGATCTTTGGCATGTATTTTAGAAGGAACCTTCGGTCGTGATGTACGGAATTACCACAAAGCGGCGCCTTCTTCGGCTTACAATATTCCTGAATGATCTCCAAAGTCAACTGTTCAGCCTTTTTTACGGTCATGGTCGATGCCTTGACCGCTTCGATGAGACCCGACTTGCCATGATGATCCTGATTCCATTCATCCATTCCCCTGAGGATGTTCGAGGGCTGATGGATCACAAGATCAGGCCCTTCAGCCAAGATATTTAAATTCCCATCCGTAATGATCGTGGCAATCTCAAGGATCTTTTCTTTTTCCGGGTCCAACCCCGTCATTTCCATGTCGATCCAGACCATGTTATTGCGATGGATCTTGGGGATCATGCTAAGCCTTCTTTCTCATATCCGCAATGCGGAGATCTTCGTTAGCATAAAAAAAATCGTCGAATTGTGCTTCAAAAACGATTTTGAGAGCTTCGCTTACTTGCATCATAAAATGAAACCCTGCGTTAAGCGCCCCGGCGTCATCGTCTCCGGGTTTCACGATGGCCTCAAGCCCCAACTTGTGAAAAAGATGTACCAACACGCCTAAGACCGGCGACTGCTCCTTATCCGCATTAGAAGCATAAAGACTCTCGCTGAAGCGGGTCGCTTCCTCAAGTGACTTCGGCGATTCAAAAAGGCTCATCACTTCTTTAAAATAAAGATTCTTTAGATCCTTATCTTCAATCCGGTGATGCGCCCAGCAACCGACCCAATAGACACATCCCAAGGCCAGCTTGGCAGGCACATACTCCCGGCAAAAAGCCCCGAATGCGGCACTCTTGAGCCTTGGCTCCAGAGCACAGAATTCACGATAGATAAGATCATGACCTTCACTCGCTAAAACGAGTTCGATCAACGCCTTCGCACATTTTTGAAACGATTGTTTCTTATTTTCCACCACTAAAAATCTCCAAGAATAAACTTGGGTTATCCTATCAAGACATAGCATGACTTGCAAGGCGCGAAATTACCCAAAACCACCTTTCGCTTACGGAAAAATCACCGAACGATCACCATTGTTTTTGCTATTATCGCTATCAACGCCCTCAGTGACGACATCTATTGCGGCAGCAACCACTCCTTCGAGAGAGTCGAATGAGTAACAGTATAAAGCCTTCCCATCATTCTGCATTATCTCTTTCATACATGCTCCGGTGTGATTCTCTTGAACATTGTGTCCGCGGCGTAAAAAAGTATCCGGACGAATAACAATTACTTGTCTCTAACCTAGAGGCATGGGATCTATTCCGATAGTTCTGATTTTCTGTTTTCACATTAACTCATCATGCTTTTTGCCGTTCTTATGATATAAAGGATGCCCATGGCCCGAAGAAAACTCTTTAAATTCAGACTCTCCAAAAAACAGAAAAGACGCTTCTCCGTTTTTCTAATGATTGGACTTTGTGTGTGGGGTGGTTTTTGGCTTTTTCACCAGCCCCCACACCCCCTCAGGACCCGCCCCAAACTTCGTCCTATCCCGGCAACCCACTTACGGAGAGAGCATCCCAAAATCGCTTTCGTGATCGATGATATCGGCGCTCATAACAAACTGACCCAGGAGCTTATCTCCCTAGACCCAAGAGCCACCTATGCCATCCTACCACTTTTGCCTTACTCACGATTCTTCGGTGAATTGGGCCGGCAACACCATGCAGACGTAATCTTGCATCTCCCCTTGGACACCGTGCTTGATAAAGTGCCCGGACCCGGACTGATCGTGAGCAATATGCCGGATGAAGACATCGTGGACATGCTGCGCCGCGACCTTAATTCTGTCCCGAACCATATCGGCGCCAACAATCACATGGGTTCCAAAGGTACCGCTGACCGCCGGGTCATGAAACTCATCCTCGAAGAGTTCAAAAAGGACCACCTCTTCTTCCTCGATAGCTACACAAGCCGAAGTTCAGTCGTTGCCGAAGTAGCCCGCGAGGTTGGTGTTCCCTACGCGACCCGCGGCTCTTTCCTGGATAATGTGGATAAAAAACAGGCAATCCTGGATGCGATTAAGTTACTTGAACAGACCGCCAGGGAACGCGGCACCGCGATCGCCATCGGTCACTACAGGAAAAACACTTTGGAAGTTCTAAGGACAGAGATCCCAAGGCTTGAAGCTGAGGGATTTGAAATCGTCCGGCTGAAAGACCTCATTCAAAAAACAAGGCCTTAACGAGACGAAGCGACCCGAGCACGAAAAGTTTCGTGATGCAGACCGGTAAATTCCATTCGAACGAATTGTCCCACATAGTCCTGATCCGCCTCAAGGATCACGCGCCGGTCCTGGTCCATACGGCCAATCTGTTCCTTGGGATTATCGGAGTTACGCCCTTCCACAAAAACCGTGAATACTTTCCCAAGGAATGACTGGCTCTTGGCTTCGGTGATCGCCCGCTGAGCCACTAAAAGTTCCTGATTTCGCGAGACCTTCCTATCCAGCGGAACATCATCTAGCAGCAGAGCTGCAGGCGTCCCTGGCCGCACGGAATATTTATAGATAAAAGCACTGTCGAACCTTATCTCTTCGAGTGCACGCTGTGTCGCGCCATGGTCGTCTTCTGTTTCCCCCGAAAATCCCACTATGATATCGGTTGTGATCGAGATGTCCGGAACTAATGCGCGCAACCTGTCGATCTTCGCTTTATAGTCCGCGTAGGTGTGAAGCCGTTTCATACGTTTAAGCATACGATCAGAACCCGACTGGAGCGGCAGGTGGAATCGACGGCCGATCTTGGGATTCCGTGCGATCACCTGAAAAAGTTCTTCCGTCGCATCGGAGGGGTGAGAAGTCGTGAATGAAACTCTCTCCAAACCTTCTATGCTACAAAGCATCTCCAACAGCTCCGGAAATGTCGCCTCGCTCATTCTCCGTTCTCCACTCCCCGTTCCCCGGCCGTTATAAGAATTCACATTCTGCCCGAGAAGCGTGATCCATTTTATTCCCCCCGACACCAGACGCTCCGCCTCACGGCATACCTCCCTCGCCGGCATCGAGACTTCGCTCCCCCGCGTCATCGGAACAATACAGAACGTACAAGCCTTGTCACACCCGGTCATAATCGGAAGCCACGCATGGAAACCGCTACCGCGCTTGGTATATTCGCTATATTCTATCGAAATACCGTCCTGTTTGATGCGAGCGACCTGCTTGCGCGTTTCGAGCACTTGACGGATCATCGCCGGAAGTTCCTTGATATGACGCGTTCCGACCATCAGATCCAAATACGGAAATCTCTTGAATAGCTTTTCCCGGTGCTCCTCGACCATACAACCCATAAGACCGATTATGAGCCTTGGATTTTCTTTCTTTTCTTTCCCGAGCATCCCGAGCCGTCCCCAAACACGCTCTTCCGCGTGATCCCGAACTGAACACGTGTTCATAAGGACAATATCCGCGCCCTTTGAAAGCCTGGGTTTTCCTAAAGCATCCAGACAATCTTCGGGATCATCGGCCTCCGCGATCACCTCAAAGCCTTCTTTCTCAAGAATCCCCGCCGCCACTTGAGAATCATACGTATTCATCTGACAGCCGAAGGTTCGCAAAAGACAACGTAACTTCTTCGGCTCGGATTTTTCCCTTTGGGAGTTATTTGTAATGGATTTTGGCATTCTTTAATTCCCGTTTCATAGCAATACTTCCAAGGTTGATTCAGTTCGAATGAGACAATCAGCTGGTTTTCCACTTCGATCCTGCTAAATATAACACGAACAAACTCCTTAATATCGTGATCTGTAAACTCTTTGGCACTAGCAAGACCCTGAATACGTACAAGAAAATTCCGCGCTCTTAGATTCTTATCAACACCGCTCTCGTTATCCGCAAGCCTAACATGTGCATCCTGAAGCTCTTTTTTGAGTTTCTTTTCTTCGGCCCGAAGCCCCGCAGCCTCCTCTTTAAAAACTTCGGGGCTGATAGCATCATCGGCATGCGCCTTGAACAGCAGCTTTTGACTTCGCAGATTTTTTTCTTTCTTTTGATTAATCTGAGAAACTAAGCGCAAATAATGCTCTTCTGGTTCCGCCGCCGCAACAATTATTGCGTCCTTAAGGTTCTTTATCACGTGCAAGCTTTGCGCGAGAGCTTCGAGAATGGCCCATACCTGGATTTCCAATGCATTTGCCGTCACGCCCCTATTGCGGCAATGGCGAATCACATGAGAAATCGAAGAACACCGGTACCAAGCCCGTTTTTCACCTGTGGTTGAATTTCTGCTCAACATATTACCCCGAAAAGGTAATCCACACTGCTTACAATAAACAACTCCGGACAAATAATAGATATTATCTTTAAATCTTATAATATTCGTTGTCCGGTTGAGGGCCAGCTTTTCTTGGGCCAGATCATAATCCTTTTTATCGATAATGGCGTCGTGTGCATTCTCAACTTCGATAATTTCCGCTGGGTCGTTCGCAAAAGAGCGGTACCCCTTTCCGGTTTTTGTTTTCATTTTCTTCGAATAGTGCTTACGATTCCAAACTAGCATCCCTAAATAAACTTTGCTCCTCAAAATATCGCGAATCAGCTTGGGGTAAAACATATGCCCTTCGCGGGAACACACCTTATTTTCCAGCAATTCTCTCGCGATCAGCTTCGTCCCGACGCCAGCCACATACATTTTGTATATTTTTTTTACGACTTCGGCTTCTTTGGCGTTGATTTCAAGCCGCTTAATCTCTTTATTATAAGCATAGCCATATGGTGTATAGCGCGCGCCCTGCCAGTGCCCTTTTTTGACACCTGAAATCATTCCAGGAAAAACCCGTTCGATGAGCCGATTTCTTTCAAATTCGGCATAGCTGCCCAACATCTGGATTGCCATTTTTCCTGCACTGGTAGTCGTGTCGAATGGCTCGGTAGCAGACTTGAATCCAATGCCCATATCATTTAACTCTTCGAGGAATATCAGCAATTCTCGCAAATTCCGGCTAAGTCGGTCTTGTTTATAAACCAGAACAAGATCGATTTTTTTCTCAAGAGCATCTTTGCGCAACATCTGAAATGCGGGACGGTCCATTGAAAATGCTGAATAGCCATCATCTTCGTAAATAGCGCATCCCTCTATACTGCAAAAAGTTTCCCAATTCATCAACTTTGCGTGTTGCAGAAGATATTCGCGCTGAACCTGAAGCGAGAAGCCTTCTCTCGCCTGGTCCTCTGTCGAGACCCGTGTATAGATAGCAACTTTTAATCGTTTATTCATCGCAAGGCATTTCTCCATCGAACAATTTTTCTGATGTCCGATTCTGTAAAAACCGGCCAGTCACGATAATCCCGACGTGGATGAACCCATCCCTTTTTCATCCAATAAATGATGGTTTGTCGGTTCACCTTCAGCAAACGAGCCGTATCCGAAACAGTATAACGTTTTTCCATACTGGATATTATACTACTTCATTAGACAACCTCTTACAAGGCATTTTTTTCTTTTCGCAACAGGCAATTTGTCTCATAAGCTCGATACATTTTCAGCAAGAGTCTTATCCCTTTCTGAAATGATAGCTGTGCAGCCTCGATTTCGCGCTCTGTCAGACCTTGCGCCCTTAGCGCACTTGCTATTGAGTCCCAATCGTATCGTTTTTCGTTAATGTCTCCCTCCTTCTTGTTCATATGTTTAATCCGTTACTTCTGCGGCGTTAGGTCCGCGAATTGTATCCCAGGCTTTAGACTGGGCTTTGTTGATTTAAAATACCTCTCATGGGAGGTCCGTTTAAGACGTGGGCGTGAATGGTTTGTGAAGGTTTTTATACTTGAAATAAATTTTATCGCAGGGCAACGACCAGACGGGTAAAGACCCCGGGATGGGTTAAGGCCTTGAGAATTAAGAACTGACGGTAAAGGCCGGAAGTCTGACTCTGTTCTATAGCCGGTAAGAGCGCCTGGGAGGATAAACGCGTTCTTAAGTGCTATGTTTGTAGGGTTCCGAGTGTTTACTGTGGCTGTTCCAGTTGTTGCGGTATTTACGGGCCACGGTCTTATCCCGAACCACGAGAAGATTCTCGGCGTTTTTGTCTTCAGCAGCGTTGGTAAAGTTAAACGAACCGGTAAGCACGGTTACGCCGTCGATGATTATGACCTTGTTGTGCGCGATGGCGTGTTTCTTATCGATCATGACTGGGATTCCTGCGTCGACAAGCATATCAATCTTGCCGCCTTTGGCATGAGGCTGACTCTTATCCAGAAGAACTTTTACGTCTACCCCGCGCTTGTGAGCCGCGATCAATGCCTCGGCAATAGGCTTTGACGTGAAAGAGTAGGCCTGGACGCGAACATATTTCTCGGCCCAATTCAGATTGTCGACAATGGCCTGCGTGCAGCCGCCATGCGGGGAAAAATAGACCTCTTCTTCCGTAGCAGATGGCTTGGCCTGTATAGATGAAGTGGGACATGAGAGAGCGACGAGAAAGAATATCGGCCAGATAATTAATTTACGCATGCTTTTCTTCGTCATTTTGAAATGATCCTTCCCCCTCGCGCTCACTCCCATTGCGGGCCCAAACCATAGCCGCTATCCACCCAACCAATGTGTTGCCCAGAAAAAGATTCAACATCATGATCCAAAACCTTTGCGGATGCTGGCGGTTGTAAGCCGTGAAGGTCGGAAGCAGGTACACATAAAATGCAACGGCGATAAGAAGCAAAACGAATATCAAAAGGAAAACATCCCACGCCACTTCGTCCTTGGCGATTTCGTCCATCCGGCCATCGACGATTTCGCCGTTCAAGTAGAAGTGGCGGGAAGGCATCGACCAACATCTAAAAACCGTTCCGGGATTCTGGCGGGAATAATTCTTACATTGTCCATCCGTAAGGTAAACCGCTTGCTTGTATTGTACGGAATGTTGCGGATTTGTCTTTGAGGTATATGTCCCGGCGTTGCAATGCCCTGTCCCAAAACCCAGTAAAAAGACGAGCGCCATAAATGTCTTTATGTAACTCTTCGTCTTCAGCATATCCCTCCGCCTCCAGCATAGTTTTACATTTAGAGCAGCGCTAATTGTTTCGAACTGCTTTTCCTCCTAGCGCAAAACGGGCAGCCATCTCCTCTTCTAGTTCTGTTAGCAATAAAAGCTTGCCACTCATGATCTTTTCCTTTCGGGCATTTCCACCAGACTTTTTGCACTAATCCATAAGTAACATTCCGTGGGTTGATGTCTTTATTTTTAGTAGGGTGCCATTCCTTGGCCAGCTCAGGGTGTGTTGCAGCTAAACAATTATCCTTTGAAATTCTTTTATTTGAACAAAAAGGGCAACCAATTCCATTTACTCTATGTCTAAGCTCAGATTGCCATTCATGGTCATCACCTTTCGGACATTTCCACCAGAATTTATTGTGAGACCCTGGTCTAACATCATATGGCGTGAGCTCTTTATTCTTTGTAGGATGCCATTGCTTCGATAAATCCGGATATAATGTTGCAAGACAGTTTAAGTGAACAGCTTTCTGTCCAGCACAAATTGAGCAGCCGCAACCTCTTACTCGAGAGTTAATAGCAGCTTCCCACACATGATCCTCTGCCTTGGGACACTTCCACCAGACTTTTTTGTTCGATCCTGGTGAAAAGTATTCTGGAAGTAAGGGATCATTTTTGGTTGGGTGCCATTCTTTTGCTAGTTTGGGGAATAGATAACTAATCGCTTTTTCATAATCGATATGGTTTCTTTCGGTGCATAGTTTTGTAAAATACTCCGATGCAGCCCAGCCTTTAAGTTCTAAATACTGTTCGATCTTACTTAATGCTTCTTTAGATTTAATGTTTGTATATTCTAGAATTGATCGCAGGATTTTTTTGATTGATTCTACAGAAATATTTATCGCATTTAGTTCAATATCCCTACTGCTTATTTTTGATAATCCCTTTTCCCTAGCTCTGAAAAGCAATATCTCTGTTTCTAGCGCTTTGTTCTTTTTTTTGTCTTTTTCAGTCGAATTTTTATGCCAAAAAACACCGTCATATTCAATCCCAACTTTTAATTCTGGGATATAAATATCAACTTCATAACCCTTTATCATCGTTCTATGTTGAATTGATGGAAATATCGTTTTTAATTCAGAAAAAATTCTCAATTCTGGCAGAGTTGTCTTTTTGCAACACTTAGGGCACCCTGTATTCCGAGCTGTTCTTTTTTCAACAGCAACCCTCCATTCATGCCCGTGCTTGCACTTCCACCAAACTTTAAAACTAGACCCAGGATGAGTATTGTAAGGAGTTCTCTTTTCGTTTTTTGTAGGATGCCATTCTTTAGCTAAATTTGGCCTTAATGTTGCTAAACAATTTGAATTAACAATTTTTCTATTAGCACATACAGGGCAACGGCCGCCCTCATTCCTATCAACAACGGTTGTTTCCCATTCGTGGTCATTACCTTTCGGACATTTCCACCAAACTTTTTTGTTCGATCCAAGAACTACAGCATGTGGCGTGAGATCTTTATTCTTTGTAGGGTGCCATTCCTTTGCTAATTCTGGATTTAACGTTGCAAGACAGTTTGATTTAACAGCTTTTCTGCCAGAACAAACAGGACAACCATTTCCACTAGCACGATTAGCAATAGTAGATTGCCATTCATGGTCATCACCTTTCGGACATTTCCACCAGACTACTAAACCAGATCTAGGCGTATAACTACTAGGTTTTAAGCCCCCATTCTTTGTAGGATGCCACTCTTTTAATATTTCCGGATTTGATTTTTCAAAATTATTATTTTTGTCAGCATATCTTCCCGAACAATATGGACATCCAGCATTATTTCTTGCTCTGGATAAAATTACGGCTTCCCACACATGGTCATCCGCCTTTGGACACTTCCACCAGGCTTTTTTGCCAGACCCGGGGGTCACATCTTTAGGTGTAAGCTTACCGTTTTTGGATGGATGCCACTCTTGGGCTAGCTTGGGGTTTGCTACAGATAAATTAAGCTGACTAGTGGCTTTTATCATGGGCAACAGTATAACTTAGGGCCTAAGAAAAATTGAACGATCAGGTGAAAACTGTTAACGGTAGGAGCCCTACAAATGTAGCCTTTTGCATAAAATGCGGCTTTAAAAGGATTCATATTTCTTCCATATGGCATCAAGAGTCGCGGCAGCTCCCAGTGGTATTTTAACGTCAACCCATCCGGAGATCTCAGTCTTGTCGGGATTGATCTCAATCGTCGGACGTTGGAGGTGGGACGCGAAAGCCATGGGGTGTTTGATATAAGGAAACACGCTCGTCGTCCCAATCGAAAAATAGATGTCGAACGGCTGTCCCACTTCCCGCTCCATCAGATCCACTTTATCGGACTGTAACATCTCTCCAAAGAAAACCACGTCCGGTCTTGCTATGGAGCTGCACTTCGGACAGCGCGGTGGAATGCTGAGGCCGTCATAATTCTCAACCCGCGTCTTCCAACCACATCCTTCGCACCGGATGTCATGCATGTCCCCGTGAATGTCGATCACGTTCTTGGAGCCCGCCGCATGATGGAATCCATCGATATTCTGCGTCAGGACCCAGACCCGATCAAAGCTCCGTTCCATCTCCGCAATGATCTCGTGAGCACGGTTATGCTTCGCCCCGCGACACTTTTTCTCGATCTGGGAAAGATATTTCCAGGTGACCTCGGGCTTCTTCCTCAGCATATCCCCCGCCAACGCCATCTCAATCGGAATCCCGTCTTCGGTTTCGACATCATCATAAAGCCCGCCAAGTCCCCGGTAGGTCGGCAATCCCGAATCCGCCGAGATTCCGGCGCCGGTAATGAACAGAACGCTCTTTGACTGTTTTAGCAATTCCGCGACATTTTTTATCTTTTCGATATTACTCATTCAAGTGATCCGGGATAAGAGTTTATTTGCGATACCAACGCGGCCTGAAGCCTTGTCGAGCCGCGCTTTCTCCAAATGGCGCCTGGCATCCTTGATCTGTCCCAGCCGCAGGCAGGCAATCCCGAACTTCAGATAAAGCGTCCCATCGGGATCGTCCGGCTCTCCGCAAACATAATGCCCGAATTCCATGGCTGCGTCCCAATACTTTTTCTTCCCGAAGAAATGCTCCCCGAGCAAATAATTCGCCTGGTGCATCTCCGGATCCAACTCAAGCGCTGTATGATAAGCTTTGACCGCATTCTCGTCATCCTTGAGGCAACCGTAAAATACACCGATTTGAAAGTAAAGCTCGGCATCCACAGGATTCCACCGGATCTCGCCTTCCAGCTCCCGGATACTCTTGAGAAGACTTTCCGGCTTCAAAACCTCTCGCCAATCCCCCGACACATCTGGATCGAGTTCGCCTCCATCAAAGTCCATCCGTCACCTGCTCTCTCTGGTCGCTTCGCACTTGCTGTTTAGAAACGCTATCTATGCCTCTTTTTTCCTCAAAATGATCCGTTGTTCGGTGCGAAATGGAAGCTTGGCATAGAACTCTTTGATCTTGGGATAGTCAGAAGCCGGAAGCGCCATTCGACGTATCCGTCGCAGGTCCGTGATCTTGATACTGTTGCCTGTTCTTTCGATATCCCGGCGAAAGCTGAAAAAACCGTTATCGAGAATAAAACCTTTCGGAAGATGCATGACCTCGAAACCAGCTGGTAATTTGAAAGTGATGGTTTCTTGATTCGATCCATTGATAGGAGAAAAAATAGGCTTCTTCCTTTCCTTGGCATTCCATCCATCGGAACTGTCCGTTTGTGCCAGATCGAGGACCATGAGTCCGTCGTTTATTGGATAGTTGTTAGGGTAATCACAAACCGATCGGGACTTGAGCCGTCCGTATTTCGCGTCAAGCCCTTCGATTTTTTGTTCTAGCACCTTGCCATCCCCCGCCATATCAGCTTCCAATTTTTCAAAAAACTTTTTCTTTTCTTCCGCGGGCATCGCTTTGAGTTTCCTGCGAAGATCTATGGACTCGTGAAGCTTCCAAGAATTCAGGAACGTGTTGGTAGAGGAGCCATCGGGACGAATCTCTATGGTTCCGACAGTGGATTCTGACATCCTTGCCTCATCAAAAACGGGAAAGTGATCGAACTCACCGCCTTTGGGTCCGATGATAAAGGTATGCGCTCCCTGATACTGCAAAGGGTATTCCCCGATGTCATACCCCTGAAGAAGCGGGTCTGCGTAGAAATCCCCGCCTTTGGGGTCAATAACCTTGAGCAGTACATGATCATAAAGACCTAGTACCGGAAGATCATCCTTAGGATCGTTCCCCTCCGATTCCAAGGCGAAAAGGCATAGCTCCGCCCGGACTCCCACGGCTTCTAGCATGGCTTTCACGAGAAGCGACTGGTCCTTGCAATCACCGTACTTATTCCGGAACACCTCATCGGTCGGATGCGGCTCCATGGAATAATCGCCAAAAGACATCGAAACATACCGGAAGTTCTCCTGCATGTATTCAAGTACGGCCCGGGCTTTGTCGCGGGGATTCGTTTTCCCTTTGGCCGCTTTCTCTGCGGCCTTCCGGATCTTAGGAGTAATCTTCAGGTTCTTTTGGATGAGCCCGTAATACCAGACCGCTACTTCCTGCCAGTTCTTGACCGATGAAAGCTCGATGCCTTGATTAATGTTCTCGGCCGTAGGAAGTGGTGGAAACACCTCTTCTTCGTCCGTATTCGGAGAGTACTTCTTTCTCTCCCAATAATAAACCGTGGTTTCACCTTCTTGGCGGATCTCCGGCTGCCAGGAATGAAGGAACGTCTTTTGTTTTATTTCAAGA
This sequence comes from Candidatus Omnitrophota bacterium, assembly GCA_903856085.1. Taxonomy (GTDB): domain Bacteria; phylum Omnitrophota; class Omnitrophia; order Omnitrophales; family Aquincolibacteriaceae; genus Aquincolibacterium; species Aquincolibacterium lacustre. The sequence goes on along the minus strand of CAIOAT010000039.1, from coordinate 36,297 downwards.
CTCTTTGGAAACCGGTAAGTCAGCTTTTGTTCCCTGACTGGGAATGGCATGCTGGTGCTTTCAATGTCCCAAAAAGTTTTCGGCATGGGGCGCTTTTTGGTTATTTTCAGATACTCCAGATCGATAATCGACCCCACAGTGACTTCCGGCATGGAAAGAATCTTTTGTTTTTCATTGGAGTACATGCCATAGTCCTCATAAACGGAAAGCTCCTGAACTTTTGCCGGCGGGTGCTCCTTGCCGTCCGGAGTAATCGTAACAGCCCTCAGGATTTTGACCTCCTCCGTATCCGCATCGTAAAGGATCGGGATCTCACCCATAGCGCTCCCGTCTTTAGTCTGAATGAGGACCTTTCTGTGAATATAAGTTTCGTAAGACCAATCCTCATGAAGAGTAATGCGGCTCTCATGAAGAAGCATAACCGTGGCCCAGTCTTTGTGTTTTTCCTCAAAACTCACCTTCGTTTTCGGTTTAGCCGTTACCGGAATAACCTCTGGAGCGGAGACCTGGTTGGCTTGGGGTATAGCAGGAGCAAGCTGCTGGACATCAGCCAAAAGCGGCGGGGCAACTCTGAAAACGCTTAAAAACAAAAGAGCGTATACGAGCCTCCTGAGATAGTTGTTTTGGACAGAGTGAGACTGTGCGGGATTTGGGGCGGGCTGCATGGTGCGGTTCCTCCGGTTGATCGTTCTTTTTCTGGTTGTTCCGGTGGGTCTCTTCTTCCGTCTGTAAAACGCGGCGGTGACACGGGGCTCACTGGGCCAGTATTAACGGTTCATTTTAAAAAAACTAAATAGCATAAAAACTAACAAATCAGATCCATCATCCTCAAAGGAGTCCACCTTTTTTGCATTTAGCAATAATAACCTTTTGCCATTTTTTCCCATTCGAGTTTTTGAAAATATTCTCCCGCCTTAATAAACGGATCTGCGTCGGAATCTTGAAGCCAGACCAAAAAAAGATGTGATCCGTCTTGGTCTTCTTTAATTGGAGTGCCCAAAAGCCACGCATAAACCATGACCCTGGGAAGGCGCTTCTTGTAATCTATTTGGTCAAGATCCATAACATAAACGGTGCGATTATCTCCCCATAGCCGTTCGATCGTTTTCTTCACACGCTCCGAAAGAATACTTCGATTCTCTCTTTCCAATACATTGTCGCTCAGAATCAAATAGCCCCCATACGTTTCATTGATATACATGCTTATAATCCTGACATCGCGGTCTTTATATTTGCCCACAACTTTCATTTTCGAATCTCCTTAGTCGTCGTAAACGCCGACATACGTGCCGTCAGGCGTAAGGACCGCTCGGTCCCCGCCAACATAGGTCCCATCCGGAGCCAATGTGGCCCGATCACCCCCCACGTAAGTCCCGTTCGGAGCAAGCGTCGCCCGATCGCCTCCCACATAGGTGCCGTTGGGAGCCAAAGTAGCCTTACCATATCCAACATAAGTTCCATCAGGGGCAAGCGTGGGACTACCATCGCTCACATACTGACCGTTGGGCGCCAGAGTGTAGTCGCTATCCGCGAAAGCAAGCGTGCAAGCAGTTAGAACCAAAAGCAGAAACAATATTGTTTTCATTGAAACCTCACCTTATTAATTATTTAATGGAGCAAAACCAAGCTGTCCCTTAATACCATGCCCTGCCCAACTAAGCGCCTTTTCATCATTAACTGCATCCAGAATGTCTTGCCTCGTAATCAAGGCAATCTCACCTCGTGAAGTTCTAAATGCAGCACGGCGAGCGGCACCAAGCGCAATGTTTTTGATCTGCCCGCCTGTAATAACAAATTCATTGGCTAGGCATTCAAAATCGACATCCTGAGCCAAGGGCGCTTTCCCAGGGAAATGCCTTTTCCACAGAAGGACTCGCTCCTTAAGCCCCGGCGCACCGAATTCAAGACGAACCGCTATTCTTCGTTCCAAGGCAGGATCAAAACTGTCATGACGGTTGGTTGTAAGAATCACTACGCCGGTGAACCTTTCGATTTCACGTAAGAGCACGTTAACGTCTCGAACTTCCCAAGTCCTTGAAGCAAGAGAGCGACTATAAAAAACAGCATCCGCTTCATCAAACACAAGCACTGCGTCTTTTTCCTTAGCGGTCCTGAATACTTTTACGATGTTTTTTTCCGTTTCGCCGACCCAGCAGCTTTCGAGCTTGGAGTAATCAACGATCAGAACCTTCTTCTTGATATGCCCAGCCACAGCTTCAGCAGCCATCGTCTTTCCCGTCCCGGGAGGCCCCGCAAAGAGCATCGTTATGCCGGTCCCATATTTAATCTTTTCTTCAAAGCCCCACTCCTTAAAAATGAGGTCCTTGTTGATTAATTGTCCGAGGCTACTCACAAGACAAGCTTTGTTTCGTTCCTCAAGCACTACATCTTCGAGAGTAAACCTAGGTTCAGTGATATTTCCAGTTTTCTCGGCCTTTTCCCTGAGTTTCACGCCAAGATCCCTCAGTCGCTCCTCCGGAGTTCCGTTACCATGGTTGGTCAGAAAATTCAGCGCATCCGTTGCCAAAGTGAATTCCTTTACCTGAAGCGAATCCCTGGCCCATCTATGTTCTTCGATAATGCCTTCTTGGATCAGCACGGAATCCTCGTGAAAGATTTTAAAAAACCTCGGGACATCGTCTCGCGAAAAAGCAAGAAACCGGCTCACATCCATGACTTGCAGATAGCCCTCATCCCAGCAACAATTTCCAGGATTTTCCTGTCTTAGTCGAAGCATGGTTTGCATCATCCCGATCAGAACCATCTGTTCCTCAAAGGAAAGTCCGTACTTCTTAGCAAACAGCACAAGGGGAAAGTCTTTTGCGAATTCAGACGCCATCGCGCTTTCAATTGTCTGCCTCATCGTGATAATGCGCTCATTCAGTTCAGCTAAATCGTTTTGTATGATTTTGCTCTCATGGCAAGCTTGAACAGCAGCTGTCGCCTGCGTTCTTTCCCACATTAAGTCAGCAAGTCGATATGTACTGGTTAGAAAATCCGCATATGTTTGCGTCTGATTTTCTTTCGAGACGGAACCAGAAATATTTCGCCTTATTTTGATCTGCAAGAATTTTTTATATATCCGATCAGAAATCTTCACGTCCTTACCTTCGAACTCGATCAATCCGCTCTTCTTAAGCCGCCCTTCCTGGGAGAGACAATAAAGATTCTTCAAGCATTGCTGCCTTTTTGGAAAAATCGTCTTCGTGGCTTCTGCGCACGGAACCTGTCCGTTCGGCATGGTGAGACGGCTGTGTAGCAGCAATATAAGAAAGAGACGTTCATTGCTATCCAAGCAAGCGGTATCGGCAATTCTGTCAAAAAGAAAACTCTTCCCTTTCTTTTGAGAACCGATCCACCTTGCTTCGACCCTTGCGGACTTCTCTTTAATTTCTTTTGCATAGTTCCGAGGACGGGGTTTATTTTTCCCGATTTTTACAACTATTTTCTTATCGGGATTTCTCTCTTGCTCCCACTTCCTGTAGATATCCACCAACTTAAATTGAGCGTCCAGATATTCGTACTCATTTTTGAAATAGTTGCTTGCCATAGCATCCCCCTTAAAGAGTCTTTTAAGATATCTAGAGGATAGCCTATGTATGCGACAGCATTATGTCGCTTGCATTTTGTGGGTATTTTAAAAGCGGGTACTAGGGATAGATAGGTGGAAAAAGGCTCAGCCCCACCTAGGGCGGGAGCCTTTGAGGTAGGCGCTAAGGAGTTGCCGGACCTTGAGGTCGAGCTCTTTGGGCTTGATGACCCGGACATCAGGAATCCATTGAATGATGGTGCGAATGACTTCGTTGAAGTTCGCCTGCGTCTGAAGGATGAGGGAGCCATCCTTCTTTTCTTTCACGATCCTTTGCTCCGGGAAATAAATCTTCTTCTTGAAGTAATGGGCTGCATCTTTATCAATCTCAAGCAGGATCTTCTCCCCCGGTTGTTCGCTAAACCAGATATTTACGCTTCGATCGAGCGCCGTCTTTAGGTTCCGCGGCGGATCGAAGGTCTCATCCAAAACCTCAAGAGCTTTGATCTTCTCGGACCGAAACTTTCGGTATTGACGCTTTCCGTCCGGCATAGCCAGCAAGTACCAGAACCCTTCGAAGTTAACCAGTTTGAGCGGACAAAGTCGGTGCTCTGCGATGCCTTTCGCGGATTCGTATTTGATCAGAACCTTCTGCGAATCCTGGACTGCCTGCTCCAGTTCCTTTACAAACGGAAAATTTTTCATGTTCGCCGGGATCCCAGGCAATTTCACATAGAACGGTGAGGAATCTTCCTTCGCAAGAACCTTACTTACAAGGCTACGGAAGGATTCGGAGAAATTTCTCCCGAGCGAATTTGCAATTTCATGAAAAAAGCTTAGAAGCGACGCTTCTTCATCGGTAAGCATGAGTTTCCTGAGGGAAAACCCCGGCATGAATGAATAGACGCCCTTTTCCGGTACATCGAGCGGGAATCCGGTCATATTCAAAAGATCTAAGTCTCGTTGGACACTTCGAATCGAGACATTAAACTCCTCCGCAAGCTCGCTTGAGCGGACCTTCCCGCCCCCATTAAGCTTATTAAGGATTGACACCAGCCGGAATATCTTTTTATCGTAATTTTTATTTTTCATAAACAGGCCTGTTCGTCATCGTTACTTATTTGCCAAGAATATATTCGCAACCCATTCGTAATGCTGGGATTACTTTTTTGAGGCCAAAGTTTTTGTCAACATTAACATACGCATACTTCCAACGTTCGTTGTATCATCGCCGATAACGGACCTTTGAACGGTCGCAATAAAATCATCCCGCGAGTCATTCATATTTCTCTACACTCCCAGGCCTTTCTCTCTATCTTTTGAAATATCTCGAGCCTGTTTTATGGTTTTACTTGTGAGCAGCGTATCAAGCATACACCAGACCCGACCGTTGGCATAAAGCCCGCCGGTTTTGACCTCATGCCCAGGAACAAATCGCTTGCCTAATTTATAAAGGAAATAATCCCCGCCCCAGTCCCCCGCAGGAATTTCACGAATGTTGCTGTGCATGCTCCTTACAACTTTCCAATCCTCAATGCGGTGAATTGACTGCAGTTTTCCACCATATCTAAAAGCGATATAGTTCGGCGGCTCCTTAGGCCAGCCATTAACTCCTAGTGGATGAAAATACAGCCCTTTCTTGCTAACAATATCAATCCAGGAAATTTTCCACCCTCGCGGAAGGTAAGAACCAAGAGACACAACGTATACCCAGTTCGAATCAATTTTTTGCATATAAACTACCTCCCTGAGATAAATTAAAAGCGCGTCGATTAAATGTTTTTCCTTATGGCTGCTTCCCTTCCTTGAGCATGAAGCTATTCGCGCTACTTCTTCCCAAGAGAGTATCTCGGCTTTTGAGTTCTTGATGTATGCAAGCTCATCACAATTTCCGGCATATTGCTTCTTATAGTCACTCAAGATAACAAACTTTTTCGTTGAAGCCTTACTTCGCTGAAAAGAGCGCCTTTTCTTATACGTACTTAGTTGCTTTTTCCCAGGCAAAGTCCAGCCGCGCTTCGCCTCCATAATGATAAAGAGCTTATCTGGCGTCTCCAATTCGATGTCTGTCACGCCGCCATCTCTTTCATAATGTTGCAGATTAATTTTCACAAGGCCAGGATCTATATCTATATGCGCAACATGCTTAATAATTTTTTTCAGAAAAAATGGGCACTTTGAAAGAGCCCAAGCAACGCTAAAACTAATGTCGTTTTCTTTTTCTCCTAATAACCCAAAAACGCTCTTTATTTCACGGTTATTCAATTCAAGCGTTCCCATAATTTTACCTGTTCTGATTGTGATATTTGCACTTCGCGATGTTCATGTTTTCGACTTCAAGACTTTTGAAATATCAACCATGGCTTGGGTATCAAGCTTACAGTATTCGAGAAGCCCATCATAAATCTTTTGCTTTTCCTTTTCAGAAATGCCATCCGTAAAGGTCACACGTCCGTATTCTCGGCTGGCCTGTCCGCCATCCGAAATCGTCATGTTGTCATAAGATCTACCCACAAGAGCTGGATAAACGGCTTTGATCGAGTAGCTCCCCATCTGCTTGGGATCGTAATAATCAAACCGACGAAATGGCACCATTAGGTCGATGAATCGCCCTTCTATCTCCTGGAACCAGTTCTTGTATTCCGGAAAAACCTCGACAGAATCCTTAAGGCAGCCTATTTCAAAACTCATATTGAAGGCGACTATACTCCCCTTAGGCCCAATCAAAGACTGAAGCTTCTTCAAAAGTCCGGGCCTTGGGTCATCTCGCCCCTCAGAAAGAAATGCATGATGTGTCGGCTTTTTCGACCAGCCCTCCCAAATGTGGAGCGAGAACTGGAATGGAATCTGTTGGTACGGACTTGAATTTTCATAAAGCGGGATCGCCGGATTTAAAGTTTCAAAATCAACGAGATAAAGGGGGAATTTCAGGCCCTGGATGAATCCCTTGATAACCTTGAGGTCCACGTTCGTCATTTTCTTAGCATGGCACGCCCTCACGATCTGGTGCGTCGCGGCGGTCAATCGCTCAGCCGGAACATCCGTTGCCTTGAGGAATCCTTCGTTTATGAAACCGAAAGCTTTGTCAGCATTAATCCTGTTGTACATAAAAACGCTGTCCTCAGGAATATGCTTCCAACAGAGCTCCTGCAGCGGACAATCGTATGGATTGCTGCATTGAGGCCCGATTTTCACTTCGGGGCGAACCCTTTGATCGCGAATCTTGATCATTCGCTCTACATTGGATTCGACCTGCTTACAAAGCGGTCTCACGAGCTTCGTGACATCCTTTATCTTAAAAAGTCCCTTAGCATTGACCTTGCCCGAGCGAACATAGTCAGTATTGATCAAAACAAGATGAGCCCGGCGAATCCTAAGCCCGGCTTTTTCGTAACAGCAGGCTTGGAACGCAACGTCGTTGAGATTTACGTCTTTCACCTTAGTCGAGCTCTTAACCTCGAAGATGTCCCATGAGCCGTCTTTGTTCGGGGAAAGGATATCGGGACGGGCGAAAAGGTTCTTCACGCGAAAGGCGGGCTCGAAAAGGGGCACACGCTCCGGCAAAAGATCCTGCGTGCGCCGAATAATCGAATCATAATCCGTGATGCCTTCAATCTCGATCCCGCCTTGGAAAAGCGTCCGGGCGAGCGCAGTCACCTGGTTCCCCTGATCGAAAATGGCTTGCGTCGAATCATCAGTCTGCGGGAACTCCTCTTTCGCGTTACAACGCATCCATAGCAGCTTCGGACACTGAAGCCCTTCAAGATACCGAGACTTCGAAAAAACCGGATTATTCGTCACGATTAACTCCCTTCGCATACCAGTGAATTCTATACCAATCCTGGGATATTGTAACGAATCATCGCGACAACGCATTGTCGCGGTCTAAAATGTATTTCGGAGGGTAAAAAGCGACGGCTGCGGATTATCTTCGGGCCAAGACTTGCATCGCTTCTTCTATCCGACTGAGGAAATAACCTGTTTCGAGCGGCATCGGCATAAAATCATCGATAGCAAGTTTTTCAAGTTTCATTGCAAAGTCAGGCTTATCATTCCCTACCAGGGCCAAGCAATAGACTTTAGGATGCTTCATCTTAATTTCTGATACCAGATCAGGAAGTTCATCTTGGTTTAAATTATTGTCCGTTAATACGGCTATTCCGTAGCTTCCCGAGGATAGAGCGGACAGAATTTTCTTGGAATCGCAATGCGGATCAACCACAGTCACTTTGAAGTCTTGATCTTCGAGAAAATCGGAAAGAAATTCGCCCAGGCCATCCCATTCAGCAGAAATAAGGATTTTGGGCTTATCCTTCGTCATTGGCTGATCCGTCATACAAAACCTCTCCTGTTTCTTTTGAGATAACTAGCGCCCAGGAAGATGCCACGATATGATGCTTCCCAGCATGATTGGAGCAAGACACGCACCAGACATCATCGGGATTGCGCGGGAAGTTTCCGTAGAGGCTGAAATTCGCGGGAACACCGTGAGTTATGCCATAGAACTCATAGCCAGGACCGCGATGTTTCTCGGCAATCTTCATGGCGTCTTCCTGGCTAATCATAACATTTGCCGTAACAACGGGTTTTCCATGGGGCGGTTCAAAACCTTGCCGATCCGCTTGGGGTCAATCAATTTAACCTTACGATCAAAACTAGCGACTTGCGCCATAACACCATCACCACCGCCGACAAACCCGAGGAATATGCTGCCGGTTTGCATCACCCCCGCATCGTCAACATAGGACACTTCTTGTGCAAACCGAAGCTGGCTCATTAGCTCAGCGAACAACTTAGCCTGAGCTTTCTTTAGCTTTTTGGCATTTAGACCTTGTTCCTCCAGGAAAGCGTCAATATTCGCCACAGAAGAAGCTGTATCTATCTGCAGCTTCCGATCGCCCACTTTAATAGTTACATTGGAATCTTGGACCCAAACAGAGATATCAGCACCTTTGAAGGTCTTTATAATTCCGATGATAAGCTCTATGTCTGCAACCCAGCCTCCGCTATCGAGGACTTCTGCCCGGATAAACTGCTGGACATCACCACACCAAAGGACTAAACAGTCCGGGCCTAACGTGGATAAGGAGATTAACCGATAAACATCCTTGCGTTTTTTACCATTAGCGAGCGAATCCATCCGCTCAAGTTCTTTCAAAAACGTTGCTAGTCTTAGCCTGAAAATCACTTTACGCCTTTCGTCGCGACACTTCTTCAAACCATCAGAGGGCGTCGTTCAATTTTCCAATTGATTCAAAAAGCGAGATGACCTACCCCCTCAAACGAAGAGAACCTCATAGCACAGAGATCGCTATAGCGCCAGGCATCGCGCCTGTATTACCGGCTGCAAAACAATACATGAATAATCTCATTTACCTTTCGCTTGGGAGAAACAGCTTATCAATTCTCATTTTTTATCAGCAGTTACCATATGCTTAAGCAAATAGTTCCTAACAAGATGAATCGGCAACGCCACAGGTTGATCCCCTATGGCAACTGCTCCTTTATCACTCTGCTCGATTTCATACCTAATGAGCGTAATAATCCCAATAACCTCCCCCAAATCGTTGATTAGCGGCCCCCCGCTCATTCCCCTGCCGATCTTCGCATCGATAAAAATAACCCTTTCAGGCGAAACATTAATATTTCGTATGGAATTGACAATCCCTCTCGATATATATATGTTTTCGCTATGCACATTTGATGATGGAGAAGGGAATCCCAGCGCCAATACCTGTTCACCTGGAGCTACAAAATTAAATTCTCCTAGCCTGAATGGAGTTAGATTCTCGTTAACCTTCAATATCGCCAAATCATTAATCGGATCCACTTCCACGCAAGCGACTGAAAAAATCTTGTTCTTGCTAATAACCCTAATATTTTGAGCAGTTGCCCCTTCAACAACGTGTCGATTTGTGGCAATTAAATTGGAGGCCACGCTAAAACCACTGCCGACAAAAGAACCCTGCGGGGACTGCGCTTCAATCATATAGACCGAATCATCAACACTTTTCAGAAATGAATCGAGCCTATTAAAATCAGGATAAATCAACTTGAACACATTTCCGTACTTCTTATGCGTATCACGATATTCTTCTCGTAGACACAAACGAATAATGCATCTCAAAAGAAGCTGAAATGCTTCTTCCGATAACCCCTCGGGACCTATCGCCATAGATCCAATAATTTCTTTCGCCTTAGCAAAACGGCCAGCGACAAAATGGTAATTCGCTACTCTCACAAGACTCATTTTGTCCATATCAGGATCCATCGCCTTAAGTATTTGGATCCATTCGATTACAACATGCAATATATCCTTCTCAACCGATTGAGCTGTATGAACAAATGATTCTTTAAGCTTTGAAAGAATATTGAAACGCTCTTCCATCTTTGAGACTATTTCTTTATCGCTATAATCCAAATGCTTCGACAGAATCTGCTTTAGATTATTCCGCGTTGAAGTCGCTTCATCCTTATATTTCTGAAGCGCATACAAGAAATGGTCTTTCTGAGAAAACATGCCCTGTATTACTCGCGCCTGCTCGGCCGTTGCCTTATAAAATCGTGCGTTAACCTCTACTTTCTCATGAAATAATTCTACAAAATCCTTAACGCCTTGCTCAACAACCTGAACCGTCTTGTCAAAGGCCTCAAACAAGCCATCGATAGCATTCTTAGTTTCATCAATCTTCTTTTCTAGCGGATATATATTTTCACTTTCAGTAAAGTATTTCCGAAGCCCCGCCTTCTCTCCTGGAGACAGGGTTACAGCGCCTTCAATCCTTATTGACTGCTGTTTAGTTGTCCCCTTGTCAATCGCTGTAACAGTTAAGATGCAATCTGCGCCTATTTCAAACTTCACCTCTATTTTTGGAGTCCCAGCTGGTGCCGGCAATATTCCTTCCAAGTGAAAATCACCCAGAAAATAATTTTTGCCGGGCACTAAAGCCTCGCCCTGATATATCCTTATATTGACGCCTGTCTGATTATCTTTTGTTGTGGTATATTCTTGTGATTTAATCGTCGGTATCGTTGTATTCTTTTCAATCAACCGGCTCATTTCCTCTTCGCTTATTTTAGAATCCTTTTTCAGAATTGAAATGCCCAAGCTATAAGGGACTACATCTAAAAGCAGATGCTCCTTCAAATCCCCTAATAAAATAGCCCCTTCAAGAGCAGCACCTGCCGCAACAACAGACCCAGCGTTAAGATCTTGCAAATGACGAGCGCGAATGACACTTTTTGCCACCTCAACAACAGCGGGCATTTTCGTTGCATTGCCAACCAGAATAAAATGATCAATGGAACCGCCATATGCCTTAATCGCTTTTTCTACGATGTCTTTGATCCGATGGGTGACAGGCCGAGATATTCTTTCCAATTCTTTTCTCGTTAGGGTGAACGCATATTGGGGCTTATTTAAAAAGTGAGTTAATTCCATCGTGTAAGTATCGAGACTGGACAAGTTAATCTTCATATTTTCACAACTGTCCCGCAAACGGTTTATTTCAATAGGGTGATCCTTCTCAGTCACAGTAATATTTAACGTTTTCTCGATATCGGAAATAACATATTGCAACAATGCGGTGTCGACATCGCTTCCGCCAAGTTTCACATCTCCTGATATGCTCTGAATTTCATAAACCCCTTCACCGACCTCCAGAATTGAAATATCCAGAGTGCCTCCTCCCAAGTCAACCACTACAAAAGTACCAGAATATGATTTGTGATAACCATATGCCAGAGCGGCCGAAGTAGGCTCATGCAACAACCTCAGCACCCTCAAACCCGCGATTTCCGCCGAATCCCTAGTCGCCCTCTTTTGATTATCATTAAAATAAGCGGGAACCGTCAGCACAACATCTTTAACGTGAATGAAGTCTTCTTGTTTTACGAAACTCTCAATTTTTTCTTCTGGAAAGCGTAGGTTGTTTGCAAGCAGAACCTCGCGAAACCTTGTTTCAACCTTAGCTCTCAGATAGGCTTCCGCATTAAACTTCATCTTCTGAATAATCTTCGCAACAATTTCTTCGCTCTTATATTTCTTATTACCAATAGAAAAACTCCGTCCTTCACCAAGAGTTCGTTTAATACGAGCCATGACACAATCCGGCGCCGTCAGAGATCGAAGGCGAGCCTTCTCTCCAAAGAGAGGATGATTATTTTCATCCACCCCGAAAAAAGACGGCTCGAAATCCCTGTCGGCAGATCCGGGGACTGTAATGATTTCGACTTTTTTTGTTTTCTTATTAAAAATCGCTCCAACAGAATTCGTCGTGCCAAAATCTATACCAATAACTGAAGAATATGAAGACACAACCTCATCCCGAGATACAGCAAAGCATCTTTTTAAATCGGCATCACTGCCTGACAAATGGCGCCCAATTTTTTCACTTATTTCATTCAGATGGGTGGTTAAGTTATATGTCCTCGCAATAGCCATAGCCTGCTCTAACTCTGAGAATGTGTCCGATTGTAAATAAATCTCTACTGCTTTCTCGAACTCCTCTGCCTTAATATAAAGCCCAGCAAGAACATGTTTATCTAGATTGGTTGTTTTTTTGTAGCAATCTATCGCTTTTGAATAATTCAGAAGCTTTTCATATAAGATAAAAGCCTTATCAAATAACGCACACTGCTCGTACAGTTGGGCGGCGCTCAATAAATTTCCACCTTTTTCGTGGAGCTCAGCCAACCTGAGCTTTAAGCTTGGTTCATTTTTTTGTCTTTCGGCAGACTCAGAAGTTGCGTGAATTGCGCGATTAAACAAATTGGCTTTTTCATAAAGCAAGCTTGCAAGCTTCAGATCCTTCAATATTTCCTCTGCGATTTTCCCAGCCTCTTCAAATTTTCCGGACTTTTCCTCCAGTTGAACCCTTTCCTTGTAGATTTCTCTAATTGCTTCCTCTGAGGCCGCAGAAACTAATTGCTGATCATAATATGCGCGCCCCCGCAACAAGATTTCCTCTTTCTCTGCGGTCTCGCACTCGGCAACATTCGCCAACTCTATCGCCTCAATAAAATTATGACTTTTAACCTTCACTCCCATGCGCGCCTTTGCCTTCTCGCGTATCAAAGCAAAATATTCTTCTGGAGATTCCAAGCCGGCCGCATACTTATTCGCCTCAATAAATCTTTCCATTCGAATAAGTAGTTTTATTTTTCGGTCTGGCTTAACAACGAACTGAAGCGCCTTTTCCAAATCACCGAGAGCTTCCGCGGTTCTAGAAACGCTTTCATTGTCTTTAATCCCGGCATATAACGTGCACGCCTGCGAGTACATCTCAATCTCTTCGTAACACCGTGCCGCGTTGGCAAAATCATTCTCTTTTTCGTATAAAAATGCCGCCTCTTTTTTTTGTCCAACGATCTCTTTAACTCGGGGATTATCCGGAAGGCATTCTAAGGAGAACTTACCTATATTCCTCACCGTCTCAGTCATGGTGGGGCTTTTAGTGATATCTCCATTATGTTTTTCCCAGAGCAGTACTGAAATTTCTAAAATCCCCTTATCCGGATTTCGGTCTTTAGCTATACGCATAGCTAAATCATTAGCTCGACCTTTCTTCGCCAAAATTTCGATGGCTGCCTCTTGCAATCCAAAATAATCACATATGCTGAGCGCTGAGGCATCGTGTTTTGTCGATTCTAACGCGCTGATCGACTGCTCTATATCTTTAGCCTGAATGCTATTCTTAAGGGCGGCTGCATCTTGAATTTGACTTAGGTGGGATAACACAAAGCTTGAAAGGAGATCATATCGACGTGCACGCAATAGATACAAAAACCCATTACTGAAAATTGAGATTATTGCCGACAGGGATCTATTCGCATGGGCTTTTTTAAGGCTCTTTTCAATCCTGATTATTTTGCAATCCGGGGAAAAAAATGACTTAATAAATTTTATCATGCGCCTCCCTATCGTTTATCACGTTTGTCTCAGCGTATACCAGGCAGTTAAATGAATGCTCTCTCACAGACTTTCAATTTGAATCTCTGATCTCAACGTCGCAATTTAGGTAAACCACGAGATAATCATTCGTGGAATTATTTGCCTAAAATATACTCGTAAGACATGCGAAGAGCGGGTATCACCCTCTTCAATTGAAATTCGTCATCAATGCTAACCCAAACTTGCTTCCATCGATCGTCATACTCACATTCATATGGTATGCATTTTTTCATTCTTCCGAACTGGGACTTATCGAGCTTGAAAAATACTCCCATTGATCTTGTCCCGGCCCAATGGATTCCAAATGCGTTCGGGAAACCATGTTTGAACGCAACATAATTTTGGTTAAACTTCTTTTCCAATTTCCATTTCTGCGCTTTAACTATGTTTTCAAGCTCACCCGTTAGCTGGTAAAACCGTTTGACACTATTTTTGTTATACCATTTCTCGTAGAAACCCCGGTCGTATTCTTCTAATGCTTTCGTCGTCCTCCTTGAAACTGCGCGGCTCTCATCTTCAAGCCTATTCAGAAGAACAAATTCTTCCTGCCTCTTAGCAAACCTTCTAACTTCAATTAACTCAACAGCATAATCAAGCTTCTTCACAAAACGTGCGACGGAAAGATGAATCCTTGGGGCTAAGATGACAATCCTGATCTTCAAATCATCAAAGTCCAGCTCGATATCATCCGGCTTTTCTTCAGTTTCAAACCATAGAGCTTTTATTGAATCTGGGTTGCTTTCGGCCCAGATCGCATATCTCAGAATTTGCGGCAATATATCTTCAGTAACTTCCACATTTTTATTTTCAATAATTACCAGATTATTATCCCGATCAACCCCAAGAAGGTCCGGAATATCGCCCCCGGCTCTGACTTGCCGCTTAAATACAAAAATATCCCCTAGCAATTTTGCTCCCTCACCAATAACATATTTTTCAAGTTGTTCTTCAGTCCGAAAAGGAACTTCTTCGACAGAAATCATCTTCCCATTATTCTTCCAAAACAAATTTTGCATGATCACTCCTTTGATTTTATTTAGTGATTATCAAAAACACTATAAGGTGCTATCAATAGATCCAACATATTCTCTCCGTTAACGCGACAAAAGATCAGCAACTGTTCGAGCGACCTCATAGCGTGCTGGGTTTTCCGCAACTGCTAGAGCCTTAAAGTGAGCTTCACCGCATTTAATCTTTCCGCTTTCCTTGTCCCTCAAATCATCGGCGAAAAGACTGCTTTTGGTCTCAACCACAAAGTAAAGCCTTTCGCTTCCGCCCTCTTCAACTAGCACGGCCCAGTCAGGGTTGTAAGTTCCAAGCGGCGTGGGCACCTTGAACCAACCAGGCAGTTTGGCATAAACCTTCACAGACTCGTTCTTCTCCAATTGTTCAGCAAAGGATTTTTCTACACCCTCTGAGTCGTAAACAACATGCTCATAGACCGACTTTGTTGCCGCAAGGATATTTTTGAGGTAGCCCGTCAATTCTTCTTGCTCGAATAGTTCTTGGGCATAATAAACATCCTCCCCAATGCGCTGATATTTAATGCCATCCACCAATGCGAGACGTTTAGCTCGGTTGATTGATTCTGCAACCAAGTCAATGAACTGCTGCGGATTCTTTTTAAAGTCATCTAGGCGTCCGCTTTCTGTCAGAATCCGAACAAGGCTTCGCCGAGTAAGATGAGTCTTATCCTGTAAGTCAGTTAATAAATCAGGAAGCTCAATGTCATGCTCCTCGATGATGATCGGAGCAAACACCGTAGTTTCAGTGGCATCGACGCCAGATTTTCCGATAGACAAATCCGCTTTCCGCCATTGTAATCGAGTTTTGGCGACTGCGGGCGCAGCCTTAATGGCCTCAGAACAGGTTCTAACTAATGCTTGATTGTCGAATTCAACCCGATAGGTTGTTTTGTGTTTGATGCGATCCCACAATGCTTTAAACTCTTCGCTGTTAAATATGGCCTGGCGAGTCTTGATTTGCTTGCGCTCATCGGCATTTTTAATTTCTAGTCTGCCTGCTAATTTTCGCAATACCTCTTTAACTTGAGGAAGCTGCGCAGAAAGCGGTTCAGGCAATGATAGCGTTCCGTCCTTGATGGCCCGTTTCAGGCTGTCTTGAACTTGGCCCCTAGCGTCCACCATGCCCGAGTCTTTAAGATAATTCCAAATGGCTTCGGATTTTTCGACGCCTAATGCGGTCGCATGTCCTTTTGCATCTGTCACTGGAATGGTCGCAAACTGATGCTTCTCCACAACGCCAAAACGAATTCCTGTGTCGGTTTCAATTTCTTTTTGAAGATTTTCAGCAAATTGTTCGTAGTTTTCAGTCGCAACCACCGTAAGCGTGTTAATCTCAAAACCCCGCAAGCGTTCACCTTGCTGATTCACGCACAACCGCAATCCCCTTCCAATGGTTTGTCGGCGTTCTCGCTCAGTGCCCATCTCACGCAGAGCGCAAATCTGAAAAACGTTCGGGTTGTCCCATCCCTCTTTGAGCGCCGAATGGGAAAATATGAATTTTAGTTTAGTTTCAAAACTAAGCAATTTTTCTTTCTCGGTCATAATCAAGTGATAGGCCCGTTCCGCATTCTCCCGATTGCCCTGATTATTCTCAGCTGTGTCTGTCCAGGTGCCTTTTTTGTCGATGGAGAAATAGCCATCGTGGACCTCGGCAGCATTAGACTTCAAATCCACATCATTGAAGAGGGTACGATACTTGGGTTTGGCAGCCACGCTTTGATATTCCTCCTCAAACATCAGGGCATACTTTCCCTTCTCAGCAATGCCGTCAGGCGTGTATCTTCGGTAATGCTCAACGACATCGATGAAAAAAAGGCTCAAAACTTTTATGCCATGCGAAGAAAGCCGTAACTCTTTTTCCAGATGTTCTTCAATCGTGCGCCGAATCATTTGTCTTTTGAGGTTATCCACATCAACCCCACCAATCGCCTGCCCAACTCGCAAAGGGAGTTCCCGATTTGAAAGCTGAAGAAACTCATCGCCAGTACGGCAACCAATGTTTTCTACAAAATAACCCGCATAGATTGCCCGATTAGCTACCTGCTCAAGATCGTCACCTGCTTTCACGGCGACAACTTTACGCTCTACCGTTGTGGCTCGCTGGACGTCGAGCTCCACCTTCGCTGTAATGCGATTGGCACGATTATTTACAGAGATAAGCTTCACGTAGGGATTATTGTGTCCACCCTCCACGCCCGCGGATGCAACTTCGATCTGTTTTACGAGTTTCCGCTCGTAAGCGTCCACAGCGTCAAGACGATAAACCATGTGATGTTTATCCGCATGTGTTGCCGAATAACGTAGCGTGCAAAGCGGATTCATTTTATCAAGAGCTTCTTTACCTCGACCTTCCAGCCCACCGTCCACACTCTGCGGCTCATCAACAATCACAATCGGTCTCGTGGCTTTAATCAAGTCGATGGGTTTTTCACCGCCTGTTTTTTCGCTGTCTTTATAGAGGTTGTTCACATCCTTTTTGTTGATCGCTCCGACAGTCACAATCATGATTTGAATGTTTGAGCTTGTGGCAAAATTCCGAACCTGGCCGAGTTTTGAAGAATCATAAAGAAAATACTCGTAGGGCGTACTGGCGTAGATCGCACGAAAATGATCTTCCGTAATTTGAAGCGTTTTGTAAACGCCTTCCTTGATTGCCACGGACGGAACGACAATGACAAACTTAGTGAATCCGTATTGCTCATTCAGCTTGAAAATCGTCCTTAAATAAACATAAGTTTTGCCTGTCCCGGTTTCCATCTCAACCGTGAAATCACCTGAAGCAAGTGATCCTGACGGCTTCAAGCCATTGCGCAGCTGAATGGCCCCTAGATTCGCAAGCAGTTCATCGTCCAGCAAGGTCAGGCGATTACCAATGCCAAGATCATTTTCCGCAAATCCCATCCGTTTTTGTGGATCATCCGGGTCACGAGTCACTGTAAATACTGTTTGGCAGATTTCCTGACCCCGAAAAAGATCACAGACAGCGTCGATGGCTACGTGTTGATAATCAAGGTTGGGTTCGAAGTGCAGTTTCATCATCGAGGCGCTACAAGCTCCGCACGTTTTCAATGCCATACTGTTGGAGAATTGCCGCGAGGTTTGTTTTGGCTACGTCGTCAACAAAAGAACTGTCTCTGAAAACCGTTTGCGTTTCTCCAGCCGGAGCAAGCTGCTTGTGCCATGCAACTATACCCTGGGCCAACGGCTCCACCTCATTGCGGTCAATTTTCTCCGCGAGACAGACCAACAGCGATCCTGTTCCAATACTGTGCACAATCTTGTCCGCGATCTTTTTCTCCTCGATCGGCACCGTAAGATCGAGTCCGAGTTTTAGTAGCAATTCAAAAAGAATGTCTTGTTCCGTGCGGCCTGATTTCAGGTGCTCGGTTGCATCGAGAAGCGTCTCCGATAAGTTTTCGCGGTTGGGCTCCCATGTTCGAATATTGCTGGAATCCAATTTAAAAACTCGGAAGCCGAAGTCCCCCGCGAAAAGCGGGTTTTCCTCTTTAATCTTCTTTGAAGCACGGCGGAGGCGTTCTTTGGTTAGTTCGGCAATAGTGCAGGGCTTACCAAGTTTTTGGCAGAACTCCGCAGCTACCTGTTGGTCTTTGTCTTGTGGATCGAGGATCTCAGGGAGTTGCACCAGAATGTAGCGGCAGTTTCCGCCCTTAGCAACATTCTGCGCCATGACAGCGTGGCCTGTAGTGCCGGAACCCGCAAAGAAATCGAGAATTAAAGAATCCTTGTTTCCATCGAGTTCCAACAGTCTGCTAAGCAGCGCTAATGGCTTTTTGCCATTTGGTAGCGGCGTATCACCTTCTTTGGTAAGGTTCTTAGTTTCACCAGCAAAATCCCAATATGTACCTTTCATATCCTTTTTGTATAGCTTGCCATCGATTTCTTCTGACACATCTCCAAGCCATGCAAACAGTCGAAAATTCTCCCCTTTATAGAACTGCTCATAAACTGCCCCCTTGTTCTTTCCGGACTTAGGAACATACTCGATGGAGCATAATTCATTATGAATACCCAAACTCTCGACCTTCTGCATGACTCGCGGACGAATCGAACTCTGTGGCATCGCAGTCTGAAATATTTTTTTTGAATATCGCAAATACGCCTGAGCTTCAGTAATTTTTTCTTCGCTCATTATTTGGTTTACTGATTTAATAACCGAGTTCTTTCGACTGTATATTTTAATTTCATTTCCATCCCCATCCACTGTTGACCCGATGTAGTCCTTGTCACCTTCATAAACCAAGACTGATGTATATTTCCAGCTTACGCCTTCTTGCCTGTATTTCTCCACCAACTCATCAATCGGCACATAGTCGTAGGCATTATTAAAGGACGGGAATGAATCATAATTTTTTACATAAACATGCAGATACTCGATATTCTTTTTAAGTCTTTTGTCTTCACCGCCGCCCGATGCACCTGCAATATTTTTCATATTGATCGAAACTGTATTGACGAAGTTTTCTTCACCAAATATTTCATTGCAAATCTGCCTTAGATTATCTGACTCGCTATCGTCAATGCTTATAAAAATCACACCATCGTCTCGCAGTAGATTCCGCGCCAACTTAAGTCGCGGATACATCATATTGAGCCAATCGGTATGATAGCGGCCAGAGGATTCCGTGTTGGCGCTCATTTTTTTCCCGCCTTCAACTTGGCTGGTGAGTTCTAGGTAGTTTTTAATGTTGTCCTGATAGTTATCAGGATACACAAAGTCTTTGCCCGTGTTGTAGGGCGGATCAATATAGATGAGCTTGACTTTCCCCGCATAAGATTTTTTGAGGAGTTTCAATACTTCAAGGTTATCGCCCTCGATCATGAGGTTTTGTGTCGTAGCCCAACCCACACTTTCATCAGGACAGGGACGAAGCGTCCCAGTAGAAGGAGTCAGAGCAAGTTGGCGAGCTTTACGTTTTCCGTGCCAATTGAGACCGAATTTTTCTTCCCTCTCATCCACCACGCCACCAAGTTCTTGCTTGAGCACTTCGAAATTTATTTGCCCTTCGCTGAAGGTTGAAGGAAAAAGTTCTTTCAACTTCTCAATGTTCATGGCAATGATGTCAGCACTCTTGGTTTGAGAATCCCGGGGGGATATTTTTTTCATCTCGCTTCTCCTGATTTAAGTATGCGCATTTTAGCATTACGCTCGGCCTCAAGCTGCTTGATTTTAAGATTGATTTCAACCCTTCGATTAATCTGTTTTTCTTTTACAGCATCCGCTCGCAATGCGGCCAGTTCACGCTGGATTTTTTCATGATCTTTAATGACTTCTTTGCGCACCGCTGCGTCACTTAATGTTTCCGATAACGCATAATGGCCTGTAATGCGGGCAGCTATAAGTTCTTCAGCTCGATTCATCCAACTCTGGTAGAGCGCATAAAGATTGACAGCTGGCTGTTTGGCCACGGCAAGCGATGCCATGAAAGTTGCCTCCAGTTCACATTCCTTAGAAATATCCACTGTAACAATATCGCCATCGACGACTACCTGGCCTGCCTCGCCAAGTGATTGACGCTTATGCGCGAGCGAAAATGTCACGGACTTTGCCTGCGCGAAGAGAAGAACTGTAGGATATGGAATAGACCGATGGATCAATTCAACGAGGCGTGATGCCTTCGCCTTCGATCGCAGAGTTGCCGAGAGCACTGCAATCTCCAAATATTCACGAACTTCGTCACGATAAACGGGCACGGCAACGTTTGAGGGTTTGAGAGCGGCAATCCAAAACATGTCCTCGATGCCATCCTGGATATTTCGCTTGTCTGCTTGTGTGGGTGCGCCTTGTTCCATCAGTATTTTTTTAGGCACCCGTTTTTCGACGCAAGCACCTGGTGGTATGGCAAGAGCGTTAATGAGGTCAGCAACCTTCACTTAGATGCCTCCGGTAGAATTACAACAAAAGCAATCACCTCAAAGTCATTTATACCTTGAAATTCTCCCTTCATGGCATGGGTTCCGCCCGGGGTAAACAAACTCGCAACGGCATGTTCTTCTTTTTTTCCTGCGACTGACACGACCGCTTTGGCGAGCAGTTCCTGAGCAGAACTCATTTCCTTTCCGTCCTTCGTAATTTTGTCATATCGAGCGCAGATCTGAGGGTCTGACAGATCACGGCTAATACAAAGTCTTTTAAGCCGATCTAGCACTTGCTTGGCCTGAGTGTAGGAAAGCAAGACGCTTCCGTCTTCTCCGATGTGGACGAGATAATAGGGCGCAAGCGGATAACTTGGCTCTGCATACTTTGCTGCTGCTGGGCCTTCCGCACGTAAGCAGAAAATGATCCCGGGAGGAATCGCAGGGTCACCGCTGTCATTTGCAGTGGTCACAGCAACTGTTCCAAAGGATAATTGTTCAAGCTGACCCGGATGCTCTTTGGTGAAACCGGAGAGATCAATTCGAAAGTCATTGAGCGTAAGATCGGCAATGGACACGCCGCTTGATAAATCCTCTAAATCAATCACAGCATCCTGGAGTTTAAGCAGTTGCTTGCGTCGATACTCGAGATCATTCATCTGATTTCCAGATTCCTGCTCTATAATGTTTTCTTCGCCTGTCGCCGAAATATCAAGCAACACCATACGCCCACTCACTCGCTGCTCCAAGTTGATGTATTCTTCGAGTTCCATGTTTGGCCAAAAATTGACAAGCTGAATGGCTGTGTTGGGTGAACCGATTCGATCAATGCGCCCGAAACGCTGTATGATTCGAACGGGATTCCAATGAATATCATAATTAATCACACAGTCGCAATCCTGAAGGTTCTGACCTTCGGAAATACAATCGGTGGCAATAAGCAGATCAATCTCCCCCTCAGCAGAAAATTCCTGGTTTCGCTCTTTGGAACGCGGCGAGAAGGCGCTGAGAATACTTCCAAGATCAGTGCGCAATCCAGCCAAAGTCGTTTTGTTGCGACCCGAACCCGTCAAAATAGCGGAAGAGATTTTAAGCTTCTTTTTCGACCAGCTGGAGAGCTCGTGATAAAGATATTCAGCCGTATCCGCAAAAGCCGTAAACACGATGACCTTGCGGTTCCCTTCGTTAATGGCGTGCTCACATTTTTGGACAATGATTTTGCGCAACTCTTCGAGCTTTGCATCTCGTGAAGGCCCAACGCGCTTTGCAGCCGAAAGAAGCTCGCTAAGTCGATCCCGGTCTTCTTGTAAATCTTGGCGCCAGCGAACACGATCCACGTCCTGGAGAAGAACCTTTACTTTTCTTCCGATGAGAAGAGCCTCAAAAGCCGGGTCATCAACTTCAATGTCTTCAATGGAAAGTTCGTCTAGGGAATCCGCATGAGCGTTAATCTTGGCCAACAGTTTTTTTACATCCTCAAGCTGACGTTGCAACGTGAGGGTAAATGAAATCACCGAGCTTTCCATACGCTTGAGAATGTTTACTCGAAGCAAATGGATGAGACTTTCCTCACGATCGAGTTGGCGAAAATACCGTTCTCCGCTTTGAAGCTTGGTGCTGTATTTTGCGTCATACGCCGCTTGCTTACTGGGCAAAACATAACGCAGGGGTGCGTAGGCGCTGAGGTTGAGGCGTCTGATTTCATTATTGATTTCTCGAATCGGACGAAACTCTCCTTCCCGATCGACGTCCGCTTTTATATTGATAGGTTTGAGGCGCTCTGGGAACTTTCCGGTCTCTGCTGTGCCATAATATTTTTCAATATGCTTGCGCGATCTGGCAATCGTCAACAAATCGAGGAGCTTAAAATAATCAAAGCCCAACATATCAATCAACTTGGCGGGCTTACGATCGGTTTCATTGAGTTTTAGCCAGCGGTTGAATTGAAGCTGCGCCTGGCGCACGGTTGTTTCAATGCTCGTGATTCCATATTCAGCAAGAGCTTCTTCGTTGCCCTCAGTGGCAAAAGCAATCTGGTTTTTGAGGTCAGCCAAACGGTTATTCACGGGAGTGGCTGAAAGCATTAGCACGCGGGTTTTAACGCCATCCTTGATAATGCGTTTCATCAGCCGATCGTAGCGGGTCTCGTGTTCTTTATGAGGAGCTTTATTGCGAAAATTATGGGATTCGTCAATTACCAGGAGGTCGTAATTCCCCCAATTGATGTGTGCCAGATCAATATCGCCTGAGATACCACCGTCGCGAGACAGATCAGTGTGGTTAAGAACATCGTAATTAAAACGATCTGTAGAGAGAATATTGCGTCGGTCGTTGGCCTTGTAAAGCGTCCAGTTATCCCGCAGACGTTTGGGACACAGCACTAGCACGCGGTCATTGCGAAGTTCGTAATATTTGATAATAGCTAGAGCTTCGAAAGTTTTACCCAATCCCACGCTGTCGGCAATGATGCAGCCGCCATGCCGCTCCAGTTTATCAATTGCTCCTATCACACCGTCGCGTTGAAACTTATAAAGTTTTTTCCAAACTTTTGTATCGCGTATCCCTGTTGCGGTTTTAACGATTTTTTCTTCGTCGAGTTGTTCACCAAGATCGCTAAAAAGCCGGTGCAAGATTTGAAAGTAAACAAGGGCTGGTTGTTTGTGCTCGCTTAATTCTTTGAGCGTGGCGTACAGTTTGTTTTTTTCGTCTGAAATAGGTTGCAAACTATTCCAGAGATTCGAAAACCAAGAGCTTAGCAGGACGCTCTCATCGGTGCTTTCAGAAGCCTGAATTAAGCTGAATTGATTCCCCGGAGTAACCCCAAGCCCTTCGGTGGTGAAGGGACAATTGCCCGCAATAAATTGGCTTGCAGGTGATTCCGTATTTGAAGAAATGAGAGTTGATTGGGGCAAGGTCGCGGGAACATACCTCACTTCGGCTTTTTTTTCGAGCCATTGGAGGCACTGCTTAGCCAGCCATTTGCTTTGCAATTGATTCCGGAAGGATCGATCTGCGACAGAACCAAGGAGTGACAACTCGCCCACCACTTCGCCAGGAAGAACAATGCGGCATCTTGCAAGCTTCTCAAGAACTTCTCTCAATTCAGCATAAGCAAAGATTGAGAATGCCGGCGAAACAATATCGAGGGCTGAGTCCGAGGAAAGACTCTTTCGCAATTCATTTATTACGCGTTCATTACCGCTATTTTTAATGATTCGCATACGATTATAAAAGTTAGCCCCTGCGATAATCCATCGCTACTAGTCGCTACGTTTTGTTATTCCTTTTCGGCCTTTGCCTTCGCACCCATGCATCGACCTCTTTAATATCAAACCGCCATTGTCCCCCGACTTTGGAGACAGGCATTTTCCCTCTCTGGCAAAGTTTGTACATCTTCTCTTTCGAAACCTGGAGATAATCGGCAATCTGTTCAATGGTGAGCCATTTGTCGGTCATTTTTTTGTGTCCATTTTTGGCCAAAAGATACCAGGAAAACGGTCACCATATTACCGCCTTTTTCTGATTAACTCTAAAGGATTTTACGTGGCAGGGGCGACAACGTCATGTCGTTGATGGTTCATCCGGGAGGAAGACTTGCGACACGATATCCGTATCTCGTAAACGACTAAAAAACGAGATTAAACCTGTTCTTCAAGTCTCTGCCTTCAACCAACTGTCTAAAGAATTTTGAGACACTCGGAGTCATGGCATAGTGCGGAGACGAATGCGTAAGTCTGGTGACTCTCAGGATAATTGTATCAGTCGAAGCGGTTCCTCAAACATACGATCCTCTTAAATAACCTATCGTTGCTGAAAGCGCCATCGCGTGGCTACAACCTTGAGCTGGGCTTCGGTCATTGGCACATTCTGCCACCCCTTATCAAAATCAATATCATGTGATCGAGGTAATTGCTCTTTCTCCAATGTCCGTATCATAATCCGTGATGGCAGCACTGCCGCCTGTCCAACGAAAATTGCTTCCTGTCGACGAAGGCCTGACAGCATTTTGGATAATCCTGTCATAGAGTCCGGAAGAATTGCACGCACATGCTCTCGGTCAGAATCGTTTGTGACGCGAAGAATTATCCAACTATTACATTGAGATAAAACGGTGGGTTCGACTTCACCAGGCCTCTGCGAAATCAATAGCAAACCGAGACCATATTTTCGGCCTTCCTTTGCAATTCTTCGAATCGCTTCTTGGGCAGCTTCATATTGCGCCTCACCCTTATTGGGCACGTACCGATGAGCTTCTTCACAGACGAGAAGAACGGGGTCTTTGCTGCGTTCATCCGCAGTCTGCCATATCTTTACATTGAAAAGGGTCCGAGCAACCACGGCGCTTGAAACACCAGCAACTTCATTAGGCACTCCAGAAAGGTCTATAATGCGCGGTTGTGGCCCATCGCCTACCAACTGTTGAATAATGCTCGGGAATGGATCTTGGTTACCACCAACCCATTCAGACATCAGAAAACGCACCCTTGCATCACGAACAAGGACATCAAGCTTTTCTAAAATCGAGTTATGCGAATCTTGCTTACTTGCTTGAGGTGGTTTATCCGCTTCAACAGCAGCGCGAAAAGTTGCGAGTTTGTATGGGATTGGCGAATCAACTGTAATCTTGGTCGCGTCAAGGCTAAGCTCCTGGGCACCCTCTATCCGCGCTTTAAGTAATGCCATTTTAACAATATTTGCTTGGGATGTTGCTACAAACTCTGTCTTGCCGATCAAGAGAGACACCGACTCTTGAAAATTGAGAAACCAGTAGGGTAGTGACAAACTACCGTCATCCGTTGATAATTTTTTGTGCGTCGGAAAAGCCGCCGCATATTCATCGTGTGGATCAAGGATAATAATCCTTGGTTGCCAATTTGAATGACCAGCTGTACGACCCCGCTCTAAGATGCTATGAATCACTGCCGCGACTGTTCCTGACTTACCGGCGCCGGTTGATCCAAGCACGGCTGTATGTTTCCCCAGAAGTTCGTTCATTTCGGCATAACAAGGTGTTCCGCCAGAACCAACATGTTCACCTAATAGAACGCAATGACCTTTTCCATGACCATATATGAAACGCAATTCTTTCTTGGGCGTAAGATAAATAGTTTGCTGAGGAAGCGGGTAAGTAGCTACCCCGCGCTCAAAATTTAATTGCCATTGCGTAGTTGCTCCAGAAACATTCTGTATCCATTCTCCTTCGCCGAATAGATCCGCCTCGATGACTCTTTCATCGCCACCAACCTGCGGCGTGATACCACGCTCCAGCTCGTACTCTGCTTTCATGCGAAGCTTGCCAACAAAAGCAAAAATAATTCGTCTTCCAAAGTGAATTTTCACTATCGAACCAAACTGACCGATTGGATAAGTATCGCCACCAAAAATACGTGAAAGCTCCGTAATTGCTGGCTTTAGCTCGGCAACAATATGCGCGCCATCAACTTCAATAATGGTTCCAATCGCTAGATTTTCAATTGGCTCATTCGGATTTCGCACGTGAGCATTCATCGTTCGCCTCCAAGCAAACGAGTAATATTTTCGAATTTCCACCACGGCAAATCAGAGGTTGTTTTTTCTACGATCGAACTATGAAAAAATCCTTTTCTAGCATAAATCCTAACTTGCTCCGTGATGGCTTTATCATCATGCCATTTTTTTAGATCCCCCGAAGGAGTTTCATCATAAGTAAAAACAACAACGGTTAACTCTCCTCCAGACTCACGAAGAGCTCGATCTATCTCAATATTAATATGTGAATCTCCAAAGCTATATCCGCAAATCGTCAGTACAGTCTGTGATCCAGCATTAGGACGCAGAATTCCACGAGCGAGCCCGATTAACTGCGCATATGGATCGCGTTGCGTCTCGCGGTATTTAGTAGATGCTGGCCAAATCATTACTCGCCGATCACTTACGCCAGGCAAGGTTAATTTTCGCGAAATTCGCCTTGGAAGAGAGTCGTCAAAAATTTCGCTCCAATCAATTGACCCATGAAGCTTAAGAACTCGCGCTGCCAATCCGTCAGAATGAAAAGCATTAATATCCCACCAAGCGCTATTTCCGCCACTCATCCCATCCGCATATCTTAGTTTTTCAAGGGCAAGCGCATTCTCGATTAGAGTATCGTAATTGAGAACCAAATAATCGACGGGTCGCTCAGCGCCCCCTCGGCCAGGGCGCAATGGCCGATGGACTGCTTTCACAAAATTCCAATGAGTTTCCATTGCAACACTCTGGTCAATGGTTTCAGCCATTGCTTGTTTAATTTGATCAACGCCGTCTTTTAGCTGCTGGGCAGTGTAACTGACGCCGCCAAGCGCTGCTGTATTGCTTGTAGCTCCGCGACTCGTCCTTCGCTCTGCTATCGCCACCAAATCTACAAGCTCGCTCAAATAGTCTTCTATGTTAGCGGCTGGTGAGCCAGCAAACTGCTTTTGAATTACAGTCAAAATATTTTTAGTCGTGGCATCTAAAAGGGGGCTAGAAAGACTTTTCGTCGTAAGCTCTGCGGTGAGTGGTAATCCTGCACATTTACCACACCCAGCACCAAGCAAGAACGCCTTTCCGCTTTGGGCCAACAACTCGTCCAAATCATTCAACGCGGTCGCAAATATTGGATTTTTCAGTACGGAAAAATCGTCTACCATATTACTCCTAAAAAAAAGCGGTCTTTTGCCCGCTTTCGTTATTAAACTAAATTATTTTCATCTCACAACGCCTTCGCTGACTGCATATGCGCATTTTCTCCAAGTTTTAAGGGGGTAGTATACTGCCGCCATAACCGTCTGCCAAGGTTTCAAATCCAATTTAAGTCCTATTCCCCATGTTGCAAACTGCAATATCGACAAATTCAATCCGCCTTTTCAGAAGCTTCTGAAAAATCAACATCAGGAAACGCTTGCTGCAAGTTAGCGCGAGCATCGCTATTGAACCCCGCCAGCCCTTTCCTCAAAACCGTCAATGAACTCTGTCCTAAAAGGCGGATAAACCGGGCGCATGTCAACTCAGAAGGATCAATGAGTAGCCATTTACAGCGTTTATTGATGTTAAAAGCGGTCATCATTTTTGATCTGGCCTGGGCATCCCCTTCCGGCAGTGAATACCCTATTATGATGATGCAATCAGCCTCACATAGCCTTTCGAAGAATTTATCCCACTGAGGCTCAAGCAGCTTGTAAAAGGCGCCACAATATTTATAAGCGCTTGGCTCCAAGATGACCGGTTGATCCCGAGAATCTGGAGCTTTTGAATATTCATTCCATTTCCTTACCAAGTCCCCCGAAGACGCAAAGCGCACATAGGTGAGCCGGTTTTTTATCATCCACCAGTTGATCCCGCCGTGAAGCTTCAAAAATAGATGCTTTGACCATCCTCCGTACCAATTATCTATGGAGATAGCCAGCGATGGATTCGACCTTGATCCCGGACCGGCCCACAGTTGCCAGTACCAGAACGAAGCATCAAAAACGCAGTCCCAATTAAAGGATGCCCATGTAACTTGCTCGAATTTCTCATTACAGACTTGTATTAACGGGTTAAGATGCGCCGCCTTAGTCGACTTCCCCTCAAAGACGGCACGCATGATCAAGACATACAGCCGCTTCCGGAACTCGGCAAATAGATTCGGCTCCGGACATTCCTTACAGTGAGGTTCATTCTCCCAATCTCTCAAAATGGTAAGCATTTCTTCGATGGTGACGGACTGGTCTGAGGATTCGAGGGTATGACCTCGCGGGGCCCAGAAGATCTCATCTAACTTCTGCGCAAGAAATGAATCCTGCTTAAGATACTGCCGCGCCCATTTGTCTTTGAAGATCCCTTGCAATGTCGGCACTCCAAAATCAGACGAAGCTCCAGCCCCGAGAATTACAACCGCATTACTCATATTCTCCTCAACGGGTGTTAGCCAAACTTCAGCAAGGAACCCAGCTTATATTTCAGGATAAGCGGACGAAGAGCGGGATCTTTGGCGTATTGGCGGAGAACATCCTTCGTGACAGCCTGAAGCGCTTTTTCGATGCTGGAAGGCAGGTTTTGAGGAGAATTGGCCCCAGAGACACCTGTAATGCTTCTGGCATAGATATTCTCACCCACGGCATCGAACACTCTTAAGAGCAGTGTGATCCGAATTCCTGAGGCTGGGTCAGCCATACCGATCTCTTTGATTCGTATCACAAGTAATCCGACGGACTTCTCAGGAGCCGCAAAAACATACGGAGACTCCCCTTCTTCTGAAATCACTCCGGCGATCTTGAGACCGGCATTTTCCTCAAGGTTCTCTGCAATGCACTTCATCACGGTCGCGAGATGGCTGGGCGGGGCCTGAGCAACGGATTTAATACGTTCATCGCGAACATCACCCGAAAAGACCGGCACAGGGAGCGGCGTTGTTCCGCAGCCGCTCAGCACGGCTAACGCAACGATTAGAAATACCGCTTTAACGGATCGGTGCATGGCAAACATGCTTCGCGGCTTTTGCATAAGATTCCTTGCTGCCAATGTCAAACCATGCCCCTTCGAAAACCACCCCGAAAACAGGTTCCCTGTCAGTCAACCAAGCAAAGAAATCTCCGATCCGATCGGGGTTTCGTTTTTCGATATCGAGATACTCATGGAGCCTGAGGCGTGCTTCCGGGGACATGTGATAAACACCCACACTCACCTTCGTGGAGGCCGGAGTGGCCGGTTTCTCGTCAAAGCGGATGATCTTTCCGGTCTCGTTCATTTCAACCACGCCGTATTGGGACGCTAAAGCCTTCTCCCGAACATCATAAAGACCTATGAACGTGCACCGCGAATGCCCCAGACACGGCAGCAGAAAATACCCGATAGGGAAATCAAAATAATTATCCCCGCAGAAAACAAGAAAACTCTCCGGCGTTCCACGGGACGGTCTAAGCGACAGCTCCAGGTCCCGCACGGCGCCCAGGCGTTTCTCAGGATCATTAACCCCGTTATGGATGATGCGTATCGGCTTTTGATAGATGGCTTCTTTTTTCCATCTCTTGAAATTCTGGAAGAAGCGTTTACTACTAACAATGACGATCTCATCAATAATCGGAAACCGATCCAGCTTCCCGACCAGATGATCAAGAAGCGTCTTATCCCCAAGTTTTAAAAGCGCCTTCGGGATATTCCGCGTAAGAGGATAGAGTCTTGTTCCAAAACCGGCGGCGAGAATGATAGCTTTCATAGAGCGATTAATTCCTCCTGGGGTTCAAATTGGATTGGCAGACACCAGCACATGCTTTCCTTGACTGAATTTAAAGACACTCTCAGATCCTGTATCCGCCGCCCGTCACTGACCTTGTGAAAGAGCGTCGCAAGCTCGCTTTCAAACGACCGGTCGTTCTCCTCACGGAGTTCCTTGGGATTCATTTCCGCCACCCGCCCTTCGCGGGCGTTATCTCCACCTCTGCCCGCATCCCGTATTTAATGTCAGGCGGCATTTCCTTAAGACGGATCGCGCAGGCAACGACATGCTTGATCTTGAAGACCTTTTCAATTTCGTCCCTTGCCCGCGGCGCAATGCGGATCACTTCCCCCGAAAAGGTTTTTCCGCGGAACGCGTTGAATTTCCCTTTCACCGGATCCCCGAGCGAAACTTTTGGGATCATCCTCTCAAGGATCAGCATCTCAAGAAAATATGTGTCCGGATCCGCGAACTCGAGCACGAATTCCCCTTCTTTAAGCGGGCTTCCGATCTGCTCGCTCGGGTCCGTAAGCAGAATCCCGTCAAACGGCGCTTTGAGTTCCAAGGCTTCCACTTGCGTCTTGAGAAATCCGATCTCGGCCTCGACCGATTCCATCTCTTTCGCCTTGATCGAAACCGTCTGCTCCAACTCTTCAAGCCCATAAACGGTGCGGTCATGTTCCGTCTGTCCGATCACCCCGTTCTCAAAGAGGATGTTGCTACGGTCCTTCTCCTGCGTCAGAAACCCCGCCTTTTTCGCAAGCCGATCCTTATCCAGCTTTAAGATCTCAAGAGCGAGTTTCTTCTCCTCCAAACGCTGCTTGATATCCAGGTTCTCGAACCGGGCGATCACCTCCCCTCTCTTCACCCGGTCACCCTTTTGGTGAAGAAGTTCCTTGAGCATTCCGGGACTGGAAAGACCGATCCTCGCGAACCGCTCCGCCTGCAGGATGGCTTCCCCCTTAATGACCGGCTTCGGCCAGAAGAAAGCTCCCAAAAGAACGGCCAGAAGCAAAACAAAGATCTTCATCTTCCCCTTTTTCGGAGGTTCTTTTTTCTCTTCAAAAAGAGCGGGTTCTTTTTCCTGAGTATGGATTTCTTTCTGGGTCATATTCTTAGTCTCTCCTTATTTGAATTAGATCCATGCCTTGCACCGATCCGGAACTGACCTTGCGGTCCAGTACGCAACGGGAATGGAAAGGATCAGGCTTGTCAAAAGGGGCGTTGCCTGCCAGATGAAGTAAGGCGTTAAAAATAGGCAGAAATACAGACCCGAAAGACCCGCGACGGTCCCGGGCCATAGGACCTTCGCGGTATTTTGAAGGTCTACACTGGCAAAGGGATTTTTTGCCATAGGCTTCCAGTGAAGTTTCCTTGAGGGAATGCTTGCAATGTCCAGGGGCGTGTAGAAAACATTGTTGAGGGTGAGGAATGTGGAAACAACCAGTTCGTAGAGAAAATCCTTAAGGTCCTTCAGGTTTTTCAGCAAGCTGAGTTTGTGGAAATAGACCACGGCAATGCTGAAAAGAAGCGTCCACTTAAGTTTGCTGTTCGTGCAGGCGCCAAGCCAGATGGAATCGATCTCGAAATGGATAAGCTCGCCCGCTAAGCAGGAATGGGCCAGAAGACCGAAGATGAGCCAAAAGAAGAACACAACATCCGCCGCGTAAAGATAGACCCCAAAGAACGCGAGGAACCGGGAGGCAAGGCTGACCTGCGGCATAAAAATTAATGGAATACCCTGCAGCGTCCCCCGGGCCCACCGCCGAGCTCTCGCCCTCGCCTCAAGGTAGTTCGCCGGCGCCTCGTCATACGCGTGAACATCAGCGCAGAACGCCACACGGTATCCCATTTTGTCCAAGAGGACCGTATCCCAGTTATCATGGGAAAGCAGTCCCCTCGGAAGCTTGATCCTCGAAAGAAGTCCGGCCCGGGCGAGGTGATGATGCCCAAAAGAAATAGTCCGGCCAAAGATCGTCTGGAAGGAGGCGAAATTGAATCTCTGGGCGAAATTCGCCCCGATCTTTTCGAAACGGGCATACCAACTTGCTGCATGAGCGATCCGGATGAACGCCTGAAAGATCGCGATGTCCCTGTTTTCCGGATGCTCGGCCTTTCTGAGTAGCTTGAGAAGCGTCCCTTTGGGGATCATCCCGTCAGCGTCGCAAACATAAAGATAGACGTATTCAGGATGCGATTCCAGAAACTCCGCGATATTTCCTTGTTTACGTTCAACGGGAACATCCCTGCGCCTGTAAAAGATGCGATCCGGATGACTCTCCGAAAGCTTTGCGACAATTTCCCGTTCATACGGCTCAAACTCAGCCGAAGAATCAGACAGGACCCAAAGATCGGTATTCGGGAGCTTATTCCCCGAAAATGAATACATGATTCGCTCGAAGAGGCCGTGAGATTCGTTACGGACGGGATAGACGATCGCGGTCTTCGGAAATTCTTTGATGTAGGCTCCCTTCAGTGCCGTCTCTTTAAGGAACGGCCGCAGAACGCTCAAGGAAAAAAGGAACGCCACGTCAAAGAATAAAAATCCGAAGCCCGCGACCCAGAGGAGCCCAAATATTCGGGATTCCTCCGTCCACACGATCGCCGATGACACGAGCCACACCGCAAGACATGTCAGGAGCGCGACCGCGCCAAGAAATAGCGCGGTCCGGGTCTCCGGACTGAGCGGAAAGCGGCTTCCCGGGATCGCTCGCAAGGATGTCACGCTCTATCCTCCTCAAGATCCGTAATGCTCTTCTCCGGGAGCGTTTCTATTGCCGCAGGTTTAAAAGCCCGGGTCCGTTCAAGACGCGCCATTTGTATCCGGTATTCCGCGACCGCCTGAACAGCCGCTGATCGCGCCTCTTCCAAAGCGATAAAGGATCCCAGAAGCTCCCCGGCGCCTTTACCGCCCGTTACGAGACGCGTTTTCTCATTCTTGTAGTTTTCCTCATTTTCTTTGAGAAAAGCGTCCGTCATCCGGATCTTTTGGCGCAAAGCCCTCGCTTCATGAAAAAGCCGCCTGATCTCTTTTTCATGCTCCCGGATGCGGATATCCTCGGCCCATTTGGTTTCCTCGATCTCCTGCTCCTTCGCGCGGATCTTGGAACCAAGCCGGCCGAAATCCCAGATGTTCCATTTCCCTTCAATCCCCACGATCACGCGGTTCGTGTCCACGTACACGTCCCGGACACTGTTCCAGCGCGTTGAGAGGCTGAGTTGCGGGAATCTTTCCGCCTGGAGAGAGCGTTTCTCCTGCTGCTTCGCCAGGATCATGAGAGACCCTTCCTTGTAAACCGGATCGGTTTCACGCGACGCGCCAAGAAACGACTCGAGCCCGCTTTCAACTTCCTGAATGGTGCCGTACGTCTGAAGCTCAAGGACTTCTCCTTCCCCGATCCCCACCGTTTCCCGTAAGACCGTAAGCAGGTAGTCGTAGGTCTCCTTGTGCTTCACGAGCGAATGCTTCACGCTTTCAAGATGAGATTCGACCTTGAAAGCTTCAAGATGCGGGAGCATCTCTTTCCCGGAGAGTTTCTTGATCCGCTCGCACTCGGCTGTAAGCTCCTTCACCTCTCCCTGGGCGATCCTCGTGAGCTCCTTTTCCGCCAGGACCTGCGCGTAAAGGACCCGCACCGCAAGCTCCAGATCGAGTTTTACTTCTTCGAGCCGGAGTTTCTCGATCTCGCAGACAGCGCTCTGTCGCCGCTTTTCCGCAACCGCTTTCCCGCCCTGAAAGATCGGCTGCTCGATCCCCGTATCCAGGTAGGACAGGAATGTCCTTTCTCCCGTGGCAGCACCCGCTTGGACATCAGCCTTGAGCTTCGGAAAGAACTCGGCAAGCGTCCCCTTGTAAAGAGCCGCCTCTTTGCCAAGACGCGCGAGCGCGCGTTTTATCTCGCTTGAATCCTTTAGCGCGTTTTTAACCGCTTCGTCAATGCTAAGAAGCGCGCCAGACGGCCGAAGCACCACCGATTCCGCGGCGTACGCGCTGAAGGACGCCGTCAGGACCGCTACCGTGAGTCCAAGGCAGACTGTTCTCCTCCAAAACGTTTTCCCCTCCTTGAAACACTTCGTCATGAGTCTTCCTCCTTTATCTGTCTCGTTGGGAAATCCAGCGTTTCCGGATTACTCCGGTTTCTGTTCTGCCGCCAGTTTCGCTCCGAGCTCCGCGACCCCTTCCTGGAATGCCTTGAAATGCCTCGGAAGGATGCTGATCCCGCGCTTCGCGGCAAACACTTCGTCGTTTTCCTCGTTTTTCACGAAGAAACGGATGTCTCCGCGCAATTTTCCGTTCACCTCCACTACCGTGAAATGCAGCTCCTCTCCGCTGCGCGTCGGAACAACGCGCACTCTCTCTTTTTCAACAAAACCCTTGTTCTTTTTTTCTTTGTCCATTTTTCTCTCCTTTTTGTTTTGATTTACACGGCCTCAAGCAGAAAAACAAAGATCGGCTTTGAAGCCTCCGCTGTGACGGACTTTTCGACGTTCACACTTCTTAAATTCCTTCGCGCCTCATCCGAAAGCCCCTGCGCGACGTTGAGCTCCAGCTGGTCCTGCATACTGAATGGATCCTGCGACCGGCCTCCCAGAAAGAGAGCTCCCATGGAAAGGACAGACTCCCCGATCGCTTTCACCATTTTCATGTCCGTTTGTTTTTGCACCTTCCCTTTGATTCCCGCCGCTCCGTCTTCAGAAAGCGCAAGCGCGTTTACCCGGATCTCGCGTCCGTCCGGGAGCACCAGGAGATGGAACCGGACATTGATCCGGTCAAGGGACTTCAGGACGCTCGCATCCCCAAGGAATTTCGAGCCTTTGGGAATCACGACCTTGTCCCCGGCCATGAAGTCTTTAGAAAGGACCGCCACGACAGGCGCGTCCACGTTAAAACTGAAAACCCGATCTCCCAGGAGTGCGGGGATCTTGGTTCCGGACGCGAGCCCGAGCTTCACTTTCTCTGTTCTTTCGGTCCTCGCCTGGGAATCCCGCTCCGGCTCCTTCTTGAAAAGGAAGACACCCATAGCACTGTCTAGTTTTCGCTTAGTCCCGGGCAACACTTTCAGGGGTTTTATGGATTCAACCGTTTGTTTCGATTTTGAATACGCGCCTATCGCGCGTTCCATAAAAGTCGTGGTCATCGCCACCCGGGTCTCTTCCGGGGCCTCAAGACTTTTGACCTTTGACTTCGGAGCTTTATGGTTCAGAAAAAAACCCGCGATAAGAAGGATCACTAACGCGGCGCCCAAGAGCACCCATCCTTTCTCAGAAAAGTTCCTGAGCTTGAACCAGCTCTTTTCGAGACCTTTCAGAGGTGCTGAAAACCCCGGTTCCGGAGGAACGGGCGGAGTGTTTTTCTTTTTGAAGAGCTCGAAGAACTTTATCATTCGAACCACCGGAACCCTTTCAGCTCGATATCCCGGCCGGTGCCCGGCTCCAAAGCGTCCTCAAAAATACGGAAGACCGGTTTTTGTCCTTTCCCGAGAGTCCGGGAATCAAAGACGATCACACCGTAGACGTAGCTGTCGGGCTGGATACATTTGGAAAGTTCCAGTTCGGAAGGAAACTCGATATTCCCGGATTCCTGGTTCTTTAGGAGAAGCTTTCGCTCGTATTCAATGGCTCCCACCGTGGCCTTAAGGGGCTTATACGGTGTCTTTGAGTAGTTGAGGACCGAGAACCTCAGGTAACCTTTATCCGCCATCCGGGAAAGCGAGAGGAGATTTACCTGCACCTCGCCTTTCGTGGACGATCCCTTCAAAGTGAAGGACTGGACGCCGGAGGCCACTTTTTCCTTAAGCTTGTCTTCGGAGAGTTTCTCCGCCTTTTCTTCCAGCTTCGCTTCTTTCTGGTGGTAGTCCTTTTTAATGACCGCAGCCTTTTCTTCCACCTTCTTTTCAAAAGCGTTCTGGACAAGGGATTCGTCATCCTGAGGCAGCCTGTAGTCGAGAACGAAGTCCGCAGTCTCAGGCGCTCCCGTAGTCACATCGAACGCGAGCCTCCCGGACTCCGTGATAATAATGAGGTTCGTTCTGGCATCCGATTCATCCGTGACGGGTTTCACAAGGACCTGTCGTTCATAGACCTCCACCTTGAAAAGCTCCTGGTCCCCCACAAATACTTTGAGCGCGGGTTCAGGAAGATCGATCGTGGAGACATAACCGAGCGCCGTCTGCAGCCGGTACGCGACGCCCGAGCGCATGGTTACTTTGTAGATATTTTTAGTCGAACGGCGAAGCTTATTAAACGTTTGCCGCTCCTTTAGGTTCGCGTCAGCCGTCTCCACCGGTTTTTCAGGCGCCTCCGGCTTCACGTCTTCCGCTAGCGCACAGACAGGTGTTAAAAAAAGTGTCAGGATCGTTGTGTAAAGCAATGTTTGTTTCATCGTTTGTTATCCTCCAGTCGGTTTAAAAGAATTTCTTTGTAATCTTCCACGAGCAGTCCCGAAGGAGCCGGGAAGCTCCTCGGGATCTTTTTTAAGACCAGTTCTGATTTCAAAAGCGAGGCGTCACGGTAATCGGAATCCTTGTAGCTTTTTAGCGTCCGCACCCAGACAAGCGAAACGAGGACATGCTCCGGGGTTTCGCGTTCAATCTTTTCTTCCTTAAACTCAAGTGCCGCGCAAAGCTTTGCCTCCTCGATCCTCGCGAGGATCCCGGACTCGATCAGATTGCGCTTGGCGGCGGACTGGAAACGCGCGCTCATCAAATTCCATGCCTCGGCCATG
>CAIOAT010000038.1 GCA_903856085.1 Candidatus Omnitrophota bacterium | reverse complement strand
TTTATATTACGGTGAGCACGGGCATTGGCGGCGGGATCATTATCCATAAACGACTCTATGAAGGAGCCGGATGTGTTGCCGGCGAGATCGGTCATATCAGTATTGTGCCGGATGGGAAAAAGTGCGCGTGCGGGAAGCGTGGTTGCCTCGAGGCTTATGCGTCGGGGACCGCAATAGCGAATGATGTTCGTGTGCGGATGACCTCAAGGAATACATGTCTTTGGAAATTTCTCACTGGAAATAAAAAGGTAAGCGCCAAGCAGGTCGGTATGGCCGCGCGCGAAGGGGACAAGCTTGCGATCGGAAGTTATCAAAAAGCCGGTTACTATCTTGGGATCGGTATTGCGAATCTTTTGAACATTCTCAATCCCGAAAAGGTGGTGATCGGCGGCGGCGTTTTGAAATCCGCGCATAAGATTTTTTGGCAAAGTATGATCAAGAGCTCAAAACAGCACGCGTGGCCCGAGGCGTTTTCCACGACCCGGATCGTCCGGTCTCAACTTGGGGACTCTGTGGGGGATCTTGGCGCACTGGCGCTGGTGTTCAAGAATTCCGAGCTGAGAGGGAAGAATTAGGAAGGCGCCTTCTCGTACGTAACGCTCGAGGAATTCCGCCGACAAGGCGCTTAACCGCAGCGTTTTATGCAATTCTTGAGGAATGAGGTTAAGTGCGCCCAGCAGGGGTCGAACCTGCAACCCTCAGCTCCGAAGGCTGATGCTCTATCCAGTTGAGCTATGGGCGCTTGAATGAAGAAGGCTCATCGTATCTCGAAACTTCATCTAAGTTCAAGAAGGATTTTAATTTGAAGAACTTCCCGAGGTTTTGCCCGCTGTTTCTAAGCTGTTTGATCCTCCTGAATGGCTGTGCCACGACGGCAGAGTACGATCGTCCCCCGGCCGCTTCCAAGAACTCGCATCTGAGCGAAGAACAACGGACCGGCGAGGCGATCCATCGCGAAATCCTCGCTTCCTTTCATCCTTATACGGATCCCAAAGTCGTGGAGTATGTGGATGTCCTGGGGCAGTCGCTTGCCGCCCAGGCTAAACGACACGATCTTGAATACCGGTTCACGATCCTTTATAGCGAAAAAATCTACGCAACCTCTGCGCCGGGAGGATATGTTTATGTGACGACGGGGATGCTGAATTTTCTCCAGAATGAAGCAGAACTCGCCGCGGTGCTCGCGCATGAAATCGGGGAACAGCAAACCGTGGACCGTCGTTTCACGAAAAGAGATGATGCGATCAACGCCGCGGCACAGGTCGGTTCCGCGGTCGGGCCGATGTTCGGTCCTCTGGGATCTTTGGCGAGCTTGGGGCTTGTGCTTTTACAAGCCTACAATGAGAGCTCATATAAAACTCCCGGACAACGGCTTCTGGAAAGCGACGCGTCTGCCATGAAGTATCTGATGAACGCGGGATACGACCCGGAGGCTTTGCTGGACGTGCAGGAACATTTTTTGAAATCCGGGGAGAAAATGACGCCTTACTTTTTTGATTATTACCAGTCGCGTCCGATCACGGAGGTGCGTATTCTCGCCATCAAGAAGGAATTCCAGAAATTACCGCTCAGCGGGAAATCCTTGATCACCGATCCTGTGGAATATCAGGAGGTGACCCGCGGCGTGCGCGAGATCTATAAGACGATGCACTGATCTTTTGAAGGGGATGTCTTTTTAAGATTTCTTTTTCCAGTCGCCCGATGAGGACTGGAT
Source organism: Candidatus Omnitrophota bacterium (assembly GCA_903856085.1). Taxonomy (GTDB): domain Bacteria; phylum Omnitrophota; class Omnitrophia; order Omnitrophales; family Aquincolibacteriaceae; genus Aquincolibacterium; species Aquincolibacterium lacustre. The sequence goes on along the minus strand of CAIOAT010000038.1, from coordinate 90,968 downwards.
CATATCGCCGGTTCCGGCTTTTTCACTTTGAACTTCCGCAAAGGCTCTCTGGACTTCCAGCAATCCGGTATTTCCAAGAGCATTCTGCTTTGCCAAGGCTTCATAGATAACCCTGCGGTCGCGGTTTTCGTCTGCGGTTAGCGCGATGGCCTTGGCGTTGTCTTTCAGATTGGTGACATACCCCGTGTTATTTTCTCCGACAGCGCCTTCCTGCTTGAGGCTCTGGAGCAGCTGGTACCTTGTTTGCCGGTTCTTCAAGGCCTGCTCGATTGCGGGCGTCATCTCTTTGAAATCATAAGTGCCTGCGAAACAAAGGGGCATTGCGATCATCATTGCTAAAAAAATGGAAAGCAAAGAAGCGGAAGCATGTCTCATCGTAAAACCCTCCCTTGAACTTAAGATGTCATGGTTTTTCATTTTGCGGCTCCTTCAGCGACTATGTCCTCGATATTCGTGGCGGTCTGTTTGAGGCCCCGGATATCCACGACAACGTTCGCGTTAATCGTGATGGGGCGGTTGGGATCTCCTACGGCCTTGACGGTGCAGCCGGCGATCGTGAACGCAGTCAGGAGCATTGCGGTCCCCATACCGATTAATTTTAAACGAGTCAGGACGGTTACTCTTGTGATGGATTTCATATTATTTTACCTCAAAAAGTCCCATGAGTCGGGTGATCTGTGAGAAAGCGTTTTTTTGGTCGGCCTTCAAAGTTGCGTTCAATGTCAATTTGAGATTATAAGCCGGAATGAAGATCTGGAGGAGAACTTTCATGCTGTCGTTTTGGGGCAGGTTGATCTTCAAAGTGGCCCGTTCATAGCGGACCATTTCGCGGCTTTCGGAGATCTTTTGGACCTTTTCCTTATGGACGGAAGCGGGGAGATAAGGCAGGAAGAGATCAAAAAACCGTGCCTGGATATTGCCGCCGGGTTCGGGGGCTTCGAGGTCCATGCCGAATTCGGGCTCTTGGCCGAAAGTCTGGCGGAAAGTCAAAGTGCCTTTCATGGCACCGGTCGCTCCCGCAAGGTTCTGTGGGTCAAGCCATTGCCAGTCTTCCAAATCTGTTTTTCCAAAATCGGCAGAACATTCAAAGCGCAAAGCGGTCCCCGTTCGGATCATGACCATTCCTGAAAATCCAGGGCGCGAAGATCCTTGGGGTCGCACTCCCGTAAAGATGAAGCGGACAGGTTTTGTTGCGATAAGAAGTAAAAGGGAGTCTTGGGATTCCAAGGATCCTATTTCCAAAGGGATGGGACTTTTACGGTTTTTCAGTTTCCCGGTAATTCCCGTAAGATGGATCTTCAGGTGAGAGTCCAAAAAGACTTTTTCGATCCGTATGGAATCCGCGAAATATTCTTTAGCGGAACGGTTCGCTAGCCTCTGGAGAAGATCCCGTTCCAGCCCGGGAAGGCGGGGGAGGCCCCAGAGGGCGAGCCCCAGGATCGCCCAAAGAAATGTGAGCGAGATGAATAAAAAAAGGCGTCTTTTCTTCATTAGATATCCTCGAGCGTATTATGAGGTTTCGATTCGAAAAAGCAACCTTCGAATCGTCCCCTGGTTTTCAAAAAAATCGATAATCCCTTTCTTGTAAAAAAAGACTTTCTTGAGTAGAATACCCGCTCTTTGGTGGCTTTTTAGAGGATGCCAATACCCTTTATCGATGGTTTAAGCTGTGAGTTTTTGCGCCCTTAGCTCAGTTGGTAGAGCAAGTGACTCTTAATCACTGGGTCGAAGGTTCGACTCCTTCAGGGCGCACTTTTTCTCAATGAAAAAGTACGGTGCCGTGAGGGCTCAAAGAAAGCCCTCTACGACAACCGCACTGTGTGCTGCAGGAATCGAAGGGAGCGCTGCTTACAACCAGACAAAAGTCATGGTTGTAGCGCGGGTGGCCGACCGTAGCGAAGCGGAGGCGCCGACTCCTTCAGGGCGCACTTTTTCTTGTGACTAGGTTTGCGGTCGTGGCGGAACTGGCAGACGCGCAGGACTTAGGATCCTGTACCGTAAGGTGTGGGGGTTCAAGTCCCTCCGGCCGCACTTTAAATGAATGACAGCGGTTTATTTGACAAAGTTAAGACGCGCTTCTATCCTTGTCCATTGTTTGTCTTTCGAATGGTTGACAAGGATTGCCCCAATTTCAACTTTGTTGAAATTGATAAGTATTGGGACTAGAATACGGCCTCCCCGGAAGTCGCTTTGTTCTCAGTGAACAAATGTGGCGTCATGACGGCTCAATGACAGCCGTCTACGATGACCGCAGTGTTTCATCTAACAAGCGAGTGTAGCATAGTGGTAATGCTCTGCCTTGCCAAGGCAGCTACGAGGGTTCGATTCCCTCCACTCGCTCCATATCTCAACAAATAAGGCGGTTATTGTGTTGCTGAAAAAGAAGAAAGAAGAAACATCGGAAGACCTTTCCAGCCTTGAAACCTCGCAGCCCCAAGGTTCTTTGCTCAAGATCAAATTGCAGGACGGTAAGGCCTGCGAAAAAATTCTGACCGTTGAAGTGGCCCAGGAGCGTATCAGCGAAGAGTTTGAATCCTTTTATCATTCGATCGCCCCGCGCGCCAAAGTGCCGGGATTCCGTCCCGGAAAAGTTCCCCGCGATGTGTTGGTCATGCATTATGAGAAGAATGCCAATGACTCAGTGCTGGAAGCGCTGCTTTCAGAATCTCTGCCTAAGGCGCTTCGGGAAAAAGATTTGAATCCTCTTACGACGCCTGAGATCAAGGATATCCAGTTCTCCAAGGAAAAACTCACCTATAAAGCGCATATTGAGATCCGTCCCAAGGTCAAGCTCTCCCGTGTGACTGGATTAAGCGCCAAGAAGGAAAAGAGCGGGGTGAAGTCCGAGGATATTGAAAAAGCGCTCAAACAGACCCAGGAGATGCATGCTCAATATAAAGCAGTCGAAGGCCGCGCGGCCAAGTTGGGGGATTTCGTCATTACGGATTATGTCTGCACAGTTGATGGTAAGGAAATGGAAAAACGCAATGACGATTGGATCGAGCTCAAAGAGGAAGAATACCTGAAGGGGTTTTCCGCGCAGCTTGTGGGTGTCAATATCGGAGACGAAAAGGACGTTCAGATCACTTTCCCGCAGGATATGGCGGATAAAAGAGCAGCCGGAAAAACTGCCGTCTTCAAAATGAAGGTTAAGGAGATCAAGGAAAAAACACTTCCGGAGCTCAATGATGATCTCGCGAAGCAAGCCGGGGAGTACAAAGACCTCGCCGATCTCAAGACAAAACTCACGGACGATCTCGCAAAGCGGGATGCCGATGAGAAAGAGGCCGCTTTTGAACGGGAGCTCTTAAACGAGCTGGTCAAACATAATAAGATAGAATTGCCGAACGGGCTTTTGCAGCGGCGGGCGGAATACCTGATGGACCAGGCGCGTCAGCGCTTCCTTCAGCAGGGCGGTACGGATGAGCTTTTTGATAAGGAAAAAGAAAAGATGCAAAAGGAGTTTGAATCCGAGGCGCGCCGTCAGATCCACATCGCTTTTCTTCTGGATGAGATCGCGGAGACGCAGGGCATCAAATCGGAAGAGGCGGACCTCGGGAAAAAATACGAGGCTTTGAGCCAACAGTATCGTCAGCCGAAGGAAACGATCGAGAAATATTACAAGGAACATAAAGAAGCCCGGGAAACGTTGCTCGATCAGGTCCGGAACGAGAAGGTCATTGAATTTTTGAAGCAGCACGCGAAATCCAAATAACAGACTGAAGGGGGTTCTATGAGCTACTTGGTCCCGATGGTGATTGAGACAACCGGAAAAGGGGAGCGAGCGTATGACATTTACTCTCGCCTTCTCAAAGAACGTATCGTTTTCATCGGAACGCCGATCGACGACGTGATCGCAAACCTCATTATTGCCCAGATCCTTTTCCTCAATATGGAAGAGCCCGGCAAGGACATCAACATCTACGTCAATTCTCCCGGTGGGTCTGTCACCGCGGGGCTCGCGATCTATGACACGATGCGCTTCGTGAAGTGCGACGTTGCGACCTATTGTTTGGGTCAGGCTGCCAGTATGGGCTCCCTGCTTCTTGCGGCCGGTACCAAGGGGAAGCGATATTCTTTGCCGAATGCCCGCGTGATGATCCATCAGCCTTGGGGCGGTACGCAAGGGACGGCCTCCGACATCCATATCCAGGCGAAAGAAATCCTAAAACTCAAAGAACAACTGAATCAGATCCTTGTCCATCACACCGGGCAAACGCTCGATCGCATCGAAAAAGATACGGATCGCGATTATTTCATGTCTGCTGAAGAAGCCAAGAATTACGGTATTGTCGACCAGGTCATCACAACTCGCATGGAGGTTCCCAAATCATGAGCAAACCCACGATTCTTTTAACACCTGGTCCGACTCCTGTCCCTGAAGTCACACGCAAGTTGATGGCGGAGCCGATCTTTCACCATCGCACGCCTCGTTACCGCAAGATCTTCGGGGATGTTTCCGAGCGCCTCAAAAAAGTGTTCCTGACGAAAAACCCTGTTTACACCTTTGCCGGTTCCGGAAGCTTGGCCATGGAAGCAGCCTTGGTCAACTGTCACTCCGCAGGAGATAAGATCCTCGTCGTGGAAAATGGTAAGTTTGCCGAACGTTTCACGGCGATCGCCAAGGCTTTCGGGCTCGTTCCGATTAGCCTTAAGGTTCCTTACGGGGAAGCGCCCGATCCGAAGAAGATCGAAGAAGCGCTTCAAAAAGAGCCTGACATCAAGGCCGTTTGTGTCCAGCTTTGTGAAACTTCGACCGCGGTTTTAAGTGATATCAAATCGATCGGTGCGATCGTTGCAAAAACGAACGCCCTTCTCATCGTAGACGCTATTTCGGGTCTCGGGGCTGATCGGATCGAAACGGATAACTGGAACGTGGATCTTGTGATCGCTGGCTCTCAGAAGGCGCTGATGCTCCCTCCGGGGCTCGCATTTTTGAGCGTAAGCGAAAAGGCAAAAGCGCGCATGGCAACGGCTAAGTTGCCGCGTTTTTATTACGATCTCAAACATTATGAAAAATCTCTGAAGGATAGCGACACACCGTGGACCCCGGCCTTGACGCTGGTGATCGGGCTTCAGAAGTCGCTTGATCTGATCGAACGGGAAGGGATCGAAAACGTTTTTAAACGCTGTGCTGCGAACGCCACTTTTACGCGTGAATCCCTTCAAAAAATAGGTTTGAAGCTTTTTTCCAAAGCGGCTTCGTCGACTGTGACGGCGGCTTGGTTGCCTGAGGGTGTTGACGGTGAAAAACTTTGCGAGGTGATGCGTGATGAGAAGGGGATCGCGATCGCGGGCGGGCAAGGCGATCAGATGAAGGGAAAAGTCGTCCGCATTTGTCATATGGGCGCGATCACGAAGCAAGATATTGAGAAGGGGCTCAAAGTGCTCGAACAAACTCTCAAAGAGATGAAGGCCTCCTCCGGTTCTTCCTGCTGCTGTTGTAAATAACAGAAGGATGCGAACTTTTCGAGCCATCATTTCAAAAGAGGAGATTTAAAGATGAAAATACTTGTTTCGGACTCGTTGGGCCAAGGCGGGATGGACATCCTCCGCAAAGAGAAGAACCTCCAGGTCGATGAAAAGGTCGGACTCAAACCCGAAGAGCTCAAGAAGATCATCGGGGAGTATGACGCGATTCTTATTCGAAGTGCCACGAAATTGACGGCCGACATTATTGAAGCGGGCAAGAAGCTTCGCGTGATCGGCCGTGCGGGCGTGGGTGTGGACAACGTGAATCTTGACGCTGCCACCAAGCGTGGCATCATTGTTATGAATACCCCCGAAGGGAACACCATCTCGACGGCGGAGCTCAGCTTTTCGATGATGATGGCTGTGGCGCGTAATATTCCTCAAGCCGATGCTCACGTGAAAAAAGGCGAATGGAAACGCAACAAGTTCCAGGGCACGGAGTTGAACGGTAAGACGCTCGGTATCGTGGGGTTTGGCCGAATTGGCCGCGAAGTCGCCAAACGCGCAAGCGCTTTCAATATGAAGGTCATGGTGTTTGACCCCTTCATCTCCAAAGAGAGCGTGAAGCAATACCCCGTGGAATTTGTGGATGTGCCGACCCTCTTAAAGAATTCGGATTTTCTCACGTTTCATACGCCGCTCACAAAAGAAACCAAGAATCTTTTAAACCGGGAGACCTTCAAGCTTTGTAAAAAAGGTATCCGGATCGTTAATTGCGCCCGTGGTGGGATCGTGGATGAGCTGGCGCTTGCCGAAGCCATCCAGAACGGACAAGTGGCCGGGGCTGCGTTCGACGTGTTTGTGACGGAACCTCCCGCGCCGGATCATCCGCTTTTGAAGCTCGCGCAATTCATTTGCACGCCGCACCTCGGAGCTGTGACTCAGGAAGCACAAGAAAATGTTGCTGTGGATGTCGCCAAGCAAGTGATTGATGCTTTGAATGATCGTGCGATCCGTAATGCCGTGAATCTGCCGAACCTTGATCCGGATACGCTCAAAGGTCTCAAGCCTTGGCTTGTGCTTGCGGAGAAGATCGGTATGCTTTACGCGCAGCTTTTTAGCGGCAGTTTTAAAAAGGTGGAGATCCGCTATGGCGGGGATCCGACGCGTTTTAACGTGGCGCCGCTCACGATGGCGGTGGTCAAAGGACTCCTCAAACCGATCTGCGGGGATTCCGTGAATTTCATTAATGCTCTGGCGGTTGCCAAAGAGCGTGGGATTTCGATCACTGAAAGTCGCAGCGATGAGAACGAAGGTTTTACGAGTTTTATCGACGTCGAAGTCGTTCAGGGCAAGGCGACGTACCGGATCATGGGAACGCTTTTCAGTAACGAACCGCGTATCGTCCGCTTAAATGAGTTTATGATCGATGTGGTGCCGGAAGGCTGGGTTCTTTTCGTGAAAAATGACGATCTCCCCGGCGTGGTTGGAACTATCGGGACCGTGCTTGGTAAGAACGGCGTCAATATCGCGGAGATGTCGCTTGGCCGCGTGGGTAAGGGCAAGAAAGCCTATGCGATGACTGCGATCAACACGGACAGTGAAGTCCCCGCCAAAGTCGTGGCGTTGATCAAGAAGAACAAACTTGTGTTGGACGTTAAAGTCGTAAAATTATAAGAGAGGCATCGATGAATCGTATTCTGATCGGAGCGCAGTGGGGCGATGAAGGCAAAGGGAAAGTTATTGATCTTCTTGCCCGAAAAAGTGATGTGATCGTCCGCTATCAGGGTGGCAACAATGCGGGGCACACCATCAAATTCAATGATCGGAAATTCGTTCTTCATCTGATCCCCTCCGGCATTCTCCATGAGGGAAAGATCTGTGTGATCGGAAACGGAGTCGTGATCGATCCCGTGGCGCTTTTCGAAGAGGTGGAGCTTCTCGAAAAAGCCGGTATCAAAGTGAAGGGGAGGCTCTTTGTTTCGGACCAGGCCCATTTGATCTTTCCGTATCACGGGTTGATGGACCAGCTGAAAGAAGAATCTTGCAAAAAGGGCAAGGCGATCGGCACCACAAAAAAAGGGATCGGGCCTTGCTATGCCGATAAAATGGCGCGTGTCGGGATACGCGTGGGAGATCTGAAGTCGCTCACTTACTTTAAGGACCGGCTTGCCTACGTTCTCAAAGAACGGAATGAGTTTTTGGTGAAGATCCATCAAGCCAAGCCGCTTTCCTTCAAAAAGATCTTTGACCATTTTAAAAAATATCGTACACGGCTCCTCGGTTTTGCTTTGGATACGCCTAAGTACCTCTATGACGCGACAAAGGCCAAAAAGGATATTCTTTTTGAGGGCGCCCAGGGAACGCTTCTTGACGTGGATCATGGCACTTATCCTTTTGTAACCTCTTCGAACGCGACCGTTGGGGGCGCGATCACGGGATCCGGCATCAGTCCCACTTTTATCGATCGCGTGATCGGCGTGACAAAGGCTTATACCACGCGCGTAGGAGAAGGACCTTTTCCTACGCAATTTCCGCCGAAGCTTATGAGATTGATCCAAACCAAAGGAGAAGAGTTTGGTGCCACGACGGGCCGTCCCCGCCGCTGTGGATGGTTTGATGCGGTGATCGGACGTCACGCGGTGCGTATCAATGGGCTTGACGAGCTGGCGATCATGAAACTCGACATCCTCTCCGGACTTCCGGAGCTGAAAATTGCGACGGCTTACCGGATCAATGGCAAGCTCACAAAAGATTATCCGCATGCTATTTTCGAATTCTCTAAAGCCCAGCCGGTCTATGAAACATGGAAAGGCTGGCAAGAGGATATCACTCACGTGCGGCGCTGGAGCCAGCTTCCCGCCAATGCCCGCCGTTACCTCAAACGGATCGAAGAACTGATGGGAACTCCGATCAAGATCGTCTCGGTCGGCAGTAAACGCAATCAGACGATCTTCCTCTAGGACCTTTCATGCCCAACGCGATCCCTCAGCATGTTGCGATCATCATGGATGGCAACGGACGCTGGGCAAAGAAGCAAGGCCTTCTGCGCGTTCAGGGACATGAAGTCGGTGTTCAGCGCGTCGAAGAGATCATCAAAGCCGCGCAGGACAAGGGAATTCGCTTTCTGACCTTCTACGCTTTTTCCAAAGAGAATTGGCGTCGTCCCAAAGAAGAAGTGGCATTTTTAATGGGGCTTTTATCTTCTTATCTGGATAAAAAGATCGACGCGATGATCAAGAACAACTGCGTTTTTAATGTGATCGGTGAGATGGGAGACCTTGCCGCGATATTGCAAAAAAAACTCACGCAAGCTATGGAAACCTCCAAAAATAATACAGGTCTGGTCGTGACTTTCGCTTTGAGTTACTCCAGCCGCCGTGAGATCTTACGGGCTTGTCAAAAGATCGCGGAACAGGCAACTCAGGGAGCGATCAAGCCTTCCGAGATCACCGAGGAGATTTTCTCCCGGAGTCTTTATACCGCGAATATGCCGGACCCGGAACTTTTGATCCGCACGAGCGGGGAGATGAGGATCAGCAATTTTCTTTTGTGGCAAATCTCTTATGCCGAGCTTTATATCACTCAAAAATTTTGGCCGGAATTTACACGGGATGAATTTGAAAAGGCGCTCGAGGATTATAGAGGACGTGAAAGACGCTTTGGGGATACGTGCGCCGCGAACGGAGGAAAGACATGAACCAGCTTGTGAAACGGTTTTTGACTTCATCGGTCTTTATTTTAGCGGCGGTAGCGGTGATCTTTTTTCTGCCGCATTGGTGCTTTTTTCTGATGGTGGAGGCGTTCATTCTTGTGGGGCTTTATGAGTTTTTTTCCCTCGCAGAGCAAAAAGGCTTGCTTGTTCACCGGGGGTTTGGCCTCGTGTTCGGCGCGCTTTTGCCGATCTCCGCTTATTTTTCGCTGCAGCCCACGAATCTTCTTATGGTCATCGTGGCGCTTTTCATATTCCTGTTCAACCGCAAGTCGCCGGACAAGACCATTACAAGCGTTTCGGTAAGCGTCTTTGGGATCATCTATGTGGCGTGGTTCTTTTCTTATCTTATCAAGATCAAGCTTTTACCCAATGGGGCGGATTGGGTGGCGTATACGATCCTGATCGTGAAGGGCGGAGACATGGCCGCGTATTTCGTCGGTAAAAAATTTGGAAAGACAAAACTTCTCGAGCACGTCAGCCCCAAGAAATCCATCGAGGGTGCCATCGGCCAGATGTTCGCGACGATCGCCCTCTCGGTCGGTTCCGTTTTTTATCTGCATGTTCCACCGGTACATCTTCTTATCCTTGGGATTGCAGTGGGAGCGTTAGCGCTTTTGGGCGATCTTGCGGAAAGCCTGATCAAACGTGACGCGGGCGTCAAAGATTCGGGGACGATCCCGGGCTTGGGCGGCATGCTGGATGTGATGGACAGTCTGCTTTTTACCATCCCCATTGTTTATTTTTATCTGACCATGGTCCTGGGCCTTGAAAGATTATGAAGCATCTTTCGATCCTTGGTTCCACGGGTTCGGTGGGCGAGAACACCCTCCGCGTGGTTCGCATCCATCCTGAGCGATTTTCGGTTAAGGCTCTTGCTGTGAAAAAGAATATCGAGAAGCTTTACGAACAGGCCGTGGAATTCCGTCCCAAAGTAGTTTGTATCTATGATGCCCCCAGGGCCCAAGAGGCCGCGCCCAAGTTCAAACGTCTCGGGATCCGCGTTGTGATGGGGGACGAAGGGCTCGAAGAAGTTGCGACGCTTGTGGGGGTCCAGGAAGTGATCTGCGCCATGGTGGGTGCCGTGGGGCTTAAGCCCATCTTCGCTGCCGTGCGAGCAAAAAAGACCGTTGCGATCGCGAATAAAGAGCCCCTTGTGATGGCGGGGAAACTTCTTTTGGCGGCGGCCGAGAAGTCTGGGGTTCGGGTGCTTCCGATCGACAGCGAACACTCCGCGTTGTGGCAGTGCCTTGAAAAACAGGATCCTGTTTTTGTCAAAAAACTGATTATCACTTCTTCCGGAGGACCTTTTCGGAACCGAAAGGGATCGCTTGCGAAGATCACACCGGCGCAGGCGCTCAATCATCCTAAATGGAAAATGGGGCCGAAGATCACAATCGATTCCGCGACGATGATGAATAAAGGACTTGAGGTGATCGAGGCCGCAAACCTTTTCCGCGTGCCGGCTCAGAAGATCGACGTCCTGGTTCATCCAGAGGCAATTGTGCACGCACTTGTGGAGTTCGTGGACGGTTCGCATTTTGCGCATCTGGGAGTGACCGATATGAGACTTCCGATCCAGTACGCCTTGAGCTATCCCGAGCGCCTTGAGGACCATTTGCCGCATCTTGATCTGGCGCATCTTACGGCGCTCCATTTTGAAAAACCGGACCGGATGCGTTTCCCATGTCTGGATCTTGGCTATACTGCGAGCAAGATTGGTGGAACGATGCCGGCCGTTTTGAATGCAGCCAATGAGGTCGCCGTGGAAGCGTTCCTCGGCCATCGTATCGGATTTCTCGGGATTCCGAAGATCATCGAAAAGACCATGCGTTCGCACAGTCTGGTCTATAAACCGGTCCTGGCCGATATCTTCGCGGCCGATGCTTGGGCCCGGGAAACTGCTGAGGAGCTTTCATGACCCATTTACCCCCATTCTTGCATTCGTTACCATCGATCCTGCCGGCTCTGATCGTTTTTGGTGTACTCATTATTGTTCACGAATTTGGACATTTTATTGCGTGCCGGTTTTCGAAGGTTCGAGTTGAGAAATTCTCGATCGGATTCGGGCCGGAGCTTCTGCATTGGCAGTCCGGAGAGACGCGTTTTTCAATCTCTCTTTTTCCGCTAGGCGGTTTTGTGAGTCCTGCCGGCGAAGAGGCATCAAAGGTCGGGCCGGAAGGACCGAAGCCTGGAGATTTTCTCGCTGCGCCCGTTCTTTCACGGATCTTCATTGTTGTTTCCGGAGTTGCGATGAATTACGTTCTGGCGTTTATGGTGTTCTGGGCTGTTTTCATGATCGGCCGCCCCATGCCGGGAACCGGGGTCGGCGGTTTCGTGAAGGGCTATCCCGCCGAGGCCAGTCTTCTCAAAGTGAATGATAAGATCCTTAAAGTAGATGATAAGGTCGTTACGAATTGGAAAGACATTCTTGACCGGTTCGATGCAGCGCCAGGGGCCATGATCAAATTGAACGTTCAGCGGCCGCATGCGAACGCGCAGCCGGAACTTTTAATCGTCCAGATCAAGCCCAAGGTTGAAGATGTGAGGGATCTTTTCGGCAAGACCGTCCGAATGAAACGCGTGGGGATCACGCCGGATCCCTTATCCTTCGTGGTGGAGCGCTACGGCGCTTTGCCGGCACTTGCGAAGGCTTGGGAGCTCGAGGTTTTTCACACGGTGTTGACGCACAAGGCCCTTTTTTATCTGATGACAGGACAAATATCGCCCAAGAATTTGATGGGGCCGCTTGGGATCATCCAGATCAGCGGGCAAGCCGCTAAGGCGGGGATCGCGGCGCTTCTGCAACTGCTGGCGATCTTGAGCGTTTCGCTTGCGGTGATCAATCTTTTTCCGTTACCGGCGCTGGATGGGGGACATCTGGTATTTCTTCTGATCGAACTTGTGACGCGCAAGCGCATCAGTCCGGTATGGCAGGAACGGATCACGACCGGCGGGTTTTTCCTGCTCATGGCACTTATGGTGTTCGTGCTTTATAATGACGTTGTGAATCTTTCGATCCTCGACAAACTGAAAAATCTGTTCCATTTCACAAAAACTTGAACCTAGGATAAAGCCATGCGTTGGACCCAAACCCTGATCCCCAGTCTTCGAAATGTTCCCAAAGATGCCGAAGCCATCAGCCATCAGCTTGCGCTCCGGGCCGGATTGATCCGGCAACTTTCCTCCGGGGTTTATAGCTATTTGCCGATCGGGTTTCGGGTGCTTCTGAAGATCATCGGGATCATTCGCGAGGAGATGAATCGTGCTGGGGCCTCAGAAGTGCTGATGCCTGCCCTCCATCCGGCCGAGATTTGGAAAAAATCAGGACGCTACGACACGTTGGGGGATGACAAGATCGCTTTCAAGAACCGCGCGGGACATGAGTTTGTGCTGGGACCTACGCATGAAGAGATCATCACGGACCTCGTCGGGGCCAACATCAAATCTTTTCGCGATCTGCCGCTCAATCTTTTTCAGATCCAGACAAAATTCCGCGATGAGGCTCGCCCGCGTTTCGGCATCATCCGCACCAAGGAATTCATTATGAAAGACGCCTACAGTTTTGATACCGATGAGAAGGGCCTGGATGTGAACTATCAGAAAATGTTTGAGGCTTATCACCGGATCTTCACGCGGTGTGGCCTCAAGTTCCAGGTTGTGAACGCGGATACCGGAATGATGGGCGGCAAGATGAGTCAGGAGTTCATGGTGATCTGTCCGTATGGAGAAGACCGCGTCGCCAGTTCCGAGGACGGTTATCTCGCAAGCCAGGACATTGCTGAAAGAGCTAATCCCAAGATCCAGACTCCGAACTCCCAATCAGAAAAACCGGAGGCTTTTGATACGCCCAATTTAAGGACCATCGAAGAGATCTCGCATCGTTATAAAATTCAAGCTTCACATATGATTAAGACGCTTATTTATATGGCGGACGGGAAACCGGTTGCGGCGCTTGTGACGGGGGATAGTGAAGTCAATGAGAGCAAATTGCGGAAACTGATCGGGGCCAAAGACCTTCGTCAGGCGGATGGGCACGAGATCCTGGAGGCCACCGGCGCACCGGTCGGATTTGCGGGTCCTGTGGGCCTTAAGATCCCGGTTTATGTGGATTGGGATATTCTCGGGATCGCGGATGCGGTGACGGGTGCCAATCAAAAGGATAAGCATCTGAAAGGAGTGACGATCGGTCGCGACTTTACAGCCACGGCTACAGGAGACATTCGTTTCGTGAAAGACGGCGATTTCGCGCCGGACGGAAAAAGCAAACTCGCTCTTACGACCAGCATGGAGATCGGTCATATCTTCAAACTCGGAACCCGGTATTCAGAATCCATCGGCGCTCATTTCCTGGACGAAAAAGGCGAACGCAAACCTGCCATCATGGGCTGCTACGGGATTGGCGTGAATCGCATCCTTGCGGCTACGATCGAGCAGCATCACGATCTGAAGGGGATCCAGTGGCCTGAGGCCATTGCGCCATTCGCGGTCGAGATCATTACTGTGAATCATTCCGATGAGAAAGTCCGTGCTGCTGCTGACAAGATCTACGAAGAGCTCACCCAGGCCGGCAAAGATGTTCTTTTTGACGACCGCGATGAACGTGCCGGCGTAAAATTTAATGACGCCGATCTGGTCGGCATTCCCACGCAAATCATCATTGGTGATCGCAGCTTGAAAGAGGGCAAGGTCGAGCTCAAAAATCGCCAGACCGGTGAGACGAAGCTGGTGGATCTGCATTCCATTATTGCTTCTCTCGCTTAATCTGGGCGCGGAGCATCGAGCCTCTTTTTGCAATACGTCGCACCCCATACGCGGTGCTTGATCTATGAATTGGCTCAGGAAATTCATCCACATCGACATGGACGCATTTTTCGCGGCGGTGGAACAACGCGATCGTCCGGAGCTGAAAGGCAAGCCGGTAATCGTTGGCGGGAATCCGAATAGCCGCAGCGTCGTGAGCACCTGTTCTTATGAAGCCCGGAAATTTGGAATTCACTCCGGCATGCCAACAGCACAAGCCAAGCGTCTTTGTCCGCACGCAGTTTTCCTCACTCCTGATTTTGAGAAATACGGCGAGGCCTCAAAATCCATCATGTCGATCTTTCACACCTATACGCCTTTAGTGGAACAGGTATCGCTTGATGAAGCGTATCTCGATGTGACCGAGAACAAGCTCAAGTTGGAAGACCCCGTGAAGCTCGCGGCGCTCATCAAACAACACATATTTGCGGTGACAAAACTTACCGCTTCGGCCGGCGTGGCGCCCGCCATGTTCCTCGCGAAGATCGCCTCCGATATGAAAAAACCGGACGGTTTGACAGTGGTCGCTCCAGATAAGGTGCTGGAATTTCTCAAGGATCTTCCGGTCCGGAAAATTTCTGGCGTTGGTCCGCGTGCCGAAGAGATTCTTCACGGCATGATGCTCAACACTTGCGGGGACCTCTGGGGCGTGAAGCCGCAGGATCTTGCGGCCCTATTGGGGAAGTGGGGGGTTGAGCTGTTCCATAAGGCGCGGGGAGAAGAAGACCGGGAAGTGAATCCTCACTGGGAGCGGACGCAATTAAGTGCCGAGGAGACGTTTGCTAAGGATATCATGGACATGTCGTGGCTAAAGCGGAAACTGGCCGAACTTGCGGAGCATGTTTTTTATGATCTGAAGCAGGAAGGCCGGACGGGCCGGACCATCGTGCTTAAAGTAAAATACCACGATTTCGAACAGATCACACGATCCAAGACCTTGGCCGGAGAGCCGCAGGAGTGGCGGACAATCTATGAGACGGTCATCGACCTTCTTTTCAGGAAGACGCTGGCCGGGAAAAAAGCTGTTCGGCTCCTCGGGGTCGGTGTCAGTGGGTTGAATCTGAACAAGAAAGTGATATCTCGACAGCCTTTGCAACGAGAACTTTTTTGATATTTGCCGGATTTAAGTTCGTGGTCGCACAAGATGGTTTGTTTGAGGTTTTTGAGCCCCTTTTTATACTTCCGTTCGGAAGGCGGGTCGATTTTTGGATGACGCTCTTTGTTCCGGGGTCGTATGGGATTTAGTTCTGCGGAATCCATGGCTATAGCTATTGAGAGGAGCCGTTTGTTTCATGTTCGATTATATTAAAAAATTCAAATTCGAGATCGCGCTTCTGTTCTTGATAGCCTGCGGTCTGTTCCTTAATCCGTATCACTTCGCCGTTTCCGACCATACTTACAAGATTCCTTTTTTGAAAGCCGAATACCATTCCGGATTATATGCTCAAGATATCACGGTCAGCATGCGGCATTATTATGCGAGCTATTTGGGTGTGCTCATACGGCCCATTGTAAAAATATTCGGTTTCGAGGTGGTGTTTTTTATCATTTTTTGTATCACGCAAATATTGTTTTTCCTTTCGGTCTATTTGTTGGCGACCGCGATCTTTAGAGAAAAAACCATCGGACTAATGTCTGTAGTATTGTTATGGTTCCCCAAAAAGGTCCTGGGAGGCATCGCGACATTTGATCCGATCGTTGAGGAACGGACCTTGGCGGCGGTGTTATTGCTTTTAGGGATCTATTTTTTAATTTCGAATAGGCGCCTTTGGGCAAGCGGTCTGTTGGCACTGGCAGCGAACATTCATTCCATCTCATTCCTGAATCTGGGTTTGTTTGTGGCGGTTGCTTTCTCGATAAAATTATTTTTAGAACGAGACAAGGTTCGTTTAGTGAAAGCAACGCTCCCTTTTTGTCTCCTACTCTTTGCGGGCATTCTGCCGATCGTTCTCAGAAGTACTTTGGGATCGCTCCCCAGGGATCCGCTTGCCATCGTTGATCCGGTTTGGCTGCGGATGATCCTCGTGAGAAGCTCGGGGCATTTTTCCCCGCCTTACGCGGAATTTTTTTCTTTTCTCTCGCAGGCTGTGGCGGGATTGCCATTGCTTTTTTTCTTTCAGAGAGCTGCGGAGGGGAACGGTCGCATGGGATTGATCTTGTACGGAGCTTCTGTCTTGACCATGGTTTTTGGATTTACGTTGGGTCTTGTCTTTGTCACCCAGTGTCCGATTCTGATAGGGTTGCAATGTTTGTTTTTCAGGGCGTCCTATATGTTTGTCATCTTATCCCCGATGGTTTGGGCCTACCTTTTTTATGAGACCGTTCGGAAATGCGGCAGAACCTTTTATGTGATCGGGGGGCTCCTCTTCATATTCGGAGCTGTTTTGATTCCAATGGCTCAGCATTATCATGGCAGGCAGATCGATAATCCGTTCAAACCCGCGATGAATGAAAATATCGCTGCGCAGTTATGGCTGAAGGAGCATACAGAACCTCAAGCGTTATTGTTGACTCCGCCTTTTCCCCCGTCGGAGTTCCGGATTTATTCAGAAAGATCCACTCTTGGTTCCTGGAAGGATTGGACGTACAACTGCATGAACAGGGAGTTCGCTTTTTCAATGTATGAGCGATTGCAGGATACCGCCGGGATTTCCCTGAATGAGCCCGGGCGCAATTGTCCTGCAAGTATGCGCCGGTATTACGGAAGTTTGAGTGAAAATGATCTGATCCGGATTGCGAACAAATATAAAATCGATTATATCGTGATGGAAGACAAGCGAGCGCGTGATCTTGAGAAAGTCTATGAAAATAAGAAGTATGTGATCTATAGACCGGTTCTGAAGGCAGCGCTTCTCAACACTTCAATTTCGCGATAACGAGCCGTGTTTCTTTTTTAACTTCAGGTATTCCATCAGGACAGCCAGGGCTTTTTGTTTGTCCCCTTGCCCATTATAAAAAAGGGCCAAGGCTTCATAGCCTTCTTTGCGCAGCGGTGCGACTTTGATGGCTTTTTGAAACGATTTAACCGCGGAGTCTTCCTGTCCCGATTTCCGATAAAGTTCTCCAAGCTGAACATGCAATGACGGATCCGCAGGACTGATCCGGAGGGCTTCTTCTAGCGCAACGATGGCACTCGGCGTGGCACTTTCTTTTTTTGAACCGGTAATTCGATCTCGGGAAATAGTGTCTTTCGGGGAGTTGCCTTCTGAGGCTTGACGAGTTGAAAGGTTCTTTGCTTGGTTTGCTTGCTGTTCATACATTCTTTCGAGAAGCTCATGCGCGGGGCTCAAGAAGGGGTCTAAATCGATAGCTTTTTCGAGCAACGGGATGGCTTTCGAGTATTCATTTCTCAGTGAATAAATATGGGCAAGTTCATAATACGCAATCGCAGTTCCGGGCTCTAACGCGATCGATTTTTTTAACAATAAGATAGCATCCTCAGAATTCCCTTTTCTTGCTTCCAAGACGGCCAAATTCGTGTGAAGGGTTCCAGACTTCGGATGTGATTCTAGCCCCTTGCGAAACCAATGTTCCGCTTTTGTGGTTTGCCCTGAATGATCATAGGCCGCGCCCACATTATTAAACTCAATATCATTTTTCTTGTCCTCCGGCGTCCAGCGCAGCGCCTCTAAAAAACTATCAGCCGCTAACGGGTATTGATGAATTTTGTTGTAGGCCATGCCGAGCTGAAAATAACCGCGGCCTTTAAAGGGAGCTTTTTTGATCTGGTCTTTCCAAAAAACGATCTCGTTTGTCCATACGGTATTGCGCTGATAGGTGAGCGTTCCTAAGATGAGTGCGAGGGCGATCGAGATGATTGTAAAAAGACGGGGCGATTTTAAGAATTTGGCGAGGAATGAAGCTGTTAAAAAAGCAAAACCTGCCATGGGGAGATAAAGCCGGTGTTCAAAGATTAGGTCGGGGAGGGGGATGATGGTCGACTCAATGCTCAAAGTTAGGAAAAAAAATAAGATCCCGAAAACTGCGAGCGGTTGCTTCCGGATCAGGCGATAACCGGTAGCAAGAATGGCCACAAGAAGCATAAAAGAACCGAAGGTTGCGGGGCTGAAGAATCCGGTCGAAAGCGGGAAGTCATAGTCAAAGGTTTGACGGATCGGAAAAACAAGAAGCCTAAGGTAGGTCCGGATAACATCCAGTTGGGTGATGAAATACATGCTGCGGGAAAGATTCTTTGCGCCCGTGGGCACGAGGCCCATTTGTCCGCCATGTCGAACGAGTTGCTCATGATTCAAAAAATACATTCCCGGAATCAAAAGAGAAACGAGGACGAAGGGGAGGAGGCGTTTTACAAGGGACGGAATCGATTTTGCGTTTTGATTGAAAAACAAGATTTCGCAGAGCAATAAGGTTACGGGGAGAGTAAACGCGATTTCTTTAGAGAGCATGCTGAGAAGAGCTGTGAATAATCCTAAAAGGTAAAATGCCCGCACTTTGCTGATCCGAAAATGAAGATAGAGTAAGATTGTCGCTAGATAGAAAAAAGAAGCCATCGAGGTCATTCGCTGGACGATATAGGTGACAGCTTGGGTTTGGACGGGATGACAGACAAAAATAATCGCCGAGGCGAAGGCAATAAGATTTTTTTGTGCAGGGGGGAGGGTTTTCCCCTGGAGCTCATGGGGTGTCGATAAGAGCAGGGCTATTCCGAAGACTAAAATGCCGTTTAGAAGATGGATGATCAAATTGACGACATGGTATCCAAAAGGAGAAGCCCCGCCTATTTTGTAGTTGATCGCAAAACTAAAAAAAACAAGAAAGCGTGTGGGGGCTTTGTCCAGTAGGCCGATCCAGTCCCAAGGATTCAGAATGCTTGAATTGTTAAGTATGCTTGGATAGTCATCAAAATAGAAGGGGGCGTGCAGGGTATTGGAATAGGCCGCGATCCCGAAGAACAGGATCAAGAGAAAAAAAGTTCGCGTGGATAGCGGTCTTGGATTCATGGGGCTTCAACCTTCGCGGGGCATGTTATTTTTATCAAAAAGAGACAGGCTTGTTTTTCACTTCTCCGTGTCCCATGCCCGCTGACGTTGCATCCATTTTAGTTCGAAGTAGGGCATTTTCTTGGGCCAGATTTTTAACCTGGTCCGTCAGGTGTGATATCTTGATGGAAATTTGAACCGCTACAAGCATAAGAAAGATGATCGAGCAGATGAACAAAGTGGTGGTCGGTAAACCCGCACCGATCAAACTTGTGAGGGCTACGAGCCATTCATAGCGTATCACAAGAATAAACATCAACAGGCTGGTCGCAAGCCAGAGAACGGAATACTCTTCACGAAGTTTACGCCTTCTCACTAGATTCAGGGTGTAGGCAAAGACAAAACAGCAAATGAATAGAGCGAAGATTCTTTGGCTTGCAAGCATGGTTTCCTCATTTCTCCCTAGGGTTGCACCGCGGCGCAAACGCAGGGGGTCTTACTGGTTTTTTCTCTTATCTCTCATGAATGTCACACTAATGGACAGCAACATCTTGAACATATAATAGATCGGCTTAAACCCGCCGTGCATTGACTTTCCCTCGCTGTTTTCAAACATGCGAACCGGTACTTCGGTCATGCGAAAGCCTGCCCGGTGAAGCGTGATCAACATGTCGGCGTCCGGATAATCGACCGGAAAGATATCCGTAGAAAAAAAACGTATCACGTTGCGATTAAATGCTTGATACCCCGAGGTCGTATCCGTGACGAATTTGCCCGTTACCAGAAATACGATCCTGCGGAAGAGTGCCATACCCATCCTGCGCGCAAAAGGCGGTCGATAGCTGTTCCCAAGAAAACGCGAGCCGATAGCAACGTCGACCTCTCCTTTGACCACCGGAGCCAACAAAGCCGGGATGCAGGACGGATCGTGCTGGCCGTCGGCATCTAGCTGGATAAGGTAGTCATAGTTATTGGCAAGAGCGTACTTGTATCCAGTCTGGATGGCAACACCGTATCCCATATTAAAGGGGTGGGTTATGACGATCGCACCGGACGTGCGGGCGACGCTTGAAGTGGCATCTTTGGAACCATCATTGATCACCAGCACAGGCATTCCAGGGACGATATGCTTGATGCCTTCAACAACACTGCCTATTCGCGCGGCCTCATTATAGGCCGGAACCAGTACAAGGGAGCGCGTGTTGTTTGTGCTGTTCATCGTATGGCCCTCAGGATTTTTTCGCGTAACAATTTAAAGGCATAGCGGGGCAGGTCCGTGAGCATCGGATGCCGCCAGATCGTGGCGACATTGTGAAGAAAACGGTACCGGCGAAACTTTTCGTAAAGTTCCACGATCTCATCGCGGGATAGGACTTCCGAAAGGATAATGGCTTTGTCAGGAGAAACCTCAAAATTGACATTCAAGCGGCTCCAGTCCATTTCCGGTCCCTCGGAGACAAGCCCCCGGCTTTTTGCTGATTCCCATACTGGGGTTCCTGGAAAGGGCGTCAGGACATAGACATCAAAAAGACCCAAGCCAACTGATTTTATAAAATGCAGAGTATCCAGGATTTCCTTTTTCGTTTCATCCGGAGTGCCGATGACAAACGATGCGTTTGCCATGATCCCGTTTGCCCGGAGCAATGTCACTGCGCGCCGGTTATGTTCTACTGTAATTCCGGCACCCTTCAACCAGGTTAGCACCCTTTGATTTCCCGATTCAAGCCCCATGCCGACGGACACAATGCCCATGCGCTTTAAACCGGCCACGACATCTTCTGTGATGGTATTGGTCCGAAGAGAACAGGAGAATTTGACCTTTCCAATAATCTTTTTCTGTTCAAGTAGCTCGACGATCCTGTGAAAACGCTTTTTGTCTGCAACAAAAAGATCATCAAAAAAGCTGATAAAAGTAACGCCCGAGTTTTTCATGAGTTCCTCGATCTCATGGATAACCCGTTCGGCGGAAAAAAATCTTACCGTATCCCAAAAGCGGGAAGATGCGCAAAAAGAGCAGCGGTACGGACATCCCCGGGAAGTAAAAAGATACGTATGCGATGATTCTTTGAAAAGACTCCGGTCCGGGATAGCGAGAGAATCGAGATCCATTTTTGGGGGGCGAGATTTTGTGGTAACGAGGCTGCCATCCTCAGCATGGTAGATAATACCCGCAACGGAGGCCAGTTTTTTTGGTTCAAAACATTGCGTTTCACGATAAATTCGCATTAGTTCGATGATAGTTTCTTCGCTCTCACCCATGCAGCCTACTGTCATATCGGGAGAAAGCGTTTCGGGCAGAAACGAGATGTGAACTCCGCCGACAAGGACTGGGATTTCCCGTCGTCGTGCCTCGGCCGCATAGAGGATGGCACGTCCGTAGTTCTGACTTACAGCAGAAATCCCTACGATGTCAGGCTGGAATTTGTCTAGAGCCGTTTCGATATCAGAACTGACAACCTGGAAAAGAAAGGCATCATCTCCGAAGGATCTCTTGAGTGACGCAACCAGGTAGCCAATCCCCAAATGAGGATATCGGGTTTCAACCTCCGAAGCGGAATCTATAGCATTGATCCAGAGAAACTTAATCATGGGTTTTTTCGGCCACCGCAATATGATGTAAGCTTATGGACCAAAATAAAAAAGGAATGCTGCTTCCGGCAATCGGCACAAACCCAATGGCGTTTAGTGATTTACGGATCTGACGGGGCGTCCACTGCCGGACATGCCCGGGATTATAGAATGCCTCGCGAATCATGCCTATTGCCAGACGTGCCAGCAAGAAAGTGCGGTCATTTGGGAAAATGATGATGACCCTTCCGCCGGGGCGTAGCACCCGGAAAATTTCAGACAGAGCCTTCTCCGGCGTATCCAGGTGTTCGATTACCTCGGAGAAGAGAACCGTATCAAACGATGCATCGGCAAAAGGGAGAGCATAGAGTGATCCCTCTTGTGCGGGTAAACCATGTTTGCGGCAGATCTCAAGATTTTCCGGTTCAGTATCAATGCCGACCACATGGGCCTTGGGGAAGAGTTTCACCAGTTTTTCCAGGGTAATCCCTTCGCCGCAACCGGCATCCAGGATATCGTTGCCGATGACATGCTGAAGCGCGCTGCGATCGCGATAGTCCCAGTAGCGTACTCCAAGGCCCCCCTTGGCGTATTGATCCCGCTGAAAGATCATTCCTTCCTTGTTCAAACCCGTGTCAACCGGCATCGAGGAGCTCCCTGAACGTAAGTTTATATTTTTTTAAAAGCTGACGCATCTCTTTGGGTGAAAGGCGTTGTTTCGTTAGTGTTGCATGGCGTTTGCGGAGGAGGGACGGCAGTCCGCGTGCTACATCCATGATTCCCCGCAGGACAGCCTTGATCAAATCGCCCGATGATGCGTTGCGAAACTGGGCTCCTGCGCCTCTTGCCTCCAACACCAGTCGTGCCTGCACCAGATAGCGAATCATGGTCCAGAACGGCAGAGTGAGTAGCATATTAATCGGAAAACATTTCAGCGCAACCCAGAAATGATTTCGTTCTACCAGGTACAGCTTCATGGGAGAAAATACTCCGCCGCTGCGTGAGTAGCGATGATACACGATGGCGTCGCGTGCAAGCACCGCCTGCCAGCCCGCCAGTCGGCCCCTCAGTCCCAGATCAATATCCTCGCAATAAGCAAAGAAATCATCGTCGAAAAAACCAATTTCATTAATCATTTCTCTTCGGTACAAAGCGGCGCAGGCACTGGGCAGGAGGATAGCCTCGTTTTTGGCAATTGAAAGCGCAGAAAAACAAGCATGCCGTTTGCTGCCACGGGACATACCGTCGCGGCAAATGGCAATTCCAAGGGAGTCGATCTGGTCCGGGTTGTCCCAGTCGCAGATGCGGCTAGCGACCATTCCCATCTGAGGGGAACTCTCGGCGGCTGCAGTCAGTTCGGCCAGCCAGTGACGATCCACACGGGTGTCGTTGTTGAGGGTCACAATGTACCTACTGCCTCGAGCGGCAGAGAGCCCCGCATTGTTGCCGCTTGCGAACCCGGTATTTGAATCCAGTTGAACCAGACGGACCCAAGGGTAGGATCCACGGAGCAGCTCCACGGAGCCGTCACGCGAACCATTGTCGACCACGATGGTTTCAAAGTCGTCATACGTCTGAGTGTGCAGACTGTCCAAGCACTCAGGGAGAAACTCTTTACCATTCCAGTTTACGATGATAATCGAAGTTTTCATGTTATGTGATTCATAGAGCTAATTATAATTTAATCCATTGTGTACGCTAAAACTTTACGCTCAAGTCCAGCAACGATGCTTTTATGGGCCGAAAGAAGACGTTTTACCGACTTCTTGCGCTATACAAACTTCTTTAAAAATGTCTATGTATCGACGTCTCGTAGAATAGTACAACATTGCAACGCATTATTTTAATAGACCGAATAATCGGAAAAACGATTGTATTAATTTCTTCATCTCGTTTAAATTTTTTAAAGCCTTTAATTGTTTTATGATGTACGTTGGCCTTAAATAGAAACTTCTGTATGCTTCAGCGTATTTTTTTTGGATGACATGATAATCAAGATGCTCATGTTTAAAAATTTGACGACCGGATGAAAAATAATCGTAATCGTTCCAATCAAAACTGATAATTCTGTCCTGTTGTTTTAACATCCGAAACATCTCAGTCCCAGGATATGGCACCGCTACTGAGAATTGTGCAATATCGGGGTCAAGTTCCCTAGCAAATTCAATGGTGTCATTAATCGACCGCTCTGTTTCGCCGAGATTGCCAATAATAAAAAAACAATATACTGTAAAATTCATACTTCGCGCCAATTGTACGGCTTTGCGAATTTGATCTTTCGTAGTATTTTTCTTGATGTTTTTTAACACTCGGTCATTTCCTGATTCAACGCCAAATCCAATACGATAGCACCCCGCTTCTTTCAATGCGTTTAACAATTCCTCAGTAACCACATCAACGCGTATCCCTGATGGGAGTCCCCAGGCTAAATTGATCCCCTCCTTTTTTATCAATGCGCATATTTCTATTGCTCGTTTAGGAATAGTCGCGAAATGATCATCAATGAAATCGAACGAACTTATGCCGAAATTATCCTTCAAGTATCTTATTTCACTAACAATGTTTTTGGGCGACCTCATTCGGAACGTATCTCCAAATAGTCCTTTGTAACAAAAAATGCATTGTCCGTGACACCCACGTGATGTCACAATAGGTAAGTTTCGCAGCGTCTTTTGAAAGACACTTTTGTACTTGTCGATTGGCATTAAATGCCATGCTGGCAGCGGTAAATCGTCCAAGTTTTTAATGACTGTTTGGGTGTCATTGTATTTAATCCTCTCTCCCTGACGATATGCAATTCCGCGAACCTCTTCTAGCTTTTTATTTTTCAAGAGGTAGTCAGAAAATTCACCAATCGTTTTTTCCCCCTCTCCAATTGCGACAAAATCAATCCCGCTGGTTAATACCTCCTCCGGGAATATCGTAGCATGATGTCCCCCGGCAATAGTTATCACATCGCTAATTTTCTTTTTCACCAGCCCGGCGATTTCGTATGAATTAAGAGCAGCGAGTGTTCCAATTGAAAATCCGACAACATCCGGACGTAACTCAATCACTCTCTCCGCTGTTTCTTCTACGCTTAAACCTTCAGCGTCAGATGCAACCACCGATACCTGAATTTGCTTTCCTTCCACAATAGCAGCAAGGTAAGGGATGCTTAAAGCGGGTATTATACTGACTACTCTCTTACCTATGGGCGGTTGAACAAAGACAAAATGCATACGGGTAACCTCCTCATCGCTATTTATGAATTGCTATTTTTTATTGACGCTGCGGAAAAACGCCTTTGCTCCAAGCAGTATCCCTTTTGACATAGAAGGATTTGCAATAAGGCGTCGAAGGTAACCCAAGATAATCCTCGGACGCAAATAAAACTTTCGTAATATCTTGTGCTGGTACTCTTCCAAATCCTCACGGGTGAGTCCATGTGGGATGAATACGACATTGAGCAGATTCATCTTGGACCAGTCACTGTCAAACTTTCCGAATTCCGCAGCCCGTTCGTATATCTCGGTGCCGGGGAAAGGGGTCAGCATGGTAACACTGATATCATCGAGGGGAAGCTTTAAGGCAAAGTCCATAGTTCGTGACAGAGTCTCCCGTGTTTCTCCCGGATGGCCGACGATAAAAAAGCCTTTGCTGAGAATTCCTGCATTCCGGCAAAGGGCCACGGCATTTTGAATCTGTTCAAGGGTGATGTTCTTGTGAATGGTGGTAAGGATCTCCTGGCAACCGCTCTCGATACCGAAACTGATCTGCCAGCAACCAGCCCGCCGCATCAACTCCAGGGTCTCTTTGTCTACACCGTTCACCCGTCCCAGGCAGGTCCAGGAAATATCAATTCCAAGGTCGATAATGCCCTGACAAATGGCCACAAGACGTTTTTTAAAAGTAATGAAGGTGTCGTCCTCAAAACTGAATTCCCGGATCCCGAAGTGCTCGACAAGATGACGAATCATCCCTGTCACATACTCGGCCGAAAAGGCATGACAACTTGTTCCAAATACGGATCGGTCGCAGAAAATGCATTGGTTGGGACAACCACGCGAGGTTACAAGTGAGGCGGCCGGGAACCGGCGTACTTTGAAGGGAGCGGGTCGATAACGCTCTGGAAATCCTTCCAATAGATCCCAAGCTGGATAGGGCAGTGAATCGAGATTCTTTAGAAACTCTCGGCGTTGGGTCGTTACCAATTTTCCGTCGCTACGCAGGATGGTTCCCGGTATATTCGCCAAGGGGGCATGGGTATCCATAGTCTCCAGAAGGTCGATGATCGTTTCCTCGCCTTCTCCCAGAACCGCAACTTCAAAAACAGGAAAGCGTTCCATCGTTTCATGAGGTGCTGCTGAAACGTGGGGGCCTCCGATGATGATGGTCATGGCGGGGAACCGTTCTTTTACCAGGGCCGCAAATTTGGCGGCATGAAAAATGGAAAAGGTCGTGGCTGAAAGTCCGAGAACATCGGGTTGCTCAGACTCAACACGTTGCAGTAACTCCTTCCCTGTGAGACTGAGCGCCGAGGCATCGGCCAACGCGGTTGGGAAGCCTTCTTTTCGGGTTATCGCGGCAAGAAAAAGAATGCCAAGCGAGGGAAGGCAACTTCCGGCCCCGGCTAGCGAACCGTAGCGTTCTTCCATGCTGATAGGCGGTGTGGCAAAAAAAACTTTCGGCACTGGTTCTCCCCAGTTGGTTATCTGTGCTATGCAAGGCTTCCTGGAGTTCTTTGAAAAAACCAGATGGACCTCTCTAGGAATTGTAATACATTTCAAGGCGCTCAAAAATCTTTCTTTTTTCCGCATCTCGAGTTGTCTGTCTGGAGACTTTTCTGGGCACAATCCAAAATCGGGCCGAATATAAACCCATAAGCATAAGCTGAGCCGAGGGTTTCAAAAACGGATTACGTTTGAGAAGAGTCGGGGTGTGAGTAAGGAGCGTTCCAATAACGAGGCAATATAATAAAGAAGAAATGAATTCCGATTCCAAATCAGAGCGTTGCTTGTCTGGTTCCTAGGGGATGGAATCGTTGTGCCTTAATCGCCAAACAAAGGTGTGTGTTTCTTTTTGCACTTCAAGTATTCCACCAACACAGCCACAGCTTTTTGTTTATCTCCTTTTGATTCATAGAATAGAGCGAGAGACTGATACCCTTCCTTGGATAGCGGTGCCAACTCAATCGCTTTTCGGAAAGAAAAAACGGCATCATCCCCTCGTTGTATTCGGCGATAAGCTTCTCCAAGCTGGATGTATAGCAAAGGATTCTCAGGACTCATTCGCATGTCATCCTTAAGCATCTCGATGGCTTCTGAGTTCTTGCCGGCATTCATCAGAGCAAGGGCATGATTGTCATAAAAGGAAAGGTTCTTTTTTAAAACCGAAGATGACGAGATTATTTTTTGAAAATGAAGGCTTTTTTCGTATTCGCCAAGGCGGGAATAAACGGCGGCCAAGTTTGCATAAACCCAAGGAGTGGCAAAGCCCAATTCCAATGCTTTTTGATAACAGGTGGCCGCGGTTTTATCATCTCCCGTTTCTCTGCTATAGGCATCGGCTAGCCCGGCGTAAGAGATGCCCAGGAGAGGTGATTTTTTCACGGTATCTAGCGCTAACGAAACCTTGCTTTTCCATACCTCATTACGGAAATAAGTCATGCTTGAAAAGACAACAACGACGGACAGTGAAATGGCCGTAAAAAGTTTGATAGATTTTGAGATCATCCATAAAAGAGATGTCAAAAAGAGAGCAAAGCCGAACATGGGAAGGTAAAGGCGGTGTTCGAATATAAAATCGGGAAGGGGGATAATCGTCGACTCGACGCTGAGGGTCAAAAAGAACCATAAAATACCAAAGGAAATGAGCCGATTTTTTCTTAAAAAAGTGAGGCTCAGGAGGAAGATGCTAAGGAGTAATGAAAACGCAGCCCATACATCGGGATCTCCCCAGCCCGATGAAGAGCGATAATCATAAATAAGGCATTGGTTCACCGGGAAAGCAAGAAGTCGCAGATAGGTTCTCATGACGCGGAACTGGGTCAGGAGGTAATCCCACCTGGAGATGTTGTTAGCAGTGGTTGGGAGGATGTTAATGGATCCACCTCCGTCCACAAGCAGGTAAGCATTCGTCAGATAAAGCAACGGGATGATAAACAAAAATGCTGCGAAAGGAGTCCAGCAGAGGAGTTTTTTACTGAGGGGTTCTTTTTCAGATATTGGAAAAAAGAACAATTCCGAAAGTAGAATGGCGAAAGGGAGTGTGAAACTGATCTCCTTGGTAAACATGGCCGCTGCCGTGAAACAGAGGGCGAGAAGATAATGACGCGGGCTTTCAAGACGCGCCTTGAGATACATCCAGAGCGCCGCTAAATAAAAAAGGGCTGCCAGCGAAGTCGCGCGTTGCACAATATAGGTCACTGCTTCGGTCTGCAAGGGATGTGCTGTAAATAAAAGAGCCGTGATCAAAGCGAAAAGATGCTGTCGTGAAGATGGGATCTCATTTTCCACGGAAGGGGTTCTGAGGATCCATAGTGTGAGTTGGAAGACGATCATCGAAGTGAAGAGATGTATGAGGAGATTGGAAATGTGAAAGCTCCATGTTTGGAAACCCGCCAGATAGAGGTTGAAGGCAAAGCTGAGATTTGTGATGAATCGAACGGGATGGAAATGCCAAAGTTTTCCGAAATTTAGAGGCTGAAGGGAATGATTTTCTAAGATGGTCGGGACATCGTCAAACTGGAACGAGCTGGTGAGGGTGTTGGAATAGGCTGCGATCCCGAAGAACAGGATCAGGAGCAAACAGGTTCGCGTGGACAGGGATTTTAGATTCATAATGCCTCAATGTTCACTGTTGGGATGTTTTAATTTCCAAACAAAGGCTTGTGTTTCTTTTTATAAGTCAGATATTCCACTAGTACAGCAAGAGCCTTCTGTTTGTCCCCTTTTTCTTTATAAAAAAGAGCGAGGGCATCGTAGCCGTCCTCGGATAAGGGCGCCAACTCAATCGCTCTACGGAAAGCAGCGATCGCTGCATCCTCCTGTCCCGATTCACGGTAGAGTTCCCCAAGCTTGACATGAAAAAGATGGTTTTGAGGGGTGTTTTCGATGGCTTTTTTCAATACGTTGATGGCTCCGGCCATTTCCCCTTTATTTCTCAAAGCATCGACCTGATTAAAATAAAGAATGCCTCGCAAAGCACGGTCTCCCGAATTCGTAAGAGAAAGCGCCAAGGCTTGATAAGAGGCGCTTGCTTTAGAATCCCCCAATCGGGAATAAGCAGTAGCCATGTTGGACAGAAGATTAATGGGGTAAGATCCTGGCTTGAGTGCCTTGTGGTAATACAGGAGCGCGGTTTTTACATCGCTCAATTCTTCGGCGTAAGCGGTGCCGAGATTGGCATAAGGGCGCCATTTGTTAGGAGAATTTTTTACCGCATCCTGCCACAAGGTTAAAGGATTTTTCCATACCTCATTACGGAAATAAGTCATGCTTGAAAAGATAACAACGACGGACAGTGAGATAGCCGTAAAAAGTTTGATAGATTTTGAGAGCATCCATAAAAGAGATGTCGAGAAGAGAGCAAAGCCGAACATGGGAAGGTAAAGGCGGTGTTCTAGTATAAAATCGGGAAGGGGGATAATCGTCGACTCGACGCTGAGGGTCAGGAAGAACCATAAAATACCAAAGGAAATGAGCCGATTTTTTTTAACAAAAGCAAAGCTCAGGAGGAAGATGCTAAGGAGTAATGAAAAAGCAGCCCATACATCGGGATCTTCCCAGCCCGATGAAAGGCGATAGTCATAGTCGATGCATTGGTTGACCGGAAAAACAAGAAGTCGCAGATAGGTTCTCATGACGCGGAACTGGGTTAGGAGGTAATCCCACCTGGAGATGGTGTTTGCGGTGGAGGGGGGGATGATGTTGATGGATCCCCCATCGCGCACGAGAATGTAGGCGTTCGTTAGATAGAGCAGCGGGATGATCACCAGAAATGCCGCGAAAGGAGTCCAGCGGAGGAGTTTTTTGCTCAGGGGTTCTTTTTCAGATATTGGGAAAAAGAATAACTCCAAAAGTAGAATGGCGAAGGGAAGGGTGAAGCTGATCTCTTTGGTAAACATGGCTGCCAACATGAAAATGAAAACAGCCCCGTAGTGACGAGCGTTCTCAAGACGTGCCCTGAGATACATCCAGAGCGCCGCTAAATAAAAAAGGGTCGCCAACGAAGTCGCGCGCTGCGAGATATAGGTCACCGCTTCGGTCTGCAGGGGATGTGCTGTAAATAAAAGCGCAGTGATCAAGGCGAAAAGATGCTGTTGGGAAGATGGGATCTTATTTTCCATGGAAGGGGTTCTGAGGATCCATAGTGTGAGTTGGAAGACGATCAGCGAAGTGAAAAGATGTATGAGGAGATTGAAAATGTGAAAGCTCCATGTTTGGAAACCCGCCAGATAGAGATTGAAGGCGAAGCTGAGATCTGTGATGAAACGAGGAGGGTGGTAACTCCAGATTTTCGCGAGATTGAGAGGTTGGAGGGAATGATTTTCTAAGATGGTCGGGACATCGTCAAACTGAAAGGAGCTGGTGAGGGTATTGGAATAGGCCGCGATCCCGAAGAACAGGATCAGGAGCAAACAGGTTCGCGTGGATAGGGGCTTTAGATTCATAATGCCTCAATGTTCACTGGTCGTGACGTATTATGTTCGATAAGAGAATGACGCACAAGTTCTTTGTCCCGAGATTGGTTCCGAAATCTAAGTATGG
This sequence comes from Candidatus Omnitrophota bacterium, assembly GCA_903856085.1. Classification (GTDB taxonomy): domain Bacteria; phylum Omnitrophota; class Omnitrophia; order Omnitrophales; family Aquincolibacteriaceae; genus Aquincolibacterium; species Aquincolibacterium lacustre. The sequence continues at coordinate 60,783 of CAIOAT010000038.1, read as the reverse complement.
CGCAAGGTGTGCTGGGGATAACGATAAAGGTGTGGGATGCCCTACGCCGCACACCGTACCGATTTACAATCCTTGCGCATTAATCGTAAATTCATATAATTATGAGGCTTATGCCAAAAACACTCTTCGAAAAAATATGGAACTCGCACGTAGTGAAAACGTTCCCGGACGGAACGGCGCTTCTCTACATTGACCGGCAATTGGTTCACGAAGTGACAAGCGCGCAGGCGTTCGAAGGGCTGCGGCTTTCGGGTCGTAAGGTTCGTCATCCGGAGCTTACCTTTGCCACGATGGACCACAATGTTCCTACCGTCGATCGTTTCAATATCAAAGACCTCATTGCCAAGGCCCAGATCGAAGCGCTGGCCAAAAATTGCAAAGAATTCGGCGTGACACTTTTTGATCTTCATAGCGACAAGCAGGGGGTGGTGCATATCGTTGGTCCGGAGCTCGGAATCACACTTCCCGGAACGACCATTGTCTGCGGTGATTCCCATACTGCGACGCACGGTGCTTTTGGCGCGCTTGCGTTCGGGATCGGGACTTCCGAGGTGGAGCACGTGCTCGCGACCCAGTGTTTGTTGCAGAAAAAACCCAAGACTTTTAAAGTTGAATTCACAGGGCGGGTGAAAGAACCTGTCTCCGCGAAAGATATGGTTCTTAAACTGATCGGGATGATCGGGACCGCAGGTGCAACGGGTTGTGCGATCGAATATTGCGGCGAGGCGATACGCGCTCTTTCCATGGAAGCGCGTATGACCGTTTGCAATATGACGATCGAGGCTGGTGCTCGCGCGGGCATGATCGCGCCGGATGATGTGGCATTTCGGTATATTGGCGCAGGGAATCGGCCCTTTGCGCCGAAGGGGAAAGATTTTGAAAAAGCCCTGGCTTATTGGAAAACCCTTTTCACCGATCCAGGAGCGAAATTCGACAAAGAGCTTACGATCGATGCGTCCAAGATTGCACCGCAAGTGACTTGGGGGACAAGCCCCGGCATGGTCGTAGATGTGGACGGGTGTGTACCCGAACCGGATAAAGTTCCGGGCTACAGCAAGGCGGATGTTGAGCAATCCTTGAGGTACATGGGGCTGAAATCCGGGATGCTGATCACGGACATCAAGATCGACACGGTTTTTATCGGAAGTTGTACGAACGGTCGCATCGAAGATTTGCGTGCTGCCGCAAAATATCTTAGAGGGCATCAAGTCGCCAAGAATGTTCGCGTGCTTGTGGTGCCGGGTTCCCAACAGGTGAAAAAGCAAGCCGAGGCCGAGGGGCTTGATAAGGTCTTTTTGGCGGCGGGGTGTGAATGGCGCGAATCCGGATGCAGCATGTGCCTTGCCATGAATCCAGACCAGCTGAAACCCGAGGAGCGTTGCGCTTCAACCTCGAACCGTAATTTTGAGGGGCGCCAGGGCAAGGATGGCCGCACGCATCTTGTGGGTGCTGAAATGGCGGCTGCGGCTGCCGTGGCAGGGCATTTTGTGGATATTAGAAAGCTGAAGGTGGGAGCATGAAGGCGTTCGAGAATTTTAGAGGTGTGATCCTGCCGCTGGATCGTGCGAATGTCGATACGGACGCGATCATTCCCAAACAATTTTTGAAATCTATTGCTCGCACGGGATTCGGAGAATCGCTTTTTTATGATTGGCGGTATCTTCCCGGAGGAAAAAACAATCCGGAATTTATTCTGAACCGGGAAGAGTATCAAAATGCGACGATCCTGGTCGCTCGAAACAACTTTGGATGCGGTTCCAGTCGTGAACATGCGGTTTGGGCGATCTGTCAGTATGGTTTTCGGGTGGTCATTGCCCCATGGTCCGGGGAAGGGAAAGATCGTCTCCCGGGGTTTGCGGATATCTTCAGGAATAATAGTTTCAAGAACGGTCTTTTAACCATTGAGCTTTCCGAGGCCGAAGTCGAGAAGATCTTCCAATTGGTTCAACGCGATCCGGGTCTTGAGGCGACCATCCATTTGATGGATCAAACCATCATGGTGCACACCGCTACGGGCGATGAAATTTTCCGCTTCGAGATCGATCCGTCGGTCAAAGAGCGGTTCCTTCTCGGGCTCGATGATATCGGGATTACCCTCAAGGAAGAAAAAGCCATTCGTGAGTTCGAAGCGACACACAACGCGCAGTTTTTTCTCGCGGGTTTCAAATCCTAGCAGGATCTCAAAGGAGGTCTGACTTTGAAAGATGCTATAGATTCTGTCTCGATCGTCATCCCGGTTTTTAACGAAGCAGAGAATATCCCGGAGATTTTTCGCGAGATAAAATCTGTTTGTGAGGAGAACCGCTATATCTACGAAATTATTTTAGCGGATGATGGCTCGACGGATAAGACTTTCGAAGTCGCCCAATCATTGGCCCCTGTCAAGGTGATCCGTTTCCGGCGTAATTTTGGACAGACCGCTGCGCTCGATGCCGGGATCAAGCAAGCCCGACATCCTCTCGTGATTACCATGGACGGAGATGGACAAAATGATCCGCATGATATCCCCAAATTGATCCAGTATCTCCAAGAGAATGGCCTTGATGTTGTCTCCGGATGGCGGAAGAAAAGAATGGATCCCTTTCTTAAACGGTTCGTCTCAAGGACCGCTAATTTTCTCAAAGGGTTTCTCATTCAGGACGGCATTCATGATAGCGGTTGCTCCCTTAAGGTCTATAAAAAGGAATGCTTCCGACAGATCGATCTCTATGGAGAAATGCACCGCTTTATCCCGGCGATTTTAAAGATCAAAGGCTTCCGGGTCGGAGAGATCGTCGTGAATCACCGGCCGAGAAAATACGGGAAAACCAAGTATGATTGGCGGCGAGCCCTGAAGGGGTTTGTCGATATGATCTCGGTATGGTTCTGGAACAAATATGCGGTGCGCCCGCTGCATCTTCTGGGAGGCATGGGATTGGTATCCATAGCGCTCGGATTTGTGACTTTCCTTTACGCTCTCTATCTTTATCTTTTATTGGGGAAAATAGGCCACACCGCATGGCCGATCCTGTCTGCCTTTCTCGTTCTGACCGGCGTGCTGCTTTTTGTCCTAGGATTGATCGCGGATATGCTTTCCAAGAGTTATTACGCCAATACCAAAGATAGACCCTACAATGTCCAGGAAGTTTTTGAGAGAACGGACAGCGGCCAATGAGCAAGATACAACTGTTCGCGCCTCAATTCCATGTGGAAGAATGTCTCGCGGAGATCCGGGAATGTCTTGAGGTCGGGTGGACGGGCATTGGCTTTAAAACAAACCAATTTGAGGACGCTTGGAAAAAGCACACAGGACTGCCCTTTGCTTATTTTCTTAACTCGAATACAGTCGGGTTGCATCTGGCTTTAAAGATCTTTAAGGACGAGTTGGGTTGGAAGGATGGAGACGAAGTGATCACCACGCCCCTGACCTTTGTGTCCACCAACCATGCGATCCTCTATGAGCGGTTGCGTCCGGTTTTTGCGGATGTGGATGAGACGTTATGCCTTGATCCCCATTCGATTGAGCAAAGGATCACGCCCAGAACAAGAGCTGTGATGTTCGTCGGGATGGCCGGGAATGCCGGCAGATTAAAGGATGTGAGGGATCTCTGCAAAAAAAGAAATTTAAAGCTGATCCTTGATGCGGCGCATATGGCCGGTACTTATTATCAGGAAAAGCATGTGGGGCATGGTATCGACTGCACGGTTTTTTCTTTTCAGGCCGTGAAAAATCTTCCGTCGGCGGATTCGGGGATGATCTGTTTTTGTGACGGGGCGTTGGATGTTCGCGTTCGCATGGAAGGGTGGCTTGGGATCGACAAGGACACTTTTTTGAGGTCAGGCACAGGTTCGGAGAGGGGGAATTATAAATGGGAATACGATGTTCCTCATGTCGGGCTGAAAGCCCACGGCAATTCCGTGATGGCCGCGATCTGTCTGGTGCAGCTAAAGTATTTGGAAGAGGGTAATAAACGGCGGCGGGAGCTATGCGGAATTTACGAACGCCGGCTGGGCAAACACAAACAGATCCATTTTTCCGAATATCTTCCGGATTGTCTGTCCTCCCGTCATTTATTCCAGATCCGCGTTTCTGAAAATTCCCGTAATGAATTGATCCTTTTTTTGAATAAGCACGATATCTTTCCGGGAGTCCATTACCGGATTAATTCGGAATATCCCATGTACCGGTATGCTTTGGGAACATGTCCGAATGCTGAAAAGGCTTCGCGCGAAGCCGTGAGCCTTCCGCTCCACTTGAGGCTGAAGGATGAGGAAGTGGCTTATGTCTCTGAAAAAATCCTGGAATTTCTAAGGTGATCCGCAAGGATCTTGTTTGCCTGCAATGAAAGTTCTCATGATCGCCCCCACTCCTTTCTTCGCGGACCGCGGCTGCCATGTTCAGATCTATGAAGAGATCAAAGCGCTTCAAAAAGAAAATGTCGAGGTTGTTCTTTGCACCTACGGGATCGGTCGGGACGTCCCCGGCATTTCCATCGTAAGGTGTTTTTGCCTGCCTTGGTACCACAAGCTTTCGGCGGGTCCGAGTTTTAGCAAAATATTGCTTCTGCCTTTTTTAACGGCTACGGTCATTCGAACGATCCTTAAGTTCAAGCCGGATGTGATCCATGCCCACCTCCATGAAGGAGCGCTCATTGCCCGTTTCTGCCGCATTTTTTTCAGAAAAACAAAATATCTTTTTGATATGCAAGGTTCCTTGACCGGGGAATTGTTGCAGCATCGTTTCATCCGGAAACGCGGACTTCGTCATCAATTCTTTTCTTTTTTGGAACGGCGGATCGCCGGATGGTTTTTTGTGATCACTCAATCGGAAAGCATGATGAAAGAACTGGGATCTTTCGGGGTCTCCCCGCAACGGAAGAGGAATGTGCGCGATGGAGTGGACACGGATGTTTTTTATCCCCGGCCATTCCCTTTGGCATTAGCCGAGCGCGTGGGCATCGATCGATCGAAGCCGAGGGTTCTTTACATGGGGCTTTTGGAGTCTTATCAGGGGGTGGATCTTATGTTCCAAGCGTTTCGGACAGTTGCCCTTGAGATTCTCCAGACGCAGTTCATCGTGATCGGTTATCCCAATATTGAGACTTATAAGACACTCTGTGACCAGTACGGCATTGCAGACCATGTGAAGTTTTTGGGGCGCGTGGATTATGCCTTGCTACCGGAGTATCTGGCTTTATCGGATATTGCCGTGGCCCCCAAGATCGCGGTCACGGAAGGGGATGGAAAGATCTATAACTATATGGCGATGGGAATGGCGACGGTTGCTTTTGACCGTTCTGTCTCGCGTGAGATCTTGGCGGAATGCGGTATTTTTGCTGAGAGGGAGGATGCTCAATCTCTGGCTGCGAAGATCCTATGGGCGATACAAAATCCGGCTTCCTGTAAGAATCTCGGAGAAAAAGCCCGTCAAAGAGCCGTTGAGCATCTGTCCTGGAACGCGGTCGGCCAAAGGATCCACGAAGTGTACCAACAGCTTTAAAGATGATTTGAAGGGAAGGGTGTTGAAGTTTTTATGGACATAAAAGAATGCCGGATCTGTGGTGGCATGACGAAGGTTTTGTTCAACGACGGAGCCGATTTTTTTTTGCTGGACGGTCGATCGCCGGCTTTTGGTGTCAGCTATTGTAGCATCTGTGAGATTGGGTACAGTTTTCCGGCATTGCCCCCGGATGAATTTTCGATCTATTATCCCGACGATTTTGAAGCGTATGTTCCCAAAAAAACATTTTGGGGGTTTTTGCAAAAGATTAAATACGGAAGTGATCTGAAAAAGATCTCTGCGTATTTAGATCCGGGGCAGAAGTTTCTTTTTGAGGTGGGCGCTGGACGAGGGGAATTCCTTCGCGCGGCAAAAGATCGCGGGTTTGAGGTGTCTGGGATTGAGCCGGGGGGGCAAGGAGTAAGATTCGCGGCGAGCCAATATGACATTCATCTCAATCAGGTGTTCGCTTCGGAGATGCGGTTTGAAAGGCCGTGGGATGTCATTGTTGCAAGGCATGTGTTGGAGCATCTCGATGGATTCCGCGAATGTCTTGAGAAGATTTATCAGAAGGGGCTTGCACGGGGAGGGATTCTATTTTTAAAGCTTCCCCGGATGGACTCCTGGGAAGCGAAAAAATTCGGGAAGTTTTGGCATGGGTTTGATTTGCCTCGCCACAGGGTGCATTTTACGAAGGGGGGATTGTCCAGGATCTTAAAGGGCATTGGATTTTGCGAGATTTCCATCCAGGGGGAGGTGGTCGCGGAGGATATGATACGGAGTATTCGCTATCATGCTTTGCATGCTGCTCCCGGCATTCAAAAAATATTAGCGCAATGTTTCAACTCACTACCCCATGGGTTGAAATTTATGATCTGTCAGCTCGCGGGCTATTTGCTTTGTCCGTGGGGGGCGGGGAGAATGATTGTGGTTGCTCGAAAGCGTTGACCGCAGTTCCGCGTGGCCAATACGGGACTGTCACATATTTTCATCAAGGAGTTCAAGGAGTCCCATGTCTGAGAAGAATGTGATCGTTTTGTTCTATCCTTCGCCTTGGCAGGGTGAACAGCGGGGACGAATTCCTTATGCGCTGCTGTATCTCGAGCGCATGATCCGCGGAAAAGGTCTGGAAGTTATTTTCATTAATGAACAGACTTCTCGGGATTATCTCCCGATCCTTGAATCGGTCAAAGACCGATTGCTTTTGGCCGGTGTAAGCGCGATGACCGGTCATCAGATCTTGGGCGGTATCCGGTTCTCCCAAGCGGTCAAAAAGCTCATCGATGTTCCCGTTGTTTGGGGCGGGTGGCACGCGACACTTTTGCCCGAACAGGTGTTGATCGAGCCTTATGTGGATTACGTGATTTGCGGCCAAGGGGAGATGCCTTTTCAAAAGCTTGTGGAAGAATTGATGGCATCACGTGACCCTTCCGGTGTTCCGGGCGTGGGCTCTAAAAAGAAAGACAAGATCCTCGTCAATCCTCCCGCCAGTTTCCAGGATATCAACCAATTTCCGGAAGTGGATTATCGGTTGCTAGATTTCAACCCGTATGTTTTTAAAAGCGCTTACTCCAATCGATGTATCGGTTATTTTTGCAGTCATGGCTGTCCTTACAATTGTAAGTTCTGCTGCGTTGCAAAGATCTATGGCCGGAAATGGTACCGGAAAAAAGTGGCAGATGTGATCACGGACCTGAGGTTTTTTAAGAAACAGGCGCGGATCGACAGCGTTACCTTTGACGACGACAACTTTTTTGTCAATAAAGCCTTTGCTCTGGAATTGGCAAAGGAACTCATCGACCAGAAATTGGATCTTTTGTGGGATACGAGCGCTCATGCCGGTCTTTTTTTGAAGATCTTCAAGGAGGAAGATCTGGAGCTTCTTTATAGGTCCGGGTGCCGGCAGGTTTACATCGGGGCCGAGTCCGGAGATCAGGAAGTTCTGGATCTGATCGCCAAGGAAGCCAAGGTTGAAGATAATCTTCGGTTTGCTGCGTTGTTGAAACGGCACCGGATCACGCCGCTTTTTTCAACGATGGTGGGGTTTCCGGATAATCCCGATAAAGACATTCGTCTCACGCTCGATATGATCCGTCAGGCGAAGTTGACCGACCCATCGCTGCGAGCCCGGATCTTTTTTTATACGCCCTATCCGGGGACCGAACTTTATGCAAAGGCTTTGCAGCATGGTCTGAAGGCTCCTGAGCGGTTGGCCGACTGGGCCACGTACACGCTCAGGAAGTTCCATGCGCCGTGGTTTAAAAAAGATTACCGGTGGGCGCTTGAGATCTTTGCCAATTTTTACTTACCGCTTGCCAATCCGGATTTTTATAAACTTATCCCTGAAAAACAGCGGTGGGCTGTTTTTATTATCAATAAATTGCTGTATCCGCTAGTCTATTTAAGATTTAAATTTAAGCGGTTCCAATTTCCAGTCGAGGCAATTTTGTTTTTGTTTCTTTTAAGGATTTTTAACAAGCTTGCGGGGACTCGCTATGCTTTGGGATATGAAAGTTATTTCGATGCATAATATCAGCAGCGGGCACATGAAAGTGATTCTTCTGTTGGCGGTTTTGACATTAACGGCAAGCATTTATGCTTATCTGCCTCAGTGCGATTTTATACTTGTGGATGATAAAAGCTATGTGGTGGATAACCCCGATATTAGGGATTTTTCGAGTGAGGGCATCCAAAAAATCGCCCTTTCTTTTTTTCACGAAGAACTTCCCGCCACTCTTGCGTCGTTCGCGATCGATTATAAATTGTGGGGTCTTGACCCCGGGCCTTATCACGTAGAAAACATTGCATTTCACCTGCTAAACGTTCTCCTCGTCTTTTTTTTAATTTATTTATTGTTTCAAAGATACGAAGTAGCATTACTAACCGCTTTGTTTTTCGGGATCCATCCCTATCGCGTCGAGTCCGTGGCTTGGATCACTGAGCGAAAAGATATGCTTTACGCTTTTTTTTATCTTCTCGGCTTGATAAGTTATATCTTCTATGTTAGGAAAAAATTCAAAATACATTTTCTGATCCTCGCATTGTTTTTTTTCTCACTCTCATTAATGTCCAAGACTGCCGCCCTCGTCTTTCCGTTCGTTCTTTTTTTAATCGATTATGTGGAAAATCGAAAAATGACTTTTCAGGCTTTTTTTGAAAAAGCCCCATTTTTTTTCATTGTGGCCATTTTTTTATGGATCCACCGCATGGTTTCATTTGCAACGTCCCAAATCGTCTATGGGGAATCGGGCTTGGACCTTACGAGCCGCATCTTTATGGGATTTTATGCTTTTTCATACTATGTCCTCGGCTCTTTTGTTCCTTATAATTTTTCTCTTTGTTACATCTACCCTGATGTGAAAAACATGTCCGGGCTCCCTTTGATTTATTATTTTTCCCCGATCTTCGTTCTTTGCTTCTTGTGGGGAATGGATCGTTTAATTAAGGGATCGCAGGAGGATCGAAAAAAGATAGTTTTTGGGTTCTTGTTTTTTTTATGCTCTATCGGGCTGGTGTTGCATTTAATGCCTATAGGCGGAGTCGTGGTGGTCGCGGAAAGATACGCTTATATGGCTTATTTGGGATTATTTTTTCTCGCGAGCCATTTATTTGTGAAATTCATGGAAAATCCGAGGGCGGGAGTTCGCAAAATCAAGGTTTTGCTCTGTTTCCTTTTGGTGGGGTATGTGGCCTTTTTTTCTTTGGCAACGGTGCAGAGGTGTAAGGTGTGGAAAAACTCCTTATTGTTTTTAAATGAGGTTATTGAGAAAAATCCTAACTGGAGCTCGGCCTATACCTTTAGAGCGACTGAAAAAGAATGGTACGGTGACAACAAAGGAGCGGCGGAAGATTATGAGAAGAGCATTCAACTGGCGTCTGATCGGCCTGAACTTGCTTTTCGTGCTGCCGAGTTTTATTTTCAAAGAGCCGTGTTTCGGAGAAAGCTGCAGGATTATCCCGGGGCAATCGCAGACCTAACGAAGGCTATCGAATTGGCGCCTGATCTTCCTGCGGCGTATTGTGAAAGAGGTGCGATTCGCGAAGAACTCGGAAATCATGCTGATGCCATCGTCGATTTTTCCAAGGCGATTGCATTAAACCCTAATCGTTCGGAGTCCTACTCAGGACGAGGTAGCGTTAAAGCTAGTATGCAAGATCTCAAAGGAGCGCTTTTGGATTATTCAATGGCCATTCGATTAGCCCCATCCCGGGGTTTGCCTTATTTTGACCGCGGGACGCTTTATCTGTCTCAAGAGCGGTTTGACGAAGCCTTGGATGATTTTAATCAAGCTGTGAAACTAGATCCCCAAATAAAAGGGCCATATTTTAACCGGGCAGTTTGTTATTTTCATAAAAACGAATATGCGAAAGCTTGGGAAGATATACACGAAGTTCAACGGACGGGAGAAGAGCTTCCCGAACAGTTTTTGAAAGAGTTGGGTTCTAAAATGCAGGAGCCCAAGACGGATCCCTTAAGGGTTAAAGGCGTTTTGGTATTTTTTGTTCCGCGCCAACTCGCTCAACCTATGAATAGGCCGAAAGGTTTTTCAGTCAAAAAAGGAATGAAATTCATTTCAATGTCCGAAGCGTATACGTTGATCGATTTTGTTCTTAGACAGGGGAGAATTGTTCAAGGAAATGGGATATGGCTTGTTGGGGCGGATCCCAAATTCTACAGTGAAGAAGATGAACGGACGGAGACAGGGTTAAGGGATTCGTGCCAAAAAAAACACATCCCGCTTTTTGAGATAAAGATCAATAATTTTTCAAAAGGATGGAAGCGACTCGCTTAAAAAACAGGAGCTGTCAAATCTATGATGACAAAAATATTTTGCAAACCCAATTGTCTTGTGACCGGCGGGGCTGGATTTATTGGTTCTCATCTTGTGGAGAAGCTTCTTGACGAAGGATATCAAGTTCGTGTTTTGGATAATTTTTCGACAGGGAAGATGAGTAATTTAAAAAAAGTTTATTCTAAGATCGAAATCGTTCGCGGCGATCTTAGGATTGATTCAGACGTCAACAGGTCGGTTCGTGGCGTGGATTATGTATTTCATGTCGCGGCGATGCGATCCATTCTGCGATCCGTTGAGAGCCCCGTCGAGGTCCATGACGTGAACGCTTCCGGGACGCTGAGACTTTTGATGGCCTGCCGGAAAGCGAAGGTCAAACGTTTCATCTTTTCTTCCTCGTCTTCTGTCTATGGAGGCACAAAGCATTTTCCTATGCGTGAAAGCGATCCTTTGTCTCCAGAATCTCCCTATGCGGCGACGAAGGCGCTGGGGGAATATTATTGCCGGATTTTTTGGAAACTTTATGGACTTGAAACTGTCTCGTTGCGTTATTTCAATGTTTTTGGCCCGCGGCAGGATCCTCATTCGAAATATGCCAACGCGATCCCCTTATTCATAGCGAAGCTCTTCAAAGGGGAGAGCCTCGAAGTCCACTGGGATGGAAAGCAATCCCGCGATTTTTGTTTTATCGAAAATGTTGTTAAGGCTAATCTGCTTGCTATGAAGGCGGAAAATGTCGCGGGAGAGATTTTTAACATCGGCGGGAATGAAGAAACGACGCTCTTGGGGATGATCGCGCAGGTTCAGGGTCTTTTGGGGGTTAAAAAAGTGAAGATGATCCGCCGGCCGAAACGGGCCGGTGACTTTCGAAGAGCCTATGCGTGTATCGATAAAGCACGGAAATCTTTGGGGTATGGCGACCTTGTTCCCTATCGAGAGGGGCTCAGGCGGACGGTTCGCTGGTTTGTGGAACATCCGGGCGAGTGCCTGAAATGAACGGTCCGGTAGCCCTTTTCTAGGCTTGTGGTCAACCCTGTGATTTTAAAAGCTTTGTATCAAGAAAAACCCCGGGTAAGCCGAAAACATAATGTACTGGACTAGATCTCATGCGGGTTTTGTCTGAGTGTGCGCATGGATCTTATTGGTTTCTATAGTTGAAATCCAGTCCTGTGCTTGTCTTCCCCAATAATTAAAGGAGGGCAAATACGGGACCTTTTATCGCGAGAGACTGGCGCCATGCAAAAACTCATCGACAAAAAGATCGAGATCACCCCTAGAAGGGGGCAGAATGCATCTAGACCGTTGGCTCCTAAGAAAGAGATGACTTTTTTCGGTCTTTTTACTTCTCCCAGGGTTGAATCCCATGGCAAAGCCACCACCACCGTTTTTAAAGAGCCTGCTCTCAGAAGCTCTCCTCCGAGTGTGCCGCGCGCCAATCTGATTGCAGTCAAGAGCTGGGTTGCTCTCGAAGAAAAGATCGTGCACGATTACAAAGAGCAAAAAACGGCTCAGTTGAAGGCAGCTCTTCCTTTGCCAAAAACTTCTACGAAGCAGTTCTTGTCCGTGCCTTCAAATCTCAACAACCCAGAAAAAAAGATATCGGTGCCGTTGGCTGCCAAGAAGGGATTCACCCTTTTCAGTTTTTTTAATTCTTCGAGGGAGGAAGCTCGCTTGAAAAATACTGCCCCCGTTCTAAGGGGGTCTGTTCTCAAAAGCCCTCCGCTGAATGTCCCACGAGCGAATGTCGCAGCAGTGACGAAGTGGGTAGCGTTGGAAGAAAAGATCATTCACGATTACAGAGAGCAAAAAACGGCTCAGTTCAAGAACGTTATTCCTGTGTCGAAAATTCCCGTGAAACAGTCACCGAGAATCCCGGCGAAACAACCTTTGCCGGCATTTGAAACTTTTACCACTCAGACCGCAGTGCCGTTGTCTCCGAGTATCCCCAAATTCAAAGACCCCCCGCGTAGTTCAAAAAAAGCTTTCTCGGGCCTCGCGGAATTTTTGTTGGTATGCGGGTGGCTTGTGGCAGGGGCTCTCATCCTGATGTATCTTCAGGGGGCCTTATCAAATCGCGAGGCTTTGAAACGGCTGACACAGCTTCAAAGCGAAAGAGATCAGCTCAAGCAGTCTTATGTTGAGCTTCAGAACGCTTCGGTGACTCAGAGCGCGAAAATAAAGGGGCTGAATAGCCAGCTTCGGGGTCTGGAGGGAGACTTGAGAACGCTCCAGGAGAATAAAGCCGAATATGGCCGAAGTCTTGAAAAAAAATACCGCGCAGAGCTTATGCGGATCACCGCCGAATATGAAACCCAGATCGATGTTTTGCGCGGGACTATTCGAACCAAGGATGCTATTGTCAATGCGCTCAAAGCTCAGAGCCATGCTTTCGAAAGGATCATCGAGCAGGCTGGAAAATCGGCTCTTTCAGGGGCTGCTGCCGGACTTTCACAAGAACCCTTTTCATCGGCAGAAACTTCCACGCTCCAGGGGAAGGTCGCCTCGGTCAATGGCGCGCTTGTTGTGATTAATATGGGCGCTACCCAGGGAGTCAGCTCCGGACGCTTGATCAAGATTTTCAGGGCCGGTGTTGGAATAGCGGAAGGGTCCATAGACCGGATTTATCCTACCATGTCCGTCGCTGTGCTTCGCAACGCGAGCATGTTGCAGATGATTCGACAAGGCGATAGCGTTTCTTTCTCTTAACGGAACCTTGATCCCAGGGGAATCATGTCAAAAGGCGTTGGCGTCTATATCGGTCGCAACGAAGTGATTGCGGTTTCTGCGATCCGCACGGCGACGGGGCCACAAGTCGAATCTTATGCAATACAACCCATCAGCCCCGAAGATCCAGACGAACCCGTCTTTGGCCAAGAAGCTCATAAGGCCAAAAAAATAAGTCCTGAAGGGCGTGCCATTCTTAAGGCTCTTGAACATATCAAGAGACCCGGGGCTTTCGTGAATGTTGCCGTCAGTCCTTTGCAGGTTGTGACGCGGCACTTCATCATGCCGGTGGTTCCCAAAAAAGATGAGCCGAGTGCGGTTCGTAATGAAGCTAGCCGCTACGTTCCATTCAAGATCTCCGATTCGGCGCTGGATTATCAAGCGCATCTGACCCACAAGAATGTTCTCTCGGTCACAGTGACTGCGATCCGAGGCGAGGTCCTCGATACGTACTTGGAAGACCTGCGCTCGGCATCCGCTAAAGTTCTTTCGGTGGAGCCGGTCTACAATGCCGTTGGCCGTGCGTTCTCGGCTCTCAACATGGTCGGCAAGACCAAGACCCATGGTTTTGTGGTTCTTCAATCTGACGGAAATGTGAACGTGACGTTTGCTTCCAAGGGGATCGTCTACCTTTCGCGCGATTTTCTTTTGAGCGGAAAATTGGAAGAGGATAAATTGCGGTTCCATAGCGAGCTTAAAGCCTCGATGGATTATTTTTATACGTTGACCGGAGGCGAGGCGATCGGGCAGATCTTTTTAGCCGGGGCCGGAGATCTCAAGATCTGGGTCGAGTATTTGGAACAAGCGTTCAATTATGCGATCCGTTTCGATGTCGCGAATTTATCCACGGCGAAGAATCTGCCACCGGAGATGCTTCACGCGGTGTTGGTGGCTTTCGGATTGGCGCTTCGGTCTATGGGGTACCGCTACGCCATGGGGGATATTCAGCTGTTACCTAAAATGGAGCGCAGGTCGAATCTCCCGCAGCTTCTGACATTCCTGGGGCTTGAATGCTTGTTGGTCCTCATGCTTTTTGCTGCGGTTCGCTATGGAGTTTTTCTCCCGTATCGGATGCATCTGGAGGGGCAGAATAAAGCGGTTCTCGGTCCCGCCGATCAGGAATTTCCCACGCTTGCTTCCCGTTCTACAGGAGACCTGATCAAAGAGAAAGAAAGTATGGGCGAGCGCGTGGGGCAACTGAAGAAATTTTTTAGTGGCAAGGTTTCAGCGGCGTCTCTGGTCAGGTCTTTGGGACAAGGGCTCCCCCAATCGGTTTTGCTCGATCTCATCTCGTTAGAGGAAGTGGTTGGACAGGAAACATCGGATGACAAAAAAGGGGGAAGGCGTTTGCTAGTGAGTGGAATCTGTTATCTGGGAGGTGCCGAAAACGAGACGGCGACTATCAGCGCTTGGGTGAAAGCGCTTGGCGAGCGAAAAATCATGGCGCGTTCTTTCACAGAGGTCAAGCTTGACGAGATCAAGCGGGAAAAGTTTCATTACCGGAATGTTACGCGTTTCCGGATCTTGGGGGAGTGAGGGGTATTAGAATATGCCAATGACGAAAATCTATGAGCAGCAAAAAGAATGGGCTATCAAGGGTGCGGTAGGGGTCGCAGCTTGTGTGTTGTGCTATGCGGTCATGATCCACCCGATTTTTCCGGGCATGGTGACCTTGCGTCAAAACATTATAGATTCTCAAAAACGCCGCGAACTTTATCGAGAAGTCCAGAATCTGACAGACAGCCTTAGCGGGAGTGAGAGAGTTTTGGCGACGCTCACGGAGAGATCCCAGCTTCTTGCTAAGATCTCGGATATTGCCGGTGGGAACGGAATCTCTGTTGAGACACTGACTCCCCGGACCGAACCGGATGGGGCCTATGTCAAGTTGAGGATGCAAATGGAGGGGAGAGGTGATTTTTTCGCGGTGATAAAATTCCTGCAAGCGGTCGAAAAAATCGGGGACGAAATCCAAGTTGCGGCTGTTTCCATTATGTGGAAGCCCTCTGTTGGTCCTCAGGAAGATAGGGATCCTTTGCTGGTCAAAATCGTGTTCGAAACGCTTTTATTACAGCAGGCTGCAAAAAAAAATAATGTCTAAAATAAACCGGTGGTTTCTTGGATTTTTCCTGGCAATGATGTGGCCTTCGGTTCTGATGCTTTATGCCGCAGAGCCCTCGCCGGGAGGTCCTTCTTCGGCTTCCTCAGCGTCCACCGCTAGCGATGACGAGATGTCTCAGGAAGAAGTTCGTGATCCTTTTGGAATGGGTAAGGTGCTTGAAGCGGAGCCTCCTCCCCCTCCTGTCGAAGTCGCCAAGGAGGATGTTCCTCAGGTCAAGGTAGATTTGGAGGGGATTGGATTGGGAAGCAAGGGCGCCTATGCTATCATTGGGGGGGATGTTTTCTATAAGGGTGATACGAAGAATGGAATAAAATTGGTTGAGGTCCGAAGGCAAGAGGTCGATATTCTAGTGAACGGTGGAGAGCGTACGGTTTCCTTATTTCCAGGTCAGGACCTTCAAAAGGCCAGGGATCGGGCAAAAGAAAAGGGCGCAATAGAAAGCGCTTCGGTGGCTCATCCGCCGCAAACATCGTCATCTGTATCGGGAAGGGAGCAAGCGTCATTATGAGAAAAGCAGGCCGTTTTTTTATCAGAAGTTTCCCCGCTGCTTTTTTGTTGTGTCTCTGTCTCTCTCATCCCGGCTTTGCGGAAGACGCGGGCGTTCCTTTGGATACACCGGCTTCTCCGGCTCCTGGCTCTTCGGACATGCAACAACCAGCTTTGGGAGCATCGACTGCCGCAGTGCCGGTCCCTAAGGTCGAGAAGACGGCCGACGGAAGATATTACCTGGATTTTAAATCTGCGTCGCTTATCAATGTGCTGAACGTGCTTTCGAATCTAAGCGGGATCAATTTCATCGCGGGGACCGAAGTGTCGGACCGGAAAGTCAGCATGACGCTCGACAATGTCGTCCTTGAGGATGTTTTGCAGGCAATCGCTTACGGATGTAATGTCAGCTATGATTTTCTCCCGGGAAGGAACATCTATCTTTTCAGGGCTTCGTCCGATGCTCCTGAAAGACCGTCTTTGCTGACGCGTGTTTTTAAACTTTATTATCTGAAAGTGACCGCCATTAAAGAGATCGAATCCGGTGGATCGGCGAGTGGATCAGGCTCGCTTACGACCCTTCATGCCCCCAAAGAGGATACTAAAGGTGCGGCGATCGTCACGGCAGTTGAAAAGATCCTCTCCGAACGAGGCAAAGTTTCGGTCGATGACCGTTCCAATAGCTTGATCGTGACCGATTCAGAGGATCGGCTCAAGATGATCGAGTCTGCAATTACCCAGCTCGATCGCCCTCTGGACCAGGTGCTTATCAATGTGATTCTGGTTGAGACGTTTGAGGATCTTGACCGGAGCCTCGGCATCGATTGGGGGACCGATGGTGTTTTTGGGACCATCTCAGGTTCTACAACCGACACCAATTGGCCGTTAAGAACAGGCTCCTCCAAAGGTTTTTTTAACGATATCGGGGATACTCTCAAGGATACCGCCAAACAATTCAATCCCACGCACAATACGGGCGCGGTGACTCCGGGGATTCGGGATTTTTCGAGCTTTGCGGTTACGATCAAAGCGTTGGAGGATACCAACAAGCTCAAGATTCTGGCCAAACCCAAGATTCTCGCTTTAGATAATCAGGCCGCTCTAATCAAGATTTCGACCGACGCGGCGATTGGCACGTCGACGAGTACGACGGGGGGCGGGTCGGGAACCACTTCCTCAGATACCGAACGTTATGAGGTCGGAACCATCTTGCGTGTGACACCGCTCATTAATACCGGGGGACGTATCACATTGACGGTGGAACCGACATTTGCAACGGTAGAAGATTCTGCGATCAAGGTGAACGGTAGCGGTCCCACCGCAGGGCAGACGGGAGATCCCACGACCCGGACTGCTCGGACCACCCTGATGGTCAATGACGGACAGACGATCGCGCTGGGAGGGTTGCTTTTCAGCTCTCAGTCCAACGATGACCAGAAAGTGCCCTTTTTTGGAAATATCCCCGTGATCGGCAAGGCGCTTTTTACAAGCAACAAGAAATCGATCAAGGATCGGGAATTGATCCTTTTTGTGACACCTTACATCATCACGGATCCTGCCATGCTTCACACTCCCAATCCCCCCGAAAAGAAACTGTCTTTCAATGAGGAGAAGGCGCCCTTCTGGAAGGTGAAGGACAAGCAGTGGTACAAGGAGCTTAAGAACGGGCCGGAGGAAAAAACGGATTTTGACGGTTATTTCGATCTTCGGAAGCGGTTGATCGATAACACTCTGAGCAATCTGGATCAGGGTCCGAAGGCGCCTGCTTCGAGTCAATCCTAAGATAGGGAATAATACAAAAAAGCATGGGTACTAACGCTTTGTTGGGCGACATTCTTGTCGAACGGCGGCTCATCACCCGGGAGCAGCTCGCCCAGGCTCTTGCCAAACAAAAAGAATCCAGAGAACCGCTGGGTCAGATCTTGATCCACTTGGGTTTCCTGCAGGATGCTCAGCTCAAGGTAGTTTTGGCCGAGCAGCTCGGCGTTTCTTTCCTTGCCCCCGCGCAATTAAAACCCCGCATGGACCAGCGCCTCAAGGAGTGCATTTCAGCTGAGTTTGCGTTTGCCAATCTCGTTCTTCCCCTGGAGCGTTCCGGACAGGTGCTCAAAGTAGCCGTGGCGAAAATGCCCGATCTTATTTTCATGGATAATCTTCGCAAACTTACCGGGTTTGACATTACGACGGTTCTTTCGACCGAGGGTGAACTTCGGCGGGCCATCGAGACGTATTATGGCAGTTCCGATCTTCAGGAAGTCGTTTCGTCCTCGGAGGTCGATGATGTTACGCAGGATTTTGTCAAGGAAGAGGGCGATCATAAGATCGATCTTGAAGCGACCATTTTAGAAGCTGAAAAGGCCCCCGTGGTCAAGCTCGTGGATGTCCTGATCCGTAAAGCTCTTGAGGACCGAGCAAGCGATATCCACATCGAACCGTTCCACGACAAGATTAATATTCGCTATCGCATTGACGGCGTTCTCTACGAACTTCCTCCGCCTCCCCGGGAACTGCATAACGCGCTGGTCTCGCGCATCAAGATCCTTTCCAAAATGGATATTGCTGAAAAGCGGATTCCTCAGGATGGTTCGTTCGCGCTGCAGTACAAAGGAAACAAGGTTGATATGCGCGTATCAACCATCCCGATTGTTTTCGGAGAAAAGGTTGTGATGCGTATTCTGGAGAAGCGCGTGGATCTTTTGGATATGAATTCGCTTGGTTTTGAACCCGAACAGCTCGCGCAGTTTGAGACGGCACTGATGCGGCCTTATGGGCTTATCTTTGTGACCGGACCGACGGGAAGCGGTAAGAGCACAACGCTTTACGCGGCTCTGAACAAACGTCTTTCTCCAGAGATCAATATTTTGACCATTGAAGATCCAGTCGAGTATCAAATTTCGGGCATGAACCAAGTCCAGGTGAAGCCGGAGATCGGACTGACTTTTTCTGCGGCTCTACGCGCTTTTTTGCGTCAGGATCCGGATGTGATCTTGGTGGGAGAAGTGCGCGATCTTGAGACGGCCGAGATCTGCATTCGCGCGTCCCTCACCGGCCATTTGGTGCTCTCCACATTACACACCAACGATGCCGTGACGGCCATGACCCGCCTTATCGACATCGGGATTCAGGCCTATTTGGTCGCGGGAAGTCTCGGGCTTGTAGCGGCCCAGCGCCTGATCCGTATTCTTTGTCCGCACTGTAAAGAACCGTTCAAAGTGGATCCTAAGACCCAGGCGGATTATCGGATCCGGACGGAGACTCTTTACAGGGCCAAAGGTTGTCCCAAGTGCCGGGATATTGGTTATTGGGGGCGTATGGCCATTTATGAGGTTCTGCCGATCGGTGAAGATATCCGGCGTCTTATCACAAAGGACGCGGATATTTCCAAGTTGAGGGATCTTCAAAAAGAAAAAAAATATGAGACGCTCCTTCAGAACGGGATCAAGAAGGTGGAGCGAGGGTTAACCTCTTTAGACGAGATTTTGAGCGTTGCTTATGAATGAACCCATCATGGGATTCCAACAAGCGAACATGTCTAAAGAGCCGGATCTGCGCTTTGATGCTCAGGTCCGCTTGCGCGACCGTCCGGGGGAGGCTAAGACTTTGACCGTGGAAGCTCCGACAAAGGATGCCGCCATTCAAAAGCTTCTTGGTCAAGGGTATGTCGTGATTAAAGTCTGGGAGCAAGGAAAGAAGAAAAGCGGGTTTAAAAATATCTTTTCGAAACCTTCGTTGCCCGCCGATTCCGATAAGAAGTCTGGAGGAGCTTTGTTCTCATTCTCCAATCACGTTTCGCCTCGCGAGGCCATTTTTTTCGCTGTGCAACTCTCGACCCTTCTCAAGGCGGGTATTCCGCTTCTTCGAGCGCTGGAGATCATTGAAAGGGGTATTACGAATCTTTTTTTTCGGAAGGTTCTCCAGTCCATGTGTAAGAAGATCACGGGAGGCGGTACGTTCAGTAACGCGCTTCGGAGCTTCCCGCATGTTTTTCCGTGGATCTGGGTGAATCTTGTGGGGGTCGGAGAAACAACAGGAAAACTGCCGGAGTGTCTTGAAGAGATCGCTCACTATCAGGAATCAGCAGCGCGGATCAAAAGCAAGGTGGTTACCGCATTTTTTTATCCAGGGGTTCTGACGGTGGCGGTGATTTGCGCTCTCACATTTCTTTTGCTATTTATCGTTCCGAAGTTCTCTGAAATTTTTGCGTCTCAAAAATTAGAGCTTCCGGTCTTGACCCAGATCGTCGTGGCCATAAGCAATGTCTTGAGAATGCACTTTCTCTGGGCGGCTGGGTGCGTGGCTGCCGCGGTGATTGCTTTTGTTTGGAGTGGAAAGATGCTCTCGGTGCAGATGTTTTACTCCAGAATAGCTTTAGGAGCGCCTATTTTTGGGACGATCCTGATGCAAGTGGCCGTGATCCGTTTCACAAGATCGCTCGGAACTCTTCTGCGTGCCGGCGTGCAAATCCTTCAGGCGCTTGAGATCGCCGGACGGCTTGTGGAGAATCCGTTCATTGAGGGGGGTATCAAACGGGTAGCGCAGCAGGTTCGCAACGGGCAAAGACTCGGTGCTCAGCTTGAAGCCCGGAAGATATTTCCGGTCTTTATGACCCAGCTTATTACAGTTGGCGAGGAAAGCGGTCAACTCGATCGTTTTTTGGACCTTTTGGCTAACTATTATGAAGATCAGGTCGACACGTTTCTTGCACGTCTGACGACGCTTTTGGAGCCATTCCTTTTGGTGTTCATGGGGGGTGTGATCGGTACGATCGTGATTGCCATGTTTATGCCCATCATTGAACTGTCGACCCGGGCAGGGACAAATTAGGCGAGTGTTTTTAAGCAGCCCCAATGGCACGGTGTTTTATCAAAGGTATCAGCTCTATACGGAAGAGGGCGGTTCATGAAGTAAAGGGCATTTTCTTAGTGGTATTCCCTTTTTGCGGTATCGGTGCTAGAATAGATGGTAGGGAGGCTATGATGAGACATAAGAAAGGCTTCACGCTCGTTGAAGTGTTGTTGGTGGTCGTGGTCATCGGGGTTTTGGCAGCTATCATCATTCCGAAGTTGGTGAGTGTGCCAGAAAAAGCTTTTGTGGCGGAGGCCAATACGACCCTTGGCGCCATAATGCGAGCGCAGAGGGTGAACGTTGATAAGGGATCCGGTTTTCTCGCAGTCAGCGATAATGTGACTCCCGCGCCCTGGCAAATATTAGGCATGATCCAACCCGGATCTGCCACAGCCTCTGGCAATGGTGCAAAGTTTTCTTATACATGCAACTCCGCTACGCAGGAGTGTATTGGTTACAGGCTTGATCAGCCTAATAAATGGGCAAAGCTGAGTGCGGGTGGAACTTGGACCTGTGGTCCGGAGTATACGCCCATGCTTAATGGTGGATGTCGCTTGCTTTAGAAGTGTGAGGGTGTTGTTGGGAAGAAGTGAAGGAAAAAGTGAAGGAAAAAGTGGATGTGTCGATTAATAAATAGGCAGTTAATCAAAGGAGGAAAGTATGAAAAACAAGAAGGGTTCAAGTAAGGGTTTTACCCTTATAGAAATTTTGATCGTAGTTGTTGTCATCGGGATTTTGGCGTCTTTAATTCTGCCGCGCATGTTGTCTGCGCCGGAGAAAGCTATAGCCGCTGAAGCCAATCAGATGCTTGGCACCATGATTCGTGCCCAACAGGCGAACACCGATTCAGGAGGCGTTTTTGCGACGATCACCGCGAATACCTCTTCTTCGGAGTGGGCCCGTTTAGGCATGAATACTCCCGGACTTGCATTAACAGCCGGCGCTGGCGCCAAGTTCACCTACACATGTTCAAGTGGGCAGTGTGGTGCGGTAAGGACTGGCGTTGCCGCAAAAACTGCAACTTTAACCAGTGCAGGAGCTTGGAGCTGCGGTTCCGATTATACGACCATGACGAATGGTGGCTGTACGCTATTGTAGTCTAACTACTCTCTGCTCTCGGGGCAGGCTTGGCCTATCGGCCGGCCTGTCCCGGGAAACCAGGGTACAAGGGGGGGGGGGGGGGTTGGGTAAAATGAAGACTACAATGGGTGGAAATAAGGGGTTTACACTCATAGAGATTTTAATCGTAGTAGTGGTTATCGGTATTTTGGCGTCTCTACTCATGCCGCGAATGCTATCTGCGCCGGAGAAAGCCTTGGCTGCGGAGGCCAATATGATGCTTGGTACCATGATTCGCGCGCAGCAGGCAAACATCGATACGGGAGGCGTTTTTGCCACGATCACCGCGAATACCTCTTCGTCGGAGTGGGCCAGGCTGGGGATGAGAACTCCCGGAGCTGCCGTGTCAAGTGGTGTTGGCGCCAAGTTCACTTACACATGTTCAAGTTCGCAGTGTGCGGCTGAAAGGACTGGAGCTACCAATAAACGTGCAACTATAACCAGTGCCGGAGTTTGGAGCTGCGGTTCGGATTATACGACCATGACGAATGGGGGATGCACTCTGCTCTAGTGCAATGATGCCGGTTGTTTTTTGATCCGGCAGAGCAGAAAGCGATGCGAGGTATCTGTTTGAAGAAGATTCTTTATCTGGTTTTACTCGCATCGCTTTTTTCATTTATGTTTTTTTTATTTCGTCCTAGACCGGAGCCAGAGCAGAAATTTCGCGCAAATTTGACGGAAGCGCAGAAAATGCTTGTGACGCTCCGCCGCGCAGAGACGGCTTACCAGCAATCCACCCAGGCTTACAAGCCTCTTTCCGCAAGAAAAATTGGCGAGAAGAGAATCTATACACCAGGGTGGAACGAGATGAAACTTCCGAATGTGGAAGCCAGTACCGGGTTTGATTATGAATGTTTGCCGGCAGAGGGAGCTTGCCAGGCGACTGAGACGGGCAGGATAGGTCCGGGGGGAAATGGTATCCGGATAGATATCGCAACCGGGGCCTATGTTTGTTTGGGGTCGTATAAGCCTGTGACGACGGAAGGTTTTGACGGCAAGCTCGTGACGGTTGCATGTCAGGCATCCTAGACACTTTAGATTGCTGACTGAATCTGTCCGATAGGTATCGAAGAAAATGAACCCTCGGCTCTTTTCCATGAGGGAAGGAAAGATGAAGGTGTGTGTTCTTGATCGAGTTTCGGTTTCATGTTTGTAATCCTTGCACCGGTGAGTAGCTTGATGTTAAGGGAATTTTGGAAAAAGAGGGGGGCTTCTAACATGATGAGAATGAATAAAGGTTTTACGATGATTGAGATTTTGATCGTGTTGGTTGCCATTGGATTATTGGCGGCGCTGATGATCCCGCGTTTTTTTGGTCAGGAGGAACGTGGGGTTGTTGCCGAATCGGTCGTGATTCTCTCCGCCATTCGACAAGGTGAGGAGGCCTATAAACTCGAAAATAGCGCTTACCTATCGCTTACTTCTTCGAGTGGTTCCACGGAGTGGAATAAGTTAGGGATCGATGATCCGAACAATGCTCAATTTTCCTACAAGGTTGATTTGACTAGCGGTTCGAACTTCATCGCGACGGCGACGCGGTTGCATAAGGCAGGTGCAACGAATGATTGTGCCGGGACGGTCACTTTGACGAATGGGGGTGTTTTTGCCGGAACCCATCTTTACGGGCCGACGTATAATTCCGCCAACGTGTGCGGCTCGTTTTCATAGCCTTAAAAGATCATGTTCGTACCTTCTGCCCTCGTTCTCGAGAAAAGCGGAGGGCTTTGGGGGCCTTTTCTACGGAATTATTTAAGTGACACGCCCGCGATCGTATCGATCATCGAAGAATCTTCAAAAGCCTCCATCGTTTTTGACAAATCCCTTCCCGGCGTTCTTTTTGCCGAGCCGTGCTTTTTAAGCAAGGCTTTTCTCCAAAAGATCAAGGTTCGTAAGAGTACGGATCCGACGTTCCGGTTTTGTCTTCTTGGGGAAGCTCCGGCGGCCGATAAAGGAGCTCTCTTCGACGCCGTTTTTCCCGCTATGCCGTCCCCCGTCGATCTCAACAAGCGTTTCGTAGAGATTCTTCCGATGCCTGAACTGCTGCGGCTGTTGGTGGTGGATGATGAAGAGGAGATCGGAATAATGGTTCGGGATTATTTGGACGGGCGAAAATCTCCCGCGTTCGAGGTAACATGCGCCGCAAATGGCGAGAAAGCACTCGAAGCGATTGCGCGTGAGCGGCCGGACGCGATCCTTCTCGACATTAAAATGCCGGTCATGGACGGCCGCGAATTTTATGAAAAATTCAAGGCGATGAAGCTCGAGATCCCCGTGATCGTTTTCTTCGATTCCATTTCCGGCGAAGAGCTTTCCGAAATGCGCCGTTTCGGCGATCCGGCGGTCATCGAAAAAGGTTATAAGGGGAGTTCTCTCTCAGCGATGATGCTTTTGGTTAAAAAACTGGTCTATTTCAGGGCGAAGTAAATGGCATGTCGTATGTCGGTGAAGCGAATCTCGTTAGGAATGCGTATGGAAAAGATGCAGAGCTTTAAAGATTTGAGGACTTGGAATCTTGGGACCGAAATCACGACGGATGTTGATGTGCCAATCCTTGATTTTCTTCGCGAGGAAGTATGTGGCTTGACTTCGCTGCCTCACCGTGCTGCCGTTTCAGCCTCTGCGAACATTGCGGAGGGATTCCAGCGGTATGCTCCGACGGAACACAAACAATATCTCCACAGTGCCAGGGGGTTGCTCGCGGAGCTGGAGTTGACTGTTGCTCAGAGGTTGGGGCTGATTGCGGTATTTCTGAAAAAAATAAAATGAAACAACCCTCCGCATCTTTTTTGCGACCTGCATTTTCCTGCCTTCTGCCTACGACTTGCTACCTGCTGTTTTTTCTTTTCTCGTGTTCCGTAGCCGCTCAAGAACCTTCCGCTTCTCACGAAGAACTCCTGAATGAGGTTCAGGAAAAAGCGTTCCGTTATTTTGAGGAGCAGCACAATCCCTACAATGGTCTTGTGCGGGATAGCGCACCGAACAGGTCCGGGGTTGCAACGAATGCTCCGGCCAGTATCGCTGCGACGGGATTCGCGCTTACGGTTTATCCTGTAGCGGTGGAACGGGGATGGATGAGTCGTGCAGCAGCTTACGAGCTTACCGTGCGAACGCTGGAGTTTTTTCTTCAGCAAGCGCCCCAGCATCAGGGATTCTTTTATCATTTTCTGAACTTTGAGACCGGTGAAAGGGTGAACCACTGCGAGCTTTCGCCGATCGACACGGCGCTTTTTCTTGCCGGGGCTCTTTTTGCAGCTGAATATTACGATGACGCGAAGATCCGGGACCTTGTTCAAAAGATCTATGAACGGGTTGATTTCCCTTGGATGCTGAATAAGGGGAAGGCCTTCGCGCTTGCCTGGAGTCCTGAGACGGGGTTTAGTAAGGCGCGTTGGGATCATTTCGATGAATCGCTGCTTCTTTATGTTCTGGCGATCGGTTCGCCGGGCCATCCGATCTCCGAAGAAAGTTGGCGCGCGATCCTCCGTCCTGTGGGCAGCTACCGCGACTTTCGCTTGATCCAAATGCCACCACTTTTTACGCATCAATACCCCCATGTCTGGCTTGATCTTCGAGGCCAAAATGATGGGCTCGCGGATTATTTCGAGAATTCTGTCAACGCTTCGCGCGCGAACCGCGCTTTTTGTATCGATCAGGCCTCGAAATTTGCTGGTTACGGTCCGAACCTCTGGGGACTTTCGGCTTCCGAGGGCCCCGCAGGGTATCGCGCTTATGGTGCGCCGCCGGGATGGACAGTCTTTCACGATGGGACGATCGCGCCTACGGCCTGCGGGAGTTCGATTGTGTTCACTCCTGAGGAATCTATCGCCTGTCTTGAGAACATTCGAACCTATTACAGCGATGCGATGTGGGGGCCTTATGGTTTTTCCGACGCGATGAATGTGGGTAAGAGTTGGTTCAGCGACAAGGTTCTGGCGATCGACCAGGGACCGCTTCTCCTCATGATCGAGAATCACCGCACCGGACTGATATGGAAGTTCATGGCACAAAGCGCACCCGTTCAAAAAGCGCTTTCAAAAATAGGATTCCGGAAGGGGGCTTTGCCGCTCCCGTGGCCGGAGCCGCCGGTCTATCGAGCGCCCTATGTCTCAGGAGGCATTCGGGTGGACGGATTTCTCAAGGATTGGCCTCCTGGCGGGGCTATTGTTATGAATTCAGAAGAGCACAAAGATTTCGGGGATTTTAACGGGCCGAAGGATCTTGGGGCGGAGGTTCGTTTTGCGTGGGATAGCGAGTATCTTTATTTTGTCGCGAAAGTGACCGATGACGATATCGTGGTAAAAAGGACAGGGAAGCATATCTGGCGCGACGATCTTTTTGAAATCTATATAGACCCGGCGGGAGATGGGCTTTTTTGGAACGATCCGCAGGATTATCAGCTGGGTTTTAGGCCGGGGCGTGATGACAAGGAGCTTGCCGCCTGGTCCTGGTTTCAGGGCGGGGAGGATCCGTTGGAGAAAAAGAGGGTTCTGGCGAAGAGTTATGCCGATGAAAAAGGTTACATTATTGAAGGTGCCATCGGTTGGGAATATTTGGGAGTGACGCCGGGACCGGGCAAGGAGATCCGGCTCAGCCCGGCCGTGCATGAGATTGACCGTAAAGGCGTGGACGGAAAACTTGTTTGGTTTTTTCGCAATGAAGAAAAATACCAGCGTTTTGTTCTGGGGAAGCTTATCTTAGTTCAAGAAAAGGAGATCCGGAATGCCGATGCCCCGAAAAGAAAAACTTGAAAAAAGAAAAACATCCGTACGTCCGCTCGAGATAGGCTCCGTGGTGCGGCGCCTGCGCGAAGGAAAAGGATTGAGTGGCGCGGAGCTTTGCCGCCGTGGCAAGGGGATCGACCCCAAAACGCTTACGGCGCTTGAGAAGGGAAGGATCCGGAATCCATCAATTGCCACGCTCGAGGCGCTGGCGAAGGGCTTTGGGATGACTGTAAGCGATCTATTTCGTCAGGCAGAACTTGAGCAGCGGGACTATTTTTCTCTAGGTTCCCCCAAAGGCCTCTACAAGATCGACCTGCCGTCCCAGGGTATTCAGCTGATCTCCTTTACGCCGCTCATGGAGGATCTTTTTTGCGGCAAGATGATTCTTGAAGGGCAAAAGCGATTTGATGAAAAACTGTTTGGCCGGGACGGAGCCGGAGCCTTTTTTGTCATGACCTTGAGCGGCCAATTCGACGGGGAGATCGAGGGGCGCAAAGTGGTCCTGAAGGAAGGCGATAACCTCTATTTTTTCGGAGGTATGAAATTTCACCTTACGAATGTTCTTCAACGCAATTCAGCGCTGCTCCTGGTCGCAGCACCGTCCTGTCTAAAGACGCAGGGGGCCTTTCGGAGCCAGGAGTCTCATCCCTAGGATGACTGCTAGGGGCGTGTTTTTTTCCTTCTTTTTTAAAAAGGGACCTGGGATTGGATCGCCGTCGCGGAAACGGATTTTCGGAATTAACTTAGGTGATTTTCTGCCGATAAATGAAGAGCTGTCCCAATACCGATAAGCAAAGCGAAGTTGATATCGGGGGGATGCTGATTTTTGGTGATTTTTCTAAAGGAAACCAGGTGGTTTTTTCCAGCTTTTGAGAAATAAAATACAAGACAAGGGCTGTGGATTTTGCCCTTAACCGTGGTAAAATGTCGCCAATACAATGCTTATGAAAAAAACATACTTCTCTACTTGTGGCCTTACAGTCATGGTTGTCGTGTGTTTATCCTTCTCTTGGGCGCACGCGTCTGAGGCAGCTGCTTCCGCTTCAGGCGTTACCCCGGTTTCCGAATCCAGCGCTATCCCAAGATCTGGGACGAGTGGTGGAGTTGTTCTCCAAAGTGATACTCAGTCACTTCCTCAGGCGGTTTCTCCGGATCCGGACCAACTTCCCTATGAGGTTCCTCTAAGCAAAGGGCCTACCGCTATTTCGAAAACCGGAACGAGTGGCGGCATGGTTCTTCCAAGTATTAATCAGTCTCTTTTTGAAGAGGTCTTTTCTGATCCGGATCAACGCGTCTATGAAGTTCCTATAACCGAAGGGCCTGGGGCTGTGTCCACGGACGCCTCCGGCGCTATCATCGAGATTCCGGAGCAAAAAGAAAATAAAAATCTTGGCAAGCGGGAAAAGGCTGAGCAGAGTGCTCGCAACGAAGCGTTAGACCAAGTTTTTTCACAGCAGGTTGACGAGATGCGTGCGGAACGCATCCGGGAGATGCCTTATCTGGATCGGGTCTATATCCGGACGAACATCACACCCCTCAAGATTCAGCAGAAAGAGGAATTCTTAAGCGGCGGGACCAAGGATCTTCAAGAGCTCATCTCGCGGGCCATATCGGTACACACCCAGGCCAAGGCTGCGCATGAGAATATCGCGCTCTATAACCGGCGCATGCTGGTGGCTTTCCGCAAACTTTTTCCCGAAGCTTCGCTCGCTTTAAATGATCGTGTGGGAGCACAGGACGCGGGAACCTTTGGCGTGGACGGCCCAAGTCCTTTCCATGGCAAGGACTGGAAGATTTCGCTAAAACAACCGATTTTTAGCGGGGGCGTTCTTTGGAATACCTTTCTCCAGGAAAAGGCGAGTCTGGAAGCCGCGAATAAACAATATGATAAGACCCTTGGGGAGCTTGTGTACGATCTTTCTCGCGCCTATTTTGAATATCAGAGGACTTTGCAGACCGCCGAAGAACATCGCGCTGCGGTGGAAAAGATGAAGCGCTTTGCGGATATGTCTGAAGAGAAGTTTAATGCAAAGATCATTTCCGAGATCGAACGTCTGAACGTGCAGTCGCTTTATAGTCAGATGCAATTCGATCTTGAGTCCGCAAATCAGGAGCTGGAGATCGCGAAGCTGGATATGCAGAAATATCTCGATCTTTCCGTCAATGACCAGATCAAGATCGCCAAGATCTATGACCTTGATGAAGTGGTGCAAGGACAGGAGATTCCCGCGGGGGGCGTGGCCGGGGCCAAGCCCGTGGCCGATGTTTTTAAAGGCGTAGGTAAAGCGCCGGAACTTTCTAGATTGATCGATCTTTCGTACGGACATCGTCCGGAACTTCAGGTCGAGGCCGCGAAGCTCCAGGCCGCGCGGCTTGGAGAAAGAGTCCGGTGGGGGGAATTCTTGCCCAAAGCTTTTTTGACGTATGATTTTGGAGCTCTCGGCGAGGCCTATAGACCTTCGCTGGATACGACTATCGGAGATGACCCCAATCTTAAAAAACAGTGGCGTCTGATGCTGGAAATGAATTGGAATCTCGGGGGAAACAAGGTCAACTACACTTATGACAGGGACTATAAAGCGCCAAGCCTCTCGGCCTTTGCGGGCGGAACCAACTCTTTTACTAGAAAAAATGTTTGGGATATTGGGATCTTAGACGGATTAGATGCTTTTGTGAACGTGAAGCAAGCCGAGGTTGATAAGCTTAACCAGGTCGTGGAATTGGAAAAAGCCGAGAAGCAGGTGCTTCAGGATGTCAAGCAAGCCTATTACGATTATCAAAAGTCTGTGATCCAAGTGAATTCTACGGTCAAGCGCCTCGAATATCGCAAACGATTACGCGATTTTTCCGAGCACCGATTGAGTAAAAAAGAGATCGAGCTTTCCGAGTATCTTCAGGCCGAATCCGATCTTGTGCGCGAAAAGGCGGAGCTTCACAAGGCGCTCAAAGAATATTTTACGGCCAAGGCAGCGCTTAATCACGCGGTGGGCATTCGGAATTTTTTCAGCCTGGAGACCTCTCAGAAGAAATAGAGCGTTCCCAACGACCCGTAAAGTCCTCTTATAAATAACAAGAATTATAACGGAGCCAAAAATGGATATAAAAAACGACGAAAATCACGGAAACGAGAAACTTCCATTCAGAATTAAATCCCCGTCGGAGGGGCCGGTCAAGATGCCGTTCCCGATCCCGGAGGCGATGCGAAGCTCTTGGCTTTTTCAAAATAGAGTCCGCTTGATCATTATCGTGGTTGTCGTGATAGGGCTAGCTTTTGCCGCTAAAATGGTGATGGGCCATTTCAAGGCTGCTAAGCCTTCTTTGAGCGATACGATGAAACAGCAACAACAGGCGGCCAAGGATGCGCCGGTGGCGGTCAAGGGATTCAAGGTGGGCCGGTTCAATTATGAAGATTCCATGAACGTACTTGGGACTATCAAAGGGGCGATGGAACTGAAACTCAGTTTCGAGATTCCGGGCGTGATCAGCTCGATCAATTATAAAGAAGGGGAGCGTTATGAGGAAGGTGCCCTGCTCGTTTCCATGAAGCAGGACGACATCCTTTTGCGGTTGAAGCGGGCGCAAGCGGCTTTCAACAAAGCAGAGTCCCAAGCCAAAGTGACGGAGAACGAGGTCGCGGAAAATGAGAAGCTTCTGAAAATGGGGGCGATATCTCCGTCGACGGTGGAAAAAAAGAAATTGGAAATGGATGCCGCCAAATATGAAGCTGAGGCCCAACGCCTTGAAATGAAGGCGAATGAGGCTATGCTCGAGAAATCCAACCTTTATGCGCCCTCTTCCGGGATGCTTGGAGATCTGAATATTGAGGAAGGGGAAAATATCAGCCAGAGTACGCTGATCGGGACCCATATCAACATTGAATATGTTTATGCGGAGTTCGGGATCGTCGAGCGCGATGTTCAGAAAATTACGCTAGGGCAGAAGGCCAAAGTTTTTGTGGACGCTTATGCGGATAAGACCTTTGAAGGTGTGATTGAAAATATTGCGCCGCAGATTTCGGGGACAAGCCGCACTTCGACGGCCAAGGTGCGTATTGAGAATCCCGAAGGGCTTCTGATGCCGGGCATGTTCGCTCGCGTTCGCATTATGCTTTACAGTAAGAAGGACGCTTTGGTGGTGCCGACGGATGCCATTCAGGGCGGTGAAGGCGAGAAGTTCGTTTATGTGATTAAGCGGCCCGAAGGTGCTGTTTCCAAGCCCGTAGAACCCAAGGTCGCGGGAGCTATGGGGGGCGGAATGGGTGTCATTGCTGCATTGAGCGCTGGAGCTAACACCCAGGAAAAGACCGAAAAGAAGAGCGGAGAAGAAGCCGGTAAAGTGACAGGCGAAAAAGATGCCACAAAGATCGAGGAGGGTACCGTTGAGAAGCGTCCCGTCACCGTGGGGTACACCCGCACCGACTATTCTCAGATCGACGCGGGCCTTACGGAAGGAGAGGTTATAGCCATGACTGGGTTCGAGAGATTGGAGGATGCCAAGAAGGTCCGTTTAATCGAAACCCAAGAAGCTGAACTTTAGCGCCATGCGGACGAGAGATGATTTCCGCAGAGTAGTCTCTATCCTATGAATTTAACTGAATTCTCGATCAGTAAAAAAGTCACGGTTTATATGCTCACGCTTGGGCTGATCCTCCTGGGCGTTCTCTCTTTTAAGCGTCTTCCTCAGGATCTTTTCCCGCCGATTACTTTCCCGCAGATTACCATCGTTACGGATTATACCAACGCCGCACCGGAGGAAATTGAAACGCTCATTACCCGTGTCATTGAGGAAGGCATCGGATCCGTTTCGGGTTTGAAACGTATCGAGTCGGTTTCTCGCGAAGGCCGTAGCACCATCACCGCTTCATTTAACTGGGGTCAGGATATTGACTTCGCAGCCTTAGCCATCCGAGAAAAAGTCGATCTTATCAAGGAAAGGCTTCCCAAGGAGGCCGGGGATCCGGTGGTTCTGAAATTCGATCCGCTTGCCCGTCCGATCCTTTTGCTTTCTGTCACGGCTCCCGACCTTTCTCCCGTGCGCATGAAACTCCTGACCGAAAAAATGATCAAAGATCGCCTGGAAAAGGTAGAAGGGGTTGCTTCGGTCAGTCTTTCGGGCGGCGTGAATCGCGAAATTTTGGTGGAGATCGACCAGCCGCGTCTTCAGGCCAACCATCTTTCACTCCTGGAGGTTGTCAACTCCCTTGATGAAGCGAACGTGTCCTATCCGGCCGGAAGCATCAAAAAAGGTCTGTATGAATATCTGATCCGGACGGTCGGAGATTTCCGTTCACCGGCCGAGATAGAGTATGCAGTGGTCGGGGTTGATAACGTGGAAAAGCTTCGCCGAGAAGATAAAAGTTTTGTCGAGCGCGATACAAGTGAGGGCCCCCGTCAGACGATCGAGAGATTGCGGGGAGAGGATGAGAAGCAGATGCTCGAGAAGCGCCTTGTGACCGTCAAAGATATTGGGAATGTTGTGGATGGGCTGGCGGAACAGACCAGCATTTCCCGTTACAATGGCGCTCAGAACATATCTGTGTCCATCCAAAAACAATCGAATGCGAACACCATCCAAGTTGTGGACAGGCTTCGCAAGGGACTGAAGTTTCTCGAAGAAGATTTGGCATCCCGGGGACTCCAGGTCAAGATCATTTACGACCACTCCATTTTTATTCGCCAGACCATTAACGATTTGACCCATGAGGCCCTGCAAGGCGGAGGTCTCTCGCTGATCACGCTTTTCCTGTTCTTGCGCGCGTTCACGGTTTCCGCCCTTGTGCTCGTGTCTCTGCCGCTGACCATTCTCGGCGTTTTTTTTATGATGGCCATGATGCACATTACGGTGAATATTATGTCCCTCGGAGGTCTTGCCCTCGCGGTTGGGCTGATCACGGATGCCAGTATCGTAGTCCTGGAGAATATTTTCCGGAAACGCCAAGAAGGTCTTTCCCCGGAACGCGGAGCCATCGAGGGCGCCACGGAAGTTTTTTGGCCGGTCTTTGCTTCAAACCTCACCTCGGTTGCCGTGTTCTTTCCCCTCATTGTATTCGTGCCGGGCGTTGCGGGGCAGATCTTCAAGGACCTTTCTTGGAGCATTATTTTTTCGCATACCATTTCGACTTTCGTTCCACTTTGCCAGACGGCTTTGTTTTCAACCTACGTGAAAGTCAAACGGCAAGAATACAAGCCGTTCAGTCTTACGGGAGACCTGGATAAAAGGATCCTGAATCTGCCGAGCAAGGATGCTCAGAACCGCTTCATGACCAGGATCTTGGTTCTTGTTTTCGCCGTTTTAGCGTTGACTTTTTTCCTCATTCCGACGATCGATCGCGAGGTTTTGCCCAAGGTGGATCAGGGCCAGTTCTACGTGAAGGTCGATATGCCGCTCGGAACCCGGTTGAACGTGACCGACGGGATCTGCAAACGGTTGGAAGAAATGCTTCGTTCCGAAGAGACGGTCCAGGACATTTCGGTCGCAATCGGGAGTGAAAAAACAAACCGTGGTGAAATTAAGGTCGAAACCTTGCGGCCGTCACAAAGTCTTATTCTCGTGACGCTAAAAAAAGATCGCAAGGTTTCTTCCGCCAAAGTTGTGGCGTCACTGACCAAGAAACTCGAAGCGATGAACATGGAGAAAGAGAGCGCCTCGGTCGAATTCGTGCTTCAGGAAAGCGAATTTGCAGTGGGGGGGAAGGGACTTAAACCGGTTCTGATTGAGGTCAAAGGATACGATTTTGCCAAGATGGAAGGCCTGGTAAGCCGACTCAAAACGCGTCTTGGTGAGATTCCCGGTGTGATCAATTTGCAGGACGATATCGGAGAAAAATCGCCCGAAACTAAACTTGAGATTAACAAAAAACGAGCGGCTCTTTATGGGGTTTCCGCGATGGATATTTCGCTTACAGCGAAAGCGGCCATCGAAGGCGTGGTCGCGACGCAGTACCGCGAGACCGGGCGCGAGGTCGATGTGCGGGTAAGGTTGAGCGATAAAGACAAAGAGAACATCACCAATCTCGGGAATCTGCTGCTTTATTCGAAGGTCCTGGATATTCACGTTCCTTTAAAAGAGATTGCCTCCATCGATCGTGGCCAAGGGCCGAGCGAGATCAAACGCATGGACCAGGAACGTACGGTGACCATTTCTGCGGAGATCGATAAGACCCGTCAGGACAAGGATGTGCTGGCCGATGTTCAAGGGCTTCTTGCCGGGCTGAAGGTGCCGGAGGATATCCCCCAGGATTTTCAGGTCAAACTTTCCGGAAAGGCCAAGGAGATCAAAGAAAACTTCGGCGGGGTTATTTTTGCCTTCGTGCTTTCCGTCATGCTTATTTACATGATCATGGCTGCGCAGTTCGAATCCTTCCTTCAGCCTTTGATCATCATGGTGACCGTGCCGCTTTCTTTCGGGGGTGCGCTTATTGCTTTGAAAGTAACTGGGACCTCTTTTAACGTGATCTCGTTGTTGGGTCTCGTGCTTCTGGAGGGCGTGGTCGTGGGGAATGGGATTGTGCTCATGGAGTATATCAATCAGCTCCGTGCGGACGGCAAGGAAATGGTTTCCGCAGTCTGGGAAGCGACGAGAATCCGGACGCGTCCCGTGCTTATGTCTTCAACCGCGAACATTATGGGCATGTTGCCGGTGGCCATAGGTCTCGGAGGAGGTTCCTCCCTTCTGTCGCCCCTCGCCATCACGGTCATAGGAGGCCTTTTCTCCTCTACGATCCTGACTTTGATTGTGCTTCCGTGTCTTTATATCGTGGTCAATCGATTCCTCGAAAAGTATCTTGGATATGAGGAAGAGATCACCGATGAAAGCGTTGAGAAACCGGATCCAGCCTGATCATGGGACTGCCGAGTTTTGCCCTTAAACGTCCGGTTTTAGTGAGCGTTATTTTTGCCATTGTGATCGTGATTGGCATCATTTCTCTCGTGCGGCTCAAGGTTGAACTTTATCAAGGTCAGAGCCAGGCTGTTGTTAGTATCGTGGTTCGCGCCCGCGGTGGACTGCCTTCCCAGGACGTCGAAAAAATGATCACGAAACCCATTGAAGAGGCCGTGGGGACTGTCAGCCACATGAAGAGCCTCTATTCCAGTTCGCGCGAAGCGGAGTCCCGCGTGACCATGGAATTCGAGCCTGGCACGGATATGAAGTTCGCTGCGCTCGAAATCCGGGAAAAATTTGCGCGTGTCAAACCCCTTCTCCCCAAGGAAATCGAAAAGCCCGTAATCGCCAATTTCGATGACTCTCAGTCTGCCATTTTGACGTTCGCGGTGACCTCGGAGAACATGTCTCCGGAAGTGATCCGTGAGAT
This sequence comes from Candidatus Omnitrophota bacterium, assembly GCA_903856085.1. Classification (GTDB taxonomy): domain Bacteria; phylum Omnitrophota; class Omnitrophia; order Omnitrophales; family Aquincolibacteriaceae; genus Aquincolibacterium; species Aquincolibacterium lacustre. The sequence continues at coordinate 26,186 of CAIOAT010000038.1, read as the reverse complement.
CGTGGACGTCAAGCTCAAACCTGTCATTAGCCGCCTGGATGGAGTGGCGAGCGTGGAGGTCTATGGAGGGAGGGAGCGCAAGATTTTGGTGGAGCTCGACCGCGACAAGATGGTGGCCTATAACATTTCGATCGAACGCGTGATGGACGTCCTGGGTCAGAGCAATATCAATCTTTTGGCCGGAAACGTTGAGACCGGAAAGTTCGAATACGCGGTTCGTAGTATGGGCTCTTTTCTTTCGGTGGAGGATGTCGGAGAGATCGGCGTGAAGACCACGCGCCAGGGATCCATCATACCCCTTAAGGAGATAGGGACCATTAAGGACTCTTATCTTGAGGCTACGGATCAGGCGCGCCTGAACCTGGATCAGAACGTCACGGTCTATGTTAAAAAAGCGGCTATGGCTAATACCCTGGATGTTGCGGACGCTCTCAAAAAAGTCCTGGATGCGTTTCAGCGGGAAAAAAATGAGTCTGTTAGGGTCGTCATTGTTAATGACCGGGCACAAACGATTGCCCGCGCTATTGACGACGTAAAGGGAGCGCTCTATCTGGGACTGGTTCTGACCATGGGCGTTATTTATGCTTTTATCCGCAACTGGGTTCTAGCGGCCATCATCCTGGTCGTGATCCCGTGTTCTTTGATCGCGACGTTCATTTTTATGGCGGCTCTCGGTATCAGCATCAACGTTATGACCTTGAGTGGGCTCTCGCTTGCGATCGGGATTCTGATCGACACAGCGGTCGTGATCATGGAAAACATTTTCTCTAAGAAGGAGCGTGGCTTTGGGGACATGAAGGCCATCAGGGACGGGAGCGAGGAAGTATGGCTCCCGCTTCTGACATCGCTTTTGACGATGCTCGTGGTGTTCATGCCGATCATTTTTATCGATAAGACCATCCAGCTGACGTATGGGGGATTTGCTTTCACTATCAGCATTTCTCTTATCGCATCTTTTTTTTCGGCGCTCATGCTCATCCCCATGCTCATCCGTCAGTTCGGGATCGCGGCGCTCAACGCTCACCGCAAAGACACTTCGAGCACTTTCATTGATAAGGCAAGGGAGAGGTACGTGAGCGCCATTCGCTGGTGCATTGCCTGGCGATGGAAGGTTGTGCCAGCGGTTTTCGGCCTCTGCTTTTTTGCTATTTTTATGTTAGCCCGCACACCGATCGATTGGCCGTCGACTTTTGAAGAGAATGAATTTGCGATTGTTACGTTTCCGCTGGCCGGTGCGCGTCTAGAGTCCAACGATCTGGCCATGAAGAAGCTTGAAGCGATACTTGCGAAGATCCCGGACATCACGCTCTTTTCAACGACCGTTTCGAAGGACGACCTGCGACTTTTTGTCCGTTTAAAACCTGCTCACCAGCGCCAGTACTCTAAAGAAGAGATCATGAAGCTTATCGATGAGCAGGGGAACGCGGCGGTCAAGGAGATCCACAGTGATTACAGTCTGATCGTGGATGAAGGCGCCGGTTCTTCCGAGCAGAAAAAACTTGTAGTGAATATCTATGGTCAGGATGGGGATGAGCTTGAAAAACTCGCAAAGGATTTTGCCAACAGGATGTCCAAAATCGAAGGCTTGACCAATCTGGTCATGACGGATCTTCGCAAGCGGCCGGAGTATTCTCTAGTCGTGGATAAAGGCAAGGCGGCAATGTACGGATTATCTGTTAAGAAAGTTGCAGACAGCATGCATGCTCAAGTTCGCGGCATGCGGCCCACGAAATTCCATGAGCTCTCCAGAGGCGAAGAGATCGAAACCATCACGCGTCTTCAGGCCATTTACCGGCAAAAGCTCGATGACTTAGGGCAAATCTATGTGCAGACCAAGGATTCCAAGCAAGTCCTTTTGAGCGAGATTGCGAATTTTTATCCGTCGACCGGGCCGCAGAGCATTGACCGCAAGGAAAAGCACCGCTATGTATTCGTGAAAGGAGATGTGAAGCGGCCGATCGAAAAGATAGCGATAGATGTCAAAAAGGCTCTGGCGGATGTGAAACTTCCTGACGATTATTACTGGCGTTTTGGCGGCGGATTCGAGGAGCTTATGGAAAGCAAGACTCAATTGGCGGCTGCTCTTTTGATCACGGTCTTTCTCGTCTATATGGTCATGGCCTGCCTTTTTGAAAGCTATCTTTATCCGTTCCTCATCATGATCAAGATTCTGCTTAATTTTATCGGGATCTGGGCGGCCTTGACCATTACGCACAAACCGCTTAGTACCCAAGTCTTTATCGGGATGATCATGCTTGCCGGCTATTCCGTGAATGCGGCGATCCTTCTGGTGGATCACGCCCTCCATTTACCCGCAGAGCAAAGTAAAAAAGAACGTTTTATTCAGGCAGGCGTGGACCGGCTTAGGCCCATTCTCATGACCGCCATTGCGGCCATTCTGGGGTTTCTGCCCATGGCGATGAGCTTTGGGCAGGCGAGCGATCTTTGGTCCCCTCTGGCGGTGACCATTATCGGGGGACTGATCAGTTCGACCATCTTGATCCTTTTTGTGCTTCCGGCGCTTGTGATGATCACGGACGATATTCGTGAAATTTTAAGAAGAATTTTTTCAACTACGACTGAAAAAGCGCATGTCTTATCCATAAACAAAACGGTTCAGAGCCATCCCATTTAACAAAGCACATTACTTAAGGAGACCAACATGAAAACGAACGTGAACGTGCATTCCACAGTAGCAACGCCCCAGCGCCCCTATAAACGACATGTGAAAAATCTTATCATCCACCGTCCGATGCAGCGGGAATTCTCTTTCATGTTGATCGCTCTTTTTATGGTGGCCTCGGCGGCGGTAGCCTGGGTCATTCATCAGACCATTCGCGATGCCGCCTTCGGGGGAGCCTTGACTTTCGGGAAGATCAATCCCGCCGAGATTCTCTATGACGTGAGCTACTCGATCATTGTACGTGTGACCTTGATCTTGATCCTCACGCTTATTATTATCGGCGCTTATGGCGTTGTTTTTCTTCATCGCGTGGCCGGTCCGGTTTATCGTTTCCGCCAGACTTTGCTTAAAGTGAATCGCGGGGAAATACCCAATGACATCAAGCTTCGCGAAGGGGATTTTTTCCACGATATGGCGCATGAGATTAATGTTATCCTGAGACGCCAGCGCGTGGAAAAGGAAAAAATTTCCGATTTTAAGGCGAGAATTGCTGATTTTCAGAAAAATGCTCCCACGGAAGACCTCCGCCAGAAAGCTGAGGAAATGAAGGTCGCGGTTGATTCCTTTTCAAAGATCTAGCTAGAAAAGTTCTAACTTGTTTTAATGTAATGAGTTGCATGTTTTTTAAAAAGGGATGACCGCTTAGATATAGTCATGGAAATAGGGGAATTGAGCGGTCGTTCCGGCTGACTTCAACAAAGCCCCACTTTTTTTGTTGCAACCCTTGTTTTTATCTTTTTAAAAGGGTATACTTCAATCTGACCCTCGCCAATCAGTATCATTTCACGAAAGGAGTAACAAGAAAATGAAGAAGTTTAACATCAGTTTGACGTTAGTGCTTGTTGCGTTGATGGTTGTCGGTTTTGGAGTTGCCGCTTATGCAGCGACCGCTCCTGCCACTGCCAAGGCGAACGAGCTTGTAATCGCGGATTTTGATACCGGCGACAAGCCGAATAACATCGGCGGTGATTTCGGTGGATGGGACAAGGATCCGAACGATGAGTCTCAGGGGACCCAGATGTCATTCGATACGGACGATAGCCAAGGGGATGCCTCAGGCTACGCGATCCGCCTCGATTACGATGTGGATTCTCCGAATCCGGCTTACAATGGTTTCTGGATGAAGCTGAACGGCGAGGATGCAACGGCTTACAACACCCTGAATTTCTACGTTAAGGGTGATGCAAAGCTCGGATACACCAAGCGTTTCAAGATCGAGCTTAAGGACATGACGAACAAGCCTTCCGCTTATATTGTCAGCGGCGTCACGGACCAGTGGCAGAAGATCTCGATCCCGTTCGAGAAGTTCCGTCGTATCGAAAACTGGAACTCTTTGAATGAGCTTGTTTTTGTCTTCGACGATATCAATTCCAGCCCGAAGACCGGCAGTATTTTGATCGACCAGATCACGTTCTCGAAGCAATAAGCGAGACGTTTTTTGGAGAAATGGTTCCCAAACAGCCCCGCTTGAAAAAGCGGGGCTGTTTTTTTGTCCAGATCCTCTTGAAATTTTCCTTAAAGGACGCTTCCCCCGTTACTGCAGTTCTCTAGAAAAAGGCGCAGAGTCTGAGTTTCATCACGATGCTGAGATCCTCGTCACTGTTTCCTCTCTTGGGAAGTAGGGATCTCAGGGGTTAAAAGACCCCCGGTTTCGGCCGATAATGTAAGAGCGTCCTGACTCAGGATAGCCCTAGGACATTATGGAGGGGATACCCCCAATGGAAAAAAAAGACGGCATCTATGCCGTGAGCGTGAGCCGTATATTGCCCGCCAAGCGGTGGAAAGTTCTGCGACTGCTCACGCGTGTTCAGGAATTTCCTCGTTTCATGCCGAATGTCAAGGAATGCCGCGTTTTAAGTCACAGTCGTGCGAAGGTCGTGACTGCGTGGAAGGTAGATATGGGCCGCATTCCGATCTCCTGGAGAGAAGAAGAGACCTTTGATTTCCACCAGTTCATCATTCGTTTCAAGGCCGTGGATGGAGATCTTGAGACCTTCGAGGGGGAATGGCATCTTACGGAGCATCCTTCAGGCGGAACGGAGGTCCGGGTTGATGCGAGGGTGTGTCTTGGGATCCCGGTGCTTGAGACTATTATTGGCGGTGTCCTTGCAGAGCGCGTGAAAAAGAACTTCGATTCCATGCTCCAGGCTTTTGAAGGGATCCTGACCGAGCGCCGTTATCAAACGATCGGGGACCGTCGGATTAGCGATGTCGGAGGTTTCGGGGTCATCGGCCATCCCTACAACCTCAATCATCTGATCAAATATTTCCAATCGTTCAAGCCCGATATGAAGGTCCCGTCCGAGGAGTTCTTGTCCAAAATTTTTGATCTTGTGCCTTCCTATGTTTCCTATGATGTGAAGGAATTCCGGGCTTCAAGCGGCAAAACGACCCGCGGGGCGTTCATCGCCTGTAATATCATTCCCGATCTGCTCGACAGGGATATGGCAAAAGGTGTCCAAAAGGTCGTGGAGTCCTGCAAGGTGGCGGAGAGGCTCGGGCTTGGGATCGTAGCGCTCGGTGGTTTTACTTCGATCGCCGGAGAAAAATATGGAGAAGAATTCAAGAAGCTTATCAATATCCCGGTCACGACAGGAAATACTCTGACCGCGGCGCTGGCGATTGAGGGGGTTTTGAAAGCCGCGCGCCTTCGTGAGCTGGACCTTTCAACAGCCAGGGCCACGGTGATCGGCGGGGCGGGGGATATCGGTAGCGCCTGTGCGCGGGCGTTGGCGGACAAGGTCAGCGATCTCGTCATCACGAGCCGGAGTGTCGAGAATCTGGAGCATATGCGGAAAATGCTCGCGATGTTCGGAAAAGCAAAGTTTCACGGCATGCATGACAATAACGAAGCCGTTCGCGATGCGGATATCGTGATCGCAGCGGCGAGCGTTTCCCACTCGATTCTCGACATCGCGAATTTTAAGACGGGCGCCATTGTTTGTGATATCGGGTACCCTAAGAACATCTCTTACCGGGAATGCGACCGCCAGGACATCCTGATCTTTTCGGGGGGTATTTGCTCTCTGCCGCAGGAGTTTAATGCCGGTTTCGACATTGGCTTGCCGTCTCCCCGGGTGCTTTACGGCTGCTTTTCAGAAGCCATCGTCCTTGCCCTCGAAGAGCGCTACGAGAATTTTTCCTGGGGCAAAGGGAATATCACCCAGCCCAAAATGGCGGAAATCCTTGGGATGGCCCGCAAACACGGATTCGAGCTTGCTCCCTTTTTCTGGGGACACCGGCAAGTGAGCGACGAAGAGATCCGAGCGATCAAAACCACTTGTGCCGTCCGTCGTTCATGACACGTTGGCACGACGGGAGCTATTCTCCCGCGCGGAAAGAAGATCGGAGCAGCATTAACGAGCGGGGGGCTCGGGAGATTGTTTCTGATCTCGCACCCGCAGGGAACGCAATGCTTTCTCGCGACCGGAAATATAACCGCTGAGGGGTTTGAAACAATGAAGGTTTTAGTGACAGGCGGAACGGGTTTCATAGGTTCGACCCTGATCCGGCATTTGATCGCTGCCAAGTATGAAGTGCGAGTTCTGGTCCGGCAAAGAAAAGACAGTTTTCTTCTGGAAAATCTGAATGTCGAGGTGGTGGACGGCAACGTGACTTATATCCAGGCCGTCGAGAAAGCCGTACAGGGCTGTTCGGTCGTGTTCAATCTCGCTTCGTTGTATGCCTTTTATCCTTTTTGGATGAGGAACCCCAAAGCAATCTACAAGATCAACGTTGCCGGCACGGCCAACATGCTCGCTGCATCCCTGAAGTATGGGGTCAAGAAATTCATTCACACGAGTACCATTGCGATTATTGGCGCTAAACCCGACGGAAGTCCTTCGGATGAGACCGCGGAGTTTGAGCCTCGTGGCGCAAGCCACTACGCCCGTTCCAAATATCTGGCCGAGCAGGAAGTCCTGAAATTTTGTCAAAGAGGCCTGCCGGCTGTGATCTTGAACCCCGCGATCGTGATCGGGGAGCGGGATCATAAACCCACCCCCTCCGGGGATGTGATCGTCAAATTTCTGAATAAAAAATATCCCGGCTATTTTGACGCGCTTTGGTCCGTGGCCGATGCCGATGATGTGGCTCGGGCTCATATCGCGGCGGTGGAGCGCGGACGGACCGGAGAACGGTACATCCTCTCGAACACCCAGCATTACACTTTGAAGGAGATCTTTCAGCTTCTCGAGAAGAGCACGGGAGTCAAGGCGCCGCGTTTCAAGATCCCGCATTGGTTTCTGCTGGGTTTCACCTATCTTGATGAGGTTGTGTCTTATTTTCTGTTCCGGAAGAAACCTCTGATGCCGACCGAAGGTATCAACTTCTGCAAGATGTCCATCACGTATGACAATTCCAAGGCGATTCGGGAGCTTGGTTATACGCCCACTCCTTTTGAGGAAACACTTGCGAAGGCGGTCGCTTGGTATCGTAAGAACGCCTATGTGGAACCTCACGGGATCCTGCGGGTCAAAGCGCACGGGCTTCGCTTCGTACGCGGGATCATGCAAAGCTTGGGAATGGAAAAATTCACAGACAAATTGAATCCCGGGACCCTGGGTTTTTTTGCGATGGTCAAGATTCTAGGAGCTTTACGTAAAGCCGGCATCGCCCGGAACGAGGATGGCTGGCGGAAGGTGACGCAATCCTATTTGCGGACGGAACAATCGAGATTCGCTCTGGCTGTTTTTGGCCTGGATCTTTGGTCGGATGTAAAGGGAGAGCTTGAAAGAACGCTCGCTTCGGCTAAACGGCATTGCCTTCAAAGACTCGTTCAATTCATGAAGTCCCAGCCCATGTTTCACTATGAACTTGAGTGGAGCACCTTTGACGCAAAGAGTCGTTTCAAGGAATGTGTGGACATGGTCGAGGCCGATTTCGATAAAAGCGGTGACCTGGTGCGGTTGGAGCCTCACTTGGATTCGGAAACTGATGCTGAAAAACTGGGGGCCATGCCGGTGGAAGTGAAGGACCTTCTCTTGCGGGGGATCATCCAGGTTTACAACGAGACCCAAGATCAAAACGAAAAAAAACGTCCAATTGTTTTGAAAAAAAAATGGGAACAATGGCTCTCGAAACAGTCCGGAACGATTCCGGAACCGTGGAGGCACCGGGCGGCGGACTTCGGAACGAGGATCTTGGGGGCAACATTTATCCGATTCGAGTCTTTACCCGCCGGTCGTTCCGCCGATGGGGCAGGTCGTTTTCAGGTACCCCTTTTCACGCAGTGTAAGCATCCGGGTCTTGGTATGCTGAATATCGTCTGTCGGTTTTTCGGAGACTTCCACGAGGCGGACCTCTGGTTCCAGTTCAGCCACATTCCCGTGGACGGTGTGCCGGCTCAGGAGATTTTGAATAAACTCAAAGCAGAGTGGGGGACGCGTGCGGGGCTTTTATTCCCTGCTTCCGGTTATCACGAGGGGATAGCCTCGGAGGCATGCTCTTCCGATCTGGGTCCGGGCGGAGTTTTTCACGCCTATCAATTTCTTGATTTCCGGCCTTTCCTCAGGGTGAGGAACGAGTTGAATAAGCGTTATGGACGGCGTGCCAAACAGGTGATTTCCTCGGCGGCCCTTCTCATATGGAAATTGGCTCAGTACAAGGAATTTGAAGACTTCAAATTCGCGATCCCGGTGGATCTGCGCGCGACGGCGGGGCGTGACCGGACCCTTGGATTCATATTTATCCGTCCCGGTACTTATTTTGACAAGCAACGGCCTGACAGGGGGTTTTTTGTGTTCCAGCAGGAGTTTAACCGTCAGCTTTTTGCCACCCGGAAACGTCGCAGCGAAAGCTACGAACTTCTGGAGTCTTACGCGGCCGCTCCGTCGGCCTTGTATGCGGCGACTTCAAAATTTCTGATGGGGCCGCTCAAGGAATTCGGAGGGACGCTGGGGATCACGATCATCAAAAAAGCCGATTTTTTCGTTGCGCCCAGTAGCGACGCTCATAAGGATGGTTTTATCGCGTTCAGTAATTTTTCGCTTCCCTCCGAGGGCGGTGGGAAAGTCGGTGTTGTTAGCATGAAGGGGCCCCGGGAAAAGATCCAAAAGCACATGAATGTTCTTCGCGACGTAATGCAGAGGGCGATGCAATATGATGAGCTCTATTTTTAATCTCCAGAATTATTTTTGGAATGTCTATGCCATGCCTCATTTTGTCGTCGGCGTTTTGATCTCTCTGGAGGGGATCTTCGTTTTCTTTCAAGGTAAGAAGGCCATAACGCACATTGCCTATTTGATCACGACGGTGACTGCGGGCCTATGGCTTACGGGCGTTGGGGTCGTGTGCTCCATGTCCAATGAAGCGGTCGCACTTGCGGTGTCTCGCGATTACACCTGGCTCGGGATTGTTTTTGTCACGCCGGCCGTTTATTTTTTTAGTACGACATGGTCAGCCGATCTTTTTAGGGAAAAAAGAAAGTGGATCCTTTTTAATTATTTTTTAGCGGCCGGGTTCTACCTGATATGCGTCTCATCTCCTTATCTCGTTCAGGGATTGTATGCCTATCCGACCGGGTTCTTTCCCAAAGCGGGACCTCTGGAGCCCGTGTTCATTCTATGGTTTTACACGGTTCTGGCTTTTGCCTTTGCAAACTTTGTCCGGGTCTACCGGGAAGGAAAAACGGCTGTTACCAAGAGAAATGTAAGGCTCGTGTTTGCCGCCTTTGTGATTTCTTCTCTCGGCTCTGTTGAGTATCTGCCTAATTATGGCCTCCATGTTTTCCCGGTCGCTTTTCTTCCGATGTTTCTTTTTACGACCATCATCGGCTACTGCGTGGTTCGCTATCGCCTTATGGATATCGAGACCGTCATTCACAAAACCCTTATGTGGATTGCCACAAGTGCTATCGCGACCGTGCCCTTCGGCGCGCTGGTGTATTGGTCCCAGCGGGTTCGCGGTCCGGCCTCAGCCCTGGCATCGACGTTCTATTACCTGGCGGTCGCGAGCGCATTCTATTTCTATTTCCGGTCCATCCAACCGCGTCTCGATCAGCTTTTCCAGCGTCAACGTGAAAACTTGCTTGCGATCCTGACGGAGTTTTCCAAGGAACTGGTGCATCTGAAGAACCTCCGGGATCTTTTGCAGAATTTTGCGCGCATGCTCCGCCGCCGACTTTATGTGCGCCAGCTTTCGGTTTATTTACTGGACGAGAAAAAGGATGAATTTGTGCCGACCATTGCCAAAGGTCTGCGTAACCTGAAACCATTTCCGCGGGCCCATCCTTTTCTGAGGTGGCTTGAGAAGCACGACGCGGTGGTGGTGGGAGACCTGGTCGGTTCGGACCCTGAGGTAGAGACGTTTCGGGCTGCGATCGAAGAGTATTTCGTCGCGACGCAAGCCAGGGTGGCCGTGCCGTTCGTACTGGGGGGGCGGCTGATCGGCGTCGCGCATCTGGGCCGGAAGGCGAACCTCCGGAAGTACGGATTCCGGGAGATCCAGTTCCTGACGCAGCTCAAATCACCTGTCACGATCGCTTTTTCAAATTCCATGCAATATGAAAATATCAGCGAGCTTTATATTCAGGTCCGGAAGATGAGCGAGGAGCTCAAACGCTGGAATGTAGAGCTGGAGCTTCGTGTGGGGGACCGGACGCGGGAGCTTGTGAAAACACAGGACCAGCTGATCCAGGCGGAGAAACTTGCGACGCTGGGGACACTTGCAGGCGGCGTGGCACATGAGATCAATAATCCGCTGACGGCCGTATTAACGAACGCGCAGATCCTCAAAATGACCGCGAACGAGGACGATAAAGAGTCGCTGGATTTGATCGAAGAAGGCGCAAAGCGGTGCCAGGTGATCGTGCAGAAGCTTATGAAATATGCGCGCAAGACCGTCGAAGAGACGCCGCATAAGGACGTGGATCTGCGTGACGTGGTGAAAGGCACCTGCGCGCTTCTCGGGTTCCAGTTCCAGCAGGAGAATATCGAAGTCGAGATGATGCTCGGAGAAGTGCCGCCGGTCAAGGGGATCGTGGGCGAGCTCGATCAGGTGCTCACAAATCTTCTCGTAAATGCCCGCGACGCCGTTCATGCAGCCAAGGTCAAGGGGAAGATCACGGTGGAAACTCGTGAGACGCCCGGCGCAGCTGAACTTGTGGTCACGGACAACGGAATCGGCATTCCAAAAGAAAATCAGAAAAAGATCTTTGATCCCTTCTTCACAACTAAAGACGTGGGTTCCGGTACCGGCCTCGGCCTTGCCGTCAGCTTCGCCATCCTGAAACGTCACAACGCGACGATCTCTGTGGATTCGAAGCCCGGCAAAGGGACGGCCTTTACAGTCAAATTTCCTCTAACCCCCATTTCTAAAGTATGAATCCGTATAGTTTTTCTGTTCTCTGTTTCGTTTTCTGCTCCCTTTTTGTCGGCATTCTTGTTTGGCTCAAACGTCCGGACGAAGTTGGTAAGCTTTTCTTCTGGCATGCGACGGTTATTGCAATTTGGGGTATTGGTGTTGCCCTCATGCTGCTTCAATCAACAAGCTATGCGGTAGCTTTATGGGCGGTAAGGGCATCAAATGCTTTTGCGGCGCTTATTCCTGTTGCATGGTTTCATTTCATTTTGGCGCTTACCGGGAGTTTGTCGCGTCGTAAGACTCTGTTAAAGTTCCTTTATTTTATTGTGGCTATCGTATGGCTTGTGGCGCCTACACCATGGTTTGTTCCTGAGCTCAGGCCTATTTTGGAGTTTGCTCATTATACAAAGGGCGGTCCTGCATATAATTTGTTAACCCTGATTTACTTTCTTACCGTCCCTTTGGGGTTTTGTGAGTTGATAAAAAAAATATCTAAGGCATCAGCCGAAGAGCAAAAACAGTTTCTTAGTCTTTTAATCGTATCGGTCGCGGGTTACCTCGGAGGAAGTTTAACTTTTTTACCTGTGTATGGCATTTCCTTCCCGCAATACGGGCTTTTTCTATTGCCGATCTATCCGTTTGGTCTTGCTTATGTTATAACTCGCACCAGTATTTTTGAAATGGAAAAACTTGCGCAGGCTGCGCATCGGGACAAACTCACGGCAATCGGGGTGCTTGCCGCGAGCATCAACCACGAGATCAGAAATCCTCTTTTCATCATCAAAGGATTGGCGGAAAGTTGTCTCGACCGTCAGAAGGAAGGCGTTTTCTCAAATGACAAAAAAGCTCTGGAAAGCGCCAATGACGCCATGAAGCGAAGCGTGGATCAGGCCGATAGGGCCATGGATATTATCAAGCGGCTTTCAATGTTCGCAAAAGCGGGGATCGAAGGAGAGATGAAATTCGAGGCTGTTTCGATCGCGGAGGTTCTCGAAGGCATCCTGCCCCTCGTTCGTTACGAGCTCGCTGCGAATAATATCGCTCTTACGCGTGAGTTCCCCAAGGATCTTCCGAGCGTTCAAGCTGATCGAAGATATCTTGAGGAGGTATTCTTTAATCTGATCGTCAACGCGTGCCAGGCGTTAAAGGAAAAGTCCGCGGGAGGCGAGATCATTATTCGTGCTGCATCCGAACAGGATAAGGTCCGCGTAATCATTCAAGACAATGGTCTCGGAATTCCCGCGGATAAACTCGCGCATGTTTTTCGTCCATTTTATACGACCAAGGTTGAGGGGACAGGGCTTGGTCTTTTTATTACCCAACAGCTCGTTGAGAAGATCAAAGGGCGGATAGAAGTGCTGTCAGCTACGGGGCAGGGAACAGCATTCACTGTTTGTTTACCTCATTGAAGACTAGGTTGTGACTGGCTTAAAGATTTTAACATCCGGTCTTGGCCGAGAGAGGTCGAGGATAGTCGCGGAGAGAATCCAAAGAGGGAATGATCCGAAAATATGCACTACTGTTTGGTTGTTGGGCTGTTAAACAGCGGTATTGTATATTTGATTGGTTTTTACTTTCTCTTCACGAAATCCAAGCAGCTGATTCGCAGAAGTTTTGTCGTTTTTTCATTGCAGTTGATTCGAGTTCTTAACCTGTTCGTTTAGTTACAGTTACGTCTAAGGAATCCGATAATAAAATAGGTTGTAAATGTAGGGATCAGCCTCAAACCAAAGCAAAGGCTCTCTTGAAACCTCATGCTTAATTCGCTCAAAAAAAATAAAATTTATCAGAAAATAGAAGATATTTTCTATAAAAAATTTATAAAAACAATCTTATTGACGAGCCGACTTGGTCGCCAAAGCGTTCTGGGCCATGCTGATACGGGGCTGAACTTTGAGCATATGTATGATAACAAGGCCGAAGGAATTACTGCCTTCGGGAAAATGGTGGATCGGATATTGTTGGATTTACCTTCTGTTAAAGCAACGAGAAATCGCAAAGACAATATCGCTAAAATTTTGAGAAATGAGATTCGGAATAACCTTTTCCGGAAAAGGAAGACCAAGGTGCTTGACGTCGGATCTGGGACTTCTCGTTATCTTATCGAATTGAAGAATGAATATAGCGGTGATCATATAGAGGCGTTATGTTTAGATTACGATAAAGAAACGGTGAGCCTGGCAAGGCGTTTGGCAGGCGGAATGCCACGGTCTAGATCCTATGTTCGATACACTCGGGCGAACGCCATGAAGATTAAGCATCTTAGAAATCTTGCGCGGAAAATTAAATGGACCCCCAATGTCGTGATTGCTTCCGGGTTTATTTATTATTTAGAAGATGAGTCTGTGAAACAACTTCTAAAAGAGGTTTATCAGGGGCTCGAAAGTAAAGGCATGCTAATCATGAGTAATGTCCAAAAGAGTTTGAGCCAAAAGTTGATGGAAAAAGTTTGTACGACACAATATGGCCAATCCTGGGCGGTTCATTATCGAAATCCTGAGCATTTAAGGGAGTGGCTTCTCGAAACGGGTTTTGCAGACGTCGTGATTGGTTCTGATCCCTGGGGAATGTATAACATTTGTACAGCGCGAAAATAAGCTATGAAAACTGAAAAAATAGATTTTCTTTGCGATCAAGCTCTTTTTAAAGGGAAGATTTTTATGCCCGATTGTTTAGAAGATTGCAAAGGGATGATTATTTTTATTCACGGGCTAGGTTATTGCACTAAATCCTATCAAATTGATGGGGATTTTTTTTCTAAAAATGGGTATCTCCTTCTCACCTATAATTTGCGAGGTCATGCCGGAACTACAGGGGAATGGACGTTAAATAACTCGATAGAGGATCTTAAAATAGGCGTTGATTATCTGGCGAAAAATTATCATTTTCGTAATGCCCACAACATAGGCATCCTTGGGCATAGCACGGGTGCGCTTATCGGCTTGTTGGCAGCTCTGCAGGAACCACGAATTCGATTTGGAAGTGTTGTGACGATTGTCACTTCACTGTGTGAGTCTTATGAGCATTGGTTCAAGAGTGGCTATAATCAAGAAGTGAAACAGGCTTTTATGCTCCGCGGAAAATTGCATCCCTTTATTGACAATGCGTTGGATCATTTCGAAGTTTTTAACGATTTTAAGCGGGGGGCGTTTTCTCGAGAAGAGCTTGCTTTTCCGCATCGTTATGGATTGCTTAAATCGAAGGATTTTTTCCGTTTTTGGTCCGAGATTGCAAATTCCCCCAATATCATCTCGCTCGCGGACAAAATAAATATTCCGCTCATTTTGTTTCGTGGGCAACGTGATGAAATTATGCCCATTGCTAAAACGGATGAGCTATTCGAAGGGATAAAAGTGGCGTCTAAACGAAAAGTGTTGACTCAGTCAAACAACCATTTTCATAATGATTCTTGGCGGCTTATTCAAGAGGAGAGCGTGAAATTCTTCGACGAACTGATTTTGGGCAAACAAGCATTGAGGTGAAAGATGAAAAAGCGAAAGATCCTTATTGTTGACGATGAAAAGATGATCACTCTTACTCTTGTCAAATTGCTTAATCGCGCAGGTTACGAGGCGCTTGCAGCGAACGACGGGAGAGAGGCAATAGAGATGGCTTTAAAGACGGATTTTGATCTTATTATCTCTGATGTCCGGATGCCGGAGCTCGACGGGATAAGAACTTTAACGGAGATTCGAACTCATTCGGTAGCCTCTAGGAAAGGTGTGCCGATTATATTTATCACGGGGTATGCAGACGAGATATTAGAGAGGGAAGCTGAAACTTTAGGGTGCCGAGACTACATTCATAAGCCATTCGACCTCAAGTTTTTTTTAGAAAAAGTCAAAAAAGCTTTAGAATAAAGCCGAGTCAAAATGCCATTTTCTGCCTTTGTGGGTTTTTTGAATATGACGACAAGCCTTGTGCTCGGCATATTTGTTTTTTTGAAACGCCCTCAGGACGGGAAAAATAGATCCTATCTGTTTTTTAATTTCTCCATAGCTCTCTACAGCGTTGGCTATTGGGTTTGGGGATACTCCCGTGATCCGGAAACGGCGCTAACAGCTTTCCAGATACTAACTACTGGAATTATTCTGATTAACTCCGCGTATCTGCAATTTGTTTTCGCATTATTAGGTGATACCAATAAGAGGAAAAAAGTTCTGTTCGGTTTCCACTTCATCAACTTAGTTTTTATATTCCTCAACTTGAATTTCTTTCTCTATAAGACAGTTGCTTTGAAGTCTAGCTGGGGTTATTGGCCAGTTGTGGAAAATCTTTTTTATGTTTATTTCGTTTTATGGTTTCTTCAGTTTGGGCTTGGACTCTTTTATCTTTTTCGCGGATTTATAAATAAACAAGATCGAAAAGCGATTCAGCTTAGATATGTCTTTATAGCTACGCTTATAGGGTATTTGGGGGGAGCTACAAATTGGCTTCCTTGGTTCGGCTTTAATTTCCCACCCTATTTGAATATTTTTGTAAGTATGTATGTTGGCATTTTGGCTTATGCAATAGTTCGTCACCAACTGTTGGATATAGAGCTTATCCTCAAAAGAACACTCGTATTTGCTGGAATCCTCGGGGCGATGATGGCGATTGTGGGAATTAGCTCAGCATTAGCTCAGAGCTATTTCGGTCAGTTAACCGGGATGGGGCAAACGGCTAGGCAGATTCTTAGCATTTTAATTGTTATCATTCTTTTCGATCCAACTCGAAAGTTGCTGACTAATCTCACCGACAAATTTCTTTTTCAGAAAAAATATGACTATCAGAAATTGCTCAAGGATGCGTCGCGGGGGATGTCGAATATCGAGTCGCTGGAGCATTTGCTGGGCCTGGTGGTTCACTTTATCACCATGAAGATGCGCGTGAGGAATGCGGCGGTGCTGATGCGGGAAGGGTCAAGCGATCAGTATCATCTGGTGTACCAGCGCGGATTCGACAAGAAATTCCTGACTCTCACGCTTTATGAAAATGATCCTCTGATCCACTATCTCGAGACCCATAAGGAGGCGGTGGATATCGAGCGTATCAAGGAGCAGGTCGAGGCGTCGTCGTATCAGCGGGATAAAAGCACGAAGGCCTATGATTACGAGGCGATCCGGGAGCGGATGAATCAACTGCACGCAAGTTGTTGCGTGCCGAGTTTTCTGGGCCGGGAGCTCCGTAACATTCTCCTGCTGGGTGAAAAGAAATCCGGCGAATATTATTCCAATGAAGATCTGAACCTGCTTTACACGCTGGCGCAGGAATCCTCCATTGCGATCGAGAACGCGCGGCTTTATGACGAGGCTCTCCGGAAGTCCCACGAATTGGAACATATCAACGACCAGCTCGAGCATTCGAAGACGCTTTTGATGAAAGCCCTGCAGGAGGCCGAAGGCGCGAATAAACAATTGCAGGACACGCAGGCCCAGCTTATCCACGAGCAGAAAATGGCGACCTTGGGCCGGTTGGCCGCGTCGGTGGGGCATGAGGTGAACAATCCTCTGACTATTCTTTCTATGAATGTTTCGCGCGTCATTTTAAAATATCGCAAGAACCAGGATATGAAAGTGACGGAGATCCTGGATGTCTTTGACAAAATGGAGAAGAATATCGAGCGCATTAAAGCGGTGGTCAACACACTGACCGGACTTCTCAAAAAGTCGGAGAAGGGGAAGTTCGAGCCGCTTTCCTTGAAACTGATCCTGGAAGAAACGCTGCCGCTTGTGCAGTTCCAGACCTATCTCGACAATTTGTCCGGGACGGAGGTTGATTTTAATGTGCCGGGCAATGTCCCTTTGATCCGCGGGGATCTGGAGCGTCTGCAGGAGGTATTTCTGAACCTTTTCATCAACGCGTATCACGCCATGGCCGGCAAGCGGCATCGCAAGATCGGGGTCTTGGCCGAAATCGATCCGCGGGATCCGAACATGGTCGCGATCCATTTTAAGGACAACGGCTCGGGCATGACCGAGGAAGTTATGAAGAAGGTCTTTAATTACGGGTATACGACCAAGGCGCCGGGCAAAGGTTCGGGTCTTGGCCTTTACATGTGTAAATACATCATTGAACTTCATGGCGGGACCATTACGGTCGATAGCAAGCTTGGGGAAGGAACGACCTTCACGCTGACGCTTCCCATCTATTCAGAGACGCCGGCATTGAAATATGTTCCCCCCGGAGGCCTGACAAGTTAGAATACGCAGGAATGCGGCACTTTCTGGGTGGGTGTAAGGTGAAAGGGGATTCATGGGCCCGATGAAAAAAAAGATTCTGATCGTGGATGACGAGGCCGGGATCGTTCAGGAGATCAAGGAATTCCTGGAGGAAGAGGGCTATGAGGCCTACACGGCGGATTCGGCCAAAGCCGGGATCCAGCGGATCGAGGAGCTCAAGCCGGATGTGGTGATGATCGATGTGAAGCTTCCGGATGCCTCGGGGCTTGATGTGCTCCGGGCGTGCAAAGAAAAATCCCCCAAGACCAAGACCATTATGGTGACCGGATACGTGGACCAGAATGTGATGGATGAGGCGGAGAAGATCGGTCGCGATACTTTTCTGCAGAAACCTTTTAATCTTGTAAGGATCATTGAAGAAGTCGAAAAACTGCTTAATTGAAAAATCCGCTTTACGCACTGCGTGTTCCATGGAACGTGGCTTGCGGCTCTAAAGGAATGTGACTCTGTGAATTTCATAAAGACAAGCATTGAAGGCGTGATCGTGGTTGAGCCCAAGGTCTATGATGACCCCCGCGGCTTTTTTTACGAAAGCTACCGCAAAAAACTGTTCGTTCAAAACGGCATCAAGGACAATTTCGTTCAGGATAATGTCAGCGCTTCCGCCAAAGGCGTTCTTCGCGGTCTCCATTACCAGATCGCACCGCGCGCGCAGGCCAAACTCATGCGAGTCCTCCGGGGTTCCGTCTATGATGCGGTCGTCGACATCCGTCCGCGTTCCAAGACCTTCGGCAAGTTCTTCTCGATCACACTTTCCGCCGAGAACAAAAAGATGCTCTATATTCCCAAAGGCTTCGCGCACGGATTCTGTGTTCTGGAAGAGGGGACGGAATTCATGTACAAGGTTTCGGATTATTATTCCCCCGAACATGAGCGGGGGATTCTCTGGAGCGATCTCGCGCTTTCCATTCCCTGGCCCAAGCTTGACCGAGCGTTCATCCTTTCGGATAAAGACAAAAAATATCCCAACTTGAATCCACGCTGAAGACTCTCAGCGCTCCGTTCAAAAGAGTTGCAGGGGATTCGATGAAAAAATACATCTATGGCGCAGTGCTTGTTGCGGTGGTGACGGCCGGGGTCCTATTCTTTTTCCGGCCTTCGGAGATTAACCCGCCGGTTGCTTCAAAAACTCTTGCGATCACATTTCGTTTTCCAGAAGGTTACGAATTCACCGTGGGGGCTCCCTTCGTACTCACTTGGCGAATTGAAAGTCCGGACGGCACACTCTCGGCGCCGATCGCCGACAAGAATTTTAAACCGCTTGTTTCTCCTTATAAACTGGTACTCACGCCTCCCCCCGGCTCCGTGGCCGTGATTCTGAACGCGAGGCTCTATTACTGCCATAAAACAAGCCGTATGTGCTTCCAGGACGATTTCCAGGCCCGCGTCCCTCTTGAGCTCGAAAGCACTTCTACGGTTCCCTGGGTTTGGGATATCCCACCCAAAGCGGAGAACAAGTGACGCAAAGAACTTTCATCTTTTACTATTGAATGTTCCGCTTGTGTTAACGCCATGAAATACACGATCAAAGTCAAAACGAATGCTAAAGAAAATGCTGTTCTGGAAGGGCCGGGAGGGGAGCTCCGGGTTTTGGTCAAGGCTCCGCCCCAGGAAGGCCGCGCGAACGAAGCTGTAATCGAGACGCTGTCCGCGCATTTCGAGGTTCCCAAAAGCCGGGTCGCGATCGTAGGTGGATTTAAAAGTAAGACAAAGATCGTGCGCATCGGCGAATGCCAGTGCTAGTGCGGCGCAAGACAATATCCCGTGCCATGCGCCACGACACGCGGGTCACAGGGTTCGTAGGACATGGGCGCGGCTTAATGGGTAACAAAAATGGTACGGCTTTTCTGCACTTTCAGCTAAAATAACGGCATGTTCCGCCAATTCGCAGAATTCATCCATCATTTCCGCTGGCCGGTCCTTCTGGCTATGCTGATCAGTGTCTTCTTCTTCGGGATCGCGGTCTCAAAACTCTCCGTGGACCCTTCCATGGAAACGCTTTTCATCAAGAAGTCCCCCGAATACCAGTATTATCAACAGTATCGTGTTAAATACGGCAGCGACCAGATGATCGCTGTCGCGATGTCGACGGAAGATCTTTTCACCCCTGCCAATCTCAAGACCCTCAAGAGTATTACCGATGGCATTGCCAGCTATGCGCAGGTGGAACGCGTGATCAGTCTGACCAACGCAATGGATATCAAACATAAAACGCTGGGGGTGAAGACCGTGCCGGCGCTGGAGGGGGTGTTCGAAGGCGAGCGGTCGATTGCGGATGCCAAAAAAGAAGTTCTCCATAACGAGCTTTATCTTAGCAATATTGTTTCCAAAGACGGGAAGATCGCCAATATTCTCGTCTATCTGAAGCCCGCTGAAAAGAACAGCGCCTCGGCCAATGGTGCGTTCATCAAGGCGCTTAAAGATTATCTGGATGATTTTGAGCAGCCCGGCGTGAAATTTTACATGGCGGGTGCTCCCGTCGAACAGTACGAGTTCATTGATCTGATCCAACGCGACCAGAGGATTTTTGTGCCGCTCATCTCCATCATTCTGGTCGTGATGACCTTTCTGATCTACCGCAGTTTCTCCTGCGTGGTCCTTTCCATGTCGATCGTCCTTACCACGCTTGTCTGGACACTCGGGACGATCTCGCTTCTGGGACAGGAATTAAATCTCATGACCTCGCTTCTTGCCCCGGTGATCATGATCGTCTCGGTGATCAATTCGACGTACCTGATCAATCTCTTTTTTGAGGTCCGGCCCCATCAAAAGAGCCTCAAAGAGGCGGTGAACGTGACGATCCAGCAACTCGGGATGCCGTGTTTTCTTACGCATTTTACGGCGGTCCTGGGGTTTGGCTCGCTCGCGCTTTCCCCGATCCCGGCCATTCAGAGTTTCGGGATCTATGCGGCGCTTGGGACTTTTTATTCTTACATTATCGAGCTCGTGATGACGACCTTGCTTCTTCCGATCCTGCCGTACCGGCCGGTGGATCCCAAGGCTTCAGGTGAAGGGCATTTTTTCAACCGAGTTCTTCTGGGATTTCTCGAGAACCTCGAACTCCGCTGGAAATGGTGGATCCTGATCGCGACGGGGCTGGTGCTGGTGTTTTCTCTGCAGGGAATTCAGAAACTCGAGGTGGATACCAACATTGTGAAACAGATGAAGCCGAATCTGCCGCTTGCGATCGCGACGCGGTTTATTGACGAACATTTGACCGGTGTCTATTCGCTCGGGTTTGTATTCCGCCGCAAGGACGGAGAGAGTATGGTCGACGCGAAGACGCTGAATCTTCTCGATCAATTCAAAACTTATTTGGAAAGCGAGCCCGGAATCGCAAAGGTCAACAGCATTACGACGCTTGTCAAAAAGATCAACGAAGCGCGCGAAAATGACCCCAATGCCTACCGGATCCCGAAAAGTCCGGCGATGTTGAACCTTTATTTCAAGGGGATGGTCCGGTCGAACGATCCTGAGTTTTGGAAATTGGTGTCGCGAGATTTAAAAGAGGTCCGCATGGAGGCGCGTATGCGCGCGATCGGGACGACGCAAGGGGCTCTTTTGGAGGAACGAGTGCGGGAATATCTTCAGGACCACATGAGCGATGTTTTTGAATACAAACTGACAGGGAACGTAGTTCTTTTGGGGAAGATCGCCAAGAGCCTGGTCCATGAGCAGGCCCAAAGTTTCGGAGTGGCTTTCGCGGCCATCCTGATCGTGATCATTCTGATCTTTCGGTCCGTCCCGCTCGGGCTTTTGGCCGCCATCCCGAACCTGATCCCGATCCTTGCGGTGTATGGGATCATGGGGTTCGCCGGGATCGAGCTTTCAACTGCGACCGCGATGATCGCGAGCATCGTCCTGGGTCTTGTGGTGGATGCCTCGATCCAGTTCCTTTACCGGTTCCGCAAGGAGTTCCAGCACCGTTCTCACTATATCCAGTCCCTGCATCACACCTATCGCAACATGGGTCAATCGATGGTTGTCTCGACCCTGATCCTGTGCATGGGCTTCGCTTCGAGCGTCTGTGCAAGTTTCCGCATCACTGTGCATTTCGGGGTGCTGACCAGTCTCACCATTTTTTTGGCGCTCATTTGTTCGCTTTTGGTCATGCCGGCGATTTTGATCATGATGAAGCCTTTTGGGCCCCAGCGTCTTTTCAAGCGCAAGGTGGCAGAAAAGGACACGCTCTATGGTTCGCAGGATCCCGTCAAGCATGTTTAAGGATTGAAGAAGTTTTTGGGTTTTCTTAGAGTCTAACGGTAGTTTAAAAAGGGGAGGAGATACTCATGAGCGCACTTCTGGGCTTAGCGGTTCTGGTGCTGGATATCATCGCCATCGTGGATTGTTTAAAAAGTTCCGCATCCACGGGCAAGAAACTTCTTTGGATCCTTTTGATCCTGATCCTGCCGGTTGTCGGCATGATCCTGTATTTCCTCTTGGGGAAGAAACAAGCCGCCTAAGAAGGTCCAGAAGTTTTGTAAGAGAGTGTTAGAATAAAAAAAGCCACGCAAAAAATCGCGTGGCTTTTTTATTGTTTGAAAAAAATGGGGAGTAATGGATTCGAACCATTGAAGGCTAAAAGCCAACAGATTTACAGTCTGTCCCCTTTGGCCGCTCGGGCAACTCCCCGTAAAAACGTGATCCGTACGATAAGATAGCTGGTGGAGGGATTTGAACCCCCGACCCGCTGTTTACAAAACAGCTGCTCTACCCCTGAGCTACACCAGCATAAGGCTGATATTTCGAAACAACTTTCATTGCGGCGACAAAACTCGGTCGGGCATTTACAGCAGTCCGCAGTCCCCGTGGGACACCAGCACAAAGTATTGCCAGCAGAGCGCGTCATTCTACAAGAAATGTTCTCAAAAAGAAAGTGAACCTTGTTTTTAATCCTGGCAAAGTTGCGGGGTGGTGTTCCGAAGCGATTGTTTTCCGCCGGTGGGCTTTGTTCAAAAGCATCGCGGGCCTTCCCAAAAAACATCCGAGATGATTTATAATAGCCATTTTTTCTAATTTTGAGGACGCTATGAATTGCTATAAATTATTATATCCAGTTGATTTGAGTTGACAGGGGATAGTGTGCGGAAAAAATCGTGTTATTGTGATGCAACTCTAGAGGGAAACCGGCATTGACTAATTCACGATAGAGTGCTATCTCTCAGCCGTTCCACACGCTGAGAGATTTTCCCTCCGGTTTTTTTGGTTTTTTTCTGGTTCTTTGGGTCTTCAGAGGCGCATCTTCTAAGAAAAGGAATCCTATGAAACGCACTCTCTTCCTTAAACTCCTTCTTTGCGGTGCAATGATCTTCTCCTGCGCGGCACCTTTATTTGCCGCCACGGATTCGGATAAAAATGAATCCGCGGGTGCGCAGCAATCCTATTTTCAGCAGGAACAGCAATTCCGTGCGCGTGTTTTGCAACGGAAAATCGAAGAACGTGCGAAGGTCGAGATCGAGGCCCCGGAAAAAGCAGAGGGTTTGAAGGAAGGTAAAGCTTTCAAACTGACAGGCGTCATGCTTACCGGCAATAACAGTATTCCTTCCGAGGTTTTTACACCCCTCATCAAAAAATATATCGGCCAAGAAGTTTACATGAGTGATCTCCGGGCGCTCGCGACGGACATCAAACGCTATTATCGTGATGCAGGTTACATTGCCGCTTACGTTTATCTTCCGCCGCAGACCATTGCGGGCGGAAACGTGGAGATCGCGGTGATCGAAGGAAGGCTTGGCGCGATCGAAGTGACCGGCAACAAATGGTTCTCCAAAAAAGTGATCAAAAAATTTATTCGCTTGAGTGCCGGTCAGGTTGTTTTTTATAACAACCTTCGCAGCGCACTTTCTTTTATTAACAAGCACCGTGACGTCCAGGTGAAGGCTATCTTGAAGCCTGGAAAAGAAACGGGGACGACGGATATCGAGATCGCGGCGAAAGACAAGTTCCCGGTTCATCCCGGCGTGGACGTCAATAACCTCGGGACCCCAAACACCGGCAAGACCCGCGTCGGATTTTCGCTCTCCGACACCAATCTCTTTGGGCAAATGGATCAATTGTCCTCACGCTATCAGTTGGGGAGTCGTACCTGGGCGGTCGGTGCCGATTACAATATCCCCGTTCATTCCTCGGGAACGCTTGTGGGGATCAGTTACAGCCGATCTTCTGTGGAACTCGGCGGGGATTTTGAGTCTCTGGGTATCAACGGCGCGGCCACGACCTACAGCATTTACGCTCTCCAGCCGGTCATCAATAAGTCCTGGGTCGAGACATCGCTGAACCTTGGATTTGACTGGAAAAGCGTGAAGAACACAACGCTTGATGTGAAGTCCGGCGTCGATGAACTCCGCATCCTTAATATGGGCGTGAACCTGGAGTTCACGGACCGTTGGGGCAAGACCTATTTCCCGAACTCTTTCCACCAGGGGTTCGCCGGATTTCTTGGTTCCTCCCACAAGAACGACCCAGGAGCGACGCGTCCGGGGTCTGGCGGTCAATTTTCCATTTATCGTTCTTCATTAATGCGGTATCAACGGCTTCCGTTAGGCATGATGTACACCTTTCGCGGTCAACTGCAGTTGACCAACGACCCCTTGGCGCCTTCCGAGCAAATGATCATGGGCGGTGCCTTCGCGGTTCGTGGTTATCCAGAGGGCGAATATCTTGCCGATTATGGCGCCCTTATGACGAACGAACTTCTTGTTCCGAGTTATTTCTTCCCCAAAGACTGGAAATTGCCGCGCTCGCAGGAACCTTTGCGCCAGCAGATTCAGGGCGTGACTTTTTTTGATTTTGGCGGCGGCGTTTTGCGTAAGCCGCTCTCCGGTGAAAAGGATAGCCGCACTTTAGCGGGTGCGGGTATAGGGGTTCGCATTCGTCTGTTTGACAAGATCTACGCGAGGATCCAGTGGGCGACACCTACAGGATCCAAAGCAAGTAATGGTTCAGAGACAGCTTTTTATTACGGAATTAACGCAGAAATCATGTAGTGGGAAAATTTCAGTGTTCATGGGACGTCCCAAAAATCCAAACGTCCCAGAACGAGGAGAAAATAAAATGAATAAGAAGATCAAACGTACTTTAGCTGTCCTGACGATCGCGCTTCATGTCCTGACTTTTTCCGGTCCGGCGCATGCTGAGGATATCAATGTCCTGAACGGAACGATCCGGGAGGGTTCGGTCAATAACCCCGCCGGGAATACCCTGAACTATAACATTGTGGATGCATTGGGGAATATCTTGTCAAACGGCAGGGCTGGATTGTCCGGCGCGAATTTTGTCAATGCCGGCGATATACATTTCGGCGGAGGTGATTGGCTTCTTGCGTTTCAGAATTTCGTCAATACAGGCAATATCAGCGCGGCCAGGAATCTCCTCGTTACGACACTGGGGGTGGATGCAGCCCAATTTTTTGCGGGGATGGCGAGTTTGCATCAAAATGCTGAAGGACCGGGTCGATTCTCCAACAGCGGCACGATCAACGTTAATGGAGACTGGTTGGCCATCGTGGCCGGGACTTTCTCGAATGTCGGAACTCTTTCAGCCGGGGGCGGGGTGGTCGGAATTTCCGCGGGTTCCAAGCAAGTGACCTTTCCCTTGACCCAGGACGGTGTGATCTCGATGGAAGTGAATGATTCGATCA
Organism: Candidatus Omnitrophota bacterium; assembly: GCA_903856085.1. Taxonomy (GTDB): domain Bacteria; phylum Omnitrophota; class Omnitrophia; order Omnitrophales; family Aquincolibacteriaceae; genus Aquincolibacterium; species Aquincolibacterium lacustre. The sequence goes on along the minus strand of CAIOAT010000038.1, from coordinate 1,342 downwards.
CGGCCGAGGTTTATGACAAGGACGGTAAAAAAGTCAGTGATGTTTGGAAGAATGACGGGACCATTAAAGGAAGCGTGGTCATCGTCAAGGCGCGTGGTGCTGAAGAGGCGTTTGACAACATTATCAATCATACGGGTGTTATAGAAGCCCAGACGATCGGTGAAAAAGACGGGAAGATTGTCCTCGATGGCGGCGATGCGGGTGTTGTGCGCGTTAATGGAACTTTGGATGCTTCGGGCCGTGATGCGGGTGAAAAAGGCGGCAAGGTCTATGTTCTCGGGAAAAAGGTCGGCCTTTTTGAAAAAGCCAAGATCGATGTCTCTGGTGACGCGGGCGGCGGGGAAGTTCTCATCGGCGGCGATTATCAGGGCAAGGGCACTGTCCGCAATGCGGATTTCGTTTACATGGACAAAGGCGCTCAAATTTGGGCTGATGCTCTTTCAACCGGCAACGGCGGCAAGGTCATTCTCTGGTCCAACAATACGACCCGTGCGTATGGGACCATTTCCGCCAAAGGCGGAGCTGTGTCCGGTAACGGCGGTTTTGTCGAAACCTCCGGTAAAGAATTTTTGGATGTTGAAGGTATTCGTATCAACGCCGGCGCCGCAAACGGTAGTGCCGGGAAATGGTTGCTGGATCCCCGTGATGTCGAGATCGTAACTGCTGTCACCAATCCTGGCGGGAATTCGCGCGGTAGTTTTACCGGAGGAACATGGACGCCGAGCAATACGGCCAATAACGGGCAACCTTCGCAGGTTCTAGCCTCTCTAATTAATACGCTTCTTAATGCTGGAACCAGTGTAATCATCAATACTGCGGCTGCCGCGATCACACAAGCCGGGGATATTTCAGTATTGGCAGCAATTTCAAAATCTAATGGAGGAGCAGCGAGTTTAACACTGAATGCGGCAGGCGTGATCACGATTGGTGCTACCATCGGTGCTACTGTTGCCGGAGGAATTTTAAATTTAGTTTTAAATTCCGGGGGTGTGATCACTCAGACGGCAGCGTTGACCATTACGGGGACTACGACCATTACGGCGGGCGCAAATAATGTGACGCTGAATAATAGCGGAAATGATTTCACGGGAGCTGTTTCTGTCATCAGCGCGAATGATGTGTTGCTGCGCGACACCAACGCAATTGATCTTGGCGCATCCACAGTGAGTGGGACGTTGGGTGTGACAGCGAACGGCGCGATCACAGACAGCGGGAATCTCACTGTGACTGGGGTTACGACTCTCGCAGCCGGAGCCGGGAACAATATTACTTTGGATAACAACAATAACTTCAGCACGGTGGCGATCACAAGCGGGAACAACGTGACGTTGAAGGACACGGG
>CAIOAT010000037.1 GCA_903856085.1 Candidatus Omnitrophota bacterium | reverse complement strand
TTTCCCTTGCTGGATCTCGACCTCTCGTAATTTAAGAATGATCTCCTCGGGTTGAAGCCTTTTTCTCGCCATCTTTTTGCCCCTTTCTGTTGCCAGAAGTCTATCACAACAACTGGCTCAGTTTTCGGGGGCTAGGTCAAATGCTCCCTGTGTTTTTCGGGGAGATTCTCCCGGTTCAGGTCAAGTATCTCGGTTTTGAGTGCCGGACAAACATCAAATGATGTGTATTCAAGCGATGTTAAATCGAGAAGTTCAGAAAGATAACTGGTACGTTCCCCGGGTCTCGGCCAAGAAAAGTAGGAAATGCGCTCAGCCTCCTTTTCGAACACATCTGGGTCCGTGATGCGACCGTATTTTTCAACAAATTTTTTTATGGATGCTGGCTCTGCATGGTAAAGGCACTGAGACCCAATATCGAGAATTGCGCAATTCGGTCTCAGATAGCCTTTGTTGGAGAGATATTCCAAAATGTTCATAGCTAAACCCATTGTTGCCCCCTCGTAATTGCCAGACAAAGCTAATCAACACACTCAAAAGGAACGTAATACTATCACAAGAGAATGTCGATTTCCAAGAGCTTATAGATAAAGCTTAAAATCACTGTCCGCCCCCAAAATTCAATTTTCGCGCTTCATAAAACGAGTGACAAAGACGTCCATTGCCGAAGTAGTTTCGGTTTCCAACCACCTCGCATTGCGACCTTAACGCGCGATCCGCTTCCGTCTCTTGCATGATGACGCCGCTTTCAAGTCGCACCAGCATTTCAATTGTCGCACGTTCAATCTCTTCAGCCGTATTAGCATGAGGAACGATGCCGAGCTCTCCCAGCTGTTTAATGTTAAAGAGTTTCCATCGAAATGAGTTGTCGGTCATTTCGGAAACGCTCAGATATCGCCGATCTTTCTGATTCCACAAAGGTTTGAATATAAACAGAACGCGATTGTTCCAAAGCTGAAAATAGTTCGAAATGCAATTCACAAGCAAGCAAGGTGTCCCCAAGCTGATAAGAACATTGGTCAGCCCAGACGTTGTCCCAATGCAAAACTTGGCAGTCCCAGCAAGAAAAAGATCCATCCATGCTGACTTGATATTCGTGTGCGGATAATCAATCACCCTTTCCATCTCAGGCAAAGGTTCCATACCCACATCTCCCATTCTAATAACCCACCCGCCACGATTAGTGATTTGCTCCATGGCGCGGAGATAATCTGCAAGATCAGCATTACGATGCGATTGAATAGAATGTTTGGCTTCACGGTGAAAACTACCTGCGCGAACATGAAGAGCTACAAACCAATCATCCTTGCCCATTCCAAATTTCTTGAGTGCAGCATAGCCTCGCTCACGAGTTTCGTCCGGTAACTTAATCAATGGCTCGCGCCCTGCGATATCCCAATCAATGTGCGCTTGGGCTCCAATCTCGGACCAACACCTAGAAGCGCCCTCAGTTGTTATGTGTCCGTTAAAGCAATCACCATATAAACGTTGATAAGGGAACAAAGCGTTTACGAGCCGATCCTCCGCTATCATGTAAAAGTGCTTTCGCCAAAGATCGAGATAAGAATGGTTTGAAACTTTGCATTTCGGCGCGAGAAGAATCGGCTGCCCGGGCGCAGACATTCCAAGCAACTGGAGCTTTTTGTAGGTGTCGAGCAACGCAATGTGCCCTATCTGGGTCACCCATTCATACGGCAAGATTCTGATAGGCTGCTGCGGATCAACATTATAATTACTTGCTAAAATCTTAATCAGTTTCGCGGGAAAATTAAACATTCCAACCATTGATCGTTGATATTGGATGGCTTTTCCATAGCAGCAGACACCTTCCTCTCCACGGCCAATATGGACGAGCTGCTCGCCAACCAAATTATAAGCATCGTAAAGCATGCCCTTTGGATAACAAGCTATATCAAAATCCTGAGGGTGGTACCCTCTACTGTCGCATCTCGCAGCAAGGTTTTGATGGGCCATCGACAGTTCCGGATTGGCTCTAACGGCGGAACTGAGGAGACAAACAGCTTCTTCCTCTCGACCCAGCGCTAAGAGAACATGCGCAAGATTGCGAAATGCCATGGGTTCGGTCTCACACAATTTAATAGAATAACGATACGCAGCCTCTGCTTCGCGCATCAGTCCCGCAAGCTGAGCAGATACACCTATATAAAACCCTACGCTTTGTTGCTCAGAGCCCAAAAACGCCGCGGCCGAAAAAAACGCGAGCGCCTGAGCATATAATCCGTTGGAAAGGAACAAACGGCCGCGAAAAAAAATCCGCGATGCAAGTGCGTTCGCGCTTTTTTTTTTGAGTTTCCCAGTGAGCATAGAGGATTGCTTGTGTTTTTTCAAAAGTAGCAGGAGGTGTACGTCAAACGCCGTCTGGGCAAAAGCACCCAACCACCGCCTCAAGCGAGATTTTTTTGCGGGCTTTGCTAATCCGCATCGTCCAGCCCTCTTACAAGAGCTCCGGACTCGCTGAAGCAACCGATGGATATGGAAACACATTAAAACAACATTTGCGAGGGTATCTGTAGCTCCAGCTAATACGAAAAAAGATTTTTGTTGTTCAGCAAAAGTCTCACCTGACTGCGTGGCGTTTCGAGAGTTTTCAAAAGATCGTTTGAGCAGACAGATGAGATGTTCCATCCGTTCAGAATTTGAGATCTCACCTGATATCCTCCGGACGAGAAGGATCCGCGCCTGTTCCCTCCCTTGGGGGGAGGTCACAGGAAGCAAATCGGTTAAACTCATAGAATTGGTTCGTTCCTCATTCATGAATTCCCGGGGGCTAAAAATCTCATTGCATCACAGCCGAATCAAACATCGACCAGCGATTTTTCCGCTTCGCATGTCGGTAATGGCGTTGCTGACCTGATCGAGCGCATAATAATCCGTAATCAGCTCACGAAGCTTGATGCGTCCGAAGCGAAAGAGCTGATGATAACGAGGAATATCAATTTGCGGGATAGCTTCCCCGCCATGTGAGCCGCTCAAGCCTTTGCCGAAGTGAAGCGGCAAGGAATAAATATTGATCGTATTCCCTTTCCGCGGCACACCCACCAAAGTGACACGCCCCTGTGGTTTCGTGATCTGATACGCCATCTCAATAATGCTAGGTTGGCCGGTGTTATCGATAAAGGCATCGACACCTGAGTTACCGACGATCCCAAGGATCGCTTGGCGAACATCTCCGGTGCGGCTATTGATCACGTGGGTTGCGCCCATTTGCTTGGCGAGTTCCAGCTTGTTGTCGTGGATGTCGATCGCAATGATGGGATAGGCGGAGCTCAGCGCGGCCGCCTGGACGATATTCAGTCCAATCCCCCCCGCGCCAAAAACAACGACAGATTCGCCTATGCGCAGTTTTGCGTTGTTCTCTACCACTCCAAATCCAGTGGTTACGGCGCACCCAAATAGAGCTGCCACTTCAAGATCGCTATCGGCCGGTATGGCGGTAACGCGATTCTCAGAAACGATAGCGTATTCGTTAAAAGTCGTGATCCAGCCCGCATTGACTTTCCGCCCGTTCCACGTGAAGTGAGGCGTCTCGGACTCGATCCCGAGTCCTTTCCTCCAGTGCAGCACGACTTTGTCCGCAGGTTTGACGTGCTTGACGCCGGGGCCAATGGCAAGTACGGTGCCTGAGGCTTCATGGCCAAGCAAATGCGGAAGAAACTTATCTTCACCCTTGGCACCATCGATCTCTCCCAACTGCGAGCCACAAATACCGCTAAAATGGATCTTTACAAGGACTTGACCGACGGCAAGGGTTTCGGGCATCTGAAGCTCGGCTATCACAAGCGGCGTCTTCAACTCGGTAAGTACGGCCGCCTTCATAGTTTTAGGGAAAGTAGACATTTTAAATAACCTCACTCGAAGTAGATGAAGGAATGATCCCCGGTGTAACCGGTTTGCCTGAACCACCAATCCCACTCTTCCGGCGTATTGAATGCCTCGCAGGTCACTTGCCAATAGAGGAGATTCGCTTTTTCTGTTTCATTGCGGTAGGACTCCACGCAGATGTATTTTTTCTTTTTGCCTACCCGCTCGATCTCACGCAATGCTTTATCGAGATCGTAGCAATGGAGATTATGAAGGGTCGTGATCGAAAAAACGAAGTCGAAATGCTTATCCGGAAAAGGCAGGGCCGTTGCACTGCCAACCTGAAGACGGTCACGGATCTCTTCCTTGGAGTTTTCGACAGCATAACGGGAGATATCAATGCCCGTCACTTCAATGCCAGGGACAACTCTGGTCAAATCATAGAGCTGAAAACCCTTCCCGCAGCCTACATCAAGGATCTTGTCACCGGATTTTATCCCGTAATGCTCCACCATGGCGCGGGCCACCTTTTCCCATCGACCCGGCATGTAGCGATAACCGCCATAGCAAATCCTTCTGTCGCCGTCCCAATAGTCGAATCCCCACTGTTTGGCAAGCTCCGCGGCCTTGGACTTAGGATACTCGGGATCATTGACGCGGGCGAGATAATCACGCTTTGTCTTATTGTGATTAGCAGAAAGAAAATCAATGTAAGCCATGACACGCTCCGGTTAAGTTTTCCATCGAATTAAGAAGGCTTCTCGCCTTAACGAGTTGTTGTTCTTTGCCTAGGTCGACATCGTTCCCGGCAAATCGCCTGCGCTCGCTATCCATCGAAAGAAAATGATTTAAAGCAATACAGCACCATTTTATTCGATAAAGCCGCATTAACAAACCAATTCTTATGAGTGTTTTGGCAGGATTCGCAGTAAGCCCTGCAACTCCCCTTGCGAACACGCCAAGATTTTCAACGGGAACCGGGAGAGCGAGGTGCGAGAAAAAATCCCCAACGGTTTTGGCGGGATCATCCCAACCGGCATATTCAAAATCCAGAAAGCTGAACTTACCGTTATCGCCGATAAGGGCGTTGTGAAACCCAAAATCCGACGGAGAGAGGATCCTGTTAGGACCCGGCAAGTCTTCGTCCTCGTCTATTCCCCTGGATTTTTCCTCAAAAAGTATTTCTTTTTTGATCGCTGTCCATGCGGGGACAAGATCTTCTTTTACGAATTGCCCAACGCTCAGGTCCGTGATCCCCAAAAGACGGTTGATTCGTTTTTCAACTAAATCAATATGGGCTTTTATCGAAAAACAAGCTTCCGAAGCATCGGGAAGATCTTTACCGATTTTGTCGCGACACTGATTGAGTTTGACCAAGAAATCGAGCGCCGCGGTGATCGCCGATCCCGTTACGTCGGAGACATCCGGCTTCCGGCCTTTCACGAAGGAATACATCGCTATATTATTTTTTTTATCGCATGCTACAGGTCGCGGCAAACAATCAATGCTGTTATTAAAAGCAAAAGACACAAACAAGAACTCCGCATTGAGCCGGTCTCTTTTGTCATCCGCGTGTGCAAAGTAATGTTTCGCCACGAACCTCTCCTTGGCGGAATCGACGAGGTAAAGCCTGTTGTTGCCACTCGTGGGCAGCCTCTCCATCTTCAGAATAGTCACGCCTCCCAGCAATGCCATAATCTGGTCTTTGAGCGCATCGTCGTACGAAGATGTCATCGAGGTAGAAGAAATTCTGTTATTTCGCACCAAGACTTAAATGGGATCATGTCTTTGGCGAGAGGATATCCGTCCGTTCGCGAGGGAGAAAAAAGCATCTTTTGCGTGTTTTTGGGGAAAGCCGGCTCCGCAAGAAATTCCGGGAGATCGTCAATGAAGTGGGTACATCCGCAAGCGCTTATCTGCATCAATTTTTCCTGCTTTGTCTCTTTTAAATAGACATCCGTTGAAGACATGCCAACGGTGGATCCGAACAAGCAATGAGCCTCAAGCCATTCCCGGGCAGCCGCGTGGAGATCATAGGCCTCCCCTTTGTAAGGATGGCGCGTCTTGTGGCTTATGATGAAAACCGGAATTCCATGCGACCGTAGCTTCGCGATGCAGTCAAGAACCCCTGGAAATGCCGAGACATCGGACATCCGAGCTCCATAGACATAGCCTTGCATTTCAGTCCAGACATCCTCTTTGCCCGCTTGACGCAAATAGTCCCGGACACTTTCTTTATTCTTGGGAGTGTTGCCTGAGATCAAGCCTCTTTCCGAAGCGACCCGATGGAAGATATCGTCGTAGCAGACGATCGTGTTGTCGAAATCGATACCGACCAAAAGATTTTTTGCAGACATCAGGCAACGCATTCTTTGAGGATTTTCGCCACAATCTTTTCCGTTGTGAGTCCGTACTGTGCGCGCGCGTAAGCCTGTTTCCCAGGAGTGTTCAAAAAGTAATCCCCTGTGCCAAACCTAAGAAGCCTGCAGTCACAAGCATCATTGTCTACCATCCACTCCGCAACTGCGCTCCCCAATCCGCCGATGAGACTATGTTCTTCTAGGGTCACGATCGTTTTATATGAAGAAGCAACATCCCTGAGAAGCGTCGCATCTAAAGGCTTCACGGTGTGAAAGCTTTCCACTCGCACGGACATACCTGCTTCCAAAAGCTTCTCGGCCACGGTTAATGAAAGGGACATAGCATTCCCCGTACTTAAGAGGCACAGATCACGCCCCTCTCTCACGGTGATGGATTTTCCAATCTTGAAATCAGGTTCACTCGGATGAATGTTAGGCTCGCCTTTTTTCCCAAGTCGTAGATAGACAGGGCCCTCCTGTTGCAAGGCAGCTCCGAGTGCAAGGCGGGCTTCTATTGGGTCACACGGACAAACGATAGAAATATTAGGGAACATCCTCAAAAGGCCAATGTCATCGCAAGAATGATGCGTCGGGCCAAGTTCCGCGTAAGAAAGTCCGGACCCCGTACCTACGATTGTCACCGGCAGATTGTGGTAGCAAACGTCGACTCGTATCTGCTCAAGACAACGGACTGTCGCAAAAGGTGTGATCGTGTAAGTGACAGGACGAAAGCCGCTCATGGCAAACCCTGCGGCCATGCCTGTCATGTTGGCTTCTGCCACGCCACAATTATAGAAACGATTAGGTGCCGCGTCCTTAAAATCATCAAACAGCTTATTGCCAATATCTCCCGAAAGAAGAACCACCTGCGGATTTTCCGTAGCCAATTTCGTTAGCTCTTTGGCGAAAATGTTTCTCATGACTTGGTGAGCCCTAGCTCTTTTCTAGCCGCAACAACTTCTTCCGGTTTGGGTGTCCTGTAATGCCAGTTATTATTGTCCTCCATGAAGGACACGCCTTTCCCTTTAATCGTGTGAGCGATGATCGCAACGGGCTTTCCTGAGCCATCCGGCAATTTCGAGAGAAGGTCCTCAAGCGCCACAATATCGTGACCGTCTACTTCGTATGAACTCCAGCCGAATGCTTGCCATTTTTCCTTGAAGGGATCAATAGCCATCACTTCTTGGCTCCGACCCGTCGCCTGCCATTTGTTAAAATCGATGATCGCGACGAGCCTTTCGAGCTTTTGCGATGCCGCGAACATGGCGGCCTCCCAAACCGAACCTTCGTTGCATTCGCCATCACTCATAAGGACCACGGTTTTGTTGGCGTTGTTTTTGATCCGTGAGGCCAGCGCCATGCCTGTACCAATGGGCAGTCCGTGTCCGAGAGACCCTGTTGCGGCCTCCACGCCGGGAACTCCGTGGGCGGGAGGATGTTCTGCGAAAAGGCTTCCGTCTACGCCGTAGTGATCTAGATCGGAAAGCGGAAAAAATCCGCGCATGGCAAGGAGCTGGAAAAGAGCGGGAGCCGCATGGCCCTTGCTCAGCAGAAATCTATCACGATCTTCCGCTTTGGGATTTTGGGGATCGATGTTCAGTGTGCGCCAGTAGAGCGTCACAAGAATATCAACGCAGGAAAGGCATGAGCCCAAATGAGGAACTTTTGCCTTGCAAGAGGTCACAATGATCCTCCCACGAAGCTCCGCCGCAACCTTTTTAAGTTCGTCGCTCTCGGCCGGGGACATGTTTTTAGAAGTTGAGTTTTTTCATGGTTTTAATGTTGTAACAATTTTCCTCGTCCTTGAGAATGCCTGACCGAAAAGCATCGATCACCTCATGGATCGCGTCAGCAACGGTATGCTCTTGCCGAAATCCAGTTTTTAACAACTTATCGGAGTTGAGGCGATAAGAACGAGGGTCGTTGGACTCCGTCACCACAATTTCAACCGGCACGAGCGCCTTGACCCTGTGCGCAATATCCAGGATCGAGATGTTTTCAAAGCCGGCATTGAATATACCCGTGGCTTTTTTCCCAAGCTTCAGAAAATGCAGGTAAACCCCGATCATGTCCTTGAGATTGATATTAGGACGAACCTGATCACCTCCAAAAACGGTTATTTTCCCCTTGGCAAGCGCCTGCATCGTCAGCATATTCACGGAAAGATCAAGCCGCATCCTCGGTGAATATCCGCAAACAGTTGCCGGGCGGATGATCTGGATGGCGATCTTATCTTGATAACTGAGAAGCACTCTCTCGCTTACCATTTTCGTCTTGTTGTAGTCAGAAATTGGAACAAGCGAAAGATCTTCCGTTACCTGCGGCTCCTCTTTTACGCCATAGACGCTTCCTGAACTCGCATAAATAAATTGCTTCACACCATTCTTGATGGCGTTTTCCAAAAGCCCCATAGTGGCAAGCACGTTCACTTCCCACGCAAGCTTGGAGTTTAATTCGCCGCAAGGATCGTTCGCTACGTTGGCAAGGTGGATGATCGAATCCACGTCTTTCATCGGTAGGTTGTCAGAGCAGCGTATATCCTCTTTGATAAGCGTAAGATTGGGGTGAGGCTTCAGGTAGTTTCCAAACCACATAATGTCAACCCCGGTTACTTTGTGGCCAAGATCAAGAAGTTTTTGGGTCAGAGCGGTCCCGACATAACCGCATGCGCCGGTAACAAGAATATGCATTTTGAATCCTCTGTTTCTAAGGTTTGTGTTGATAATCCGCAGGTTGCTTCTTGATCTCTTCCAAATTCGACTTGGCCCAGGCGATAGTTTCGTCGATTCCTTGTTCCAGGGAGATTTTATCCTCCCAACCCAGAGTTTTTTTTGCTTTAGTGCTGTCTAAAAGATACGCAGCGTCTTTGCCGGGTCTTTCACCGACGATCTCGACAGCCTCCTCAAATTTCACGCCTAATTTTTTCGTGATAAGCTCGACGACTTGTCTTATCGAGATATTGCGCGTGGTCGAGAAGTGATAGATCTCTCCGGCTGGGGCACTACGCATGACGCGCAGCGTTCCCTCCGCAACATCCTTGATGTGGATGAAAGACCGGACGGAATGTCCCCCCCCGTGAAGTTGCAACTTTTGACCGGTCAGGCAAAACAGAATCGCACGCGGAATAATACGGTACAACTGCTGTCCCGGACCGAAAACATTCGCTGCGCGGGTAAAGCAGACTGGGAACTTGTAATTCTTGAAAAACGTCATGAGGCTCATATCAGCCGCCGCACGGGAAACAGCATAAGGCGTGCTGGGGTTATATTGGGTGTTTTCCGGAACAAGCCCGCTGCAACTGCCATAAACCTCCGGTGTTGAGACGTGGACATATTTCTTAAGAAAATCGCAATGCCTGAGTCGCTCATGAAGCCTGACCGTGGAAACAACATTGGTCATCATCCAATGATCTGGGTTCTGCCAGCTTTCAGCCACCATGCTTTGCGCAGCGAAATTAACGACATACTGCGGCTTAAATTGATCGAGGATTCCCATCAGTTCGTCTAACTGGAGATTCAGGTCAATCGAACGGAATTTGAACCGCTGTTGTGCGGCCGCCGAGATCCACTGGCAGGGCAAAAAAACCGACGCGGGTTCTTTTGACCGGCTCACACCGATCACTTCGGACCCGGCCTCAAGGGCATGGGCCACAAAGCTGGCTCCGGAAAACGAATTACTGCCAATGACTAATATTTTTTCCAAAAGAACACCCTCATTTTTTTTTGTTGGGATTTCGTTCGCAAAGCCATTGCATCAGCGTATGGCCGATGATCATCTGAATATCTTCCGATATCTGCATGTCATGGACCGGAACGTGGATCGGGATATCAGCCATTTCCAGCGCGGCCCCACCCGAAAATCCAAGGATCGCAACAGAAGAAACTTTCATTTCTTTAGCTTTCCGTAAAACGCTCAGGATATTGGGAGAGTTCCCGCTTCCAGAAAGCACGATCAACATATCCCCTGGATTGGCCAGAAGATCGAGCTGAGCAGAAAACACTTCCTCATACGATACGTCATTGGCAAGACACGTCATGACAGGCTGGTTGGAGGTTAGCGCATGCACTCGAATCCCTTTCCCGTTGCCCTTGGCAATACCGTAGAACAGATCATTAGCGATATGCATCGCATTGGCGGCACTTCCCCCGTTCCCACAGATAAAGACATGCCCATTCTTTTTCCAAACAGCAAGAACCTTATCAAAAAAAAGATCCAAGTTCTTATGAGGCACAAGCTGGAACGCCTGAGCCAACCTACCACTATAATTCCCGAAAAATGTCATGTCTTCTCTATGCCCCCCACTCCTTTTTTAGTCCACCCGTTAACAAGCTGCAAATATTAACAAATCGAGGCCCTCTGTTCCACGGTTATTAATGCTCGCATTTACTTATCTCTCACCCCCAAAAGAAATATCGAATATATTAAAAAAATTGCTTCTGAATCAGGCGGTGATTCCATTCATGATGGAGAGGCAGACGTCGCCTTCATACTGCTAACATAACGCGGCAATATCTCTACAGGCGTACCTTCCGCGAAAAGTCTTCCTCCATCAAGCCAATAAAGGTAGTCGCATACCTCGATAGTCGTTAGGCGGTGCGCCACAACAAGGCTAGTGGTGCCTTTCCTTAACGAGAGAACTGTATCTTGAATGAGTTTTTCGTTAGCTTGATCTAGCGAACTGGTCGCCTCATCAAAAATAATAATATCAGGATTGGCGTAAAGGGCTCTCGCAATGGCGATACGCTGAGCTTGTCCGCCGGAAAGTCCGCTACCATTCTCTCCAAGAGGCATCAGAATCCCTCCACGCTCAGCCGTGACAAAATCCGCCGCAGCCATTTTACAAGCCTGACGGACTCGCTCCTCATCATAGGGTTTCCCCCATTCACTGAATGCGACATTTTCCGCAACAGTTCCGGCCATAAGGTAAGGGCTTTGCGACACATAACCGACACGGAGACAATAGGCTGCATGTTCCGCAGGGCTGAGGCTTTTTCCATCGACAAGCATCATTCCAGACGTCGGATCGAGGAGACCGCTCAGAATGGTCGTGATCGTGCTTTTCCCGGCCCCCGAGGGCCCAATAAAGCCTATCAGTGCCCCTTTGGGTATTGTGAGGGAAATATTCATAAGGCAATCGTTTGCGCTGCTGGGATAGCGAAAGCTTATTTCACGCAATCGAATATCTTGCTTGAAGGAAAAATCCGGATCAGGCGGTGGTGGTAATTCTAAAACATTTTTTCGAAGGGATTTGAGGATCTCAAGGCACGGAGTGGAAACAGGCTTGAGGCCTCGGATAGCAATCATCAGGTTAACAACCTTATTGAGGGAGGGCAATGCGCGCCAAGCCGTCAGCATAAGAAGCACAACCACATTTGTGATCCGGGCCATATCCGCATTCCACAGAGCAATAAGCACAGCAATGGCAAAACTGATGATCGAAAATCCGCAAATCTCCAGAACCCATGTGGGAATCGTGGAAGCAATGGTCAGATAAGCGCGAGGTTTCGTGCCGGATTCTGAGGCATTTGAAACAGCCTCAAGAAAAACGGGCTGTTGACGGTAAATGAGTACCTCACGGATACCCCTGAGAGCATTCATGACAGCGCCTGTTTCGCGAGCCGAAGCGAAGGCGGAATCAGCACCGGCACGGTCAGCACTTTTTCGAATGAGTTTATATGTAAGCAAACCCATCCCCCCCATAAAGAGATAGACGCAGAAAGTCAAGAGGGGCGCGGCAAATGTCAGCCCGACGAAAAGAAAGAGAGTTGTAATAACGTAACTTTGGACATTCAATAACGAAGTAATCATGATCGTGAGATTTCCTCGCCACCCCATCGCCTGAAAAGTCGCAGCGCTATGGCTCGAAAGATGCCAGCGGTAGGGGCTGTAAAGAAATCGTCTCATGATCTCCGACCCGATTTCCCGCGACACATTCTCGGAGAAAACAGCCACTTTCCAGCTGCTCATGGCAGTTAACAAGTTTTTGACAATAATAAAAAAAACAATAACCAGTGACATAAAAAAAATGAACTTTCGATTGTCCGCAAACCAAAGATCAAGGGCCGGGAACACCTTCAAAACAGGCTTCATAAGGAATGAGTGTTTAACTCTCTCGGGAGATGCCACAGAGGCACTAAAAAAAGCAATAACATTAATAGTGAGAACTTCAAGAGTGGCGACAGAGAGCATAAGAAATCGAAGACTAATCATCTTCCGATTAAGTTCAGGCGTCAAAACTGAGCGAATTTCACGAAGATCATGGAAAAAGAGTCTTGAGAAGGCTTGAACTTGCTGAACTAAAATGTCAATCTTGAGAAATCTAAACATGCAAATCCTCTCAGCCCGACCTAGTGGGGAGCGTTGAGATCTTTTTCGATCCCATTCACGATGCTTTCGGCCAGTGCAAAGCTGCTTGTAAATGCCGGCGAGACGGCATTTAAAATATGCGTCGACGCAGGCCCCTTTTCAACAAGAAAATCCATGACAAGCTGCATGGTGGAACAATCGAACGGCTGAGCGCGTATACCAACCTTGTCGCAACCGATAATGTCTTGAGGTCGTATAAAAGGGGAAAGCTTTTTCACCTCTTCATAGAAGCCCTTTGCACTATACTTCGCGATCTCGGAGCGCACCAGATTGAAAAAGCCATTACGATTCATCACGAACATACACCCCAGGTACCAGAAATTCTTCGGAAGCCTAAGATAATCAATCTTCTGAAAACCCGTATAGTTTTCGCATCCTAGTGCTGGTGTGGCCGTGGGCCCTAAAAACAGCTCCCCATAGACATTTTTAGTGATATGCACCCCCAGGAATGGCAGCTGCGGATCGGGCGTCGGATAAACCAGGCCGCGAAATTGTGCGGGGCTGTTCGGTGCGATTTTTTTATACGCCCCCTTAAAAGGAAGGATTCTGTATTTAAGACCCACGCCCATCCGATGTGCCAAGGAGTCCGCGTCAAGCCCTGCTGCATTGACCAAATGGCCGTATTGGAACACATCGCAATTCGTAACCATTTGCCGCTCGGCGGCATCAATATGCAACACCTTCGAGTCGTAGAAGACATGCCCCCCCAGTCTCGTGATATCCTCCGCAAGCGCTTTCAAGACAGTTTTAGGGTCTATGACGGCCGTGTCCGGAGAATAAAGCGCTTTCCCAACGGTTCGCGCGTGCGGTTCGATGGCATTAAGCCCTTTTTCATCGAGCAACTCCACCCGCACTCCATTAGCTTTCGCGCGCTGGCTAAGATCATTCAGAATTGAAAGTTGATCCTCTCTTGTCGTTACGATGACTTTTCCAATACGCTGGTGAGGCAGTTTTTTCTCCTCAGCATAGTCCCATAAACGTTTCGCCCCTGAGACACAAAGATGCGCCTTTAGAGATCCGGGAGTGTAGTAGATCCCAGCATGGATGACGCCACTGTTGCGCCCGCTGGAATGCATTCCAAGGACTGTTTCTTTTTCAAACACAGCTACACTCCCCATTCGTCGGCATGTTATTTCCAGGGCCGTGGTCAACCCTACTATCCCGCCGCCAACTACGACAAAGTCATACTTTTTCACAAGATTTTCCTCAATTTTAAAATAAACGATACTTAACCGAGAAGGTACTCATATTTTCTGATGAAATTTCGGCCGATCCTTGACTCAGAACCGTACGTGTTGTGGCCCAGCTTCATTAGAGACTTAAAACGCGACTGCAAATCCTCATCGGCATTCGTATAAATAGCACGACTTTCAGTCCTCTCAAGCTGCTCCTCCGCTAAATCGCGGATGTCCTCCGAAGTGTTGTCGACTATATCGACCTCAGCACGCTGGTACTCATTAATGTGCCGCATGTTCCCGAAAGAAAAAATTTCTGAGAAAGTTACTATCCGTTGGTCTTTTCTCGACCAAAGCAACTTAGGTATCCCCAGGTCTTTTTTCCCAAAAGGTAGTGTCGAAGAAAGAGGTATCTGGTTGGCACAAGCTACAGGCACACCAAAAACACTGGCCATCAGCCAAGCGCCGGAGGCTGAACCAAGAAAAAAACGGCATCGGGCAGATAAAAAAAGATCCATCCAATCTTCTCTGTGAGGATTATGTGCGTAATCGATGACATTCTTCGCCGGTAATATTTTTTGCATTGTGGGATCCCCCATGCGGATGCACCAGCCACCCCGATCTGTGATCATTTGCATCGCCAAGAAATACGATTCGATATGGCTGCTACGAAAAGAATGAAGATGTTCATCCTTCTGAGCATATCCACCCTCACGACTGTGGACACACACAAACCAGGCCCCCGGGGGTACCCCCCAATCGCGCAAGCGGCGCTCCCCACGAGCAATGTGCTCCTGGCTGAGGGATAACAGAGGAAGACGATCGCCCCATAGTTTCTGGATATTTAAAAAACCCGCTGTTTTCTCTATCGCTACAACGTACTTTTCGATGTCATACTGTAAAATTCTCTGCAAACTCAGCGGCATTAACGTAAGACAGAGCCACGAAGAACTTACGACGATGAGATGACGACTCCAATATTCAGCCAACGCCTGATTAGCAACCTTGCATCGGGGTGCGCAAAGCACGGTTATAAATCGTTTATGAAGCCCAAGCTTTTCCTCTTTCAGATAGCAGTCAGGTTCAAGCACCAGATGCCCTATGCGAGCGACAAGAACTGGCAAAAATCTGACGTTCAAGAAACGAAGAAGCAGTGCCGGAAAAAAACCAATCGCGATCATGAAACCCATAATGATTTTTTTTTGAAACGGGGCCATGGTATTTCCTAGAAAGCTGGAAGCGCACGCCCTGGGAGCAGCAGTTGTTCTTTTCATTTTTCCTTTTTCCCGACGATAAGGGAAGTTCTGTGCTTGTATGTTGCGGTATATGCAGCCCCGTTCCTGTGAATCCTGTCAAAAAAGGCCATAAGTATGGCGAGCATCCTTCCCAGCAATCTTGTCAGCAGTCGTGGGCATATTTTTTTTTGACGACTAAAATTCGCTAAAGACCCTTGCCATCCGGTTTTGTTTAGTAATAGTCCGACAGCATCGTCAAAAACACACCCCACCCTTTCTAATCCGTGAGCAGCCATAAGCCGATCTAATGCGAAAAGAGGAATCAGAGTTAAATGCCGGGGTGCATCGAGATGAACCCAACAGTACCCAAACAACTTTAAAGATAATGCTTCCGGATTTGGGGCAGATATGATGATCACACCGTAAGGTTGACGCAAAGCCTTTGCAGCAGAAGACACAAAGCCCCTTAAATCTTGCAAGTGCTCAATCACATGCCATGCGACGATCACGTCACAACTGTCCGTCAGCAGCGCAAGCTCATCTGCCGGTTTGTCACTTTGTTTTACTCCAAGACAAAGAACATTCTTTATGTGTTCGAAACATCCGACATCTTGTTCTATCCCGAGAACATCGTAGCCGGCACGGCTTGCCACTGAAAGAAAACGTCCCGCCGCCGGACCGACCTCCACCAACCTTCCGGAGGAAACGTGGCGTTTAACAATTTTTAATTTTTCCCGTTCGAGAAAATTGAGTTTTTTTTCAACACTCTTGGAATTTTTGACTGCGTAGGCGGGGTAGTCCTGGCCGTAATAAAAGCCTAAATTGTCGGGAACGGGGTCAAGAAATACGCTCCGACAATCGTTGCAGCAATAGTAAAAAAACGAAGTATCACTTTTCGCCTGATTAACATCCTTAGCGAGAAGACATTCGTGTTGGTTTTGAGAGCTACAAACTCGACATGTAATTGCAGACTTGCTCATTTATTAAAATCCCTTCGCTAAAAATACGACGTAATGTTAGACCCTGCTCCCGAAGCACGCCTTCGATCTGCTTAAAATCTTCCCCCAAGCTGCTTTTTCCAGCATTTTTCTAAAACTCGGAGCGGCTGCTTCATACGAGGTTGTCTGGTTATCCGTTACTAATAGATTTGATTGTCCGGGGACTCGAAATGTCTCGCTATTCACCCAATGTTCCGACTCATAAACTTTGCCATCTGCACCGGCCACCAAGGCTTTTAAACCACGCTGAGCCAGGAAGGCCGAGAATCCAGATCTTCCACTCTCGAGCATGGCCGCGTCGCGCTTGCAACACGGGATCTTTTGCGTCGAAACAAAATCGACAAACAGCTCCCGACGAACCAGAAAAGCATTGGAGCGGAGGTGTGGATTTGGAAAAGAAGAAAAATCCCCAATATTGGTCAAAAAACGAAATGCATAGGAACTCATTCGAAGAGGGTACAATAAAATAGAGTACTTTGGCGAAGGCAGCGGCAAAATAGGAGCTGAGGTTTGCCTCGATGCTGTTGCACCGACTGCCCCAAATCGTGAACCACCCGCATCGGCTGCTTTTTTCAACAAATTAAGCCAGCCACCGACACGAGGACGGCTGTGCGTGTTCAGGAAACACAGCCACTCATGTGACAACTGCGGCGCTAAACGCATATAGGCCCCCCAATCGAATCCATCATCGGGCAATTCAACGAGGCGGGCAGCATGCGCCTGAGCTAGTTGTCTTAGTTCATCCTGCCCTTCCACGCCTGACCAACCTTTCACGATCACGATTAGTTCGTGGGGACAACGCGCGGGATAGGCGTCGTACGCTTCAAAAAACGACTTTACGGCCGGTAACCCGCCATTCGTTCCTCGCGCAAGATAGACCAATGCTAAAGACAAGACTTCATCTCCCAGGCTTTGTATTTTGCACTGTCTCCCCAAAACTCCATGGGCTCGTAATCGGGATAGGGATAGCGACCCAGGTCGAGTTTGATTTTCCAGCCATTTTCGGCAATCCAGCCTTCGACAAGTTCGCGCACCTTAATGGGCTTGCCGGAGCAGATATTAACAATTCCAGTTTCAGCCTTCGCAACCGCCAAGGAAACAAGACGCTCAGCAACCGTCTCGATGGGCAGATAATCCCTTACTTGTTCGCCCCCTGACATAGGGAAAACGACATCTCCTCGTTGAACGGCCTGTTTGAGTTGGGGCCAAAGAGAATTGCTGGATTGCCCTTCCCCATAAACATAAAACAGACGAGCCCACGTGAAAGCAAACGGCGTGTTCTCACGAAGAAATTGGAGCTGGCGACAAAGCGCATTCTTGGCAAAGCCATAGGGGTTTGATGCATGAGTCTCCGCATCTTCCCGCAATGCTCCCGTTTTCATACCATACTCGAAGCAAGTGCCGGAAACGATAAGCGAAGAAAGTCCCTCTCGCACAAGAGCACTCAAAAACCGGTACTGCCCCGGAAGTTCTTTTTCAAAGTGGTGCAATGATTTGTAGTTCGGCAATCCACCCCATGCCAAATGGATGCACGCGTCCGGGCGGCCGATATAATCAAAAACCTTCTCGGAAGGCCGATGGATATCCAACTGCACCCACGGAATTTCCGAAAAGCTACCCTCTTTCGGAGGACAAAGATCAACGGCCACAAACTCGATCGATCTCTTCGTCAGCTCCGCAAGGACATGGCGACCTATAAAACCATTTGCGCCAATAACAGCGATTTTCATGCGATCTCCAATTGAGGAACCGCGGTAACAAACTTTCCACCCCATTCTCGAATATACGCCAATTGCTCCATCACTTCGTTCTTTAAATTCCAGGGCAGGATCACCACATAGTCGGGGCGAGCTTCTCTCAAAACAGCCTCGGGCACGATCGGTATCCTGCTGCCAGGCATATATTTCCTCTGTTTTGCGGGATTAAGATCCACGACAAACGAAATCATATCGGGACGGACACCGGCATAATTCATGAGCGTGTTCCCCTTCGCTGCGGCGCCATAGGCCGCCACAGCTTTGCCGGATCGTTTAGCTTCGAGCAAAAAAAATGAAAAATCATTTTTGATCCTGGCAGCCTTTTCCTGAAAGTTCGAATAAAAATCGGCTTTCTTAATCCCTGCAGCGATTTCGGCAGCAAGCAAAGCCTGGACCCGTTCCGTCGCCCGTCGTTTTCCCGCATCGATCCGCTGGGCAAAAACACGTAAGCTCCCCCCATGGGTCGAGAGCTCCTCCACGTCGAAAACAGAAAGGCCGTTGCGCTCAAAGATCGCGGTAACAGCCGTCAGGGACAAATACGAAAAATGTTCGTGGTAGATAGTGTCGAACTGGTTTCCAGAGATCAGCTTCAGAAGATGCGGAAATTCGAACGTGGCAACACCCTCGGGTTTTAACAGCACCGAAAAACCCGCGACAAAATCGTTGATATCGGGGACATGTGCCAGAACGTTATTGGCAGCCGTCAGGTCGGCCTGCTTCCCTTGCTTTACAAGTTTTTTTGCAAGTTCGACGCCAAAGAATTCTTCGACGATTTCGATCCCCTTGGTTCTCGCCGCTTTTGCAGTACTCGCCGTGGGCTCAATCCCCGTGCACGGAATTCCACGCGCCTTGACGTATTGCAAGAGATACCCGTCATTGGCCGCGACCTCAACGACGCGGCTTTTCTCATTCAGCTTGAATCTTTGGACCATGTCCGCCACATAGCGTTCGGCATGCTTCAGCCAACTTTGAGAAAAACTGCTAAAATAAGCATACTCCGCATCAAAGAGTTCGTGAGCTTGAGCAAAGTCTTCCGTTTGCACCAGCCAGCAGTGTTCGCACACCAAGACCTTCAGGGGAAACCATTTTTCAGGAGCTTTCAGCATTTGCTCATTGAGGTAAGCGTTTGAAGGAGGTGCGCTGCCAAGATCCACGAGCGATAGCTTGAGATCGGATTCGCAATGCCGGCATTTCATATAAGCAATCCTTTAAAATCAGATTTCAAGTTGGGGAGAGCCATGTCACGGGCCGATCGCTCCACAATGTCGAGGGGCCATTGAATCCTGATTTTCGGGTCAAGCGCATTCACACCACCTTCACTTTCAGTGCAATAGGCGGCTGTGTGAAAATACAACATTTCACAATCTTTCGTTAATGTTTGAAACCCGTGCGCAAAACCTTCGGGGATCACAAGCGTTTTCCGGTTCCCCGGGGTCAGGATCTCCGAATACCATTGTAAAAAAGTCGGGGAATTCTGACGCAGATCTACGGCAACGTCAAACACCTCGCCGCACAAACAGCTCACAAACTTTGTTTCCGCATTAGGTGGATGCTGAAAGTGCATACCTCGCACCACTCCACGATTGACGGTCACGGTGTGATTAATTTGCACAAGATGCTTCCCCAGAATGAGAGTCTGCAGTTCTTCGCCGCAAAACATGCGTTCGAGGTATCCACGATCATCGCCCAAAGTTTTACGTTGGAGCAATTTCAACCCTTGAATGGGTGTCTCGAGAATGTCCAAGCGGTTGCTCATGCCCGCCACGCTTTCTCATATTCACGGATTTGCGCAAGACTCAGGGCTGTCATATCTGCCCCGCCCTTCCACTTCTTGTGCCACTCCAGCGTCTGCGTAAGTGCTGTCTGAAGATCCCAACGCGAATGCCAGCCAAGCTTCGCCCTAGCCTTAGAGCTATCGAGCTTCAGGTAATGAGCTTCATGAGGCTGGGGCACCGTGTCACAATCCCATGAAGAACCGGGCGTCTGGCTGCACAATTGATCTACGATCCATTGAACGGAACGAGCATCGGATTCTTCGGGCCCAAAGTTCCATGCTTCCGCGAAATCTTGACCTGAAGTAAAAAGCCGTTCCGCAAGAGTCAGGTACCCGGAAAGCGGTTCCAAAACATGCTGCCACGGACGAATCGCCCCTGGGGAACGAATGATCAGCATTTTTTTCGCATCAAGCGCGCGGAGAAAATCCGGAACAAGCCGGTCTGCTGCCCAGTCGCCGCCTCCGATCACGTTCCCAGCTCGGGCGCTGGCGAGTGAAACTCCGGCGGGTTCAAGAAAGGATCTTCGATATGCGGCAGTGACCAATTCCGAACAACCTTTACTGCTCGAGTAAGGATCGTAACCACCCAAAGATTCACTCTCACAATAGGGTCTGTCTTCTTCATGATTCTCGTAACATTTGTCCGTAGTGACGTTCACCACGGCACGAACTACGGGCGCTTTTCGAACAGCTTCCAGCAAATGAACCGTTCCCATCACGTTGACAGCATAGGTTTCCACAGGCGACTGATAGGAATAGCGCACCAGGGGTTGGGCTGCAAGATGAAAAACGATCTGCGGTTGGGCGGATTGAACCGCTTGAGTCAGTCTTTCCCCATCGCGGATGTCCGCAAGGGTATTGCTCTTGAGTTGACCTTGAAGATTACAAACTTCGAAAAAGGCCGGAGACGTGGGCGCTGGCAAAGCATAACCATGGACTTCGGCGCCCATGCTTGTTAACCAGAGGGTTAACCATCCCCCCTTGAATCCGGTATGTCCGGTCACAAGCACCCGTTTCCCCTTCCAAAAATTACGCTCCATCACCATACCTTCCAGGGTGCTTTTCGAGAGGTCCAGAGGTCCTCCAGATGGTTCTTGTCGCGGAGGGTGTCCATGGGTTGCCAAAAACCTTTATGTTCAAACGCCATCAATTGTCCTGTCTTGGCAAGCGTCGTCAAAGGATCGCCTTCCCAACTCGATTGATCGCCGGCAATGAGCTTTAGACACTTCGGGGAAAGAACAAAGAAGCCGCCGTTTATAAAGCCACCATCGCCTTGGGGCTTTTCGGTGAACCCTGCAACCCTGCGATCTTCCAGTTCCAGAGCGCCGTAGCGACCGGGAGGTTGGACGGCCAGAACGGTTGCCTGTTTCCCGTGTTTTTTATGAAAATTAATTTCCGCGGAAATATCTACATCCGCGATCCCGTCACCATAGGTAAAACAGAAAGCTTCGTCGTTTTTCACATATTCGCCTACGCGCTTCAAACGACCGCCGGTAAGAGTGTCTTCGCCAGTATCCACAAGCGTCACTTTCCAAGGCTCTGTCTTCTGGTGATGGACTTTCATCTGATTATTAGCCATGTCAAAAGTAACATCGGACATGTGCAAAAAATAGTTCGCAAAGTACTCCTTGATCATATATCCCTTGTAGCCACAACAGATCACAAAATCATTGATATGATGAGCCGAATAGAGCTTCATGATATGCCACAAAATAGGTTTACCGCCTATCTCGATCATCGGCTTGGGACGAAGCCCGGTCTCTTCGCTGATACGCGTTCCAAGACCTCCTGCCAAAATCACAGCTTTCATGCTACTCATTTTTAGCCTCCTCATCGTTTTCGTGTAGCCATTCACGGGCCTTGCGATATTTTTGGCGAAGCTTGCCGGCAAGTTCAGGCGAGAGAAAAATCAGGACCTCAGCTCCGCGTATCCGGTATTGCTTTCCCACGCGAGCCGCGAGGATAAGCCCTTTTTTCATCATCCGGGTCATTGTGCTGGAAGATATCTTGAGGTAGGCCTGCACTTCTTTGGGAGTGTAAAGCAAATCTTCTTCTATTTTCATGATGTCCTTGTCGCTACATTGATGTCATCAGAACGATCAAATTATAGCGAATGCTATCTCTGCGCCCACCAGATGTCAATAGATATCATTTTCAGGTAGCACTGCCCTGAGATCTTTGCCAATTTCTATGACCAGAAACCAAAAAAATGGGCTGGTTTTCAGTGGCTAGGTCAGGGACGAGCAATACCACTTATAGGTCTTCCGAAGGCCGTCTGCGAGGGATGTGCCGGGAGTCCAACCCAGGCGGGTCATGCGGGTGATATCCAGAAGCTTCTGCGGAGTTCCATCGGGTTTTGTCGCATCATACGAGAACTTCCCCCTGTAACCGATCACATCAGCAATTGCCTGCGCCAGCTCAACGATCGTCAGATCTTCTCCACAGCCGATATTCACGATCCCGCCGAGTTGGGCCGTGCTGTACTTTCGCATCAAGAACACGCAAGCCTCGGCAAGGTCATCCACATAAAGAAATTCCCGGCGGGCTTTTCCGGTCCCCCAAAGCATCACCTCGGGACTCTTCCGGGCCTTGGCTTCGTGGATTTTCCGGATAAGTGCTGGCAGAACATGGGAGGTTTCAAGATCGAAGTTATCGTTCGGGCCGTAAAGATTCGTGGGCATCACCGACATATAACAGGTCCCGTACTGACAGTTATACGCTTCACACATCTTGATCCCGGCAATCTTGGCCACAGCATAGGGTTCGTTGGTCGGCTCGAGCGGCCCGCTCAGAAGGCATTCTTCCTTGAGAGGCTGCGGCGCAAGCTTCGGGTAAATGCAACTAGATCCCAGGAAGAGCAGTTTTTTGACATTCTGGCGATACGCTGCGTGAATGACATTCGATTGGACGATGAGATTCTCGTAGATGAACGCGCCGCCATGCGTCTGATTGGCGTGAATACCACCCACCCTGGCTGCGGCAAGAAAAACATAGGCCGGACGTTCACTGGCAAAAAAGGCGTCCACACCCTCCTGGCGGGTCAGATCCAGTTCCCGGTGGGTCCGCATGAGAAGATTCTGGAACCCTTCGGCCTCTAGCCGACGAACGATCGCAGAGCCCACAAGCCCCGTGTGACCTGCGACATAGATTTTGTCCTGAAGATCCATCACCCGCCGCCTATTTTAAAAACTTTTGTTCCCGCTCCGCCAGCTTCATGTCCTCCCGAACCATTTCCTTGACGAGTTCGGCAAAGCTCACCTCGGCTTTCCATCCAAGCTTTGAATGCGCTTTCGACGGGTCCCCGAGAAGGGTTTCGACTTCGGCAGGACGGAAATAGCGCGGTGAAACGGCCACGATCACCTCGCCATGCTCATCGTAACCTTTTTCGTCCGAACCTTTTCCTCTCCAGGAGATCCTGATCCCGAGTTCCCGACACACGAATTCGACGAACTCACGGACGCTATGCTGAACGCCGGTCGCGATCACGAAATCTTCGGGTTTATCCTGTTGAAGCATGAGCCACATCGCCCGAACATAATCCCGAGCATGGCCCCAATCCCGCTTCGCGTCCAGATTTCCAAGATGCAGACACTTTTCGAGACCAAGTTTGATGCGAGTTAGCGCCAAAGTGATTTTCCGGCTGACAAAGGTCTCGCCTCTACGAGGAGACTCATGGTTAAAGAGAATCCCATTGCAAGCGTAAAGACCGTAAGCCTCACGGTAATTGACTGTGATCCAGTAGCCGTAAAGTTTCGCGACTCCGTAGGGTGACCGGGGATAAAAAGGAGTAATTTCCGTCTGAGGAGTTTCCAGGGTTTTCCCAAATAGTTCAGAGGTGGAGGCCTGAAAGAATTTTGTTTTCGCTCCAAGCCCAAGAAACCGGATCGCTTCAAGAAGCCGGAGCGTCCCTATTCCATCGGAGTCGGCGGTGTATTCCGGCTCTTCAAAAGAAACTGCCACATGACTTTGTGCGGCTAGATTATAGACCTCATCGGGCTGCACTTTTTGAAGGATACGCGTCAAACTGCTCGCGTCCGTCATATCCCCGTGGTAGAGAACGAAATTCCGGTCCTCCTGAAAAGGGTCCTGGTAGAGATGGTCAATACGCAGAGTGTTAAGCGAAGACGCCCGACGTTTGATACCGTGGACTTGATACCCTTTTTGAAGAAGGAGCTCCGCAAGGTATGAGCCATCCTGCCCGGTAATACCCGTAATCAGCGCTTTTTTCATCCGGAACTCCTTGTAATTTACGCCCTAAAAATACAGCACGTGAAGACAGTTTATATTTAAGAACACGAAAGAACGACAACTTTTTTTACGACTGATCCTTCGCCGTTCTTTCGTTACCCATCTCCCATGCTGCAAGAAGCAACTGATGAGCAAGCTCAAACTTATAGATCGCGCGCGGTCGTTTCTTGGGCGAACTGAGAACCACCATGATCCATTTTCGAATCAACTTCGTCACGGAACGGCATCCAACAACCGAACGGTAGATACCATAGCGAATCCGCCCCAAATTTTTCCGGACATAATACCGGCGCTGACGCAGACCTTTGACTTCAATAAAGATTTTCTGCTCCTCCGAGCGTGATTTACCAGACCCCCCCAGAAGATGCATTACTACCGCTTCGGGAACAAACCATGTCTCCCATCCCGCACGAGATACGGCAAGCCCCCAATCGACATCTTCCATCATAAAAAAATAAGTCTCGTCAAGGAGCCCCGTCTCCGGAAACACCGCCTTGCGGATCATCAAGACCGCGCCGGTCAGCCAACCGTCAGTGATCTGAGATTGTATCGAATAACCGAAGACACCAGGGTGATACTTGTCGCGCAAAAGACGCCAATACCGCTCACGATTGATTCGAAATATCAGGGATGTTAACGTAGGGAAAGTGTCAATGGACCGCTGAACAGTCTTATCGGCATTCAACAACAACGGACCGCTGACGGCAGCCCGAGGGTGCCCCCGCATGAACTCGTGCAGAATACCCACGGCATTGTTCTCAAGAACGGTATCTGAGTTCAGCAAAAGAACGTAGTCCCCGCCGGACTCTTTAATCGCCTGATTATTGGCTCTGGAGAAACCCCGATTCTCGCGATTTCGAATGAGATGAACCTCTGGGAACTCTTTCTCCACCATCGCCGCACTACCATCTGTCGAGGCATTGTCGACCACGAAGATCTCATGGGACACGCCGAGGGTCTTCTCTCGTACACTGTTCAAACAGTCACGGAGGAGAGCGCATGTGTTGAAGCTAACGACAATAATCGAGATGTCCATAAGGTACTCCGGCAATCAAAAAAATCATTGCGAAACATGATACGACACTACTCGACCCAACCCAGAGGACACTACCTCCCCGATAACGCAAGGGCCGGGGGAATGTCCTTCCCTTCCAATTGTTTCCGATAGACCGCCCAAATTGAACGGCACATGCGCTCCCAGGAATAGAGGCTCTTTTTTTGTGTCGCGATGCCTACCATCTTTTTCATAGCCTCGGGATTCGTGCAAACACTTTCAAGGGCTGCTGCCAGTTCGAGAGGAGAATTCACGTCAACCAGGATAGCGGCTCCACCTTCACCAATCTCCTTCATAGAGGAAATATTGCCGGTGATCACGGGAATACCTAGAGCGTATGCTTCCACAATGGGAAGGCCAAAACCTTCAAAAAGGGAGGGGAAAACCATCGCTGTTGAATGTTTCAACAAGGTAAACAAGGCCCCGTCAGAAACAACTCCCGTAAAAATGATCTTCTCCTGTAAAAATCTCTCTTGGATTCGACACTCCATTTTCATAAAAAATTCTGACTGTCGGTCATAATCCCCAACGATGACCAATTTATATCCACGCAACTCAGGACGCATCTCAAAGAAACGTCTATAGGCCTCGATTGTAAGGGGGACATTCTTGCGAACATCGCATACCTTTCCAGCCAGGCAAAAAAAGTACTTCCCCTCTTCTAAAGCCCAACGGTTTTCTTTTATGAATGACGTGCCCGCAAGGCTCCTTAGAATCCTTTCCTCGTCGCATCCCAAATGAGTTACTAATATTTTCTTTGAAGAAATCCCGAGTTTTTTCTCGACGTCATTTTTCGTAGCCTCTGATACCGTCAAAACCACTTTCGCGGCATGAGCTTCAAGAAAACGGACACTGAAATACCTAATCCACTTTCGAAGGTTTTTTTGGAACTCTGAAAGCACGAAAAGATCATGGATCGTCATAAGGCGGGGGCAATGTGCAACCAAAGGCGTTCCCTTGTCCCATATCGCGTGATAAAGACTAATATTATTCTTCAGGAGCTGCCACGGTAAAATCCAATTCTTCCAATATCTTTTTAATTTTTTATTTTTCAACTCCAAAAGAGGAAGGCCGCTGATGAAAGCGCTATATTCCGCCCGTAAGGGTGTATCCGTAAAAAGATAAAGCTCTATCTCCTCTTGCTCCCGTAAGAATTTTAAAAGCTCAAGGGCATAACGAGCGACCCCGTTCATCTTTTGGGAAAGGATGCGAACGTCAAATCCAATTCTAGTTTTTGATTTCATAAACGTTCCGATGAATTCTCTTCCTTCGCAACTGCGAACAAAAGCCCCTGGTCCGGCTTGAGAGCACTGATGATCTTCACGTCAAAACCGGAGCTTTCCAGTTTCGTAATAATGGGCGCGGGATTTCGGTGGTACTCCAACCCGACAACTTTTATCTTTTTCAACTCGCCCACGGAGAGTTCGTCCAGAATCTCAAATTCAGAACCTTCGCAGTCCATTTTAAGAACTTCGACTTGGTCAAATTCCTCGAGAATTTTCCTCATAGAAACAAGACGTATCGATACCGATCTTCCGCGATCCGATTGATGCAAGCCAAATCCGGCGGAAGCACCTCTGTCGCTATCTTCCCTGATGTTAAGTTCGCCATCCTGAGACGCAACCCCCTCGTTGCGAAGGACGACTCGTTCTTCCAAGTGATTCAACGCGATATTTTTCTGGGCTAGCTGATAAAGCTCGGGATGAGGTTCAAATGCCACGATCTTTCGCGCTCCATAGCTCGCAAACAAAGCGACTGTGTCACCAATGTATGCCCCGACATCAATCACCAAAGCCCCTGACAGGTAAGGGCGCAGAAAATCATACTCCCCGCCCAAAAAGGTCGCATCGAGGATGAAGGCATCGCCCGGGATGTCTTTGCGCATAAAAAAACGCTTATCGCCGACCGATACTTTAAAAAGCGCTTCCTCGTCCGAATCTTCAAAAGGAATATCCCGTTCGAGAAGATAGCGGATGGCTGCTATGCGTTTCAGGCAGAAGGGATACTTTTTTTTCCTCGCCTTTTTTGAGGAGTAAATAACCATAGACCGGGTCTTTTCATGGTATTCGAATTCACCGTTCTTGCTAAAACGATAAAGGTCCTTGAACATTCCCATCGTTTGATGCAGAAACGGCCGATCAACGCTCAGGGTCAAACTGTCAGGGCGTAATTTGAAATGGAGCGTCGCGTGAGGAACCCATCCCCATTTCAGAAAGTAATAGTCCTAGACATTTTTTATCACCAAAAACGGAAGCGGTGTCTTCATTTACGCTCTTTCGTTTGCAAAGCAATCCCCAAGCAGCCTTCCTTCCCCTAGAATAAAAAATCGCTGGATCTTCATGTTCGCATGCCGAATAACCAGAGGAAAAACTCCTACAAAATCATGGCGATTTTAAGAGACTATAGAGCATTCTGTATCAGGGCTCAAGCAGAACTTGCTCTACAGATCTTGGGGGAATGCCCGTTCTGGCCATCAAGGAACCCTTCCAGGTCTTTCACATAGCTCCCGATACCTCCCCCCGTTCCGCCGCGTGGTGTTTGATCATTAGGAGACAAACAGGATGAGAACTCCTTCGTTCTTTCCTTTTCATAATGCCTCCCAGCGACTATTATATCCCACGAGCGTTAGGTGGGAGCAGTAGAGCGCCCTTGTAAATTTCTCGGCTAGCCTGTGCAACCGAATTAAGGCAATGCATTGAGCCTTTACGCACAGTATTATCTGCACACACGAATAGTTCTCTAAAATCGACTAAATGAGTGATATGAAAAAAATACGGAAAATCGCCAAGGCGGTACAGTCAAGCTTCAAGAGCTTGGTAAAACGCGCCGGGCATGGCCCTCAAGAAACAAAACAACCCGGCAGACAGGTCATCGTTACGAGCGATTGTCAGACAGGCGGCATCGCGGCCGCACTGCAAGTCATTTTTCCGAACGACGAGATCACGCCTCTGGTATTACCCACTTCTTCAAGCCTTGATGCTGAATCGAGATTTGCCGAGAAACTTAAAAATGCAGATGTTTGGGTCAGCAGCGGGGGCTATGAACGACTGCAAAATGTGCAACGGAGTAAGCAACCCCAACTGGTCCGAGTACCCATTATCAGCTTTTCGGGATTTCATCCCGATATCGTTTATGCAAGAAAGACATCCACCAACGAGCTGACCATGCCACACTATAATTCGGCGATTGCCGTCTGGGCGTACAAGAACGGGTTGGAAGTCAGCGCGGCTGAAAAATTGTTCAACAAAAGGACCTACATCGAACTCGGCTATCTGGATCACTGGGGGCCAAGCTTCAACCAACTTAAGCAAGGGTTCAAAAACTCCGACTTGGAATTCTCTGAGTTCTTTTTGCCGATGAGAAGAGAAGGCTTGTTTATGTATTCGCTGAATCATCCCAAGGTAGTAGCGCTCGTGAGATTAGCCAAGCTCGTGGCACGAAAAATGGGCGCTGGCAAAGAAGTACTTGAGAGGTACATTGATATCAACGAGGGACTCAATGAAGTCATTTGGCCTATCTATCCAGAGATTGGCGAAAATCTGTCTCTTCACTCATCCTATGAATGGAAAATGGGCGCGGGGCAATGGATCCACGGCGTGCGTGAATTTTTGGAAAATGCATACGAAAGCTACAGTCGTCAAGGGATTGCGCCGCATGACCTCACCGCCGTTCAAACCGATGAAAAACTTTTCAACCGCGTATTAGGTGCGCAGGTACGGAGATCCCATTGTGAGCAACCCCTATAAAGGATTAGATGATTCTTGTTTTTGGTCCAGGGCGATGCTTAATCCGGCGCCCGGCCAGATAGATCCGGTCGTCAAATCCAAAATAATTTTGCCGGAACAAAAAGTCGCCACGATGGGCAGTTGTTTCGCACAGCATTTGGCCCAACACATCCAGTCTTCCGGTCTTAATTATTTTGTTGCAGAGACGGCGCCCACCGGAATGGATGCTCAAGAAGCGAAGCTTCGCAATTATGGCGTATTCTCAGCTCGCTATGGCAATGTCTATACGGTACGTCAAGCCACACAGTTATTTGATCGCGCTTTTGGATATTTTTCTCCCGCCGATGATGTCTGGGAAAAAGAGAACGGTTATGCCGATGCATTCCGTCCTCAAATCGAGCCCCACGCTTTTGCAACGGAAGCACAAGTCAGAGCGTCGGCAAAAGAGCATCTGCAACACGTTCGCGATGTATTCACCCACTGCGACTGGCTCGTCTTCACATTAGGGTTAACCGAGGGATGGCGTTCAAAAAAGGATGGCGCGGTTTATCCGATAGCGCCGGGCGTGAGCGGCGGACAATTCGATCCAAAAAAATATGAATTTGTAAATTTCACAGCACAAGAGGTTCAGGCGGATCTTGAGTTGCTGGTAAGAAACCTGACAAAGGTCAACCCGAAAGCACAAGTCCTGCTGACCGTATCCCCCGTCCCTTTGATTGCCACCTACGAAAAGAGACATGTCTGGGTCTCGACAACGTTCAGTAAGGCCGCACTCAGGGTTGCCGCAGATGCGGTCGAGCGTCAATTTGACAACGTCCTCTACTTCCCTGCGTATGAGGTCATCACCTCTCCCGCGACAGGAGGCCGATACTATGCGGATGACTTGCGACAGGTAACGGAGCTTGGAGTAAAGCACGTGATGCGTTTATTTTCCAAACACTTTTTCCCTAAATCGGATGAAGCGCCAAGTAATTTGGCAAGCCTGAGCGATGCGGGCGAACTAAAGAAAAGCGATGACATCATCTGCGACGAAGAAGTGATTGAACGCGCCTTGCGATTAAGTGGGTTTAAAAAGTAATTTTTGAGTTCGGATCAACTTTCCAACCGGCAACTGCCTCATTCACTCTTTTGAAATCAAGAAGAGCTCTCCAGCAGAAGCGCGAACTACCGCATGAAGACCCGCAGGCGACGGCATGATATCTTTCAGGTCCTTCTTAGAAATAAGACCGTAAAAGTCACCTTGTTTCGCAGCCTCCATAAGAGACTCCTTCGTCATCAAGGACCTCGTGGATCGGCCCGAATAGAATAAATTAGCGGAACAATCCGTGGAGTTATAGAGAAAGACGACTTTTCCTTCGGGGACAATATTTTTGACCGAGGCACTGATACTCTTCAGATCAGGGTTGTAATTCGCCTCAAAGACATTCCTTTTGACATGACTTGCGATTGTAATGAGAAACACTATTCCGGCCGGGAGAATATATTTTTCTTTAACTACCTTGGCACACACACAAGCAACGCAAATCGAAAGTGCGGGATATATGGGAAGGATATACCAGTGCAATCTTGTTTTCACGAGCGTCCACAGACCTAAAGTGCAAAAAATCCACACCGTGACAAAGATCATTTCCTTGTTCTTCATTCGAATGGTTTGAAAAACAAAAAACGGGAGCGCCGGCACCAAGAAAAGAATCCAGGGGCGATATTTGTTAAAGATGACCTTTAAATAAAAGCCAGGACCTCCCGGATGGTCCGGAAGATGCTCCGCGAACCTCTGGAGAACCTGATGATGGAAGTCTGTGAAAAATTGGTTCGAATCCTGGAGGATCGCGTAGGCATGCCAAGGAACAACTATCAAAAGGCAGATCAAAATCCCGGTCCAATACGAAGGTTTTTTAAGGATGGAAAGCTCTTGGGCCCACACACAATAGATCCAGGTGATCGGAATCACCAAAATGGCCGCAGGGCCCTTGGTCAGAAAGGCCAATCCGAGCGCAAGGCCAGATAATGCAAAAAACCCTTTTTTTTCCCGACCCAGCCAAAAAAAGAGGAGCGCCAAAGAGATAAAGAAAACTAGCGGGGCATCCATGAACCCCAAGCGGGCATGCTGGATGAAATGTTTAGAAGTCAAAAGGAACATGCCACCGAGAAATCCGACCCAACGATTAAACAACTTTGAACCGATCACATAAGTGGTGAGAACAGTTCCCCATCCGCACAGGGCTGAAAAAAACCGGACCGAAAACTCCGTGATGCCGAACATTTTGTAACAAAAGGCGATCATCCAAAGGCAAAGAGGTGGCTTTTCCAGCCACACATGGCCTCCATAGGTCGGTATCAGCCAATGATGCGCCTGGACCATTTCCCGGGCAATAACCCCATAAATCGTTTCATCCCAAGTGGCTAAGGAACCTCGTCCCAAATGGAAGAAAAGGACAAACGCCGAAAATGCCACGAAGAAAAGATCACGGCCTAGATTAAAATTGCGCTCCTGATTTATCATCATTGAACCTTGGGGGACAAGAATCGACCTTCACCGAGAAGCTCCCCACAAGCCCGGAAAGCCTCATCGACGCTCACGCCGGTCATGCAGGCGACCTGCTGGTGACATTCGCCCAAGCGGAACCGTTTGTAGCAAGGACGGCATGGCACAGGATTTGTGAGAACGCGGTGACGTTCTGCGCTGAGCGGAAAAGGACCGTAGACCCGTTCATCGACAGGACCGAAGAAGGAAACGCTTTTCTTGCCATGCGCGTCGGCAAAACGTAGCGGTCCCGTGTCATTACTGATAAAAAGATCACAATCGGCGGTAAGCGCAATGATCTGGGCCAAAGAGCTTTCCGAGAATTCACGGGTGGCTTCTTTCGCGATGGGGGTAAGTTGAGCAAGAATCGCCGCGACTTCGGTTCTTTCATTCGGTCCGGCAAAAATTAGGATTTGCGGATGGAAACGTTCCACAAGACGGTTGATCAACGCTGCGAAATGCCCCTCCGGCCAGCGCTTGACCCCAGCCGAGGCCCCAAACGTCTGTCCCCCGCAAGGCGCTATCCCAATGACGAGTTTTCCGGGTATTACGGTCCGGGAGGCCCATTCCCGGCTTGCTTCATCGCTATAGATCTCCATGGGACTGATCCTCGGTGTAATTCCGATCAGTGGTAATACATCCAGGTAGTATTCTGCAACATGTTTAGAATCAAATCCTTCCAGGGGAAGTTTCCTATTCAAAAACCGGCCGCGCTTTTTATGATCGAACCCGACACGAACCGGAATCCCTGCCAGGATCGCGTAGAGTCCGAACTTTGAATTGAGCGAAAGATCGATCGCGACGGCGATATGTTCTTTTCGAATATCGTTTAAAAACGAAATGAGCATCTTCGCACCTTCCCAAAACGAACGTTTTTCTGCGGCGCGAAACTCGTCACGCTCATAGATAAAGAGCTTGGTGATCAGCGGGTGGTTCTTAAGGAATGTACTGGTGCGGCGATTGCAGAGGTAATAGATCTTGGCGTCAGGATGAGCTTCGTACAACTGTCGCACAAGCGGCGTCGAAAAGAGGACATCCCCGATGCCGAATGGATTCATGACGAGGAACGAGCGACTCATTTTTTGAAGGTCTGTTCCAGGAGAGCGTCGATCCTGTCCATGTAGTCATTTCGTTGCTGGTTCACGGGATCGATCGCTTTTTTGACCTTTCCGATATGCGCCAGATCCACATCCGTACGCCGTGCCTGGTCCTCAAGATTCCACAGCTCAAAGTTTTTCCGGATCAGGCCGTCAATGGCGCGAGAGATCGACGTCGCGTCCTCGATCCGTCCTACCTGATTAAGAGGGTTATAGAGCTTGATCTTTTCATCCCGGAGAGGCACAAGGCCCTGTTGGGCGGCAACCACGAAGGTTTCAATTTCGCCATGGAGCTGTTCTTTCTGCTTTGTGAGAAGTTCTATCCGCGCGTCAATCTCCTGAGGAGTAAACTTGGAGCTTCCCGCTTCCTTCATCTCCCGGAGAAAATGTTCCCGGATACATTTAATCGAGAGCTTATCGATAAGACTACCAAGCGTTTCCGCCATAAGAAATCCCCTCTTGAGCGTATGACGCTCATAAAAGTTTTAGAAGAGCGTGTAGATGAAAGGAGAAAGCGCAGACCCTTGTGAAAAGACAATCAGAGCCCCCAAAAGGATCATGACCAACACGATCGGAGTCAGCCACCACTTCTTGCGAACTTTAAGAAAATCCCAGAATTCCTTCAGAATGCCTAATTTGCCCATTGGATGTCCTTTCTAGGAACGTTTGATTTTCGGTATATTAACAAAGGACGCAGCAGTCAGGTACCTTTTTTCTCCGGAAGAGGGACGGGCGTTTTCAGGATCGCCACAGAAGATTCGAAGGCTTGTTTGATCTCGGGTTGAGTGCGAAAAACAGCTTCAAGAGCGATCGGGTCGGTTTTGCGGAGATGCCTATAGATATCGATCGCTCTGTCCTTATCGCCCTGCAGCCAATAGGACCAGGCCAGTTCGCGCTGCGCCAGAGGATGCTCCGGGAAAAGTTCCCAGGCTCTTTGAGCAAATTCAAGCCGCATATCAGGACGATTTGCAAGGAAGCCGATGATCGAGCAGTAATTCACAAGGATGGTTTCATCGGAAACACCAAACTCTTTTTTAATTTCCGCCATCGGCCGCTCGCGGTCAAACCGCCATGCCGAGCGGGGTGCGATCCAGGCGTTGCGAGCTATTTCTTCTGCCAAGGCACGGCCGGCGAGGGCATGCCCTTCAATGGAGAAATGCACATTGTCCTCGATGATAGGCCACCCCAAGATTCCACCCGGAACTTTGGGAACAAATACTTTTTCGGTGTCAAAATAATGGATTTTCCCTTGCTTGGCCAAATTGTCAAAAATACTGAGGATACCTTTAGGCGCTCTTCCGATGACCACATCGTTATCGCGGGCTTGCACGAAAAAGGACCGGGCCTTTCCAAGAGCACCGCTTTGAAAATAAAGTTGCCCCAAGCGGAAAGAAAGATCTGCATAAGTTGGATCGATCGCAAATGCTTTTTCAAAATAATCAAGGGCCTGAAGATCATCCTTCTTCGTAGCTGCTTCCTGTCCCTGCTGGTAAAGGTGCTCCCACTGCTTCAGTTCCTCAGGAGACAGTGCCTTCAAATGGCTCGAGAGATTCGGAGGATAGTCCTTCAAATTACAAACAGGCTTCATAAAAAGAACAGGGACCTTATTCTTTTTTCCGGCTTCTATGATCTTCTCAATATTCGCTTTAAAGAACCGGACATTTTCCAGGAAAAGGGGGCTTCCAGGCAGGGTGATCTTCGGACTCCCTTGTTTGAAGGGCTCGGGAATTGTTTCGACCCGGGGGTCGCCCATAACATCTTGAGTTTCTTTATCATGACGCTTGATCTTCTGCTTAATAGATTCACGAACCACAGCGGAGATCAGACGACTTTTATGAAACCATTTCTTTAGACGGCTTGCGAATTTCGCTTCCTTTTTCTCCGTAACATCAGCGCGGTTGACAAGAAAAAAGGCGTTATGCCCCAAATAGAAAATCGCCAGATCAGGCTGATACTGAAGGGTATCGATAAAAGCCTGTGCGATATCAGCACTTCCTTCCCCCAATCTTCCAAAATTGATGACCTGGATATTACGCTCAGGGAGAAAGTCCTTAAGGTAAGCGCCAAGCCATTTCACGGGACTCGAAGTCGGCGCGTAACCGGCGCCGTGTACGGTGGATTCTCCAAAAACAAAAATCCTGAATTGACCCGCCGGTTTCCGGAATTCTAATTTTTGCTGAAAAATGGCGCGTTCAATAAAGTCGCTAGCACCTTGGGGAAAACCGAGAACACAAAAAGCCCCTTCGAGCAGAAGGAGCAACAAGCAAGTACTGAGAAAGGTTGTAAAAACATAAAGGAATATTTTTTTTATCATTTCAATACTGTTCTCCATTAATTTAAGCGGTTAACAGCACTATCCCGCAAATCCCAAAATTTAAAAAATCATGCGGTATTAGAACTGCCTTTCGTAGTCGCTGGGGATACGCGGTGTTTGGGACCGGATCTTCCAATAGCTGTTCTTTTTGGGATCAAGTCGCTGGTCGAGCAGATCCTTCCCTGTAAGACGCAGGATAAACCCGAGCGGCGTAAGAGTAAGATAAAAGAGGACGGACAAAAGGACGCGCGTCATGACCCAGCCCATCAGGATCGCGAACGTCATCCATGCTTTTTGGATTGGCTTTAAAATCGACGGGATAAGCGCCCCGGTGATGACGAGAAAGATACCCGGTACGAGAAAATAAGGGAAACTCCCCCGCCCTCGGCGCCACAGCAAAATTCCCAGGACGCACATAACTCCCCCGACCAAGAAACCGAATTCTCTTAGCTTTTTCTTGGTCGACTCGATTTTCTTGATTTCATCAATGATCATAATTCCTTATTCCTTTTGGGGAAATGGGCACCGCCATCGTTTGAAGTTCCCCACTAGCCGTTCCCCCGGTTTAATCGAGCTCAAACTCCTTCATCCATTCACTGTCTTTTTCAAGTGGCTTCTGTTCCGCCTTAGTCAAAAGAAAATTTCCAAGGATCAGATAGTCCATATGCGTGCGCATGAAACACCGGAAGGCGTCTTCGGGTGTGCAAACGATCGGTTCGCCGCGGACATTGAACGAAGTATTGATCACGACCGGACAACCGTGCCGTTCATCAAATTTCTTGAGAAGCTTGTAAAAGCGCGGATTCTGGACCTCCGAGATGGTCTGAACACGCGCGGAATAGTCGACATGAGTAACGGCCGGGATCTCGGAGCGCTTCACGTTCAAAAGCTCAATCCCCTCGAGTTTCTTTTCACTTTCCGACATTTCACGGCGCCATTTCTTTTGGACCGGCGCGACGAGGAGCATGTAAGGACTTTCTGCTGTCATCTCGAAATATTCCGAGACTTTCTCGAAAGGAATGGAAGGTGCGAACGGCCGGAAACTCTCGCGGAATTTGATCTTCAGGTTCATTTGTTCCTGCATCTTAGGCGAACGCGGGTCCCCGATAATGGAACGGCCACCCAGCGCCCGGGGGCCGAATTCCATGGCGCCCTGGAACCAGCCGATCACTTTTTCCTGAGCGATCAGATCTGCAATCTTTTCCGGAAGCTCTGTATCATCAAGACGGACGAAAGGGATTTTGTGTTTAGACAGGAAGGCTTCGATCTCAACATCCGAAAACTCCGGCCCAAGAAAAGAACCGCGCATGCTATCTATTTTTCCGTTGGCAGTTCTTGGCTTTTCAAGATATTGATGCCAGCCGAAATAAGCTGCACCCAAGGCGCCCCCAGCATCCCCGGAAGCCGGTTGTATCCAGATATGTTCAAACGGGCCTTCGCGAAGAATGCGGCCGTTCCCGACGCAGTTAAGCGCCACACCTCCGGCTAGACACAGATTCTTCTGTCCTGTCACTTTGTGAACATGACGGGTAATCCGGAGCATTACTTCCTCCGTGACTTCCTGGATCGAACGGGCGAGGTCCATTTCGCGCTGGGTGACACGGGATTCGGGTTTACGGGGCGTCGCACCGAAAAGCTTGTGAAAGTGACTATTCGTCATGCGAAGTCCGGCGCAATAATCAAAATACTTCATGTTAAGCTTGAAGGAACCGTCCTCTTTCAGGTCGATCAATTCCTTCAGGATCAAATCCTTGTAGACCGGTTTGCCGTACGGGGCGAGCCCCATGACCTTGTACTCCCCGGAATTGACTTTGAAGCCTGTATAATACGTGAACGCGGAATAAAGAAGTCCCAGCGAATGCGGAAATTTGATCTCGGCAAGGATAT
Organism: Candidatus Omnitrophota bacterium; assembly: GCA_903856085.1. Taxonomy (GTDB): domain Bacteria; phylum Omnitrophota; class Omnitrophia; order Omnitrophales; family Aquincolibacteriaceae; genus Aquincolibacterium; species Aquincolibacterium lacustre. The sequence goes on along the minus strand of CAIOAT010000037.1, from coordinate 34,807 downwards.
CGATCTTATTTCCCTTCCCGACGCCATAACTTGTAGTCGCCCATTCTCCCACGCCGTCCATAGTCAGGAATGCGGCTTCCTGGAAAGGAGACGGGAAGAACGCTGAGGCCGCGTGCGACTCGTGATGCTCTGGGAAAATAATTTTTCCTTTAAACCCGAGTTCGGTTTGGATGTAATCCTTCATCCAGAGCTTTTGTTTGATCCAAAGAGGCAATGCCTGAAGAAATGACGCGATGCCATGCGGCGCATACGCGAGATAAGTTTCGAGGATACGTTCGAATTTAAGGAATGGTTTATCATAGAATGCGACACAATCCAGTTCGGAAGCTTTCACGCCGCCTTTTTTAAGACAAAAATCAATGGCATGCTGCGGAAATGAGTAGTCATGCTTTTTCCTCGTGAAGCGCTCTTCCTGGGCCGCAGCGACGATCTCCCCGTCCCGAATGAGACACGCTGCACTGTCATGATAGAACGCAGAAATTCCGAGAATATTCAAAAAAGTCATCCCAACTTTTTTAGACACCCGGGGTTCTGCTTCGAACACCCGGGATTGTTATAAAAACGAAACGATTTTCGATCAAAACAAGCGATCAGTGTTTTTGGCGCATGAGGTCAGCACCGACGGAGAGGGCTTTTTCGTTGACGTAGATCAGATCTTTGCGAAGCCCCTTAAACACTTTCCCGAGGACTTTGACGGCGCTGGCCATTTTCACGATCCCGGTTCGCTGGATCGCCGCGCCGAGCATGATCATATTCGTCACTTTTTCGTTGCCGATCTCGCGAGCAATCTGCGTCGCGGGAATCTCGATCAACTGGCCCGTGGTTCCGGCCCGATCAATGCTCGTGATCTGGGAGGAATCGATAAAAAAGATCCCGTCGGAACGTGTCTTGGTCTTAAACTTTTCATACGCAGCCTGACTGAGGGCAAAGCCAAGCGTCGCTTCATCAATGATAGGACAATCGATCTCCTGATCGGAAATGATCACGAAGCTGTGAGAGGCACCCCCCCTTACCTCCACGCCGTAAGAGACCATACCGAGGATATAACGACCCTCCTCGAGGGCGGCATGTGCAAGGATATTCCCCGCTACGACGACCCCTTGCCCCCCAAAACCCGCAACAAATATTTTTTCTTCCATCATCCGTCCACATCTCTAAATTTTTTGATCGAAAAATAGCTAGCCATTTCATTCCCCACAAACTGACAGGCCTCTTTCCCGCCCATTTTCCAATGAGTCGGACACATGGAAAGAATCTCGACAAAGGAAAAACCCTTTCCGTCGATCTGATTTTGAAAGGCCTTGCGTATGGCTTGTTTCGCCCGTTGCATGTGAGGCGCGTCATGCACCGCCACGCGTTCGATGAAAACAGGACTGGCCAAGGTCGCGAACATTTCGCAGATCCGTAAAGGCGCCCCCGTCTCGGTCGACATCCTTCCGTCGGGAGTCGTAATCGTCTTTTGTCCGATCAGCGTGGTCGGGGCCATCTGCCCGCCCGTCATTCCGTACACCGCGTTATTAATAAAGATCAGTGTGATATTTTCGCCGCGGTTCGCGCAATGGATTGTCTCCGCCAGCCCGATCGAAAGAAGATCCCCATCCCCACCGTAGGCAAACACGATATTGTCTGGCCGCATCCGCTTAATGCCCGTGGCCACCGCCGGAATCCTTCCGTGGGGACATTCGATGATATCGCAATTAAAATAATCGTAGAGAAGTACCGCGCATCCAACCGGGGCCGTTCCGATAGTCCGTTCACGGATCCCCAGCTCATCGATCACCTCGCCGATCAGGCGCTGGGCAATCGTATGGCCGCAAACAGGACAATAGTGCATCCGTCCGGGCCTGATCGTTCTTTCTTCGGGGGTCATGTCTTTGCAATCTCCATGATCTTCGCCAAAAGTTCCTTGGGCTTGGGATACCACCCGCCCCCGCGCCCAAAAAATTCAATCTTGGGATCCACAACCGTTGCGGGGATTCTCGCAAGGCGCACATCCTCGATCATTTGCCCCTGACTCATTTCGACCACCAGAAGCTTGCGGCAACGGGCAGCGACACTTCTGAGAGCCACTGCCGGGAAAGGCCAAAGCGTGATGGGCCGGAAGAGTCCGACTTTAACGCCGGCTTCCCTAGCCCGTTTAACGGCCCAATGCGCGATCCGGGCAGGCGTTCCATAAGCGATCACGGCGATCTCGGCGTCATCGCCGAAACGCGTCTCGGAAAGCTGAAGCTCGGAAGTGATCTTTTCGTATTTCGCCTTAAGTTCCATGTTCTTTTCTTCCAAAGCATCTTTTTCCTTGAGATAAAGCGTCCGGATCACGTTCGGTTTCCGGCCCACGCAACCCGTAAGAGCCCATTCCTTCGCGACCGCTTTTAGTTTTGCGGGTTCTTTAAATTCGATCGATTCGGCCATCTGCCCCAGAATGCCGTCCGCCAAAAGCATCACGGGATTGCGATAATGATCGCCGAGTTCGAAAGCCCGGATCGTAAAATCATACATTTCCTGAACGGACCAGGGGGCCAGCACGATCAGCCGGTAATCTCCATGCCCGCCGCCGCGCGTCGCCTGGAAATAATCCGCCTGAGAGCCCTGGATATTCCCAAGCCCCGGACCTCCGCGCATGATATTGGCGATAAGACAAGGAATCTGGGCCGCGGCGATATAAGAAATTGCCTCTTGCATGAGACTGATCCCGGGACTTGAAGAAGAGGTCATGGCTCGCACTCCTGTCGAGGCTGCACCGAAAACCATATTGATCGCGGCAAGTTCCGACTCAGCCTGGACGAAAACCCCACCGGCTTCCGGGAGGCGTTTCGCCAAATATTCGCTGACTTCGTTCTGGGGCGTGATCGGATATCCCGCGTAGAAACGACAGCCGGCCCGGACCGCGGCCTCCGACATCGCCACATTCCCCATCACCAATGTTTTTTCATGTTCCATAAAAGTAATGCATCTCCCGATACGATAGAATCAAATCACATCGCTATTCTACGAAAAGTTTCACCCAAAGCAACCGTTGCGAATATCAGGAGTGAATACTGCGGATCCTGAGAACATCCCAAAACATCACTAATGGATCGCGAAGAACTTGGACGCGACTTTGAGCGGAATTGCGCCAGATCACGGGAAGCTCCAGAAGCCGAAACCCAAGTTTCTGGGCCAGATAAACGATCTCCACGTCAAAACTGAAACCGTCGAGTTTCTGAAGGCTGAAAAGCTTGTGCGCAGCCTCCCGACGAAAGCACTTGAAGCCGCACTGCGAATCGTGAACGCCTTTGAACGTAAACCTCTGAGCGATCAGATTAAAAACCTTCCCCATTGTCTCCCGAAAAAAATTCTGGCGGATCTTGACCTGAGAATCCGGAAGCGCCCGCGAGCCGATCACGACGTCTTGATCTTTTTCAAGACATGCCAGGAATTTCGACACCTCTTCAATAGGCGTAGAAAGATCCGCGTCGGTAAAAAGGATATAATCTCCTTTGGCCGCAAGCACTCCCTGTCGGACCGCATGTCCTTTCCCGCGATTCTGCGGGGTAACCAGCACCTGATGCGGAAATTCCTTCAAGATCTCCTTGGCAAGCTCGACGGTTCGGTCCTGACTGCCGTCATCTGACACAATGATCTCTGATCCATACGACTGCTTCTTCAAAAAACCGAGGACCGCGGCAAGCGACTGGGGCAAGCGTTCTTCTTCGTTGTAAGCAGGAATCACTACGGAAAGAAAAAACGGCATTACTTCGTCCTCAGGGCTTCTTTAAAATACTCGATCGTGTGCATCAAACCGTCCGTCAGCAAAACTTTCGGGGTCCAGGAAAGATGTTTTTGAGCCTTGGTGATATCCGGCCGGCGCACCTTCGGATCGTCCACAGGCAAAACTTTATTCACAATACGGCTGGAAGATCCGGTCATACGAATGATCTTTTTGGCAAGATCCATCATGGAAATCTCGTTCGGGTTTCCGATATTCACCGGCTCATTCATCGAAGAAAGCAAGAGCTTCTCGATCCCGTCCACGAGATCGCTGATATAACAAAGACTTCGCGTCTGAGTCCCATCTCCAAACACTGTGATCGGCCTTCCGGTCAAAGCTTGCGAAAGAAATTCCGGGATTGCCCGACCGTCATGAAGCCGCATCCTTGGCCCGTAGGTATTAAAAATACGGATGATCTTGGTGTCCATCTTATGCGTCCTGTGATAAGCCATGGTCAAGGCCTCGGCGAAGCGTTTGGCTTCATCATAAACACCGCGAGGGCCCACGGGATTGACATTTCCCCAATACTCCTCAACTTGAGGATGCACAAGGGGGTCGCCGTAGACTTCTGAGGTCGATGCCAAAAAAAAGACCGCTTTTTTATCTTTGGCAAGGCCCAGGGCATTATGGGTTCCGAGCGCGCCGACTTTTAGAGTTTGGATGGGAAATTGCAGATAATCCAGCGGACTTGCCGGCGAAGCAAAGTGAAGCACATAGTCCACACTCCCCGGAACCCGGATAAACTTGCTAACATCCTGCCGGATCAACTCAAACGCCTTGTTCTTTTTCAGAGGAGCGATATTTTTTTCGCTCCCGGTGATAAAGTTATCAACTGCGATCACGCGCCATTTTCGCGCCAGGAACTTCTCACAAAGATGGGACCCTAGAAATCCCCCACCGCCTGTGACTACACACGTCTTCTTGCGAATCATTACGTCCCCATCTCAATCTTTTCAACAATTTGACTGGAGCGGTTATGCTCCCCCGCTTGATTTTGAAAGAAAATCATGACGCAGCATTCTCCTTTTCCGCGGCCTGTGCCTTGGTCTTTGCTTCCAGCAGGGCGAGTTCATCCTTTAATTTCGGCAAGAACTCGAGAGTGGATTCTTCCCAGGATCGCAATTTCAGCCCCAGGATCTTCTCAGATTTATCAAGAGAAAGAACGGAATTCGTCGGCCTCGGAGCGGGGCGCTTCAAATGTGCGCTCGGAATGTCCTTGATCTTAACACTTCCAAGTCCTGAATTTTTAAGGATGAAACGCGCGTAATCCGCCCAATGGACAGTCCCGGAATTCCCAAGATGGAAGATCTCCACCCCGGGCTTAAAGAGAGCCTCTTTTTTATTGAGAAGTAATTGTCTCATGGCCTGAGAAACGTCCCACGACCACGTCGGCCGACCCACCTGGTCATCGACCACGTTCATCTTGGTCACTTCCGCGGCTTGTCGCAAAATAGCCTTCGGAAAACAACGGCCCCAGATCCCGAAAAGCCAGGTGATTCGAAAAATGATGGCTTGTTTGGCAACACGGAGGATAGCTTCCTCCCCCATGCGCTTGGTCTTCCCGTAAAAGCTAAGCGGATTGGGAATGTCAGTCTCCTCATACTCCCCACTTTTTTGGCCGTCGAACACATAATCCGTGCTGTAAAAAATGATGGGGGCATCAATTTCATTGGCGGCATCGACCACGTTCTCAGTCGCCGAGACATTGTTCGCCAAAGCCTCGTCCTGATGTTCTTCACAATAGTCCACGTCAGTCATCGCGGCCGTGTGGATCACTAACGCCGGTTTATGACTTAGAATGGCATCGCGGGTCTTGCGAGCCTGCGTCAGATCGCAGATATCGTAGGGAACGCTCAGATGCGTGACCGGGCGACGCTCCAGCCCCACGATCTCAAACTCCGGGCTTAGGACATTTCCAAGATCCGTCCCGAGCATACCACCTGCCCCGGTGATCAAAATCTTCATAGGGGGTTGTGTGGTCATGATTCTCCTTTACTAGAAAAAAAACGGGAAATCATGGCAGACCAAGTCGCCCGTTTGTTGAACAGAGCCAGACACTCGGACTTCACGATTTCACCGTGTATTTGTCCTGTTTCAGAGACTGCCACCAATCTGGGTTCTCCCGATACCACTTTGCGGTCGCCGCCAGTCCCTTTGCAAAACTCCAGCGGGGTCTAAAGCCAAGCTGCTTCAGCTTGTTAAAATTGACGGCATACCGCAGATCATGCCCCAAGCGGTCCGTGACATAGCGGATCGTTTCCTTGCCTTTTTTGAAATGCCGAAGGATCGCGTACGTCAAATCGAGGTTACTCATCTCATGATGCGCCCCCACATTATAGATTTCTCCCGCTTTTCCTTTCTCAAGAACCAAGAGGAGCGCACGGCAAGCATCTTCGACATAGATCCAATCCCGACGATTCTTCCCGTTCCCATAAAGCGGCACCGTCTTGTTTTCCAATAAATTTGTCACAAAAAGAGGAATAACCTTTTCCGGGAATTGAAAGGGCCCGTAATTATTCGTACACCTCACGATCATAGCCGGATGTTTAAAAGTTTCCTGAAAAGATCGCACGAGTAGATCGGCTCCAGCCTTGGAAGCGGAATAGGGGCTATTCGGCAAAAGCGTCGCGCGCTCATCCGCATAGCCTTTGGTAATCGATCCATAGACTTCATCAGTCGACATATGGACGAACCGCTTGATCCCGCACGCAAGGGACGCCTCAAGTAACGCCGCGGTCCCCAGGATATTGGTCCGAAGAAAATCGTCCGCGCTTTCAATGGAACGATCCACGTGGGTTTCGGCCGCGAAATGCACGACCGCAAAGGCCTTTTTCATGAGTTTTAGGACAAGTTTTTTATCCGTAATATCGCCTTTCACAAACTCGTAACGGGAGGAACTTTTCAGATCGCGAAGATTGGCAGGATTGCCCGAATAACTCAGCTTGTCGAGATTGATGACGCCCCATGTTGGACGATTCCTGAGAAAATAGCGTATGAAATTTGAACCGATAAATCCACAGCCACCGGTTACGAGGAGTTTATTCATAACGTCCACGTCTTTATTTTAATTTGATTAAGGGCCCCTTGGGGATTCATGACGCTTTATACCCTTCGTGGCGAGCCACCAGCACATTGGCGTGATGCAAAGACTCAAATTGCCCGGCATCGGTCCAAAAACCCTTCAAAAGATCATATTCCAGTACGCCGCGCTTAAGATACCAGCTGTTTACATCCGTGATCTCCAGCTCACCGCGGCGTGAGGGCTTGAGCGTTTTGATAAAGCTGAATACCGTCGAGTCATACATATAGACCCCGATAACCGCATAGGCGCTTTTTGGTTTTTTTGGTTTTTCGATGATTCCAGTGATCTTTCCCCTTTTTATAGTGGCAACACCAAAACGCTCCGGATCCGGAACCTCCTTCAGCAAGAGGCGTGCGCCTTCCGATTGATCTTCAAAGCGCCGGACATGGGGCGTAATGTCTTCCTGGACGATATTATCCCCAAGAATAACCACCATCTTCTCTTCGCCAACAAAATGTTCTGCGAGGCTCAGCGCATGCGCGATGCCGCCTTCTCCCTCCTGATAGGTATAATTGATGTGCTTCAAACCAAATTGTTTGCCGTTCCCGAGAAGTTTGAGAAAATCCCCGGAAGAGTTCCCTCCCGTCACGATCAGGATGTCGCGCACCCCGGCGCGCACAAGTGTTTCAATGGGGTAATAGATCATCGGTTTGTTATAGACCGGAAGCAGATGCTTATTGGTGACTTTGGTGAGCGGAAAAAGCCGGCTTCCAAGACCACCCGCAAGAATGACGCCTTTCATAAAATCCCCTTTCTTTAGGCCGAGGGCCGACCGACGCTAAAATAATGAAACCCGTGTTTCTTCATTTCCCCGGGCGAAAACATATTACGTCCGTCAAAGAAAAAACGTCCCTTCAAACCACGCCGGACTCTCTTCCAATCGAGACTCAAAAATTCTTTCCACTCCGTAAGCAAAACAACCGCATGCGCACCGTTGAGAGCCTCGTAAGGATCGGCTGCATACTTGATACCCTTCAAATGAGGCCGGGCCTTTTCAATCGCCTGAGGATCGTAAGCCTGGATCTTAGCGCCTTCCTTTTGAAGCAGTGGAAGGATCGCGAGCGATGGTGCATTCCGCATATCATCGGTATCGGACTTGAACGCCAACCCCAGGACACCAAGCGTCTTACCACGGAGAGGCTTGAGCCTATTCATAATCTTCTCGGAAAAATACCGGGCCTGCGCATCATTGATCCGGATAACTTCGCCTAAAACGCCGAAAGGAACGCCGAGCTCTTCGGAAATATGAAGGAACGCCTTCAGATCTTTAGGAAAACAGGCCCCTCCGAAACCTACCCCGGCCCGAAGGAACTGATTTCCGATCCGGGGATCCAACCCCATGCCTAAGGTGACCTTGTCGACATCGGCCCCCACAGCATCACATATGCGAGAAAGTCCGTTCGCGAACGAGATCTTGGTGGCGAGAAATGAATTGGCCGCATGCTTGATCAGTTCGGCGCTTTTAATATCTGTCACAATAAGAGGAGATTTCATGGAAGCATAGAGCTCCCGGAGGATCTTTTCGGCCCGCTGGGTTTCCACTCCAACCACGATCCGATCGGGGCGCATGAAATCTTGTATCGCCGATCCCTCCCGGAGAAACTCAGGATTGGAAGCCACATCAAACGGCACACCCTGTCGCACAGTCCGTTTCAGGGTCCTGCGAATCCATTCGCCCGTCTCGACGGGAACCGTGCTCTTGGCCACAACCAAACAAAACTTACGAAGATGCTTGCCGACTGATTTGGTAACATTTTCGACGAAACTCAAATCGGCACTCCCGTCAGGCCTCGAGGGGGTGTTGACACAGATAAAAATCACACTGCATCTGTTCACGATCTTGGAGATATCGGTTACGAAGAACAATCGTCCGGCGGCGACATTGTTTTCAATCATCTCGTGAAGTCCCGGCTCATAGAAAGGCACCTTGCCCGACTTCAACGTCCGGATCTTTTCAGGATCATTATCCACGCAAGTGACCGAGTGCCCCAAATGCGCCAGACAGGTCCCCGTTACAAGCCCCACATACCCTGACCCAATGATCCCGATCTTCATAAACTCCACCCTCTGAAATTGTCTGCGAAAGACCTGGTAAGCTATTATTACGCGGAAATAAGCTGGCCGAAACCTGCCATCGACTCGGCGTCATTGGCACCAGCCACAGTTTCACCAATGCGCGGCTCAGCGAACTCACTCCGACTTCCCCCCGAGCCGAGCTGTGCGAAAGGAACGTTTTTCATTCTCAAGATAAAGAAGAGTTCGTTTTCGTTTCTTTTGATCTGGGAGTTTTTGACACCATAGCCAAACTCAAAAGTAAAATCATGAAGGTCACGAATCGCCGAGAATTGCCACTCTTGCATCATCTTCCCATTTCCCGCGGTACGATTGGTGTCCCACCGAGTATATCCACCGACCTCCCACAAATGATTGATCTTGTAGCGCGCTTCAAAAGTAAACTGCTCGCTATCCTGAAGCTGTTGCCCAAGATACCAATCGTAATAAGCGTGTTGGTAACGCTGCCCGAAAATGAATTTGAAAGAGCCTTTCCGGATCTGCATGTCATTAATTGCAAGCTTCAAATAGCTTTGTTCAAAATCATACTCAGCCCGGGTCCGGAACTGAAGCCACTCATAAGGACGCAAAGTCAGTTCGCCGTCAAGATTCGTAACCTTACTGCCTTGCACCGAAGAATTTCTTGTCGAAGGTTCAAAATGCAAAAAAGTATTTAAACTGACAATGTCCACGCGGCGCGTCTTCCCATCCACAACACGCTTGGTCTGAAGCCTGTTTTCCAACCCCACAATGATCTCCTGCGAATCATCCAGAAAATCCGTCGTGTCGAAATGAATCAACTGCTGATTGGTGACATTGGAATGAGTCCCTTTAAAAGTAACGCTCGGTTCCAAAATATGCCTCAACTGATTGACTTCCACACCCATTTTTTCAAAAGACACATCATAGAGTTTATAAAATTGCGTCCGAAGGTCGGCGCCATACTCCATAACATTCCTGTATGTAGAATCGTTCGAATTCAACTGATGACTGTATTCTGTCCCGCGATATCCTACAAACGGCATGAGTTTAATGTCATTCCACTTCAGGGGCATGTACCAGCGGCTGTGGGCATCCGTGCGAACTGCCGTGTTGCTGGGGCCGGAGCTGGGGCTGGAAATCAGCTTCAGATCGTCGAATTGGACGCGGCTTTCGTTGTAAACAAGTTCTTTATAGAACGGCTGATTTTTCCAATCGAGCCTGACTTCCGGCAAGCGCTCAACCATCGTCTCAAAACTGTTCATTTTCTTTTCAGCATGAACCATAACGCCATAGCGCTCGGTGTTATGATTCGCCGTGACAAAAGAATGAGGCTGTGTTTCAGCATTTAGCTCTTCGCGGAAAAAATCTTGGAGGAAATAGTTATCCGACAAACGGCTATATCGCAAAATCACATTCGTATTTTCATCAATATCCGTACGGTGACGCCACAAGATCCTTCCGCGCTCCCTATCTTCACGCGTCGCATAGGGATCCGCTAAACCCGGAGTCGGAGCTTGTTTATCCTGCGTCAAATAAAGTTTCACGCTTCCTTTGGCATATTTCCCAAAATCATAGTACGGATCCCAGCCGCCGCCAAACCCGCGCTTGGCGCGCCAATCGATATGGGCTCTCCCCGACAAATATTTATTAATGGTTATACCCTTGGACAATCCAATGTAGGCACCATACTCCGTACTGTTTCCAGCCTTGACCTGCACCGGGATATCGGGCCAGTTGAGAGGTATGTCCATCACGGGAAACCAGAAGACAGGCTTGCCGAGCACATAGACCGTAGCGCTACGCATAATGATCTTTTCGTTGGCATAAAGCGTCGCTTTTTTACAGCGGATCTCATAATGCGGTTTTTCAAGATTGCACGTGGTGACACTTCCATTTCTTATCTTGCTCACCCCTTCACGAACCTGCTGGATGTCCTCACCTCGCGCGTACCAAGGATCGTTCATCGCCCGGGCGTTGGGAAAACTTCCCGTATGATTCGCGAAATCATAATAAATCTCTTCACCTTGAAGACGCGGCGCATCTCCTTTGAAGATCATCACATGGCCCTTGGCGTAGGCTTTCTTCGCGTCGGTCTCAACCTCCGCGTAATCCGCGAGAATACGAGTCCCCTGGTACGTGATGACTGCGTTCCCGCGTGCGATCATTTTTCCGGAATCTTTCGAGTATTCCAGGCTGTCCGCCACAGCTTCGACCTTGGCACTGCTGGTATCAAAGATATTCTGGATTGGAAGATCCCGGACAGTGGTTTTAGAAGAGTTCTTAGCAGGAGTGACGGCCTTAGTAGTTTCTGCAGAAAAAGCAGCGGGGAGGGCAAGAAATACGATGAAACCAAGCGTAAGCATGGCGGCTCTTTGTTTCCCGGGGGTCGTCATTGGCAACGCTTTTTTCACGATCTCTTGATATCCTTATGCAGACAAACGCGATTGCGGCCTTCTTCTTTGGCACGATACATAGATTCGTCGGCTTTCCGTATCAATTCTGACGCAACAGCTTTAGCATCAACGGGTTCCGATTGGGCGGCAATTTCGCCATCAAATACTGTTATCCCCTGGCTGACCGTAACCTTGGTTCTGACATTGTAGACTTGAAAATCATGCCGAGCAATGCTGGAACGGATACGTTCGGCTACCTCGGCTGCATTGTCAACCCGAGTCTCCGGCATGGCCACAATAAACTCTTCACCACCATACCGGCCCACGATATCCACCCTGCGCAAATTCCGTTTCAGAAGATCCGACACTTCTTTCAGCGTGGCGTCCCCAACAAGGTGTCCGAAATCATCATTATATCTTTTGAAATGATCGATGTCTAACATTAATACCGTCAGAGGCAGTTTAAAACGAATACTGCGACGAAGTTCTTCCTCCAAACGCTCCAAAAAGTGCTGGCGCACGAAAACCTGCGTCAGTTCATCCACAATGGCCAGCTCCCGAACAGTCTCGTAGAGCTTGATCTTCTTGATCAACAACACAAGATAGGCGCTCAAGACCTCCACACGCGCCAGGTCTTCTTCCTTGATGCCGTGGATCGCAAAAACCGAGCCTATTTCATTCCCATCCATGATCGGGAAATACCAGCGTTCCTCACGCCGGACCATGGTCTTGGCGTAAATCATAGCGTTAAAATCCTCTCGTTCCAGGTCAGTCAAGACACGTTCCTCTTCCTGAACTCCCTCCGGCAACATCGAATAGATCTTGATGATAGCAGGTTCTTTTGCCTGGCCTGCTCGCGGCATAAGAAAGATCTGCATCTTCTCGAACGCAAGCTCGGAACGCAATTTCTTCAGCAAAAATTCGGCGAGAGTATTGAAATCCATACATTCGCTGAAATCGCGGGCGATCTCAAAAAGGTTCATCAGGCTGCTCACCTGCGTTTCTAAATGGCGCAGACTGTTGAGCCGCGTCTGATATTTCGCCTGAAAGGACTCAAGACTTTTTCGAATATTTTCTTTCGACTCCTGGGCACGATCTTGAAAACGCTTAAGTTCCCAATGGTAATAACAAAATCCGGCAAAAAGAAGCGCCTGAACAGCCCAGAGCACGATCATCCGCGGATGCGGATCGATCCGGAAAAACCAACCATGAAGAAGAAAGATCCCTGCCGCAGAGACCGCAAGCAATCCATAAACCTTTTCTCTGAAAAAATAATAAAGCGGGAGCAGCCAAATCGCAGAGAGAAGATAATAGGCTAAAATGATCTCCTGGGATTGCCACACGACAAAGAACGCTGCGGCCCCGAGAGCGAGGAGGATCAGGAGGTGGCGACGCATACTCGGTTCCTCCCTTCCCTTTTTGCCCGGTAAAGCGCCTGATCGGCCTTCTGCACAAGATTCTCGGCATCCAACGTGTCGTCCGGAAGATTAGCAACCCCAATCGAGACGGTCATCGTCACCGCTTCGCGGCGGATATTGAACGAGGACTTCTCAACGGCTTTCCGGATCTGCTCGGCGATCTTCGCCGCTTCCTCCTTGGTCGTTTCAGGCAGGAGAATCGCGAATTCTTCCCCTCCATAACGCGCCAAAAGCGATCCCTTGAGACACTGGCGGAGAATCTCTGAAAATTGAACCAGCATCAGATCACCGCCCTGATGGCCAAAATGATCGTTACATTCTTTGAAATGGTCGAGGTCACACATCAAAAAAGACAGGTTTTTCTGATGGAGCAGCGCGCGACGATGTTCTTCTTTAAGACGTTCAAAGAAGTAGCGTCTCACGAAAAGTCCCGTCAGCGAATCCTTGATCGCCAGCTCTTCGGTTTTCTCATAAAGCATGGCATTTGAAATGGCGGACGACGCCAACGTTGCGATCGCGTCCAGAAGTCTCAAATCATCATGGCTAAAAACATTCGGCCGCGTGGCGTGGATGGCTAGCGTTCCGGCAACGCGACCTTCATGGAAAAGGGGTGCGACGATCAGACTGCGAACATTATCTTTTTTTTCGGCATCGCTAAGAACAAACCGGAAGTCTTCCTGAGTATCCATGATGATCAACCGTTTGCGGTTCTTAATACACCAAAAATCGAACAGATCGCCTTGTTTGGCACTCCAGTTGCCCACCGGACGAAGGCGCCGCCGCGCAACAACTGGGAGCTTCCGCTCCTCGCCATGTGCCAAAGTGACCTTCGCAAAATCCCCGCGGGGGATAAAATCCATCGCGCGATCCACAGCCTTCTGCGCAAGATCAGCCCACGAGAGGCTGACCGTTAACTCCTCGGCCAGTTTACGAAGGTTGTAATAAGTCGAATATTTCTCAAAAAAAGTGCTGATCCCTTCGCCCTTTGCCTTAAACGCAATCGCAAGATTGTTGGCCTCGTCTTCACACTTCTCTTGCTCGATACCGGCCATCGCAATCTGATTTTCAAAGTACTGTTCGGTCCGGTGGAGAGCCAACAGGATGGATCCGTAGGCCAGAAAAATCCAGAGGAACACAGGCACTTTGGTAATCGATACCACAAAAAAAACAAGAGGGGCAAGAAATACCAACGTCAATAAATTAACGCCAACCCACTTGAAACGCCACCAGGTAGTAAAAAGCGGTAGGGAAAAAGCGACCAGGAGTAGCGCAATGCGCTGGAGATAAGTTTCGGGAACTTCGGTGTTCTTGAGCTGGACAAGCGAGTAGATGAGAAGGTAGGTGAGAAGGAATACCGTCCCTAGACCAAACGCAAAAGCGATCTGACGCCGGGTCCGTGAGCCCATGGCTTAGTCCCAATACCAATCAATTTTTGTTTTTCGAAGATCGGGGGTATCCTTGTCAACCCTTGTAGCGGAAAATTTCAGACAAGGATAGGTCTTCGTCACTTATGAGATTGCAACGCCTGTTTGGGGATCAAAGAAAAGCGCCTTACTCATGTCGAACACGACTTGCAGGTCCTGGTTCATCGCGGCCGTGTCCTGGTTGGAAACACGCACCACGAAGTTGTTGGTGCCGCAGGTCAAATAAAGATAGATCTCAGAGCCCATCGGCTCCACCACATCGACCGTCGCGGTGATCGTAAACTCCGGGCGCGCATCCTGGGCAAAAATTTTATCGTAAATGTCCTCAGGCCGTATGCCCATGGTAAGCGTCTGGTTTTTGTACTGTGCGATGCGGGAGTAAAAATGTGGCAGGATACGCAATTTGATGCTGCGGTCCTGAAAATAATAATCCCCATCCTCCGCAAGAATGGTCCCTTTGAGAAAGTTCATCGGAGGAGAACCTATAAACCCCGCAACGAATTTGTTGTGCGGACGCTCATAAAGATTGACCGGATCGGCCACCTGCTGGACCAACCCGTGATGCATCACCACGATTCGATCCCCAAGTGTTAAGGCTTCGACCTGGTCATGCGTCACATAGATCATGGTCGACTGAAGCCGGTTGTGCAGCTTCTGCAGTTCCATGCGCATCTGGACACGAAGCTTGGCATCTAAATTGCTCAGCGGTTCGTCAAAAAGAAAAACCTTGGGTTTTCGAACGATCGCACGCCCGACTGCAACCCGCTGGCGTTCTCCGCCCGAAAGTTCTTTGGGACGGCGCTTCAACATTTCCATGGTCAGACCAAGTATTTCGGCGGATTCATGTACGCGCCGTTCGATCTCTTTGGTCGGATAGCGCCGTAATTTCAGCCCAAACGCAAGATTATCATAAACGGTCATGTGCGGATAGAGCGCGTAATTCTGGAACACCATCGCAATATCTCGGTTCTTGGCAGGGACGTGATTGACGAGCACGTTCTCGATAAAGATCTCGCCTTCGGTGATCTCTTCAAGACCAGCGATCATTCGAAGCGTGGTGGATTTTCCGCAACCCGACGGTCCGACCAACACCACGAACTCCCGATCCGGGATCTCAAGGGTGACATTATTGACTGCCCGAACGCCATCCTTGTAGATCTTTGAGATGTTCTTTAAAGTAACATTCGCCACGAGAGTCCCCTTTTATGCGTCAATCAGGAAAGATATTCGAGCAGAAGCCCGAGCTTTTGTTTCAGATCTTGGCGTTCGACCACCATATCCACAAAACCATGTTCTAGCAAAAATTCGGAAGTCTGAAAATCCGCGGGAAGTTTTTGGCGGATCGTCTGTTCGATGACACGCGGCCCCGCAAACCCCAGAAGCGCCCGCGGCTCCGCAATGATAATGTCCCCAAGAGACGCAAAGCTCGCCATGACACCGCCCATGGTGGGATTCGTTAAAATAGAAATAAAAGAAAGCCGTTCTTTTTGATATCGCGCGAGCGCAACGGACGTCTTGGCCATTTGCATCAAGCTGAGGGCACCTTCGTACATACGCGCACCGCCCCCCGAACCTGAAACGATAATGAGCGGGAGTTTATTTTCGAGAGCATATTCGATCAGTCGCGTGATCTTCTCACCCACCACCGACCCCATGGATCCCATGATGAACCTGGAATCTGTCACGCCCAACGCGCAGGCCTTCCCAAGGATCTTCGCCTTTCCCGTCACACAGGCTTCTTTCAGTCCTGTTTTTTTCTGGTCCTGTTTAATCTTGTCGGGATAGGCCTTGACGGCAGAAAATTTCAGCGGATCTTCAGATCGAAGGGCCTCGTTGATCTCTTCAAAGGAGTTCTCGTCCGCAAGGTGCTGTATGCGCTCCAGAGCTCCCATAATGAAATGATAAGAACATTTGGTGCAGACAAGCAAGTTCTCGTTGAGGGTCTTGTTGAACATGACCGCCTGACAGCTGGGACATTTTGTCCACAACCCGACAGGCATGCTTTTTTTTCTAAGACCTTTTGTGACCAGAAGTGCGGGTGCATGCGGCATTGGAGCGTTACCCTCATTGGAAGAGACGGCTATTTCCGCTTACACTGCGTTGCTATTGATGCGACAGATTCGCAGTGCTAGGCCTGATTCTCCATTGACCTCAATGACTGAGAATCAAGACTGTATAAAAAAACCACGAGAGAGACCTTCCCATTGAGCCTGTCCCGTGGCAAATTAACTCGTTCGAACTTGCATCCATTATAAAAAAATAGCAGGGGGTGTCAATTCCTTTCTTCCCCCTAAGTCCAGAAATCTCCTGGCTTTACAACGATTTTTCCCCGTGATATGTTCTTTGCATGGAACCACGATTCAGCCAGAACCAATCCCAAAAGATGTCCCTTTCTCCACAGATGCGCGTCTATCTGCACCTGCTTCACCTCCCGATCATGGACCTTCGTCAAGCGGTCGAAGACGCTCTCGAAGAAAACCCCATGCTGGAGGAGGTCGCACATTCAGAGGAACCGGAGAACACGGACGCCCCGGCACCTTCTAGCGCAAAGAGTACAGACGACGAAACCGAAGAAACGCTCCCGGATGATTGGGCCGCCAAAGATCCGCTCGCCTTCACAAACGCCCCATGCGATCTTTCCCGGTGTAAGCCAGAAGACACGCGAAAGATCAAGGATTTTCAAGAAACGCTCATCACCCAACCCGAAAGCCTCTTTGACTACCTTGAATGGCAGCTCCATTTCCTGGATCTTGCTGTGCCGGAAAAGAAGATTGCCGCCGAAATCATCGGGAACATCGATCCAGAGGGTTATCTGAAAGCAACGCTGGAAGAGATCGCCAGCGCGTCCCACGCTGAAACCTCCGCGGTTGAAGCGGTTTTGCGTAAAATTCAAAGCCTTGATCCTCCGGGAATCGGAGCGCGTGACCTTCGCGAGGCCCTATTGATCCAAATCGAACGAAAGAGCCCCCAAGCAATATTAGCCCGAGAGATCGTCCGCGAGCATCTGGGGCTCGTCGCCAAAAAGGATTGGAAAATGCTCGCCAAGATCTTTAGTGTGAGCGAACAAGAGATCCAAAAAGCGGCGGAGCTTATTGCGCGGCTGGATCCGAAACCCGGCCGGAGTTTTTACGCCGAAGACGCTATCGCCGTTACCCCTGACGCCACAGTCTCGATCAAGGGCGGGACCGAAGACGGACTTGAGATCGAGGTCCACAATGATTATATTCCCGAACTGCGTATTAACGCGGAATACCGCCGTATGATGCGCGAGAAAGGATTAGACGGTAAAACGAAGGAATTCTTGAAAACGCGGCTAGCAAGCGGGATGGATTTTCTTAAAGCCATCGACCTGCGCGGTTCCACACTCCGAGCCATCACCGATGAGATCGTCCGGGCCCAACCGCTTTTCTTTACCCGCGGGTTCTCCCATCTACGACCCTTGCGACTTAAGGACATCGCCGAGCGGGTGAATCTCCATGAATCCACGATCAGCCGCGCGATCCATGGAAAATATCTCAAGACCCCGCAGGGCACGATCCCCTACAAAAGCTTTTTCTCACAGAAGGTCGAGACTGACAATGGCGAGGGAGAATCCCAAAAGAGTATCATGGAAAGAATCCGGTCGCTTGTCGAAAAAGAAGATCCGCGCAAACCTTTGAGCGACCAAACCCTTGCGAAGAGTCTGAAAGAGGAAGGCATTACTCTCGCTCGCCGCACCGTCGCGAAGTATCGCGAGACCCTCAAGATACTTCCCACCCATCTGCGAAAGCGCCGCTAAGGGATTACGCTTACCCGCGGCTCACGCCGCATGTCATTTAAAATTAGGGGCAGGGGTTAGCATTTGGTAGCCCCTGAAATCGCATGGAGAAAAGCGCTAGTATTTCGGGATATTCCAAAACGCATCCCGGATCACATTCGAGGCAATGGCCAGCGTTGCCATGTCCCCGGTTCTCCGTCCACCGCTGACAAGCCCCACTAAATGCCCCTTCCGGTTCAGAATGGGCGATCCGCTGTCGCCCCCATAAAGATGGAAACCGAACCGCACCTGCAGGAAAGCTGTGCGAAATCCACGGGAGGCTGATTGCTTCATGATCCCGCTGATCTCCCCGCGAAAAAGAGAATTGTTGTGGTTCAGGGCGTGACCAATGCAATAGACCCACGCCCCGGGCGCGAGCCCGTCGGAATTCGCCAACGGAACAAAGGAAAGTGGGAATGACGGTTTGACGGAAAGAAATGCAATATCACTTCCCGGGATCACATCGAGAACACGTCCCTCAAGACGGCTTCCATTGAAAAGCTTGACGGAAATTCCAGCCGCATTTTGAACAAGATGGGCGTTAGTCACAATAATGCCCCGAGGATCGATGATAACGCCGCTGCCGCTCCGTGAGTATTTCAAGAGTCGTGACGAATTTTTATTCAAAAAAATGGCTGCGGCCCCGTTGAGAACGCCTGTTTTATCTCCCGTTGCTCCAACGGCATTAACACTTTGAATACTGACGAGAGCCTCGGAACGGTCCAGTGCGGAGGGAGCGGCGGCATCGCAAACCTGAAAACACGGGGGCGATAAAAAAAAGAGAACCGTAAAAAAGAGAACGCCGAGGCGCCGATTGAGAGGATCCGGAATGGTCATGAATTATATTTCGGCACAGACGACAGCTTACTTAAAGAGTTGAAAACGCCTGGGGAGAGAAAAAGCTGGTGGTCGGAGTCGAACCGACGACCTACGGTTTACGAAACCGTTGCTCTACCAACTGAGCTACACCAGCACGAAGCGGAATCAATCGCGGGATTATACCAGAAGAAACAAAAAATCGAAGCTAAGACTTAAAAAAGACATCGACCGCTTGCGCGGCTTGACGGCCCTGACTGATGGCCCACACCACAAGGGACGCGCCCCGAACTGTGTCTCCTGCCGCAAAAACACCGGGGACCGAGCTCATGTAACTGCCGTTCGTCTGGACATTTCCCCGCGCATCGAACTGGACACCTAGGTCGGTCAAGAGCTTGGAATGTTCCACATGAACAAATCCCATCGCCAAAAGCACAAGATCTGCTTGCACAACAAATTCAGAACCCGGGATTTCCTTCATCGAATATTGCCCAGTGGACTTATCCAAGTTCCACTCGACGCGCGCGCAGTGAACTTCATGGACTTTTCCGGCTTTCCCGGTGATCTTCTGGGTCGTGATCGCCCAATCCCGTTCGCATCCCTCCTCGTGCGAGGTCGATGTGCGGAGGATCAGAGGCCAATTCGGCCAGGAGGGATTCCAAGGCTCTTTCCACTCCCTGGGTTTTGGCAGAATCTCGAATTGATAGACTTTTTTGGCACCCTGGCGGTTCGAAGTTCCGACGCAATCCGAACCCGTGTCCCCGCCCCCTATCACAAGCACCGTCTTCCCTTTTGCAGAAACAAGCTGATCCGTTTTGATCTCACCCGAAATAGCCTTGTTGGAAAGCGTCAGAAATTCCATAGCATAATGGACTCCGGCAAGTTCGCGCCCCGGAACCTGGAGATCACGCGGCGCGCCAGCTCCCATCGTCAAAAGGATCACGTCGAAGTTCTTTTTGAGCTCTTCCGCTGAAAGGCTTACGCCTACATCGACATTTACTTCAAACCGGACGCCTTCAGCTTTCATCTGCTCAATGCGACGGTCCAGAACCCATTTCTCAAGTTTAAAATCCGGGATCCCAAACCGGAGCAACCCACCGATCTTGGAAGATTTTTCAAAAAGAGTAACACTATGCCCCCGGCGCCTCAGTTGCTGCGCCGCAGCAAGACCGGCGGGACCGGAACCAACGACCGCGATCTTCTTACCGGTCTCCTTGGCCGGCGGTTCGGGCTTCACCCAACCTTCCGCGAATGCTTTTTCAATAATGGAAAGTTCTATCTGCTCGATCGTGACCGGCGCGCAATTGATCGCTAGCGTACATGAGGATTCACAGGGAGCCGGGCAAATTCGTCCCGTCACTTCTGGAAGGTTGTTCGTAAGTGACAAACGTTCAAAAGCGTCATGCCACAAGCCGCGATAAACAAAATCATTCCACTCCGGGATGAGGTTAGAAATGGGGCATCCGAGGGCATGGCAAAAAGGCACTCCGCAATCCATGCAGCGCGCACCTTGTCGTTGGATCTCCTCACCGAGAAGTGGCGGGACAATTTCCTTGTAATCCTTCAGACGTTCCGCAACCGGACGCTTCGGGGAAAGCTCCCTCTTAAATTGTAAAAAACCTTCTGCATTACCCATTACGGGAAAACCTCCTCGGTCATATCTTCAACTTCCGAGCCTTTCATCTGTCGCTCTTTAAGCTTCGCCAAAGCTTTCTTGTAATCCATGGGCATTACCTTCACAAAACGCGGCAACATTTCATCCCAACTCTTCAGAATCGCCGCCGCATATTGACTGCCTGTGAATTTTACGTGTCTTTCAATGTACGTTTGAAGAAATTTGATATCCCCCGGCTCCACCACAGGTTCAAGATCCACCATCTCAAGATTACAGCGGGTATCAAAAAGCTGATTCTCATCCAGCACATAAGCAATACCGCCGCTCATGCCGGCCGCAAAATTCACGCCCGTCTGTCCTAGGATAATAACGCGACCGCCGGTCATATATTCACAGGCATGATCGCCCACACCTTCCACGATCGCGATCGCACCGCTATTACGCACGCAAAACCGTTCGCCGGCCATCCCATGGATGTAAGCCTCCCCGGCCGTGGCGCCAAAAAGATTAACGTTACCGGTAATACTGTTATCCTGCGGCCTAAAAGTAGCCGCCTTCGGCGGATAAATGATGAGCCGTCCTCCGGAAAGTCCTTTGCCAAAATAATCGTTCGCGTCCCCCTCGATCTCGAAGGTAACGCCCGGCGCAAGAAATGCCCCGAAGCTCTGTCCGGCCGATCCTTCAAACTTCACCTGGATCGTATCGTCCGGCAATCCTTTGGAACCATACCGCTTGGATATTTCATAGCTTAAGGTTGTTCCCACCGTGCGGTTACAATTCCGGATCTTGTGATGAATGCAAACCGGTTTTTTACTTTCCAACGCGCTTTTCGCTCTTCGGATGAGCTCCGGATCCAGCGAAAGAGAAAAATCATACTGCTGACTGGACACACAGCGCAACGAGCCACCAGCGGGAACCTCGGGTATTGCAAGAACCTTCGAGAAATCAAGGCCACGAGTTTTATAATGCTCGACCGCCTCATTGACACCGATCCTATCGACGCGGCCGACCATGTCTTCAAATTTCCGGAAACCCAGTTCCGCCATGAGTTCGCGAACTTCTTGAGCCACAAAACGCATAAAATTCATGATGTGCTCGGGTTTTCCAGTAAACCTTTTCCGTAATTCTTCACTCTGTGTCGCAACACCCACCGGACAGGTATTCAGGTGGCATTTGCGCATCATGACACAGCCCAACGTCACAAGCGATGCGGTCCCGAAACCGAATTCTTCGGCGCCTAGGAGCGCGGCAATCACGACATCGCGACCGGTCTTCATCTGGCCATCCGATTGAACGCGGATACGTCCGCGAAGCTTGTTCATCACAAGGACCTGTTGGGTTTCGGCCAGACCGATTTCCCACGGGGAACCGGCATATTTGATCGAAGAGATCGGCGACGCACCGGTTCCACCGTCATGGCCGCTGATCAAAACCATGTCTGCCTTTCCTTTCGCAACACCGGCAGCAATCGTACCGACGCCGATCTCGGAAACCAACTTCACGGAAATACGCGCCTCGGGATTTGCGTTCTTGAGATCAAAAATGAGCTGAGCCAAATCCTCGATCGAATAAATATCATGGTGCGGCGGCGGAGAGATCAACATCACACCCGGTGTGGAATTGCGAACTTTGGCGATGATCTCGTTCACCTTGTGACCGGGCAATTGGCCGCCCTCGCCCGGCTTAGCGCCTTGAGCCATCTTGATCTGAAGCTCGTTGGAGTTGGCCAAATAATTGCTGTTCACACCGAAGCGCCCGGAAGCGACCTGTTTGACCGTGCTTTTGGCCGAATCACCGTTCGGAAGCGGCTGATAGCGCGCTTCGTCCTCACCGCCCTCGCCGGAATTGCTCTGAGCCCCCAAACGGTTCATGGCGATCGCCATGGTCTCGTGAGCTTCTTTGCCGATGGAACCAAACGACATGGCGGAGGTCACAAACCTTTTGACGATCGAATCGGCAGACTCCACTTCATCGATTGGAACCGGAGTCCCCATCTTAAATTTGAAAAGCCCGCGAAGCGTGCAAAGATTCTTGCTAATATCATTGATCTCTTTGGAATAAGCTTTAAACACCTCGTAGCTTCCCTCCCGGACCGCCTTCTGCAAATTAACGATCGCCTGAGGCGAGAAGAGATGCTTTTCGGAATTCTTGCGATAATAATAACTTCCGCCAGAATCGAGTGTTTCCACATTCGGCTCTGACTCCTGGAATGCAGTTGCGAATCGCTCGAGCGTTTCTTTTTCTACGACCTCCAGACCGATCCCGTTAATACGGGAAGCAGTGCCCGGGAAATATTTTCCGACAAATTCATCATTGAGTCCGACCGCCTCAAAGATCTGTGCCGCCCGGTAGCTGCGAAGCGTGGAGATCCCCATCTTGGACATGACTTTCAAAAGCCCTTTTTTGACTGCCGAAATATAATTTTCGATCACGGCTTCAACAGAGATCGCGGCCGATAGATGTCCGCGCGTTTTAAGATTCGCCAAGGTTTCAAACGCAAGATAGGGATTGATCCCGTTGGCGCCATACCCCACAAGGCAGGCAAAATGCTGAACCTCACGAACCTCACCGCTCTCCAGAATGATGCCCGCAAGTTGGCGTTTTCCCTTCCGGATCAAAAAGTGATGGACGGCCGCCATTGCAAGAAGCGCAGGAATCGGCGCCTTCTCAGGGCTGATTGCACGGTCGCTCAGGATCACAAGCGAAAACCCGCCGTCGATCGCATCTTCGGTATCCTGACAAAGTTTTTCGATCGCTTTCTCCAGAGCACCGGCGCCGCCCTTGGCATCAAAGACCATTGGGATTGTCGTGATCTTAAACGACGGCAAACTTGCCGCGCGCAACCGTTTCACGTCATCATTGGTCAGCACCGGATGGGAAAGCTTCAGCTGCCGGCAATGTTGGGGAGTCTCATCCAGCAAATTCCCTTCCCGCCCCATGAAACTCATAAGGGACATCACGAGATTTTCACGATAAGGATCGATCGGAGGATTGGTGACCTGCGCAAAAAGCTGCTTGAAATAATTATAAAGGAGTTGCGGACGTTTCGAGAGCACGGCAAGCGGCGCGTCATTCCCCATGGAGCCGACTGGCTCCTGCGCAGTCTCGGCCATCGGAATCAGGATCATTTTCTCATCTTCAAGCGTGTAGCCGAAGGCACGCTGGCGCATGGCAAGCGTAGCCTCATCCACCTCCACAGGTCCCGGGGCCTGCAACAATCCGCGAAGTTCGATCCGGTTCTCTTCCAGCCAACGGCGATACGGTCTGCGACGCGAGATCGCGGACTTGATCTCATTGTCCTTGATCACGCGCTTTGTCGCGGTATCCACCAGAAACATTTTTCCCGGGGCAAGACGCCCCTTTTCCAGAACATCAGCCGGATCAATGTCCAGCACGCCGATCTCAGACGCCATCACCACAAGCCCGCTTTTAGTGATCACGTAACGAGCCGGACGAAGACCGTTGCGATCAAGCGTCGCCCCGACCTCGACGCCATCGGTAAACGCGATCGCAGCAGGTCCATCCCACGGTTCCATGATCGCGGCGTGATATTCAAAGAAGGCCCGCTTGGCTTCACTGATGTGATATTTCGCACCGAAGGCTTCCGGCACCATCATCATCATGGCATGTTCGATCGAGCGTCCCCCCATAGTCAAAAGTTCAAACGCATTATCGAAGATCGCGGAATCGCTCAGCGCAGAGTTGATCACGGGAAGCAATTTTTTAAGATCCTCTCCAAAGAGAGGTGACGAAAGCGTGGACTCGCGAGCCATCATCTTATTGATGTTCCCGCGCAACGTATTAATCTCCCCGTTGTGCGCCATGAACCGGAATGGATGCGCCAGAGGCCAGGACGGGAACGTGTTCGTGGAATAACGTTGATGCACGACCGCAAGGGCGCTAATGAGAGATTGATCCGCAAGATCGCTAAAGAAATGATCGAACTGCGGGGCCGCAAACATGCCTTTGTAGACGAGCGTGCGTGAGGAAAGAGACGGAATATAGAAATCTTCAAGAGCCCAGCCCAACTTCAAGGCTTCATTCTCGAGCACTTTGCGGAGAATGTAGAGGCGACGTTCCAACGCGGGTCCTTCGAGTCCGTCGAAGGTCACGAAAACCTGCCAAATAGACGGCATCACTTCCCGGGCCATTTCTCCAAGACAATCCGGATGTACCGGCACTTCCCGCCATCCCAGGACTTTTCCGCCTTCCCGTACGGCTTGGTCGACAATCATCTTCCGCGCACGCTCGGAATCCTTTTCCTGCCGTGGGAGAAAAAGCATCCCCACGCCATACTTACCCTCCGCCGGCAGCGGGAATTTCAAAACTTTGGAGAAGAACTTATGCGGGATCTGGAGGATCATACCGGCACCGTCGCCGGTCTTCAAATCTCCTCCAACGGCACCACGATGGACGAGATTTTTCAGGATCTGGACTCCATCACGGACGACTTGATGCGTTCGTGTTCCGTCGATCTTCACGACAAAACCGACGCCGCACGCATCATGCTCCATGTTGGGATGGTACAATCCTTGCTCTTTCATTTAGATCTTCCCTGTTGGTTCATTGCAATCTTATCCGCATGACACAAACGCCATAAGTTCCGTGAAAGTAATATAAAAAAGGGCACCCCAATTCTCATTTAGAAATGAGAGTGAATCGGGATTGTCCTTGTCAACATCCACAAAAGAACATCTGAACAAGGGCAAGGCAGGCGGTGTGTATTCTACTGATTTTTTGATTTTTTCAAATAAAAAAAACCGATCAAAGTCTTCCCATCAGTGATCTCTCCCCGACGGATCATCCGGCCAATTTCCGAATGGCTAAACGTCCCTAATTCAAAATCCTCGTCCTCATCCTTTTCGGCAACAGCCGGCTTAAGATCCCGAGCTAAAAAAACATGCATTTTCTCGCCAGAAACTCCCGGCGTAGGGTAGAACTCCAAAAGCTTTTTAAGCCGTCCCGGCCTCATCCCGATCTCTTCCATGAGCTCGCGCGCCGCGGCATGAGGGAATGTTTCTCCAGGCTCTCTTCCACCCGCCGGAAACTCCCAGAGATATTTTTCTAGCGGAAACCGGTATTGCCTCACAAGGATGTATTTCCCCGCATGCGTCCTCGGAATAATAACCACACAGCCAGGATGCTCGAGCACCTGGCGCGATAATATCTTCCCCTGCGGGGTCCGAACCTTACAATCAATCAGACGGATCGGCCCTTTAGAAAAAACCACCCTTTTTTTAAAAACACGGTACATTATTTTAGCCATATAGAAAACAAGCCCGCCTTTAGCGGCGGGCCTCTCACATTTCTTTATCGAACGACCCGCCTAAGCTTGCGAGCCTCGCTTAAAATTTCGCATGAAAAACGGAGCGGGATACGGGATTCTACAATGGGGTCTTCGGAACCTCAATAAAAATAACCCGTTGCATCAATTAATGAATTCCCACAGCATTTACTGCCGCTTTAATTTTAAATTGTTACCAAAAAACACGCATACAAGCTAAGCGGCTACAGCAATAAAAGGTCATTGCCGTTAGCTCGATTTCATTCTGATTTTCTTGCTGAGCCAGGAACCTGACGGTCGCCTTGATTATCAGCCCCCTTGGGTCGCGAGTAAATCACTTTAAGTTCCGCTGTCGCAAGAATACAATCTTGCATGGCTTCTAACAATGCCTTTTGGTTTACTTCGGATGGTTGAATGTCGAGCTTAATCGGCGACGACAAAGCATAAAGGGTATAAGTGTAGGTCTTGGGACCCGGGCCTTTTGAATGTGGCGGAGCATATTCTACTCTGCCATTGATGCTGTTATTCCCAAGCGTCCCGACGTTCCGGACGTTCTTGGGCAAGCTATGCGTATTAGCCGGAATGTCGCATAGAATCCAATACCACTTGGCCTTTCCCTCACGATCAACATGGTGCATGATAAGCGCATAACTTTGGGTCCCCTTCGGCGCTCCGCTCCATTCCAAAGGCAGTGTCGCGCTTGCACCATCCCCCGTATATTCTTTTGGAAGCAATCCTCCATCGACTACTTCGGGACTTTTTAATTCAAATACAGTTTTTGTCATCCCGGATGAAACGCTATCGGCAGCAAAAGATGACTGGGCAATCATAAGTGACGCGAGAAAGCTGAAAGCAACAGCGCGTCCTAAAAACATGATTATGCCCCTCCTATAAGTTTTTTCGCCTCGACTTATTGGGTCTTTCTGCACGCCCAAAGCTTTCAGGCGGAGTTAGCTGCCCTGCATTTTGAGGCACACTCCCGACACCAAACATGAAGTCCGTATTAGGTATTTCCGGCATAGCGACTGGCGTTGAAAACCGGTAAGCCCCTTGAGGCACAACATCAAGATTCCTGAGCTTCACCAGGGCCGCCCGCTGATCCGCTGTAAGAGTTTTATTGACCTCCGAAAACCGGGAGGCATAGAGCGCGGACACCTGTCCATCCAGTTCTCCGTAACGTTCAATGAGGGAATAAACTATTTCCTTGTCGATCGTTCCTCCGGTGATTGCCTTACGCAACTCGGTTGAAACTTCCGTTCTGATCCGTTTGATCTCCTCAAGAGCAGATCGCTGTTCTTCGATGATCCCCGTGATCAACGATCTCTGATTGCGGTCCAAAATATTCAGAAAATCCTTTCCACTATCTCCTGTGATGGCCGTGCTAATAAAGTAATTCGGGTTATGCATCGCCGGATAATCCTTCATGAAGAAACCGCCGAAGTAGGTGCCGTGACGTTCCGGACAGAAATACACATCCGCCTCAAGGCCGCCTTTATACCAGGAGAAGAGCTCGCTAGCATACGTCATCACTGCAACAAATTCAGGATTGGTCATGCTCCGCTTTAGCGTTTCATCCTCCGCCACTTCCGGCCATGACGAATAGTTATTGAACTGCATTTTTGCCAGGTAGGCCTTCTGCTCGGATGTGAAAGAATTAATGATCTTTCCGATCATGACGGCACGGTTATAGCTCAAGTCCGCGTCATTCTTATAGAGCCCTGCCGCATATTTTGAAACCGCCTGGATATCAAGGCCGGTGGATCCGGAAGGGATCTTTCCTTCCAAACTACGTCGGAAAGCATTCGACAGCAAAAGACGGTTATAGGCAAACCGGGTATAGATCGGCGCCTGCTCCTTGGCTAGTGCAACCAGTTGCGCTTTTTGAGCGTCGTTCAACAGATAAAGCACATTGCTGGCGACCTTGGTCAAAAACGTGGTGTTGTGCCCGTATCCCGCCGTATCCACGTCACGCATATACTGAAACCCAAAGAAATCCGCTACCTTTCCCGGAGGAAAGAAAGTATCGCCGCCGGCACTCCCGGTAATAAAAGCCAGGCCGCTGAATGCAATAGTAGAAATTTGTGCGTTGTCACTCATGGCCTGTTCAAGGGTATATTGATTAGGATTTCCTTCAGACTTTAATCCTTGACTCCGGTCTTGAGATTGTCGACCATCGTTCTCTTGCTGCTCTTGCGGATTATCCGCTCTCTCTCTTTGCCCTTCCTCGGCAGGACCACGGCGATCCGAAGAGCCTCGTTCAGGCCTGCACGCAAAATATTTCTGGTCTGGTGTATAAGCGCAATCCCCAGACTTGTTTCCTGCAGGCGAAGAAACTTCGCAAACAGTGCCTTCGGATTTTCCCGCACAAGCATCAATGGCTGACTGCGGTGGCGTACGGGACTCCTGACCCATAGGATCTTGAGCGTAAATAACCCCCGCCATAGAGAATAAAAATAAAAACATACCTGGGATTTTGTTTATCATCTTACTCCTCCTTAACCAAAACCCCAGGCTCCGTTGGGAGCCTAGGGTTTTCGTCTGTGTTTTATCTGCGATGCGAAGCATGATTCCCTCCACCGCCTTGAGCTCCACCATGCCCTCCACCGACCGGGCCACCGCCATTGCCTCTACCACCTCTGTTATCACCAACCTGTCCGCGGCCATCTCGCCCCTGTCCTTGGCCATGATCCCTTACACCTTGATTACCTTTGTCAGGACTGGATCCAGGACCATCCTGCGAACCGGGACGATTTTCCAAATTCGTTCCGGGACCACCTCTTGGCCCTGGAGGATTGTTATCATTGTCCCTTCCTTGGCCTCGTACATCGGGACTAGCTCCGGGACCACCCTGAGGACCGGGACGATTCTCCCAATTCGTTCCGGGGCCTCCGGTAGCTCCAGGAGGATTGTTGTCATTGTCTCTTCCTTGGCCTTGCCCCCTGCGTTGGTCTCCTTGTGACCCACTTCGTCGCCCTCCTTGATCACCTTGGCCAGAGCCATCTTGATGATCAGGATTTAGACCAGGACCGCTTTGGCCTTCACGCGAAGCCTCACCTGGGTTATGAGGCGGAGGAACACTTTCGTTCCCAACGCCTTGCCCGTCCTGACCTTTTTGCTCTTGTCTTTGTTCTCGGAATGCTTGCCGCTCAGACTGATCGACTTTACCATCTTGGTTAGCATCCATCCGTCCGTTCCGCGCTTGCTCTTTGTCAGATCTCAATTCCTGTCGCGCAGTTTTTAGACTTTGTGTATCCGTCTGCCTTTCTTGGGCGTTTTCCTGATGCATCGTCTTCAACTGCGCCCTGAGCGATTCTGCGGTCTCAGTATCCCCAGACTTCATGGCGAGCTTGATCTGGTCCTTCAGTGCGCTTTCTTCCTGCCTGGCAGCCTGAGCGTCGGTTTCTATCTTCTCTTTTGCTGTCTTAAGAGCTGCCTTATCCGAAGAAAGCTCCTGTTTCCAATCGGTGGTGCCGGTGCTAGATGCAACCGCGTCGGTGACAGATGTCGTCGTGGAGCTATCGGAAGCCGTCGAAGTCGTTTCCTCGGCAAAAAGATCGCACGCAGAAAAAACCCCAGCCAACATCGATACAACCACCATGAACCAAAATACTCTTCGTCTTATCCTTCTCGCATTCGTTTCGGTTTTCATGTCTCAGCCCTCCTAGCCCCACTCAACTTTCTTAGGCTCTACTACATGAAAACCATCAAATTTCAAAAAGTTTCGCGCAAATTTAATCTATTTTTTCGGTCCTTTTTGACCTTTACCGCCTGGGCCGGGACCGCCGCCTGGTCCTCCACCACCAGGGGGACCTCCGTTTGGACGAACTCCAGGGCCACTTCCACCAGGCCTACCGCCAGGCCCACCTCTGTCCGGACCAACTCTAGGGCCATCTCTCTCTGGACCGCCGTCTGACCCATTATCGAGAGAACCTCCATTGGGACGAAATCCAGGACCATTGCCACCTGCCCCATTTCTGTCTGGCCCACCTCCCGGACCACCTTCACCTGGCCTACCACCAGGGCCTCGCCCGATACCAGGTTCTGATCCTTCACCTGATCCATGCTCTCTGCCAGAATCTTGCCGACCAATCGGCCTTCCGTCAGCGCTTACGTCCGAACCGTTGCGCCGCCCGGAAAGATTATTTCCACTACGCTCTTTCTTTTCTCTCATTTCGCCGCGCAACTCCGTTCTTTTTTCCGGCGGAAGCTGCTGAAAACGCTGGACCTTCTCTCTTACAATCTCTTTTTTGGAATCGGGTAATTCTTTGAATTTTTGAAAATTATCCTGCACCCTGTTCTGATCCTCTTTTGAAAGCTGCTTGAACTTTTTGGCATTCTCAAAAATTGCTTCCTTTTGTTGAGCATCCATCGTATGAACTTTTTGACGGATTGCCTCACGCTGTTCTTCGGACATGCTCTGCCATCGTTTCAAATTTTCCTCATACGACGACCCCTTGGCATCAGTCGAGGTTGAAGGGGCTTCTTCGGCGAAAATATTTGAGGCCGCCGTCAAAAAAAGCACGCTGAGAAGAAAACACATAACTCCGATTTTTTTGCTCATATCACACGACCTTTACATCCAGATTCTGCACCACATCGAAATCATTCAATACGGTATAATTCTTCAATAATTCGATATTTCCATACACATCCAAGTTGCGAATGATCTCCTCGTCAGACACGGGAACAGGCGTCTGCGCGACGGGAGTGACTGCCTCGACCGCTGCTACCTTCTCTGCCTGAACCTCAGTTTTCTTGTAAGCAGACAATTCCTTGGCCGGTGGCGTCTTCTTCGGTAGAAAATAGGGCGCCGAAAAACAAATGGCCGCCACAAGACCGACTGAAACCAACACCGGTGTCAGCCGAGGGAATCCAAACGGAATGCGGATGTCCGGAAGCGCGATGCCCCACCACGCCGGTTTCTTTTCATCCTGTTCGTGGATTTTCGCCATTAAATTCGCGGTAAAGTCCTGGCCCACGGCAGGAGCCCGGATTCCTCCCAATGCTGCCCAAGTATCTTCCAGTAGTACTTTTTCTTTCCGGCAGTCTTCGCACTGATGAAGATGCGCCTCAACGACGATCCGATCGCCGTCAGATAGTTCGGACTCCAAGAAACCAACCAGTGATTTCCTTATATCCCGACAATTCATATTGTTCACCTCTCTTTATTAAATCCCTGAAAAAGGTAAAAGTTCCGCATTATTTATCAAAATATCCCGCCAGCTTCTCCTTTAAACTTACCCGGGCTCTATGTAGTGATGATTTGACCGCTTTAACAGACAGACCCGTGACCTCAGCTATCTTTTCGTAAGAAAGCTCTTCGTATTTGTATAAGATGACAACCATTTTCTGATTTCCGGGAAGAGACTCTATCGCTTCCTTGACGACCGCCTCTTGTTCCCGGCCGAGCGCATTGTCGAGTGGCGTCATAGCCTTAGGGTCGGGAAGCTGAACAGGCGCGGAATTTTCATCCATTTCCACGTCCTCATCTATCGATACCGTAGAAAAACGTTTTTTGCGAAATGTTTTGAGGCAGGTATTCTTACAAACTGTGTAGAGCCAGGTCGTGAATTGCGCCGTGGGCTTGTAGGATGCCCTTGCGTTGTAAATATTGATGAAGACCTGCTGCGCGACATCTTCGGCATCATGGGCATTGCCTAAATATCGGTAGGTAATATTAAAGACACGCTGCTTGTGCCGCTCAACCAGCGCTTCAAAACAGCTCTCGTCGCCGTTCTGAAAACGCAGCATTAAATCTATGTCTTCGATCATAGAATCCACTGCCTTTGAATTTATGGGGAAACCATGTCCTAATAGCCAGCCGCGGCTTTCTGAGGAAGGGCTCTCAAATAAAATGCCCAACGGTTGCCTTCAGCATTATCGGCAGCAGCAACGCCTGGATTGATTTATAATAATTGTCTACCAGCCACCGAATTGAATGCCGCAAAAGATTGGAAAAGCACCGTTCAATATTTTGCCAATGTCGTTTTATTAGTGTTATGCAACATTATGGATATGAGGCGGGTTGCCTCGCTAAATTCCTGCCACTTTTCTGCCACTTAAACTCCGCGCAAACGGAGATTTACAACTTGTGTTGACTTGGAATGCCTTGGATTGACTTGGAATGCAAAGCGAGGAAATGAAACGGGTTACATCTGGTTTGACGCAACCCGTTGACTGGCTTGAGATTTCAGAAAAAGAGAATCAGCGGGATACGGGATTCTACAATGGCACTTCCATAACATCAACAATAACAATGAATTGAACCGGTCCTGAAGACTTCATCAGCATTTGCCCGTCGCATCATTTTTTTTCAAACGCTTCAGCTCTTTTTACTCTTATTAACTAGAAGTTAAACTTCTCACTAGCGCATGTCACCATTGGCAGAGAAAGCAACATGAAAACAGCCCTTATCCGATCCTGTCCGGATTACCGCCATAAAGGGATGGCGATAAATCCGACTGCCAGTATTCCTTCCTCTTGATATCCATAATTGTCAACTTTCCCGACCATCCAGCACCCGTATCCAGGTCCCAAACATTACAAGCTTTTATCGGTTTGAGGGTTTTATAGAATTGAGTCGTGGTATGTCCGAGAAAAATATCGGAATAGTGGCCAAACTTATATTGGGGATCAATACTCTGTTTCTGCCAGGCAATATCAAGAAGCTCACGATCCCAAACCAATGTCTCGGAGCTGCTCTTAGACAATGGCATATCGTGATCAAAACCACCGTGAACAAATATTTGATCTCCCAGCTCGAGCCATAGTTGTCCACTTTTCAAGAAATCAATGTGTTCCTTGGGCATCGGCCCACCATCATAGGAACGCATTGTATTTCTTCCGCCTTGGCTCGTCCAAATCTCCGGCTTATCACCCCGCAAAGCCCAATCCAATGCCCACATATCATGGTTGCCGATAATAAAATCGCATGTTTTTATCTTTAATAGCTCATCGATACATTGACGCACCTCGGGATATCCGTCGCACACATCCCCCAGAACAATTAAACGGTCACGATCATAATCAAATTCCGCCCGTTTGAAACATTGGAGAAGTGCTTTGAATGCACCGTGGATATCTCCGACAACTAATGTTCTCATGAGCCCTCTGAACCTAAGTAACGCCAAGGACCTGGAACATGCCAATGAGCCAGAAAATCATGCCCGCCATGGATTGCTTTGACTGGCTCAAGAAGAAAGTTCTCAATGGCTTGGGCAACGATTCCAAGGTCGGTTGGGGCATTATTGATCTGAATGGTCGAAAGAAAGGCTTTCCATCTTGTGTTATTCACGGAGTGCTCATCGTAGATAGCCGAAGAGAAAAAAGGCACTGCCTCTGGCAGTGTCGTTTTACGGTGCTTGAAAGTTTTCTGAATGGCCTGCACAAGCGTTCCCCCTTCAACGTCAAATTGCCGCATCATGCTCCAGATATCATAAAAATCTTTCATTCGACTATTAAGGTCACCCAATTTGACCATTGCTTCGAACTTTTCAGAAACCATACTTTCCGGCGTATAACCTTTTAGCTCGGGGGCCGGGAAATCAAGCATAACCGGATACTTGATCTTTTGCGCGGAAGGAAAAACAACATCGCCAAAACCAAAATCAATCTGCATCGGAATTCTTGACCGCTCAAGATAACCCATGAGTTTAATACGCACGCCTTCATACTCAGCATCTTCTTTAATGATCCGCCCTCTTACGGAATCCGACTTAAAAACAAGTCCGTCCGCAGGAACTTTGACAGCGCATATATCCTTAATAGCACCTTCTATTTTTTTGACTTCATTGGCATGACGCGCCAGGAGATCAATATCAAGAGTTATCCGTCTTTCCGGCATCTGCCAAGCGGTGAACATCAGAGCGCCTTTCAGTATGAACGCGTCAGAATATTTTGATTTGCTCAGGCGAAAGAGAAACCGTTCCATTCCATAGTACTGAAGGACTTCGGCAAACGCCCTTTTGGTTTCGCCGGCCTTGTTTTGAAGACGACCTCGCACGGATGCGGCAAGATTTTTAATTTCCGGGTTCATACAAAAGCCTCCAGGTAGGGCCGAATAACGTTATCAACGCGGCATATCTTTGCGTATTCCATGATCTTGGCAGGTCGAATGTGTTTTTCCGAAACTGCGATTTTTAGAGCCTTTTGAACGGTATCAAAGCCAATCTTATTTCGGAATTTAAAACAGTCTGCGATTGTTTTTGCCAGGTCATAAACACGCACATCATAGCCATCGATCTTATGAGTTTCTATTCCCGCTTTCCACGCAGTTTTAGAGAAATAGTAGTATTTTACAGGTGGATAATCGATCTTGTTGGCCCGGCTGCTCATGGGTATCGCCAGATCAACCCTGCGCGGGATTTCATCAGTCGCTTCATGAAAAGAAAGAGCTGAAATAAGGCAGACGGTGCTTTTGGGAGACTGCAGAACGGCATTTACAAGATCCGGATTAGAAAGAGCTGGAGAATCTGCAAGCTGATAAAGCCCGTGACCAATTCGCCTGATCTTTCCGGAATCAAAAAGCGTCTTTACCTGTTTCCGATGAAAGCCTTCCTTAAGTATCCTGGAGAAACGCAGGATCCCCTTGTTCTCCTCAAAAGCCTTAATTAGCTCATTTGTCTTTGCACTCATAGCATTGGTGTCCATTTCGTCTTTGCTTATTAAGAAGTATATACGTTTTGGACACATTTGTCAAGCCAGCTTATCTGTTCTTTTACGCAGAGGTACTCGCCACCATATGTCGTTTTTGATGAAAAAAGCGACACTCCTAACGGATCATTTTCAAAGCCCATTTTGTTACCAGGATAAGAGCTCCCGCTTAAATCCTGCCACTTTTCTGCCACTTAAACTCCGCGCCAACCGTGATTTTCAACTTGTGTTGACTTGGAATAGCTTGGATTGGCTTGAAATGCAAAAGGAGATAACGAAAAGAGTTACGTCTGATTTGACGTAACCCGCTGACTGGCTTGAGATTTCAGAAAAAGAGATGGAGCGGGATACGGGAATCTAGAAGTTGCTCTTTGTAACCGCTGGAATCAGAAGGGATTATATTCTTTTCGTTCGATTTTGCTACGTTTTTTGCTACGGAATCCTGGGAATCCCTATAAGCCGCTTAATCGGAGAGCTTCCATTCGTCCGGATTCCGTCGAATGAGAGTAGTGGTCGTTGAGAACGCGCTCATCCATGTGACC
>CAIOAT010000036.1 GCA_903856085.1 Candidatus Omnitrophota bacterium | reverse complement strand
GAGATCAGCACTAGTAACACGCAAACCTTGCAGCGTATTTGTATTATTCACAGCCACGCCAACGTAAAAGTTTGCTCCCGCTCGTTGGATACCGGTCATCAGTACTTCCGGCACGTTCGTCGATGTTTGCGCTCTCGCGACAAGTGCGGGCAGACTAATGAGCGCCACAAAAAGAGCCTTCGGGAGCATTCTGCTTAGCCAAGACCCCATCTTAACAGCCACAGGCTGGACAGCGGGCGCAGCAGGCGCACGATGCTTAAAATAGTCCGCAATGGTGCGCAGCACTTGTGGAGCCCAGGCTGTTTTTTCACCAAAAACAACAGGTATTGTCTGGCGAGCCTTTGCCGTGGGCAGATTTGCGAACGAGCCGACCGTAGCTTGAACGCCAGCACCAAGATTTGCGACCGCGATTATAGGCGTCACTTCAGAGGAACGTTGCAGCGTGCGGTTCTCGGCACGAGCGATATTGATTCTCGCCATGTCATTTGCGAGAAGTTCCAGAGTAACTTTTACGCCTTTATAGGTGGGACCCGTTGTGATGGAATTAAAAGCAGAAACGGCAGCCTCGTTAAGAGACCCGAAATTCCCGACTAAAATAAATTGGTTGAGAATCGGCTTCAAACTTTCGACAGGAACAAGGCCTTGATTCTCGATGGTAAAAAGATCGGCTAAATGCGGCGCGGCTTCCAAATAAGAGAGGCTAAATGGCACCTGTTCATTCTGGAGCATTACTTTTTGGTACAAACTCTCATCAGATTTTTCGCTAAGGCGCGGGGTCACAATCCCGTAGCTGATGGCATTCTCGCGGAACATATCGCTCATGCCGTCGGTGTGAAAACCACCGGTAATAAGAATTGCCTTGGTGATCTTGCGCTCGGCCATGGCCGTCTGCATCCCTTTATAGAAGACGCTCTCGCGTTTGTGGGCATCATCATAAAATGCGAGGCCGGCGGTAAAAAGTTCGTTCATCTTGCCGCTGAAAGCCTTGGGCATAACTTGCTGGTCTTTCTGAATGGCCGTATCCCCGGAGGTAATGACAACGTCTTTCAAACGCGAGACGATGGAAGGGACAGCGATGCGGTCCTTGGCCTCAACAACCTGGCGCCACTGGACACGATTGAGTTCAAGATGAAGAAGTTTACGCAAAAGCTCACCATCCCTATAAAGGGCCAGGAGTGTTTTTTGCTTTGCCTCCGTGGCTAAGGTATCGAGCATCTGCGTAAAAAGGTATTCGATCTCCTCGAAAAGGACCTTGGAATCCAGTTCCGCGCGGAGGGTCACGTAACCGGCATAAAGACTGAACGCGGGATAATCGCTGAATTTGAAACCCTTGGGGCCAGCCTCCGAAGCGAGGCGCTCCAGTACTTCCCTCGGGGAAACTTCACGGGTGGACTTCCCTACCGTGATCGAGCCTTCGCTGAAATTCTCGAGCGTGGCCAACAATTCTTTGGAAACATCTTTTGTGCGAAGCATTTTAATCAGAGCCGCTTGCTCCTCGACACCTTTAGCTTTGTTCAGATCTTTTTCCAACTGCTGAATAACAAGCAGCCGCGTGATCTGCGGCCAACCCACCTGGGCGAAGAGGCTCTCAAGGTCCACTTTCATGATCTTCTTGGACTTCTTAGCGAGACTCTGGACAAATGGCATAAAATCGCGGCGGCCCTGCTCAAAACGCTTCCAATCGGTGATAAGCTCCCGGGTCTCGGGGGTAAAAGTCTTGGACGCGACACGGTCAAGCTTCGTGTCGAATCCCTTGAAAAAGCGTGTGACATCGGCCTCAGCTCCAAAAACCTTTTTCAGGGCCTCATAATTTGCGCGATACAAAGAAGCCTCTTCGATTCCGAGCTCTTCGATATTCTTGTCGGCTTCCATGAGATAAAGCTCGGCGCCGGTGAGCTCTCCTTGCTTGGCGAGCTCGTCGCAGAGTTTGAGGTTGCGTTCCTGATCGGGGAAAAGGCGAAGATAATCAGGATCGAGTTTTTCGGAAGCGCCTTCTACGAAGATGGTTTTGAAACCGTATTTCTTGTTCATGTAGCCCAAGAGCTGTTTGATCTTCATCTGGGCCTGATAGTTTGCGTGAGCGTTCTGGATATGAAGAATGAACTGCGGATTGGCGGCTGAGGGCGCCTCATAAAGAGCATCGACAGTTCCAAGTTCTGCAGGAATATCAATGCTCAGATAGGATGGCAGTTCCTGCTTCCCAAGCATTTCGATCCCGGCACCAGGAGCTGCCCACACGGATTGCGTTGTGAGAAAGAAAACCAAGGTGACCATCGCGATCGCCCTTAGCCCTTTTTTCATCGCCATCCTCCTCGTCAATCTATTTATTAACGCTTTTTAAAGCCGTATGAAAACTAAAACAAATCTAACACATATCAAGAAAATTTCAAGGGTCAATCTACTAAATACGCAACAAACTCAAAAACGAAAAACATCGCTGCAACCCGCTTAAATACAACATGATAGAGAGCTTTCACAGGTCAAGCCTGATGGTTTTCCTGAAATTCGATCCCAAACCCGAGCTGGTCTTTCCGAATCTCTTTTCGGCGTATCTTCCCTGCCACATGGTACTCCTCCGGGAAATTGGTACTCGGAAATATATGGATATCAACGGGAAGATTATCGATCGGCTCCATCGCAATGATCTTCGCTGCCGCATCGAGGTCCAGATACTCCACGAAGAGCCCCCCCTGGCTAATATTCGTGACGATGGATTTTGTTATGACGATCTCATTCTGATCGCTCTTAATCCGAAGCTCCACAGGAATAGCAACATGCATTCTATGGTTTCGCCGGCCATCCAACTGAAAACCGAGCGACTCCTTGGGCGTCTTTGCCTCTTTATCAAGGTACCGCTTATCGGGATCCTTATCATAAAGAAATGGCCCAAAACTTTCCGCCACTTCCTTCTCATCCGCGCAGATATCCACCTTCCCAGAGAAGCAATTCTCCTCGAGAAAATGAGCCATATCGGGAGAAGCGCCATAGAGAGCACTATGCTTGGGACGAATACAGACGGTCAAAAGCCGCCTGAGCCCGATCGTGTCCATGGGACCCGCCGCCTTAAAATTCAGGATGATCTGATGAAAGTGGTGTCGCCGGATACTCTTTTGGATTTTCCAGGTCACTTCCTGCACCGACTCAAAAGTCGGCTCGCCTTTCAGATCGAAAACAGCAACCCCTCCGATCTCACGCGTTGAATAATGAAATTTGCTCATAGCATTCTCCGCTTTCTGGAGCGCTCCGTACGGCGAAGTTCCCGGTGAAGCTTCGGGGACATATAACCCGAAAGGATATCGCCTTGGTGCATAATACAGAACGACAGAAGGCCTCCCTTCCCGTTAATTTTTGAACTACGAATCCCGTATAGGTCATGTGTCATTTTATTCTCCTTTGATTCAGTATTTATATCATTTTAAAAACATCTTTTATTGCTTCCTATCAAAACCATATCTCAGCATAATGCTTTTGTCAATGATTGCGCTCAATATACTTTAATTTAAATGTGAATAATGCAATACATGCCAATATATAGCATCAATACACATAATTGAGCCTTTTTGACACAGTCAAATAATCAATCTATCCAAAATTATGAGCATAGAGCAAGACGGATAGAGTCAGAAATCGGGATATTATGGGGTGTAATACACGGCGGGTTTGGAAATATATTCCTGGTCGAGTTTTTTTCCGGGATGGTCATGGGGGTAAATATAACCTTTGCCATGTTCAAGGGCTTTTGCTCCCGCGTAAGCTGAAGAACGAAGATGCTGCGGAACCTGTTCGGTCTTTTGGTTCTGAACATCCTCGGTCGCTCGCTCAATGGCCATATAACTGGCATTACTCTTAGGGGCTAGCGCGAGATACGACACAACCTGGGCAAGGATAATACGCGCCTCCGGCATCCCGACGAATTCCACAGCCGTGAACCCACTCGTCGCAAGGATCAAGGCCTGCGGATCCGCATTCCCGACGTCCTCACTTGCGAAGATCACAAGGCGCCGCACGATGAAACGGGGATCCTCCCCCGCGTAAAGCATCTTCGCAAGCCAATAGATCGCAGCATTCACATCCGAGCCGCGGAGACTCTTAATGAAAGCACTAATGGTATCGTAATGGAAATCTTCGTCCCAATCATACTGAACGATCTTTTTCTGGCACGATTCCTCCGCAACGGCCGCGGTAAAATGAATGAGCCCTTTTCCATCCGGGGGCGTTGTCATCGCACCAACATCGAGCGCGTTTAAAGCCCGCCGCGCGTCGCCCGAAGCTTGTCTTGCGATGTGGTCCAAAGCTGCAGGCTCGATCTCGATCTTGAGATTCCCGAGGCCACGATCTTTATCGCTCAAAGCCCGTTTCATGATCCGGATCAAATGAGTCTCTTCATGAGGCTTGAGCTCACAAACGATGGACCGGGAAAGAAGCGGTCCTCGGATCGCGAATGACGGGTTCTGAGTCGTAGCACCGATGAGGATAATAACGCCAGACTCCACATCCGGCATCAGGATGTCCTGCTGTGCTTTGTTGAAACGATGGATCTCATCAATAAAAAGGACGGTCTTGCGCTTAGAATGGCGCAAAAGCTTGCGAGCTTCATCCTGAATCTTGCGCATCTCCGCGACATTACTTAAGACCGCGTTGATCGAGACATAACGTGCCGCGGTCGTACGGGCGATCACAAGCGCGAGCGTGGTCTTGCCGGTACCCGGAGGGCCATAAAGGATCAACGAGGAAAGACGGTCGGACTCGAGGGTTCTGCGAAGGAGCTTGCCGGGCCCGAGAAGATGCTCCTGACCAATGATCTCATCGATCGTCGCAGGCCGCATTCGGACGGCAAGCGGCGCATCGGGCGGCACCTGAAGAGAATCTTCCACCTCAGAAGGACTGAACAATTCGTCAGATGGGGTCATGAAATCCTCGTAACGCGGGGAACGGGAAACGGACAACGCATGCGGCGCTCTCCGTTTCCCGTTAGCCGTTAACCAAAATTAGATCTGAAAGGATGCCTGATATTTTTGGACAAGCGTTTGAGCGATTTTGTCGTGAAGCTTTTGGACTTCGTCGGAAACAAGCGTGCGCTCTGCCGACTGATAGATGATACGAAACGCAAGATTTTTACAGCCCTCGGGAACGCGCTTCCCTCGAAAAAGATCGAAAAGCTCCACGTCCCGAATAAGCCCCTGCCCCATGCCGCGGATCTCGGTAATCAGATCTCCGCCCTTCACGAGCCCCTTGACCACAAGGGAGAGATCGCGTTCGATCGCGGGATATTTCGGCCACTCCTGGAACAAGCGGACTTTCTGCGATTGGGCGAGAAGCTTTTCTAGCGAGATCTCAGCATAATAAACAGGTTCTTTCAGATCCCATTTTTTTAGAAGCTCCTCCGAAACCTGTCCCAGAAAAGCGAGCGGCGTCTGCCACGTCCGCAGCTCTTCCGCTATCCCTTCCGCAAAATAGTTTTTTTGAATTTTCGCGACACAAAGATCCGCACATCCCGCGCTTTTCAGGATCGCTTCAACGTAACCTTTGAGGTCATAAAACGTCACCGCGCGCGCCGCGTCCAGCCACGTTTGGGCCGCCTTTTTCCCATAGAGAGCGATGGCACAGACGCGTTCCTCAACCGGGTGCTTGTGGGCGTCCGGCGCAGAATAAACATTTGCAACTTCAAAAAGCGGTATGGAATCTGCGCCCGCGTTCACATTCTTCTGGATCACCGTCAAAAGACTCGTAACCAGGGTCGGCCGCATCCAGTGGAGTCCATGCTGGAGTGGATTCACGATCTGGACAGCCTGCTTGAGATCTTTGACCGGATCAAGGCCATCCTCGGAAATAAGGCTGAACGTGACCGTCTCGCAAAGTCCGGCCCCGCTCAAAAAATTCCTAACTTTACGTTCAAGAACAAGACGCGGCGATTCCCCAACGGTGAGCGGCTCCCGCACCGGCAAGGTCTCGGGAATATGCTCATAGCCATAGATCCGCGCGATCTCTTCAATAAGATCAATGGAACGCGTAAGGTCCGGCCGAAATGACGGAATACCTACTTTTAAAACTCCCTCCGAGTGCGGCTTTGCATCAAGCCCCAGACGGGTCAGGATCGATGCGATCTGGCTTGGTTTGATCTCAACACCGAGAACCTGCTTTACCTCCTCAATCCGAAAATGAACGGTCTTCACATCCAGTTGCGGCTTCTCTCCCGCTTTGATCACCGCGCTCATATAGCGCGGTTTCGCATATTTCTGTATCAGCGCGAGCGCACGGCTCCGGCCCAGGTCCACGCCTTCCGGATCCACACGACGCTCAAAACGGTAGGAAGAATCCGACGAAAGCTGATGAATACGGGAGGTCTTCCGGACACGACCGGGATTGAAAAACGCAGACTCCAAAAAGACATTGCGCGTTTTATCGCTGATCTCGGAATCCTTACCGCCCATCACACCGGCCAAGGCCACCGCACGGTCGCTATCCGCGATCACAAGGTCATCGGGCTTGAGTTCGATCTGCGCACCGTTAATAAGCGCAAATTTCTCGCCCTGTTTTGGCTTTCGGACGACGATCTCTTTTCCGCGGATCAGATCTGCGTCAAATGCATGGAGCGGCTGACCGACTTCCAAAAGAACATAATTCGTAATATCGACGATGAGATTGATGCTGCGGATCCCGCAAGCCAGAAGACGGTTCACGATAAAATCAGGTGTTTGAGTCTCCGTGATCCCTTCGATTAACACACCCGTGTAGTACGGACAACCGGCCACATCTTTGATCTGGATCTTCCAGCCCGGAGGCGGCGTCCGGCCCGCTTCCGAATCGACCACGGGATTTTTCAAAGAAATATTTTCAACGGCTGCGATTTCTCGCGCCACCCCAAAATGGGAAAGCCAGTCGGGGCGGTTTGAGGTAATCTCGATCTCAAAAAGCGTATCCGAAGGTTGCGTGAGCTGTTCGCACTTCTTGACTTCAAGACCCGCCAGCGTAAGCCGGTCCGCGATACGCGCCACAGGCGGCGCAAGCTCCACAAAATCCTTCAACCAATTCGTGCTGATCCTCATTAGAATTGCCTCAGAAAACGTAGATCATTTTCATAAAAATGACGTATATCATTAATCCCATGGCGGAGCATCGCAATACGCTCCACGCCAAGCCCGAATGCGAATCCCCGGACCACGCTCGTGTCATATTTAACTTCTTTGAACACATTCGGGTCCACACTACCGGCGCCCAGGATCTCGAGCCATCCCTTGCCCCACTGAATATCGATCTCGACGCTAGGCTCGGTGAACGGAAAAAAATGCGGACGAAAACGGATCTTGGTCTGAGAGCCGAACAGTTCGCGCAAGAAAAGATGGAGCACTCCTTTGAGATCACTGAAGGTCACCCGGTCATCCACCATCAAGCCTTCGATCTGATGGAACATGAAGGAGTGACTCGCGTCCACGGTATCGGGACGGTACACACGCCCCGGCGCGATAATCTTAAGCGGCGGCTTACGTTCTTTCATCACGCGGATCTGAACCGTGGATGTTTGGGAACGCAGCAGCTGTCCGTGCGTCGTGTAGAAAGTATCAAAGGCATCGCGCGACGGATGGTCGAGTGGAATATTGAGGGCTGTAAAATTATGAAATTCGGTCTCGATCTCCGGGCCCTCGACGGTCTCAAAACCCATGCGACTGAAGATTCCAGAGATCTCCTGGATCGTTTGCTGAAGAAGATGGATACTGCCCTGGGTGGGCCGAACACCGGGAAGCGTTTCGTCGAACATTTCCAAAGGCGCTCCCGTTTTCGGAGCTTTTTGGCGGAATTCTTCAACCGCGGACTCAAGCCACTGCTTGACGCGATTGAGTTCCGCACCGACTGCTTTTTTCTCTTCAGGAGGGACGGCACCAAGTTTCTTGAAAAGTTCGGTCAGCTTGCCTTTTTTACCGAGATAAGCAACGCGAAAGGCTTCGGCCGAATCGACGGAGTCGATACGGGAAAGGTCTTCGCGGGCTTCCTTTTCAACGAGGTTGATCTGGTCTTTCATAGAGATGACGTTCTATACCAGGACAACACCGGTGATGGCTCAAACGGCCAGCACCCGGTGTTTACCAGTATGAATTCTCAGGAATTCTTGACGGTCTTGACGAGCTTCACGATCTCTTGGAAGGTCTTCTCGTCCCGCGCAGCGATCTCCGCAAGCGATTTCCGGTTCAAGCGGATCTTCGCTTTGTTAAGAGCGTCGATGAAACGGGAATACGACATTCCACCGGCACGGCACGCCGCGTTGATGCGGGCGTTCCAAAGCGCACGAAAATGGCGCTTGCGCTGCTTACGATCACGGGTGGCGAAAGCCATCGCGCGAGCGACGGTCTCTTTTGCGGTCCTAAGTAACTTACCACGCCCTCCGACAAAACCCTTGGCTCGCTTGAATATCTTTTTTTTACGTTTTTTTGAAGCAACTGCGTTGGTAGACCTTGGCATAAAGCACTCCCTTTTTGACTGGTACCGCTTGAAGATTAATTTTATAGGTTAGCGCGGTACAGTACGGATAACCCATTAATTTAAATAGAAAACAGCACTACTTCAAACAACTCTCCGAAAAATCAACGATGGTACGGCATGCAAAGCTTGATCGCATTGACATGCATCTTCTCAACCTTCAGCATTTTTCGGGACTGCCTTTTTGATTTCGGACTGCGGTCGGTCATCATATGCCGACGCTTGGTTCTGCTCGCCATGATCTTCCCGGTCTTGGTGATGCGATAACGCTTTTGCATAGCTTTCTTCGTTTTCAACTTTGGCATGACGTTTCCTTTATCCTGTTATTCTGTCTTCGCCGGCGGAGCACTGGGGCTCACCGGGACTGTTGATGAAGCGGGCACCACTTCTTTTTTCTTCACGGGCGCGGTCTTGGTCAAATAGAGCATGATCGCCTTCCCTTCCAACCCGTCATTACGTTCGACCATCGCGATATCCGCGAGGTCCTGAACAAATCGAGCCACAAGCTTACGTCCTTTGTCCACATACACGATCTCGCGACCCCGGAAGAACACCACGAGCTTCACCTTGTCTCCGCGCTCAATGAACCGACGTGCATTTCGGAGCTTGGTCTGATAGTCGTTTTCGTCGATCTTCGTGGTCATCTTGACTTCTTTAATGTCGATCGTCTTCTGCTTCTTGCGGGATTCCTTTTCCTTCCGGCCAAGCGTGTAAAGGTATTTCCCAAGATCCATGATACGGCAAACCGGCGGAACGGTCGTTCCTGCG
Source organism: Candidatus Omnitrophota bacterium (assembly GCA_903856085.1). Lineage (GTDB taxonomy): Bacteria > Omnitrophota > Omnitrophia > Omnitrophales > Aquincolibacteriaceae > Aquincolibacterium > Aquincolibacterium lacustre. The sequence continues at coordinate 20,566 of CAIOAT010000036.1, read as the reverse complement.
ACTTCAACCAGATCCAACCCCGCCTCCTGAGCACGCTGCAGACCTTCCAGCGGCGTCACGATGCCGAATTGTTCCCCGGCAGCTCCGATCAACCGGATCTGCGCTGCGCGAATGCGCTCATTAGCACGAACTTTTTGTGGACTGAGTGACAATGATCCTCCTTGTGGTTTAAGATTACTTCTTTTGCGCGATCTCTTGCTGGATCCGCTCGATCATCGCACTCACGGCCTGGGCTCCCAGGTCCTGACGCCCGCGCATGCGGACGGCGATCTGCTCCGTTTCTATTTCCTTATCCCCCACAACAAAAACATAGGGAATCTTCATCATTTCCGCTTCGCGGATCTTATAGCCGATCTTCTCGGTTCTGAGATCGGACTCGGCGCGGATTCCTTCTTTCTTAAGCCGGTCGACCAGCTTCTGGGCGTACTCGTTATGCCGCTCCGCTATGGTCATCACCCGAACTTGCACAGGAGAAAGCCAAAGTGGAAATGCCCCCGCATAATGTTCCACCAAAATACCAATAAAACGTTCCAAACTGCCAAAGATCGCCCGGTGCAACATGATCACGCGATGGTCCCGGCCATCCTCTCCGACATAATTCAGATCGAAACGCTCCGGCAAACTCATATCCAGTTGGATCGTCCCGCACTGGAGTGTCCGCCCAATGGCATCCTTCAAATGAAAGTCGATCTTGGGCCCATAAAAAGCCCCATCGGCCTCGTTGACCTTGTAGGGCAACTTGAGCTCTTCGAGAGCATTCCGCAGTCCCGTCGTCGCTATTTCCCACTGCTCGTCCGTCCCAATCGACTTGGGTGGACGGGTCGAGAGCTCCACATGATAATCAAAATCAAAGGTTTTGTATACCTCATCCGTAAAGCGAATGGTCTCCACGACACTCGCCTGCAGCGCCTCGGGAGTTGTGAAAATATGAGCATCATCCTGCGTGAACCCACGGACGCGAAAAAGCCCGGCTAATACGCCGGAACGTTCATAACGATGTACTTTGCCGAATTCCGCCACCTTCAGGGGCAGCTCACGGTACGAATGCTTTTCTTCCTTATACATCAACATCCCGCCCGGACAGTTCATGGGTTTCAGGGCATAAACTTCCTCATCCCGTTCTAGAAAAAACATGTTCTCACGGTAATTGTCCCAATGGCCCGAGGTTCGCCAGAGCTTGTCCCTCAATATCGTCGGAGTCTCGATCTCGATATATCCATACGCAGCGAGTTTTTCACGCATGAATGCGATTAAAAGATTCTTGAGGATCAGTCCCTTCGGCTTCCAGAAGGGCAGGCCGGGTCCTTCCTCGTGGAAACTGAAAAGTCCGAGCTGCTTTCCGACCTTGCGATGATCGCGCTTCTGCGCCTCTTCCCGCTGCGTCACATAGCCATCAAGTTCCTTCTGAGAGAGAAAAGCCGTCCCATAAATACGCTGCAGCATGGGATTCTTCTCATTCCCGCGCCAATAAGCCCCGGCCACGGAAAGAAGTTTGAAGGCCTTGAGTTCTTCGGTATTCATCACATGTCCGCCCTCACAAAGATCCGTGAAAGGCCCATTCTGCACAAAGTTGACCGTGTCTCCCTGAATACCCTCGATAATCTCGATCTTATAATTTTCCTGCTTGTCCCCAAAGATCTTGCGGGCCTCGTCTTTTGAGACGGACCATTGCTTGAAAGCCTGGCGTTCGCCTACGATCTCGCGCATTCGCTTTTCGATCTTCGGAAGATCTTCGTCCTGAAACGCAGTCTTGGAATCGAAGTCATAGTAAAACCCTTCATCGATCACAGGACCGATCGCGAGTTTTGTACCGGGATAGAGATCGAGAACAGCTTGGGCGAGAATATGGGAAGCGGAATGCCGCAGCCGGTAAAGCGGTTCGTAGTTCTTATCGTCTGACATACTGATTCATTTTTTAGGTCCTCCGTGGCGCCCCGAGGGGCTCCCGAGGGATGAACGTCCGGAAAAAGCAGACGCCCAATAAAATTCCTCCATAGCTATGCAAACCACACCTACCACCAAAACTATCCACCATTTCCTCCGATGCCCTTGCGAAAGAAAAATGGCGGGGCCGACGGGGCTCGAACCCGCAACCTCCGGATCGACAGTCCGGAGCTCTAACCAATTGAGCTACAGCCCCAAAAAAATTCAGGGTGAAAAATTTCGCTGCGCAGAAACTTGCGTCCTACGAAGAACGGTATTCTATAAGGAGAAGCAAACTATCTCAAGTGAAAATTCGACCCAACTGAAGAAATCCAGGCACCATGGCTCCAGTTATTAACCAAGTCGCCTTCCGCAGGTATAGACTTTGGCCATAGTGAATTCGGTGCCTTCCCCGCCGAAATGTTGGGCAGGCAACCGGCTGTCCGCCTTCGGCTTTGCCAAATGGCAGATCCGTCCTCGCGGTGAGGCGGAAGCTCATCAAAAATTTGGGCGTTGTAAGATTCGAACTCACGACCCCTTCCGTGTAAAGGAAGTGCTCTAACCAACTGAGCTAAACGCCCGAGAAAGAATTGATTCTATGGATCAGCTTGTTAAGATTAGCAAAACTGTCCCTCTTGAAATAGAACGCAAGCCTCGTGAGATGGAACGTGTACGGCGCGTTACGCTCCTCGTCAAACGGCTTGAGGGACTGAGTGATCTTCCCTTTTTTGAGAAGATGCTTGAACTCTTGGTTCAACTGATCCAGTTGCTTTTCACTTAGCGGCTTCTCAATGCGCAAAACCAAAAGATCCCGAATGTAACGCATGGAATGATACACCTTGTAAAAATCGGTGACATACGCGACCGCCACCGAGGGATCATGGGTCACATACATTAAATCGAGATCTTCCTCATGGATCATGCCCTGTTTCAGTAGCTGCTGCCTCAGGAAAATAAAAAAATCCGTCCAATAATCTGAACCCGGCGCATCCAGGCAAACGATCGGCCGAGGATCTGTCTTTCCCGTCTGGATCAAAGTGAGCGTTTCGAAGCCCTCGTCATGAGTTCCAAATCCTCCGGGGCAAAGGACCGTTGCGTGGGATTCCCGCAGGAACATGAGCTTGCGTGTGAAAAAATACTTAAAGCTCACAAGCTTGGGATCCTGAAGCATCACGGGATTGGCTTCTTGCTCAAAAGGAAGCTGGATGTTCAGTCCGAAACTTTTTTTATGTCCGGCGCCCTCGTTACCCGCCTGCATAATCCCGGAGGCCGCACCGGTGATTACCATCCATCCCTTCTGGACGATTCCCTTTGCGAACTTTTCGGCAATTTGAAAATCCAAAGAATTTCTTGGAGTCCGGGCGGATCCAAAGATCGAGACTTTGCGAATGGCGCGATAAGGTTCAAAAACTTTCAGGCTGTGGCGAAGCTCTTTCATGGCGGTGTTGAGCATCTTCATGTCTCCACGGTCCAGTTTATCCGTGTGGGCCTTCAAAGCAGTCACGATCAGCTCTTCCGCAAGATCCGCATTCGCCCCGGGCCCAGCCTGATGGATGAGCTCATGGATAAGCTGATCCAGCTTGGGATTTCCGGTTTGATAGGATTCATGCTTTCTGAAAAACTCTTCCATCATTCACCAATCTTGATCTGGAGGATCAAGTCTCCGGGATGATGACAGGTGGGACAATCTCTTCCCTGGCGAGCCAAACGAAGCTTCTGCCCTTCCCGGGTATTCACCGGAATTTTCACCGAGATCGTCTGTCCTTCCGGCGTTTTAAACATCACACTTCCGCCGTCCTTCGATTTTTTCCTGGAAATCTTTAAATTCACAACAATGTCCGCGGATTCCTGGGGAGCCTGCACCGGTCCCTGTCCATACTCATCCTCGTAAAAACTCTGGCGCGGTGAGCCGGAAGAATAAGCACGAAATGGTCCGCCGCCCGATCCGCCCCCTCCACCCGAAAAAAGGTCCCCAAAGATATCCGAAAACGCAGAATAACGGCCCCCTCCGCGCGCACGCCCTCCAGAGGAGTATTGCCGCAAAAGATCTTCAAAATTGAACCCTTGCGCCCCTGCGAAATTCCCGGGATTTCCAGCGCCGAACTTGCGCATTTGATCATATTGAGCGCGCCGTTTCTCATCGCTTAAAACATAATACGCCTCGGAGATTTCCTTGAATTTCGCCTCGGACTGTTTAGCATTCCCAGGATTCTTATCGGGATGATACTTCACGGCGAGCTTGCGATAGACCTTCTTGAGCTCGTCGGCAGAAATAGATTCAGGAACACCAAGCGCTTTATAATAATCTTTTTGAGAAGCCATAATCTTTATCCTTTAATAAGAAATGCTCCAATACTCATAAAGTTCACGGGCTGAATGATATCAAAATAGGCCTTCTTTGGGAAGAAGTGTCCATCCTAATATTCCCCTCCTGCACCCAGGGAGAAAAAAGGCCCGGTAGCTTTCGCCACCGGGCCTTTTGGGACTTCAGTTGTGTCTTAAATCTTCACAACATTGGAGGCTTGGTCGCCCTTGGGGCCTTGGGTCACTTCAAATTGGACCGCAGCGCCTTCTTCCAAAGACTTGTATCCCTCGCCCTGGATTGCGGTGTGATGTACGAACACATCAGCGCCACCTTCACGGGAGATGAATCCAAAACCTTTGTCATTGTTAAACCACTTCACTTTTCCTTGTGCCATGATTGATATTGCTCCTTTCACTAGAATTATAGTAACGCATGACAAGTTCAACCTTCACTACGGTAAAAACATCAACCTGGTGCAGTTGGAACGAGCCCGCTTCGTTATCCCCTTCCGGAGAGTTAAAGACAGGGTAAAAACAAAAAAACCGCAAGGCTCACTTTCTGACCTTGCGGTACAAATTGTGTTCTACCTCTCTGCTCACTACGTAGCCACTATGCCTTATGCACGTCCCACTGTCAAAGCTTATTATGCCTGGCGCACCGATTACGCACTCTTCCCCGTTACATACTGCGTCTGAAGATCAGTGACAAGATCGCTCACGAGTGCGTCAACGGCATTCAGAAAACCGCCGAGCATCGTCTTCGTCACAACCACTTTGTTCTCATCGGGAAGTTGCTCTTTCAGGGCTTCGGGAATGGTCTCAGACCCGTACAGCAGCGGGGTCACTCGGATACTGCCATGAACAGCACCGATATGCTTCTTCAGCTGATCGGGACTCTCGGAACCCGCCGCAAGAACCGGCTGCTGATCTTCCCTAGCAAGATGGAGATTGAGTTCTTTAAGGAAGGCGCGTTCTTCCGGTGTGTTCACGATCGCCACAATGACCGCCCCGGGATAGGTTGCACGCATACCGGCCGCCACACGAAGCGGATCTTGAGAGAAAATTCCGTGCATAAGAACAAGTACTTCCGACACACTCTTATCGGCAACATCACGGATTCCGAGGGCCCCCATCGCGGCTTTCTTATGTTCTTCTACCTGGGCCTCGGACAATCTCACATTTTCGTGGGATCCCTCGGGAAAGAGTTCCGGCTCAACAGCGGCATACGCTGTTGGTTCCGTCAGCTCAAACGGAACGATCCTGTTGACCACTCGACCCGCAGTGAACACCATAGCCGCCACGCTGTTCGCATCAAGCCTTGCTGTATGAAAACGTGTCGGCCTATCCATCGTCCGCTGCTCCTCGCTGACCACTCCCAAACTCTCCCGCAACTCCGAGCGGCCCGTAAGGCGTTTCCATAGAGATGGCTTTGCCCTGACGGGGGCTTCAGCAAGGTTTTGGGCTAACAACCTCTCAGCCTCCGCGGCTATTTGTTCTGCAGACAATTTGACTTGTGGCGTCTGGCCCGCGATTCTTAGACTGACCGGCGATTGGGGCGGGGCGACAACTTGCATCGGCGATGCTGACGTTGATGGAGCGGATGTCCCCGGGGTAGCTAGTTTCAACGGAGCAGCAGACGACGCAACCGTTCCGACCATTGCCGCTGGGGCAACCTGTGCGGGCTTCGGGATCGTGGGAATACGCACTTCGTTTTTATCTGCCGCAACAGGTGGTGGAACAGCCTTCGGAATAGCGACCTTGATCTCGTCGGGATTAGCAAACGGATTTTCGTCCGGCTTATGAGTTGACGGAAGATCGATATGCATCGTTGGCTTCGGAGAAGCTATTTTGGCCAAAACATAATAGGCTGGATTTTCCTTTGTTGAATCTTGGATCGTTTCAAAAACTTTTGATTTAATAAATTTTGCAAAACCCGGAATGTCGACATAATCCCCCTCAGTAAAGACATCGGCCGACACCGCGACCCGGATAAGGCCACTGGAGTCCAACACCTCATCGCCATTATGCCTTTTCACCAAATAGGCCGTGACGGGAAACTTCCCCGTGAATGTTTTGAGATCCGTCAGATTTCCTTGTTGGTCCCGGTAGGTGAGCTTAGACTCCGTAAGACCCGCGCTAAAGATCATGGCGCCTTTCGGGGAAGTATTCGAAAATAAAATCGCCTGAGGGGTAAGAGTAAATCCAAGGAATTTCGCATCATTGGGCGAAGAGCCGTCCAGAGACACAGCTTTTAACCATGGATCCCCGGAAGCCGGTTCGATGATCTTTGCCGCATCAAATTTCTTAACTGCTTGCCCGGCAATCGAGTCAAAGAACGCTTGCATCTCCACGGGGGTCGTGACGCCCCGCAATTCCGCACGGGCCTGGAGTTTGCGAAGGGCTTGATCTGCCACGGCCTTGGAAAATTTTGCGTATTGTTTTCCCACCAGGCCATCGAGTTCGGTATTACTCAGACTCATGACCCATTTGGGCATCTCCTCAAGTTCTTTTATAAAACGTAGAGCTTTGTGATCCGCGTCTCCGGACTGAAGAAGTTCGCCCAAAAGCGCCCCGGCTCGATTCGCGAATATCCGCCCAAAAGCTATCCGGTACTGCTCCCTATAAAGCCAGATCGGTACTGCTCGAGATTTAGCGTTGGGTATTAACGCCAGGAGCTCGTCAAGGCTCTTACTCCCCTTCGCTAGTTTAGGAGCCAAGGCAACAGCGCGAACGCCGAATGCCTCGAATATTCGATTATCTAAGTCGGTCCGGTACAAATCAAGCTGACCGCTGTGCCCGTTCCTAGGTAAAGCAGCGGCATCCCATAAGCGGTCCAACTCAGCAAAGGTCCTAACAGTCTTAAGACGAGTATCAGTTAATTGAAGGAGGCGATCCGCATAAGCGGCAGCCACCTGATCCCGCGATTCCGTGGAAAGGGCGGCACTTGGAACCAGGCTCTCAAAGTTCATCAGCCCATTAAAATGGTTGATCCCCGCCAGTTCTTTGCGACTCAATTCCACAAAACGTTTCCCAAAAGCCTCCTGAAACTCCGGCCCGATTGTCCAGTAGGCCTTGAAAGTGGCCTCAAACGCCAGCAGTTCTTTGTACGTTTTGATCTTCGGAATCTGAACCCTCGCCAACTCCGTGGCCCTCGCCGTGCCGGCCGTTGAAAATCTTTTATTTTCCAAATCGAAAGGTTTGACATATCCCCAAAGGCTCACGAGCTCCGCGAAATTCTCGGCCAGTGGAATCCCCGTGGCGATCAAACCCGCCACGCTCGCCTGGATAACCTTGCGATTTTTCCCAGGGAACCTGTACCACCAATCGTGGAACGGAATCGTTGTCTGGATACCCTCAAGCGCATCTTTTACCACTCGGAACGACTGCTGCCGCACCTCGGCGCGAGTAACCTGGACCTTTGCGCCATTTTGAAGCATGTAATACTGATATTTTTCGTTGCCCGTCATCCACACAAGATTTCCTATCGGTTCAAACCCAATAATCGTAGGTTTTAAATCGACGGGCGCAAGGTTCTCATCGAGCACAGAACCTCTTAAAATAATGCGCGTGATACATCCGCCCGATTTTTCCTTTTCGGTTAAAAAATCTAGAAGGGAAACCTCCGCCGAGATATTGTATTCCTCCGGCCCTTGCAAAGCCGAAACCGCCGCTGGCGCATGTCCCGCCGCCGGTTTATGGAACGGAACCATCACGGAACTGATCTCGTCATATTTTTCTTTTTCTTTTGAATAAACCAAGTGCGAGACGAACCTTACAAAACCCTCACCCCTCGAAGCCCCTAGAAGCGGCGCCCCCGTTTGCTTGTCGAATTCGAACGGAAGTTTATAGCCCTCATCGTCGTAAACCACCACGAGAGGCTTTTCGGCATCTGTTTTTGACAGCGCCAGCATAAGGACAGGTATAGCCTTGCCGCTGAACCGCTTTGCGCCAAGTGCCTGGGCCTGCGGAGAAGGGATAATCTCCGTAAGATCGGGGCCAAGCCGAAACTCTTCACCGTTTACATTCTTCAACACCACCGAATCCGAGTTAAGTGGTGTTTCCGCAGGGGGTTGTGTGTCAAAAAAACGAGAATCCGCTTCTCTGATTGCCCATGCACCCGCATCAACAGGACTCAGCCTGAAAGCAAGCGCTTGGGAACGCGGTTGGGAAAAAGATTCCAACGCAGCCGCTAATTTTTTCCCAGCCTCCTCGACGTTTTTCAAATCAAACGGCTCGTTGACACCTGGGAATTCGACCACCACCGGGATGGCGTCCGCATCTGCTGAATTCTTGATACTGAGTTTGTTACCTTCGACCTGAAACGTCACTCCCGCGAGAATGCCGTAGTTTACCCACTCATCAAGTTCCTGCTTGATATCTTCCGCAGACCTTACTTTGGAAGGCGCTGACAAAGAGATGAGGTTACGAGAATTAAAAGCATAAATCGCCCAATACGGTTTATGATCCCAAGTCTTCAACGTCTTGGCAAAGACGCACTGTTCTCTCGAAGCTTGAGCTTTGGCCGCAAACTCTTTCAGAGGCTCCAAGATCTTCGTTTGGATAGATCGGCTCACGGCGTCAATGTCCCCGAAGAGCTCTTCATGGGAGACAAAAACCGCCTTTGCTTGCTGGAGCTTCTGATCGATTGCCTTGAATTCCGTTTTAATGAGGCCAAAAGTTTTCTTGATCTCACCGGCCAGCGCATTACTCTGCGACGCTTTTTCCATCGGCAAAAGCACCAAAAGTGCGGAATGAAGACTAGTGGCCCAGGAACTCGCCATCTTGGTGCCCGTTTGGGAAAGCCACAGCGGGTCCTTTTTCTGTCCGTTAATGGCGTTATCCGTCATCTGAAGGAAATGGCCCAAAAGCACTCCTATCGCCGCTTCTGTTTTTTGAAAAGCAGGCCAAGTTTTGTTTTCTGGAGGTGTCGGGACGGTTGCGACAGTTGTCGCTCCCGCCGGTGCTACAACAGGAATGGGCGGCACATTTTCCGGAACATCCTTGAGAAGTCCCGCAAGCACTGTCAGAATCTGAGTCAGATCGGTCGCCAGTTGGTTGAATTCCTCCATGAACCGGATCTGGGCGGAATTCTGAAAATCGCTATGCTCCCAAAGAATGCTTCCGCGGGCTAACACACCCTTTACTTTCACATCCAGATTTTTTACAAGATAATCCACGGCCCATGCCACATCCCCGGAATCACCGGACCGCAACGCCTGCAAAATGTGCGCATCAATGACGGGATGCGTACTCCGCGCTTCCGAACGCTGTGAAGTTCCTGAGGCAGTTGGAAACGGGTAAGAAGGCTTTGATGCCGGAGAAAGCGGTTTATGTCCGCGCACCAAAAGCTCGGCCTGCGCATAATCGGGAAACTCTTCGGCGTGATTTTCTAGACCCCGCTGAAGATTCGTAATATACCGATTTGCAAGGTTTACAAGCCATGCCCCATCGGCGTTCCCGGCCGCCGAGGATCTGACAAGCTCAAGCTCTTTGATAAGCTTTACCACACGGATCGGGGTCGACTCGTCTCTTTCCCTTTGGAAAAGTGAAATTTTTAACAATTCGATCAGAGCGGCTCCGAAAGCAACCACAACGACGATCCCTAATGCGACATTCAAGAGAACACGCGTCCCGAGCGCTTCCCCTTGCACGCGAGTTTCGGTCGGCGCCTGTTGGGACAAGTTACCTCTCAAAAATACCGTCGGCTTCCACATTTCCCAAAATACAAGAAGAGCCGTAGGCGTTAAAAGCAATCCGGCCCAGATCCATTTCCCCACAGAGGCGGATTCGAAGTTCGGTCCATAGCGTCCCTGCAGAAAAGCCGCCAAAAAGGTCACTGGAATTGCGAGAATGAGCGCGCGGATAACAAAAGCGATCGGCCGTTTTTCGGGCTTGGCAACTTCGCGAACGGCAAGGAGAACTTTGTCATACTCACGGCGCAACAGATTATTCTCGATCGGCTTCACCCGTTCCAATTCCCTCAAAGCTTTGTTCGCATTTCCCTGCCGCAAAGCAGTCCCTGCAAGAAAAAGACGCTCATCCGAAACGCGCATCTCGAGTTTAGTCAGTGCATCAATACTCGATTGAAGTCCATTTCGAACTTCCGAGCGGGTACGATTAAGTTGAGCTATCGATTCCTCTCGCAGTTGTTTCCATTCCGGGCTCTGACGGAGTACTCGAGGCAGCCGTAAAGTCATCGCTCCAATCAATGCATTAATATCGACATCAGGGTTAACAGAATAATTGATCGCATCGTCCCCATAAAGCTCACCCATTGAAAAACCGCCTGACTTACGGACCGGTTCTGTCACGCTGACTAAGTGTGGCATGGTGGTCCAAAATTCCCACCAGGGTCTGGCTCGAAATTTTAAAGTATTTTTGCGCGACCATTGATTGACGGTCTGAATAATTTCATCCAATACCACCTGTCCGGTAATATTAATGGCATTTTCAGGAATATTATCAAAATGTCCCATAAGTTCGAGATTACCGGTTTCGATCGAAAGCACTTGAGGCTCCCCCGATGCCCGGAATTCGGAGCGAATGGAAGGAGAGATACCGAGCGCCGTAAAAACCGCCTTGGCTTCAGCCAGCTTGAGCTGAAATCTCACTTGGACATCTTCGAGCGTATAGGTTCTAACCTTCTTTTTCGGCTCGCGACTGAGCGTTTGAAATGCCGAATATTCGCTCTTGTTCAAACTCCTACCCTCAGCGCGGCTTGCGTTGTTCAAAAGAAGCGAAATAGCCCCGCTGAGGATCGCATCGCTTGGCATTCTGTTACGGTGCCCTGCCGCCTTTAGTTTTTCAAGTAATTGAGCTGCAAGTGCCGGGTTCCCCTCAGGGCTCATAGCCATCCGCCCCAACCCGTAGATGAGCCCTTGCTCCCCGACCATTTGTTCGATAAGCACAGCTCCAGCCAAATCGCTCCGCACCGGATGCATCACAGGAGCGGCAACAGGCGAGTCAAAAAAATCGTCGCGTTCGGGTTGGACTAATGACGCGGCAAGAGCCGTGAGCCGCGCGTGTTCTTGTAAAAGCCCTTTAAGATTTGACTCCGTCTCACGCATTTGTTTCTCGACGTTATCCTTACTTGTCTGAAATTTTCTAAGTTTCACTTGATTCCGCTGAGTGCGACCGTCTTGCCTATCCTCCAACGCTGCTATGTCGATCTCCAAATTCCGGGCGTGCTTCTGCAAATGAATGAGCGCCTGTCTTTTTTGATCGATCGTGTCGTGGAGAATGCGCAACTGTCCCGCCACATCAGCATCAAAAGACGCGTTTCGTTCCCTATCCCCTATTTTTCTCCTCATCTCAGAACGGAATTGCGCGGCACGAGCGGCGGCGAGAGCTTTTAACCTATCGACAGCCTGTGTGATGAATTGCGGATGACGAGCAGCTTCAGCTTCGATGAAACCCTGTGCCGCGAAGGACGTAAAACGGCCCATTTGATCGAGCGCTTCGCCCGTAAGGTTGAAAAATTCTTCCTCACCGGTCTGCTCACTCACCTGCGGTACCCGCGGAGCAAGGGCGTAAAAAGAGATCGGTTTCGGCCACTTAAATTGCTTTTCCATGATATCCGTGGACAGACGCTCGCTCACCGGCTTTTGGGTCACAACAACCGAAATAGACTGGTTCAACAAACCTGATTCGAGAACTTTTTTATCCTCTCTAAGCACTTTCGAACCGTACTGGGCATTCTGCCCCGTATTCATCGACTGATCTTCGATAAGAATCTTTTCCTTCGGAACGCCATTCGCTAGGAGCACGTCTTGAAATTCCAGCGCCTCAGCCCGAACACCTTTGCCTTTTCCCGCCACAAGCACCCATTTCGGCTTCAACGCATGATAAGCTTGGGCAGCAGCTTCACCATTCACCTGATGATCGGGATTGCCTAGTACGAGCAAAACGTCCGGATTTGGAGGCGTCCTCGCTGAGCGCTCGGCCAGATAGCTCAAAAGGTCATTAGCCGCCATGTAGTCTGCCGGCACAAGCTTCATCCTCACCTCGGAGCGCTCGCCATTGGGAACAAGCACTTCCATCGACAAGCTTCCCTCGGGATGTCCCGGTGTTAATGCGACTTGTAGAGTTTCCAAATCAACCGCATTACTGTTTGTGAAAGAGATCGGCCGTCCCTTTGCGCGTGAAAGTCTTTCCGCATATTCATGAATGTCGACCCCTTTACCGGCCGCCCCATTGATCAAATATTGTTTTCCATGAGGCTCATAATAAAAACTGATCCCTACGGGGAATGCATGGCTGTAATCTCCGTCGGTCGTAACGACCACTGCGCGCGGCTGCGCATCGACTGGGAAATTCTCCGCATTAAAATTGATGCCCTTTAAACCCGCGATATTCGCCAACGCTGCAAGGGATTCCTTATTCTCCGGCGTGAGCGGAATCGGGAATTCCCCCCATTCACTAGATGACTTCCGGGTCGGGTCCGGAAGATCCAACGCGCCCTGCATACGGATCGTCACGAAAACGTCTTTGGGAATAACGGGCGAATCTTTTTCGACAAAACCCGCCACCAAACGTACCTTTTCTTTTGACAGCACTTTATGTCCTAAGTTATAAAGCCGTGTCCCTTTGCTGTAATTGCTCGGGAAAACTCCGGCGACATTATCGTTATAATGGGCCGTCAATCCCACGAACACCCCATCCCCCCAAGTATCGTGATCCGTCATAGGAAATTGCTCAAAAATCCAAAATTCCCGATTGTCCCGCTCTAGATGCTCCCAGTTAAAATCCTTTGTCCCAAAAGCTTGCTTGAGAATGTTGCCGATCGCTGTAAAATTGGGCAGTTTCGCTAACTGCAAAGCAAGATCCAAAGAGTCAATGTCATAGGGATGAATATGCGCGACCCGGCCAAAACCAAGAACGTCTATATCCTTGCCCTTCCCGGTATAAACCACGACGTACTCCCCCTTGGGAAGCTGTGAATTGAACGCTTGATTCATACGTTCGATTTCCGGAAGATCTTTAAACAAAACCGGTGTCACGCGAATTCCAGAATAGTCACGCGCTCCAGTCCTAATTTCCATAAGCTGGAAAGTTTCATGACTTTCAGGGTTAAAAGACATCTCGATCTCTCCAAACTTCACGGTTTTTTTCGGATTTCTTACTTCCGACCGACCATCCAAAGAACCGGAAAAAGCGGCGCGAGAAGCGGGAGCGACCCTTTGAAACACCGGTACGGACAATAATCCTGCTTGAGCCAAATCGAAAATCGCATCTTCGAATATTTCACGGATCCTGGGCCGTGCCTCCGACAGACCTTCTCTTAAAATAGGTACAAGGACCGGAAGGTCTCGTACCGCTACGTTCTTGGCATTTGCTTTTATGAATTCCGCGGCCCGGAGTTGCATCTCCTCCTTGCGACTCTGCAACCCCCGAACCAAAACTCGAAAGAGAGATTCATCGATCTCTTGATTTATGCGCTGTTCGGCGCGCCCGGAAGAAAGATCCCGATCCCCGCCTTGGCGGGTGGCAGAACCTACGTGCCTTTTTTCATCCAAAGCATAGTCAAAAGCATCAGCCAGCACCGTATAAGGATTCTGCGAATAAAATTGAATGCTGCGTAACCCCCGACCGAGCGAATAAGCTCCAATTCCACCGAATAAAATAGATACCGCGGCTGGAAGGCCCAGGGCAGGCTCCACAAATGCACCGATCCCGATCAACGAAAAAACGATACCCAAGACCACATTCAAATAGAGCGACTGCTTTTTATATTTCAAATCGACAAGAAATGGGACCGGGGAACCATCCTTCGCTTTAACGTAATCGCCTTTATGCTCGGATTTGACCTTATCCCATAGCTGTTGAAGCCGATTGCGGGCGATCATATCCAGGACATGCTGGTGGAGATAGGTCCCGACCGAGTCATCCAATGAACGGAATACCGGCCTTTCAGATTCTTCTACCGGATTACGCGCTTCATAACGGAACTGCCAGCTCGAGGGTGGCGAAGTGCGATGATCGCGGATAAACATAAAAGTTTCGCCCCTATGAACAGGCAGATTCTGCCATTCCTCAGACTTATAGTAGGGATGCTCCTGCCCCATGAACGATACGGTTCGAATGGCTAAGCTTTCGCTCCCCAACTGCCAGACGAGCTTGTCCAAAAGCTGCCCCAAGGTTCCTGCTTGAAGCGCCTGGGCCACGATCGGGTCCCCGGAGCTTACCAGCTTCACCGCTTCAAGTGATGCGATCCGATCGAGGGATAGTTCTTTGCCACGATTCTCAGCACGGACATTTAATTTTTGGTTAAGACCGGTGACAAAGCCCTGCCGCACCGTAAGGATCTCACTATTTCCGGGCGCGGAGCCATCCACATATCCTTTCACCTCGATATTGAGGCCCTTTTGAAGTATGCGCACACGATCCATAACCGGCTGGGTAAATTGATAAAACTCGGCCATCCGTTTATCATAAACTTCCCTAAGCTTTGCCTCATCGATCGTGATGGACTGACCATCCGGACTAGCTGTAATAACTTTTTGAGCATCCGGACGCATTTTCTTGACATCCTTTTCTTGCATCGCATTCCATTCGTCATTGATCCTTTTGATCGTACGGCCCAATAGAACCTCATCCGGAACATTAAAAAGGATGTTGAGATCTGGCTCGATGGTCCTGCCCTGCCACTGGATCTGGGGAAGAATATCCAGTTGTTCCGCCGTGCGCGGAAAACCATCGAAAATAATCCCATAAGCATTTTGATATTGAGGTTCGGCAAGAATCTGATCGACAATCTTAATGATCACATTGTTGTCGACCAGCACCCCCCGTTTCATCTTTAAAAATTCTTCGGGATATTGGGCTTCTAAGATCGGTTTGAGCCGATCGCTCATGACGAGAACTTCATAACGCTTGGTTTCTCGCCGCTGCTCAAGCTCCTGATTCAACGCAGCAAGAAGCCACTCCACCAGCGTCCCCTTTCCGCTTGCGGGTGCCCCATAGGGCGTGATGATACGGATACCCTGATCGATCATCTGCCGGATAAGCGCTTGCTCGTCGGCGGACTCTGTTTGTTCCGTCCTCAACTCGGAGCGCTGATAGCTCGCAATCTGTTGTTCCAAATAATCCAGAACCGCGATCTGCGCCGGATCCTCCGATGCGATCCATGGACGCATGGCCGCATCATCTTTATTTTTCATGTCTACTTTGAAAGCATTAAACCGTTCTACGTTCTCCGGTTTTCCGAGATAGCCATATTTCGCCGGAAGAACTGCATGCGGGGCTTCGCGGTATTTATTGATCTCGTCGCTTAGCATGGTCCGAAGCAGTTCTAATTGATAGGCCTGGCTCAATTCGCTTCCCTTGGCCCACGAAACAACTGTTTCCAGCCGGTTGAGCACTCCCGGCTCTGGTTTTGTGGGTTTCAATTCATCCTGATATCCCTGAGGATGATCGATCCGCCACCGAACATCCGCGGCAATAATCTCTTCAATGCCGATTTTCGCTTCAAACCCAAGCTCTTGCTTTGCAAGGCTCGTGGACGCTTCGAGAACGGCAGGATCGCCGGGACGGCGACCGCCAAAAAGAATCTGCCCTTTATAGGTCCAGCCGGGCTTCTGGCGTTCGATTTCCCGAATGATCATCTGGGCGATTTGGAGATTCGAAACGCGCACACCGGTTCCGACATTGGTGGCCAGGTAATGCCCTTGCTCCGTTCCCATTCCCCCAACTTTTTTTACCGCAAGCGCGTGGACAACGGCCAGATCGGCCGTGGCGACATAATCACGGTCATTGGTTCCATCGGCCGTCGGATAATCCTTCCCGAAGATCGTGATGTTCTTGCCCTGGAGAATCAAATTCACAAAGATCGGAATGATATGCGAAGCACTAAGCCGGTCGTAACCGCGCTCTTCACCGAATTTTTCTATAAAATCTGCCTGCCGTGACGCATTCAAACTGACAAAGGCGCCGGCGGCATTGAAATAACGAAGAGCCACGGCATTGAATCCGTGTTTTTTGACATATTCCTGGATCATTTTTTCCATAAGCCATTTGGTACGGCCATAAGGACTGGTCTGGAGTTTCCGCGCGTCTTCATTGATCGGAGTTGTCTCAGGATCGCCATAAACTGCGGCGGAAGATGAGAAGATGATGTTCTTGACGCCCGCAATCCGCATCGCTTCAAGAAGGATCCCGGTATTCCGGACATTGTCCTCGTAATATTTGGAGGGATTCGCCACAGACTCGGCCACCTGGATATCCGCGGCAAAGTGGACCACGGTGTCGATCTTTTGTTCCCGTAAAACGCGCGCAAGATTTTCACTGTCCGAAATATCGCCTTCTTCAAACTTCACGCCTTGAGGCAACGCATCGATATGGCCCGTCGTCCGGTTGTCATAGATCGTCACGTCATAACCGAGTTGTTTCAGCATCCAGGCGGTGTTGCTGCCGATAAATCCCAATCCGCCGACCACACACACTTTTTTCCCGGCTCCGAATTTTTCCTTGGGTAATTCCCAGCCGTTCGGCGAACCGGGATTTGCTACGGCCCGTTCGTCCCACTGCTGCGCCAGAATATCCAGATAAACTTTCTGCAGTTCCTCGCGCACACGTTCGTCGCTCAGACGATAATATTTCCCTGATGTTTTCCAGGCCTTGAGGTCTTGCTGGAGCACCGCGAGCTGTTTCGGATCTTTTTTTAGTAATTCCATTAATTGATTCTTGAGGTCCGAAAGGTTCCCCCAAGCTTCGCCTTGGAGTTCGGAGAATGACTGATGCTTATGCTCGACATTCCATTCCAATTGATTCATGGCAAAGACCAACTCGATCAAGGCATGCGCGGCATTCCCTTCCCGAAGATCCCCCATAAAAAACTCATCAAGCGCTGTTTTTATCCGGTTGTAAGCAGAGCCCGGCTGCGTATCTAAATAAAGCGCGGCTTTTTCTAACGCCACCTCGATAGTACCGCGAGCCACATCCGTGGATAGTTTTCCTGTCGTTCCAGAACGTAATTCGGAGCGAACGGAACTGGCCGCTGTGATATTGATGGCGTTTTTTAATGACGCGAGAGAACCTTCGTCGTCATGGTAAGGAACTTCCAGCACAAGTTGGCTTCTCGTATTTAACACCTTCATCGAACCATTCCCTGTCCACTTGATCCGCACATCTTGCGGCATCCACGACGATCGATTAATCCTTTGAGCCAATTGTGCTGTCGGAATCTTTAATTCTCCCTGATGACTAAAAACATAGAGCCGGTCCTTTTCATAGGCCACACTGCCGAGATAGATCCCCTTGGATGACGATTGCCCAATAGTCACTACCGCAGGAACTGCCTGCGGAAGCAAGCGAAAGGCTCTCAGGAGATTCGGCACAGAGATTCGACTGGTGGAATCAAAATTGGCACTCCGAAAAATACTTTCCATGACTATCCTTACTGACTCCGGCTGAACCAAGTATGCATTGGCCGCAAACTGAACTGCATTTTGCATCGAAACGCCCGCTTCAAGGAGTTCCCCCGCCAAAGACAAAAGGGCCGGCGCACCTGCCCGGGTCCATGCCGTCCGCGTTTCCGAACGGGAAAGAGAAAAACGGAATGATTTCGAGGGTTTCAACACCGTGAAGGTAACAACGAGTTTACTTGTAGCAGGCTCATCGTCCTTAATCAGCTCAAAAGTCTCGCCATTTCGACGAAATTCTTCTACCGATTTGGAGCGAGCATCGGGACCAATCTCAATAGAACCTTCTTCGGTGCGAAGTGTCCATCGGGCTTTGGAAGGCTTTACTTGAAGACCATATTGCGGATTATGATCCGAAGCAGCAACCGGACTCACACGAACAACCTTGACGGTTACATCCTCAAACAGAGGAACTTCCTGACTCATTTCCACATCAATAGGCCGCCTCACCTCGAAACGGTGGGACGGCTCCATGAATTCCCTTTTTTGAGCAGTCAATAATTGTATCGAAGTTTCAAATGTGCCCCATCGAACTTGAGCACGCTGACTTTCTTCGGCGTTCCCAGAAAGCACAGGTTTCAAAGCCGCTTGGTCCGCGCGCAACACACCAAGCCGCCGGTCAATCCGTCCAACTTGATCAGCCGTATCCAGAGGATCCCGCGCTTCGAAGCGGGCAGAGCCCACAGCGGGTGATGCGGAAGCAAAAATAGATTGGGCGAAAGCACCAACAAGGGTTGGGCGGTCCGGTCCCGAAGGGATTTCCATGGAAATAGTCCTTCCGGCACCTCCCCACCAGCGCTTGGCCATATCCATTCCCATCACAGCAACACGCTCGAGACGTCCGACGATGCCAAGAAGCACCTGAATTTGCGAAGATTCAGGCTCACGGGTTCCGGTCTGAAATTCAGGACTGCCAAGCATGGCCTTGAGGTAAACCTCACGATCGCGTTTGGTGACTTCCATGATACGCGGGGTGATCTGAAGATAAGAACAGCCGCTCGAGACCGCGAGTTGTTTAAGGCCCTCGGCATGAAAACCGCCGGTGACGATGACGGCGCGATTTTCTTTTTGCTCCCCCAGACGCTGCAATGCATTGCTGAACATGTACTGTTCGCGAACGACTGCAGTGGAGTAGAAGCTCATAGCGGAGTCGTACAGTTTTTGTACGGCAGAATTTTGAATGGCGAACGGTATACGATGTCCGGCACCGCGAGTTTCGGTTTTGTTGTTCGCCGTACTCAGCACGCCTTCCGCCTTCCCTGTTTTGCCGTACGCCTCGAGCTCTTCGTATTCCCCACGTGTCAATTCCAGCGAAAACAGCCGCTTCAGGAGGTAAAGCTGGCGCGAAGCAACGAGATATTCTTTTTCTTCCGGAGTTTTGGCGAGAACCTGGAGGAGACGATCTTGCAAGCGAGCGGTCTCTTCGTGAAGCCCTTTGCCTTCCATTTCCTGCATCAAAATTATGTATTGAGCATACAGGGTCCAGTCTGGCCAGGCCTTCATAGAAAAATCTTTTGGAAGTTTTTCAAATGCGCTGTCAAACGCGTGGCGAAGAGTGGAATAGCCCTCGCTCGTGCGACCGGCCGCTTTTAAAAGATCGGTTTCGGACATATCGAGGATCGCCTGAAAGTTAAAAATGATCTCGTGAGCGATCTTGCGTTTTTCAATTTCCTTCAGAAAGCCTTGGGCCTCTTGACGCGCTTTTTCGCGGTCTATTTTGGAACCAATCGCCTGCAACCGGTAATAACGAATAAGAAAGGGGTATTGATCCTGATAAAAAGCATCCGAGAGGTCCACATGGAGGTGTTTGCGACTCGATTCACCAAGGGCTTTGAGCCAGGATTCGAAGGAAAGGGTTCGGGAATCAAACGCCTCCTCTTGGCGGACGAACGTCTGGAGGTTTTTATTCAGCTTAGAAGCAAAACGTTGATCGACAGCGACACGGAGTTCCCTGGAATATTTTTCCGCGCTCTTTTCCGACTTCACGACAGAGATGAAAGTTTCACGGTCTTTTTTGTAGGCTTCTAGATTCTCGACCCCGAAACCGTTCCATTTATCACGATCCATACTCCCCGACTTGTGGTCCAGGGTCTGCGTCCCGTTTCCCGAATTGATCAAAAAAGATTCTGGCCCCGTGAGATAACCTTCCTGCATAAGTTTGTCTGTGACCTTGCGATTAAAATCGGGAGCTTTCGGAAAAATACGGAAAAGTTCGGGTTGAAGTTTCGACGCCGCACCCTCAAGGAACATGAGACGGACAGAAGATTTCTTTTCGATGTATTCGAGAAGTTTTTCTATGTTTTTTTCAGCCGAAAAATTACCGTGCGCGGACTGGATATGGATGAAAGCGGGCGCTGCGGGATTGCTGATAACTGCGTCGGTCACTTGTCCAAATTCGGCCGGAATTTCGAGTGTTTTGAACGGAGAAACGGGAGCTTCGGGAGTATTTGCGTACGCAACGGGATCCACACTCGTGATCAGAAAAGTCGAAAGAACAAAAGCCGAGACTACTTTTAAAAAGCGGGATTTCATAAGGGAGCGCTCTCCTTGTGAAGTGAATTTAAAAACACATTACAAAGATATAGCATCTATTCTGAAAAATACAAGGGAGGGAGGCGGAATTATTTCCTAAAACGCGGAATTTGCGATGCTATTTATTGCTATAAATAATACCTCTGAGCCATTTCTTATATCCTGAAACTCTCTATGGGAATGCATTGCTTTTTGAAAATCTTAACAGCCCGCCCATCTTTTCAACGACTGAATTCCCCATCAAAATCTCTTCGCTCTTTTTTCCCGCCCCTAGACTGACCTTCCCCAGTTTAGTGGACGGTTTGTTAAGATAGTATCGCCTGTCTTTCGTACTCAAAGGGGCTCAGATTCCCGAGCGTTGAATGAGCCCGTCGGCGATTGTAATACAT
>CAIOAT010000035.1 GCA_903856085.1 Candidatus Omnitrophota bacterium | reverse complement strand
TGACTGTTGAGAGCTTAAAATCCCTGTCAAAACGCTTTTTCTTGATGCCTTCGCCTTCCATTGGACACCCCCGTCTGATGAGCTGGCTTTCATGCTGTCACCAACTCTTCGTTGTGTCCACTTTTTCGGGGGAAGATCAAAAACTCTTCTTCAGCCTCTATTGTGTTCATCATATTGACCCCATTTCGTTTTCGTTGGTTTATTACTTTGTCGATTTATTGCTTTTCTGTGTTATGGCGAATTTCCAAGATCCAGCGATATTTTTTAATGAACCCGTCTATTTTATCCCCAAAATTTTTATCGCTGTTACTTAATTCGTTAATTCTTTCGACAACTTTCTTGTTCACTTCTTCGGCCATAGAATTTTTCAGTTTCTTACTACCGGTCCAATACCCCACAGAGAACGCAATAGCAGCCCAAATAAAGACCCATGATGTTTCTCCCATGTTATTTTCCTTTCGTCGTTTCGTTGATTTTTGTTAATTTTGAGCCTTTAGTAATACCCGTTCTCCAAGGATCCCTTCCCATATTGCACTCGGTCTCTGAAGGCTTCCTGTCATAGGCAGATATCTGTCGTCAAAAGAAAAAGTGATGCCGAGCGTTTTAATCTAGGCCTTAATGGGCGACTTGTACGCGATTTTGCTCATGGGGCTATAGGGGTGGGCTAGATTCGGGGCTGCACTTCGCGCAAAACGCAACCGTAGCGCGTCCGTTTCTTCCCGGGGTAATTGCCCTAGGGCCTAGCTGTCCGGGCTCGACCGGGGTCCGTTTTGTGCGACCGGGGAGCGCCCGAGGATGACTTCTGATCGCGTTTTGCTACTTTTCGGGCTTTCGGAGAAGCTATCTGACGATTAATCAGATTTTATATTTCTTTTTTTACAGGCATAAACTTTTATGCTTGCAACCATATATCTTTGTCAACTAGGCAAGATCCCCAGGGCGCATGCTTGCTATGGACGTCCGACTAAGAGAGGCGCTTTTCCAGGGGTTTCCAATTATTTAGGTGGGGCGTAAAATCCCTGTCTGGGTGCCGGAAGGTGCCTTCTACAATTTTTGTCTTGTCCGCCGCAGTTAGCCCCTTCCCCCTCGTTTCCCAACACTGGCCGCCCGATGTCACCCAAAGATAGGATTGAATGCGCTGATCCTTGCCGTGGATTGCACGGTACTTTTGGAGCAATTCGGACGGTCGGATTACGATATAGCTGGTTTCGTTCTCTTTGAAGCTCGGCAGGACGAATACCCAAAAATCAGCAATGCTTGACGCTATTTTCCCTGCGTCGAGCGTCCACCATCCAAAAGCCTTCAGATCGGATTGCATCGAGGCGCTTGCATTCGTCGGGAGAAAGTCTTTTGAGAGCTTCACCTGCAGGGCGACTTGCTTTGATCTCTTCTTGCTCGTTATAAGGAGATCAATACCTTCATCTTTTGAGGGAATCCACACGCGCAAATCAGGAAATTTTGTCTCGATGTAGCATGCCGTCAAGTATTCGCCAGCATGTATTGTGAAAAATGAACGCATGAAAAACTCTACCACCTTACGCGTACGGTGTCAACGAGCCGGTGTTAGAGCCATAATCTTAGTCATGGCGCATGCGATTCAGATCAAATTCAGCCGGAAAATTAAGGCGTTACGAAAGACGAGTGGTTTATCCCAGCAGAAACTTGCTGAGCTAGCAGAGTTGGACTACAAGCATATTCAACGATTGGAAAGTAAACGCCCCACGGATGCAAAGCTCACCACCATTGAAAAACTCGCCGAGGCCTTAAAAGTTCCGGCCTGGAAACTCCTTCAGTTCAGGGATTGATTCGATTTCCACCGCTGGTTAAGGGTGAACGATGCGGCTGCCATCCAGCCCTATTGGAAGCTGGAGACTCATCCCCACAACCCCCTCCTAATTTCTTTCCCAATGTCCTCTGGGAACTTCTCGGATTTTATCGTTCAGAGTCTAGATTAAACCAAGGGCGAAAAAATCCTACGGCTAAATCTTCCAGATAAAACCTTTCTGCGACCGCATCATCCCCCGCAGGAAAAACAAACGAAACGCCCACTTCTTTTAGAATAAGCCCTGAAGGATCTTTCTCTTTCGGGAAAATATGTTCTATCCCTGTTCGCAACTGGCAGGAGGTCGTTACGGGCTTAACCTTGTGATGCCTTTCTGATGCTGGATAGAGTTTGTCAGTTTTTCCGATCAGGATATGTAGCGAAATTCTATTTTTTAAATTAGTAGACTTCCCGACATACAGCGCTGGATGAGGTGCTTCTGGCGGAAACCAGTCCTTGAATTTCAACTTCACCTCACTGCCCGCCGGCCCTTTTAGCCAAATATCCCGTCTTGAGGCAAAAAGCTTTTTTTTATCTCCCAACCACCAAAAGGCGTAGACCCCCGATTGGGCTGGGATTGAGTTCCTCCCTTTGCCCAAAAAACTACCTAAAGGTTCGATGCCCTCTGTAAGTTTTCTAACGATTTCCATCAACTCAAATCCTCTCCGATTTTAAATCTTAAACGGTTCTGAATGCTTCTGATGTGCTTGCCAATTGCTTGTATATTCAGCCGCCAGAGCCGCATCATCTAAGATTAACACATTCTCCGCGTTGCGATCCTCTGCCGCCGTAGTGAAGTTGAAGGAGCCGGTAATAACCATCTTACCATCAATGATTATCACCTTGTTGTGGGCTATGGCGTGGGCCTTGTCCAGATAAGTAATGACTCCGCCCTTTGCGATCAGCCCAAGCTTGGTTTTCTTTTCGTGGATTTGCTTTCCATCAACGATAGCTTCAACCTTCACGCCACGCTTCTCGGCATCAATAAGGGCCTCTGCAATGGGATATGAAGTGAAACTGTATGCTTGGACAAGAATCGATTGTTTCGCCTGCCCTATAGCATCCGTGATGGCTTGGGTACAGCCGCCTTTGGGAGAAAAATAGACGCGCCTTGTAAGTGGCCGCTCAGACTGAGCGTATGTTGACGTGCAGGAAAAAAGAAGAAAGACTGCTAACCAGATATAACGCTTTCGCATAGGTGCCCCCCAGCGAAAGGTATTATATCGTCACACCTGGATTTGAACACTTGAGATTATGCTCTCCCACGGATCGCGCTCTCCAGAAATGACAGGATGACTTCAATCTGCTCCTGTACGGGCGCTATCGCTCCCAATTCCACCCGAGAGATATAAGCCTGACTGACACCCATCTTCTCGGCAAGTTCAACTATCGTGATTCCAAAGGCCTTACGCCGTTCTCTGAGTAATTCTCCATAGATCCATGGCATTTGGGCTGATCCTCCTGTTGAGAAGAAGGATAGCCTGAGCTACCGGGAAGGAACAAGGTCGGAAAAGGTATTTTTAAAGCGGACTCTGTCCAGAATAGAGAAACATCTAATACTTTTACTCTTCGTCGTTGGTAGAACCAATAACCTTGAACCTCATAAATTTTGATCTCTTTTCCTCCCAAGCTTTTTTGTAACGTTTAAAAAATTTGGCTTGCACTTGTGTGCATTTAGCGCCATTGTCCCAGCACTGGAAGAGTTTGCTTATGTAAAACCGAACCACGAGTTCGACTGTCTCAATCTCAAATCCGTGCGTATAGAGTCCAAGCGGTGGGCAAGCAAAAAGACAAGTATTGACTCCGCGGTGAAGGATGAAATCCTCATCTTGTAAATCTGGAAATTCTTTCGCAAACAAATCTTGTAATTCCTCTGTATAGAAGTTCGCCATTGCCCCGGCCTCTTCATAGACCGAAATGTCCGCGCTTTCTTCTTCATCAGCATCCAAGAGATCCCCCGCATGAAGCCGCACCCCCTCAAAGAGCAACCCGACTTTAGCAGTTCTCTTCAGAACAAAGATCAGCTTAGGAATATCGTTTACGTCTGCAACGGCATCGAGCAGTTCTTCAAAAAAAGACTGTTCGGCATCACCTAAGGAGGTTCCAAACAATGGCATTGTCACACCAGTAAGCCATGATCTTACAACGGAAGGTTTTGACCTAGCCCCCGAAAACTGAGCCAGTTGTTGTGATAGACTTCTGGCAAAGAAAGGGGCAGAAAATGGCGAGAAAAAGGCTTCAACCCGAAGAGA
>CAIOAT010000034.1 GCA_903856085.1 Candidatus Omnitrophota bacterium | reverse complement strand
TGACTGTTGAGAGCTTAAAATCCCTGTCAAAACGCTTTTTCTTGATGCCTTCGCCTTCCATTGGACACCCCCGTCTGATGAGCTGGCTTTCATGCTGTCACCAACTCTTCGTTGTGTCCACTTTTTCGGGGGAAGATCAAACTTCCCTAAGAAGAGAGACGGTGGTCGGGAGTCTGTACAGCTCCGCAGGGCTGGACAGGGTGAGGGAAGGACGCTTTAAAAATGCGGGCGAATAACGTTCGGAACTCAAGATGACATCAGAGGTTGGGGAAAAAGAAGAATCAAAAAACTAAACGCAAAAGCAAAGCAAAACGGAACCGAGTCTGAATTTTTTTGAAAATTGGATCGGTACACCCCCTATCCGTACAGGTAACGGATGGCGGTAGAGATCCAAAGTGAACTAAAAAAACGGGATCAAGACGTTACCTTCTGGAATATAAGGAAAAACTCGCCCTCCCAACCGCACCGCTCACAGATCCTGCGGATGCCTGGAAAGAACACGGAATGTTCTTTTCCGCAAACACCGCAGCATGCCTGGAGCAGCATCTTCCCCCCAGCCGCATAGACCAGGTAATACTTCATGTGGTCACTCTCTCCGCAGCTTAGACAGGAAGGTTTGAAGTGCGCGCCCTCAATCATGGAATTAACAACACTGAAATGAGCCTTCCCGCATTCCGGGTTGGGGCACCGCAGCACATGCATCTCACCCGGCAAATGATCCTCCTTTTTATTCACCGGTTTCGGTTTTAACTGTTGCTGTGTCTCCATTTTTCTTTCGGTCCACCTTCTTTCTTCAGAGTGCTTGCCTAAAGTGCCGCAGCCAAGTCACTCGCCTTCCTCCGCTTCAAGTTCCCGGACTTTTTAAAAGTCCTTACTGAAGCGGACAAAAAATTTTTGCTTTAAAACCAGCTAAGCCGTCTGGCGGATCACGAGTTCCGCGCTGTATTTCTTCTGGATCTGTTTGTTCTCGGGGTATTGAACCCGATCAATGAGTAAATCCACCGCGTCCTCCCCCATCTGATGAAGCGGCTGGCGCATCGTCGTAAGCGAAGGAGAAGTGAACCTGCCGCGGTCAATATCATCAAAACCCATTAACGCAATCTTTTCAGGACACCAGAGCTTCGCTTCTTTTAAGGCTTTGAGAACACCCATAGCCATCTCGTCATTGGTGCAGAGAATGGCCTGTGGGAGGTTTTCCCCTTGAATCCATGACTTCATGACCTCATAAGCATCTGACTCATGGTAAGACGGACACTCGCGAATCCACGTTTTTTTGACAGGAAGGTGTTCATTCTTCAGGCCGTCCAAAAACCCGGCGAGCTTATCCTGAATATCGACTGAAGGAATCGTCCCGGAGCTACCTCCCTTTTTGAAAAGAACCTCGGAAGGAGCTTTGATAAGACCGATCTTCCGGTAGCCTTTTCCTACAAGATACGAAACGGCGGTTTTCATACCTTCCCGAACATCCGTATAGAGAATATTGGTTTTGAGATTGGAGTTAAAATCATTGAAGATCACAAGGGGAAGGATGGGTGTTGTTTTTTCAACAAGACGGATAAGGCTCGGCTCCATTCTCCAGGTAATGACAAGAAGGCCGTCCACCCGCTGCTCATAAAAAATCTCTTCAAGACGGTCATAAGGACGATCCGCGGAATTGAAAAACTTGATGGCGTGACCGGTATGGAACACGCGGTCTACAATACCGCCAAGAATGCCCATATGATAACCAGATTTCATGATCTCTTTGGAAAGAGACGTTAGAAGACCGAATGTGAACTTCGCTCGGGCGCTTCGTTTTCTCGCGAAAGGACTTGGCTCATAGGCAAGCTTTTGGATCGCGAGTTCGATTCTCGCTCTCGTTTCTGAGGAGAGTTCCATCCGCTTCCTCGCATTTAGAAAACGGCTCACGCTCATGGTAGAAACTCCGGCCGCTTTCGCCACATCGTGAAGCGCAGGTTTCCTTTTCGGAATTAAATGTTTTAGTTCTTTTTTCACAACTTCCTCCAAACGTTAATAAAATAAAGATAACACCTGATCGACTCTATGTCTACGGCTTATAAGCCGTAGACAGAACAATTTTTTACATTTACTATACCCTCATGGCGAGAGAACCGGTCGGAGAAAAAGAGATGCGATTGGGGCTTCTGATTAGGCGATTACGTATCGAGAAACGACTTCCGCAGCACGAGTTTGCTGCTCTGGCGGGAATTGACAGAAGTTACCAAGGGAGAATCGAAAGAGGAGAAGCATCCATTTCTATTGAAAAACTGGATTTGCTCGCCCAGAAACTCGGGCTCAAGGGCTGGGAACTTCTCAAGAGACTCGAAGAAAACGGCCATTAGCCAACCGATTAAAGATATATTTTACTGACCCGTATTCCCCAACTCGCGAGGATTGCCATTAGCATCCAGGGGATGGCTCGTGAACATTTACAAATTATCCATTGACTGGGTTAAGTTCTAATATTTCTTTGGCTTTTAAGCCGTTTGCGCCATCATCATAATAAGTAACCGTAACCGGATCAAATTGCTCCATATCTAAAAAAGATTCTGTTTCAGCGCCGTTCATAATTTTGGCTGCCTCGGGGACAATGATATCAATCTCACTCGCCTCTCCTGTGATAGGATCATCAAAGCGCACGGTGATCATTGATTTGACCGAATCTATATCAATAACCTTCCCGGAAACAGTTTTCAGGACTGGATCATCCGCCGAGGCCCTTCCGCAGGCTACGGCCATGAAAAACAGGACAAAAATACTCACGGCCAGCACTAGATGCATCCTCAAAACTCCCCTGTTGCACATTTCGTCTCCTCTGCTCAAGATGCTTAGCGCCGAATAGATCGGAAACTTTCCATCATGCTTTCAAGCAATAGTTGAAAGCTATTTTTTTCGCAAGTCCGACACTTCTTGTTTAAGGTCATCCACCATTTTTCTGACATCCTTCTGGCTTGCTTCCATCTTCTCGAGCTGCGCCATCATCTCCTTGAGATTCCTAGCAACAAACTCGTCGACGCCTTCCATAACCAAAAGGCTGCCTTTCTTTTCGACCTTCGTTCCTTGCGGAATGATCATCCGGATGCCACCGATGTTGACCAACTCCATGCCGGGCGGAACTTCCACGGAAGCATGCGATCCCTCGCCATAGGGTTTTCCCTCGTTGTAGGATTCTCCCTCGCCGTAGGGTTTCCCCTCGCTATAGGGTTTGTTCGAATCCTCCGTATTTTGGGAATCGTCATAGTCCTGAGCTAGACCGCAGCGGGAAAAAGCACATACGAGACAAACCGCAAGGAAAAGCACTACATTGATTTTCATTCCACCACGTCGCTCCCTATTTAGATGCGATTATCTCTTCTTGCGATCTCAACTTCCTTTATCGCAATGATAACGGCATCATAGCTTCCGGGACGTCCGATGTATTTGTCCGCTCCGTCCGCAAGACTCTTCTCCTTGCAATCTTGCCCCGAATAAGTATAAACGATGACCGGAACCTTAGGGAAAAGCGAGTCATCGGTGGCCTTTGAGGAAAGTATTTTATTTATTTCAGAGATGAAAAACCCGTTCTCTTTTCCCGAACGTTCATATTCCATGACCACAAAATCAGGCCTATTTCCCGCGGCCACTTCATGCCTCAAATCGGCCAGATCCTCCGAGACGAACACGCGATAACGTTCTCCACGAAGAGTCTCGGCAATCGCCAAAGTGCTTGGAAGTTCCTTGTTGTCTATAAGAAAGACCATTTTTTCTTTTTTCTTATTGAAGATCGTTTCGATCTCATTTAAAAGCGTGGGGATCGGGAAGGGTTTAGTGAGAAATCCCTCTACTTCCAGTTCCCTGAAAAGAGGTTCCAGGTCTCCTCGTGCCGTAATGACCAGAACAGGCAATTTTGCAAGGCCATGGGCCGTAGAGATCTCGCGATAAAACTGAAGACCGTTCATGTGGGGCATATTAACGTCCATGATCACGAGATCCGGTCGCAGATTATGAATAATTTTAAGCGCTGCTTCACCGTCATGGGCGGTCACAACATGATAGCTCGCCTCTTCAAGAAATTGCTTCATCATTTCCACGTATTCAGGCTCATCATCCATAACTAAAATGGTCTTCGCTTCTTTCATGTATACCGTCCCCCGTTCAGCTAACGCCCCAAAAGCAAAACACTCGATCTCCTTAAAAAGCGCGAAGAGATCCCTTTGAAGATTTACATGGAAATATTAGTCACCAGCATAAACGCTTTCACCACAGATGAGTCTTTCTGTTTTAACCCGAGGCGAACTTTTACAGCCCTGAGTAGCTGGGCAGAGCCCAGCTTGTGCAGAAAAACAATAATTTGTTCCATCTGACCTTCAATCGTCACCTCCGCAGCATATTCCTTGTAAAAATCAAACTGTTTTGAAACTTGCGGTTTTATGTCGACAAGATTGACACCCGCCGTACGTGCCAGCCCTTCGATCTCCGCAAGCATATTCGAAACATTCTCCTCATCGGAAACGGGGCTCTTTTTGACGAAGTCCTTATATTTTTTATATTCGCTCTCGATGAACTCTTTGCTATGAATGTTACGAAGATCATGACTTAATTTTTTCTCACTCAACGTTATTTCTCGGCTAATGCGCTGAAGCTTTGCGCTTATAGGGCTTATGACGAGCCTATCGACAAACACAGCCATGACGATAAAGCCGGCTACCATCAACCCAGCTCTTTCCTTCTTCGATAATTTAGAAAAAAAGCCGCCCATAATCATCTTGAATCCCTGTTATTTTTGGTAAGCACAGTTAATTTCGAATTCCGCGTATTTCGCGTCCTTTTCGTTCTTGACCCTTATGGAAGGGGTCTTCACATTCTCGAACATCTCCGAATCCTCAAGCATCTTAGCGTATTTAAAAACGTCCGACATCGCAAATCCATGCCCCTTCAGAACCACGGATTGTTTTTCTTCTATATCAATATCCGTAAGAGATATCTCCTTGGGTGTTATCTTGTATATCTCACTAAGGCACTCCAGGGATGACCCGCGAGAGTCCAGACGCCCCTCCACCATATCAATCACAGCGCGCATTTTATCGATACCCTCGACCTGCATGGCTATTTTTGACATCTTTTTCTTTAAAGTCGCCAAATAAGCATTCTTAGTGTTAAAACTGGTCAGACAAAGAAATGAGAGAACGGTCACAATAGCGACGACCAATATTCCCATAACCGTGAGCTGCTTCGTCTTGCGCTCCATTAAATTTTGGATCTTCACCTCATTGGGGGTAAGATCCATACACGGCTCGCCATCATCCATGGTGACGCCGAGAAGCGGCGTTATCGAAACAAACTTTAACTCCTCATTTCGCAGGTTCTCCTCCATGCCGCGCAAATGAAGATTCTTGAGCTGATCCGCATTCTCAACACAAATCCCCAGAGCCGCATTGAGGATCCCATCAAGCCCCTTGATGTTCGGCCCTGACCCGCTTAAATACGTTTTTACAATTTCTACGTTTTTTTCCAAACCTCGGTATCGCTCTAAAGACTGTTTCAGTTCTTCCGAAAATTTCTCGTGTCTACCCGCCGTTTCCTGCGTGAGATGATTCGCGCCGATGAGGATATTTCTGGTAAAGACCATTTTCCCTTTACGCATCACTATGAAATCCGAATAGTTGGAATCCACGTCTAGCAGGATGATCGCCTGAGAACTCTGCAATTTCATATCCGCCAGATAAGCCCTTCGAAACCAGTTGCAGACCCCCTCGCTACTGATCGCGATTCTTTTTAAGTTCAGGCCCGCTTTTGCCAACGCACCCATGCGCTCACTTACAATATTACGAGTCACTATGGCCAGCATCACCTTCGTGTATCCGGACGCTCCGGCTTCTACAATCTTGTGCGCAAAAACTATATCTTCCTTCGCATAAGGCGTCTGTTTCCCAATCTGCAGATCGATCATGTCACTTATTTCCCTAACATTGGTCGAAGGCAGATCCAACATGCGAACGGTAACCAGATGGCGGGGTATACAGACCACCACATGCTGTTTATTAAACGAAAGAAGCCGAAAACTCCCCATGATCGCCGTAGCGACGTCATCCTTGATCTGGGCAAGCTTCAAAAGACTAACGCGGTAAAAAGCATGCTCATTCTTTGCGCGTTCTTTCTGCGCGATCTTTAACCAATCGCTCCCTATCTCCACTCCGGCAATACCCGAATTAAAACTGATTTTCTGAAATTTCATACTTTCCAGAAAACCAGTTATTATAAAATTCGCCATAAAGCTCGTCCTCCATCCATCATGTTTCTCTCCAGGACTTCACGATTCGTTCTTTTCTGTCATACACAAACACGATTGTCTCAACTCTGCCCTCATGGACGTAGGAACCCGTAATGTTGCCTTTAAAATTGTCGCTTCTCACGCCAAGCAACGGTACGATGCGTTGCATCTGAGCGACCTCATCTCCGGAAAGGGACTCGACCTTGGTCAATAGCTCTATGATCGACGAGGCATCCGTAAAAACACCCTCCGTGGCCGCACCCTCTTTTCTCGGGCTTGAGACAGCTCGAAAATTGATAATTTTCTCAGCCAGCCCCTCATCCATGCCAAGACTCAACATGACCGGAATGCTAGCCGTATTCACATTGACCGCTCCTTCGCCGTAGACCGTAATATAATTTTTAATTTTATTAAACATCTCGGGTGTCACTCCTCCAACTTCGAGAAGCTCTTCATTGACTTCAAAATCACTGTTTTTGCAATGATAGGGGTGCTCCAGCGACCGGTAGTAGTCATCCTCCTTGCCGTTTTTATGAGCGACGTCATCCTCGTCCCGCCAATCAATGATCGAATCTGCGATAGCGTCTGCCTCTTCGGGTTCTACTTGAGCGACCTTTTCAAATAAATTTTTTAGAACCTGTTGTGACGCCTTGTTGATATTGATCTTCCCCTCTTCATCCGTAAGACCGTATTGCGGCTTATCACCGGGCACTGCCCCATCTTTAATGGCGCTGAATGTACCACCGTCGATGGCTACATTATTAAAAGCCGCATCATTGTTGCTCCATGAATCGTACAAGCTGTCGTATAGCTCTGTGTCGTCATTTTCCGCCTCAAAGATCGCCCGCTCCACTCCGGCATTCGCGAAATAATGCATTTTTGTCTTTTCCATCAATTTGCTCGAAAGTTCCGCATGCGGCAAAACATTGGCATAGACGGCCACAGCAAGCATCGCAAGAAAGAAAAGGCTCCACAAAACCATGATGAGAACGCTCCCTTTACTGTTCACTTTCAACCTTTTTGGAATTATGTTTTTCAGCTTTCGCCTTTTTCTTGGCCAAGTTGAGAGATACGGCCGTTTTAATAAACACCGTCCGATTCAACGTGAGAGTCTTGTCGCCATCCCTATAACTGATCTTGATCCTGACCCCGAGAGGAATATCCTCGGGCCTGTTCTCCAAGGCGATAACACCTTTCGGAGCTTTACCTTCTTCTTTCTGATCTTCTTTTGGTTCGGATTTATCCCATAGATTGACCCAGCTGTAAGTTTCCGCTTCCGGATCATAAGAAAAATACTGGAAATTGAGATCCTCGATCGGGGCGAGCACCGCAATATCCCCGTGCTCGGAGCTTCCTTTTTGAACAGCTTGAATATATGTTCTTTCTTCTCTGGAAAGAGCCCTGACATCCCCGGCATTATCAAGGTAATAAGAAACCGAACCCAGTGATTCCTCCGCCTGGCCTTTAGCGGAAACCGTCCTCAAAATCGCAGGAAAAGTCATTTTTTTAGCTTCCCCGATAAAGCCTACGCCTTTAACCGGGAATGTACTCCTCAGATCCTTTTCCATTTTCTCCATGGACAGGAGAACATCCGTTTTGGCCGCCGTATAACTTTCCATTCTGTCGAATATCTTCAATCCGCCGGCAAAAGTCGCAACGATCGCCAAACCTACGATCCCGAGCAGCACCGCCACCAGCATCAGTTCGACAAGTGTAAAACCCTTTGTCTTATGAGTTCTTGGCACTCTCTGTCCTCACATAGGTTTCCAAACTAACCTCTCTCAACGGAATCCTTGCGGAGTTCACGACGATAAGTTTCAGCTTATTTAAAAAAAAGTCGGCTTCTTTTTCTTTCTCCGCGTCTGATTTTTTTTCTTTATCCGCAAAATCATGTTTAACTTTTTTGGATGGAAGGTCCATCTTCTGGACCTCTTGATTCCAAAGCCAACGGTCGGAATGCTTCATGTCAAGGTCGGCTTCCTCGGCAGATGCGAATACGCCGTCCGAGACACCCGGAACAATATTTCCTTCGGTAAGGGCCTTCTCTTCCATCTGCCCCATGGCTGTTTTTAATAAAAAAACCGCGTCCATGTCATACTGGGATTTTTCCATCGCGCTTGTCGATGTGGCATAAGCCCGAAGTATGCCTACCAATCCTATCGCTAAAATGCTAACAGCCAGGAGCACTTCGATAAGGGTAAATCCTTTTTCAACGAGCAGAGTGTTTTTTTCTTCACACCTCGAGCTCGGATCATCACTTCCAATTCTTAATGTCATCGTCGGTCTCTTCAATTCCGTCAGCGCCTGCAGAATAAAGATCGTAGGTCGTCTTGTTGGAAGTCCCCGGATATCTGTATTTGTACGGATTCCCCCAAGGATCTTCAGGAAGAGTTTCCAGATAAGGACCACTCCATTTGGCCGGAACAGGCGCCGAGGTAGGAGCGTCTATCAGTGCGGCAAGCCCCTGGTCGGTCGTTGGATATCTTCCGTTATCAAGATAATACAGTTTCAGGGCCATGGACAGATTCGAGCTGATATCGGCTTTCGCAATGGCCCTTTTGGCCTGGTCGGTCCGTCCGACCAGGCGCGGTGCGACCATCGCTGCCAGCCCCGCAATGATGATCACAACGATCATCAACTCAATAAGCGTAAACCCCGCTTCTACAAAGCACAGGGTGCGGGAAGCCGCGTGTTTTATTCTGAACCTTGCCCCCCGGTCACTTGGTATTTCTTTCATATCAGGCTCCTCCATAATGTTGTAACCATTTTTCTTCCAGTGATCCCGTATCGGGTATTGAGTCGGTATAAACAAATGCCAAGGCCTCGTCGACACTTTTCCCGTCGCGCAACTCCCGGCAAAACGAGACGAACCTCGACTGACCATACTTTTCCATCAGGAACCCAACCAGGGTCGCCGCCTGCGAGTACAGCTTGGCAGAAAGAACAGGATCATTTTCACTGTCAGACCCGATCCGCATCAATTCCCCAAGCGGCATATAGGCCTTCTTCTCGATCAAAGTCTTCACTGTACCGATGGCCCACTTTCGCCTCCCGGCCTCTTCCCACTGGGCAACCCCTTCATCGAGCCACAGCGGAACCTCTCCCTTAAATCCGACAAAATCCCTGAAAATAAGATGACAAAGTTCGTGAGGCAACAACACATCCAGAAAACCCTGCCCCCATTTGTAGCTTACAATCTCTCGTTTGTTGTAGAACGCGGTCCCGTGGATCCATGGTTTTTTGCCGGTCGCTTTTAAAAACTCTTCATGGTTCCTGTAGATATAGATCTTCGCCCTGTTCTCCCACTGCCAGAAATTGTCATACCTCGAATACCCCAGGTCGGAGGCTATCCCCTGATAATATCGCTCGGCTTGAGTCAGCACTTCCTGCGCAAAGACGGCATCCTCCAGATAAAAAACCACGAAGTTCTCGCCCTTAACTTCCTGCCAAGCCTCTTCTGCAACCGCGGGGCGCAAAAGAAAAAGAAGCGCCACTACCATTCCCAAAAAGCACCGAAGCTCCGGGAAAATGTATTCCCCGGATCCTACCCCTCGCTTCCTGAATGCCGGGATCACTGCCCCATGCCGCCCATATTGAGGATGGGAAGAAGCATGGCAAAAACGATAAACCCGACGATCCCGCCTACCGAGAGGATCAAGAGAGGCTCTACCAGAGACACCATAACTTTGATGGTCTGATCCACTTCTTTTTCATACGAAGATGCTATTTGTTCAAGCGACTCTTCAAGCTTACCGCTTTCCTCACCCACCGCGATCATGCTTAACAGAAATTCAGGGAATATCCCCGAACGATTAAAGCTTTCCGAGAGAGTGCATCCCCGGTTGATAATAGCCTCGGAGGCTTCCACAAGTCGTGCCTTCAATATGAGGTTATCGACAGTATTCGTCGCAAGAAGCAAACTTTCATGGATCGGTATTCCGTTTTTGAGCAATAGCCCCAACGACCGGGAGAACCTGGCCATTTCTGAAGTGGTTACGAATTTGTTAATAAAAGGAATCCATAGCGTCAATGCATCCAGGGTAAGTTTCTTTTTACTTCCGGATGTCCTCCTTGTGATCATCGCGACAAGGAAGACAAGGCCGATAATGAAGACATACCAATAGTGGGACATGAATCCGCTCGCAGCGATAAGCAGTTTCGTAGGTAGAGGCAATTCCTGTTTCATGCCGGAAAATAACTTTGTCAATTTCGGCAAAAAGAAGGTGAACATCAGAAAAATGGTCCCCACCCCCGTCGCCACCACCATCATCGGATAAGCCAGAGCCGATTGGATCTTGCGTTTCATTTCCTGCTCTTTTTCCCGATGATCCGCCAATTTGTAAAGAACCTCATCGAGAGAGCCGCCCTTTTCTCCGGTACGTATCATGCTCATCGTAAGGTTATTGAAGATATCCGGATATTTACCCATCGCCTCCGACAGCAATTCTCCCTGGCGTATCCGGTTCCCAAGATCCTCGACGACGGCCTTCAACACTTTGTGTTTGGTTTGCTTCGCTATCAGCGTTAAAGCCCGCAGAAGCGGAATGCTCGATCGCATGAGACTCGCCAATTGCCATATAAAGGTATCCAGGGAACGGGAACCCACCCTCGAGACAAAACGAGGTTCTTTTGCCGAAAGAGCCTCTTCCTGGATCTCGCCAGGAGTCTGAGCCGACGTCACCTCAACGACCTTGATCGGGAAATAGCCCATGGCCTCGACTCTGGCAACGGCTTTGTCCCGGGACTCGGCCTCAACCTCGTCTTCGACTATTTCCGAGGGACCTTTTTTGGCGGTGTAGTGATATATCGTCATTATTATTCTTCCCGATGATTCGCTAGATCGTTGCGCTCCACACGGTAGCTCGCCACGACCGATCAAAATTTTCAAAATTCAGATTTAAGACTATCCTTCCAACTGCGTCACTCTCAAAACCTCTTCGGGAGTGGTCATGCCGGCCAGAACCTTATCCCATCCGTCCTGTTTTAATGTGTGCATGCCAAGCTTCACGGCCTTTTCTTTTATCACGTGAGAAGGCGCCTTTGTTAAGATGAGTTCCTTGATCGCTTCGTTGATCAATAATATTTCATAGATGGCCGCTCGCCCTTTGTAACCGGATTGATTGCAGGACTTACATCCTTTACCGCGATAGACAAGGGTGTCCGGATCCGCATGAAACCCTTCGGCTTTTAACTGGTCTTCTTTAAATCCAAGATCGGAAAGCGTCACCTGCTCTTTGCAGTCCTTGCATATGACTCTGACAAGCCGCTGAGCCAGGAACGCTATCACGGAAGAGGCTATCAGATACGGTTCGATCCCTATATCGATTAAACGGGTCACGCCGCTCGCCGCGTCGTTCGTATGAAGTGTGGAGAACACCAGATGTCCGGTAAGCGCGGTCTGGATCGTGACCTCCGCCGTTTCCCGGTCCCGGACTTCTCCAACCATCATCACGTCAGGGTCGTGCCTCAGCATGCTTCTGAGCATCTGCGCGAATGTAAGATCGATCTTTGTGTTGATCTGTGTCTGCGAGATCCCTCTCAGCTCGTATTCGATCGGGTCTTCGATCGTAACGATCTTTTTTTCGCGCGAGTTCAACTTGCTAAGACAAGCGTACAAAGTCGTGGTCTTACCGCTTCCCGTCGGACCCGTGACAAAAATAATGCCGTACACTTTTTTCAGTAAATGTTCAATGATGCTCCGATCGTTCGCGGAAACCCCCAGATCCGCAATATCAAACAGCATCGTCGTGGGCAAAACCCTTATGACAATATTCTCGCCGTAAAGCGTCGGAATGATGGAGATGCGAAGTTCATACTCATGGGTTCCTATCTTGACCTTGGCACGACCGTCCTGAGGGAGTCTGCGCTCGACAATATTCAGACCCGACATGACCTTGATCCTCGAAACGATGGCTAAATGGAGATATTTGATCTTCTCACTCACTGAGGCGTCGTACAAAATACCGTCGATCCGGTATCGCAAGACCAGTTCGCCTCGGTAATGCTCAATGTGAATATCCGTGGCCCTTTCCGTGATGGCTTCCTGCAAGATCTGGTTGACGAGCTTTACGACCGAAGCTGACTCCGCGAGCTTTTCGATGTCTTCAATTTTCTCATCAGCAGCACGCTCCGTTTCTCCGGCAGGACGCACTTCGTCCGATAACAGGCGGTCAATCGTTTCTGCACCCACCCCGTAATATTTCTTTATCGCCGCCTCGATATCGGCAGGAGTCGCCAGGACTTTTCCCACTTTTAATCCGAGATGCGTCTCAAGATCGTCAATGGGCCACATATCGAAAGGATCCGCAAGCGCTATCGTCAGGAGATCCCCATCAAGGCTTACCGGCATGATCTTGTAATGCCACACGAATTTTCCGGGGACAGCTTTCAAAACCTTGTCTTCGATCACGCGAGTCGTCAGTTCCACGAAGTGTATGCCCTGCTGTTTGGCAAGGGTCTGAAGCATGGCCTTCTCCGTCACGAAGCCGAGCCTAACGAGGATCTTCCCGATCATTTCTTTTGTTTTCTGCTGCTCCGCGAGAGCCATGTCGAGCTCGTCTTTCGTAATCAATTTCCCTTCGACCAAAGCCTCGCCTAATCTTATCGGCATACAAACTCCTACTCTTTCAGGGCGTCCGCCACTTTTCCTATAGAATAAAACTTATGTTCAGGAACATCATCCAATCTGCCGCTTATTATTTTCTCGCATCCCTCGAGAGTATCCTTGAGCGGCACATACTCCCCTTTTCTTCCCGTGTAAGCTTCGGCCACAAAAAAAGGCTGCGTCAAAAAATTCTCCAGTTTTTGGGCCCTGTCGTAGAGCGTCCGGCTGCTCTTCGCAAGCTCTTCGATGCCCACCACCGGCACGATCTTCTTCAGCTCCTTGTACTTCGTGAAGATCTTCATGATCTCCTGCGTGATCGTAAAGTGTTCACGCCCGACGATCGAAGCATCCAGATTACTGCAAGAGGAAAGGAGCGGATCGATCGCCGGATGAAGTTTCAATTGACTTCGTTCCCGGGATAACACAATGATCGAATTGAGGTAACTGAAGATCGTCACAACCGCCGGATCCGTCAGGTCATCCGCGGGGACATACACCGTTTCTATCGCGGTGATTGAGCCGCCTTCTTTGGTGCGGATCCTTTCCTGGAAAGAACTCACTTCGGAGGCAAGCGTCGGCTGATAGCCGGTCTCCGACGGAACCCTTCCAAGAAGCGTGGACATTTCAGCGCCCGCCTGTACGAACCTATAGACATTATCGATGAAAAAGAGAACTTCATTATTTTGTTCCTGCAGATATTCGGCCATCGTTATCCCCGTAAACGCTATGCCGAATTTTGCCCCCGGAGGTTCATTCATCTGTCCGAAAGCGAACATGATTTTATCCAGCATTTTTTGCCTTTCAAACTCCAGATAAAGCTCATTCCCCTCTCGGATGCGCTCTCCGGCCCCCGTAAAGACGCAAACACCTTCATGCTTCGCGATAACATTGTGGATAAGCTCCAGCATCAACACCGTCTTGCCCAAACCCGCGCCTCCGATAATGCCGGTTTTCGAACCTTTGATCATGGGGAACAGAAGATCGATGATTTTGATACCGGTTTCCAGGATTTTCGGCTCCTGACCTAAGAGCCTGTCCGGGTTCAAAAAGGCCCTTGATATGTCCTTTTCGACACTGGCGGTCATTTTCGATACAATCTTGCCCTTGTCATCGATCGGCTCTCCCGTAACATTGATAATGCGACCAAAGAGGCTTTCTCCCACAGGAATTTTCCGAGAACCGCCCGTGGCTTCAGCCTCGGAATTGCGTTTAAGATTAAGCGTCGGACCGAAAGACAGGCAACGGACGATATGCTCCGGAAGGTGCTCGGCCACCACAAGAACGATCACCCGGCCGTCAAAGGCCGTGACCTTGATCGTCTCATTGATCGCGGGAAGATCCTCCAGGGTTTTGAACTTTACATCCACGATCGGTCCCTGGGCCGCGATGACCACTCCCTTCACTCTAGACTCTGTTGTCATAATTTCCTCTCACTGGTTTGCGAGTGCTCGGGTGTACGGGCGTGCGAGTTGAACCCGCCAACCCGCTTCCCCATGAATCCGTTCACCCATTAACCCGTTCACCCGCTAACCGATAACCTCTCCGCATCGTTTATTTTATGTTTGATGATGATCTGGGAGGAGAAAAGCTCCCGGGTATTTTTGTCGATCAGTTCGTGAGCAGCGTGTAAATATTGCCTTTGTAATTGTTTTCTCTTATCCTCAAGCTCTTGACCGCTTCTTTCAAGGTGAACGGCTCTGGCGGCGAACTCGGAAAGTTTACTGTCCTCAAAAAGTTCGATCAGCTTGTGTTCGATAAATGCTTCCGCAAGATATTCGAGGATACCTTCTTCCGGCGATTCCATGATAGGCGCAAGATCGGTCTCGGCTTTATTCTCGTGAGAGAAAAGTGTTGTGAGCGGAAAAAGCTCCATGACTTCCACTTTTTGGAGCAGAAAAGAGACCGGATTGGGATAAAAAATGCTGACGCTGCCGAAACGATCTTCCATAATGCCCTTCGTAATGTACTCTTTAAGTTCTTTGGCGAGTGCGCAGCGGCCTTCCGCATCCGCGGCACCCTTGAACGAAGTGTATTTTTTTCCGAGATCCTTCAAATACCTTTCGCCGGACTCTCCAATAACGATGAAATCAGCCGCCCCGGACTCCGCTCGCAAGATCGCTGAATCCACCACCTGAAAATTAAGGTCCCCCATAAAGCCCTCATCGGAAGTGATCATCATGAAAACGGGCTTGTCGATCCCCGGTCGGATGAACTTGTGGGCCGTCTTGTTGATATCTAACATCCTGAAAAAACCGCTCAAAAGTCCGGAAAGCCGGTGGAATCTTTCTCTTTGCTTCAGCAAAGAACGATACTGGAAAACGGCAACGTTCTTCATGATCTCCAGGAGATCCGTAAGTTCGGTATTGAACTTCAAATCTTCTTTTAACTCCTGAGAACCCGGCATCTACACCCCGTCATCCCATTGAGCATGACAAAAAACCGTCATACACTTTCTGAGCTCTTTTTCCTCTTCACTCGTAAACACGACGCCCCTCTCTATGTTTTTCACAACAGACGGCATCACACCTCCGACGAACGGAAAGATATTCTTTTGAAATTGCTCGAACTGCTCGTTCGTCAGCTTATCGAAAAACGCCTCCCGGAACGCAAAATACAGAATATGCTGCTCCGCAAGGGACGAGGGACTATTCCGTTCCTGGATGAAAAGCTTTTCGAGCTTCTCGCCGTGCCGCAGGCGTGCGCTTAATTCCTCGGAAATCCCGGAACGCAGCCTCGTAGCTTTCAAAAGTGCCCGGTACCGGATATATTTCAGTTCAAGATCCTTCGTCAACTCTCGCAGCCCCTTGGGTTGGATCTTGGTCCCGATACGCGAGACAGAAAGTCCTAGATCAACGGCGGGCTTGAATCCTTCTCCGAGAAGAGTGGCGTTGAGATAGATCTGTCCATCGCTCATCGAGATAAGATTCGTGGGTATAAATCCGGAAATATCCCCCTGCAAGGTATTGGCGATCGAAAGAAGCGTCATGGAACCCCCGCCCTGTTTCGCGGACAAATGAGCGCCCCGCTCCATAAGTTGGGCATGTAAATAAAAAATATCTCCGGGGTAAGCTTCGCGCCCGGGAGGCCGCTCCAGAAGAAGGGATAACTCACGATAGGCCCAGGCATGTTTGGTGAGATCATCAAAAACGACCAGAACATCCTTGCCGGCGTGCATAAAGTACTCGCCCAAAGCCAAGGCCGTGTACGGAGCCAGGTACTGCTCCCCGATGGGAGAAGAAGCAAGTGCCGCCACAACGATCGTATAATCGAGCGCTCCCTTTTCCTTTAAAAGACTCACCACCTTTTCGAAAGCGGCGTAAGCGCTTCCGATGCAGCAGTAGACGCACAGGACGTCTTTGTCTTTTTGATACAAGATCGTATCAAGGGCGATCGAAGTCTTTCCCGTCATTCGATCACCGATGATCAGCTGCCTCTGCCCCTTGCCTATCGGGAGGATCGAATCGATGATCCGGATCCCTGTCACCATCATCTCGTTAACGGGCTCCCGGTCGAGAACGGCCGGTGCCTCTCGGAAGATATCGGCGAATGAATCCTCCTCGATCGCGCCTTTCCCGTCCAGATCCTCACAAAGAGAGTTAATGATCCTGCCTAAAAATTTTTTCCCTACCGGCACCTTGAAGGATTCTTCCCTTAAAGACACTGCATCCCCTGCTTTAATTCCCTGGGACACACCCAAAAGAAGCACCAAAACCTCGCTGGGATTAAACCCCATGACAAAGCCCTTCATGCCGTTAGCAAAGGTCACCAGTTGCCCCAGCATGCAGTTCGGGAGCCCTTCCACTTTGACAATGGATTGCCTGATCTCTTTAACGCGCCCGACTTCGCTGATACTTACAGATTCAATATCCATCGTGCCATCATCCTTATTTCGCGAAAAGTTGAAACAATACCAGCAAGGCGATCACCGAAATGCTTTCGGCGAATACAAGCGAAACGATCATCGCGATCAATATCTTGGGTGCCGCTGACGGATTCCTGCCCAGCGCGTGTATCGAAGCATAACTGATCGCCGCAATGACCAGGGAAGGACCAAGAATGGTCGCAAAAAGCACCAAAAGGATTAAAGCGTTACGCATGCAAATGAACCTCTAGAATTTTCAGGGTTCAGCGTTCAGGGTCCAGATTTTCCTGTTCCCTGATCCCTGCACCCCGTTCGGGCGTTTCTCTCTCTACAGACAAGCTCCCCCCGAGTTCCCGTTCAGCCTGCCGCATCCGGTTCTCAAGACTTCCGTCAATCATAATAGAGCCAAGCTTGATGACGATGCCGCCCGCGATCTTGTCATCCTTTTTCTCGGTCAAAGGGACCTCATATCCCAAACCAAGACGAATGACCGATTCTATTTCAGATCTGTCGGCAGTGGACAAGGGATAGGCCGCAACAATCTCCCCATGGTCCACAGGAGTCTTAAAAGTCGTCTTCTCTAATCGTTTGATCTTCTCGATCACATCTCTGACTAATTCTTTATGGGTCAACTCCCTGGCGTCCTCGGAAAGAACCGCCGAGAAAATACGTGCGGCAAGCAAGGGGACTTTATGATTCATCTCTAAGGCGATTTCTTCACGCATTTTCTCTTTAGCGTTGAACGCCGCTTTCATGATATTTCCGGCGTCCTCTTTGGCCTTGGCCAGGATCTTCTCCCTGAGATCTTTCGCCTCCGCTTCAGACTTTGCACGCATCACGCTCGAACTTTTCTCCGCATCGGCCATCTTTTCATCATAAGCGCTCTTCGCCTGTTCGATCTTCTCTTGAAGTTCTTTCTGTTTGACCGCGGTCTCTTCCTTAAGCGTCTTCAAATGGAACATCTCTTTGGCTGATTCTTTATACAAAAAACGCCTGAGTACAAAGACGATCGCCAGGAACGTCACCACCTGCACAACAAATATCTGGATCAGCATAAGATCTCCCTTTTCAGGATTCAGCGTTCAGGGTTCAGATTTTCCTGTACCCTGACTACTCTTCCACCACCGCGACAAGTTCATCCCCGGACATCCGCATCGCGCCGCGTTTGACAGGGATCTTCCTGTCACCGTTAATGACTACGTCCCCTTGACGCAACAGACTCAGGATCGGCTTATGCAGTTCCAGGACTTCAAATTCTCCGGTCGATCCGGGCAAAAAAACACTCCGGACATCCCCCTCGAACAACACCTTACTGGAAGTGATCACGATCGCTTTAAACATTACTTTTCAGATTTTTTCTTGAGTTGAATATACCATAATGAGAAAAAGAAAGCGGCGACAATTCCCAAAAAAGCGAGGATCAAATAAATGATCTTCCAGGTCGTCGCAATGGTCGGGGCCTTTCCTTTAAAAATGGATCGAGCGATCAGGTCGATCCCTTCAAAACCCCTCTTCCTTTGTGACATCGATCCGCCGCCGGCCTCTTCCGGCCATTTCACCGTCACGCCCGCGCTTGTGCCCCGCTGACTGACAAGCCTCTCCAATTCCGCGATCTCTTGCTTGGCTGTATTCAGCAGCTTCATGTTGTCCCGGTAATAGGCGATATGTTCCATGGCGGACACCTTGGCGCCCTGGGTTTTAAGGATCAGATCCATGTTCGCATTGATCTTGTCGGCGGAATGCTTGGCCCGAGCGTAATGTTCGCTCCCCTCGAGCAGCACCATGATATTGTGGGTATGAGATTTCAACGCATCAATTTCGACCTTGGCGATCCTCCACATATCCTGGATCTTGACAGCGAACTCTTTCGTCTCTCCCGGAGCCAATTCCACTTCCGCCTTATAAAGAGAAAAACACTCCTTCTCAAAATCATAAGCCATTTCGAGGCCGT
The DNA here is from genome assembly GCA_903856085.1 of Candidatus Omnitrophota bacterium. Classification (GTDB taxonomy): domain Bacteria; phylum Omnitrophota; class Omnitrophia; order Omnitrophales; family Aquincolibacteriaceae; genus Aquincolibacterium; species Aquincolibacterium lacustre. Next base: position 17,516 of record CAIOAT010000034.1, on the reverse strand, counting down.
TCGTATCAAGGATATACCGCGGGCTCACCTCCGCCGGAAGCAGGAATTTTACCGGCGCGTTCATCTTCGCGGTCTTTGAGGGATTGGTGACTTTCACTTTCAGGTCGATGACGTTGGCAGCCGGCTGGCGTCCCCCCCCTTTCGCGGAAGCGACGGGCACGGCGAGCGTCGTAGGAACCTGCACCCTTTCCTCCACGATCCCCCCGGTATCGAGGACCAGATTTTCAAGCATTCCTATATTTTCTTTAGCGGCATTAAGAGCCACCACATCCTCATAATACTGGTTGATCCGGTCTTTGATGGGCAAAGCCCCGTCATTCTCTCTTTGGATCATGTCATCCAGCTGAGCATTGATATTCTTTGCGATCGCGTTGCCCGCTTCAAAATGTTTGGTGTCCTTGAGTTTACGGGTCAACAATGCCGCGTGGTCTTTTAAACTCACCAGGTCCTTTTTCGGAATGGCCCAGACATCACGAAGCAAAACTTCGAGCACCTTTCGCTCGGAGGGAGCCAGTTCCAGACTGCCCTCAAGGTAATAAACGCCCTTATCAAAGTCATACTTCAACGCCAGATCGCCAATATCCAGGATCTGATCGGGTCCGATACCTTTGGGAAGATCATACCGGACGGGAGACAACTGTTTTTCCGTCGAAGACGGGTTGACCACGGCGATCTTCAGTTTCACCGCCGCACAAGCTTCGCCGGCGGTAAACAGAAGGAGGCACGCCGCAAGCAACAGTAATCCCGCCGTTTTTCTTTTCATAGAATGGTCTTGACGCCCCTTGAGTGTCACAGTGTCAAAGTTTCATAGTGAACCACTTTACTTCTCTGACACTTTGATACTTTTTCTCTCTGACACTCTGTCTCACTCTTGCTCGAACCAGCCTTCGATAATCGGCTTGTTGCCCGTATTCTGAACCATTTGACCGAGAACCTTCACGAGCGCGGTCAACGCCTCGATCTTGTTATTAAGATCTCGGGCCTCTACTTCCGTTACGCCCAAAGCTCCGGATTTCTTTAATCCCTTCGCGTCCTTCAGAAGAGCTGACAGCGATTTCTCATCCGTCGCGTTAAGTCCGCTTCCCGACACTCCCGATCCATTAACGATCGTGGTCGTGCCACCTGAGACCGTCACTTCCCCTCCGCCACCGGAAGAGGCGCCCACGGCGGCAAGGCTCTTGGATGCCTTGGCAAGATTGGCGCGCATCTCGTCGAGTTGACTTAATAACTGTTTGAGAGCCACGGACTGAGTTTTCACATCTCCCATGCTGCCCGTTAGATTCTTGATCTCACTGTAAATATTTTCCGCATTCTCCCGGGCATTCTTCGCGTCCGTCGAAACGGTAGTAAGATTCAAGCCGTCCAACTTTGTGTTAAAACCATTCACCCTCCCAAAGATGCTGCCTTTGTTGAGACCGTCGGCAGAGGTTCCCAAAAGATCCTGGATGGAACCTTGCCGCCCATACACCTTGGACACGGCTTCTCCCACAGCGTCGATCGACTCTTGCACGCCGGCCCCTGCGGTATAAAGCGCCTTCACTGTCAAAACCATGCTATCCGTAGAACCCTTGGTAGACTCGGAACATTGGACCGTAAAATCCCCGATTCCCCATGAAGCTTTCGCCGTCACCGAGTATTCATAGATACCCGTTTTGTTGATCTCCGTCATTTTGACGCCGTTATAATCCGCCAAAATGGTCCCATCCGGCTTGAAGATAGTCAATGCAGGTTTAAGGCCGCTCGCAGTACGGTATCTTATCTTGACCTCGTCATCCTCCCTCAGAACCGTATAACGCGTAAGGATTTCACTCATCACTCCCTTTTCCATATTCGCCAGGACCTTGGCCGGTAAAGTCGTGCTAACATCGGTTTGAATAGCGCCCACCGTACCCTGGACCGTATCGATCTTGGTACCCGTACTGGCAACATTCGCATTCACAGTAGCCACCTGCGTCCCAATGGCATCCACCTTGGCGGTTGTGGTGTCAACCTTGGTGCTGACGCCGGCCACCGCCGTTTGCACAGACGTCATCATTCCACCCAGGGTCTGGCCGGTTGGAACTCCCAATTTGCTGATGATCTCGTTTCCGACTTTCTGCGTGTTGGTCACTGTGAATGTGGCGCCTGCTTCGTAAAGAGTGCTATCTCCCAAAGGACCGCCGTAATAGATCTGGCACTTGGCAAAATACGTCTTGCCCGACGTCAGGGTCTTGCCGAAACCGTTTGCCACGCTCGTCACGATGCCCGATAACTTACGCACGTAGGTCCCGTTGACCGTATCCGAAGACAGTGGCGGGGTAAGTTCGATGGTGGGAAGCCATGCCTGAGTGACATCGTCATACACACTCACCAGCGCCCGGCCGAGAATATTCGTGCCTGTGTTCAAAATGAGCTTGCCGCGCCGCTCCAGCCACAAGCGTATGTAAAGATCATCATTATCCTCATCATAAACAAAACTCGGCATCACCCGGTAGTCGGCCGTCGCCTCGGCCAGAGTCGTCATGTATCGGGTCCAGTGAATCACGTTGTCGTAGGTGCCGTCGCCACCGTCCGCCGTTGCGCCAACGACCTCTTCGGTGGTGTAATCCATGTATTTATCAAGCGTCATGATGAATGTGTAAGTCCCGTAAGGCAGGCTCAGGTTGAACGGACTGTTGCCCGTGACAGGGCCATACACCGTGGTCGTAACCCCGTTGACCGTTTGTTGCACCTTGAGCGACACTCCCGCAAGATGCGTCGCGGTCACCGTGTCCTTGACGTTCAATTCGATCGCATAGGTCTGATCCACCTGAACCGCGCTCGACGGTCCTGAGGCTGTAACGCCCTGCGCGGTCGCGTTCAGCGTCACCGCGCCGGGATAGGAATCGCACCATACGGAGAAATTATTGAACGTCGCCAGACCTGCGGACGCCGTGACAGTCGCCATGGCTGCCGCACCGGTATGCACGCCGTTACCGGACGGCGTGACGGTGATGTCCGACGTACTGGAGGACGTGTTGCCGTAAGCGTCCGCAACGCTCAAAACGAAAGGCTTCCACGGGGCGTTGGCCGCGACCATCGAAACCGGCTGTGTGTCCCAGAAAAGCTGGGACGCCGCGCCGCCGCTCACCGTGATCGCGAACTTGCTTGCAGTCGAAGCACTGAGCACCGTATCCGACACGGAGATCGTGGCGACTTCGGCTTTGTAAAGTTTCATGACAAGCTGGAGTGTGTTAGACGAACTACTCACGCCGTTCGCAAAAGCGACAAGCGTGGAATCCCCTGTGGTCGGGCCGAAGGACCTTGACGATCCGACGGTATCCGTGCATGTGGGGCTGGTGTTATTTGCGGAAACATTCGCGCCGCTGAAAATAAGCCCTTTCTCTCCCGTGTATTCCTTATCGATATTGCCGTTCGCGTCGATTGCCTTGATCGTAAGGGTCACGCTATCCCCCGAGGCCATGGAATTTGCACTGCCTGTGATCTTAAGATCGGTTGCAACGACCGTGACCGTTGAAGTTCCGGTGATCGCGGAAGTCGCGGCAAAGGTCGAACCCAGCGCCGCATCCACCGTAATGTCGGCACCGGCGGTCTGGGTGAATCCCAGCACCTTGCCGTCCGCACCTGTGGGAACCGGATTTTTCAGGACCACGCTCAGGACGTAGGTTTTCGGAGCCAGAGTGTTGTTGTTGGGAACCGTAAAGATATTGCTTGTCCCGTCTCCGAACGTGATCGCGCTCGCGCCGACCGTTCCGAGCCGAACCGTCGTGCCGTCCGTGATCCAGGCATCCGAGATATAGGCCGTCCAATCGCCCGCCGTATCACCCGCCCCGCGATGGACCACGATCTTCTGGATCATGCCGTCGCGGCCATCCAAACCTGCATCGGTTATTTTAAATCCGTAGACCGGCACCTTGCTCACGGCGGCGTTCGCAACGGAAGAAACCAGGCCGGTGATGTTGGCCGCGGTCTTCTCCCCCACTGATAAGGCCGCCACGCCGAGGTCGGTCGTGGTGGCAAATGTCGTCGGCGTCGAGTAGATCGGCGAGAGGCTTACGCCCGCAACCGTCGCCTTCAATAGGATCTGCTCTGGATATGGATAACTGATATCGTTAAAAGTCGCCACCCCGTTACTCAACGCCTGCGTCGCCGTGCCGCTTAATGTCCCGTTCGCGGGATTATCGCTTACGTCCCTGACGGCCTCTAAGTGGATGCTACCGGAAGCCGCACTGCAAGGGTTGCCGTACTGATCACCCGCCGCCACCCGCGGCTGAGGCGACAAGAGTTGTGCCGTGGTTCCGTTCAAAGGAGGCTGCACGTCAAAATTAAGTTTGTTGATCGCTCCGGCCGTAACTGTGATCGTGTTGGACTGTTCGTTCGCGACAGTCTTGGGCAGTGTCGAGATATCCATAAGGATCTTCGTGTTCTGCGCGCGGTAAAGAGTCGCTTTAAGCACCGTCGGCGAAGAACTACCGTTCGTAAAAGTGACGGGCGTATCATACGCGTCGAGGGACAGACCGTCCGGCGAATTCGCCGTGCCACTCAGGGACCATGTAATGTCTTTAGCTCCGGAATAGGCCGTGCCACCGTTGGTGGTATCGCAAAGATTGCCGTAAGGATCGACGACGATCAAATTCGCGTTAAAATTGAATTGGGTGCCCGCCGCTTGGGGCGAAGTGATATTACCGTCCAATTTCACGTGGTCCGCGGTCCCGTGTTTCACCGTCAAGTGCAGGTCGTTCGCGTCGGAGGTTACGGCAGAACCGGCGGTCGCTTTGATTACAACGCTTTCGACCTTGTAGAGTTTTAACGAGGCTGTTACTTGACCGTTGCCTGAACCGAAAGCAAGAGGCGTCGAGCTTCCAAAGGCGATATTATTCACGGTCGGCGCCTGTCCCGAAGGCGATGAACTTGCCGTATCGAACGTCACGTTGACAGTGCCCGCGTTCGTCGACGGATTATTGTATTGGTCGTAAGCGGTGACCGTAAAGGTCCTCGCGACGCCGACAGTCACCGTGCTCATATCTGCCGCTCCGACAATTAAATAGTTGATGTTGGCGGGAATGATCGTGATCGCCTGCTGGCTCACGGCGCCATCCGGCAAAGACTGCCCGCTTGTCCGCGTCGCGATCAAGGTCACATTCCCCGCCGCAGTATTTTTATAGAAAAACTGGGCTGTGCTTGCGCCGTTTGCAATGGTCACCTGTATGGGATTCAGGGGAATCGTGCATCCGCTGTCGCTGTAGAACGCGCCCGTACTCGCCGGCGACGTGGTCAGTCCCAGGACCGTGTTTTGAGCGACCGCGACCGCGTTGTCAAAATTGTCTCTCGCGGTGATCGTAAATGCCGTCGAAGGCGAGCCCGCGGTCACTGACCCCGGACCGGTCAGTACGATCTTCGTCGCTCCGGGTGACGTCGCGGTCGCAGTAAAATCTTTCGTGAGTGCGCCGTAAGTGGCCCGAACGAGGTAATTGCCGGTCACAGTGCCCATTTGAACCGAAGTCGTCGAAACCTGACCTCCTGAATTCGTCACGGCTGTTGAGGGCGCGACCGATTGATTCAGCGCGCCCGAAGGAACCGACGAGAAACTGAACGCCACCGTCTCATTCGGAATCGGGTTTCCGTCTCCGCTCGCAACATCGACCAGCTTGCACACGAGCGGGTTATCCAGATTAAGATTGATAATCTTCGACTGCCCGTCTCCGCTGACGATATAGATGCCTCGCGGCGTGCGGCCCGTGGCCGTAAAATTCTGCGGTGTGCCGTAACCTGTCGGTGTGGCGGTCACTGTCGTGTTAGAGCCATCGGCGGAACCCAAAGTAAGAATGGTCGCTGCCTGGCCGTTCGAATCCGTTAAAGCGCTCGTCGGATTGACGGAAGGCGAACCCGGCCCCGAAACCGCAAACGCGATCGTCTGACCAGAAACCGTGTTGCCGTAAGTGTCCGTCACCGTTGCAAGGATCGGATTCGGCAATGCCTTGGAGGTCTTGCCCACTTGAGCATCACCGCTTGTCTTCGAAAGCACGCTCGGGCTTCCCGCGGCCACATCCGCCGAAACCGTGTGCATAAGGTAAGGCAACCCGGTTCCCGGATTGACCGGAGAAGAGATCGATATATTGGCCGTCTCCCGCTTGAAGGCTTTCAGGGTCGCGCCGGTGGACAGACCGGTAGACGGATTGACCGTAGTGCCGCCATAAAATTTTATGATCGTTGCATTCCCGAAATAGGTACCTTCAATGGTAGGGTGATTGATGCCGATCGTCGAAAGACCGTTAAAGACCAGGCTCATAAAATTTCCGTTTACGGGATCGCCGTAATCCTTATCCACGTTCTTGTTTGCGTCCACGGCGCGCAGGATAAGCTCCTTGTCCGCGCCCGCCGTCACGCTCAAGGACGAACTCCCGGAGGAAGCGTCGACGATCTCCCAATGCGTTTGGTTGACCACGATCGTCCCGGTCACCGTCGCGATGGCGCCGGAACTATCCGTCTTCATCAGCGAAGAACCGGTCGCGTGCACATCCACAAGCGTCTCATTGGTCGTGAACGTATAGGTATCATTTTCCGTGGCGGCGAGCTTGCTGTTTTTCATATAGATAGAGACCGTGTATTCGGTGGAAGAGCCTGACCCCGTATCGGTAATGGTGTCCATGACCGCGCCCATCGTGCCGAATGTGATTTGGGAGTTGGTGATCGCCGCTCCCGTCGCCGTCGCGAGTTGCGTGGCACCCTTATACAACCCCGCCCACGCGATGTCGCCGCTTGCGTTTCCGCCGGTCCCGCCGAAAGCAATCTTGATCCGGTCGATCTTCGTATCGGTCGTATCGCCGCCTTTATCCGTGATCTTGAACTTCAGCACATCGAACCTCGTGCCAAAAGTATCGTTCGTGGGAATGAGACCGAAATCGGGAACAGCCGCCGTCGCCGCGTCCACGGTCGTCGTCGCGGAATTGCTGAATGTAATATGACCGGAGGAAGCCGACGTAACGCCGTTGCAGTCCGCAAACAAATAGATGGTCGTCGGAGTATCGAATTTTACGCCAGCGAAGGTCGCCGTTCCCGCAGTCGCCGTGACGGGGTTTGTCGTGACCGTCAGCGTCATGTTCGATACGGGCTGGTCGTTCGCGGGATCATACGCGTAGATCGTAACGCTGTCGCCGTCCGTATCCACCTTGTTCCAGAACATATCTCTCACGATCACTTTCGGCTGCGTCGCCAAAGCGACGTTGATGATGCCTGTGGAAGAGGGCTCCTGGGAGAATGCCAGGTTATTCTTGACCTGCGGATCCACCGTGACACTCAGGCCTCGCGCATCCTGCGTTATGACGCTCGTCCCTTCCGCCGCTTTGACCAGGGCGGGAGATCCCGAAACCGCCTTGCAATAAAGCACCAGAAAACTCGACGCCTGACCGTTCGAAAAATTAATGACCGTATTCGACCCGAAATTGATGTCCGCGCCGGTCTTGTTCCTTCCGGAAGGAACGTCGCCCTTCGGAGAATTCGCGGCACCGGAAAAGGTCAGTGTTTTGTCTCCGCTGTAATACGGCACGCGATAGCCGGAACTGTCGTACGCCTTCAAAGTGATCTGCTTGGCCGTCCCCGCAGTGACGGAAGTCGACGATGCCCCCGAAGTTGTGACATAAAACTCGGTGGGAGAAGCAGTGTTCGAAGTGTAGGCGGCTTGGATCCCCGTCGTCACCGCCGTCAAACTGTTCGGAGTCGGGGCCATGTCCGTGACCGCCGAAGAAGTCATCGTGATATAACTGTTCCCCTGCAACGCGCAAAGGCCGCCGCCGGTGAAATCCACAAGTGCGTTAAAATCCGTCGGAGAAAGCGTGACCACAAGCTGCGTTCCGTTGGCGCTGGCCGTGGTGGAGCCCGCGGTTAGGACATAAGTTTTCGTCGGCGCGGAAGCGGTGTTTTGCAACGTCACCGCAGAGGGCGTCCAACTGGACGCCTTCACGCTTTCGCTGAAATTGAGCGTCAGGGTATGATTATTCATATCGAGCACCCAGCTCGCGAACGCCGCGGCCGTCGCGTCCGCCGTGTAATTCCGAACCTGCTTCGGCGTCAGGATCTCGCTGACATTGTTGCCGGCTGTGCTCTGGATCAGACTGCTTGTGATCGTGATATAACTGTTCGCTGCCGATTTCCCGATATTCTCATCCGCCTTGATCGCGTTCAGGTCCGTGGCATTCAGATTCATCACGATCGTCGTGCCGTTCGGGGAGGCGGTGGCGCCGCCGGTCAGGACATAACTATGCGACCCATTCGAATTTTGCACAGTAACGTTCAGGTTGGCGGCTAGCGTTCCCGCATCGACCGGATAACCGAAGACGAAAGTCATCGTGCCGGCGTTGAGATCGAGATCCCAGTTCGTTAGATCCAGAATCGACCAGTTGGTATTTCCTCCGGAATTGACGGAGTTATTGGCGATCACCACGGCGGAGGCGTTGGAATCCTTGACATCCACATAAAGGGCGTTCACCGTGCCGGTCTTGGTCAAATTCCAGGGTGAATCCGTCACGGAACTGCGCAGCGTCACCCTGTTGGAAGCATTCGTGCCCGTGAAATTGCAGATTGTCCCGACGCCGACATTCAGTGTCTTCCCCGCAGTGAATGTGTAGGTCGATCCGGCACCGAACGAAAGCGTGCCCGCACTTAAGGTCACATTATTCAGAGCACATGAACCGCTGATCGTCGCGGCCTTGCCGCTCTTATTGATCGTCATATTTCCCGTCGGCACCACGCCGCTAGAAGCGACATTCAACGTCTGGTCGGCGGTAATACTCGAAAGTTGGAGAGCCGCGTTCCCGCCGTCAAATCCCGCGCTCACGGAAACCGCGCCCTTTGCGTCCAACGTACCCGTCCCAACCGCGCCGTCGGTAAGAGTGAGAGTTCCGGCCACCGTCAGCGTATCGCCCGAGGCGATCGTGAGCGTCTGGCCCGAGGTCTTGTTTATGGTAAGGCCGTTCACTGCGAATGAAGTCTGGACGTCCACCGTGGAACTATTGCCGGTGAATGTAATCGTCCCACTCGGAGCAGTCACCGTGCCGGTGCCGCTTGAAATCGTAAAATTGCCGGAGAGCGTGGCGTCCGCCGTTCCGAAATTAAACGCGGCCGCGCCGTTCAAGGTAAGATGGTTCAGGCCGCTAGCCCCAAGCGTTACCGTCTTTGTGCCGCTTGCGGCGTTCATGATCAAGGTCGATGTGGAGGCTGTGAGCATGCCGCTTCCGGTATCAAAATTTCCACCGCAGGTGAGCGTATACAACTGCGGTAAAAGTGTTCCAACGTTCGTGATATCGCCGAGCACCGTAAGGTTCGCACCCAAAGTGAGCTGGCTTCCCGCTTGAGAAAGGTTGAGCGACTTGATCGTCGCCGCCACTCCAAGCGTGGGCTTGGTCCCGGTACTCGGGATCACAACATCCGTCCCCGCGCCGGGAACAACCGCAGGAGTCCAGTTGGCCTTGGTCCCCCAGTCCGTGGAACTGCTTCCATTCCAGGTCACCAGGTCCACGAAATGCCACTTAACGTTATTATTCAATCCGTCCGTGGAGCTTGTGGCATAGACATCGGTTGAGGCAAGTGAGTTTTTTACGTTGAGATAAGAAAACTCGTAGCCGCCGTTCATCGTCAAACTCCACTGTCCCGAACTGCCGGTGCGATCCACGGTCAGCAAATTGCTGGTCGACGCGCCCCTCAATGTAAGAGTCGCGCCAGATTGGATATTCACAGCTTTATTTTCCTTGAATTTAAGCGTCTTGCCGCCGGTGGTGTGCGAAAAGATACCACCCGACGCAATCGTCACGGCATCGTTAAACGTAGTGTTGCCGGCAAACGAGAGCGCACCCGCGCCGCCGACCGTATTGCTGAAGGTCGCATCCCCGGTAACCGAAAGCGCGCCGCTGCAAGTCACGGCATTATTGAAAGCGGCAGTGCCCTGGATCGAAGATACGCCCGCTGAGTTGACCATATCTCCAAAAATAGCATTGCCCGCAACGGAGAAAGAGCCGCCGGAAGCAACTGCCACGGTACTGCTGAAAGTACCATCGCTTAAGGCGGAAAGCGTTCCCACCGATGCAACCGAGACCGCGCCGGTAAAAGTCGTCGCCGCGCCGGTCGAAAGAGCACCTTGCGTCACCGTCGTCGTCCCGGGGATCGTCCACGCGCCACTGGAGGTAGCAGTGCCGGAGGTCTTGTTGATCGTGAAAGCGCCGTTCGGGAATGTGCCGCCTCCGAGCGTGATGGCCTGGGCGCCCGTACCGGAAAGAGTGATCGCCGCCGTGCCGCCATCAAACGTGGAAGCGACCGAGACCGCCCCTTTGGCGTAGAGCAATCCGGTATTGAGAGAACCATCCGTCAACATCAAGGTCCCGTTGGTGATAATGCTGGTGCCGCCGGCAACGATCAGGGCATAACCCGGTTTGTTGGAGCTAAGGTTATTAAATACCTCAGCATCAGCGGTGATCGTCTGATTGGCACCGGCCCCGGTAAACGCGACCGTGCCTGTACCCTCGTCAAACGTGCCGCCGTTCACGTTAAAATCCCCGCCCGTGATCGTCGTTGTGTAAGAACTACAGTGATAAGTGCCCGCAGTCAACGTAAGCCCGTAGAAGGACAAACTTCCGGCCGGCGTCACATTAAGATTGGCGTTATTGAACGTGACGTTGGGCAGTGCGCTTCCCGCGGCAAGCGTAAAGGTTTGCGCGCCTGAGCCATTCAAAATCAGGGCTGCTGTTCCTCCATCAAATGTGGAAGCAGCCGCGACCGTGCCTTTCGCGTTCACTGTACCGGTATCAAGCGTTCCATCGGTCAGTGTCAATGTCCCGTCCACTTCAATGCTGGTGCCGCCGGTAACGGTCAGACTGTAACCATTCTTGTCGGAGCGAAGGTGATTAAAAACCTGCGTATCGGCCGTGATGGACTGGCCGGCGCCGCTTCCGGTAAACGCGACCGTCCCGGTACCGGCGTTGAACACGCCGCCGGAGCGCGTAAAGTTACTCGTGGTAAAAGTCAGCGTCCCGCTCGGTGCATTCACCGTGCCTGACGATTGCGTCCAGACGCCGGTCACCGTCACATTCGCCGCGCCGAAATTCAGAGTGCCCGCGCCGCTCCACGTAAAATTATTCACCGTCGCGTCGCCGTCCAGCGTCAATGTCGCCGCACCACCTGAGTTCATCACGATCGTGGACGTGTCTTCGGTGAGCGTCCCCGCGCTGAAGTTCGCGTTCCCGCCGCAAGTGAATGTCGTGGAATTGAGTTTCAGCTCGCCTCCGTTTGTCAGAGTCACGTTCCCGGTCACCGTGAGGTTGGCCCCCGCGTTCGTGGTAAGATTCACCCCTGCACCATCAATCGTGAGCGATTTTATGGAGGTCGAAACGGAAAGCACCGGCTTATAGGTCGTGAGCGGGATGCTCACATCCGCACCGGCTCCGGGCACCGATTGAGGGCTCCAGTTCGTAGGCGTATTCCAGTCCGTAGTGGCACCGGACGCGCCGCCGACCCATGTCCAGGTGGAATTAGTCCTGTCCCAGTTGACACAGCTCGCGTCTACCGTCGACTGCGCGCTGGTATAAATTTTCGGATAGGTCGAAGCGTCCGAATAAAAAGCGCTGACATAATCGATATTGTAAACACTGCCAGACGCTGCGTTGATCTTCCATTTGTTCACGCCATCGCCGGTGTTATTGGTGAGCGTGAGGAGACTTCCTGCAGCGCCGTAGAGATTGAGCGTGCCGCCGGAATTGACAGTCAGTGTTTTGACTTGCTTGAACCGGATCGTCTTCCCGCCCGTCGTCGCGGAAAGCGTCCCTCCGGAGGCGATGGTGACGTTATCCTGGAATGTGGTATCACCCCCAAGCGACAACACGCCCTTTGTGATGGCCACCGCACCGGGGATGGTCCATGCGCCGGCACTCGTGACTGTGCCGGAATCTTTATTGACCGTAAGAGCACCGGTAAAAGGCGTCGCCATGCCCAAAGTGATGGCTTGGTCAGCAGTACCGGAAAGTGTAATCGCCGCCGTGCCGCCGTCAAACGTGGAAACGACCGAGACTGGACCTTGGGCATTGACGGTGCCAGTATTGAGTAAACCGTCCGTTAGCGTCAATGTCCCGTGGGTGGTAACGCTTGTACCGCCGGCGATGATCAGAGCATAACCCGGCTTGTTGGAGCTAAGATTATTAAATACCTCTGCATCGGCGGTAAGGGTCTGATTGGCACCGGCACCGGTGAACGCGACCGTGCCTGTGCCTTCGTCAAACGTTCCGCCGTTCACGGTAAAATCCCCGCTGGTGATCGTGGTCGTATAAGAGCTGGAGTAATAAGTCCCTGAGGTCAATGTGAGACTGTAAAAGGATAAACTTCCGGCCGGCGTCACGCTGAGATTGGAATTATTAAACGTGACGTTGGGCAACGCGCTGCCCGCGCCAAGCGTCACTGTCTGCGCGCCTGCGCTATTTAAAATTAAATTTGCCGTGCCGCCGTCAAACGTGGAAGCGACCGAAACCGCGCCTTTGGCATTCACGGTGCCGGTATTGAGCGAACCGTCCGTAAGAGTCAGCGCCCCGTTCGCCGTAATCGTGGTGCCGCTGACTACGGTGAAGATTGCTCCGTCATTCTTATTGACGGTCATGGCGTTAAATGTCTGGCCGTTGGCTGTCAGAGCAGATGCCGCGCCCGTGAATGTCGCCGTGGTCGGAGCCGTAAACGTGCCGCCTGCCTTTGTAAAATTTCCGTTAAACGTGCAATTCGTAGCTCCCCCGGTGAAGGTGCCGCCGCTTTGAGTGTAATTGCCGCCGACCGTGACGGCCCCGCTGGCGCCCGAGGCGTCGATCGTGGCGCCGGTATTTAACTGCACGACGCCTGCCGTGGTCAAAAGAGCGTTGAGTGTAAGCGTGGACGAACCGCTCACGTAAACAGCTTTGGCGCTGGCAGGACTCGACACTGTGGGCTGATAGGTTCCAGCTCCGTCGATGACCGCGGTTTTTGTAGCATCCGGACTACCGGCCGACCAATTCGCAGCTGTGGCCCAGGCCGTCGAAGTGCCGCCTAACCAGCGGGTCGTGTTTGCGGCGTCAAAGTTCCAGTTCACATTATTTCCACCGTCGCCGCTGCTTGAATTCGTGGGAGCTAACAACTTCCCGCCCGAAGCGTCGTTATAGCTTACGCTCAAGTAGCCCATGACTGCGGTTGCTGCGCTGTTTACGATCAGGTAAGCGGCACTCGAAGCGCTCGAAGCAATGGTCAGGACCTTGCCTGAGCCGCCTTTCAGCGTGAGCGTCCCGCCCGAGACGATCGTCTGCGTCGTGCCGGCGGCGAATGTGAGCATCCGTCCCGTGGTGTCGCCGGAAATATCGCACGTTAATTTATAGAAGGTATTGGAACCGGATAGGGCGTGGTTGCCACCGCTTGTTAAAGTGACCGTGCCTATGGAGTAGATGAATGTCCCGTTATTCGTCCAATTGCCCGCGCAGGCAATGTTATAAGTGGAGGCCTGGTTCAAGCTCCTCACATCCAAAGTGGTAAGAGCGTTTATGACGAGATTTCCGTTGATCGTAAAATTGGCCGGAAGGTTGAAGGTCCCGTAAGGATAGTTCAACGTAATATTTCCGTGAGGAGCATTGATCAGGGTGACGGTGGATCGGGAATTATCTATCCGGCCCGTATAGACAACGGTGGACGCGGCATTCAAAGTCACCGTTCCCCAATTGGTAAAGCCCGAACCTCCGAGATTGAGAGTCACGCCCGAAGCGGCTGACAATCCCCCTGTATAGAGCGAGCCAAAATCGGTAAGCGTTCCGGCCGAAATCGTGGTCAGGCCGCTCACCTCAAGATATTCGACCGTTACGTATCCGCTGTCTGAGACAGTCAGCGTGCCGGCGAGTTTAAAACCCGTTCCGGTCGTCCCGTTATGCCGTTCGCTTGGCGGCACGGAGATCCTTAAATAACGCGTCGCGTCAGTCGTATTGCCGGAGAGAGTGAGATTGTCGGAGAGGCCGCCCGCTCCCCAATCGTTGTAACATTCGGCGGTCGCACGCCTGTTCCCCGAGACGAGGTCGCCTCCTTCGGCGGTCTCCCAACCACTCAAAGTGGCATAATCTCCCCCGGCCCAAGGGCTTGTCCCGAGGGTCCCCGCCACACCGACACCAGTCTGTGCGTAGCTGAAGAGGGCTTGGCTGGTTACTGAAGCGATGACAAACGTCCCGTTAAAGGACGCGGTCCCGCCCGAACCCGTGTTGATCGTTATCTTCTGCCCGACTTTCAGGTTGTTGTTCGGGTAGGCAGCCGCCAACGTGACCGAGACGACGTTCGCCGACCTCGATATCGCCGATATCGTCTGGCCTGCTCGGATGATCTTCATAGCATCGATCGCTACCGAGTCCAGCGCAGTATCGGACATCTCTGCGTAAGTCCAGCCGGCATTTTGTCCGCCGCGATATTGCGAAGAAGCGCCTACGATGTTGATGGTCGCGGCGGGCGCGACCGAGAGGCCGCCCGTATATAAACTGCCCTGTTCTGTTATCGTCCCGGCTGTTACGGAGGTCATGCCAGTCACCTCGAGATACGTGAGGTGCACGTTTTCGTTATCTGCCAGGGTAAGATATCCGGAGATTTGAAAGCCGGTTCCCGGGGTTCCGTTGTTGCGCTCGCTAGCCGGAACGGTAACCTCAAGATAGTGATAGGCATCGGTCGTGTTTCCCATGATGATGAGATTCTCGGCAAGCCCGCCCGCCCAATCATTGTAACATTCGGCTATAGCAACCTTACCGATCGAGACAAGATCCCCTCCCTCCGCGGCTTCCCAAGACACAAGCGAAGTATAGTCGCCTCCCGCGATCGAACTGCCATCCGTTGTCCCGGACGCATTCGCCGCGGTTTCGGCGTAGCTAAAATGAAGCTGGTCGGTCACGGCGGTGATCGTAAAAAGACCGTTAAAACCCGTCACGCCCGATATCACAATCCTCTGTCCTGTTTTCAGGTTGCTGTTCGGGTAGGCGCCCGTCAACGTGACCGAGACGACATTCGTCGACCTCGATATTGCCGATATCGTCATGCCTGCTCTTATCAGCTTTACCGACCGCGACGCCTCCATGTAAGACCACCCGGACGCGATACCTCCTGTGTATTCGGCGTACGCTGGCACCGCGAGCGCTGTCATCACAAGCGCCATCGTTAGAATCGCGAACTTCATTCGTTTCATCGTAACACCTTCTTTTTAGTGTCATAGCTTTGACACTTTGATGCTCTGACACTCCGTTCATGCTGTCCCTACAACAAGTATCCCTTACTCCACCCAAAAAGTTGTCATACCGAAGTCAAGTGCTTGTCAAGATTGTGTCAAACACCCGGTTTTTTTCAATTCAACAAGACATTCACAAGCAGGCTCTTCAGTCGACTATGCGCTAAACCGTCACTTGTCCTGTGTCGCAAGCCACCTGTATCGGCATACCGACTATGCGCCGCCCAGCAACGGACGGAATCGCTTATTTTTTCCGCGTCGATCCTGCCGTTTTCAGCGTCATAAGCGAACCTTTTAAGCCGCTTTTTGAACCGCTTCACATTATCCGACGCGAGCCTTCTATGATCTTCATAGATCCTGAACCCCAGGAATTTGATCCCGTTTCGGGTCTTATAAACCTGCGACTTGCCTTCGTGGAGATCGAGAGCAAGTTTGTTTTTCAAGAAATCCCTTATCTTGATTTTAACCTCGAACAAATCCTCTTTGTCATTACCAAAAAGAAGAAAATCGTCCATGTAGCGGAGATAATAACGCCGGCGCAAATCAAATTTAACAAAATAATCCAGTTCATTCAGATAAAGGTTCGCGAAGAACTGGCTCGTCAGACTGCCGATGGGTAAACCCTTGCCGCCGCCATCGCAAGGGTCCGAAGTATCCATGACTTGCCTTGCCGAATCAATGATCCCGTTGGTAAGCCATAAGAGATCCTTATCTGTCGTTCTTTTCGCGAGTATTTCTTTAAGCACGCCGTGGTCGATGGAAGGGAAATACTTTTTCACGTCGCCGTGCAAGCAAAACCGGTTGGCTCGCAGGAAGCTTTGCGTCCTGTCCACGGCGATATGCGTCCCTTTGCCTTTCCGGCAAGCATAGGAATCGTGGATAAAAGTTTTATCAATGAACGGTTCGATCACATCATGCACGGCGTGATGCACGACCCTGTCCCTGAAAGGCGCGGCAGCGATATTCCGTTGTTTGGGGTCGTAGATGGTAAACATACGATATTTTCCGTGGCGATAGGTTTTATCCGCCAATTCTCTATGCAATGTCCCCATCTCTTCTTCAAGGTTAAAGTTAAAATCAGCCACCGCGTCCCCATAGCGCCTGCCACGGGCGGCCAGATGCGCCGAGCGATAAAGGTTCTCTTTTGAAATAATCTCATGATAAACGTTGCTGATCTTTTTCATCGATTTTCACCTATCGGTTAGCGGGTGAACGCGTTAGCGAGTGTGCGGGCTCAACCCGTTAACCCATTTACCCGTTCACCCGCTCACTCAATCCGGGAAAGTCTTCGCACAACGGCCGCCGTTATTGTTGTTCCGATTGTTATTCGTGTTAGCCGCGTTGTTACGGTCCGAGACACGGGCGTTCGATGTATCATTGTTCCAATTACCGCCGCGAAAGCCCGAGCCAACAACCCTTTTACGACGCTACACCTTGCTTTAATCGCCATATCAAGCAGAAGCTTCGTGTTAAAAAACCTCCGCCAGATATCCGCCTCTTTTTCCATCCGTTATTGCAAAGATGTCGAAGAAACCGAAGAAACCCCTTCGCAATGACAGATCGAGGAATAGCGTCTGGACTTCCCCTTTCATGTGGCCGCTCCTGACATCCGTAAACGTCAGGATCCTGGTTTTTATTTTAAAGAACAGATGCCTTAAGCCATCCCCCGACCATTTTGCCGATCTCGAGGGTCAGCTGACAAAAATAATCATAACCCGGCAAACTGACATACTTCATATCTTTGGCAATCCTCATCATGAAACGCAAAACATCCAGTTTTAGATTAACCTTGATCAAGACCTCCCTTTTATTTTTCGAATACACCGCTTCGATCAACATCTCCAGGATGTCAAGCAAAATTCTCTCGATCCGGTCCGCCAGCAGAAACCGCTGGTCTTTCGGAAAATTCGCAATTTTGGGAAGTATCCAGAGAATCAACCTGTAATGCTTTTCGACAACCGGAGTTATTTTTTGCATCTATTTTTATTTTTCCTTCGCCCCGCCATCGGCGGGACTTGAACTGACGTTAAAAAAAACAAAACTAAAAGATCAAAAGAGCAAAAAACTAAGGGGAAGTCCTCGCACAACGGCCGCCGTTACCGATGTTCCGAACGTAATCCGTGTTAGCCGCGATGTTACGGTCCGAGACACGGGCGTACGATGTACCATAGGTCCAATTACCGCCGCGAAAGCCCGAGCCAAGCGCGCTGGTGCCGGGCCAAGTGGAAACTTCAGCGCCTGTGGCATTTCCGGTTGCGCCTAATATTCCGTTCCCGTGAGTTCCCGTAAATAATCTCCC
>CAIOAT010000033.1 GCA_903856085.1 Candidatus Omnitrophota bacterium | reverse complement strand
TGACTGTTGAGAGCTTAAAATCCCTGTCAAAACGCTTTTTCTTGATGCCTTCGCCTTCCATTGGACACCCCCGTCTGATGAGCTGGCTTTCATGCTGTCACCAACTCTTCGTTGTGTCCACTTTTTCGGGGGAAGATCAGACTGTCTTCTTCAGGTCTTTTTTTCCATCAGTCCCTTTTGCCGCTTTCACGGGAGCTCCGTTCTTCCAAACCGCCTCGTATTTTAGTTGCCCATTCACATCATAAAGTTTAACCAGCCCATCACGCTGTCCGCTCTTAAAAACCGACACTTCCTTCAATTGCCCGTTCTCGTAATATTCTTTATACAGTCCCTCGGGTTGGCCGCCCTTAAAAACACCCTCTGTTTCCAAGGGCCCGTTTTCGTAATAATATTTAAAGGGCCCTTCAGCCTTCCCATTTTTAAAGATCGATTCTTTTTTAAATTGCCCATTCTCGTAATAAAGTTTAACCAGTCCGTCACGCTGTCCGTTCTTGAAAACAGCCTCTTCCTTTAATTGCTCATTCTCGTAATAGAACTTAACCAACCACTCACGCTTCCCGTTCTTAAAAACCGCCTCGCGCTTCAATTTTCCGTTCTCGTAATACTCCCGGACGGGTTCAACTCTGTGTCCGATAGAACTAATTACTACCGCCCCAATGACGACAACCCCAATCAGCCCGCCAATGAAAACTCTCTTTTTTAAATTCGTCCCCATACCCTCCTCCTTTTTTCTCTCCAAAGCCTTGTGCCTCTTCGTAGTTATCTTGGATTCCTGGGTCATTTTCCACTCGCTCCTTTCAGATCACCTTTATCGTCATACTCACTCGGCATTTTCTCTTTGATCCCATTCCTGTAGAACCTCGCTGCTTTTAACTGTCCATTTTCATAATATTCCCGGATATGCCCTTCAAGCTTTCCATTTTTTAAAAAAAATTCAATAATCCTCCGAAAGCGCTACTACGCCGGGAGTGTTTTCAGAAAACCTTGGAACTTACGACCGAACTTAATCGACATCGCAAGCCATAAGCCAAGGCCGACGAGAAATGCGACGCGAACATAAAAATCACCTGAGCCAACCACAAACTCCCGCCCCACGCCAAATCCTACAAAGCCAGCAGCGATACAGGAAATGACCACCAGGGCATTCAATTCTCTTCTCGTCATAAATCATCTCCTTTGCGTTTAAAATCTTCTGTTAGCTTCCAAAACTCCACCACATCAGCATCACGCCCTGAAAGCAAAGCAGCGAATGAGCCCAAGAATTCTTAGACGATAACGGGGCTGTCCCATCTTCGAGCATCATGGGTCATTCGATCTATGGTTTTGACAATTTCCGCTGATGCTTCGTTCACCTTACGCGTGAATTCCATGCGCAGGTTATGAACATATTGCCTTGTGGTCATCTCGCCAAAAATGACATTAGCAAACCAGAACCAACAAAAAAGGGCCATCGCTGACAAAAGGACCAGTTTTAGTATTTTTTTCATAAAAAAAACCAAGTCGGCAAGTAAAATCGTAATTTACCTCCCTCGCCTCCAGGATTCTTTGCGATTTCTAAAAACTCGGCATCCTCGTCCAGCTCTTTAGACACCCTTGGATTTGACATCCCATCCAGATCCATTGTCAGACTTTTTTGGACCGGCATCCAAGAGCCCGACGTTTTTCAATTCCCTTGAATAGTTATCGGCTACCTCGAAGGATGGTATTAGCCGAATTTTGGGCTTGAATATATCCCGCGCGGATCAATCAAACATCCCTCCTCCCAAGACGTCGGAGACAATGTAACAAACACTTTTGCTCGGGAGAGAAAAGAAATCCAGCGAAAAATCTGGGGCCTATAGCCTGCTCGCCCATGATTGCGTGGCAGGAATTATGCGGCAATCGGAGCGCTTGGCGAGAAAGTTTTCATCGGCGGGACCACCTGGACGGAGGAACTATTTCAAATGTACGGTCTCACTCGCGGCATCCCGATAGGTCGGAAGGACACGTATTTTAATGTAGCCTGCCGCGCGAAGCATGTTCTTACTGTGAGAAACGGCCTTATCGGTTGTGTTGTGATTCTTGCTGATATGCAGGAGATAAACAGTTTCCGGCAACAGAATCGAGGCCCGCGCAACCTGGAGAAGAACATCGGAGCAATGGTCATTCGAGGGTTGATAAGGCAAGATATGCCTTCGCTTCACATATTCCGGAACGGCGCTCGGACCCTGGATCATCTTGGAACAATAATTTGACGCGATAAGGATTAAATGCGAGTCGAGCAAGTTCTCGGCGATACGGTCGTCGGGCATACCATAATCCGTGACTAATGAAATTTTTTTCTTCGTCTCCCCGTCTCCGCTAACGATGCAGAAACCAACACACCCGCCCTCCGAGTCATGGCTCACCGGGAATGATGTGACTTGGAATGATTCGATCGCGAAAGGAGCTTTCCCAAAAGTTCGAAATTGGTGTTTGTGTTTGTGTTTGTGTTTGTGTTTGTGTTTGTGTTTGTGTTTGTCCGAAAGGTTCTGCGCTACGACTTTTTTGACGCCGGGCATGCAATAGACCGGGATTTCATGACGAAAAAGCTTTTCGACGGTTGTAAGTTTGCTATGGTCGTTATGCGCATGAGTTACCAGCACTCCGGAAAGATCTCGGATTGAAAAACCCAGCGGGGCTAGCAACCTTTCAGTGACACGGGGCCCAAGACCGCAATCGACCAGGATCGCGTGTTTCCGATTCCAGATCAAAGTCGAGTTCCCGCTGCTGGAGCTGCGAAGTACGCTTACGCTGACCACGGAAGCTTCACTCACCGCTTGGCTTTCAACTCCGGAAAGTGGTCCTTGATCTGGTGAATGCGCTCGTCAAAAATGATGTCCCGATGCTTCACGGGCCTGCGGAGGAGCATCCCCTCAAAAGACCGGCACCGGCTGAGGGCCACATAGACCTGGCCATGGGTGAACGCACCGTGATCAAGATCGATGATCAGATGGTCAAAGGTCAGGCCCTGGCTTTTATGGATCGTGATCGCCCATGCCAATTTGATCGGAAGCTGCTGAAAACTGCCGACGACATCTTCCACGATCTTGTTCTCGTCTTCATCGTACCGGTATTTGATCTTTTCCCATGTGGTTGCCTCGATCAAATGGGTCTTATTACCGATCCTGACTTCGACGGAGTCCTCGTCCAGATCGACCACTTCCCCGATACTGCCATTGACCCAACGTTTTTCGGGATCATTGCGGATCATCAGAACCTGCGCCCCTTTTTTCAGGAGAAGTTCGGTCTCCGTAGGATACGACGATCTATCGAACTCCCCTTCAACGCCTGCGTCATAACAAAACTCATCCCCTTTCAAACTCTTAAGCCTCGTCATGTTGATGGCGTGAGCCGCGGCATTGGTAGGCGTCAACGTCATGCAGTCGTGCGCGGCGTCACAACCCGCAGGATCCACACGGCTATTCAAAAGCTTCATCTCGTCTTCAGTAACAGACCGGTTCCGGATCTTGTTAAGGAGCCCCTTGAAAGCTTGCTCTTTTTGCCGGTAGATCTTTTGCAAATTAAAATGATGGAACTTGGTCTTTTTAAAAACCTCCGCGCTAAAAAAATAAGGCGTGGGGTAGAAGCTATTGTAAACACCCGCCATTTCCCGGTCCACGATCGGGGGTAGCTGGAAAAGGTCCCCGAAAAGCACAACCTGAACTCCTCCAAAAGGTTTCCCCGGGCGCCCTTTATTAATCTGGAGTGCATGATCGATCCCGTCCATAAGGTCCGCGCGCATCATGGACGCCTCATCCACGATCAGAAGCTCAAGGCTTTGGAAAATATGCTGCGCATTATAAACCCGCTTGATATGGTCCTTTTGTACCAGCTTGGGCGGAAATCTGAAAAAGGAATGGATCGTCTGGCCGTGGCTGTTGATGGCCGCGATGCCCGTCGGCGCCAGGACGATGAACTTCTTTTGGGTGTTTTGCCTGAAGTATTTGAGGAGCGTGGTCTTGCCCGTTCCTGCTTCGCCCGTGATATAAAGATTTTTTTTCGTTTTCTCGATCGTTTTGAAGCCCGTCTCGAACTCATCGCTAAGCTCAAAATCGTCCGGGAGGGACAGGTCAAAGTTCTTATTGAGAAGGTGCCCGCTGGAGGCGTTTGCAGTTTCAGACATGATGGAATTCAGTATAGCATGTTCTTCAAGGGAATCGTGACGCGACCTGACAGGAAGAATCTTAGATTCGGATGGCGAAGCTTTTTTGGGCCATACCTTTTCCGGAATTACTTTGCGCCCTCGGCCGGAAGAATTTCCGTCAAGGTCTGCTCCAACACTTCTTTAACGGACTGCAAACTACAAGCACTATAGATTTTATCCCCGATCCGCACATTCGGGCCTTTGCCGCACTTTTCGAAACAGAACGTACCTTTAATTCCCACGAGATCCTTCAAATTCTCCTCGGCAACATATTTCACAAGTCCGCGAAGAATGTCCTCGATCTCGAGTTCGAAATCGCCCCCCAGGACGCCTCGCCCATATTTTTCGGTGGCCCGGTTCACACGGATCGTGGCTTCGTCCTGCATTCTCCCCCGAGTGATTTCAGTTCAAGCATCAAGCTCGGTGATTTAGCACTGACCACTTCGCGCGATGTCTTACAAGCGGTGGCCGCTGGCACAGGCCCTGAAAAAATACTCATTACTCTGGGTTATGCGGGGTGGGGTGCCGGGCAATTAGAAAATGAAATTTCTCAGAATGCTTGGTTGACGGTTGCAGCAGACGTGGATGTTATTTTTGCCGTGGCACCAGAGGATCGGTACGCTGCAGCGATGAAGCTGCTGGGCATCGACCCTTCGATGCTGACAGGTGTTGCTGGGCATGCTTGAAGAAACGCTCTTGGCATTTGATTACGGCACAAAAAAACTAGGCGTTGCAATGGGCAATACCTTGCTGCGACAAGCTCGTCCACTTGAAATCATCACTGCCGCAACGCGCATCGGGCGGTTCGGCCGGAT
>CAIOAT010000032.1 GCA_903856085.1 Candidatus Omnitrophota bacterium | reverse complement strand
CCCAAGAGGATCCACGAGACTTGGAGCCCCTTTAATGGAACTTCTAAATGCGTCTATCTTTATCGAAACAACCGCCGTCAACTTTTCGAGATCCACTTTAATCTGGATCAGGCCGTCTTTCACCAATTGATCGAGCGCTTCTTGTGGAATCCCAAACGTATTCGCCAACCCAACCTTCACCGCAGGAAAAGCCGCTTCTTTCATTTGCGTTGATATGAGCTCAACCAAGAACTCGCGATCATCTTTACCAACGACGCCATCTTTATTGACATCGAGCACACCTCTCACGTCAGAAGGCAAATACTCAAGGACAGCGAATGCGGCTTCGTAGCCTTTCTGAACAAATACGACGTCGCTCATGTCGACAATCCCATCCCCGTTAAGATCGCCTGCGACAGGATTTTGCGTTGCGTTCTTGAGAGCGCCTGCAAACTCGCGCACGGCGTCTATTTGTTTAAGGACATCTTGCATCTTCTGGATGCCGTCTTTCATCATGGCATAATCTTTGTCATCGGACACACCGTCCCCGTTGAAATCGGGTTTCAGGTACTGCCACAGATCGGCGGCCAGCTGGATTGAAGCTTGAGCAGTGTTGATATCGTTCTGATCAAACATTCCATCGTGATTGACGTCATATTTACCGGCAATAATGTCCGTCATGGTTCCAATCGCCCTCTGACCCTCAGGCAGTTTTTTAATTATTTCTCCAAACATGACGACATCATCCGGATTCACCACCCCATCTTTATTCAAGTCGAGTTTTGCCTTGGCCTCAGGCGTAAGAAAAGCTGCCATGTCCGGCAAGTCACCAGGGCCACCATCAAAGGCTTTGAATAAAATATAATCCCCATCATTCAACACGCCATCTCCGTTGAAATCGAAGTTGAATTTCGGATCATTCACCCGTTCAAGAAGTTTAATCAAATCCCCGAACTGAAGGACGTCCTTCGGATCCACAACCCCATCTTTATTCAAGTCCAACTTCTTCTTGGCCTCAGGAGTCAGATAGGCGGCAAGATTCGGCACACGTTGCCCCCCGTCAAATGACTTGAACAGTGAATAATCCGCCCAGCCCACCTTAGCATCCCCGTTGAAATCAAAATTAAATTTCGGATCATTAACCGCCTCAAACATTCGAAGCAAATCACCGAACTGAAGGACGTCATTAGGATCCACCGCCCCATCTTTATTCAAGTCCAGTTTTGCCTTGGCGTCAGGGGTCAAAAACACGGTCAAATCGGGCCGTTCTCCCGCTCCGCCGTCGAAGGCTTTGTATAATGTGTAATCCAAATTATTCAACACACCGTCCTGGTTGAAATCAAAATTGAATTTCGGATCATTCACTAGATCAACCAGCTTTTGATCCTCGGGAGAAAGTTCCTCTTTGAGTTTCACCGTTTCGTTTTCCCGGTAGGCTCTATAATAGTGGACCTTCCCCGTGTCATCCTTCAATGAGAAATGGACCGCGCCAACGGCGTCAGCCCTGACTTGCATGATCGTCGTCAGCATCACTAGCGCGTCTTGATCGCTTGACCCTGGTTTCAAAACCTTCATCGCCTCGAACAGCACCGTGCCGGTGATCCCCCCCACGTCCATGTTCAGGATCTTCGCGTCCGGGGTGATCATGATTTTCATGCCCCCTACGTACCCCGAAGGAACTTCATTACGTTCTACATAAACGATAAACACCGGATCATTCGGCCCTGGGCAGGGTTTTGTCATGCAATATTGGTCCGCGGTGAAATTCCCGAACACACTTTCGATGGAGTGGACATTGAAACCTTTCCCAAGCTGTGACTGTAGCGCCCACACAAACTTCCGAACAGGGAGAGGAGGCAGGGCATCAAGCTTCTCCTTTAAGAGCTTCCCGTCCGCGAGCAAGGCTTTCAGTGCGATCCGGGGATCGTCCACAGGAGGCGCCCACCTCACGCTCATCATCATCCGCTCAGGAAGATCTTTCAGCAAAGCTAATTCCTCGAGCGTTTTCGCAGCAGCAACCTTCGTCTTATGATCCTCAAGGGCAGCTAGATAAGCCTTCGCATCTCGAATAGCGTACTCAGTCATCGTGAGTCCGCGCCTCAAAAAAGCCGCGTACTGCTCTTCGGCAGCATTCAGTCCATCAATCAAACTCCCGCTCCTACTCAGATATCCCTTAATCTCGTGGTTCAAATCATCGCTGACTCCCACTTGGCCTAAATAGCTTTCAAGCGATAAACGAATACTGTCCGCATCCGCTCTCCCCGCCAGGAGATCCGCCTTCAATTGAGCCACATTCGCTGTCCATTCCTTAAGCTGGGCCGCAAGCCTTGCCTCATAGCCCGCGAGCTCGGCCGCGACTTTTGCAATCTCCACCGCGACCCTTGCCAGGATCTCCGCGCTCAAAACCACCATTTCATCTTCAACGATCACTGTCCCAGCCGCATCGCGATAGGCTTTATAGAATTTGCTATCCAACTTGTAATGGATCGCGCCTTTTTCAACGACAGTCATCGTAATTAGACTCATTTTCTCCAGAAGTCCCATCGGAGAGAGCTTTATCTGCGGACAAGTTTGATCTTTGGGACAGGTATTCATCGCCCCATAAAGTAATTGGACATCATCAACGACTCCCACGCCTTGATAAGTCACGTCCTTCAATGTACCCGGATCGATCACTCCCTCAGATGAAATATTAAAACTCATCGTCGTGAGATCGCCGTTTGAAATTCCACTCCACACACACATAGTCCCCTTCGGGCAAGTCCCGACATTCGTAAAAGTGAGCGAAATGGCTCCCCCATTTCCTGGATTTTTAAAAGTGTATTCGAAATTCTTAGGCTTCATCCCTGCGACTAATTGATCCATGGCCGTCTGGGCCAAAGGAGGAAGTGTTTCTTTAAGCGCTACGTCATACCGGACATTCCCGTCCTGTGGCCTGTATTTCTTGATAGTGCCAGCGTACACCTTCCCGTTCTTGAGCTCGACCGTCACCTGACTCGCCATGACCGGACAAGCTAAAGACATACAAACCGGCATGGCTTTCGAATCGACCTTTGCGATATTTTCAAATCGGGTCCCCAATTGTGCGGCAATCGCTTTCACGTCTTCGACTTTCAAATCTGTCTTGATGAGATCAACGCGGACCGGAAGAACAACGTCCTGCTCAACGCGTCCCACATAACTGACCCCGTTCACCTGGAAACTGGTATAGCCCACGCTCACCTGACATCCGGGGCCCTTGCATTTTTTATTGACGCTTTCGTCCTGCGATGCGGTGTAAACAAAATTGGTGATCGCCTCCGGCTTCACACCCAGTTGAGTCGCCACCTGTTTCTGTTGGGTTGAAATAGCCGGTGGCTTGGAAGCAACCATCGGCGTGACTGCCGTGGCTGTCACCGCCGCGGGAGTCACCGCGGAGAGAGCGCTAGTGCCCATTTGAAAACTGGTCGTTGTAGTGTTGGTCGAAGACGCTGGCGGAACTACAGTCGAAGTGTTCGTCGCCAAGGCATCAACGGAACCGGGCACACCCGTCGCGACGGCTAAATCCTCAGGCTTTGTGGTTGCGGCCATCCCGGCCGGAACGACCTGTAAAAAGGCTAAACTGACTGCCGTAATAATCGCGACGATTTTGTGCGCGGTAAGTGTTTTCATTTTTTTCGTGCCCCCTTTTGGAATTTTTTCTCGACAAAAGAAATCGACCCGCTCGTGGCGGTCCAACTAAGAAAAGAAAACGGAAAGGCTGAATCTACAAAAAAAGGCGATACCGTGCGGCAGGATATTTCAGGGCTAAATGTTTTCTGACTTAATATTCCTTTTTCATTTATTTTTTTCATCGCGCCAACTTTCATTTTCTTAGCTATCTTGGAGGCTCTTCGGTCCTTCACTTCAATCCTCACCTAAACAACTAACATCTTAATTAAAGGTTAGCAATGGCTTTTCCTAAAATACCGCATAGCAATAACTAGCATTAATAGCAATACATATCTTTTTATAGCTTCTTTAAACTTATAGAAACTAATGCTAATCAAATAGATGCTTTAAAACTTTAAAAACATCTCTTTAAAATAGATTTTTTTATGATTGAAGAGACAGAAAAAATCAGAGGATTTTAAGGGGCATAGCTGGTAATGAAATTACCCCATAGGGCCTTACAGCCACCTTCTCGAGAAAGGTACGTACGTCAAACGCGAGGCAATGCGTGACGGAAGCTTGGCCTCGGAGAACTTCTAGAATCTGGGCCTGTGGCCTCTTGAGCTCAAGAGCCCAGCACAATACAAAAAGTCTCCATGGATATCGAGGGAATTAACTAAATGGCGAGCTACCGAATCAAGCTTTATAAAGAAGCTATCAGATTAACGGTGGCCATGCGGGAATGGAAGCAAGAAGCTGCTGGGTATAAGGAGCTTTTGAGGATAGAAGGATCTCTTGCCTGAGCCCCTGCTCAATAATCTTGCCCCGACGCATAACGATGAACACCTCGGCAAGTTGGCTGGCAAGGGCGATATCGTGGGTGATGAAAAGAAGACCGCCCTTCAAGGAGGATTTTAATTCCTTGAGCAACGTCATGATCCCGGCTTGTGTCGACACATCCAATTGCGAGGTAGGCTCATCGAGAACCAGGAATTCAGGTTCCACCAGAAGCGCGCGCGCGATCGCAACGCGTTGCCGTTCTCCCCCACTCAAAGCATTCGGCTTTTTATGGAGACACGCGGCCGCAAGACGGACGCGTTCAAGGATCACCGCGATCTTTCGCTTCCGTTCACGCCCGGGCATTCCCCGGATACCCTCCTCGAGGATCTCCCGGATATTCCATTTTGGGTCAAGCGAGAGATAAGGGTTCTGAAAAATGATTTGAACTTTCTCACAGAACTTCGTACGGCTCTTACGAACCCAATCCCGGAGCCTCCTGCCCTCAAAAAAAATTTCCCCTTCCGTGGAACAAACAAGTCCCGTGAGTAGCCGGCCCAGCGTCGTTTTCCCGGAGCCGCTCTCGCCCACCAGCGCGTACGAAACGCCGCGATGGAACTCTAGATCAATGCCGTCCACCGCATGGAATTCTTCACCCTCTCTCGTCGCATAAGTCTTGGAAACCTGCTTCAATTGAAAAAGAGGCTCGGAATTCATGCGACCTCCAACATCGGCACGGCCGCCAAAAGGCGCTTAGTAAATTCGTGCTGTGGAGTTTGAAAGATCATTTGCGGAGTCCCCGTCTCCACGATCTTACCCTCAAAAAGGACGGCCATACGCGAGCAAAGGGCCATCGCAAGCGGCAGATGATGCGTAATAAAAAGAATGGCGATGCCTTCCGCGTGGACAGCGCGAAAAAGCTTCATGATCTCGGCTTGATGGATCACGTCAAGTGAGGATGTCGGCTCATCGGCGATAAGAAGTTTCGGCTTGCGCACGAGTGCCATGGCGATCAAAAGCCGCTGCAGCATTCCACCGCTCAGCTCATGCGGATAACTCTGAAGTGAAATATTTTCGAGCGGCAACCTTACTTTTTCAAGCACATCCCGGATCGCGACCTCAGAGCAGCCTAATTCTCGGATTTGGCTCCCGATCGTAAAAAGCGGGTCCAATGCTGCCGCCGGATCTTGGGGAACATAAGAAATTTCTTTATAGGAGCAGTGACGATTTATCTTTCCGTTGATCCGCTTGCCCCTTTTGAAACGCAGGACATTCGTGAGCGCGAACGCAACCGTGGTTTTTCCAGCACCGGACTCACCCACCAAAGCGAAGGCCTCTCCCTCCCGGATCTCAAAACTCATCGGCCCAAAGCGCGGGCCTTTGGGATAGGAGAGTACCAGGTCTTTCACATCCATCAAAACGCTCACGACGGGATCTCTCCTGTCTTGTCCTCAGAGACTTGAGATGCCTTTAGGTGATCACCGACGATGTTAAAACAAAGCGCGGTCAGAAAAATCGCCAACCCGGGATACAGCACCCAAGGATGAAAACGCACCACGGAATAGGATAGAGATTCCATAAGCAAATTTCCCCAACTGATTGCAGGCTCCTGAATACCAAGCCCCAGAACGCTCAGGAACGATTCGCCAAAAATATAGCTGGGAATGGAGATGCTCACGATCACAGCCAAATAGCCGAACGTATGCGGCAAGATGTGCCGCATGAGGATCTCCGGCGTTTTCCGGCCAAGCACTTGTGCAGCCTGCACGAATTCCCTTTCCCGCAGCGACAGCACCATGCCGCGGATGACGCGCGCGACGCCGCCCCACCCGATCGCGCTCAAGATGAGGACGATCAAGAGATAGACCTGAAATGAATCGAGCGTCGGTGGCAAGGCGCTCCTCAGCGCCAGCAGAAGATACAAAGCCGGGATCATGATGAAAAATTCCGCGACACGCATCAGAAGATGATCCAGCCATCCCCCAAAATACCCCGCCAGAGCTCCGACAAAAAACCCGAACGCGACCGCCACGAACGCTCCGAAGATACCGATCGAGAGTGAGACGCGAGCCCCATAAAGAATGCGGGAAAAAATGTCCCGCCCGCGAGAGTCTGTTCCCAGAAGATAAAGTCGGGCCGGTGATTGAACGCCGAGCAGCGCACGCGTGCCGCGCCTCAAAAAGCATTTCTTCTTATGGATAGCATCGTAAGAACGCGTCATATTCGCCTCGAACACTCCCTGCGTCGGATAGATGAAAGGTCTTTTATGGAATCGCCCTTTCTCATCCCAAAAATGCAGCAGCGTAGGCGGATGGAGCGCCTGCGTACGGTTCTCGAGATTAGGATCATACGGCGCGATCCGGTCTGCAAAACACGCGCTGAGGATCAACCCTCCAAGGAATAGCGTCGCGCACCAGAAAAGAAATCCATGTTTCATGACGGACCTCCCTTGCCGGAGCGAATGCGTGGATCTACTATTAAAAGCAGGATATCCGAGAGAAGATTTCCCACGACAAGAAGGCATGAAACCATGACCATATTTCCAAGCACCAAGAAAAGGTCCTGAGCCCGTACCGCCTGGAGCATAACAGACCCGAGTCCCGGCCAACCCGTAAAAATCTCTACGAGGGCAGCACCACTCACCAGGGCCGGCAACTGCATGCCGAGCAGCGTCACGAGAGGATTGATGGCATTCCGCGCCACATGTTTGAAAAGAATCTTGGGTCCCGGGATGTGCCAGATCCGGAGGTAAAGGATGAAATCTTTTTCGAAAATCTCCCGTGCCTGAGCTCGCATCAACCGGAAAAGGAACGCAAAGATCCCAATCCCGAGCACAAACGATGGAATCACTAGATGCCTAAGGATATCAACGGCCTTCTCCCCTCCGGAAAAAGATTCATAAGCCACGGACCGCATCCCTCCAAGGGGCAATCCACCCCAAGCTGCCGCAAGGTATAAGAGGAGAAGGCAGAGAAAGAAATTCGGAACTGACAGGGCCCCATAAGCGATCCATTCCAGAAGCCCGTTGAGAAACGACCGCGGATAGCGTGCCGCGAGAAGACCCAGGAAGACCGCCAGGATCCAAGCCCAAGCAAACGAAACACCGGTCAGAAGTACGGTATTGGCAAGCCGCGAAAGAAGAATATCAAGAACCGGCTGTTTATACGCGAAGGAGTAACCGAAATCAAGTTTGCAAAGCTGCTTGAGCCAATATCCATATTGAACCAGGACCGGCTCATTGAGGTGATAAAGTTTTTCATATTGTGCAACCGTGGCCTGCGAGATCTGCGGGTTCATACGCAGTGAGTCAAAATAATTCCCGGGCACCAAATGCATGAGCCAAAAGGTCAGAAGCGGGAGCAAGAATAAAAGCGGCAGCGCCATCAAAAAACGGTGAAAGAAAAGATTTCGGCGGCTCATGATCGTCTTGTCTCAAGTTCTTCGATGGGATAAAAAGGACCGCCAAGCGGGGTTGGTTTTACGGAAACAAAACGGTCCCTCACCGCGTAAAGGACCTCGGGCAGAACCGTCGGGATCAACAGAAGTTCTTCCGCCTCGATCCGCTGCCACTCATCATAATATTCTTTACGCTTGTCCCGATCCAAGGTCACAGCGGCCTTACCGAAAAGCTCATCCACCTTTGTCTCGATATAGGTCTTGTTCCCGACGCCCGTGTTCCAGAAATGGAGATTGCCATTGGAAAGCCAGACATTCGCTCCAAAATGAGGCTCCGAGGAGCCCGTCAGTCCGATCACGACCGCCTCCCAATCATGGGTCACCGTCAGTTTAGAAACGAGCGCGTTGAACTCCATCGGAAGCAGATGGACCTGGATCCCGATGCGCCGCCAATCCTCACGGATCATCTGGGCCAGTTGAAGCCGTGTAGGGTCCTCGGTATTGGTGACAAGCACGATCTCAAGCGGATGACCCTCCTCGTCTTCCAGAATACCGTCTTTATCTTTATCTTGAAACCCCACGATCTCCGTCAAGATCGTCTTTGCGGTTTTTGGATCGTAGTCGTAACAGGGCGCTTCATCGCTATAGAAAAAAGGAACTGAGGGACTAAGCGGCGAACATTGCTTCACGGCAAAACGGTTGAATACAATATCGGCCATGGACGCGCGATCAATGCCATGAGAGAGAGCCCGACGAAGGTCGCGGTTCTGATACCATTTCTTCTTCCAGGGTGTACGCGGCTGCTGATTGAACGCCACAAAGGAGGAGCCGAGCGACGGACCTGCCTGATAAATTTTGAAATGCTTTTTTCTCTCCAGGGGCTTTAACACAGGATAATCCGCGCCGCGCAGAACATAAAGATCCGTCTCCCCGTCGAGAAAACGCAGCAGCTGGTTCTCCTGGCTCGGAACGATCAGGAGGATAATGCGATCCATTCGAGGCAGAGGTTTCCCATCCACATCTTTCTTCCAAAAAAATGGATTTCGGACAAGCTCCACTTTTTCTCCAGGCAGAACCTTGGCGATCTTAAAGGGACCTGTTCCCACCACACGATCGGGCTTTTCGCCGAGTCCCCACGCACTTGAGAATGTTCCATCGTGAACGGAATTCTCTAGGATATGCTCGGGAATGATCGGCTGTGAAAGGGAAAGAAGAAAAGGCGCAAATGGCGCCGGTAAATGGAATTCAACGGTCTGGTCATCGACAATTTTTAACGTAATGGGCTTACCTTGTATCGTAAAAATATCGCGAGCACTGTTGGGAATGGCGGGATTGAAAATAACGTCTTCGAATGTAAACCGCACGTCCCGGGACGTGAAGGGCTGTCCATCTGACCACCGGACTCCCTTCCTCAAATGGAATGTCCAAACGAGGCCATCCGAGGATTGCTCCCAGCTTTCCGCGAGCTTCGGGAGGATCGCCCAAGTCCAAGGATCGAACTCTGTGAGGCCTTCGAAAAGATATTGTGTGACTTCCGCACTTGAGGTCTCCTGGGCGACCAGGACATTGAAGGTCTTGGGTTCGGTCGCGATGGGAAGAACAAGCGTCTTGTCAAAAAAATCGCTCTTTGCGGCCTGGCCTGAAACAGGACCGCTCAGCAATAAGAGGAGAACGAAAATATAACATTTAGAGTTCAAGGGACCGTTCCTCGTTTGAGCGAATAATATAACATATTCCTAGGAACCCCCGCTGTGGTAAAATTCGTTCCATGATGCTCTTTGGCCGAATCAATAAACGCGGGATCATGACAACCCTTGATCTTCATTCACGAGAGATAATCGGAGATCAGCGAAGCTCCGGCTTTCTTGAATTTTTAATAAAGGTTGGAACTGCCCAAGTCACACTCCGAGAAAAACAGATAAAGACTTAGTCCCCATGCGAACCTTACTTCTTTTTGATATCGACGGAACGTTACTTCTCACGGGCGGTGCTGGTAAAATCGCCTTTGAAGAAGCCTTCGAGGAGATCTTTGAAGTCCCGGATGCCTGGGGGAATCTCGACCCGCACGGCAAGACCGACCCGGCCATTTTCGATGAGGTAGCCAAACGCGTGCTCGGGCGTCTACTTTCGCCAGGCGAATTCGACCTTTTAATGGAGCGCTATGAGGAAATTTTCGAAGAACGCATCCAACAATCGCCCCGCTTTGAACTTATGCCCGGCGTCGTTGAAATCCTGGAACATCTTTCTCGAGACCCGGGTATCTTTCTGGCGCTCGCAACCGGCAACTTCGAAAGAGCCGGCCGCATGAAACTCAAACGCGGCGCGGTGGAGCATTATTTCCTGACAGGAGGATTCGGGAATGACGCCCGGGAACGCGACAAGATCCTTCTCGCAGCGGTAGATTATTCCGAAGAATTCGCCCGGGAGCGCTTTGAGAAGAACAGGATCTTTGTCATCGGGGACACAGAATATGACATCGCGGCCGCCAAAAAAGCCGGGGTCAGGAGTATCGCAGTACTCACCAACGGCAGGACCCGGAAACATTTCGAAAAAGACCCACCGGACCACATTCTCGAAGATCTCACGAATATCCCCGATTTTATGGAATGCCTCGAAAGTCCGTTAAAGTGAATTGCGCTCTGAGAAGCTGAAATACTGGTTCTCGCCGACGATAATGTGGTCCAGCACCCGGATCGAAACGGTTTGGCAGGCAGCCTTGATCTTCTGCGTGATCTCATAATCCTCGCGGCTTGGTTCGACCTTGCCAGAGGGATGGTTATGCACAAGCACTAAACTTGAAGCGTGAAATTCCAGGGCGGCTTTGACGATTTCGCGCGGATGAACCGCGGCCTCATCGATCGTCCCAAAAAAGAGATCGCGTTCCCCGAGGATGCGGAGTCCTCTATCCAGAAAAAGAACTTTGAATATCTCTCGCTTCTGATCCCGGAGTGCCGCGGTAAGATAATCGGTCACGGCCTGAGGGCTTCGGACAAAATTCTGCCCGATCATTTTCTCACGGAGCTGACGGAGCCCGATCTCCCGAACAGCCAGGATCATACAGACCTTGGCCTGCCCGAGCCCCTTTACTTTTTTAAAAGATACCGGCTGTTGCGCTAAAATCCCACGCAGGCTTCCAAATTGAAGAAGCAAACTTCGCGAGAAACTCACCACATCTTGCCCACGCGTCCCCTGTCTAAGAAGCACAGCCAAAAGTTCGGCGTCTGAGAGAGACTCCGCCCCTTTTTGAAGCAGCTTTTCCCTTGGCCGTTCGTTCTCCGGCCATTCTCGAATGCTTTTAATCATGTCACTGCTCCAAGACCCCGCCCCAACTTGGAGTCCCAAAATAGAATATCAAGTTCCAAGGCTCCTTCAGGATTATAGAAACACGCTCTTTCATGCACGCCAAGATACCACAATATCACTATTTGTCAATAATATGTTTACTATTCAACACTCTCAGGCTGTGGCTGTTCCCACACGGAATCTATGCCCCCTGAATACTAAGAAACGGCAATGCGACGTCGGGTGGCGCTGAGGATCTCAAAGCGGATATGACGGGCACCTTCGGGGATAAGATCTCCGGCTTTTTCAGCCCATTCGACACAAGAGATGGCATGCGGGTCGTTCACGAAATCCTGAAAACCGATATTCTCTAATTCCTCCAACGAATTCAAGCGATAACAGTCAAAATGATAGAGTGGCATCTTTGTTTCATAAATATGCATCAGGACGAATGTCGGACTTTTGACCTGCGACGGATGCTTCAGTCCCAGGCCTTCCGCGAGCCCCTTGATAAAGGTCGTCTTCCCGCTCCCAAGCTGTCCCTCCAAGCAAAGAACCGTACCTGGCTTAAGGCCAGCAGCAAAACGTTTGCCAAATTCAATTGTTTCTTGCGGGGATGAGGTAGAGACAACTTTTTTTTTCATACTAAAAATGCGAGAACCCTTTTTGAATGAGCTTGGGTGGCAGAATTCTTTCTCCATCCCTGCGCCAGGAAATTCGGGGCGCTTTGCCTTCGATCTTCCCGATCCACGCCAGAGGCACCTTGGGAAATTTTTTCCGCCAACTTTTTGCAAGCATCATTTTCTGCCAAGGCGGCACGGTAAACAAAAGCTCGAAATCCTCGCCATCACTCAACGCATGAGAGAGAGCCTTCATTTTACTCCCGGAGCTCATCTTTTTCGCGTCGCGCGAGACGGGGATTTTATCAAGATCAAGCACAGCCCCTACTTTGGAAGCTTTCAGGATATGCGTCAGGTCCTGGACGAGACCGTCGGAGATATCGATCATGGCGGTCGGCGTAATATGTCCTGCGATGAAAACCCCCTCCCGAACGCGAGGCGTAAAATCATAGTGGTGACGTATGATCGAACCGCCCAAGGCACCCGTCACCGCGATCCAGTCCCCGTGCGTGGCCCCGGACCGCTTCACAAGATGATCGAGCGAAACTTCGCCGAAGATCGTAACATTCGCAAAGAATTCTTTGGATCTCGAAAGATCGCCACCAATGCATGGAACATCGTATTGCGTCGCTAGCGCCAAAAGGCCACTATAAAAACGCTTGAGCCATGTTGTCGTAACACGCGCGGGTTTTCCGATACTGATCACAAATGCGGAGGGCGACGCACCCATGGCTGCGATATCGCTGAGGTTAACCGCCAACGCCTTGCGGCCGATCTTCTCAGGACTCAAGGTTTTAATCCTGAAATCCACATTCTCCACGATCACATCCGTGGAAACAGCAAGCATTTTGTCTTTCGCAATATCCAGCACAGCCGCATCATCCCCAATCCCGAGGCGAACCCGTCCGCGAGCTGGTATTTTTTTCTTCAGGTATTCGATAAATGAGAATTCGTCCATCGTCCCCTACGGTTTCAAATGACCGCTTTCGTCATACTCCCTATATGACAGCACATTAAATTCTCCGTTCGCGTAAGACTCCTCTGAACGCAATTTCCCGCTCTTGTAATATTTCTTAGACAACCCCTCAAGCTTTCCATTCTTAAAAAAGCTTTCCGATTCTAATTGTCCGTTTTCGTAATACCACTTCACCGCGCCTTCAGGCTTTCCATTATCAAAAGACATCTCCGACTCTAATTGTCCATTTTCGTAATAGTCTTTGGACAATACATGATGGATACCTTTCTCATACGACATCTCTGATTTCAATTTCCCATTTGCGTAATACTCTCTACTCGGTTTTTTTCCACAGCCCGTAAAGCAAAATGTTACCATTAAAATTACGGCGATTCCAATGAACCCGCTCACAAATGCACCAATTTTAATATTCATCTTTACACCTCCCGCCGCTCCAGAACCTCGGACGCCCCAAAGATCCTCTCGGATTCTTCGGTCACCGCTTGCTCAATGCTTTAAGTTTCCATTTTCGTCATACCCCTTAACTGCCCCCTCTAGCTTTCCGTCCTTAAAAACCGCCTCTAATTTCACTTTCCCGTTTTCATAATATTCCTTAAACGACCCGTCAGGCTCTCCACTCTTGTAGACTCCCTCGCCTTTTAATTTTCCGCTGGGATAATATCCCTTGAACAGCCCCTCATACCCGCCGTCCTTGTAAGCTCCCACAAATCTTAATCGCTTGTCTTCGTAATACGCCTTAACCGTTCCTTCCGCCTTCCCATTCTTATAAACAATTTCTTCTTTCACTTGCCCGTTTTCATAATATTCCTTAGAGAGTCCGTGTTTTTTTCCGCCCTTGTAAAACTGCTCTGATTTTACTTTCCCGTTTTTGTAATACTCCTTCGTCGGGGCCTGTCCGCATCCAGTAAAAGCAAATATTACCGTCACAATTATAGCCGCGCCAATTAGACCGCTCCTCAAAGTTACCGTTCTAATATTCATACCCACCCCTTTCTTGCCCCCTCACATTTTCGTGTAATTTAAAAAAGGTCCTAGGATCTCACATTCGTCTGGATAACCATTCCTTGGGCGTAGCCAACCTGGATTCAGGCGATGTCGGCCCGAAGAAACTTTTGCGCCATTTACCTTTTAAGAAGTTCCTGTATCTTTTGGATCGAACGTTTAAACGGCGGCCTTAACACTCCGGCCTCCGTAATGATGCCGGTAATATAGGGGTGCGGCGTAACATCGAATGAAGGATTAAAGATCTTCATCCCCTTTGGCGCGAGCTGTTTTCCGTTCAGCTCAGACACCTCCTGGTGCGGCCGCTCCTCGATCGGGATATCCTTCCCTGTCTTCGCCCGGAGGTCGAACGTCGTGCTCGGGGCGGCGATATAGAAAGGTATCTTGTGGACATGTGCCAGCACCGCCACGCCATACGTGCCGATCTTATTAGCGGTATCACCATTCATAGCAATGCGATCGGCACCGACCACCACACCGTCGATCTTGCCAGCCCGCATAAGACTCGCGGCCATGTTGTCACAAATAAGCGTTGAAGGGATTTTGCTCTTAAAAAGTTCCCAAGCGGTCAGCCGTGCACCTTGTAAAAGCGGCCGAGTCTCATCTGCGTAGACGAAAAACGGGATTTTTTTTTCTTTCATTGCGTAAAAGACCGCAAGCGCCGTGCCGTAGCCTGACGTCGCCAACCCACCGGCATTGCAATGGGTGAGAATGCGGGAGCCCGCCTTAAAAAGCTTTGAACCGTATTTTCCGATATTCCGGCAAATGAGAATATCTTCCGCATGAATATCCTTGGCCTCCTGGAACACCAGATCCCGAAGCTTCGGGACCTGCTTCTCTTTGCTCAAAATAGCTTTCCGAACAATTCTTTCGACCGCATAAGCCAAATTGCGGGCCGTCGGCCGGGAAGAATCGAGATAGACTGCCTGTTGGCGGAGTTTTTTCAAAAATCCTTCGCGTGTTCCTCGAAAGGAATGAATACCGAGATAGAGACCGTACCCTGCCGTAATACCAATCGCGGGCGCTCCCCGCACCACCATCGTACGTATCGCTTTCCAAACAGCCTGAGAGCTCCGGCATGGAACCCAAGTTTCTTGGGAAGGAAGTTTCCTCTGATCCAATAGATACAGGGTCGCTTTCGAGAAGCGAATTGGGGAAAAAGGGACCTTCAATTTTTTCATAGATTCTCCATTCAAATGTTTCTCATAATAATCCTGAGGGAACAACAGAGCAACAAGAACAAACTTTCTCAATTCATCCGGAAAAGCTTCCGGGCATTCGCCGTGGTCAATTCCGCAATCTCCTCCAGACTCATGCCGTGGAGCTTCGCGGCACATTCAGCGGTTTCAATTATATACAAAGGCTCGTTGCGCTGACCCCGCTTCGATTGGGGGGGTAGATAAGGCGCATCCGTCTCAAGGAGCAAACGGTCCTTCGGGCACAGCGCGCAGGCCTCACGCAACCCGTCGTTTTTTTTATAGGTCAGGGCCCCGCCGAACGCGATATGAAAACCAAGGTCGAGATATTTTTTCATCGTTCCGGCATCCGAGGAATAGCAGTGGAGAGTCCCGCGATAGGGCGTCTTGCCCTGGCATCTATTTTCTTCTACCGAAAGAACGCCAGGGCTAGTCCAATTAGCCTTTGATTCTTTTAATGGAGAATTGGACTTGCCATAGTCCTTGAGAACGTCAAGCAGCTCATCATAAGCGTCGCGACAATGGATAATGATCGGTTTTTGATGCTTCTCGTACCATCCGAGAAAAACATTCAAAAGTTTCAGTTGTACATCCCGCGGAGAATGCTCGTGAAAATAGTCCAGCCCCACCTCCCCGATCGCCACGACTTTCGGATGAGAAAGAAGTTTTTCGAGTTCAGCAAGCTCTGAATCATGAGCATGTTTTGTCTCATGGGGATGGTACCCGACAGCGGCATAAACTTCGGGATATTGCTCGGCGATCGCGATGGCTTTTCTGGAATCCTCAAGATCGGTACCAATATTCAAGAAATGACGGATACCGCCATGGATCGCCCTCTGAATTATTTCCGGACGATCAACATCGTACTGGGGGAAATGTAGATGAATATGAGTGTCCGTCAGGTTCATGACGTTTTCTCGTCAAGACGCGGGAAGAGCGGCTCTCCTTTTTCGATCGTGACTCCGACAGTCACCAGCGGCTTGCTAAACTCCGAATCGGTGTGAATCTTTTCTGGCGAATCGATTTTCAAGCGCCCGAGGATCCTCCCGGCGGTTCCCGGCATAAAAGCTTGCAGCAGGATCGCCACATGCGCCACGCTATCCGCTAAATTGAAAAGCACATCCGCAAGCTCTTCTTTTTTGGAAGAATCCTTGGCCAACGCCCAAGGCTTCGTTTCTTCCACAAACTGATTGGCGCGACTAATGACCTCCCAGATCTTACCTAAGGCTTCGCGCGGATCATGCGCCATAACAGCTTTAGAAACATTCTCCCATAATTCGATCGGGTTATAGAAACGGTGGGCACGAACACCTTCCGGGATTTTCCCTTCAAAATATTTTTCGATCATGGAAGCGGTCCGATGCCAGAGATTGCCGAGACTATTCGCGAGGTCACTCGAATAACGTTCCACCAAAAGGTCTTCCGAATAGGTTCCGTCCAAGCCCAATGTCACTTCGTTCAAAAGAAAATAGCGGAGCACATCACTACCGTACTTTTGAACCAGTGCGATCGGATCCACGACGTTCCCGACCGACTTCGACATCTTGGCGCCCCCCATTTTCCACCAGCCATGCGCAAATACCAGCTTTGGCATTTCAACGCCCATGGCCTTGAGCATGATCGGCCAGAAAACAGCGTGTTGGCGAAGAATATCTTTGCCCACCAAATGGAGATCCGCCGGCCAAAGGGACTTGAACTTTTTATCGTCCGTTAGATATCCGGCGCCTGTTACATAATTCAAAAGAGCATCAAACCATACATAAACCACATGGTCCTTGGAACCCGGATATTCGATCCCCCACGTAAGCCGCGTCTTCGGCCGCGTAATGCAAAGGTCTTCGAGCGGTTCGCGCAAAAATCCAAGAACCTCATTCTTGCGGTACTCCGGCTGAATAAAATCCGGATGCCGCTGGATATAATCGATCAGCCATTGCTGATAAGTGGACATTTTAAAAAAATAATTTTCTTCCTCGAGTTGATCCACGCCACGATTACAATCCGGGCACTTACCGTCTTTGAGCTGCAGCTCGGTCCAAAACGATTCACACGGCGTGCAATACCATCCTTTATAGGACGCCTTATAGATATCCCCTTTTTTTTCGAGATCGCTCAGAACCTTTTGCACGGTCGTCTTGTGATAATCATCCGTGGTCCGAATAAAATGATCGTAGTGGATCCCGAGAACCCGCCAAAGCTCCTTAAATTCGGGCACAATCGCGTCCACAAAAGCTTTGGGTTCCTTGCCCTGTTCCAAAGCAGCCTTCTGGACTTTGATTCCGTGCTCATCAGTACCGGTGATATAAAAAACAGACTCGCCGAGCAGCCGATGGAAACGGGCGAACGTATCGCAAAGAATACTCGTATACGCATGCCCGATATGCGGTTTTCCATTCACATAATAGATCGGCGTTGTCAGATAGTATGTTTTCGTCATAAGCTCACAACTTTCTGCGATGGGAAAAGACGCGCGAGTCTTATCGCAAGGCGAGTCGCCATCAGTTTCTGATTCACGTTCATATCGAGCGCCGACTTGGAATCATAAAGAAGGTCCATAGCCTCGAGCCAGCGGTCCACCGTTCGGGGATCCGCATCGCCTCCGGCCACCAGCTGATAGATCTTCTCCCGTGAAGTGGCCATCAGCCCGTCCAGTTTCCGTTTCACTTCGTCACGAGATATCGTCGGATAAGTTTCAAAGACCTCGCGAACCGGCAGAGCCTCGAGTGTCCCCGCGCCCATTGGAACCGGCGAAGAGGACATCGGCATCAGACGGATCTCGAAGGAACGGGACTGGATCGTCTCCAAAAGATTGTTTTTATTTTCCACGAGAAGGCAAAAAACCGTATTCTTGGGCGGCTCTTCCAGAGTTTTCAGAAAAGCGTTCGCTGCCACTTCCGGCAACCGTTCTGCTTTCAGCACGATACAAATTTTCCATTTACCTTCAAAAGGTTTCATCGATGCCCACTGGATCGTTTCACGGACCGCTTCGATCTTGATCGATCGTTCGGTAAGGTCTTCCCCCAGCCATCGGACATCGGGATATCCATGTTTCCATAGGCGTTGTAAGAGTACGGAGTCTTGACAGTTAAAAAGTTTCGGATCGCGACTCTCAAGGGCATAAGCAAATGCTACGGCGAATTCTTCTTTAATGTCCGCACTGTGTCGTTCACCGCCCATCTCGGCCATTTCCCCATCTTCCCCGCAACCGCTAAAAATATAGGAAGATGCAACACGTCCCTCCCGAATATGGGATTCAAGAATGCGCACTGCTAATTTCTGGGTGTTATTGGCCAAAAACACGTTCGAGCCTTTCCCGAACCTTTTGACTGACCGATTCCGCAGACTTGCTGGTATCGAGCACAACCATTCGCTTCGGTTCTTTTTTCGCAAGAGAAAGAAATCCATGACGCACCCGCTCGTGAAAACTCAAAGCCTCACGCTCGATCCGGTCATGCCGACCGCCACGCGCAAGGCCCTTCGCAATATCAATATCCAGCACGAAGGTGAGGTCCGGCCTGAGAGAATCACGAACGAGGCAGTTCACCTGCTCGATCGACGAGAGTGGGATCCTACGGCCAAATCCCTGGTAAGCCCGCGTTGAATCCTCAAACCGGTCACAGATCACAACTTTACCTTTTTTAAGCGCTGGCAGGATCTTTTCACGAACGATTTGCGCCCGAGCCGCGAGATAAAGAAGCAGCTCCGTCACATGCGTCATTTCCTTCAGATTTTTATCCAGAAGAATGGCTCGGATCGCTTCACTGATACGAGTTCCGCCCGGCTCGCGCAGCATCACAACCGAGCGGCCTTTCTTTTCCAGAAATGCCACGGCATTGCGGATCTGCGTGCTCTTCCCGCTCCCCTCCGCACCTTCAAATGTAATGAAATATCCTTTTTTCATTTCTTGATGTCCCACGCCCTGCGGGCTTTCTTCACCGTGGAGGATTCTCCCGGCCGGCCGTCTTTGACAAGCCAGCCGAGTTGCACGATCTTGTGACGCATAAGATCTGATTTCACAAAATCGCGTGTCTTGCGGGCCTCGGAATATTGTTCTAAAGCTGTTTTTACGTTCTCAGGAATAAAATGGACGGAAGCAATATCAAAACCCAGCAAACGATCCGTTTCCTGGATAAAACTTAGCACTGACTTCACGTCTTCCGCATCAAGGGTCTTCTTTGCGATCGCGGCGTTGATCAAGGTGATCTCTTCGAGAAGAACCGCCACGGCTTCGGCAATATTAAGATCACGTCCTAACGCTTCCGTCATTTTATCAAGAGCAAGCGATAGTTTCTGGGTCAGCCCCACACCAGCACTCTCAACTGAAATATTCGATATGCTCAAACATTGAAAATAGCAGTTATCCAGTTTCTCAATCACCTCACGGGCTTCTTTGAGACCGTCGAAGGTAAAATTGAGCGAATGTCGGTAATGGACCGCCAGGAGCGCGTAGCGGATCGCCATAGGATCATAGCCTTTGGCCAAAAGATCACGAAGCGTGAAGAAATTCCCTTTGGATTTCGACATCTTCTCGCCGTTTGCCAGCAGGTGCTTCGCG
This sequence comes from Candidatus Omnitrophota bacterium, assembly GCA_903856085.1. GTDB lineage: Bacteria > Omnitrophota > Omnitrophia > Omnitrophales > Aquincolibacteriaceae > Aquincolibacterium > Aquincolibacterium lacustre. The sequence goes on along the minus strand of CAIOAT010000032.1, from coordinate 37,422 downwards.
TGAAGCCAGTACTTCACAAACGGTTTTCCGGTTGCGGCCTCTGACTGCGCGATCTCGTTCTCGTGATGCGGAAAAACCAGGTCCTCGCCACCGGCATGGATATCGATCGTCTCCCCGAGATGACGCATGCACATGGCCGAACATTCGATGTGCCAACCCGGACGACCTTTGCCCCACGGGGAGTCCCAGGATGGCTCATCCTCTTTGGCTTTTTTCCAGAGAACAAAGTCCGCGCCTTGCTCCTTATCGTATTCATCCACATCGACGCGTGCGCCTTCGATATTCCCTTCGAGTTTCTTCTTCGAAAGCTTTCCGTACTGCGGGAACGCCGTGACGCGATAATAGACGGAGCCATCTGCTTCATAAGCAACTCCCTTTTCAATCAACGTCTGGATAAGTCGCTGCATCGCGGGAATCTCCTGAGTGGCGTACGGCTGGATCACAGGAGAAAGCATGTTGAGTGTCTGGAGATCCTGCTGAAACGCTTCAGTGTAATAGGCCGTATAGACCGAAAGCGTCTTTTTCTCGCGGTTTGCACCAGCGATGGTTTTGTCATCCACATCCGTCACGTTCATCACGTGCTTGACCTTAAGCCCTTTAAATTCCAGAAACCTGCGGAGCAGATCCTCAAACACAAAGGTCCTGAAATTTCCGATATGCGCGTAGTTATAGACGGTGGGACCGCAGGCGTAGAAGGTCACTTCGCCGTCTTTAAGCGGCTTGAACTCTTCGAGTTTCCCCGAAAGCGTATTATGGAATTGGATCATGCAGTCACTTTTCTCATACTCACCACGGCTTCACAGGTCACCGCCAAACCCTCTCCTTCGGGGCCAAGCCCCTCTCGGGTACGCGCCTTGATGGAGACATCTTTCTCATCAAGTTCGAGACATTTGGCGACACTTTTACGGATCTTGGACTTGTGGGCATAAAGCTTCGGAGATTCCAGGATAATATTCGTGTCCGCGTGATAGGGCTGCCATCCTCGCCTTTTTGCTTCCGCGAGAATGACCCCAAGGATTTTCGTACTGCGAATATTCTTGAACTTCGGATCACGATCTGAAAACCATTCTCCGATGTCGCCCGCGCCGATCGCACCCAAGATCGCATCCGCGAGTGCGTGAAGCAGCGCATCCCCATCGGAATGCCCAAGCGCACCCTTCGGGGATGGGATCACCATGCCACCGAGATAGAACTTACGGCCTTTGACTAATCGGTGCGTGTCAAATCCGATCCCGACACGAACTTCTGGTAAAATATTCTTTTCCGTCGTGGCTTTAGCAAGCATCAGGTCCGTCAGGGTGGTAAGTTTCGGGTTCCAGTCCCCATGAGGCATTACTCGCACGCGAGCACCGATTGCTTCCAAAAGGCCCGCTTCATCCGTAGCTTCAAACGCCCTGGGATTCTGCTTATACGCTCTGAGAAGCATCTCGCGTCGTACAAGCTGAGGTGTTTCAGCCTCATAAAGAGCATTCCGATCCACGGTTTCCCGGATATGCCCGTCCTCCGTTAACACGCGCTTGATAGTCGGCACCACCTTACGGGCCAGGATCACACCATCCCAATCTTTACCCGCCTTGAGAACTTGTCGGATCGCATGGGGTGTGATCAGAGGCCGCGCGCCATCATGAACCATGATCCAATCGGACTGCAGAGAAGTTTTTTTAAGCGCATTCCATACCGACTCTGCACGGGTCTTACCGCCTAAGATCCACCGGACTTTCAAACCCCTGATCGAACGTGTCCACCCCTTCACTTCTGGAAGCATCTCAGGACTGATCGCAACGATCATTTCACAGATTTCAGGGATCTGCTCAAAAGCCCGGAGGGTTCTGAGAAGCACCGGTTCTCCATTAAGCTGATAACAAAGCTTGGATCGACACGAAGAGACCTTCTTGTCAGAACGACTCAGGCTTTGCCGGAACCGACTACCCAGCCCGGCGGCAGGAATGATAAGGGAAACTCGCATTCACCCTACCTCCCTCCCTCGTGACCTTGGGGGCTCGGTGGATTTTGATAGGATTGATGGCCCGGCCGGTCATGACCGTTACGCGGACGGCGGGTATCAGTCCCATGGGCGCCCCGGTTATCGCGCCAGCGCTCTGCGCCGCGTTCCGGATGGTGACCATTATCATCGGAGAGTTTTGCAAAGATCATGCGCCCGGCTTGCGTTTGAAGCACACTCGTGATCGTGACCTTGACCGTGTGGCCCAGGCGGCGCTTGCCGTTATCCACGACAACCATGGTTCCGTCATCGAGATAGGCCACGCCCTGTTCTTGTTCCTTGCCTTCCTTGAGGATTTTGATCTCCATCTCTTCTCCCGGCATGACCACGGGTTTCAGAGCATTCGCCAGATCGTTAATATTAAGAACTTTCACTCCCTGAAGCTCAGCGACCTTGTTAAGATTGTAATCGTTTGTAAAGACCTTGGCCTGAAGCACCTGCCCCATCTTGACCAGTTTCGCATCCACAGTGTTGAATTCTGGAAAATCAAGCTCATGGATCTTCACCGTAATATTCGGATTGGATTGGATCGCATTCAGGACATCTAGACCGCGGCGCCCGCGGGCACGCTTCAAAGGGTCTGAGGAATCCGCGATCAACTGCAGTTCCTTTAAAACAAAACGCGGGAGAATCAGTTTGCTTGAAAGAAAATGCGTGTTTGCAATATCCGCGATGCGGCCGTCGATGATGACGCTCGTATCCAAAAGGATCATTTCCTCACCCGGCCCCTTGGAATCCAGATGTACGAACGGGATCATCAAACTGAATTCGTCTTGCCCTCGAAGGATGGTGATAATGCCCAGGTAGGAAAAAATGATCGCCGTTGCAATCCCAACATTCCGCGTTACCTCTGTCGGAAAATGCGCGTAAGCAAAAACCATCATAAAAAGCCGATGGGTCCAAAGCCCGAGCGCCAGCCCTAAGATAATCGCGAGAATGTTACGAACCGTGTACTGCTTAAAGAAAATATCTATCGAAACAATGAGAATGCCGAACAACCCGCCGATGCCTGCTGAGATCCACTCACTGTAAGACACCTGGAGACTCAACAGCCACTGAATTTTCGCGAGATACCCGAACACAGCACAGCCCAGAATAAAAATAAGTCTTATGGCAAGAATCATGATCACGGCTCCTTTGGTGTCGCTTATATGAAAAGTTAATATTCATTGGTTACCTTGAATCCTGTACCACGGCTTCATCACCGCAGCTTTGTAAAAAACGCCTCTAAAACCTTCACGCCGTCCCTCGCCTCAACTCTTATCGGAGTTTCCCGTTGGGGTGCGGCGAATAGCTTATGCTAAAAAAAGAAAGTACCACTTTCGCGCGTCCTTCGAGTCTTTCTTAAGAAGTTTCCAGGGGTGCGCCCGAACATCCTTCACGAACGCCTCCATCTCGTTGTAAAGCTCATCTTCCATCAAGAGTTTCCCGAGCGTCCCATCTCCTTTTTCAACTTTCCCAAGGATGTTGCTCAACGAAGCGCTCGAAGACTCGATGTGCTGAAAACTTTGATGCACATTCCCGTCTGGAGCCTTAAGAGAAGTATTCAACGCCCCGCTCAATGACGAAAGATTACTGATCAGTGTTTTCAGGTTCTCGACCGTCCCCTGATCATCCATGCCCGTCTTGAACTTGCCCAGGATCGCGGCAAGGTGGTTCAAAATCTCATGCGCCCGGTCGATCAGTTCTTCCACTGCCACCAAAGGCACTCCCTCCACCAACGCGCCTTTATGGAGCAACGGAAAAGCTCCTGGATTTGGCGTAATCTCCACATGGGGCTCGCTCAAGACATGCGTCCCACGAATCGTGAAGGAGTAATTTTCTCTGATTTCCGCACCCTTTTCAATGAAAAGTTTGACCTTCACACGATTGTTCTGCTTCGCTTCGTCATAAACGATGGTCACATCGCTTACTTCCCCGACCCGGACCCCTGCCATACGCACCGGCGCCCCCTTATTAAGAATACTGACGTAGTTAAACATCACGTCCACGGTATACCCCGAGCGGAACAAATAAACCCCGCTGACAAAGAAGAGCACCAACGTCAAAAAAACAAATCCGAGGATCACAAAAACGCCAACCGACACTTCATTACTTTTCTTTTTCATAATGACTCCGTCTCCTTTTGCTGCTTATCCGTGATCGGGCCCCGCGCCGATCCGGTAATGAATTGCTGAATAATCGGGTCCGAGGAATTTCTGATCTCATCCGGCGTGCCGATACCGATGATCCGTCCCTCGTAAAGCATGGCGATCCGGTCCGCCACTTTGTAAGCGCTGGTCATGTCATGGGTCACCACGATCGAAACCACTTTCAGCTGCTTTTGCATGCTCAAAATAAGCTCGTTAATAACGTCCGCGTTGATCGGGTCCAGACCCGTAGTCGGCTCATCATAAAGAATGATCTTCGGCTCGTTGCAGATTGCCCGCGCTAAACCTACCCTTTTTTTCATACCCCCCGAAAGGCTGGCGGGCATCAGATCCTCGATCCCCATAAGCCCCACCATACGAAGCTTTTCCAAGACCTTCTGACTGATCACTTCTTCGGAAAGGTTCGTATGCTCAAAAAGAGAAAATCCGACATTCTCGAGCACAGTCAGCGAATCAAAAAGTGCGGCTCCCTGAAAAAGCATTCCGAGCTGCAACCGGCACTGATCCTGCTCATCCGGGAGCATCGAGAACATGGAATGCCCGTCAATCTTGATATCTCCTTCATCCGGCTCCAGGATCGCCATGATATGCTTCAAAAGCACACTTTTTCCGCATCCCGAACGTCCGATGATCACCACGGTCTCCCCTTCCTTGATGGTCAGATCGACCCCCCGGAGAACGTGCTGCGTTCCGAACCATTTATGAATATTTTGGATCTGGATCACAAAACCTCAATCTTAATTTAAAAGAAATAAAAAATCGCTGAAAAAAGCGCGTCCGAGGCGATCACCATGATCAAGGAAACAACTACTGCCAACGTCGTTGCCCGGCCGACACCTTCAGCCCCGCCACGGGCTGTGAACCCGAAGTAGCAACCGACGATCGAGATGATCCCCCCAAAGAAAAAAGCCTTAATGAGGCCGGTCACGACGTCCTTGACCACCAGCGCGTCGATCCCGCGTTTGATGTACATATGGGAACTCATTCCCAGCTTAAAAACAGAGATCAAATACCCCCCGAACATACCGATCACATCCGCGTACATGGTGAGCAAAAAAAGCATAAACAAAGCCGCGATAAATCTTGGAATGACAAGATACTGGACGGGGTTCGTGGCAAGCGCCTTCAGGGCATCGATCTGTTCTGTCACCTTCATGGTGCCGAGCTCAGCAGCAATCGAGGCCCCCACGCGTCCGGCCACCACCATCGACGTCAACACGGGCCCAAGTTCGCGACATAATGAAACCGATATCAAATCAGACGTGAATTGTTCCGCAGAAAAAAGTTTCAGCTGGTAGGCCGACTGCAAGGCAAGGACCATGCCCGTGAAAAAAGCGGTCAGAAAAACCAGGGGGAGCGACTGTACTCCGATTTTGTTCATCTGGTCGAGCGTTGCCTTCCAGCGGATCTTCTTGGATGCCAACAAAACACAGGCCTCTTTAAAAAGAAGCGCAATGCCGCCTGCTCCTTCAAAAATATCCAAGCACCCAGCTCCAAACTTTTGGAGCCATGATCGGACCGAAACGGTCCGCTTTAGATTAGTCCAATGAGACATAACACTCCTGTTTTAAAAAACGATCAAAACTTCAGCTTAGGACCAAAAAGAACCGTTTGTTTTTCCTTTTTGGTATCCTGCGTCTCAGCATTACCCGTCCCCTGCGTCGGTTCCGGAGCGCGAGCTTCAAACACTGAGAGCTCTCCCCACGCTCCTAACTTCGCCGTATTTAATTCCAGGCTATTGTCTTTTTCATGCAGGGCCGCCTCAACGCCCTTCCAAATCACTAGATTATCCGGCGTCTGCACCTTGACGCCTGCAAAGATATTGTCTAGTTTCAAGTCCAATGCCCCGGTCAAAAAAAAGACCGTCCGACCTTTCCAGATCTTAGAGTCCTTCAAGGGCAGATAAGGAAGGAATCCCCGAAGCTGAATGATACCACGGTCATAATTAAGTTGCCCCCATTTTCCATCATGGATGTTGAAGACCCCCGAGACCTCGGGTTTTGAAAGGTCCCCCTCCACCGAGAGCTTCCCATCCAAACGGCCGCCCAGGGCCTTGGGCAATGGCTTCGCGGTAAACTCGTGCACAGTCCCGAGATCAAAATCCTCAACATTCATGAGAAGTTTTAGATGCGGGTTCCTACCACGGCCTGTCACTTGTCCCGTCATTTTGAACTGATTGCCCCACGAACTCTGGATACCTGTCATCCCTAAGGGACTTAAGTCAAAACTTCCCTTCAGATCTTCGAACGGCTGGCGATCCAGAATAAAATAATTGGTCTCAAATTCCCCTTTAAACAAAAGATCGCGGCCTTTCCAACGTGGCGACAGGGAATGGAGAAAGATTTTCCCCTCCGTCACAAGGTCCATCCCAAAAGTTTTTACGTGATCCAAATGAAAATTCAGCACGAAGTCCATCCCCTGGAGGTTGGAGTGAATGGCCATTCGCTTCGCGCCTTTTTCAAAACCAAGCTCATAGTTCCCGCTGGCAAAGTCAAGTTCTCCCCGGCCTTGATACCCCGATCCCAAGACAAGCGAATCCATCACAAAACGCTTCCGGTCCTGGTGAACTTTTCCAGAAAAATTGAAAACTCGTCCTTCCATGGGTTGGAAAGTCCCCTCCAATGTCTGATGAGGCAAACTCAAAGCAAAATCCAGTTTCATCCAGGGAGCGCCTTTACCGATCCGGACATGCGCGTTCACCTCGGGCTGTCCCGCACGATTTAAAAAAGCTCCGGAGAGCTCCGCATCCCATCCATATAAAGTCCCCTGCAGACCTTCAAAGAAAAGATCATGCCCCACCCAATGGACTTTCCCTTCAAGCGCTTTGAACGGAAGCGGAATGTCCTCTGCAAGATCCATAGCCTCCAGTTCCAACCAAAGATCATGCGTGCTCTTGGAAGGATCGACCGAACCATGAATGTGAACACGCCCGTTCACGATTCCGGTCACGTGAGCGCGCACATCCACTTGGACTTTTTTATCAAGAGACGGGAGGATCTTTCCTTCCACCTCACGGAGCAGGATCTCCTTGCCAAGGGACGAAAGAAGATAGCGGATCTCGCCCCCCTTAAAATCTAAGGACGGCATCGAAAGCCCGGAAGATCCCCCGGGAGCATTCTCAAAATAGCGGTAAGGGAATTGATCCTGTTCGATCAGAATGGCGGGATTCTTCAACACCACCCCGACAGGCGCATCGAACTGCCGGTGCCAGAGCTGTTTCAGGTCATAGCGAAAAAGAAGGCGGTCCGCGCGGATCAATTGGGAGCCCCCCTTTGCGGAAGGGGTTTCAATGAGGATCTTTTCAAGCGCAAGCTGGTTCAGATGGTAGGGCCGGATCTCGCCGATATGGACCTTGGCTTTAAGGTATTCGCCGACTTTTTTCTCGGCAAAACGCTTAAAATCTTCCGAATGCGCGATTCGGGTCAGAAGAAAATTAAAAAGAAGGGCACCGGTCACAAGTGCCAGCGCGAAGAAAAAAAGAACGGCCTTCAGAAAAGAGCGCATGCGCGCGGGTCTCTCGCGCTAGGTCGCTTTTTCAAAAGAGATCCGTTCCCCCCGGATCTCCGCCACGATCTTGTCACCTTCTTCAAACTTCCCGCCGAGAATCTCTTCAGCCAGGACGTTCTCGATAAAACGCTGGATCGTCCTCTTGAGCGGCCGGGCCCCGAACACAGGGTCGTACCCCTGGTCGATCAGAAACTTCAGAACTTCTTCGGAAAGAATCAATTCTATCTTCTTATCCTTGAGACGATCATGCACTTCCTTGAGCTCGATATGAATGATCTGTTCCAGATCCTGGCGCGTCAGAGGATGGAAAACGATGGTGTCATCCACGCGGTTCAGAAATTCCGGACGGAAAACTTTTTTCGTCTCATCCAGAAGCTTCTGCTTTAGCACCTCGTAATTCATTTCATCTTTTTTAGGAGCAAAGCCAAGGTCGCCTTGCTTCCTAACCAGATCCGCCCCGACATTCGAGGTCATGATCACAATGGTGTTGCGGAAATCCACCTTACGCCCGAAAGAATCCGTCAAACGCCCCTCTTCCATGAGCTGGAGAAGGATGTTGAAAACATCCGGATGCGCTTTCTCGATCTCATCTAAGAGCACCACAGAATACGGACGCCGGCGCACTTTTTCGGTAAGTTGCCCGCCCTCTTCATAGCCCACATACCCCGGAGGCGCTCCCACAAGACGCGAGACGTTGAATTTTTCACCGTACTCGGAGCAATCCACTACCACCACCGCATCCTGATCCCCGAACATGAAATCCGCAAGCGCCCGGGCAAGCAGTGTTTTTCCAACGCCCGTAGGTCCCAAAAAGATGAATGATCCGATGGGGCGACGCGGGTTACGAAGCCCGGATCGTGAGCGACGCACTGCGTGCGAAATCGCACGGATCGCCTCATCCTGGCCGATGATCTTCTTATGAAGTTCATCTTCCATCTTGAGAAGTCTCGCGGTCTCTTTTTCTTCGAGACGCGCAAGAGGCACGCCGGTCCACTTGGAGAGTACGAATGCGATATCCTCTTCGGTCACCTGGACCTCGACCTCGGATTTGGATTCTTTCCAGCTTTTTTTCATCCGCTGAAGCTCTTCCTTGGCTTTACGCTCATCATCGCGCATTTTCGCGGCCTTTTCGAAATCCTGCGCCTTGATCGAAGATTCTTTTTCGCGGCGAAGAGACTCTATATCCGCCTCAACCTTCTTCAGGTCCTTGGGCATGGTCGTGACAGACAACCTCGCGCGCGAAGCCGCTTCATCGATGATATCGATCGCTTTATCCGGGAGGAACCGGCCGGAGATGTAGCGATCAGAAAGCTTCGCCGCTGCTTCAAGCGCTTCATCCAGGATTTTCACCCGGTGATGGGCTTCATATTTATCCCGCAATCCCTTCAGGATCTGGATCGTATCCTCGACCGACGGAGGTTCGACAACCACGGTCTGAAAACGGCGGGCCAAAGCCGCGTCCTTTTCAATGTATTTGCGGTATTCGTCAAGCGTCGTCGCTCCGATACACTGGATCTCACCGCGAGAAAGAGAAGGCTTCAGGATATTCGACGCATCGATAGCGCCTTCGGCACCGCCCGCGCCAACCAGCGTATGCAATTCATCAATAAAGATCATGACATTTTCCGTACGACGGATCTCATCCATCACGGCCTTGATACGCTCTTCGAATTGGCCGCGGTATTTCGTTCCCGCTACCATGAGCGCCAAATCGAGCACGACGATGCGTTTGTCAGCCAAAATCTCCGGCACGTCTCCCGCGATGATCATTTGAGCAAGACCTTCCACGATCGCGGTCTTTCCGACCCCAGCCTCTCCCAAAAGCACGGGGTTGTTCTTCGTGCGACGCGCGAGGATTTGGATCACGCGCTGGATCTCATCCTGCCGGCCCACAACGGGATCAAGTTTCCCATCGCGCGCGAGTTGTGAAAGATCGCGACCAAATGCATCCAACGCCGGCGTTTTGGTTTTCGACTTCCCTCCGGCCGCGCTTCCGGGGCCGCCCATACTAGGCGACGGTGCACCCGGTTCAGTATTCGGCGTCGTGGAACCCAAAAGCTTGATCACTTCGGATCGCACCTTATTGAGGTCAAGCCCAACATTCATGAGCACATGGCTCGCCACGCCTTCGCCTTCTTTAATGAGCCCCAGCAGCAAATGCTCGGTCCCGATATAGTTATGCCCGAGACGGCGAGCTTCATCCATCGCCAACTCGATCACTTTCTTGGCCTTGGGTGTAAAGGGGATATCCCCGGAAACAACCGTGCTCGGCCCGAACTGGACAAGCTTTTCGACTTCCAGGCGGATCGTATCAAGCGACAGCCCGAGATTCTGGAGCACCGCCGCCGCAACGCTTTCCCCTTCTTTGATAAGCCCGAGCAAAATATGTTCCGTCCCGATGTAATCGTGATTGAATCTTTTGGCTTCTTCCTTGGCGAGAATAATGACCTTACGAGCTCTTTCCGTAAAACGATCGAACATAGTAACCTCCGGATTAAAACAATGACACTGAATGGTTCAATTAATCAAGCCCTTCAACACGCATATCGCGAGGAAATTCCACGGTGCTCGTATAAAAGATTTCCTGCTTTCCTTTGGGTTCCAGCTGAAGCTCCCAACGCCAGACCCCCTTGCGATCTTTCCAATCCTTCTGCTTTGGTTCCAAGCTAAGCCCCGAAACCTTTACTTTGATACGCTCGTCCTCGGAGACTGGGATCGCATCGAACAGGTTGACCCTGCTGACCTTGGTCTTGTAATTTTCGACCGTTAGCTTGTATTTATAAATCATTTTCTTCGTGGGCGACGGGATCCCTCCCAGGAACACATCATCGGTCTTCTTCTCAAGCAGTTCTCTTTTGACCTTCACGTTCTCATCCGCCCCCATATAAAGATCAAATTCCTGACCCGGGGCAATGCTCTCGAAGCTCGAGGTCCCGACAAAATCCCCGTCAAAAAAAACATTCACTCGTCCGCCCAAAAGCTGAAGGTCTTTGGCGTTCGTCACAAGACTTTTGAGATAGGCCATCGCGGCTGCGCGAGGGTAAGCCGAATATTCAAAATTCGATTTGAGCCTTTGCGATGTGATAGGCAGTTTATAATCCGAGCCGTCGGTCTTGACCGTAGCCTTGCGCGAAAGTTTATAAGCCACGGAAACTCCCTTGGCCTCCGCCTGAGCGTAAAGATTTTCTGCTGGCATCGACACCGGAGCTGCCACCGCCAACATTTGCGACACAACAGTCCCTGCACCGCTAGCATCCTCCATCGCTGCGCGACTCTCGGACCTGACCTTTCGGGCATACATCATCTCACGCTGCACAGGCGCCGGCGGCTGATAAGGACGGATGAACCAGGAATTCGCCTCCGGCATATTCCCGCCAGAAGTCACCTGCGCGGTAGAAAGCACCATATCCACATTCTCCCAGTTTTCACCAGAGCTTTGGCGCACGACCGCATACGAAACTAGTTCCACTTCTGATTTTTCAAAATCCGCGCGTGCGTCATAGACTGCGTTCCAGGAAGCGCCGTTCACCATGTAGGACAAATCTAGGCTCAACGATCCGGCTTTCACGACTTCGATCTCCACAATGATCGAACGCTTGATCTTCCGACCTGAGCCTGAGATCTCTTCGAGCTCGTGACGCAGAACTTCCAACTTTTTTTGGCTTTCGCGAACGGCGATATCGATCTCTTGACCGCGAGTGAAGTTCGCCTTTAATTTCACATCGAGAAAATTCAGCGTTGCCTCCAGGTCTTGCGCAGACGGCATTTTGGTGACAAGGTCTTCAGGAATCTTTTGATTCGCAAAAAGCCGGACAGAATCCAGATATTGTTTTTCTTCTGCCAGAACCCGTTTTTCATTTTCCGATCTTGCATTCTGGTCTACGATTGTCTGGATCTCAGACTCCAGTTGCTCGACCCGCGCGACGGGCGCCTCTTCGGTATACTCCCGCTTCATCTGCGCCCCGAGGATCTTGACTTCCGCGGTTCCTTTTCCTTTGACTCGTATCGAGTTCTCATCAATTTCTGGAATGATGTCGGCAAAGACAACCCGCGTGTCCCCTGACTTCAATTCCACCTGAGCCGAGCGAGTCACAAAAGCGCTCGAGGAATAGACCGTGACTTCGCTGATATGCGAGGATGCGGTTACATCCGCGGCATAAGCAAAGGGTTGCGCCAAGAGAATAAAAGCCAGTGCAAAAAATATTTTTTTCATATTTTCCTCCAAGATTCTAGAGAGCAACTTTTGAAAAATATTCGCGAATACGCGCGGCTCGCCGGGCATCACGCTCCGTGGTGCCGAGCTCTTTACCGTTCATCTTCTGGAGATGCGCCGGCTGGATCAAAAGAAAAAGCTGGTTCAGGTCCGTGTGGGTCACTTGTCCTTCCAGAACCCCGACGTCGATCCCGACCTGGACAAGTGACAAAAGCTGGACCGCTTCGGAAGAAGACATCATGCGCGCGGCTTTGAGCGCCGCCAAAGCGCGCCAGATCTGATCTTCCATTTTGCCTTTTCGTTTTTTCTTGAGATACTCCCGGGCCTCACGCTCATGCGTAATCACCTGTCGGATCACACCTTCAAGATTCGAGATGATCTCATCTTCCGGCTGTCCCAACGTGATTTGATTTGAAAATTGAAAAAAATTTCCGCTCGCCTGTGTCCCCTCGCCGTAAAGTCCGCGCACCGCAAGATTAAGTTTGGAAAGAGCCTGCAAGACTTTGTGGATCTGTTTGGTCAGAACAAGACTCGGGAGATGCAACATGCATGAGGCTCGGATGCCCGTCCCGACATTCGTCGGACAAGCTGTCAGGTATCCTAACGTCCCGTCAAAAGCATAATCCAGGTCCTTTTCAAGTTCGCTGTCGATCTCATCGGCAATGCGCCAGGTCTCGACGAGATTAAGACCTGATTGGAACACTTGCAGCCGCAAATGGTCTTCTTCGATCACCATCAGGCTCACCATTTCATCCGGTGTGATCGCGACCGCGCTCTTGCCTTCTTCCAGAAAAAGTTCCCGGCTGACCAGATGGCGTTCCAGCAGGAATTGCCGATCGAGCTCAGGAAGTTCCGTCGAGGAAATGAAATAAGCGTTTTTAAGAAAATTCGATCTTTTGACCGCTTCCCCGACCTCCTGAATGATCGCGGTGCGCTGCTCGCTTGCAAGACGGCTCAGAAAAGGAAAAGCCGCGAGATTGCGCGCCATGCGCAAACGCGAACTGATGACCACGTCACTTTCAGGCCCTGTGGCCCGAAGCCAGTTCACCGGCTGGTCCATAAAACGATCGATCTCACTCACTTTTCGGCCTCTTTACTTTTTTGAGCTTGTCCAAAGCCTGTTTGATCTCATCTCGCAAATGCGCCGCTTCCTCGAACGCCTCTTCTTGAATGCTTTTGCGGAGCTTTTCCTGGAGTTGACGCAGATCATGGACGCTGCGCGTTTCCTTTGGGATACGAGAGGGTTTCTTGCCGACATGAAAGCCCGAACGCTGAACCTGTTTGATCACGATCGCAAGTGGTTTTTGGAAAGAAACATAGCATCCCGCACATCCGAGACGCCCGTTCTTCGCGAAATCCTCATAATTCATGCCACAATCTTTGCAAACAAGCGGTATTTTCTTGCCTGAAGCACCGAGCGTCGTCTCAAGACCCGGGGCGCCGGACAGCAGGTCCCCGAAATTAAAATAGGTCTTAAACTCCGTGCCTTTTTCTTCGGCACACGTCTCGCAGATATGGACCTCGGCCATCTTGCTGTTGACGATCTCCGTCAGATGGATAGTCGCTTCCTTGGTCCCGCAAACATTGCAGATCATGATGGGTTGGCTCCGGACTCGCGGTGGATCAAAGCGTGTATCGCACGCCGTCTTTATGGGTCAGCGCCTGAAAATCCTTAAGAAGCATGCTTGTAATCTTCCCCGGCTTGCCCTCGCCGATCCCGCGGCCGTCGATCTTCACAACCGGAATAACCTCCGCGGCTGTACCGGTAAGAAACACTTCGTTCGCATTGAAAAGATCATGCCGCGTAATGATGCGTTCCTCAAAAGGCAGCTTGATCCTTTCCGCGATCTCGATAATAGCCTGACGGGTAATGCCTTTGAGTGCGCCCAGATATGTCGGCGGTGTGAGCAGGATATAATCTTTCACCGTCTGCCCCTTGCCGGTCTTCTTCACCATGAATACGTTGTCGCCGGTGCATTCCGCCACATACCCCTGATGATTGAGCATGAGCGCCTCCATACAGCCGCCATTCTTAGCTTCGATCTTCGCCATAATATTATTGAGATAATTCAGGCTCTTGATCGAAGGATTCACAGCTTCCGGAAGGTTCCGCACCGTCGGCACGGTAATGATCTCCAAGCCCTTCTGATAAAGGCTCTTGGGATAAAGAGCGATCTTGTCGGTAATGATGAAGACTGTGGCTTTTTTGCAAAGCCAGGGCGAAAGTCCGAGATCCCCCACGCCGCGCGTCACCACCACACGGATATAGGCATCCATCAGCTGATTCTTCCTAAGCGTTTCAAGGATCGCGACTTTCATGGCTTTGACATCCATGGGGATGGTGAGCATCAGGGTATGCGCGGATTCCCAGAGCCGCTTAAGATGCTCGTCCAATTTGAAGACCAGTCCGTCATAGGCGCGGATCCCTTCAAAGACACCATCGCCGTACAAAAGTCCGTGATCAAAGATCGAGATCTTCGCTTCGCTTTTCGGATACCATTTGCCATCGAGGTAGATCTGAAGTTCCATTTTTTTCTCCTGGGTTCTTACAATTATAAGATCGGTTTGCTATTAATGATCGTCTCAGGCCCCGGGACCCTCGATTGCCCGGGCAAAAGCACGCCATCCTGCAAGCGGTAGGAACGGTTATACCGCGACGCCATTTCTTCGTCATGCGTCACGATCAAAAACGCCTGTCCTTCCTGTTGATTGAGTTCATTCAAAAGCGTCATCACGGAACCCGCGGTTTCAGGATCAAGGTTTCCCGTCGGCTCGTCGCAAAGCACCACAGCCGGATGATTCACAAGTGCCCGCGCGATCGCCACACGCTGCTGCTCACCGCCCGAAAGTTCGGACGGGTAATGGGTTCTGCGGTTCCAAAGGCGCACGCGCTTGAGGACTTCCTTGACCCACGGTTTGTTAGGCTTCCCCGCGATCAGGGTCGGCAAAAACACATTTTCATAAACGGTCAGTTCCGGTAACAGATGATAGAACTGGAACACAAAACCCACCTGATGACTGCGCAAACGCGCCAACTCCTTTTCCGACATCTCGACCATATCCTTGCCTTCAAAAAAAATCTTTCCGTCTGTCGCCCTGTCCAAACCACCCAAAATATGCAGGAGGGTTGATTTCCCGCAACCCGATTTTCCAGTGATAAAAATCATCTCTCCCCTGCGAACGATCAATTGAACCGAACGTAAGATCTCCAAAGTCCCTGCCGGTGTTTCGTAATCTTTACGAACATCGAACGCGCTCAGAAGCGGAGCTTCCACAACATTACTCATAGCGAAGCGCCTCCACAGGATTGAGGCTCGCCGCACGGTGCGCCGGATAAAAACCCGCCACCACCGCCACGATCAACGCAAACCCCACGATCATTACCACATCGGGCATATGAACCTCGGAGGGAATACGATCAAAAAGATAAATATCGCTCGGGAACACATCAAGCCCCGTGGTTTTTTTCAGGAAATCCGCCACGGGATTCAGATTGTAAGCAAGCGCAAGCCCAAGCACCGCCCCGAGCATGATCCCCAGAGACCCGATGCTGAACCCTTCCATTACAAAAATCCTGCGGATGCTCATGCGCGTCGCCCCCAGCGCCCGGAGGATCCCGATATCTTTGGTCTTTTCCATCACGACCATGGTCAGCGTCGAAATGATATTGAACGCCGCCACCAGAATAATAAGCCCCAGAAGGATCGTCATCACGCTCTTTTCAACCTTGAGCGCCTGGAAGAAATTCTGGTTCATGTCATACCAGGAACGGAAATAATACTGGCCTGAAAAATCTCCAGCGATCACCCATTTCCATTTTTCCGCATCGTCCACATTCTTGAAGCGCATGCTGATCCCGGAAACCTTGGACCCCATCTGATAGACCTTTTGCGCCTGATCGATCGTCACGAGCGCAAGCGAAGTATCAAAATCGTTCATCCCCACGCGATAGATGCCGCGCACCAGAAACGGCCAAGTCCTCACGTGCGCCGGAAGCGGAACAAATGGATTCTCAGGCTCAGGGATCGGCGTGATCATGTAGATCACATCCCCCACTTGAGCGCCGAGCGAGGCCGCCAAATTTTCCCCGATAAAAACACTGCCGTGACGCGTCTCGATTTTGCGTTTGAAGAACCAGAGGAACCGCTTACGCTCCACTTGCACGGAATCCTTAAAATTCAAAGTCCCAGACACCATGTTCTTTTCAAAAATGCTGAGATCTTCTGTCTGGGGATCGATCCCTTTTACGATAACTCCCGACGCATTCTTCGTGCTCCGGAGAATCGCCTGTCCTTCAATGAATCTTGATGCAGACACAAGCCCGGGAATGTTGTGACTGCGTATCAGGGCAAGATCGTGATCCGCGTCCTCGATCCCATCCACTTTTTCGATCCTCAGATGCGGCTGAACACCCACGATCTTCGCCTTGAGCTCACGGTCAAACCCGCTCATCACCGCAAGCACCACGATCAGGGCCATCACCCCGATCGCCACACCGCTAATGGAGATCATCGAGATCAGCGAAATAAAACCTGTTTTGCGTCGCCGCGTCAAATGCCTGATTGCGATATAAGTTTCAAATCCCATAAAAACTCCTTTAGGACTCCGCTTCAACCTGTTCGATTGTCTTTTTTTCGGGCTTCAACTGAGGAAATAAGATCACATCACGGATCGAAGCCTGATTGGTAAGGAGCATGACCAACCGGTCGATCCCGATCCCAAGCCCTCCCGCGGGCGGCATCCCGTATTCAAGTGCTGTCAAAAAGTCTTCATCGACCTCTTTCGACTCTCCGATAAGTTCTTTTTGTTCCATAAGACGCTGGCGCTGGATCGCAGGATCATTCAATTCAGAAAAAGCGTTGGCGATCTCCATCTTTGCGACAAAAAGCTCGAACCGGTAGACCAGTTCTGGGTCCTCAGTCTTGGCCTTCGCCAAGGGCGTCATCACCGTCGGATAATCGATCACAAAAACGGGATCCCAGAAATCCTTCTCGACCTTCTCCCCGAAGATCTCGTTTAAAACATCGATGTCTTCCATATTATCGGCGACTTCGACGTGAAGTTTCTTCGCAGCGTCGCGGACATTCACCTTCCGGAAATCCATGCCGGTCGCTGCTTCAAGCGCGCCATAAAAGGAAATGCGCTTCCAGGGCCGTTTAAAGTTTAAGGTCCTATCCCCGTACGGAATCTCATCTTTTCCATAAAGCATCGTCACGAGATGATGGGTCAGTTCTTCCGTGATATTCATCATGTCTTCATAATCTGCGTACGCCTGATAAAGCTCCATCATCGTAAATTCAGGATTATGGCGGACGGAGATACCCTCATTGCGGAAATTCCGATTGATCTCATAGACTTTTTCAAAACCGCCCACGAGAAGCCGTTTAAGATAAAGCTCCGGCGCAACACGCAAAAAAAGATCCGTGTGAAGCGTGTGATGATGCGTGACAAAAGGCTTGGCCCGGGCACCACCGGCCAACGGCTGCATCATCGGCGTTTCCACTTCCATGAAATCCTTCTTATCGAGAAACGCGCGGGTCTCGCGGATAATACGACTACGCGTCTTAAAGGTCGCCCGCACGTCATCATTCGAAATAAGATCCACATAACGCTGCCGGTAGCGGGTCTCTACATCTTTGAGCCCATGCCATTTTTCGGGAAGCGTACGAATGATCTTGGAAAGCCGTTCGAATTTCTCGATCTTGATCGTGGGCTCCCCGGTCTTGGAATTAAAAAGTTCGCCCTCGAGGCCGATGATGTCCCCAAGCGACAGACCCGTGAAAAATTTATAGCTTTCCTCTCCAAGCATATCTTTTTTGGCATAGATCTGCATGCGCGCGCCTTCATCCTTCAAGTCCGCAAACGCACTCTTCCCCATATCACGGCGAGTCATAAGACGTCCCGCCACACGCACCTTGCGGCCCTCCTGAAAATTCGCGCGAATCTCCGCGAGGGAGTCTATGGGAAGAAACCTATGCCCGTAATCCGATTTGGTCATTTCGACTTATCCTTATTCCTTGGTGCAGAACGATTTAAGACGATTGAAGGTTTTATTATATGTTAGTTTCCAGATGGGGTCAATTGAGGATGACCCCAATTTATCTTGACCCGTTTTGAACATTTGTTATGATGCCGCCTCTATCCCAACTTTAAATTTCGTTACATAGATGGCAGCTGGGACAGCCCTGATTTTGATTTTCTTTCCCTGGATGGTAATCAGGACAGCCCCAATCTTCGTTTGCTTCGATTGATTGGTATTGGGACTGCCCCAATTTCTACTTCGTAAAAATTGAAAGGTATTGGGACTATGGAAATCATCGCAACCACAATGTTATTCCTGCTCCTCTTTATCCTGGTGGGATGGATTTACCGCAGCTGGCGTTCCCTTTCCGAATTAAAACAGGCCCCTACCCTCCACCTCGAAAACTCTGCCTGCCGACGCGGCAAAGTCTCCGTGCTCATTCCCGCTAAAAATGAGGAAAAGAATATCGCGGATTGCGTTAGACCTTTTCTTTTACAACTTCGGGAGGGTGATGAGATCCTGGTGATCAATAACTGCTCCGAGGACAGGACCGAAGCCATTCTTAAGGATCTGGGCGGCATTCGGATTGACCTCGAAGATGCCCCGGAAAAATCGAGCTCAAAATTTAAATACCTCAACACCCCCAAAACCCCCGAAGGTTGGACGGGCAAGAATTTCGCGCTTCATCTCGGCGTTCAACATGCCGCGGGCGATTGGTTTCTTTTCACCGATGCGGATACACGTCATGCACCCGGAAGCCTCAACGCCGCTCTGGCCTTCGCGGAGGGAAAAAAGCTCGATCTCCTAACGCTCCTGCCTCGCTGCCTCGCCCAAGGCTTTTGGGAAAACCTCATCCAACCTTGTGCCATGAGCTATATGGGGCTTTGGTTCCCCATCAAAAAGATCAACGACCCCAAGTCCAAGGTCTACTTTGGAAACGGTCAATACCTGCTGCTCCGCGCAGAACATTACCGGAAGATGGGCGGACACGATGGCGTCAAGGAAGCCTTTCTCGAAGACTTCGCTCTAATGAAAAAAACAAAAGAGATGGGCGCCCGCGGGATGTGCGCCTTCGGCATGGCGCTCTACGGCACACGAATGTATGAATCGTTTGACACGATCTGGCGGGGCTGGCGACGGATCTTTCTTCACGCGTTCGATCAAAAGCCTGCGGTGATTTTCAAATGCGTCCTAAGCGTTTTCTTCTTTTCCATCTTCCCTTTCATTGTGCTAGCTACACGGCTTCAGCCTTTCTCCCTTTCCGGGATTCTCATACTTTCCATTCTCTGCATCATCTTCGCCACCGCAGCCAAGGCTTATGCGATTGTCAAAGCAAGGAAGCGCTATGCCCTGTTGCATCCGGTTGCGGCATTGGTTTTTACCGCGATCCTCTTCGACGCCTTTCTGATGGCCGCTTTCAAACGTCCGACGCATTGGCGGTAGGTCCACAAAGCAAAAAGGCGTTACCTCCTGCTTGCGCAAGAAGTAACGCCTTCCAGAAAAAAGCGCGTCTTAGTTGGAAATCTTTTTGCGTTTTTTGGTTTGCTTGGATGAATGGTCGCCGACGGACTTGCTGCTTTTGGAGGAGGAAGACTTTTTCGTGGAACTCTTTTTAGATTTTGTCTTTTTCTTCGCGTCCGCCTTTTTCTCACCTGCTTTTTCCCCGGCCCCTGCTGCATCCGCGGTGCTTGCCACATTACTCGCCCCACTAGTCACGGTATTATTCGTAGAACTTTCGCTTGCAACAGTCGCCTGTGGGTCTGCCGGCATCATCGGATCCAGGTCGCGAGAAACCTCCGCGTATACGCACGGGACCCAAAAACTTAATAACGCCATGATCATGATCGCACTCATTGTTCTTTTCACTTAATCTCCTCCTTGGATGGTTGATTGATAAAAGCTAAATGGCCAGATAACCGACTTTTACGGCATAACGGACCAGGGTTTTAAGAAAAGGATGGTCCGTTTTTGGCATTGGGATCCCGGTTCCGCGAAGGATCTGCCGAGTGTTCCTGGTATCAAAAGTCAGATGCCCGTTCAAATACCCCAGATAAGGCTCCAGCATGGCAAACACCATTTGCTCCTGTGCGCTCATGTTGTTTTTTTTGAAATGCTTGGGATCGATCACCTCGATCGGAGGGATAGTCGAATATTCTTCCTCCCCCACCCTCAGGAGCATGCCGATCGTCGGAGGCTTGGGCGCCACGACATGAAAGGCCCTGTTCACACTCCTCGGATCCTTGACAATAGCGCACGTCGCCCTGATCACAAAATCGATGGGCACGATATTGAACGTGTTCTTGAGATGCGTTGGAATTTTTGAAAGCATCCCGTGAGCAAACAGCTTAATGAAAGGATAGATCACGTTGAAATCCGAGACCTCGCCAGTTTCGGAATGCCCCACCACAATGCTCGGCCGGATGATCGTGACCGGAAGACCCTTCGCCATTGCTTCGCGCACCTTGGTTTCGGCCTTGTATTTACTTGATTCGTAATAATTGGCGAACACTGGCTTGGCCGGCAGCTTATCTTCTTTGGAACAATGGTTCCACACACTTCCGGCCACAAAGGCCGTGCTGAAATAAATAAACCGCTCGAGTTTTCCTTTTTTACGCAGGTCCCAGGCCAACTCAAGCGCGTGCTCGGTGCCTCCAACATTGATCTGCTGACATTCTTTTTCTGTCCCGTTCAGAGCCGTAAGTGCCGCGATGTGATAGAAGACCTTACACTCGCGCTCCAAATATTCGAGATCGGCTTTTTTGATACCGAATTTGTGATGGGTCACGTCCCCTTCGATCACGTGGATGCGAGAACCCAGATGGGAATCAATATCGATCGAGGTGAAGATCTTCTTGACCCGGTCGGCGTGAGACGCGCGGTTCTTTGCGCGGGCCAGAACAGCAACCTCCGAGTGCGTGGTCTTGAGCAGTTCTTTGACGAGTTCCTGCCCCAACACGCCGGTCGCACCCGTCATAAAGATCAAATTATGTGCCATGATATCTCCGTAACGCTAAGCAAATATTCTGCCCGCCGAACCCAAATGAGTTCGAGAGAGCCACCTGGACATCCGAACGCCGCGCCGTATTCGGCACATAATCCAAATCGCATTCGGGGTCCGGTTCTTCATAGTTAATGGTCGGCGGAAGAATAGAATCGCGCATCGCCAACAAACAAATGATCGCCTCGACTCCACCGGCTGCCGCGATCATGTGTCCCAACATGGATTTCGTCGAGCTCACCGGCACTTTTGACGCGTGCTCGCCCATCACTTTTTTAATAACAAGGGTTTCCAGCGAATCGTTCACCGAGGTGGAAGTACCGTGTGCGTTGATATAATCAACATTTTGAGGCCGGACGCAAGCTTTTTCCATCGCGATTTCCATAGCGCGCGCCGCGCCCCTGCCTTCCGGATCCATATCCGTAAGGCGATACGCGTCCGCGGTCGAGCCATAACCGACAATCTCTCCGTGGATTGTAGCCTTTCGTTTGCGCGCCTGCTCCAACTCTTCCAGGATCAATACTCCCGCGCCTTCACCGATCACAAATCCATCTCGTTTTTTATCAAACGGCCGTGAGGCTTTTTCCGGTTCATGATTGCGCGTGGAAAGCGCTGTCAATAAACTAAATCCGGCAACTCCCATCGGATAGATCATGGAGTGGGATCCTCCGGCCATCATGATATCCGCGTCCCCGCGCCGTATCCATTCAAAAGCCTCCCCGATCGCCTGCGACGATGCCGCACACGCCGTCAAGCAATTCGAGACCGGCCCACGGATATCAAAAAGACGTGTCAGATGCGTCACGGTCATAAACGGCTGGTTTTCCAGCTCCCGCAAAGCGCTCATATTCTCACTCGCATGTTGAAGATATTTTCCTTTATCCACAACCTCCACGCCATCCTTTGTGAAAGACGATACCAACGTCCGGATGAAGGGAGCAAAATCGATCCCGCTGTCGCCGGCACCAAAATAAATACCAAAGCGGTTCGGATTCACCGCAAGAGGCTCAAGTCCCGCACTCTTGTAAGCTTCAGCGGCAGCCTGGAGCGCAAAGAAAGTGCTGCGGCCCGCGCAACTGAGCGGCGGATTGCGTTCAAGCCACTTTTCAAATGAAAATCCTTTGACTTCACCGGCGATGCGGGTCGGAAAACGGCTCGCGTCAAAAAGCGTGATGGGCCCGATGCCCGACTTTCCCTGTGTCAAGCGAAGCCAGGTATCGCGCACCGAATTCCCCAAGGGCGTCACGGCACCCATGCCTGTTACCACCACTCTGCGTTTTAACATTTTTTGAATACCAGGGAAGCGTTTTGGCCGCCAAACCCGAACGTGTTCAAAACGGCCACGTTCACTTGGCAGGACTTCGCTTTATCTTTGACAAACGGCAATGAACATTCGGGGTCCGGACTTTCAAGGTTCGTGACCGGCGGCACTTGCCCTTTTTTCGTAGTCAGCGCTGCAACCACAGCCTCAATGCTTCCTGTAGCGTAGACCAGATTCCCCGTCACGGGCTTGACAGCTGTCACATGAAGTTTTTTGAATGTCGAAGCATAAAAAGAATGAACGGCCAGCGACTCCTGGATATCCTCCTGCGGGATGCCGCTGCCATTAGCGACAAGGACATCGACATCCGCAGGTTCAAGCGCGGCATCTTCAAGGGCCCGACGGATCGCCACGCGCTTTCCGGTGAAATCGTCTGTGTCGCGCGGATCATAATTAAAATCTGAAGAGGAGCCATATCCCGCCACTTCGGAGTAAATATTCGCTCCGCGTTTTTTTGCGCTCTCAAAAGATTCCAGCACCAGGATCCCCGCACCCTCACCCAGCACGATCCCGTCATGTTTTTTATCAAAGGGACAGTAAACCTTTTCGGGGGATTCTTCTCTTTTCGAAAGAAGACCGAGAAGCTGGAAGCGCGAGATCCCCATCGCGTTGAGTTTGGAGTCCGTGCCTCCGGCAAGCATGATGTCCGCATCTCCGCGTTCGATCACGCGATACGCCTCTCCAATCGCTTGTGTGCTCGCGGCCGAGGAAGTCGTGATGGTATTGTTCGGACCCCGGAGCTGATAGGCGACGGAAATATGGCAGGCCGGCATGTTCGGCAGATATTTCAAGAACCACAGCGGAAAAAGCGAGCGAATACCGTCTTGCCCGAACTTGGTCATGGAAAAGTGACCATTTTCATCCAAACCATTCCTGAAACCCACTCCGATCTCATCGAGATCGTTATTGATGATCCCGGTCCCAAGCGTCACGCCGATGCGCGTGGGATCATAGCTTTCCGGCGAAAGATGAGCATCTTTCAGCGCGAGCCCACTCGCGGCGACAGCCATCTGGATCTCACGGGACATCAGCTTGATGGATTTTCGATTCCCGATGAATTCTTTCGGTTCGAATTGCGAAAGCATCCCCGCGTATTTGAAAGAGGGACAGTTCAGCTTGAGGGGCTCGGAGCTTCGGATCAGAGAACGCCCGTGAAGCGCAGCATCCCAGTAAGGTTCCCAGCCGTTTCCGCACGGCGTGATAACTCCGAAACCTGTGATCACGACACGGCGTTTGGAAGTCATGAAGGCAGGATGATCTTCTCGCGAACGTTAAAATGATTCATAAAAGCCTCGTGGAACGTGATGGACTTCGTCTGACCCGCAGAAAGCCCCCCCACCGCCATGAGCAAAAGCTTTGCTCGCGCGACCGATCCCTCGGCACAGGTGATCGTTGCCTCCAACCAACCGCCTTCGGTCCCAAGACTTTCAGACCATGCCTCAATCTGAAGGGGGGTGCCGGGCTTCGGAACGTTTGTGATGGTCGCGTTCTCAATCTTCGCGAAAATGAGGTCTTTTTGGTAATCGCTTTCTGCACCAACCAAGAGGCCGCCGGTCTGCGCCATCATTTCAATGAAGAGCACTTCGGAACTGTAGGGAGCCTTGGGAACTTTGGCGGAAGCAACGGCCTTTTTACCTTTATGGATCGAATGGACTTTCTCAAGAAGAAGCCAGCGCATATTATCTCCAGATCATGGCTTGCGCGCCCACCAGATCCCCGCTCCTGAAAAAATGGCCTTCCCCGCGGTAAAGCTTGTTAGTGGTCCCGGTCCGCCATTCCATTTCAAAATGATCTCCCTGGCATCGTTTCATCCTCATGCCCTGAAACCCCTCGAGCCCCATCCACGCCTCCCCGCAAGCCTTAAAAAATGCTTCTTTGGCCGTAAAAAGCTCTGCAAAATCTTGGGGAGAAAGACGTTTGAAGGACCGTCGTTCGGAAGAATTCAGAAAACGTTCTCGGACATAATCCCCGTGGCGGGAAAGGAATTGTTTGACGCGGTTGCGGGATACCAAATCGACACCCACGCCGCGCAGCGTGGCAATTCTTTGTTTTACGAGCAACATTGATCGGAGCAGGAACTCTTGCCCAAGCGGTCGTTAAGATAACGAAGGAGCATCTTCACCGTAAAACAATCCGCCAACTTCGTGATCTGGGGATCTTTGGTGAATTCCCCGAGTTCGAGATAAGGGAGCTTTGTACGGAGTTCCGTGAGCCCCTCCGCCGTGACCATCCCTTCCTTCACGAAACGCTCATCGTTCAAAAGATGACTCGGAAAAAGATCTCCAGCCGGGATCTTGAGGTCAAAAGCTTTTTCAAGACGGAAAACGATATCGATGAAATCGATGGACTCTGCGCCAAGATCCCGCTTCAGGGAAGCTTCCGGCGTGATATCCGATTCCTCGACGCCAAGCGCGCCGGCAAGCGTTTGTTGAACTTTCGTAAAGAGCTCTTTCTCCATGATCATTCTCTCGTCCTTCCTAAGTTGTTTATGACAATGCTGATGATTGCGGATTCTTTACTTTAGCCAACGTTAACTTGGCCGACACAGCGACATCGCCGTGGTAAAACAACTTCGCGTCCCAGGTGGTTTCCTCGCCCTCGCTTTGCGTGAGCATGAGACGACTTTCCCATTCGTCCCCCGGCCTGAGATATTTCGTGAACCGGGTCGCACGGATTTGCTTCAAAAAATAATGCTGTCCCTCACCGCTCACAAGCGACGCCAGATACCGCTCCGCGGTCTGCTTGAGCATTTCAAGCGCCAAAACTCCCGGCAACACGGGAAACCCTGGAAAATGGTCTTTGAAGAATTCAGAGTCCTTCGGAATCCGGCCGCAGGCCGTAATCCCCTCGCCTTCTTTCACCCAAAGAACCTTTTCGATCGCAAGCTGCGTCATCTTCAAAACTCCAGGGAACGGCAAACGTTGAACGGAAAACGCTCTATTTTGCTTTTAGCGTTACCCCTTGCCCTTCTTTTCTAAGACGTAAACTCCATTCAAGATACGAAATCCTGAAAGCCAAGTATAGAAACTTTTAAAAGAACTAACTTCGAAGCCAGCGATCTTAAAAAACTCCCGCCACTCACCGTCCTTACGGAACTGATGCGGATGCGACATGAATTCTACATTCAAAATCCTGTCGCGACAAATGGTCCAAAAGCGCCCGGCTGCGTGACGATAAAGATCCTCGACCACCACAACCTTTTGGCGCGTCACCCGCCGCACTTCTTTAAAAAGCGCCTGGGGATCCGGCACATGATGAAGCATGGTCACAAGAATCGTCACATCAAAACTTTGATCCGGAAACGGGATCTTGAAGCCATCATAAAGCACCACCGGCCCCTTCTGATAGCCTGGGTTCACAACATCAAGAACCAGGTGCTCATGCCCCCTCTTTTTCAGGGGCTCGGCGTAAAAACCCCAACCGCCTCCTAAATCCAAGATCCGGCTTCCCCGCGGGATCTGTTTTTCAAAAAGCTGAACTATCTTCTCCGCCCGGACCTCGAGAGCGCCATGAGCAAAATGTCGAACAATCCCGTCCAGTATCTGACGCTGAAAGGCCTGCAGGTTATTCTTAATGGTCTTCACGATCTCATTCGTTATAGTTTTTGAGCGGGAAATTATAGCATGGAGCTGTTTCCGCCCAAACTTTTTATTTTTATCCCCAAAAAGATGGTTTGGACGGCCCCAAGAATCTTTTTTGAATCATACCACAGACTACAGACCTCAGAGCATCGATCTAAACTGTGGAAACGGTTTTTTTTCGAGTTTTTGCTGAAATCTGCCGTCTGCAGTCTCTTGACCGAAGTTTTTATTTTAGTTTTCAGGCTTTTCTGCTATCTTATCGCCCATGACGAATTCTATGAAAGGCAAAGTCGCCCTCATTACCGGAGCTTCTCGCGGCATCGGAAGAGCCATTGCCCTCCGTTTAGCCGACGATGGTGTAAATATTGCGGTCAATTACCTCCAAAATGAAGAATCCGCCAAGAAAACCGTCGAAGAACTGCTCGCCAAAGGCGTGAAAGCCGCCATGTTCCAGGCCAATGTCGGCGACCTTGACGCCCACAAAGCTCTCTTCGAGGGCGTCCTGAAGACCTTTGGGACTCTCGATATCCTCATCCACAATGCCGCGCTCGGAGCCTTCAAGCCCGTTCACCGGCTCAAAATGAACCATTGGGACCTTTCGATGAATATTAATGCCAAAGCGTTCCTCGCGCTTTCGCAAAAAGCACTCCCCATCATGGAAGCCAAAAAGGAAGGCATCATCATCGCCCTTTCAAGCCTTGGCGCGCACCATTTTATCCCCAATTATGGCGCCATCGGTATCTCCAAAGCCGCGATCGAAGCCACGGCCCGCTATCTGGCAGTGGAATTGATGCCAAAAGGAATACGCGTCAATTGTGTCTCGGGCGGATTAGTGGATACAGATGCCTTGAAAATGTTCCCGTTTTTTGACGAGTTTAAAAAGGAAGTGCTTCAGAGAACTCCGGCCGGCAGGATCGGAAAACCGGAAGACCTTGCGCGTGTCGTCGCGTTCCTCTGCTCTCCCGAATCCTCCTGGATCGTCGGTCAAACCGTCACCGCCGACGGCGGTCTTTCCCTGATTTGATCGCATCTCACACAAAAACTCTCACTTCACTTCTAATTCAATAATAGTGACCCGACGTCCGATATCTAGAGGGATTTAAATATCAGGAAAAAACTTCTCCAACCATCAGGAAGACAACTATGGCCAGCTTCGTCATAAGACATAAACGCACGGCAATCCTGGCTCTCATTTTTATTCTTGGAATTTTAATCTATTCCAACACATGGAATGCATCCTTTCAATTCGATGATAGGGACCACATCCTTTCGAATTGGTCGATCCACAACATTTCCGATATTCCCACTATCTGGAAATTGAATTTCAAAACACGCTTTCTTCCGACGCTTTCCCTCGCATTTAACTTATTTCTTACGGGAAGCGATGTTTTCAGCTACCATCTTTTCAACCTG
This sequence comes from Candidatus Omnitrophota bacterium, assembly GCA_903856085.1. GTDB lineage: Bacteria > Omnitrophota > Omnitrophia > Omnitrophales > Aquincolibacteriaceae > Aquincolibacterium > Aquincolibacterium lacustre. The sequence goes on along the minus strand of CAIOAT010000032.1, from coordinate 10,215 downwards.
GGCATCCACCTCTTCAATGCGTTCTGGGTCTATTGCCTCGTTCTTCTGATCTGCGCGACCCCTAAAATGCAACAGAGCTTCTCTCGCGAGACGGTCTACGATCTGGCATGTTTTAGCGCGCTCGTCTTTCTTTGTCATCCCCTCCAAACCCAAGCGGTCACCTATATCATTCAGCGTTTGGCCTCGATGGTTACTTTTTTTTATCTTGGGGCTATCGTCTTCTACTTACGAGGAAGAATCGAGAAGAGAACGGTCGATTACGGATTGGCTTTCGGGATGACGATTGCCGCCATGTTTTGTAAAGAGAATGCGTTCACGCTCCCCTTAGCAATCGTCCTTGTGGAAATTTTATTTTTTGAGACCCAAGAAAAACGGAAGACCTTATTCCGTCTCTTACCTTTTTTGTTGACGCTAGTGATCACACCATTCCTGATCCATTCAAACAGCAATGCAAATCCGGCCCTACATCAATTCATCCCGAATGCTTTAATAAAAAACAATGCGTTTTCACGCGGGGAATACTTTTTAACCGAGATCAACGTATTGTGCACTTATTTGCGTTTATTCCTATTCCCGATCCATCAAAATCTGGACTACGATTATCCGATCTCCCATTCCTTGCTGGAACCTAAAACTTTTTTGTGCTTTTTGTTGCTGACAGGATTATTGGCTGCGGGAATCTGGATGCTGAAGAAGAATCGGTTGGTCACATTCTCGATCTTCTGGTTCTTTCTGACGCTCAGCGTGGAATCAACCTTTATCCCGCTGGACGATGTGATCTTTGAACACCGCATGTATCTCCCGCTGGCGGGTCTCGCCATTCTCTTGGCGTTCGTTTTACATCGTTTTCTGAGAAGACGCTCCCATTTCATGATCGCAGGCACTCTCGTCATCCTTACTTTGTCTTGCATGACTTATGCGCGCAATAATGTCTGGAAAGATGAGATATCGCTTTGGAGCGATACCATCCACAAATCGCCTCATAAAGCGAGGGGGTATGGGAATCTCGGTTTTGCTTATGCCGAACGGGGGGAGCAACAAAAAGCCTACGACTTATATGAAAAATCCATACAAATAGATCCGCTCTATGCGAATAGCTACTACCACTTAGGACTGTATTACGCGCAAAAAAATGACTGGCAAAAAGCCATTGCCCTTTATCAAAAAACCATCGCATTGGATCCGCAACACTGCCAGGCTTACAATAATCTTGGAACTTATTACGCACGGATAAAAGACATGGACCGCGCTGCAGACGCGCTGGAAAAAGCCATCCTGTCAAACCCTTCCTACGTAGTAGGTTACGACAATCTTGGTGTGATCTATCACGACAAGGGAGATATCGAAAAAGCGATCAAAACTTTCCAAAAAGCCATCGAGATCAATCCTGCTTACGCGCCGCCCTATTTACGCCTCGGCCTCATCCTGAAAGATTATGGGGATTGGAAAAACAGCGCAGATTTATTTCAGCATTCAAGCCATTTGGACCCGCTTTACGCAGATCCTGTTTTCGCTCTGGGGCAACTCTACCTAGAAACAGGCGACTTGAAGGCGGCCAAAATACAGGTCGGAAAATTAAAGACACTCAACCGTTCCGACATGGCCCAGTATTTGGAACGAAAGATCGCGGAGCATACTGCCGCACCCCAAAAACCGCGGGCTCCGTAACAATAAAATGGGAAAAGGGGTTATGAAAAGTTCATCCTGGGAATTTTTATCCTGACACTCGGGTGAGTCGACATGGATACCCTGAAAGCATTCCATCTCCGCGATGGATTCAAAGCAGTTATTCTTTTTTTACCCGTTTGAGATATTCTTTATAGGCGGCAGCAATCGTATTGGAAGGAATGGCAAGCGTAGCATCGCCGCGCCCGATGAGACTCGCCCCCACGATTCCCAAGAGTGCTCCCTTAGCATCAAGAACCGGGCATCCACTATCCCCTTTTTCCATATCGAGATTGAGACGCAATGCCGTGGCGTGTGAAATGCCGTCTTTTTGTTCCCTTTGAATACCCACGATCTTCCCGCCAAGCACCGTCCCCTTGAGCCAATGTGAATGACCAATCGTGTAGATACTCGCTCCGGGTAAAACAACATCCGGATCCGCGAGTCGGATCGAGGCAAGTGCAAGCGGCGGATCGATTGAAAGAAAAGCCAGGTCGGTTCCGGGTACCAGATAGGCTTCTTTGACCGAAGCGTGCGTTCCGTTATAAAGGGTGACAATCAGGCCTCCGGCATTCCGGACAGTGTGGGCATTCGTCACAATGATCCCGCGCGGATCGATAATGACACCGCTTCCGTTTCGCGTGTACTCGACGGGCCGGACTTTTCTCGTGATCAAGATCTGACCTGTGGCCTTGTCAATAAACCCATGCGGCTTACCGCTCAAAACGGTGGCATTCACGCTTTGAATATCCACGAGCGCTTTTGAAGTTTCCAAGACAGAACTGACGGCAGAGTCTGCCGCCTGCAAATGCGGGACCGGCACCCCAGCCACCAACATAAATGCGAGAAAGAGAATAGTGCGGCGTAGAATATTACCGAAGATCATACTTTTTTATTTCTGCGGATAATCCACAAACCCATGATCAAAAAAATCCCCACAACAAGATACGGAAAAAGATAGCCCCCTTGCCGGTAAAGCGTCCGTTCCGTCACAAGCGGCAAGTCGAGCGTCTTCTGTCCCATGACAAAAGTCTCCTCCCCGCTCGGATCTTTTACGGTGGCAAGCACACGCCCTTGATGAGAAATGAAAGCTGAAACACCCGTGTTAGTAGCACGTACGACCGCTAGGCCATTCTCGACAGCGCGAAAGATCGACGCCTGAAGATGTTGATAGGGCGCGCTGGTTTTTCCGAACCAGGCATCATTCGTAATCACGGTTAGAAATGTCGCACCGCGATCCGCCAGATCCCGCGCGAGGCCCGAAAAAACATCCTCAAAACAGATCAGGACTCCAAACGGCCAATCCTCACGCGCCCATCGAAAGATCACGGGAGCAGTCCCCGCGCTAAAGTCACTGATCCCGAGCGCGTCCGCGACGGGCGTCAGCCACCCGAAGATGGATTTCAATGGGATGTATTCCCCAAACGGCACGAGTTTCAGCTTGTCATACCGCTGCCCGGAAGCGCCGTCTTTTTTGAGAAAATAAGCACTGTTATAGGATTCCTTTTCACTTTCCCATTCAAGCCCGCCGATCAAAAGCGGCGTTTGGATCTCTTGTGCGAGCCGGGAGATCCGCTCCGCTTGAAGGTCTCTATTAAAATAACCCGGAAAAGCCGCCTCCGGCCAGAGGATCAGATCCGTCTGTTCGAGCGCCGCAAGCTGGGTCAATTTCTCGTAGATTTCAAGGATTTTCTCCTTCGCCATGAGCTCCCACTTCACGGACTGAGGAATATTTCCCTGTACGACGGAGACGCGCAAATATTCTGTGGGCGTGACCGGTTTCGCGAGTGTCATTGTCCCATAACTCCAAAGGCCGCCCAGCACCAAAATCACGACTGCGATCAAGCTCAAAGCTGTTTTCCAGACCTTGCGCTCGAACCAGGCATAAAAAAGAGAGGCGTTTACTAACATTATCAAAAACCCCATTCCATAAGCGCCTAAGACATTCGCGAACTGAATGACCGGAACGTAGGCACTCTGAGAATACGCGAGCAAATTCCAGCCGAAACCAAACACCGGCATCTCGGAGCGCAAAAACTCCATGACCGTCCACGCCAGAGCGATCCATAGAACTTTAAAAACAACGGGCAGATGAGATTTGATCCCCAAATACGCGAGCCACGCGAAAACCATAATGTAAACCGCTTGCATCAGCACCACAAGCATCCAGCCCACCGTCGATACATGCGTAAGCCAGTGAAGAGAAAAAAAGAAGAAAAGGATCCCTGAGATCAGTCCAAAGCCCAAGGCTTGTAAATGATTTTGAGCATGGTGAATGGAGGCAAGAAGCGGCACGAGCGCGAACCAGGCTAGAAATCCCCAGCCCGTGGAAGGATAGGACAGCACAAGCAAAAGACCGGATACTATTTGATAGAGGTACGGGGTACGACGGATCGAGTACGGAATACTTTTTTCAGTTGTACGCCGCACCGAATCAGCTCCGTGGGGTACGCCGCACGCCCTACTATTCATTCGTCCCGCAGCACTTCTTATATTTTTTGCCGCTGCCGCAAGGACAAGGATCATTTCGCCCCACCTTGTCCAGAACCCGTTTGATGGGAGTCGGCGCCTGATTGTCGGGGGCTTCGCTGCGCGGTGAAAAAGGCGACGGAGTGCCCATGCCTCGAGGCAATTTCATGGAAGACGCCCCTTTGCTTTCGGACAATCCAGCCTCAGGATGAAGATATTCCGCCTTCAATTCTTCGATCGGATTCGCCGGCTTGACCTCATGAACCTGTTGAACGCGGAAAAGAAGTTCAACCGCTTCTTCCTTGATGCTATCGGTCATTTGATCGAACATGTCAAAGGCCTCGCGCTTATACTCCACGAGAGGATCACGCTGACCGTAAGCCCGGAGACCGATCCCTTCGCGAAGGTTATCCAGCCCGTACAAATGCTCTTTCCATTTCGTATCGATCACTTGAAGCAGGATATAACGCACGAGATATTGCATGCGCTCCGGACCAAATTCGCGTTCGCGCAGTTCCAGCTGCTCGCCCACTTTCTCTTCCAGGGCTTCCAGAAGCGCATCCATATCATCCAGATTTTTTTCAACAACCTCACGGAAACCCGCGCCGAATTTCTCGCTCAAAGCCGTGATCAACCCTTCAGGATCTTTATTTTCTTCCCGGATGTCCGGGTTAATATAAGTGAGGACCAGCGCCTCTACCACGTTCTCGACCATCTGAAGCACATGTTTTTTCAGTTCCTCCGGAGAACCCTTGAGCACCAGATCGCGCTCGCCATAGATCAGTTCGCGCTGGCGGTTCATCACGTCATCATATTCGAGCAAGTGTTTGCGGATCTCGAAGTTGTGGGCCTCGACACGCTTCTGCGCTGTCTCCATGGCCCGGCTTACGAGAGGATGCTGGATCTCATCCCCTTCCTGCATTCCGAGGCGCTGCATCATGGAAGAAATCCTATCTGAACCAAAAAGCCGCATGAGTTCGTCTTCCATCGCAATGAAAAACTTGGAAGAGCCGGGATCACCTTGGCGTCCGCAACGGCCACGCAACTGATTATCGATACGCCGGGCCTCATGACGCTCGGTTCCGATCACCGTAAGCCCACCTTTGTCGGCCACCCCAGGCCCCAGCACGATATCTGTTCCGCGGCCCGCCATATTCGTTGCGATCGTCACAACTCCCGGCTGCCCGGCCTGCGCCACGATCTCGGCTTCCTTTTCGTGATACTTGGCGTTCAAGACGACGTGAGGAAGATTGATCTTTTGAAGCATGCGGCTCAGACGTTCAGACTTTTCGATCGAGATCGTCCCGACCAGAACCGGCCTTCCTTTTTTGTGTTCCTCCGCAACCTCGCGCACCACCGCGTCGAATTTTTCTTTTTCGGTCCGATAGATACAATCCGCCGAATCGATACGAACACATGGACGGTTCGGCGGCATCACCACCACATCCAGTTTGTAGATCTTGTCGAACTCTACGGATTCGGTCGCAGCAGTCCCGGTCATACCGCCAAGTTTTTTATACATACGGAAATAATTCTGGAACGTCACGGTCGCGAGCGTCTGGTTTTCCCGACGGATCTCCACGCCCTCCTTGGCTTCGAGCGCCTGGTGGAGTCCATCCGAAAAACGGCGGCCCGGCATGAGACGTCCCGTGAATTCATCGACGATCAGGATCTCGTCATCCTTGATCACATAATCCACGTCCTTCTCAAAAAACTCCTTAGCGCGTAAAGCGGTCATGATGTGATGCCGTTCCGCGACCGTATCCGAGTCGTGCATATTGCCTACGCCCATCAGTTTCGCGGCCTTCGATTCCCCCTGTTCAGTCATACGGATCGTCTTGGCCTTTTCATCGGCGATGTAATCCACCGTCTTCTTGATCTCCTCAAACTTGGATTTCCACTCGGGGTCGACCTCTTCTTTCACGATCCGGTGCACCTTGAGCGCAAGCGCCGCGCGCTGAGCTTTATAATATTTATCCGTCGACTCTTCCGCGGGACCGGAGATGATGAGCGGCGTGCGGGCTTCATCGATCAAGATTGAATCCACTTCGTCGACGATCGCATAATGAAGCGGCCGCTGGACGCGCATCTCGATCTGGGTGACCATGTTGTCACGCAAATAATCGAAACCGAACTCGTTGTTCGTGCCAAATGTAATATCCGAAGCGTAGGCTTTCTGGCGCTCGTCCTGCGGGATGTCGTGTTGGATCACGCCCACCGTGAGACCGAGAAATTCATAGATCGGTCCCATCCAATTCCGGTCGCGACGAGCCAGGTAATCATTAACAGTCACAAGATGCACGCCTTTACCTTCGAGAGCATTAAGATAGACCGGAAGCGTCGCCACAAGCGTCTTCCCTTCGCCGGTGGACATTTCAGCGATCTTTCCTTTGTGGAGCACAAGACCGCCCAAGATTTGAACGTCAAAATGACGCATCTTGGTCGTCCGAATCGACGCCTCGCGCACCACCGCGAAAGCCTCCGGGAGAATATCATCAAGCGTTGCCCCTTCCGCAAGGCGCTTCCTGAACTCATCCGTTTTGGCACACAGCTCCGCATCGGTCAGCTTCTGGATCTCAGGTTCAAGCGCATTCACTTGCGCCACGACCGGCCAAAGCAATTTCAAGGTGCGGGTGTTCTGTGTCCCAAAGATCTTTTTTAAAACAAAGTTGAGCATCTGAAATCCTTATCGCGGGAAATGTTGAATGGGGAACGAAAAACCTATGTTTCTCGTCACCCGAATTTTTTAGTTTTTTGCTACATTCTGTTTCAAGTAAGCTTCGATGAATTCATCCAACTTGCCGTCCATCACCGCATCTCCGTTTGAAGTCTCGAAGTCTGTGCGGTGGTCCTTCACCATCGTATAGGGATGAAAAACATACGAACGGATCTGAGAGCCCCATTCGATCTTTTTCTTGGGCCCATACTGTGTCGCAAGTGCTGCTTCTTTTTCCTGACGCAATCTTTCGTAAAGGCGCGCCTTCAGGACTTTCATCGCCACTTGCTTGTTCTGGGTTTGAGAGCGTTCATTTTGACACTGTGTTACGATCCCAGTCGCAAGATGCGTGATGCGGATCGCGCTTGAGGTCTTATTTACATGCTGCCCTCCCGCACCACCGGCCCGAAAAGCATCGACCCGGATATCCTCGTCTTTGATCACAATCTCGGGGATGTCATCCACTTCCGCGATCACATCCATGGACGCAAACGAAGTATGACGGCGTTTATTGGCATCAAAAGGTGATATCCGTACGAGCCGGTGCACGCCCGACTCAGCTTTCAAATAACCGTAGGCGTAACCGCCTTGCACAATAAAAGTCGCGCTTTTGATTCCCGCTTCTTCCCCCTGCATCAGATCGACCATCTGCACCACATAGCCGTGCTGTTCGGCCCAACGCGTATACATCCGATAAAGCATCTGAGCCCAATCACAAGCCTCGGTGCCGCCCGCGCCCGAGTTAATGCTCACGATCGCGTTGTTGGGATCAAAAGGACCAGACAAAAGCCGCTGAAATTCAAGAAGCTCGACTTCCCGCGCGAGTTTTGCGACGTCTTCCTGGAGTTCCTTTAAGGCCTCTTCCTGGTTCTCGTCGACCATCCCCATCAGTTCGATAAGATCCACGGAAGTTTGGTTGGCCCTATGCCAAGGATCGACGACTTTTTTGAGGACTTTTAAGCGTTCAACCGTTGCCTGCGCATCCTGCGGGCGGTCCCAGAAATCAGCCCCGGCCATTTTTTCATTAATATTAGAAATCTCACGCTCTTGCGCCTCAAGGTCAAAGATACCCCCTTATCTCTTGGAGCTTTTCCTTGAGATCCGTGATGCGGTCCTTGAGCGCAGCAATTTCTTCTTTCATAGTCCCAAATACCTTTCAATTTGCGCAAAGCAGAAATTGGGGCAATCCTAACGGCTATTCATGTAAAAAAATATCAAGTTGGGATAGGGTGAGTAGTGTACTGAATGAGGTAGGATTTTACAAGGAAGAAGGCGCGCAACGCGCAAAGCCCAACGTAAAAAAACAACTCGTTACGCGTTGCCCGTTGTACGCTATGCCTACCTGCTGGCAGGCCAGACTAGATCATCGGATTGTGTTTATGCTTTACGGTAGAAAGTTTCGCGGCCACCGCAAAAAAACCGACGAAAAGGACCAGAGTCTTCGGATCAAAAGAACGAAACCCGAAAACGATAAAATACAGAATCAGGCACACCGTCACTGCGACTGCTCCGCCGGCGACAAGCTTATGCCTCTGAGGCTCTGTCATGGATCACCTCCTATTTGCCGTCCCAACCCACACTAGGATGCGTACCCAATGAAACCGCCGAACTTCCGGCACTCACACTTACGGCATTATTCTATCCTGACTTTTGTTTTCTTTCAATAGATGATAGTCAGGATTGCCAACCTCAACTCTGATTCGATAGATGGGTGTTGGGACAGGCCTAGTCCATCGCGGGATACATACTTTTTATGTCAGCTGAGGACGGCACAGAAAATCATTCCAACTCGAAGAATTCTTTCTGTTTGGAAGAGGGGTATTTGCCAAGGGTCTTTTCCACAGACTTGAAGGAGATGCGTTCTTTGCGGAGGTTTTTGTCGATCCAGCGGAAAAGCTCGGCCTTTTTGAAACGCACGCATTTGCCAAGCTTTACATAAGGGATAAGACCGAGATGCACCCATTGATAGACCGTAGAGGGTTTCACCTCGATCAATTCACTTACCTGCTTCGCCGTCATCAACCGTTCCATAAATGCCCCGTCAGACTTGTTTATCTTCTTTCTTTTTTGGAACGTCGATCAGAAAAAGCGTCACTTTCCCGATCAGCCATATCGCGAGAAGCAGAACGATCAGACCGAGGACCAAACGAAGGAACAGGCCCATCACAAAAAGAAGGGGCAGCAAAAGAATCCCGATCCCGTAAAGAACCAACGCCATAACAATCACTAATAACCCAACCAGAAACGCTCTCATGAATACCTCCAGGATTAAATTCAGAATCTCCACAGACGAGTGCATTATAGCCCCAATTGTTACTAATTGCATGGAAATTGGGGGCAACCTTGTCAACTCTTGGAGAAATAAAATCCAAGACAAGGATAGAGCTTTCTTCCTTCCCTAAAACACTTTTTTCGTTATAATGCCCTCCTGTTTCAATCGGATCATGGGGCCCTGACTTTTCAAATTCTGTTGATCTGTGATGGTCAGGACAATCGTGATTTCCTTCTTTTTTAATTAATGAGAATCATGGTGGGCGTAGCTCAGTTGGTTAGAGCACAAGATTGTGGATCTTGGGGTCGGGGGTTCAATTCCCCTCGCCCACCCCAATTGTTCCTCCCGGACGAACCAATATTTTTTTGTTTGGTTCGCCGGGGGTAAGATCAGGGGCCCCAGTTGTTCCTCCCGGGCGAACCAGCAACCCTCTGGACCACAGAGGGTTTGCTGATCCGGTGGAAATTGAAGCATTAGCCTCCTTTTGGCACTGAGCAGCCAATTCTTGCAGGGCCTCGTTCCAGATTTCTGCATTACCGTCCCCAATAAATGGTTTACCAAAAAGACCGACATCGAGTCTTCCGATCCCTTTTTTCTTGTCCGTTAGGTGGCAAACCACAAAGTTCACAAAACGAGGGAGAATCATTTTAATTTTTTCAGGGCGGTTTTTGTTTAAACGAAACAGATCGCTAAAAAGGTTAAGACTTTGGATCTGCTGGTGGGCAGCTGAGGCTTGGGCTTTTTCGGCCCTTGTTTCTTGGTCTAAACGCTTTTCTTCAAGAATAAGCTCTTCTTCCTCCTGATTCAACGTCTCCAGTTTTTCCTTGATCGCCTTGAGTTGAGAAACTCCTTTATCAGCAAGAATGTCCACCAAATTCGAGGTTTTAGTGCGGGCAATTTTTAGCTTCTCGCGCACCCGCTCAAGGTCTTTCTGAATATGTCCTATCCGCGACGAAGTCGAATCATTCGCTTTTCCAATAACTTTTTCGATAACAGCGGGTTGGAGCCGAAGATTTTTCAAATACTCAATCACAGCATTATCAATCGCTTCTGCCGGGAGATAAATTTCCTCGCAATCGATACCCTCCGTTTT
>CAIOAT010000031.1 GCA_903856085.1 Candidatus Omnitrophota bacterium | reverse complement strand
GTTTCACATTCCGCGCCTTCACCGTCACAGAGATCTTAACCACTGTAATTCCAGAAAATTTCTGCCCCGTCACCGTCCCGAGATCCAGGCTTGAATCCTGTATCAAAAAATCAAGATCTTGCAAGGTATTGATCACGCTTCGCATCATCAGTTTCTGATCCGTGGTATCAAAAGCCCTGCTTTGCATGCTGCGCAAGGCGACCTGACTCTGTTCCGTCGCAAGGATCTGTTTGGAAGATGACGCACACCCTGAGGCTAAAAAAAGAAGAACGAGGACCGCCAGATAAGAATAACGCTTCGGGTTCATATTTTATGCTCCTCTAAGAAAACGGCCTTGGAAAGTTTTTCGAAAAATTCCTGATAAAGCTTGGGATCGGTCACTGTTTCATAGTGGGAGACTTGCCCCATTTGATTCCAAACGACACGCTGAAATTTGACCCGGACCACGATCGCCTTATCCGAAAGCGATGGATTGATGATCATGGATGCCTCGATCCGCTGCTCTTTATCCGTCTGGCCGTAAGAGTTCGAGTAGCAGCCGAACACGATACAGGCCGCATCCAACGTAATAGCCGCCGTCACTTGCCCTGCGCTTACCGCTGTACGGTTTTTAGAGCTAACGATCAGGCCAAGATTCGTCTCACTTTTATCGATGGTAAACCCAAGATCTTGAAGAACTCCGGCCGCAGCCTGCAAGATCTTCTTTTCATCCGTGGTTTCGTATTTTCTCATCTGCTGCTGACGCGAGGCAAGGTAATCAGGTCGCAACAGGAAAAGATCTTTGGGCATGGACATACACCCTGCCAGAAAAAAACAGCCTATCACCACAACTATTTTCTTCCGTGCGAGGAGACCTCGGACTAATTGCGGCATCTTAGAATTTTGAGCTGTTGTAAGCAAAATCTCTTACTTTACCTTCGTTATCAAACTTGATCACCACAGTCAAAGTCTTCTGCGTGCTACTGACAGCACCTGCATTGCGTCCATATCCGCCCAACAACCCGCCAAGAATGAGCGAGGAACCCGGAGTCCCGCCGGCACCCACGCCCCCGCCATAACTGGACCCGCTAGTGGAATAAGCAGCCTCAGTCGCGATCTTATCATAGACCCACACTTCCCGTCTTTGCTCATCGGTGGTGACCATATTCGGGGAGCCCAGAGTCTCCGCAACTTGCGCTGAAGACATTCCAAGCTTGATCTCCCGTTGAACTTTGCCGACCGTCAGACTATTCGGACCGTTATCCTGCACATCCTGCCGATGAGCACTCGCTGAAACGCAACCCGAGAAGAATAACGCCACAAAAAGAACCGAGAAAATTTTCTTCATAAAGCCCCCCCCTGTTTAAAAAGTGTGATTAAATTATACAACCGATCATTTCCGGAACGAACAGTTTATTCATTTCAGGCAGCAGCGGCAAAAAGGGACGCTCTATATCATGCCTTTCAGTCTTTTGTATCACAACGCGCCAACCCACCTGTCCCCTTTTGGGTGACTGTCACCTGTTCTTTGTGACGCGGGCGCGGAGAGAGGTTGGTCGGATTCAGAGGCTTGCAACTGTTGAAGGAGGTTTCGCTTCCTCTCAGCATACTTGGTTGCTAAGCTCGGTTTTAATAAGATCAATTGATCTATGGCTTCAAGAGACAAACGATAATCACCATTTTTTTCATACACCTCAAACAGAGAAGCCAAAGGCACAGCTGTATCCCCTTTGGTTTTGGCTAACTTCAACGCAATTTTGTATTCCTCAATAGCCGCTTTGTAATTACCTGCATCCTCTAATTTGCCTGCTACGCGAATATGCTCCCATTGCTCATGAATTTTTTGCCGACTCATTTCAAATGCCTTTTGCTGTTCTGAGGTTGCTCCAACAACCAAAATACTATCTTCAGATTTTTTTTGTCCTACGCTATTTGCCGCATGGGCTTTATCAAAAAAACTTCCAAAAAAAACTACGGCGCAAAATAGTGCTATTATTCCAAAATGTCGCATTAAGTGTTTCCTCCATCAAAGATGAGTTCGTTTGGATTCACTATATAAGTTTTCGATTCGCCATCATAAGAAATGCCGGGCGTAGCATTTAAAAAACGCTTGAATCGGCTTCCTCCCGCTTCCGCAGCCTCACTAAGACGCGCTACGAACTCTCCGATTTTATTACTTCCATCCGGTACTGGGAAGTAATCGAAGTGATCAGCGCCAAGGACTTTGATATTAAAGGTCGTGATTCCTTCAAAAGATTTATTGCCCCCAAGAATCGGCCCCGCCAGTGGGACATAATCTTTGTCTCCATAAATATTAACGAAAGTCTTTACATGGGAGTTATCAATATGCCCCTCATAAAATGTCCCTTCGATCGATGGTCCTCCAAGCGAAATGATCGTTGAGACATTGTAGTCTCGTCTATCAATCGCTTTCAAGAAAGGATTGAGGCTTCCCGAATACAACACCGAAACAACGCCGTGATCACGCTGAGCTGGTGTCATCGTGATCCATTTCTGATCCAGCTTATTGAGAAGCTCATCGGTAAGCTGGTCTCCGCCCAGCATATCCGTCACCCAGGAAAAAGTATCTGTGACCGGATTACCGTTTTCATACATGGGTGCCAAGAAAATACTCGAAGGATCTACTCCACGCTCTACCAAGCGATTTACGAGGTTACTCTCATAATCGGGGGAAACGCCTTCCGGCTTGGTATTCCATATTCCGTTCGATGCAATAAAAGAGACAAGCCCTTGTTTCTGGATGGATGTCAACTGGGCCAGTGTCATTCCACTGACATTAACGCTCTGTCCGCTAGGCGCCGTCATGCTCAAAGAAACAAGCTGGCCTTTCGAAAACTCGAGTCTCGCTCCGTTAACCTTATTAATAAAAATGGCGGAATAAATACTACCGTCCGGATTCAAAGCGATTTGATTCCCACCTGTGGCATAAATCTCAAAGAGATCTTTGTTATCTGAAAAAACCCGGTAACCATGAGATTGCCCGTTTTTTACTTCCAGAACAGCATGCATCCCGTCAGGGAATTTGGTTTCCACAACTCCATCTTTTAATAAAAACTTTCCATTGGCGCCGATTACAAACGCGCCTCGCTCCACCTGATTGCCATTTCTCCGCCCTAAAAGGATAGAATCATCCGTTGTTGAAAAATAAAGGTCATTGTTTGCATCAATGTGGATAGCTTTTACAGGTATTCCGTTCACAGCCGTATACTCTGCCCGTCCCGTAAGGATATCGGCAAGCCCGCCTTGATGCAGAATAGATTCAATCGCATCTCTCTTGAAAATAGACGTGGCATACAAATCCAACGCTGCCAAGAGTCCCTTTTCCTGGATCAAGTCAACAAAGTTAACTGATTGGGAAAAATAGACCGCCAGACTTTCGGGACTCGTTACATCCATCCCGTAAAATGGGTTAAGTTGTTTGACAGACTCTAAAAAGGCTTCGGCCATAGAACTCATGATCGTCTGATCAGGGTTGATCGCTCCCATCACCCCAGCCGTAGCCAAACGTAAACCTAAAGCCGAAAAAAGCGGATTAATATTAAGTTTTTCACTTGCGAGATCAAACCCAATAGAAAGAATACCGCCCAGAGTTTCCCGACTAAAAAGTGCGGCCTTGATGGAATTAAATATAGTTGATGAGCTGCCGCTCATCGCCCCACTCACGACTCCACCGATACTAGCGGCAATGGGCAATCCAATGAGTGCTGTAATGCGGGGATCGAGGCCCATGGATCGACCGAGCAATTCGAGACCGCCGAGGGTGAGTTTGGCGGCCATGGTGGGGGCGATCTCTTCCAAATTGATGGTCAGATTCCCGTTAAAAAGCGAATCCATGCTTGTGCCGGCAAGCAAGGACAAGGCATCTGTGATCGGCGGCGCGAGGCCGAGATGAAGTCCCATCTGAGAGACGCCTTGCATCACAAAACTCTGCAGACCTGAACGGATGAAACTCGTACCGGCCTGTCCGATCCCGAGAAAAGCTCCGCCCACAAACGCGGCGGCAAGTTGCGTCAAACGCGGATCGAGGCCCAATCCCTCCAGCCCCGCCGAAACTCCCATATTCAGACTGGCCGCAATAAGCCCTCTCGCCGCAGTCTGCGCAAAAGTAAACTCGCGAAGTCCTCCAGAATTGGGAATTATCTTTCCCGCGCCTTCGATCAAAAAGGTCTTCAGCTGTGTGATCCCGGCCCCAAAATTACCGAAACCGCCGGAAAAACCCCCTTTGACGAACGCGAATGCGTTCTCGATAAATCGACCGACGGATTTCACGGACTCAAAAAGAACTTTGCCCACATAAACTATCCCTTGTTTGATCGTCGCAAAAATCCCTTGCTGGGCAATGCTGGAAAAAACCATTTTGACGCCCTGCACTATGAACTGTCCGAGGCTCCCCACGATCCCGATGATCCCAGCCACAAGCGCGGCATACCCCAAAATCTTTCCGAAAGTCGGGCTGAAGGTCGAAACGACCATGCTTGCCGCGGTCAGCACGAGCGACACTACAAAGAATATGAAAAAGAAGGCCCCGCGAATCTTCATGGCCTCGGCGTCGGAAAGCTTTTTGGCCTGGATCGCCTGTTCCTCCGAAACCATGAGATAACCGGCATTGTCTTTCGCGGTCCAGATCTTGAGAAAATCCTCTTTATTCACCGTCATGTCTTCGCCGCCCGCACCTTTCCCGGTCTCCTCATAAATAACCTGCGTATCCGTAACGCGTTTTACCACCACGAAATGGTCCTCGCCGACATGCGCGATCAGACGCAAGGAACAGCCCGCCTGAAGGTCGGGACAGACATTTTGAAAAAGCGCGTTGAGATCCTGATAAGAATATTTCACGCTTGTAAAATCCTTGGCATGAATAGCCGCGGTCCTGTCCATCGCGAACATCGAGATCAAAAGGTCGCCGTCTGTAAAACGCGTAATGCTCCCGGTGAGGATATCGATAAGGACCGTTTCTTTTCCGATCGTTTCCGTCGGGACCTCGATGCCTTTGGAAGCCAGAATTTTCTTAAGCGACAGAAAAGCGGATTGCCCGAAGTGAAGGTCCCGGCTTTCCAACCATTCGAGGATTTTGGCAACATCCTCTGCATCCAAGGCCACAACCTCCGAAGCGTTCAGTTGAAGGCTCTGGAGAAGTTGGACCTTTACTTCCTGGGTCGCAGGCAAATAACTCTCCAGGAAGTTCCGGACGCCCTGAATAATCGTTGCCTTTTGCTCCTCACGAACCGTCTTTTCCGACGAGCTCTCAAGTTCCGATCGAAGGAGAACCACATCCAACCACCCGGCAACCTTGGAACGATCAACCCACAGGTCGAACTCTTGTTTGGACGCGTCACGGCCTAAAATACGCCTGTAAAAATCCGTAATGATCGGCTCCATTTCCTGATGCAGGATATCCAAAAGAAATGCGTCTTTCTGCGCCTGAAGCTCCATGATCTTTTCAGCGGTCGCTTGCTCGATCTCGATCTTCTTGGCCGCCACGGCGCCCGGGATCGCGGCGAGTTGTCCCTCGCCTGTGATCATGAGCTCCGAGCGCTGACTCACGAGCTGATTAATCGCACTTTGAACGCCCGGCACCTCGTAGGTTTTCTCCTCACAAAATTTACCGATCCCTAAAAACCCACGATGGCATTGTTTCACTCTTTGGAAACGCTGGGATTCCAGACTTGAGATCTCGCTCGAGATCTCCGTAATGCCCGCATCTACATTTTCCTTGATTTGAAGACGCGCCACCTCATCCTGCCAGGCAAGCCGATAAAGAGCATCGAATTTGGTCTGTTCGATTTGATCCGACATCTGAGCGGCCTGCGTCTCAAAGTCCTGACGCGCTTTCACAAGCGTGATCTTTTTAAGCGTCATATCCTCAGAGCTTTGACAGCCGGACACGGGGCAAGAATATTCCTGAACACTTAAAAGTGTCCCGTCCTTATCAAAGGTCTCGCGAACCTTGCCGCGTTCATAAAAGGAATTGATCCCGTCGAGTCGCCTGGAGAAAACGATCTCATCTTGGGAGTCATAGACGGTCATCGACTGAAGATCACGTGCAGCTTTGAGAGGCTGACAACTTTTGAGAAAACCGGAAAAGGCCCCGGCAGCGGCTTGGGACATCTCGAAAAACATACTCACATTCGCGAATGCGGGAATCTGGCCGCTTGCGATGTTTTGAGACGAGTTTGTTTCAGTAATGGTCGAGAAGGAATCCCCTCCGGCTTTTTCAAATCCCTGCCCCAGGCTCAGATTTTCATTTCCGAAAAAACTCCACTTGCTGTTTCTCGCAGCTGCCAAACGCACCTGTCCCGCCCCGAGACCTTCCAGAAGCGTGAGGATCTCGCTGCCAGCCTGCGAAAACGCGGGATCGGACACGACCACGGCCACGGATTCTCCTGTTTTGATCTCGGAAAGAAAATGTTTAAGACCGATGCGGTCCGATTCGACGGCAAAGGTCCCCGAGTAAGCATCCCACTGGTTCGTGGCTTCTTTGTAAACCGCCACCAGGAATCCGCTCCCTTGATGAACCGCTGTTTCTTTGCCGGAATCCATGAGCTTCTGATTGATCCCCGCGACCAACTCCGCTTCTTTCGGAAAAGGCACACCATTAAACGCGATCTGTTGTCGTTCCATCCGCGTATAACTCACCGGATTTCCTTGTGCATCGCGGGCATAAGTGAAAACATTGGTGATACCGTTCTCCGATTCGGTCCTGGTCAGTTCTCCTGCAGTATTGTAGGTGAATAACACTTCCCCCACTTTGAAGCGGAATCCGAGATACGTACCGTCCCCGTCCTGAAGAAGTTCATAATCATTCGCCTGAGGCAGAATGGATTCGAAAGTCTGTCCGGTGGCCAAGCGTCCGCGAACCGGAATAAAATTCTCGATCTCAAGGATCATCCCGTCCGGAAACTGAATCTGACCGCTTTCGATCCTTTGCTCTTCATCGAATTGAAGATTCACGCCCTGCGCTCCTGATGCGAAATGGATCTCGGAGCCTTGCACGCCATTCCAGGAGATCCAGGAACCATCTGCCGCTTGGTACCCCTTCAAAGTGACTGCCCGAAGCCCGGTAGCGCCATAAAGAGCACTCTTATAGTCGTTAGGATCCAAGGTTCCGCCCGCGATCATTTCCTGGGTATATTCGGAATATTCATAGAGATAACCATCTCGGGTCATATGCTTGATCAATTCACCGTTGGCGTTATAAAACCAAGTCGTACCGCGGTCATCCGTCACTTGAGTCCCATTCTCATTAAAAGAATATTGGGTACTGTTGAGCAGGCGATCCCGGTATGTGAGTTCCGCGCCGATCAGTTCTCCGTTCTCATAGGTGTAATGAGTCTTCAACTGATCGGGATCGCCCGACGAAATAAGTTTTCCATCCTTGAACCGGCGTTCCTCTCCGCTTTGCGCATCTTTGAAGACCGTGATCTCTTTTCCTTCCGGATCGAATTCATACGAAAGAAGATATTCCCTGCCGTCTGGCTGCGTGATCTTCCGGAGAGCGCCGTAACTGTAGCTGACAGTCCGCGCGTCACCCGCATCCTCCCCCAGCCCAAGGATTGTTCCCTGCGCCGCATTCCCGGACGCCGAATATTCATTGACGATCCCGTTCGGCAAAGTCACCCGGCTCACATCGCTTCCGTTCAGTTCCACTTGACTGCCGTCAAAGCGCTTGAAACTTAGAAGCTGATCTTCCTGACTCGGGTCCGTCCCATAAACCAGTTGCGTCGGGATATCGAACCATGCGGCCAATTCAGGATAAACAAGAGGACTGCGCGAAGCGATTTCAACACCCACTGAAGCCAGCTGGTCCGCATCGATCTTAAGACTCTGAAGCTCTAGAGCGGAGATCCCGATCCGATCTTCCCATAGCTCCGTCCCCAGGGTCCTCAGGGCCACATAAGAAATATCTTTTAAATAAATGGCTCCGGATTTATTGAGACCATCCCATTCGCGCGCCACTTCCAAATCGATTTCTCCTTCGATCCCAGTCTTATCCGACATGGGAAATGCAAAGGTTTGATAATCATTTTGGACATCTTGGATGGAAAAAGAGCCCAGGGGATCTTGAGAGGGGGATTTCAGGGTCAATTCGAAATCCTGATTCCAATCCATGGCTGGATCCTGACGAAGGGTTAGCGTCAAAAAACTAAAGGCTGAGACATTGACCGGCGTGGAATCATGCTTGATCGAAACCCCTAATGTCGCACTGAAAGAATCCGTGTACTGGAAACGGTAACGCGCCTGGGAATCAAAACCATAATTCCCTTTAAGTCCTTCCGTCATTTCTCCGGAAGCAAGCGCCCCTGTGCTGAATCCTCCCACAGTCGATGACGGCAGAATGGAGACCGGTGTCTCCTTCAAAAGATAGGATTTTTCCACGGACCGTTCGGGCCTCTGAAGAAACTCAAACAGAGACATTTGGCGCGTCACGACCCGAGGCTGCCCCGTTTGGGCGTCAGCGATCGTTTCTCGAAAGGTCACATTGACACCCATCACTTTTCCCATTACATTTAGGCTATAAGAAAGATCCGTGCGTCCATTCTGGAGAGTTTCAATCGACTGGATATAAGATCCCGCATAGGTGACGCGGACCCCATTCCCCATATCAGTAGTCTGTTCCCGGGTTTGGTCGATATCAAATTGAGTTCCGTCCAACAAAAGGACATGCG
Source organism: Candidatus Omnitrophota bacterium (assembly GCA_903856085.1). GTDB lineage: Bacteria > Omnitrophota > Omnitrophia > Omnitrophales > Aquincolibacteriaceae > Aquincolibacterium > Aquincolibacterium lacustre. The sequence continues at coordinate 52,582 of CAIOAT010000031.1, read as the reverse complement.
CCTTCAATAATTCACCGCTGCTTGAAAATTCAGGATCCGTCAGCGTCCCTCCAGAAACGCTGATGGACTTGATACTTCCATTCTCAAAAACAACCCGATGCCCGTTCCGGACCAAGGTCTTTAACTTCCCGTCCGAACCAAATGTTCTTTCACTTTCGTTATCCCGGAGAACAAAGGACTGCATCTCTCCTCGCAAGTTCTGGTCGTAATAAAAACGGCCGGTCTCCAATTTTCCACGGGCCAGATCGACCACAAAACTCGCGAGACCTCTTTCAAAAAGCACCGTACGTCCATTCTTAAAGATCCATTTTACAAGCTGTCCGTTCTGAAAATACTGGATCCCGCCGTCCGCGCGCTTGAGAACGCCGTTCACGAGCTTCCCTTCCGAATCGATCGTGAAATTTTCAAGCACCTCCCGATCCTGGAACCAGCCTCCGTTATTCCCCTGAGCCGCTATGTTCTGCAAAACCAGGCTCCTGATCTCCGATTCGGATTTTCCGAGCATCGTTTCCCAATAAATATTATTTGAGGTCCTGATTTTTAAAGCCGAAAGCGGTCCCAGATAAAAATCGCCGGTGATCTCCTTTCCGTCACACGGCTGGATCGAGATCGCCAATTGAGACATGGCCCGGGCCGGTTTAGGGATCGGGATCGAAAGATACTGCCAATCCTGCGTCAAGGGCTCTGTCACAAAGACTTCTCCCGTGCCTTTGAGCTCGAACTTCAAACGGACATTTTCGGAGGTCCCGGTTCCTAATTTCACCGGCACGGAGAGAAAATCGTAAGCAGAGAGATCCATGTTGTTGTAATTCGCCCAAAGTCCGACGGGGTGCCAGGGATCCTGAAAGTTAAAAGTCACATGCCGGACCTGCCCGATCCCGGGATCCGTCATGAGCCCACTCAAGGAATACCCGTGACCTGGAGTGTAAAAGACTCCTTGGGCGGATGATCGATTGAGGACATCCAGGTCCATACCCCCCAAAAGGAGCGTGGCAGTGCCTGAATGTTTTGGAGAAAGAAAATATTCCTGAAGGTTCATCCGGCGAGCCGTACTTCCTTCGCCGAATTCGATTTCCATGTGATGAAAATTTCCGGTCGAGGTCACATAATTAAAAACATGTCCCTCTCCCAACTCGGGATCCGAGATCGTGGAAATAAAACCCGGTTGTTTGATAAGACTTGCCGAAAGCCCATCGGGAGTTGCGCTGCCGCCGTCATAGAGCAATGCCGTATTTTGAGAAAAAAATGACGGCGGTAGATTGCTCTTTGTGACAGGACTTAAATTGAATTTCAGAGATCGGTAAAGATCGTCGAACGACTCCCGGAATCCTGTGCTCTGAAGATATTTTCCGAAATATCCCTGACTTGTTTTAAGAAGCGAAAGAACGAACGCTGCCTGATCCACACCGTAATATTGATCCGAAAAGACAGGTTCCTGGACCGTGACCATTTGACCGGTCTGAGGGTCCTGCTGCGTCACATTTTGCATTTGGATCGCGTCGACAAATCCGGCGGCTGTCGACATACCTGGAAATTGCGCCTGTAAATTCTTCAAAAACTGAAGTGCGTAATGCGGCGCTAAGGGAAATGCAGAGGCAACACCATAGATGGACCCAATATCCGTTTTCAGGATATCGTCGGTCTCCGCCGCCTCCGGTAATCCGATCTTTCCTTGGTACCCATGCAGAGGCTCATCGCCCGCGGAGAGTAATCCGGGGATACCGTTAGCGTTCACAAATTCCGCCTGAGCGTACAGGAAATTTCTCAAAGCCACGTCAAATTCGGCATATTGCGTCTCGTCCACATGGATCAGTGGCCAGAACATCTGAAAAGCTCCGCCGTCATAAGGAGCCGCAATATCCACCATATCCCCTTGTTGGGTTTCAAAGGGACGGACCGCCACATTCAGATTCTTGAGCGCATCCGAATATTGCGGGTAACGCGCGGCAAGCCACACCATGCCGGAGCGGAATTCATTAAAAACCCTGTCCATCGATCCTTCGAAATTACCGTCCCCTCCGGCAACAAGCTTATAGACTTGTCTGAAATATTTTCCCGAGTTATTATAAAAAGCGGCGTATCCCGGTTCCTGCGCCGTAAGGATCGAATTTGCGCTAGAAAGGATGTGATCACGAAGAACTTCCAACGCCGGGTCGAAAGAAAGACCCTGCAATGCACCGATCACGCTGGAGAGGCTCACGGATAAATTTAGCACATCTCCGAAACCGACTTGATTAAAGCGGCGTTGATAGCTGTACACCTTATGAGTTTGGCCTGTGGGATTCCCCGAATCGTCGAGAATCGACTCATTTTTTTCTATGATTGTAAAAAATGAAACCATCCCATTCCAACCGGCCTGCTGCTGAACCTGTTCATACGTGGCCAGCAATTGTTCGAGCCTGGCTAAGGCCTCCGCGCGGGACATTCTGGCAGTCACATAATCCCCGGTGACAATCGAGGATAAGATCTCTGCCCAAAAACCCACCAAGGTCGCCTGGCTATATTGCGACTGCTGGCCGTTAAGGAGATTATCAATGGGCAATCCTGTGCCGACGTGGATTCCCTTGCCATTCATAAAATAATCAAGTTGCGTCTCGACCAGCTGATCCCGGAAAGCCGTCTCGCCGGACGTCAAGGGAGCCACAGGAGCGGCAGGCATTGTTTGGATCGGCGGCAAAGTCTCTTTATCCAATTCAATCAGCTGCCCGAAAGTTGTGATCTGCTTTACGATCTTCTGGTCTTCGATCAGATACTGGGTCCCGTCATTAAAAAGGATCTGGCCCGAAAATATCGTCCCGTTCTGGTCAACGGTCAATTCCCGAAGTTGGGCATTCGTTAACTGGACAAGCGGAACAAAAAACCGGCCTTCCAAAAGGCTCGGGACTTCTACGGGATCCACCGGAACCGATTTATATTCGGAATATTGCACCGGTTTTCCATCCTGGACTTGTATAGAAGCACCTCCCGGCAATTGGATCGAGATCAATTCCATGGTCCGCTCGATCTCTCCCTGAGCATTTCGAGATTCTCGGACGACATACGTCCTTCCGTCCTGCGTTGTAACGAAACCAGGAGCTCCCGTCGACGTCCCGTAGGCAAAATTAGAAATCGTTCCCTGGGAATCCTGGCGGGTTATGATCCTTGAGTTGCTGTAAAAATCCTTGGAGCCATCTGGACAGATGCGCATAAACCCGGTGAGATTCTGTCCATTCCAGACAAGCTGGCTCAAAACACTGCCGTCCTCCAGCTCAATGCGATCGAGCTCCGATCCATTGATCTTAAAAAGTGTCCCGTCGCTCAGCCGGATCTCGCTCAATTGGCCGTCAGATCCAAAAAACTGCTCCAGATCTCCTCCGTTCAGAGAAACCGAAAAAAAATCCTGGCTTCCGGAAAATGGATTTTTAAACGTGGAAAGTTCACCCGAACGACTGGTCAAAGAAACCGGGAGACCGTTTTGAAGCTCCAGAGTTTCTCCGCTTCCGGCAAGGATTTTTTTCATATTTCCCGCCGCGTCATATTCAAGAACCCTTGAAAGCTGCTGTTCCAAGGTGGCTTGGACGGCGGGATAATTCGGCAAATCGGCAAGAATCGTTGCGATGGGAACCACGGTACTTGTCCCCGCATGCATCACTGAAACCAGTTCCGATCGATAACCAGTCAGGTCATTCCCATCGTGGAGGACGGAGACTTCATAATGGAATACATTCCCGCTGGCATCGGTGTACATCGTCAAGAGTCCATCTTGGTAAAAGATCGAGGTCCCGTCGGCTTTCTTGATCCAAACCGGTTTTCCCTTCTCATCATAAAGACTAGTGACGGCTTCCTCAGCGCTAAGAATCGATTGGACTTTATCTGCGGCGTCCAATCGATAATCAAAACGGATCTTTTTGTTATTCGGCATCAACACATACGCCACGGTGCCGTCTTCGTTATAAACCGTTTTCTCTCCGCGAGTATTCAATAAATAAAACGGTTTTCCACTCTGGTAAAGAAGCCTGTCTCCGTTTTCAAAAAGGAGAAAACCTCCTGAAAGATTTTGACCTGCGTCGAACGTTGCGTCAAAAAGCGTGTATTCGCCTGGTTTTTCTATCCCAAAAAGATTTCCATTCTGATATTGCAAAACAAGACCGTTTTGTGCGGTGAGTGAAACGAGATCCGACGGAATTGCCGGCACGAAAGGCATCGAAGGAAGAAGGTTGTCCTGCTGATTTAAGACAACAACATATTCTTCAAAGCTCGGCAAAGCACCTAAAGAAGCGCAAACCATAAGCCGGTTCTCACCCGGCTGGAGCCGCCAGGTTTCTTGATGCTCCACTCCATTCACAGTGTAACGAAGCAGATAGAGTGGATCGTCCACGGAAGAAGCGGAAAGGAATTGGACTACGGGTCGCACGGGCACGGGAGTGAAACGGATCGTATCCGAAAAAGAAGCGATGTTCCCTGCTTCATCGCCCAGCTGACATAAGATCTCTTTGGATCCTTCTCCCTCGGGAAGCATGACGACCTTCATTCCCGAGAACTCCGCCCAATCGGTCCATTGGATCCCGCCGTCCAAGGAAAAACGAACATCCTTCAGAGGTGAACTATCAGTGGCATTTACCGAAAGCACGACGAATCTGGAATCGGTTTCTTCATCGCCATCATTGATGAGAAGCATACCCGCCGGAGGCGTACGATCCAACGTCACATGCACGACCTGCGCGGTTTTGTTCCCGAAAATATCCCCGGCCTCGATCGTGAAGCTGTTCTGCCCGTCCGTTAAATGATGCCCTTCTCTTTTCTCGACCCCGTCCACCCAATAAACCAGTTCATAATCGGGTTGATTGACAAAAACATTTTCGGAGGTCAGCCGTATCCCGGGCGGTGTCGCATCAAGAACGCTACTCCCATCGCCGTAGAATTCTTCCCGAGAGCCTTCGGCATAAACGACCCGGTAACCCACGGTCTGGCCGGCATCCTCGATCTTTTCGATCCGGTTTGAAACATTAAAAAAGCTCGCACGATCGAGCGCAGCAACAAGCGCATCAGGTAAAAATGCACCGCGGCCGTAGGCCGGGGAAATTGCCGCAACGCTGAAATCTTTTGACGTAACATTGGTAAACTCCGGATCCGCAAGTATATTCCCACCCGTCCATCCTTCTCCTGTTTTTGGATTGATCGCCGGAGGAAGATATTGTCCCGAAATATCTCCGGCTTCCCCATTATGAAAGAGAACATTATCTTCCACCAGGGCAGTTCCCATCGGAGACGTCTCCGCTTCTTCCCAGAGGGACTGGGTGTGTTGATAAGCGATGATATTGTTTTGGATCACGGGAGCTTGCTCTCCCAAGATTTCGATGCCGATCTTGCCTGCAAAACTTTCCGCGGCTACCGCGCGATACCATCGCATATCAACATCAAGGGGCCCCGGACTCGTCGCAGAACCATTATCAATCCAGGAAGTAATTCCAAGTCGATTTGCCAGAACAATCTGGTTCTCTAAAACTCCCGGTGACGTTTCCGTTTGAGCGCACTTCCACGTCCTGCCTCCATCGTCCGAATATTCAATGCGATAGGAATAGATGCTGTCGGAATACGCTATACCAAGCTGAAAACCTTGATTGGCAAGATAACGGATAGATGAAATCCTTGAAATGGAGGCTGTTTCATAACCCACTATTGTGTTATAGCGAATCACATTGCCGTCTTTGGGTTCTTTGACAGCGACAGGATTCCCGTAAAAAAAGTTCTTCTCGATGAGAATATGGTTGGCATCAGCGTGAACATAAATTCCCGCGCTTAAATTGCCTGTAATAATATTGCTACGGACCTTCACTCCTTCCCCCTCGATTGAGATCGCTCCCAAGGATTGGCCCGGTAATTCTCTTGCGCCCATAACCGTCACCCCTTCAATGCGGTTATCTCCAATGGCTCGAATAATCGGAGCGTTGAAAGCATAATCTCCATGAATGATCGTGGTTTTCACATCTTCTCCCTTAAGATTGACCCCTTGTTTTAATACCAAGTGAGAGTGATAAGTTCCCGCATGAACGAGCACTGTATCTCCAACCGCTGACTGATCGACGGCCTCTTGAATCGCGTCGCCTTCATATACATGCCGGATCGTCTGGCCATCCAGAGCAAGTTCGGACCGCAACTTTCCGGCTTCATCATAGATTTTTGGGTGATCCGTTTGCTGAAAAGCGCTCTGAGGCGACGATAAGGGTGAGATTGAGCTTGAAAGAAAATCGGTTGTCGTGTTAGAGGTCAGCCGGGAAAGGTCCGCATCTTGTCCTGTTCCGGTGGCATTAGTTGCGGGTTGAGCTGTCTGGATCGGAGAAGCATCATAGGGCGTTGCGCCTTCCCCGAACACCACCTGATCCCAACAGAAAACGATGGCAATGAATAATGCCATGCTTTTGAGCGGGAGCGCGAAAGAAGTTTTCACGATCTCACTAGAGGTATCGTTTGGAAACTGATTTTATTTTCGCGGGATGGGGCCTCATGGCTTCTAAAGAATCCATCACGCTTTCGCGGACGAAGCCGGGCACGCTGAGGCCTTCCTCCTCGGCGCGAGCCCGAAGGGCCCGATAATGCTCCGGATCCATTGTGAAGGTGATCTGCATCCACGTCTCCCCCTCTGTGGAATGTTTTGACGACGGCTGGGTGTCCGTCACGAGTGTGCTCATGTCATCCTCCTTCAAAACTTTTGTGAATTGGGCCGACACAAACATAACGCCGGGGAAATCGGAAGGGAATGGAAAGAGTCGGGATTTTTTCACGAAGGAGATTTATGGAAGGACAATATCTATCAATAATAGATATTCCGAAAAGCGCTCATTTGAACGGCGAAGCTGGAAAGAACTGATTAGAAAATACTAAACAAGCTGAGGCGGACGGGCGCTGGGGCTCTCTTGGATTCGAGGATATCCATGATCTCCGTGATATAAGACTGGATATGCGGCGGCGGGTTATCATCAAAAAGAAGGAAAAGGTTCAATATGAAGCGACGGACTTCGGTCGCAAGCTTTTTGTCCCTGATTTGCTCTAGCCGGTGTTCGAGTTCGTCTGACGACATTTGTCGTACTCCCTTTTTCTAATAGAAATCTAACACTCTATTTTGACAAAAGCAAGCCAACTAAAAATTAAATATAGCAATAAATAGCGCTAGCTATCATTTCGGCTAAAGCAAACAAAAAAAATCCAAGAACACGGCTGAAGAATATGCTCGCGCGGTTCGATAATCTGTCAGGTGATGCATTGCTGTCTTATCCTACATTGAGATGAAAGATTTGTATTTTGTATTCAGAACGCGCAGACCCTGCGCCCTAAAAAGGAGTTCCATCGCATGATGAAGAAAATCCTCCCGGTCGCGATCCTTATCGCCTTTATTTCCATCACCCCCGCCCCCGCTTTCGCGGTCGGTGGCGGCGGTTTTGAAAATGCTTCTTTTAGCGCCAAGCAGATCGCGCTCAGCGGCGCCAGCACGGCAACTCCCGATGAGCCGGCTGCCATTTCGTACAACCCGGCCGGCATCGCGGATCTTCCGGGTGTCCAAGTCCAGGGCGACGCGAATTTCCTCAGCATGTTCACGTGGAAGGACAACGACATCACAGGCAACACGCGCAGTTCCGGAACGATCAGCATGGTTCCCACCGCCTATGTCACGATCAACCCCGGAAAGATCTTCAGCAACAAGCTAGGACTCGGCGTCGGCATGGACTCCCCGTTCGGCCTCATGAATAAATATAATTCTAATGATCCGGCAGTCCATTACGCCGGCTGGAGAAATTACCTCAAGATGTACACGATCAAGCCCACGATCGCCTACAAGATCACGGATAAGATCTCGGTCGGTGGCGGTCCCATGTGGTACAGGATCTATGATTTTGGCGGGATCCAGGGCTATCCCAATGACCTCATCACGAAGACATATGGTGGATTCACCACCCCGGACGGACAGATCCGGCTGAACACCTCGGGAAATCACTGGGGATGGCAATTGGGCACGCTGATTAAACTGAGCGAAAAACACCGCGTGGGATATTATTTCCGGAGCCCTGTAGTCGTGAAAACCAGCGGCTTGGCAAAAGTCGAAAATTCCAACATCCCCGGCTTTTTAGGCGGACTCGGCCTTCGGAATTATGAAACGGGCGTCCACACCAAAGTCTCTTTGCCTATGAACATGACATGGGCCTATGCCTATCAGCCAACCCCCAAGACCCACTATGAAGCGGATTTCACGTGGTCCCATTGGGCTACTTATAAGCGCCAATATTTTGTGACTGACTCTTCGGGGAACGCGTCGGATGACGCTATTTTGAACGCCATTCGCGAGGGCAATAAGGACTACACGGAAGCCTTTGGCCTCCAGCTTGGCGCAAGCCATAAGCTCACAAAAAAACTGACGCTCCGCGGTGGTTCCTTTTTTTACTGGACTCCGGTTCCAAAAGATAATTTCATACCGGCCGTTGCCGATGCAAACCACCTGTCCTTGAGCCTTGGGCTTGGTTATGACATCAACAAATATCTCACTACGGACATCGCCTATTCCAACTCATTCTATTTCAGAAGGCGCATTAACAACAGCGTGGCAGAGAATGCAGCGCTCCTCAATTCTTCCATGGATGGAACTTACACATCTTACCTGCAAGAATTTGTGATCAGCATCACCGCGCACTGGGATGATATTTTTCCGCGCGGAGACACTAAGAAGGACGAAACGCCTTCGATCGCTATGAATCCGGCAACAAAGTAATTTAAAAAGATCTGAAGCAAAAAAGCCACGGGGGATTTTCCCTCGTGGCTTTTTTATGCCCAAAACCAGATCACTTGTTTTTGGCGATCTTTTCCTGGAAGGAGCTAAGGTCGAATGCTTTCCATTCCTCGTACGGGGTGCGCGAAAGAAGCGAGGCAACAACTTCGCCAGGGTCTTTATCCTGGAAGAGCATGTTATAGACCTCCCCCATGATCGGCAGATGCAGATCTTCGCGCACACAAAGCTGGTGCACACTTAAAGCCGTATCCACGCCCTCGGCAACCATGGCCATCTCCCCGAGGATCTGTTTGATCTTCCGGCCCTTACCAAGCTCGCGACCCACATGAAGATTCCGGCCGTGTTTTGAAAAGCAGGTCGTAATGAGGTCCCCGATCCCGGAAAGCCCGAAAAAAGTATTCGGGTTTGCGCCGTGCTTCACACCAAGCCGGACGATTTCGTAGAGCCCGCGCGTGATAAGGCCGGATTTCGTATTATCCCCGAACTTGAGGCCGTCACAAACTCCTGCCGCGATCGCGATCACATTTTTGAGCGCGCCACCAAATTCGACCCCGGTCAGGTCCTTCTGGACATAGATCCGGAATTGAGGATCGCGAAAATGCTCCTGAATGTATTGGGCATGTTTCGGGTCCTCGGAGGCCGCCACGGTCAGAGTCGGGATCTTCCGGGCCACTTCTTCGGCATGCGAAGGACCTGACAGCACAACGATGGGAAGATCTTTACCCAGAACCGAGCGAATGATCTCGGAAGGCCGAAGGCAGGTTTTCTTTTCAATCCCTTTCGCGGTACTAACAAGGATCTTGCCGCGATACGAAAATTCTTTGATCTTCAATAGGACATTGCGGAGATATTGCGAGGGAATAGCCAGCACGAGCACGTCACCGAAAACGACGGCTTCTTTAAGGTTGGACGTAACCCTGAGGTCCTTGGGCAGTTTGACGCCGGGAAGGAATTTGACGTTCTCGCGCTCTTCTTGAAGAACTCCCGCGTAATCCGCAAATGCGGACCACATCATTACCTCATTGCCACGGCGAAGGTTCACAAGCGCAAGCGCCGTTCCCCACCCGCCGTCTCCTAAAACCGTTACTCTTATCCCTGGCATATCATTGTTCTCTGATTTTTATCACTTTAGCATTACGCCGCACAACGCGCAATCGACAACACCTCACCGATGCGAATCACGTGGATCCCGACCTCGCGGGCTTCGTAATCCGCGAATCGATTGCCGCTATGCCTTAAGCGCCCTTACAACGGCAGCGCTTTTTAAGAAGCGCGTGTTCCCTGACGACTTCTTTGATCTCTGCCGGAACACGACATGGTTTCATGGCTTTGTTCACGAACACATGCACTGTAGTTCCTGTCGCCAGGACAACCTGGGTCTTCGCGTTCAAAACCTGATACTCGAAACGAAGGGTGCTGTTGCCGACCTCGGCGACGCTCGTCCGCACCGTGATGTCATCGTCATAGGTCGACGGTGCAAGATAATTGGCATGGGCCTCCGCGACCGGAAGAAAGATCCCTTTTTTTTCGCATTCGGTGTAAGGGAATCCCAATTCCCGAAAATATTCCGTACGCGCGGCCTCGAACCATTTGAAATAATTTGCGTAATACGTGATCCCCATCTGGTCCGTATCCGCGTAAAGAACCCTGTAACGATAATCAAAATAGTTCACTGGAAGAGCCCTTTCTTCATCTGGATCTTTTCCTTGCGTTCGGCCGCCAACTTTTCCAGAAGCTCACGCTCCGACTTGCTTAATTTCGTCGGGATCTCAATATCCACCTTCACATACTCTTCCCCGCGCCGGTTTTCCATCCCGAAAGCCGGAACGCCCTCACCTTTGATCTTAAGAACCTTCCCAGCCGGTGTGCCTGCCGCAATCTCGAGACAAGTCTTTCCCGTAAGTGTCGGCACTTCCACCTCACCCCCAAGCACGGCCACGGTGTAAGGGATCAAAACCTCGCAATAGATGTCATGGCCTTGGCGCTCGAAAGTCTTATTCTTTTTTATGAGCACCTGGATATAAAGATCGCCTCGTGAGGCGCCACCTTGTCCAGCCTCGCCCTCGCCAGTCACGCGGAGCCGTGAGCCATGTTCAATACCCGCAGGGATCTTGACCTGGAGCTTGCGTGTTTTTCGCGCACGACCCTCGCCATGGCAACTGGGGCAGGGTTTCTCAATGGATTCCCCTTCACCGTGACAGCGCGGACAGGTCCTGCGAAGCGTGAAAAAACCTTGAGAGACGCGTACTTCACCCCTTCCGCCGCAGTCAGAACAGGTTTTTTTCTTGGAACCTTTTTCCGCACCCGTTCCAAGACATTCGCCGCACGTTTCCTTACGAGGGATCTCAAGATCAAAAGTTTTGCCGGTAAGCACTTCGGCGAGTTCGAGTTCAACCGTGTATTCCAGGTCGGAACCCCGTTGCCCGCGGCCGCGCCTTCTTCCACCGCCTCCGCTCCCGCCAAAGAAATCCTCAAAAAGATCGCCGAAAATATCACTGAACCCACCGAATGCGTCCTGAAAACCTTCGAAGCCGGAAAATCCCGCACCGCCCATACTGTGACCGAACTGGTCGTAACGGACCCGTTTGTCCGCATCGCTCAATACGGCATAGGCCTCAGCGGCTTCTTTGAACTTTTCTTCGGCCGCTTTATCCCCGGGATTGCGATCCGGATGATATTGGAGCGCGAGCTTGCGGTAGCTTTTTTTGATAGTTTCCCCGTCCGCGGTCCGGGTCACACTCAGCACTTCATAATAATCACGTTTTGTCATAAACCTCAGGATATTGAATGATGAATGGCGGATGGCAAAAAGCCGGTTTTAACTTCACCCTCCATCCGCCAGCCTGTTCTTTAAGTGATCTCTTCCTGTTTCTCTTCGGAAGCGGACGCCTTCGGTTGGGGGGAAACGCGGACACGGACTTTGGCGGCCCTGAGAAGACGATCATGCAGCATGAAGCCGGGCTCCAATTCGTCCACAATCTGGTCTTCCTTACCCTCTTCGGGCACATGCGCCACCACTTCGTGGAAATGCGGGTTAAACGCCTGGGCCGCAGTGTCGATCCGCTTGAGTCCGTGGGTTTTGAGAATATCGTTTAACTGCTTCTGCACCCTCTCCACACCGGAAATAACGGTCTTCAAATTTTGTCGCAAGTCCTCATACGCGGAAGCATTCGCCGAAGCGGTATTGGCGTGGCTCACTGCACGTTCAAAATTATCCAAAACCGGGAGGAGGTCCCTCAAGATCCGCTCCTGGCTGAATTTGATGAAATCTTCCTTATCCCGTGCGTTCCGTTTCTTCGCATTCTCATAATCCGCCGCCGCAAGCAGAAATTTCTGACGCAATCCTTCGAGTTCTGCGACTTTTCTCTTGAGGTCTTCATACTCCTGCGCTGAAACTTCAATCTTGCCGTTTGGGGTGGAAGCCTTCGATTCCACAGGAGCGCACTTCTCCGCGTTCGAATCCTGGGGATCCTTTTCGTGAGAATGATTTTTCTTGGAATGGTGACTCATCAGGCTTCGGGCTCCCTATGTTCCAGAATATCGCCCACCGCCGCAGCCATGCGGGAGACCAAAGGAATGATCTGGCGATATGCCATGCGCTTGGGTCCCAGGATTGCGATAACACCTTGGCGGTTTTTCCCCGCGGTATAACAGGCCGTCACGATGGCGCAATCTTCCAGGGCTTCGTGCGAATGCTCACGACCTATGGAAACAGACACTTGTTCCGGATCCGCATGCGTCAGAACCCATCGCATCAGCGCCACTTTTTCTTCAAAAACACTTAGAAGATTACGGACCTTGCGAACATCCTGAAACTCCGGTTTTTCAAGCATATAGGACAAACCCTGCAAGGAGAGCTTAAGACGGCCCGGCTTTTCAGAGGCGGGTGTTTCCGCAACAGGCATCAAGGTCAATCCGACTTCCTGGGAGAGCGAGGAAAGCAAAAGCGAAACGTGGTCCAAAAACTCTTCGAGCCTGTCCTCCCCGGCCGTAGGAACAAGTTCTTCCCCCAACCGGTTCAAAGGCTCGGAGAAATGCTCCTTAAACGAAGTATGATCCAGATAATAACGATAACCATGGTCTGTGGGCAAACGGCCGGACGAGGTATGAGGATGCGTCAAGTAGCCCATCTCCTCCAAAGTACCCATCTCATGACGAATAGTTGCGGGAGAAAAAGAAATCGCATATTTCTCAGCGATCGAGCGGGAACCCACCGGTTGGGTGGTCTCGATATGCGTTTCGATAACACCCCGGAGAATGTCGTTTTGTCTCAGGGATAAGGTTTCCATAATCTTAATTCCTTTCAATTTCCACAAGGCGGAAATTAGGGCAATCCCAACTACCATCCATGTGAAAAAATCCCGCGTTGGGATAGAGCGGGTATGATAGCAAAAAATATGCCTCATGAGAAGCAGGCGTTACGGGGTTACCAAAAGAAAAGCCGGACCTTCCTTTGACAGAAGATCCGGCCTTACTAAATAACTGGGCCAAAACTCAATCCTGCTTTAGCCCAAAATTCTTTTTCTCAGACTTACCACTTTTTGTTCTTCATTCCCTTCATGCCACCCATGCCCTTCATACCACCCATTCCCTTCATTCCAGTCGTTCCCTTACGCTGTTCCTGTAACTTCGCGTATTGTTCCGGCGTAAGAACCTCTCTCAGTGCAAAAGCGCCATCGATCTTCTGAGAGAACCTTTGCGCATTGATCGCGTCTATCTCCTTGACCAAAGCGTCCACATCAGCCCGCTTCGCGCCCGGCTTCGAGATCGCTTCTTGAAGTGCCTGCATTTTCACTTTCAGCGCTTCACTCGTCACCTTATTGTTTGCCTGCCTGGCTTCGTTCTGCGCATCGATCTTACTTTTCTGCTCCGGGGTCAAATTGAAATCTTTGAAAAAATCTTTCTTTTCCCCAGCCTGCTGGCCCTTGCCACTCTTCGGGCTATCCCACGCGGCAGAAGCTACGGACCCAACCGTCATCAACCCTGCCACCGTCAAAACCGCTAAGATCATTGTTAATTTGTTTTTCACCTCGAAACCCTCCTTTTTTGAATACGCTTAAACCCCACGCTCTTACCACTTAGACCACACGCTTTTCCTAAAAGTTCCATCACGCCCCTATTTCCTCAAAAGCCGCGTCATAATCCTTCAAATCACCGTTCGACAGATCCGTATTCCCGGCCTGGAGCTCTGTCATGAAGGCCATCTGCTCGGAAATATACCCGTAAACCGGGTCCGCGTAACTGGACGGCCATTTCGCGAAAATCACGCCCCCCAGGATCAAAACCATCACAAACGCCACGCGAAAAACCGGCTGTGGCATCCTTAGCAGAGGAACCAAAGCATCTGCCAGTTGCCTCCATCCATTCCAGGAACGCGATCGCTCCGTCTCAATTGTCTCCTGGATTCGCTGCCAAACAACGCCGTCTGGTTGCATTTCCACGAGTTCTTTAAAGGGAATCACGGCACTCCTTTGGACTTCCTCAAAAAACTCCCGGCAATCCAAGCACGCGGCCAAATGCCCCTTAACTTCGTTATTCTCTTCCGGACAAAGTTCTTTGTCCACATATTCATTGATGAGCCGATCCTGAACTTTTTTACATTCCATGGCTCGCCACCTCCTTTTGCCCGAGGGCCATCAAGGTCTCACGGGCTCTTTTGAGCCTCGAACGAACCGTATTGATGTTAACGCCAAGACTGCTTGCAATCCCCTGATAATCCAACCCTTCGATCTCCCGGAGCACGATACAAGCCCTCTGGTCCGGATTAAGTTGATCGAGCAGAACTTTGAGTTGATTCTCTGTTTCTCCGACTTCGATGTTTTTTGTCGCATCCGGTTGCGTCACAGTCGCGGGATCCTCAAAGATATCCTCCAACTCGCGTGTCGTCACACGGCTTCTTTTTTTCGCGTGATTGAGGGCCGTATTCACCGCAATCCGGTAAAGCCAGGTTTTGAACGACGCCTCGAACTTGAAAGAACCGAGACTGTGATGGATCTTGAGGAACACATCCTGCGTCACTTCCTCGGCATCATGCTTCGTGTTGACGATACGGTAAGCCAACGTGTAGACGTATCCGGAAGCCCTTTGATAGATCTCCCGAAAAGCCCTCATGTCCCCTTGCCTCGCTTGAGTGATTAGTTCCCGCTCGATCTCTTGCATAATTTCTTACTCCAAGCTCCGATGACTTAGACAACCTCAAAATCGAGAAAGTTTCAATTAAAAACGAAAACGATTCAGTGAGTCCCTGCTCCCCCGGGGACCATTGTACGCTTCAATTGCCCTTAATCTTCTGCCCGGCCTGCTCGACGGCGGTATCGACCTGCTTGATGAATGCTTCTTCGCTCATATTCCCCAGGATCTGCTTCGCCTGCTGCGGATTCTGGCGTAGCAGTCGCGCCTTTTCTAGGAGCCCGGGATCAACCCCGGATTCCTTGGAAAGCGCGAGGGCTTTGTCGGCACGTTCGAGCGCTTTGGAAGCCTTCTCGGCTGTGAGCCCTTCTTTGCCGAGGGCTTTTTCCTGTTGCTTCATAATATCTTTCGCCTCGCCCTGTTCGATCTTGGGAGAATCCTCGCTAGAAATCTTTTTTAATTCCTTCTCGAGGTCTTTTTTCTTCATTTCCATGTAAGCTTGCTCACGAGGGCTTAAACCTTCCATTTTCTCATTGAGCCTCTTCACTTCTTTCCCCATAACCTCTTTCCTGATAAGCAGGTCCTGATCGGTCATCGCCTGACCCGAGGTCTTGTAAGATTTGATCTCACTGCCTTCGCCAGGTTTGAAAACCGTTGTTTTTCCCTGCGTGGCTTGTCTTGTCCGAACGAAACCCGCCGTATAGGCGTCGCCGGGCCCTGCCGTAGCTCCAAAACGGTCATAGGTCTGATAGCCCACATCATAAGAACTCAGCCCCTTAGTCCTCAAGCTCTCATCCACAAAAGCATCCTGTGCTTTGGCGAATTTCTTTGAAAGCTTCTCATTCGCCTTGACAAGATCCCCGCCAAAATTCTTATCAGCGTAGGTTTTCAAAGACGCTTCGTCGAACTTGGGAAGCGATGCAAAATCCGCATCCGTATTGACCGAGTGGACCTTGCCGGAAGCGCTGGAACCGCTATCACCGACCATGACTTCCTTAATCTTCACGCCGGTCTTCTCTTCGAATTCGTTCATGGTCTTCTTCACACCGGTATCGACCGCCTCGTCAACCTCCTTGGCGATCACCTGCTGCATCTTCTTCACGTCATTGGTCCCAAGATGCCCTTTGCGCTCCAGTTGGCTTAATTCTTCCATCCCGCCGCCGCGATAAAGCTTCTTGATCGCCTCAGCCTGTTTCGCTTCGTCTTTAATGGCAAAAACTTTTTCAACGGCAGTCTTCTTTTTTGCCAATGATTTCGAAAGACCTTCGGTTCCGACCTCCGCGGCTTGTCCAAACGCTTTCCGGACCGCAGTGGTCGCTTTTTTTGCACCCCAGGAGAAGAGACCGGCTTGGGCTCTCCCGATCACCTCCGAGGTAGCCATACTCATCGTTGTTTTGGCCACTGCGCCCATGATCGAATCGCCGTTCTTTAAATGGTCATAAACCTGATAACTCGCGTCTGCGGTATTGTAAGCAACCTCTGAATACCCCACGGTGACACTTCCCATGAGCATCCGGAGCGCCATCGCTTTATAAGAGGTTCCCCCCTCTGCATCTGAGCCTGTGACGATCTCGCGGGCTGCCAACTGCGCAGTGTTGGTCATCGTTGCCTTGGAATTCCAACGGGCATCCAGTTCATCCTGCTTGCGCTCCTTTTCAAGTTCATCCAGTTTATTCCGGAGAACCTCGACTTTTTCATGCTTAGCTTCCATATCCTTGATCTTTTGTTGGGTATCCCGGATACCTTGAGAAAGCTTCTGAAGCTCTTCCTGCCTTTTCTGATCCGCGACTTGATTGGCGGCCTGGAATTTCTGATAATTTGCCTGCTTCTCCTTAGCTTCCTTTTCGTCGACCCATCCCCACTGATCCGTATAAACCTTCCCCTGCTGGATCATGGAGACATCGCTCTCGTAGATCTCGGGCTTTACCCATCCGCCACCTGCCACGGGCGACCACACCTGTCCCTGCGCGTTCTTGTCGCCTGGTTGAGGACCACCCACCGGAGCTGGCACGCCTTGCAAAGAAATAGGTGGGAGTTTCTCCGTATCACCTTGAGGTCCCCAGAAATCTTCTTCCAAGGCAACCGGCGGAGCTTCCTCGAAAGCACTTTCATCCAATGTTTCTTCTTCGAAGGGACCCTCCGTGGATTCGCCTATCGACGCGAAAAGTTCGTCGTAATTTACATCGCGTATCTTTTGAATGATCTCGTTGATCCGCTCGGCGGGAGGTTCCGTGTAGTTCTTGTTCTTTGCTGAAAAATTGAGTGTTACAAAGGCCGCTCCCACGCGAAGCTCATACTGCGTGTACATGGGATCCTTCCCAACTTCCCTGAATCCTCCATCTCCCAAGGAAACTTTGGTATAGGTGGTACCAGAACTTGGATTTTTGTGCCGGCTATCCACGATCCCCTCAACGAATTTCTCCCCCCCCTTAACAGGATAAAAAAATTGAGCGCTAACACTCTGCTCCCAAGCGGGTTCAAAATCGACACCTGCATCCGCATTGACAATAGGCTCTGAAAAATAGCTCAAATGCACCCAATTCAGCCCTGCCTGCTTGCCTCCGCCCGGCATTTTATCAGTCATAAAATAAATGCGCTCTGCAATAAGAGTACCGACATTGATCACAAGCGGCTTGAGCTGGGCCGGAAGCCGGTCAAATTTAGGATTTCCTTTTTTGAAGATCGCAAGCCAGGCCTTGTTAGAGACCGCT
This sequence comes from Candidatus Omnitrophota bacterium, assembly GCA_903856085.1. Taxonomy (GTDB): domain Bacteria; phylum Omnitrophota; class Omnitrophia; order Omnitrophales; family Aquincolibacteriaceae; genus Aquincolibacterium; species Aquincolibacterium lacustre. The sequence goes on along the minus strand of CAIOAT010000031.1, from coordinate 34,987 downwards.
TGTAGGATCTGATCCATAAAGCGATAAAAATCCGTGGTTTTTCCAGTCGCCTTCGCGACAGCAAGCATGTTTTCTGTCGTGGCATCCATGGAAATAACAACGCCATCCTTAATGGCGACAAACCGCCAGGATTCGGTCATTTCATCGCCGTGAAAACTATAAACATTATTCTGCACCTGTTTGAGAACATAGCTTTCGTCTGCGCCTGAAATAGGCTTCACTTCCTGATAATTGTATTTCAGATAATCATGAGCGAAATATTTACGACGAGCATATTCACTCCTGTCGAAATGGCCCCACTGCCCTCGCGGGCTAAAAAGATAGACCTCCACTGAAATCCGCCAGTCGCGAACTTTATCCATGTTCCCATTATTACTTTTTACCAAGATCCCATGCTCCCGATCATAATACAGATTAACCAAGTCTCCCCAATTCTGCTCTGCTAAAGTACGCTGTCTTTGCAAGGATTCATCTCCGACATTAAGCATCAGTCCTTGAAGCGCCGCGGGGACCCGGTTGTCACCAAATTGGGTCTTATCCGTCGCGTCCTGATCCTTGGTCCACAGATCATCCGCCACCTGATAATCAGACTGCCCCCCATCCGACACTGCAGACGGCTTTGCCGCTTTTGCTTTGACCTTCACTTTCGTAGGGAGCTTCTGCGCGATCTTTGCTTGCGGGTCACAGACTTGGATTTCGACCACATAATCTCCGGTTCCGAGGTCTTTTGTTTTATAAGTCACTTGGAATCCGGCTTTCTGGCCGGCGGGAATCGTGCCTTGCCCAGGCTCCACTTTCAACCAATCTTCTTTTGTCTTGATGACATAAGAAAATGGAACGCTGCCGTTATTCGTCATTTCAAAAGCTCCGGCAGGAGCATCAGTCCCTCGGATGATCTCGGATGACAAACTTGCCGGATTGGTAGAAAGACCGGCGCTTTTCACCTTCACAGTCATAGGGACCACGATCGGTTCTTTGAGGCCTTCCGCCTCAATCTTGATCTGTGCTTTTTGTTCACCGCCCCCGAGCGAGCTAGTATTGATAACGACAACAAGGCTGGATTCGCTGCCTTTCGCAACAGAGCCTTCCTGCGGAGCAACTGTAAGCCATGCAGAATCGCTTAAAACTTTAAATTTCACATCTTCGGAGCCAGAATTTTTGAGGGCCAGAGATTCCGGTTTTAAATCTTTTCCGCTCTCCACTTCTGCGGTCAACTCCAAAGGTTCCACTCTAAGCCCGGAAACGGATTCAACGGTCAGTTTCACGGGAAGTTTCTGCGGGCTATTCTCAGCATTGGGGTCCAGAACCTGAATCGTGGCCTGATACTCACCGGCTTTCAGACCGGAGGCGCGAACCTTTAAATTGACCTGGACCGAACCATCTTTTTCAAGCTTGCCCGAGACAGGATCGAGTTCAAGCCACGAAGCGTCTTTGACACACTGATAATGCAGTGTTCCATCCCCGTCATTTTTGAGAGTGAAGCTGCCCGCGGCTTCAAGATCCTTCCCGGTTTCGGTTTTCAGATCAAGTCCTGGCGTTTCCAGTTTCATAACGGGCGGCGTCGTGAGCTTGAGCGTTACCGGAATCTTCTTTGCGATCTTTGCGACTTCGTCCGTGATGACGACTTCACTTCTTTGTTCACCGGACTGAAGCTCTTTCGTATCATAATTAACTGTGAAAACGGCTTCTTCACCAGCTTGCAGTGTCTTCGAAGCGGGCATCGCGGAAAGCCACTTGTCCTTGGCTTCAACCTTAATCGTGACGGCAGACGATCCTGTATTCTCAACGCGCAAAATCTTCGGATTCACTGGCTTTCCCTTCACCGTTTCAGCAGAAAGCTCCTGGGCACTTAACGAAAGAACATCGTTCGTCATGACAAAGGCCGTCATCTGAACACTTTGCGGGCTATTCTTGACACCCGGCGCGATGACCTCGATCGTGGCAACATGCGCTCCGGCTGACATCGCGGAACTTTTCATTTTAACTGTCACGGAAGTAGCTTGGCCGCCGGCAATTTGTCCGTTCGCGGGTTCCGCGGTCATCCATGCATTGCCATCTTCCGCTGAGAAAGCCATACGCAGCGAATAATTAAGGCCTCCGGCCCCCTGGTTCTGGATCACGAAAGTCTGATCCCCTGCACTCTCCCCTTGCCGGAATTTCGCACTTAATTGTTTCTTATCCAACACAAGCACTGCCCCGGGAAGGACGTCCAGACGCACCAGCAACGTCCGTGGACTGTTCTGAGCATTCGTATCCTCGATCACGATCGGAGCCACATAGTTGCCTTCCTTGAGGTCCGTGGTCTTGAAATGAAGATCGATCTTTTGCTCAGCGCCACCGGAGGACGTTCCTTGCGTTGGACTTACCTCAACCCAGGGCATATTCGATTTGACGGCAAAGTTGAGAGTTCCGGCTCCGCTATTTTTAATACCGAAACTCGTATCCTGAGTGTTTTCCCCCAAGACTCCCCGCACCTTGATCTCGGCTTCGCTTATAGCAATGAACGGCTTGCTCGCATCCTTTGGCGTTTCGGTAACGGCGGTTTTCAGCGTTTGGCTCAGATCATCCAAAAATCCGGCAGAACCCGGGGGAATCATAAAACAGCAGAACAAAAACAAGGCAAGGGACGCGCTGCGGATCAGCTTCATGTTTTATCTCCCTAAAAAAGGCCGTAGTGGAATATGAGACCGTTGCGGGTGGCAACTTCCCGAATTTTTGAACGGATCTCGGAAAGGTCAAATTGATATTGGTACTTTTTTCCAAAAAAATCGGATTGTTCTTCAATCACTCGTTCGGGTGGCTTGTGCGGCATTAACTTATAAGTTTCGACTTTGAATCCGCAACCGGGAGCAGAACCCATATCAGCGCCGGAAAGGCCCCAGCCTTTTTCAAAAAGCAATTCGCTGTATTTGAGTTCATTCTTGGAGGAATCGATCTTGCAGGAAGCTTTGTAGACGAGTTTCTTGGAAGTGAGAAATGCCTTTCGTTCTGCGAGCACGATCTCAAAACGGCAGGAATCTTTTCCCTCTTGGAACGCGGCGCCTTTTTCTTCGGCGATTTTCTTAATCTCTTCCAGAAACATCGTAGCTAAGGCCTCCCCTTAAAAAAAACGGCCCGATCAGAAAGATCAGGCTGTTTTCATAATCTCATACTACAAAGCTCGCCGTGCTAGAAACCAAGCTTCTTTTTCATGTCATTCCCGGCCTTCTTGGCCACTTCCGCAGCTTCCTCAGCCTGTTTCTTCGTGCAAACCGCAACGCGATCAGCCTTGCGCTTAACCAGAATCTGGTCTTTCTCCATGCCCTGCTTACCGAGCGTAGCGAACCAATCCCCGGCCTGATCAATCGGATTATCCTTGCTGCAATCCGCAGCATAGGCAGCCACGGAAATTCCACCGAGCATAAGAGTGAAAACGAAGAACGCAATCACGAGTTTGCGCATGATGTTTTTCCTTTCGTTGGGTTAAATCTTTAAAAAACCAGTGCAATTATAATCAAAAATCCTTCTCCCACAATCTCCAAAATTGTCCCATGAAACACCTAAAAAATACCGACTTGCTTGTACGAATCCCAGATAATCTTGACAGCATGGAGGAATGCGGCAACAAGCACATAAGTCACGGCCAGCACGATCACGGTCACGATGATCTTTTTGCGACGACTGAAGGCCGGGTTAAACCAGACAAGCGGCAAAGCGAACGGCCCCACGGTCAGAAAGCTAATCACTAAGGACGCGGTTTTGGCATACCACGGTGTTTTTGGCACTTCGGGGCGCGCGGCAAGAAATTCATTGCAGTGCTTACACTTGATCGCCTCGGCTTGGATCTCTTCAGCGCAAAATGGACATTTTTTCATGATGCTTCTCCTGAAAAAATAAACGGGTAATCATAGCTGCCCAAACCTTGCATTTCCTTTTCGGAATAGTGGTTTGGACGTCCTATCAGCCCTTCTTGAATAACCGTTGGACCCACGATAAGAAGCAACTCACCGGACAACTCACTTGCGTGATTGTGGCACCACAAAAGATACATGTCAAATTCTCGCGTGGGGTCTCCTTCTTACAGGATGGACAAACGAGCACACTGGAACCAGCGGCTTCTTCCCGCTCCCATTTCCGCTTCAGAGTTTCCGGTGACTCCTCATCCTTTATTTCAAAATCTTTGGGTCCTTCGTCATCGCCAAACATGATACCTCCATGACCCGGAAATAAAAAGGGACAGGCTACCTTATAAGCTAAAGCAGCCTGTCCCTTTTATTCTTTTTTGCCGCACCACGTACGCTGCTTAGAAATCGTAACGGACGGTCCCGTAATAGGTATTGCTCATGAACTGGTTCTTGAGCTCGATATCCCAGTTCCCGGTGACGGTCATGTTCCCTTTATTCAGAAACGCGAGCTCGGTACCAAAAAGCATCCCGTTCTTCGCGGGTTTTGCGCCCTTTGTGTTAAAAGAAGACCCGCCGCCGGCAAAAGAGGCTGTGGTTTCATACCGGTCCCCGATGTAATCATAGAGCCACGCCGCTTTCGCCGAAGGAATAAACGTCCCGACCTTCTTGGCGACAATCGGATACGCCAGCTTGGTCCCAAGCCCTTGCTCCAGCTGATGGAAGCCGTCCCCTCGGACAGAAAGATTCAGGGAATCCGCGCCCTTTTCCTTGTAGCTGTTCATGTAGAGGTAGTTGTATCCCAAGGATGCGAAAGGCGTTACTTCCAGCGCCTTCGTTTCCTTGAAGACGAACTTGTAGCCCGTCTCGAAATTCGTCGAATACTGCTGGCCATAATGATCCGCTTTCGCCACACGTTTCGCCGAGGGCGTCAGCCAGATCTCACGACGACTGTCATAATTATTCTGTGTAAAATTGACCATTCCATCCACGTACCAGGAGTTCTCGACCTGGCTGCGCACCGCCTCGTAGGATTTCTTCCCGCCCTGCCGAGCCTTGTTGAGATTAAGCGAGTCATAACTCCCATAGACCGTCCCCTGGAAGCTATTGATATCATCCGACGGACTGCCCGGCTGTTTGGAGTTCACGCGCGCCCAGCCATAACCGCCCGCAAGACCCGCGCGAAAATGGTCATCGATCACTTTATCCGCACCGATCGTGGTCCCGAAAAGATTCGCCGAATAACCCTGGATTCCTTTGCGCTCGTCCTGTTTCATGTTACTCCCGAGGCCCTGCATCCAGACACCAACACCGTTCGTCATATCCCCGCTTGAAATGCCCGCGCCCGCGCCACTATCGCGCGCGCCGCCCAAACGGTTGCTGATCATTGTCAGTGCATTCGCCGTTGTCGCGCGACTCGCCTCCGCGGTCCCTGAACTCACATCGGGAGTCATGGTCCCTAGCGCAGTTCCAACAGCCCCCGCAGACTCCCCATCGAGTGTATTGAGCACCGTCAGCATATCTCCCGTCGCGCCTGAAATATTATCGAGAACATTCCCCGCGGCGGCGGCGTTCGAATTACTCCCGGCATCGCTCGCAAACCCGTTCGCCGCGCGACTCGCGGTCAGGACCAAGACATTGCCGGATTTCGCGCCTGTGAGCGTGTACTTCGTGTCGCCTAACACGTTAATCGTGGTCCCAGTATTGTATGTTAGCGCCCCGGTGCTCGTCAGCACGGAAAGGGTGCCGCCATTCGGGATGTAGCCGCCAATCGTCACGTCGATCGTCCCCGCTACATTGCCAAGACCGCCTGCGGTGATACTCCCGTAATCAACAACCGAGTTAGCCGCAAGCTTCATCACCCCGGTCTGGACATAGTTGCCACCCACCGTAAGAGCCGTCGTCCCGATATCAAGTGTAGCGCCATTCGTCACATGCGCCGTTCCTCCCGTTCCGAGAGCGCCAGCGTTGCTCACCTGCAGCGTACCGGCATTGATGGCTGTCGCTCCCGTATAAGTGTTCGCGCTGTTAAGGATCAAAGTTCCGGTGCCCGCTTGTGTCAGAGCCCCCGAACCCGTGATCCCCGTCGCGAAAGCTATCCCCTGCGTCACCGTATTCGAGCGGTCGAACAAAAGCGTGCCACTATTGGTAATCGTACTGCTTGAAGAAAGAGAGCCCGTCGTCCCGCCGCTTCCGATCTGAAGAATGCCGGCGGTAACACTCGTCGCGCCAGTGTAAGTATTGGTTCCGGAAAGCGTGGTCGTCCCATTGCCAGCCTGTGTAAACGAACCCGTACCGCTGATCGCGTTTGCCGCACCGATCGTGAACGCATCGTTTTGGTTGATCGTCAGGTTCCCGCTATTCGACACCAATCCGCTGCCAAGAGCACCGCCCGCGCCGCCGTTACCAATCTGCAAGGTACCTGCGGTAATGGTCGTCGTGGTGCTTCCATTGGTGTCGCTTGTCAAAGTGAGTTTATCAGCTCCGATTTTTGTCAGAACATGGGCACCGTTAACCGAATTGCCCAATGTAACGTCACCGCTGCCACCAATGCTGCTGTCGGCGCCAAGTGTAACCGCGCCGTTATACACCGCCGCGGCACCGCTGTTGGTCAACGCACCTGTTGTCCCGCCAACACCCGTTCCAGAGATCCCTAATGCAGACGCCGTAGCATAATTGACACCATTAAGATCCAATGTCGCACCGCTGTCGACCGTCACGCCCGTCGCCAAAGTGCCCATCGCCCCATTAGCACCCACGGTGAGCGTTCCGCCCGCAACTTCGAGCGTTCCCGTGCGCGTACTCAGCGCGTTCAAAGCCAGTGTGCCATTGCCAACCTTAGTCAGGGCGGTGGCATCAGCCCCGAGACCGGCCCCAAGACTAATATCTCCGGACCCGCCGATACTCGCCCCAGCGCCACCCACCGTCACCACACCCGCATAGGACGCCGCAGCACCGCTATTGGTCAACGCACCGGTGGCTCCAACGCCCGTCCCGATGATCGACAAGGCGGAACCTACGGTGTAAGTAGTGCCATTGAGATCCAAAGCCCCATTTGTCGCAGTAACAGACACACCTCCCGCAGCAGCGCCAAGTGCCCCATCGACGCCAACCTTCACGGTACCAACATTAATCGTCGTCGCTCCGGTATAATCGCTGAGAACATTCAGGTTCAATGTCCCGGATCCGTTCTTGATCAAATTACCGGCGCCGGTGATCTTCGTTCCCGAGACCGTTGTCGCATTCGCACCATCAATCGTCAGATTATTCCCAGCATTGTTGACCCCGCCTGTCAGCGTTAGAAGACCGCTGCCGGAGCTACTAATCGTGCCACCGCCTGCCCCGAGGGTAATGTTCTTTGCTAACGTGCCCGCTATTCCGGTATATGCTAATGTTCCTCCGCCACTGAGGCTCAAAGCTGCGTTTTCACCAAGAGCTTGAACGCCTGTGGATGTCGCATTAACTGTGTTGATACTCAGTGTTCCGCCGGTAATCGACGTCAGTCCGGTATAAGTGTTGGCGCCACTCAAAGTAAGAGTGCCAGTACCGGCCAAGGTCAATCCGCCAGCTCCACCTCCAAGAACACCGTTGAGCGTGGTGTCACCCGAGCCAGTCACTATCAGCAAATTAGCGCCGTTGGCAATATTATTAACTATCGTCAGGATGTTCGAGGAATTGTTCGTCCAAGCCTGCACGGCGGTAAGTATAATGTTTAAAGGTTGGTCTTTAGAAGGATCGGTGGGATGGTTATAGCCGATGTTAACCGCACCCGCGCCGGAATTCACCGTAATACCGCCCGTATCAATCGACAAAGTCCGCGTCGTGCCCTGAAGGTTCGAGTCAATCAGTGTCGTACCTGTGTTCCCGATGATCATCCTAGCGATGACCTTATTCCCCCCAAGTTGAACGACCTCCGTAGGATTCATCACAGCGGATTGGTTGAAAACCACCGAGTCCCCATCTGCCGGAACCCCATGTGCACCACCTGAATCTGCATCGGACCAATTAGCAGCAGTCTCCCAGACCATACTGCTGATGGTATCCCAGTAATAGGTTGCCGCAAACGCCGGCGTAACGGGTAAGAAAACAAGGGATAAGATTGCGGTCACGGCGAGGAACTTTTTCATGGGGGGGGGAACTCCTTTGAGAGTTGTACTGGAATGGCTCGAAGTTTTTTTCAAGATAGGGCTTCCGTGGTTTCTTTATAACAGGAACTGCCGCATCGTAATAACACAGCGAAAGAAATGAATACATTAAGCCTATAACACTATCGGGCTTCTATAGATACGGTCTAGGGCCGCACTTTCTTAACACGGAGATTCTATAGCAAGCCTATACCAAGATACAACTTTTATAATCAAATCATTGCCCGAGGAACTGGAGAGAAAACTGACGGGACGACTCGATGCTCATGAAATCACAATCGTGGATGTCTTGCGCTGTCTCATAAAATTGCTCGAACCTCCGCCCACCTGCCCGATCTTCCCACGAAACCTAAAGGCCCGATAGGATTCCAGTCTAAATCAAACTATGTTCACTTCGGGGGTTAGCTCAATTCCGAACCGGTCCTTGACGGATTGACGAATGGCTTCCGAGAATTCCAAGATCTCTTGCCCTGTCGCACCGCCGTAATTGACCAATACCAGCGCCTGATCTTTGTGCGAGCCCACGGGCCCGACGGTCTTTCCTTTCCACCCACATTGTTCAATAAGCCAGCCTGCCGGGATTTTCACCCTACCGTCCAGCTGCAAATAATGCGGCATTTTGGAATGTTGGGAGACAAGCGTTTTAAACTGAGCTTGAGAAATAGAGGGGTTTTTGAAAAAACTTCCGGCGTTCCCAAGCTCTTTCGGGTCCGGAAGTTTAGCGCGCCGTATCTGGCAGATCGCATCGCTCACCGCTTGAAGGGAAATACTCTGGATCTTCATTCCCCCTAGGGTTCGGTGCAGATCCCCGTATTCGGTTCGAAAACGATAAGCAACCTTGGCATGGGAAAGTTTTGCGAGCTTGAATGAAACCGAGATGATAAGGAACTGGTTTTTCAGCTTATGTTTGAAAACGCTGTCCCGGTATCCAAAAACACAATCCATGGCACTGAACTTTACCGGTTCCCCCGAACTGATCTCGATCGCTTCCAACTCATAGAATGTATCTTTAAGCTCAGCGCCATAAGCCCCAATGTTCTGAATGGGCGCAGCGCCCACAAGACCCGGGATCAGGGAAAGATTCTCTAATCCCCCGTAATTCTTCTGGATGCACCCCATGACCAGGTCGTGCCAAACCTCACCCGCTCCCGCTCTGACGAGCACATCCGTTTCAGTTTCGCTCACGGTCTCAATCCCGGAAATCGAATTCTTCACGACCCAGCCGTCAAAATCTCCCGTCAAAAGGACATTGCTGCCACCACCGAGAACGAGCTTCTTCTCGCCGGAAAACCGTTTATCGCGGGCAAGCTCTCTAAATTCATCGACCGAACGGATCTCGGTAAAATATTTTGCTTCGGCCTCGATGCCGAACGTATTAAGAGACTTGAGTGACTTGCCTTGTTCGATCTTCATAAGGGTATTCTAGTGCTGTTTTTCATTTGTTTCTACGGCTTAACGCCATGAGTCTGCAAACCCCTAAAACGGGTAGTCATGCCGTACAACGGTCTGAAAGAAAAAAGGCCACCGGATTTAACTTCCGATGGCCTTTATGTTACAGACTCTCGTTTTTTAGTTGGAAGATTTCTTCTCGAGCATCCCTTTGAAAATTCCGCTGAGATCCATCAACGAGGTACTATTCGCCCCGGTGGGAATCCCCCAAATCTGGAGCTTATCCGGGATATTTTTAGCAAACTCAAGGGCAACCACATTGCTCCCCCCGCCCAAGGCTTCCGCGGAAAGTCGCTTGCCCTCGGCCTCGGCTTTGTACAACGCGAGCTTCCCCGTGGCTTCTTGCTCCAACTTATAACGCTCCGCTTCAGCCTCGATCTTTGCCGAAGCCGCGCGGCCCTCCGCTTCCTGAATCGCCTTCAGTTTTTGTCCTCGGGCGATCGCCTCCAGCTTTTTCGCGGTTTCCTCTTCCGCCAACGCCTGCTGTTTATTGACCTCTACCATTTGAGCCGCGATCTTTTTCTGTTCGATCGCCGCCTCAAATTGTCCGCTGAACTGAAAATGACGGATCAAAGCATCCTGGATGTTGATAGCGGGATATTTTGCCAGCACATTGGTCAGTTTCTCCTTGATCCTGTTTTGGATTTCATCACGGACCTTGCCTTGGTAGATCTCTTCAGCGGAGTAACTCCCGATAGCGATCCGCGCCTCGGAGCGCACTTGAGGCAATAGAATCTGATCTTCATAATTAGGACCCACCGCCTGGTGCAACAGCGGCACGTCCTTACCGTTCAGAGAATAAATAATCGTGATATCCACGCTCACATTTTGGCCATCGTCGGTTTTCAACTCCATATTGTATTCCTTCTGATTTTCAGAGGCCATCGACTGGCTCGGGAACGAACGCGCAGAGACCTTATAGATCACCATGTCCGTGAACCATTTATTAAAAAAATGATACCCCACCCCCAGAGGTGCGCTGTCGATATGTCCTTTGATCTTATCCACACGTACCGCAACTTCCGTGGGCTGGACATTGATCCATCCGAAAGAAGCGATAAAGAAGATGAAAAGTAAGCCGAGTGAAAAAGCAACCAGACTTGATGGCAAAAATTTCTTGAAAGCGGATTTCAGTTCAGCATTCTCATCCATGACGATATCCTCCTTGATGCAAATTTTTCCGTGAGCTATTGATGACTAAGTATCGGCCACACGGAAAGAATCTACACGTGATTAGACTTGAATTTCGAATAGGCTAAAAAGGCCATCAGGACCGTCCCCAAACCATCGTTTAACCGAGGGGAGGATTGGAACCGCATCGATCATTTCCACAATCCACGCTTCTGCGCTTTTGCTTCTTCTTGTAATTTTGAGAATAGTTCTTGGAACTTCGCGTTCGGCGGAACGATCTTCATGGAAGCATAGCCGGATCTTATCATCGTGGCATTCAAGAACACCCGGAGCTGTCTTTCTTCAGTCCCTGGGCTGAGCTCCGCATACCATCCTTCCGGTATTTCCATATTCAGATGGGGATCCAGATAAAAATAAACATAAGCCCATCGCCGGCCGGACTTTTCTTTCTCCAAAGCATCATGCTCTAACACAACCTTTTTATTTTTGAGCAACTTGCGGAGGAACTTCGCGGCATTTTTTCCGGCCGCTATGAGCGTCGGAGAATCTTTTCCCGTGTTTTTGATATCATCCTTGAGCTTGACGTTTTTGGAAGATGCGGGGACATCGATCCCGATCAGACGAACTGTCTCGCCATTGGAAAGCTGTAGGGTCTCACCATCGATAACACTCGCCACCGTGAATGAATCCGCGGCCTGGCAGGGGCTGAACGGCATGATAAGGGAAAAAGTGAAAACCAACGCTGCCGCACAGGCTGATTTTTGACTCAACCCTAAACCCAAGAGCCGGCTTGCATTCGATCCCATCGCGCTTAGCCCTTTAGTAAAACGGGGCTTTGCCTCTTATTTCTTACAATCTCTGAGGAGAGCAATCACTGTCTCCATCTGAGTGGATATTTTTTGGAGTATCTCCAGCTGCTCTCTCGACATTCTTTCCTGCTTTTCCTGCATGCTTTTTGCTTCACTCGCTATTTTCGCCATATCCCCCAGCTTGCTCAGATCGAACATTATTCCTCCTCTGAATTGTTAACCGCGTCCTTGCGGGATAACTTCCGGATACATTCTACTACGATTTCGGGAAAAGGAACTGCACGGTGTAGCGGATCGTCCAATCCGCCTGATATCTCGGCCGCTCCAAATTATACAAACCCTGAACGCTCATATTGACGGGCGTCTTGCCGAAGTGAAGCAATTTCCCGATGCCGCCGCCGACAGGGAGCGTCCATTTTTCGCCATTTTTAGCCTCCCAATTTGCGGTTATGATCGGCGAGGTAAAAACGAACCACCCCTTCGGAAGATTGTAATTGATGAAGGGCTGCAGGGTCATGTCGTTCACATCTTTGCGGTTACGATTTCCCGCATAGGACCAGAGATTATTAACGAGCGCTCCAACAAGCCAGCGTCCTTTGGAGTACACAAAAACTCCGGTCGGCCCGACTGACCATTTTTCAAGACCCAGCGTCCGGTCGGTCGCTGTCGGGAATTGGAACACAGGACCCAATCCGATCATGAGATCGCCAAACGGAGGCGGCGTAAAGAAAAAGGAGCTTGTGAGATCTCCCAATCCCCCCGTATTTCGCGGCCACGGCTGAGCGACCACGGGGAGAATGTTCCGGGTAATAAGTGTCCATTGATGCGGCAATCCGATCGGATAAACGGGTTGGACATTGCAGACATATTGCATTTTGCCATGTGGACCGTATCCAAGATTAAAATTATTCTGGAACGGAACACTGACCATGTTCGCAATCGGATTCTGGGCAGCCTTGATAAGAGCTTCGTTCTTCTCCTCCGTCGTCTGCGTGGTTTGCGCTTCGACTAACCCTTTAGCCTGCTCTTTACCACTTAGGCCTTGCCCTATGGCAGCATCGGCCGGTACGGGGAAAGCCGTCATGCCCAGAATCACGGCAAGACTACAAAAAAAAGAAAGCCATTTTAGTCGGCTCATTCTGTAAATCCTCCAGGAATCAACAGCATTCGAAACAATTTCCATCTCTATGCGGTGAAGTTTAATAATACCACATCTTCTTTTAATTGTTTTGGCCTCCCCTCTCCAGCAATTTTTCTTCCATGAGCTTATCGTAGATATTTTTCGCCATCACTTCATACCCCTCGGCGTTGCAGTGGGTCCTTGCAAAATAATCGTCCCTCTTGGCTCCGTCGTCCAACATTTTTTTAAATATCATCGAATGATCCACGAACGGAATATTTAAAGCCTTCGCGAAATCACGCAACATAGAATCTAAAATAGCGCGATCATTATGCTTGGGATCGAATGGATAATTCTGCAAGATCAGTTTGATATTTTTCCTTTGAATATTACCGACAATATCTTTGATGTCAGACCCTACCCAGCTAAGCAATTCGTCATCCGTCAAGCGCATAAACTGATAGGCTTTTTTTGGATTTGCGACCTTATACTCCTCGATGAACCGATCAATTTTAATTCTCAGCATTTCCGACTGCTTGTCGCGTCTATGATCCAAAGATTTCCGCAGAATTCTAAGCGATATATAAGGTGGCTCTCTCCAACCACCGCTATTCTCTCTCTCCGCTTTCATCCCTTTGATAAACCATTCCAGACCTTTCTGCGGAGCCTTTTTTGGTCCCCCATAAATTCTCCCAAGCATTTGATAGTTACCAGTATCCTTAGGATATAAACGTATCTGTTTCTTAAGGCAGTCAATGGCCTTATTCACTGCTTGCTTGTCCAATTGAACTCTGCGATCCATACTGCTACACACGCTCCCCACAATTCGGCTACACTCTTTCGTTTGAAAGTGATGCGTCTCTTGAACATTTTTTTTATTTATGATGTCGTTGCAAAGTGCCATAAAAAGCCTGTACACATGACTATGATAGAGAAAACTCTTCGCAAAAAAGCGCAATTCCCCGGAATGGGCGCCCCTCCTTATTAAATACTCATCATATTTATAATAATTCCACCAATTAGGTTGGCCTGTCTGAAGAAGAATCAGATCGGGTTTTGTTTTGGCAAGAAAAGACTCTAAGTCATACAAAAGCTCTGCGGTATTCTGATTAGATTGCCCATAATTAATGACGCGGATCGCTCCCTTTTTAAATTGTTTATCCAGTAAAACTTGCAAATCATCGGGATAGCTCTTCCCCTTAGGCGCTTCCGCGCCTGCAGTCCACGAATTCCCGAGGCATAAGATGGTGTAAGCATTTTTCCGGTATGGATCGGAGGAATGAGCGGCGGGAGTCATCTCCATGTGATAGATAACTCCGACAATCCTTAAGCCGACTTCGAGGAGGAGCAAAATGACGATCAGCCCGAAGAGAAATGTTGCGAGACGCCCTAGGATATCATTCATCTTCATAATACTTCTCCATGCAGACAGCGGATTAGAGGGAGAATAAAACAACGTCTATTAATTGTTTTGACCGTTTAACTCCACGAACTTCTCTTCTAGGATCTTGTCATAAACATTTTTCGCCATCATCTCATACCCCCTAGCATTGCAGTGAGCAATCGCGAAATAATCGTCCCGCTTCGCCCCGGCATCCAACATTTTTTTAAACAGCATTGCATCGTCTACAAATGGAACGTTTAAGTCCTTCGCGATATTTCGCAAAAGCGGATTAATAAAAGGAAACGCCCTGCTCTTGTTCTTTGGATCAAAAGGATAATTTTGCAATATCAGTTTAATGTTTTTCTTTCGGATAATGTCCACCATATCTCTAATATCAGACTCGGCCCACCGGCTGACCTCTTCATCCGTCAAACGCATAAAATTATTCGACCCCTCTGTATTTTCTTTTTCGTATTCCTCTATAAACCGATCTATTTCCTTCCTCATTATTTCTGCCGGCCTGCCAGTTCTCTGAGCCATCGCCCTACGCATCTTTTGGATGCGTAAAAAAGACGGATTCCATTGACCGCCGCTCCCCCTCCCCTCCGTTTTCAGCCCTTTCATGTACCATTTCAGGGCCTCTTGCTGATTCTTTTTTTGATCTTGATAAATTCGCCCCATCATTCCATAGTATTCTGGATCATTGGGGTATAAATTAATCTGCTCTTTGAGACATTTAATAGCCTTGTTCACCATTTCTTCGTCAGGATGCCTCTTGTAGCACGCGCCCCGCACAATTTCCGGACATCCTTCGGTTCGATAATCATGCATCTCCGCAGCATCCCTTTTATTTATTATGTCGTTGCATAGGGACATGAAAAGCCTATACGTATGGCTATGAAAAAGGATATTGTTTGTAAAAAAGCGGGGTTTCTCCGAATTAACGCGACTCCTATTTGAATAATCACTATACTTATAATAATTCCACCAGTTGGGCTGGCCCGTCTGAAGAAGGATAAGATTCGGGTTAGTTTCTCTGATAAAAGATTCCAAGACATCTAATAGTTCACGCGTATTTTGGTTAACACGCCCAAAGTTAATGACTCTGTTCTTCCCCTCACCGAACTTCTTATCAAGCAAGCGCTGCAGATCGTCGGGATAGCTCTGTCCCTCAAGCGCCTCCGCACCCGCAGTAAACGAATTCCCAAGACACAAGATGGTATAGGATTTTTTTTGATAAAGAGCGGAGGAAAGATCGACGGGAACTATCTCTTTGTGGTAAACAGCCCCGACTATTCTTAAGCCTGCTTCGAGCAAAATCAGGGTCAGAAAAAGCCCCATAAGAAATGCTGCGAGGCTGTGCATTATTTTGTGCGACTTCATGCTCTACCCTTTTCCATCAGCTTTTTTCTACAAGAAAATTCCCCAGCACCAAATAATCCATCTCACTCTTTCTAAAACAATTGATCGCGTCTTCCGGAGAGCAAACGACAGGCTCTCCCCTTAAATTAAAAGAAGTGTTAATGATAATGGGAACTCCGGTTAAATTTTCAAATTCCTTGATAAGTTGATAGAGTTTCTGGTTCGTATTTATATTCACAGTTTGAACTCTGGCCGTACCGTCGACATGCACTATGCCCGGAACAACCTCTCTCTTTTCTTTTTTTACCATGGGTGCTAATAACATGAATGGCGACGCGCCTTTTAATTCGAAGAATTCCCCGGCCTTTTCCTCCAACACGAGGGGAGCATACGGCCTAAAAGGTTCCCGTTTCTTCACCTTCGCATTTAGAATCTCTTTGATATGCGGATTGCAGGGATTGGCCAGAATAGACCTGTTCCCCAGGGCCCTCGGCCCGAACTCCATCCTTCCTTGAAACCAACCGACGATCTTGTCCTTGGCAATCTCACCGGCAACGTATCGCAACAATTCAACATCATCAAATTCCTTGAACGTTATATTACGGTTGAGAAGGATCCTCTTGATCTGATCCGCAGAGTATTCGGTCCCAAGATAGGCATGGGTCATGACACAATTCCGGGGATTTTTCAAAATCGAATGGTACACGTAGGATGCCACACCCAAAGCTCCACCGCTATCCCCGGCAGCCGGCTGAATGAATATCTCCTTGAAAGGCCCCTGCTCGAGGATTTTGCTGTTAGCGACACAATTCAGGAACAATCCCCCCGCCAGGCAAAGCCTATCCAACTTGGTCTCTTTATAAAGATCCCGGGCGATCGTAACAAGCGTTTCCTCCGTGAACTTCTGAAGGCTTGCCGCCACATCACAATGTCTTTCTTCAAGAGCACTTCCCGGCAGCCTCGCAGTCCCGAAGGTCTTGATAAATTTTCCGCTGTACATCCTCGTTCCTTTATTAAATCCGAAAAAACTCTCATCGATGAAAAAGCTGCCGTCATCCTTCACCCTGACAATTTTCCGAAACTGATCCAGATACTTCGGCTTTCCGACGCTAGCGAGGGCCATAACCGTTCCCTCGCCTTCATGCGCTGCAAAACCAAGATAGGTCGTAACCGCCGTGTAGACCAACCCCAACGAATGCGGATACTGTATCTCCTTAAAGATCTGGATGTCATTTCCGCGGCCGCGGCCGCAGGTCATGGTGGCCCATTCTCCCACCGCGTCGCTTGTCAGGATGGCGGCCTCCTCAAAAGGAGACACCAAAAAGGAACTGGCAGCATGAGACAAATGATGTTTGATGAAAAAAACTTTCCCTTTGAAACCGATCTCTTTTTCCAATGTCAGAGGAAGGACGAGCCTGTCCTGCAACCAATAAGGCATGGTGTCCATGAAGTTTTTCAAAGAATAGGGCCATGCCTGCAGGTGATCGATAATGACCCTGGAAAACTTCAGGAAGGGCTTCTCGTAAAAGCCAACGTGATCGATCTCATCAAACGTGATCCCGCCCGCCTGGATGCAATAGTTGATGGCGTTGATAGGAAAATCGGCGGAATTCTTGATCCGGTTGAATCTCTCTTCCTGCACAGCCACGACAACCTGTCCGTCCTTAATGAGGCAGGCTGCCGCGTCATGATAATGGCAGGATATCCCCAATATATTCATAAATACAACTGAATCCTCTCAGCGAGTGTGGTGCAACTCATATCCCCGCATAAATGAATGTCGTAATGATCGCCGGGCCAATGTAATAAGCCAAAATAATCAGCAAAATAATCACTATAAAAATGGGTGTGAGGAACGCCAGACGATGTTTCTTCACAAGCAGCAACATTTCCCTAAGAACAAACAAAATTTTCCTCATAAGACGTCCCCTTCTTCCTTTATGACTGTTTCAAGCTGTCTTCAGGATCCTCTGCATACCCCTCTGCTGTGATCCAAAAGGTATCCTGCGCCTTAGGCTTTCGGATCAACACATCGCGTTTAAAGATCATTAGAAAAAGCGCGGTCAGGCCGAACCCCGCACAATAGAGAATAAATAAGAAGATCTTGACCAAGATCTTCTGCGTGATCCGAATGATCGCCCGGGTTAGGTTCTTTATCCTCTGCAGCACAAGAATTCCTTTACTTTGGCTCCAATGTCCCCGAGGCAGAAAAGGTGCAACCCAATTTCTGCGCAACGAGGTCCAGCACACCGCGGTCAAAATTGATCGCGAGCAATTCCAAAGCTTCCTCCCGCGACAGCAATGATTCACGGATCATCTTGCTCATCTCAACATGGTAGTGGGTATATCCGAAATTCTTCATGGAGTTATAAACCGATAAAAAATTCAGATAGCAGTTGGTGGAAAGCGCCGGATAACTCAACCTCGGGAATTTCCAATTCAATTCCTTCTTCAAAATTTCCACATAAGCATGGGCATCTGTTGGAAGGAACCAATGAGGAGAAAGCACCATAGCCTTGTGCCGCTTCTTGGCCCGACTCAGGACTTCTTCCATGCTTCGCGGGAAGTCATGATATTTGAGGTTCTTTTTCATATAGCCGTCGAGAAAGGCCCGCGTTTCTTTGGACATGGAAGCAAATTCGGTCTGATGAATGTTACACCCGCACCGCGACATCACCGGCTGCTGAGTGGTCTGGCCTTTTGTCCATCCCGCAATGATGATCGGGATATCAAAACGGGCAGCGATCTCATAGGTGAGGCCCATATACCAAATTGAGCAGGGATGGCACAAAATCGCCTTAGATCCGGTCTTCACTATTTCCGCGAACATCTCCTTCATAAAATCCGACTTGAAGAAAAGATAGTCCACCCCCAGAATCTCCACAGCATTACGGACATTCTCAAGCGCGTCCTCCGTTTCAAAACCGTGATCAAAAGTAAACGCCAGAGGATTAACCTTGTATCGTTTTTTCATGTAATACAAAGAAGCCGTACTGTCCTTGCCTCCGCTGCACATCACCAAACAATGATATTTTCCATTCCCTTTGTTCTGATTCAGGATCTTGACAAAATCGCTTTCCAAAAAGGTCGTCTTCTGTTGCTCCGGCTCCTTATTCTTTTCAAACTCACGGCAGATATTGCACACTCCTTCGTCATCAAGCCAAATATCGGAACGGCTTTCAGGCAAAACACATCTTTTACAAATCGTCTTCGGCTCTAAAGAGATTTTTGAATTCGCAACTTCCATTGTTTTCCCTTTCGCTCTCTGGCTACAATCTTGTGTCCCTCATCCTCTAGAGATGCGGGAACATTCTCCATGGGTTCCCCGTCATCCAGAATGATATCCAACAACGTATCTCCGGCTCTTTGAGCTAATTTGAGTAAAATACGCGCCGAGTTCGCGGGACACGGAACTCCGGTCAGATCTAAGACTTCTACGGGCCCTTTCATCTTTTGAGCTTCCTTAAATGGTCAACGGTTCTCTGAAAACTGGCGACGGCGCGATCAATCTCTTTCTTGGTCGTCCATTTGCTCAGACTGATCCGCACAGCCCCATGGGCACTGGCTGCGCTCATTTGCAGGGCGAGTACGACATGACTCGGCTCCAGTGAATTCGCTGAACAAGCTGAACCCGTGGATATAAAAATGCCTTTCTTATTCAACAACGCGGCTAGGGGTTTACCTTCAACGTCTTTGAACGCAAAATTAACAATATGGCATAGTCGCTTGTGCCGCGAACCGTACAAAACAACATCTTCGATCTTCGCCTCAATCTTTCCGATAAAATAATCCCTCAAACGCGCCACCTTAACGGCATCACCGACACTAGCAATCTCTACTGCTTTCGAGAAACCAACAATTGCCTCCGTGTTGTAGGTTCCTGCACGTTTTCCATATTCCTGCTTACCGCCATGCATCATCGGCTCAATCTTGACCCCACCTCTGATATACAACACCCCAACACCACGAGGGCCATGGATCTTATGACTACTCAAGGTCACAAGGTCGAGACTATCACACCGAACATCAATATTTTCTTTGGTAAAACTTTGGCACGCGTCCGTATGAAAAAAAACCCTTTCCTCGCGGCACAATCTGCCGATCTCAGAAACAGGCTGGAGAGTTCCGATCTCATTATTGGCATGCATGATCGAGACAAGAAAAGTTTTAGCCGTCATGGCTTTTCGCACATCGCCTACAGAAACAATCCCTTCCCTGTCTACGCCAACATACGAAACCCTGAACCCCTGTTTCTCAAGCCAGCGAACGGGTTCCAAGACACTCGGATGCTCGATCTCAGAGACAATAATATGGCCCTTCTTACGTCCTCTTGTAAACGCAATGCCTTTGATAGCCCAATTATTCGATTCCGTCCCTCCTGAGGTAAAGTAAATCTCTTCGGGCC
This sequence comes from Candidatus Omnitrophota bacterium, assembly GCA_903856085.1. Taxonomy (GTDB): domain Bacteria; phylum Omnitrophota; class Omnitrophia; order Omnitrophales; family Aquincolibacteriaceae; genus Aquincolibacterium; species Aquincolibacterium lacustre. The sequence goes on along the minus strand of CAIOAT010000031.1, from coordinate 15,301 downwards.
TGGCATGAATCCGCCCAGCAATGATCTCTCGAGCCTGTTCAACGGCAACGGCTGCCTGAAAACCAACGCTGTGCAACGAGGACGCATTCCCGACCCTCTTCCCTAGAAAAGCATCCATAGCCTTTATAACTCGGGGATCGGGCACCGTTGTTGCTGCATTATCAAGGTAAATTTTCATATCAAAGTCTCTCGGGCTATTCCTAAATTTGCACCGTCTTCCAGAAAATTAACGTTTCACTAGTATAAATCTTGCGCTCATAAAAAGCGAAAGCAGCTCGCAAAGTTAACGGTTTAGAACACGTAGATCAGGTTCACCGTCCCAAGGATGCCCTTGAAACGGTCAACCCCGTAATATTCGTAGTAACATTTAGTTGTGAGGCTGAGTTTCTCTTTGATGATCCATCCCGTAAACTGACCACCCACAGCGTGGATCTGATAAAAAACGTTCTTATTCCTGGCCGCAGTCCCGGTATCGGGGGAGATCTGCCATTGGTCATAGCCGCAAAGACCAACCTCCACGCGGCTGTTCATGTAATGGCTCAGCGCATACTCGAGTGTCATGCTTTGCCCCGGCGTCAGGTCCTGGGAATACCGCTTGCTGTTCAGATTGTAAGTGGCAGTCGTGATCAGAGCCGTTTTGCGCTCCTTGTCGAAATAATACGCCCCGTAGGCCTGAAACTGCTGGGTCCAGAACGCCATGCCGACATTGGCAGCACGCTTCTCGGAATACGATCCCGTCGGCGCGAAGAAACCGTAGTAAACGCCCGTATCATAGCGTTTCCCCCTCCAGGTCAGCATCACAGGTTGGACCAGCATGTCGCCAAATCCGTAATCATCGCTTTTAAACTTGAGCTCCTGATTGGCCGTCACGGTGTGCGTGGTGCCACCCACCGTAATGGTCCCAGTTTCGCGCGCCTTGATCTTGGCTTTGAGGCTCACATACCCCAAAGACGGAGCAAGGATCATTGCGTAATCCGCCCCCAGGAATTTCCATCCCGGCACCCATGTAAGCAAGAGCTGCTCGGTAGTGAACATCATCGCCGTGCTGATATCCGCGGACAAGTTCGCCGAAAGCTTTACGGGGACGGTCTCCCCCTGGACATTGATGTATCTTGTTTCGGTTTCGGATTTTGAGAAATGGGAAAGTTCTTTGCCGTTGGCGTTTCTTAGATCGTTACTGCCATAGATGGGATTGTAATAGAGGACATAAAATCCTTTCGGTGGCGTGATGATGTCGCGCATACCCAGGACGCCGGGGTAATAATGCCCCAACGTTCCGGCGTAGGCGGTCTGAGCGAGAAAAATCATCGCCAAAACGAAGAGAAAAATCTTACGCTTCATTGACCATCATCCTTTAAAAAGCCGGCAAACCTGAGATTATTGAACAATTTGGTCGCTACCGCCCGCCGAGGGAGGCGGAGGTACGGCCTGATAATAAACGCCGCTCGCTCCAAAAAAAGGTCTGTACCAGACAGGACCGCATTGATACGCCATCGTCCCACTGACATTTTGCGCGACGCACCCGGAAGGAAGTACCGTAACTTGTGCCCCCAAAGGCGCTGCGGTCTGTTGGACCACAGGCTGCTCTACAACGACCGTCGGAGACTGGTTTGCCGCTGCGCCAAGCGCTGTGCCGACTGCCATCCCGACAAGGGCATCGTCCGCTGCTCCATACCCCCACCCTCCCCATCCGGGACCCCATCCGTTCGCGTTGTAATTATTCGTGGTATTGTTGTCGTTGTTATTGTTGTTGTTCCTCCTATGATCATCTCCATGATTTCCTTGCCCGCCACCATGATATTCGCCGCGTCCGCCTTCACCCGGCATCTCCCCGCGGCCTCCACCGCTAAACCCTCCGCGTCCGCCACCACTCCAACCCCCGCCCATGTGGCCGCCGCCAAAACCACCGCCCCCGCCTCGCGCATACACATTGCCGGAGCAGAGCAACATCGCTAGTGGTACGATCATCATAAAAAGTTTTTTATTTTTCATGACCAGGCTCCTCGGGTTACTGTTTGTCCATAGCAGCGGCAGGAACTCCCCGGCCTTGCTGCATCGGATTGCGGAATTCGACCTTCGCTGCCTTGGACGTGTTCTGGAAAATAAATGTCTCCGGAGAAACCGGTTCATTGACCTTCCAATCCAGAAATCCCACCGTATAGCTCGGCTCGCTTATGTCATCAAAATAGTTCGCGTACACCAGCCGCGGAAGATGGTCTGCAGCGCCGATCCAGATCTGCCACTCCACTCCCTTGTTGGCAAAGACCAAATGGTCGGTTTTCACGCCTCCGATCGTCGACTGCCCGACATAAACGGCTCGGGTCAATCCTTCGGTTAGAACCTTGTACGGCTCAGCCACCAGGATATCGGCATATGGAAAGGATTTTCCCTCTTCACGGTAGGCTTCCTCGATCACTTGATCGACCGTACCAGGCGCAGGCTTTTCAGCGTAAAGATTCTTCGTCGGTGAGTACGCCGTGATCGTCTTTCCGTCAAAATAAAAATCGTACGGGAAAAAATCGCCCCGGGTTTCCGCAAAGAGTTTGTCGGAACCTTCCTTCACAACCCGTGAAGTTCCAAAAAGACTGACCCAGATCCCGTTCGGCGACTTGACAGGCATCATACTGCGGGTGTCAAAATGGAGGGTCTTAGCCTGCGTAAGCGTATCGCTCATGAGTTTCAGCATATCGAGAGCACGCTGGTCAAGAGATGCCCCGCCCGGCTGCGAAGAGACCGCTTGCGGCGAAACCCCTTCCTGCGCTCCAGCGCCCGCGGCAGCAGAAAGTAACCCCGCGATGCACAGTATGGATATTAAAAATTTTCTTGGTGACATAATGCCTCCTTGATCATTGAGCTGTCTTGAATTCACTTCGCTTCGTACACGACACTGCCGCCCACGATAGTCTTGAGGACTTTAACGTCTTTAAGACCCTCCTTCTGCATCGTAAAGATATCATCCGAAAGAACGGTCATGTCGGCATACTTCCCCGCCTCGATCGAACCTTTCAGATCGGATTCTCCCATCGACTTGGCTGCCCAGACCGTCCACATTTTAAGCGCCTCAGTAACAGAGATGGCTTGTGCGAGCTCAAAAATACCGTCATCCGATTCGCGAGTAACGGCCGCGTAGATTGCCAGGAACGGATTGACATTATCGAGATAAATCCCCGTCACATCCGAACCCGCCGCCGGTTCGAGCCCCGCGTCGATCATCGAACGGAACATAAACCCGGTCCGCGTCCGCTCAGGCCCCATATTTTCATAGTCGGCCTTGACCAGGTCCAGGAGCCATGTCGGCTGAACCGATATTTTGAAATCCTGACCCGCCATCGCCTTCGCGCGAGCAAGTTGCTCTTTCTTCAGCTGGAACATTCCGAAATGTTCGATACGCATGAGAGCGCCCGAAGCTCCCGACTTGATCTGGTTTTCATACGCCGTCAGCCCCATATCGATGGCTTCATCCCCCGAACAATGCATCATGCTCATCACGCCGTTCTTCTGGGCGATTGCGACAAAACGGTCCGCGACGGCCTGCGAGGTCACGAGAGTTCCCTTGCCTCCAGGAGGATCGGTATCAAAATGCCCGACATACGGTTCGTACATGTATCCGGTCCGGCAATCATTTTCGCCGTCTATCCACAACTTGATCCCTCCGAACCGGTACCATGCCGGATCGGTGCCCTGGGGCATGCGGAACTTGGTGAGGTCCTCGGGCATATCCTCGCCGTTGGCCGATGTCCAAACCGAGGTCGTGTATCGGATCGTCGGCTGCACTTTCATCCCGGCGATCTTTTGCAGGACCGGCAACGCAGCCGCGGGCGTGATCGCCAGAACCGATGTGAAGCCGTGCTGGTTCCAGAACTCCTGGAGGTCTTTCGTGTAATACTGTTCCAGCTGGGCTACTGTCGGCGTGGTCGGCACATCCGCCTGGGCATCCGTCAACACGCCCGTCGGCTCACCGTTTCCATCGAGGATCACAGAACCGCCATGAGGAAGCTTGGTGATACCTTTCACGATGCCCAGTTTTTTTAAGGCTGCCGCATTCGCGATTGCCATATGAGTACCGTTAGCGACCACGGTCGGATTATCGGGCGCGACTAGATCAAGCTCGGCCTTGGTGGGAAGACGTTTTTCTTTGAACTTATTTTCGCTTGCGGAAACACACGCTGCGAAGATCCATTCTCCCTTCGCGGTTTTCTTCACCCATGCAGCAATATGTTCAAGCGCCTCTTGGACAGAGGATGTCTCAGGAAAACGGCAATCTACCCAAGTCTCCTTCATCATCATCGCTTCCATGGGATGACAATGCGCATCAATGAGCCCAGGCACCACTGTCTTGCCGCCGAGGTCGATCATTTTTGTCGCACGTCCTGCAAGTTTCGTTATTTTCTCAGCACTCCCAACGCTCATGAATTTACCATCCTTGACCGCAACAGCTTCAGCCGTCGATTCCGTGGCATCGAGCGTGGCGATCTTTCCATTAAAATAAATCGCATCCGGCTCCGCGGCAAATGCCGTCGCAATAAGGGTAAATACCCCGATAGCAACAACGAAAAATATTTTTTTCATAATTTCTCCATAATTTTTCGAATTTCTAACCCCGCGAATTCTTCGGCTATTTGGATGAGATTCCTTCTCCCCAGAGATCATCGCGCTTAAACGCATAGAGCCCCATTGCCAAAAAAATTGGCCCCACTAAAAAAAGGAAGTAGAGGACATAGTGAGAAAACGGTTTGGAGAATCCCATAATCAGATCTCCGGAAAGTTCATCAAGGACAAAGAGGAAAAACGCGAATTGCCAAAAACTCCGCCTAAAGATCTTCTTGGTAAAACAAAAACCATAAAGAGCGACTATTTGAGCGAAGTTGGACAGGAGTCCCAGCAGCATCCACCACGGACGTTTAAGAACGACGGTTCCTATGACAGCTAAAACTGAAGCTACCGTCACCAAAACAAAATAGACCTTCATGATCCCCAAATACGCTTTCCACGATTTCGTCCCCATAAACACCTCCTGTTCTTCCTCCCCCATCAAATCTTCGCTCATTGCTTTCTTACAACTTTAACTTTCCGTTCTTGTCATACGCCTTAGATACGCCAGTGGGCTTTCCGTCCTTGTAAAGAACCTCGGCAGCTAATTGCCCGTTTTCGTAATAAAGTTTCGCCAGCCCATTCTCTTTTCCGTTCTGGAAAACCGCATCGAATTTTAATTGTCCGTTTGCGTAATAAATCTTAGTCGGACCTTCTAGTTTTCCGGTCTTGAAAGTCTGCTCTAAGAGCAACTTCCCTTTTTCGGAATACGCCTTACACCGCCCATGTTGTTTTCCGTTCTTGAAAAACTTCTCCGATTTTAATTGCCCGGACGCGTAATATTCCCTTGCAGGTTTTTCTCCGCATCCCATGGCACTGAATGTGATCGCAAAAATGACGGCAGCTCCAAACAACCCTCTGACGTATTCACCCGCTTTAATCTTCATCCCCACAATCTCCTCCCGTTTACTCGATTCGATCATCCTTCAGATCTTCCGAACGCATGCAATCCGCCCCGCGAACCCTTCTAGCTCAGATTGCGGAATCCTCAGCCTCTGTTGAAGCAAGAGGCCTGTGGTAAACAAACACATAATGGATCGTCCGGCCATCGACCGTGACGGGGTTCATGCTGAGATATTCGTTATAGCGCGCCTCGGAGAGTTCCTCCGGCACATTGAATCCGTAAAAATCTTCCACTGCCAGATCACGATCGACGATCCTCATTTTATAGGGGACCTGGATCCCTGGTGCGGGTTGTTCCAGCACTTTCAGGTACTGGCGATATTGGTCCTCAGGCACTTCAGGCTCCACGCCAAACTCTTCATAATCTTCAACCGTCAATTCTTCCAGGTCCCCTTCCTGAACTGGTCCCGTATAAATAGGCGCGTCAGTCCGCAGGGTAATTCCAGGATTCGTGCTTTCAGGAAGAGATTCAGCATAACAAGCCAACGGCCCAATCGCAGTCATGAAAACCGCCAGGAAAGTCACGACTTTCGCAAACTCAACATTTTTACTCATCCCAATAGACATCGTCTGTTCCTTTGGCCCGCGGGATGCTCCAACGACCGGGAACCTCCTCTGAATTTCTGCTTGCCTCCGAAACGAGACTCAGCGTCAAAACTCCCCGGCCTATCCTTTTTTTTCCACTCCGCCCATGATATCCCGCAATGTCAAAACGATACTCATCACTTCGTGAGAAGAATTTTCAAAAAATTCCAGGCTCACCTCCGCGCGTTGAATCGCAGACCGCTCGGATTCCTTCTTTTCGATCTGGAATTTTTTAGGCGCAAGCGTGCAGTCATTGAGTGCGTCCCACGAAACGGAAACAGAATAATGGGCGTAAATAAATACCAGAAAATTGACATTTTCGAATTCTGTTCCTGGCATGAGATAGCGCTGGGCAGCCCGATTAAGGTTCGTAATGACCCAGTCGGGGCCACACACGATCATCGGCCTCGTTTCATAGAAAAAAACGACATTCCAAAATTTTTCCTTCTCATCCAACGCTCTCCGGTAATAGCTGATCCTCAAAAGCGACCGGACCCGGGCTATCAACTCGGTCTCGTCAAACGGTTTGGAGATAAAATCATCGCATCCCATAGCAAATCCTTTGGCTCTGTCTTTTTCGGAATTTAGGGCGGTAACAAGAACCACGGGGATCAAACGCGTTTTTGCATCCGAACGCAATTTCTCCAGCACCTCCAAGCCTGTCATGTCCGGCATCATGATATCCAGCAGAATAAGATCCGGCGTCTCCAAGGCGATCTGCTTGAGCGCGTCACCGCCAGATTCCGAAAATTTAAGCTCGTATCCCAACGGCGAAAGCAAAGCCTCCAGAAGTTCGAGATTTTTTTTATCATCATCGACGCAAAGTAAAGTCTGTTTTTTTTCATCTTTCATAAAATCCTCCTGAAATGCATGGGTTGCTTTCTTTCACAAAATTCAGACTATGGATCACTCGGAAAAAAGGGAGCGGATCTTTTTCGATGGCACGGGCTCACTCACAGCCCCTCGCGCCTCGAACACTTCTAACTCTGCTACTTTTTAAAAAGTTCTTTTCAGCACGTCCTTTGTCCATTATTTTTGTTGATCAGTGTCTTTTTTCTCATTCAGCATTCCCACCTCGGAAGGAATCGTAAACTTGACGGTGGTTCCTTTGCCCATTTCCGCGGATTCGATCCAGATCTTGCCTCCATGAAGTTCGACGATCTTCCTGCAAATCGTAAGCCCGAGTCCAGTCCCCTCGGTTCCTTTCGTGTAAACATTTTCAACGCGAGTAAAAGCTTCGAACACCTTCCCCTGGTTCTCAGGTGCGATTCCGATCCCCGTATCCCAAACGGCCACTTCGATTCCAGCATCGGTCCGCCCAGCCCGAATCCCGATCTTTCCGCCGGCAGGGGTGAATTTGACCGCATTGGACAACAGATTATAGACGACCTGTTTGATCTTGCGCTCATCGGCCTGAATATCACCGAGGTCTTCGGCAAGGTCCATGACGAATTGGACTTTTTCAGAAAAATCCAGCCCCCCCATCAGTAACGAGGCCTCCTGCAGGCAACTTTTAACTGAAAAAAGAGACGCCTCCAGCACCATCTTTCCGGATTCCACTCTTGCGAGATCCAGAACATCATTGATGAGAGAAAGAAGGTAACGGCCGCTCGTCAGAATATTCTGGGTATATTTCGTCTGACGTTCATTGAGCGGACCGTATTTTTCCTTGGAGAGAACCTCCGAAAATCCGATGATGGAGTTCAGCGGCGTGCGAAGCTCATGCGACATATTGGCTAAAAACTCGTCTTTCGCTTTGCTGGCTTTTTGCAGGTCTTCCGAGCGCTTGCGCTCCACGGCATACTTTGCAGAACGCATGAGAAGGCGACCATCGAACTGGCTTTTGACCAGGAAATCCTCCGCCCCAAACTCAAGCGCCTTGAGAGCGACTGCTTCGTCGTCCATTCCGGTAATCACAACGATCGCAAGATAAGGAGCAATCTTCTGCAGGCTTTTCATGGTAACGAGCCCGTGACTGTCCGGCAAATTGAAGTCCAGCAGCATCAAATCAAACGACTCTTTTTGCAGGCGCTCCTGAGCGCTCTTCAATGTCCCTTCGACCGTGAATTCATACCGGCCGGCGCCCTCGGCCGTCATCATCTCCTGGACCAGCAGCGCATCGTCCGGGTTATCTTCGACCAATAGCACCTTGATCTTATGATCTGCCATTCCGCACCCCCGTCATATTCCTAATCGACCGTTTCACTCACCGTCAACCAACAACCTCGGGTGGCCAAGGCCCCGCTTAAAAAGAAATCGTAAATTTAAGCGTCGCTGTCGACGACTTCATCGTCGTCGATCTCCTCTTGAGCTGGAAGAGTATCCTCGGACAAATTTTCATTATCGGATGAATTTTTAATGTTTGCGTCAAACGCTTGAGAGGCTTCCGCTGAAGCCTCTGAGCTACTAGCCGCCGGCTCAGCAAAAACTTTCCCGGGGATGAAAAGAAATGCCGCGAAGAACAGCCCCAACGCTATCAGCCTCGCGTTTTTCATCTCATGCCTTTTTTACTTAGAGTCGTCCTCTGAATTCTGGCCCATTTCTTTATTCAGAAAATAGCTCGTCACCGTCCGGATGGCCACCAAAGACCCCAGGATCGCCAACTCCTGGAGCGTCGGCCTCACCAGGGTCCGGACGATATCAGCACCGATCATATACTCCAGCCCCATTAAAAGGTAGAAACCGAAATGCTGCCTCACAATGTTCCGGTTTTTGCAAGCGCTGGACCCTGAGAACCTTTTAAATTCCACCCCGCACAGCTCAACGAGCGACACGAGCGCGCCCCAAACGATCACAGCCACTCCGATGCATCCGATCCCAAGCGATAGGATGTTCACGATCTCCATCGGTGCTCCCCCGTTTATTTCTTTTCTTTTTGCAATTGGAAAACGAAAAAATCCGAATAAACAAGATCCGTGGGATCGCCCGTTCCGAGATCGATCGGCCCATCCTTCAAATAAAACTTTACTTTGAGGGTTCCCGTTTTCTGGTCATACAAATCCGTCCAGATCGTCCTGTTCGGAATGGGATTCGCCATGCCTCTGCCTGGATTATTCCAACGGGCCTTGACCTGATCCTGGTTGAAAAGGACGTCGTCAGCAGAAAATTGCTTCTTCTTACCCAACAATTCTACAAGTTCATTGTACCGGGCAAACGTATTGTCTTTTTCAAAAGGCGTATATTTTGGGAAGTCAGCCGGATCATTAAAACGGTAGAGGGGATGGTTGGTGAAGGGCTGCGGCTTACCGCCGTTCTCCATAAATTCGACTCGCATATTCTTGGGATTAATCTCGACGGTTATTGACCGGCCGGACTTGTCCGCGATCAAAAGATGCGCGGGTTCAAACGTCAGTGAAAGCTTTTGGTTCAGAAGCGCGGTTTTCGCCTCTCCCACAGTCTGGCAGTTCTCAAGGACATGGCGCAATATCTGGGTCGGGAAAATCAACCCTGAAAGATCCGTCTTCGGGTCGGTATTGATTGCGGTGTAATTGTCGGTATGCAGGATGGCAATAAGCCCTTTTTCGTTCATGCCTGTCACGACGCTCAAAAGGTCGCCGGTCCCGACACCGATTGATGCATATCCCTTGTCGGGATAGAGCTCGACTACGTAATTCCGGGTAAACATGGGGGGCGCATTCCCCTCGGGAAGCTTTAATAGCTTGTTGATCGAACACAGCGGGTAATCCATATTGTGTCCCAGGAACCCGCTGCCATCCGTAGTACTAGACGGCGGATAGTAAACACTCGAACAACCCCAAGGTCCTGCGTCATAAGCGAGCTGATCAAAAACAAAAAGAGAGTCGCCGTAGCTCTTTCCAAAAGAAACCGCCACACCCTTGGCCCTGTCCCTCAAAATGGGGGCGTTTTGCGCCAGATAAAGGTCTGCGGCCTTCGCGTAGCTTTCGTCCGGATAATGCGCCAAATCCTTAATACCATAGCTTTTTTGAGCAATGTCGCCGAGAGCTTTCCCGATCTCTTCATTAGTCCCTTGGATGACAATATGCCGAACGCTTTGATAGCTGTCCTTCCCTTGCTTCAAAATCACTTCTTCTTTAACGATCGGAGCAGCAAACAGAACGCCCGCAAAAAACGGGGAACAAAAAAAGAACAGAAAGATTTTTTTCATAACCTCACCCTAACTTTCTTTCGCTTCTAGCCTCTTAGGTTTTTCGGCCATGGCTTTTTCACCGCCTCTAAGTTTCCTTTTTTGTCATTCTCGTAAAACACCCCATCAGACTGCCCGTTCTTGAAGACCGTCTCGTCTTTTAATTGTCCGTTTTCGGAAAATTCCTGATACAGGCCATTAGGTTCTCCGTCCTTGAAAACCGTTTCACTTTTCACTTGTCCGTTTTGGTAATACTCCTGGAACAGGCCATCAGGCTGCCCATCCTGAAAAGATTCCACTGAGTCTAATTTCCCATTTTCGTCATATTTCTTAAACGCCCCCGCTAGTTTACCGTCCTTGTAAACCATCTCCATTTTTAATCGCCCGTTTTCGTAATATGTTTTAAGCGTCCCCTCAAGCTTTCCATCTTTGAAATTCTTTTCTGATTTCAGCTGACCGTTTGCGTAATATTCCCTAACGGGCTCCTCCCCGTATCCGATAGAACTGAATGTAAATGCCGAAATTACGGCGACTCCGATTAAAGCGCCCCTCAGTGTCTTTGTTTTATTTTTCATCTCCATGGCTCCTGTTTTCTCCACTTCAGTTGCGTTACGGTTTTCCCGCCGGAAAAAATTCCGCCGGAAGTTTACTGATTTTTTTGGCATTCGCGGTAACATCACGATATTCCGCCGGCATCTCCGCGGGAATCATCATAATTCCCTTGGCATCTGCGAGCGCCTTCGCGACATCAACCATCCGCCAGTCCTTGTTGTTGTACGTACGGAAATAAAAGCGTTTCCCCACAAGGTCGGATACGACCGCCCACTGCGTGCGGTCGTAAGTTACTTCCTTGCCGCTCGAATCGCGAACCGAGCCGATTGGAATATCAACGTTGTTGATGATCGTCATGGCGAGGTTGAGCCCTTCCTCCGCCCCGGTCACGGGCAGAGACGAATGCACAAGCTCGGTCATACGAACGAATCGCGACGGAGGCGTGTAATCGCCAGGAAGACCCAGCATCCCCGTTCCCAAACCAAACCCTGAATCCTTCAGACCTTCGACCGTAAAGGGTTTGGCATTCGTAGCGGACAGATTAACATAATTCCTCAGATTGGTCAGATGCCAGTCAAACGTCGGCGAGTTGGTCATTACGCCCAGTGGATTGTCATAAACCTGAAGCTCGCCTTTCACGTACTCGATAACGACAGAGTCGCCCTTTGCATCATGGACGGTATAGTGAAGCTCCAGGTTCCCGACCCGCGCCTCGGGCCCTTTACTCACGCGAATACCCTTGATGGCCTCTTTTACCTCGCCGGCCGTAGCAAAGTTCGACAGAATCCAGGTGATAACTTCGTACTGGGCGATCGTGTTCGAAGCCTGGGCCAGATCAAACGTCTGGTAACCGGAAAATCCAGGAAACTCAAGGTTGCCGGCAGCCAATCCCGCCTCATTCATACCGTCACTGATAGCCGGCAGGCCGAAGGTATTCATTCCGACCACCCCGTATTTCGTGGTCCAATTCAAGCCCGCCTGCGTACCATCGGGAAGCGTTCCCTGATACTCAGTCCCCTTCGGGATCACGGACACCGAAGAATGGAACAACTCGCCGCCCTCCATGGTCCGCGCGTAAAAAACCAGTCCGTCCGTTGTTTTTATCCGGATGCTCGTACACGCGTCGGCGCAAGGGATCGTCGTTAAAAGCATCGAGACCACGCAAATGATTCTGGTCATGTTTCGCATACAGCACTCCTTTTTCGCGGTCTTATTTTATGGAGTCCGTGATATCAATAGACGGCTGGCTGATAAAGGTCGAGAAAAGCACGGGCCCGATCTTTTTATTTTTCGCAAAAAGCTTATTCAGATCGATGAGCAAAAAATTCAATCGATGCGCATAGTCCGAAACAAAGATTTTGTTATTTTTCAGGTCTTTGATGAGAACGATCTGTGCCGTCTCCAGCATGGGCTTGCCCTCGTAATCTCCGGAATCGACCGCTCCCCTGGGGATATCCACGTTGTTCATAATATGCCCTGTCAGAGAATAGGCCTCGGCTGCCGTATCCACAGGGACCGCAAAAGAACGCAACAGGCTGGTCTTAACGAACCTTGACGCTGATTTATAATCCCCGGGCATCCCGGTCATCCCGTCTCCGGTGCTAAGCTGATGCAAACTGTACCCCTCTCGTTCCACCGAAACCATGTCCTTGGGGGTTAGCGTCATATAATTCCGCAGGTTCGTAAGATGCCAATCATAGGGAGGACTATTGGTCATCGTATGCGTTATATTATCATGAATATTCAGCTTGCCCTTCACATACTCCACGACAATCCCCGCGCCCGTTTTGTCGGTGATCGCGAAATGGATCGTGGCACTCCCCTGGGCCGATACCGCAGGCGTCCAGACGGTACATTTCGGTAAAGCTTCTCTTACTTCCTGAACGGTCGCAAAATTCCCCAGGATCCAATCTCCAAGATCCGCGAGCGCTAGGACTGATCGATCTTCGGGCGTCACCGTTTGAAATTCAGTAAATCCCGGCAAATTTAATCCTTCGATATTAAGCCCAGCGTCATTCTGAGCGGAGTCGAGCCCCGCCTGGATGGTCACTCCTACTCCGGCATAGGAATATTTGCTGACCCAAGTCATCGGTTTAAAATCTTTTGCCACTTTATCAGCAGGATAGCTCGCCGTAAATGTTTGACCTTTAGGAACCACAGAGAAAGTGTACTCCATGGGAAATCCCCATTCGATCGACCTCCCGATCACCACGCTTCCGTCCTTCGCCTCAACTTCAACGAAGGTACAGGCGTTCGCGCACGGCATGAATCCGAAAGCCAACACCATGACGCCGCAAATGAGTTTCACGAAGCCGCGCATACTTCCTCCTCTGTTATGGACGGACCGCACCTTGGGGTATTTCGCCATACCTTATCGTCAATATAAGGTCAAAACTAACCATCAGTATGTTGAGAAAATAGAGAAAGATCACGGCGTTCCGCTCTCCAAAATACTGGAAAAGCATGCCAAAAACGTAGCCGGCCAATATGACCGAAAGAAAAAGCCGGCTTTTCCCATGCGACTTTTTCGTCTTCAACATCCTGTAAATGGAAAAAGGCCATGCAGCGCCAAAACAGACAAGCATCAACGCTTCAAAAATCTCCGGCTTCATGAAGGCTCCCATTCACTTCAATAAAAGATCCCAATACGCGCTTCCATCTTGAACTCGTAGGTCGTATAAAACTGGGACAGCTCCCCACTATGATACATCGGAAAACCGATCTCCACAGAGAAAACAGCTCTATTGGGAATGGTTTTTCCGACCATCATATCGAACGGCAGGAATACGGCGCCTTTTTCCTGAAAGTTGATCTGAATATCGGTAGAAGGATAAGTCGTGATAAACCACTGCCGCGGCAGAACCCAGTTCACTGTCGGCGCCATTTCAAGGGTACTAATGCTGTCCCGCTTGGGAGAACCCGCATAATCGACCGCATACCGCATTAAGAGCCCGGCAAAGCTGCCTTCACTTACTTCGGGAAGTGTCCGGCGCACACCAGCAGTCGGCACTAACTGGTATTTCCCGGCGCCCATTTGATCGGTAGCGGCCGTTGGGAAAACGAATTGCGGGCCGGCTGCGGCCGCCCAGAGATCGTCAAACTTCCGAATCAGTAGAACCTGGGTGAGAACATCGCCAAGACCAAATTTGTAGGGCCCATCAGGTTCCTGGGCCGTCTTTTTATTGGAGAGAACGCACGGAAGATCGATGCGCGTCCCGATCTTCCAATTCTCGTTTATCAGAAAAGGCCGATCGGTGCGAAATGTGAAGGTGTCCTTGGAAGATTGCTTTTCAAGAAGCTGGTACTGATATCGGACATCGACGCGGGCAAGCGGACGTGTAATATCCTGCCCGGTATTCAGCTCTCGACTCTCGCCGCCTTCTGCGGCAAACGAACTCGCAGAAAAAACAAAGCTAAGAAACGCTAGGACAAGGGTTCTTTTGAGCATATCTTATGGGTAAAATTATACTGTAAAAAAAATAATCCCCTAAAGAAAACGCGCTCGAAATCTTTTCTCGTCGGCTTGATTGCTGGACAGGCTTTAACAAGGAAAGCTGAGAACGGATTGCCATTTATTTCCAATCTACCACACTGCTAGAAAACAAAAAAAGCCCCCGAAGTAACCTTCAGTGGCTTTTTTTATGCGTTGATTCTTATTTGCTTTTTTTGGCTAATTCTTTCAGAATAAATCCTCCGCAGACAAGCGCAACGCCAACGAGCAGGCCCTTCTCCGGGCTCAGTTCGAAGCTATACCGCGTATTCACCCAGTTGGCAACAATCCAGGAGATCAAAAACGATCCTGTTCCAAAACATACCAACTCGAAAAAAACTGCTATTTTTTCTTTCATACCGCCCCCTTTTTCCTCTCTGTCAAATGCTACTGTTTTTTCACACTCGGCTCACCCGAAACAACCTCCCCCGGTGAACCCCTCCGTTGTTAGTATCGACGATGGCGAAATCAATCTTGAGAGCTCGTTTTGCGACTCGAATGACCTAAAGAGCGTCTGTCCCGAGAACACAAACAGCGTTCAAAATGATTCTAGTCGATTAGTCCTAGGGCTTCTTCCATCCGACACAATCATACACCAGTTCAAGAAAATCGTTCACGAGGCGATGAAGATCCTTGGTGGAAAGAATACCGACCAGTTTGGAATCATCCACGATCGGAACATGGCGAAAACCACCACTTTGCATAAGCTGAAAAGCCGTCAAAACCGGCAGGTCCGAAGAAAGCACTTGAAAACTTCTCGTCATCACCTCTGAAATGGGCATGGCCTTTGGATCTTTTTCCGGCACCACAACCTTCGTCATCAGATCGCGCTCAGTAAAGATGCCAATGACACGCTCTTCTTTACTGATCACAATTATGGCACCCACTCCCAAATCGCTCATTTTTTTCACGGCAGAGAAAACAGATTCATCTTCATTGACCTTCCCCAGTTTAGTGGACGGTTTGTTAAGATAGTATCGCCTGTCTTTCGTACTCAAAGGGGCTCAGATTCCCGAGCGTTGAATGAGCCCGTCGGCGATTGTAATACATTTCCACATACTCAAAGATCTTTCTTC
>CAIOAT010000030.1 GCA_903856085.1 Candidatus Omnitrophota bacterium | reverse complement strand
GTCGTCCCTCTCCTCTCCAAAAGAAGCATTACCGCATCCTCGATGGCCCAGCCAAGCATTAAGTCAATCCCGTATGCGTATTCCGCTGAAAGCGACAGGTCATTCCGCTGAATCCGACAGGTGCCGGTCTTCCGCAGAATCGATTTCTTAATTTTACAACACACCTGTCGCTTTGGTGCAATTTTTCGTTGCATTTTCCAGACCGTTTACGGGACTGGGGGTTTAGGTCATCCATAGCCGCGGTCGTGGCTATAAACGCATTTAAATGCTCGAAATTCTTCCGGCCGTTATGATTTCCCTCCTTTTGTTGAATTCCGTCTGGAAAAAAGACTCATGTTTTTTTGTGTTCTCGTCTCATAGAAGGTCCTTTGAGTTCGAATTTATGAGCACCGTGGAGAAGTCGGTCAAGGACTGCGTCGGCGATGGTGGGATCTCCGATGTGCTCATGCCAATCCTTGATCTCCAGCTGACTTGTGATGACCGTGGCGCCTGTTTTGTAACGCTCCTCCACGATCTCAAGAAGGTCCTTTCGTCCCTGGTCATTGAGAGCATGAATCCCGAAGTCGTCGATCACAAGCACTTTGACTTTGGTCAATTTTTCGAGACGCTTCAAATATGAGCCTTCTCCGCGCGCGGCGTAAAGTTCCTCAAGAAGCTTCGGCCAGCGGCGGTAAAAAGCCTGATGTCCTTGCCGGCAGGACCACTGCCCTAAGGCGGATGAAAGATAGCTTTTGCCGATGCCCGTGGGTCCGGTGATGAGGATATTCTGCGAAGATTCGATCCAATCCTTGGTCTGAAGCTCTACGACCTTCGATTTCACAAGCAGCCGCGGATGTTTGTAGTCGATTTCCTCGAAGCATGCCTGAGGGATCCGGAGTTTTGCTTTTTGGAGCAGCCGCCGGAGACGATTATTCTGGCGGTAGTAATATTCATCGTCGACGAGAAACCCAAAAAGCTCCTCAGGGCTCAGCTCTTGCTTGACTGCGGTCTTCATACGCTCATCGAGAGAACGTGTCATCCCGAAGAGCTTCATTTCGTTCATCTTACGGATCGTTTCTGACAGAGACATGGTTTTCTTCTCCTTATGTTTGATTAATTCGATTGGTAATATTGCGGACCGCGGAGATTATCATGCTGAATCAAGGGTTGAGCCGCCGGAGATTCCTTCATCCCATCCAAGCCTTTTTCGAGGATTCTTTTCACACTCCCATAGCTCAGACTGCGGTACAAAAGCGCCCGCTTGCAGGCGTTCTCAAGACGCCCGGCGCCATAACGCTTCGCCAGCTGGATGATCCCCAGGGAAGAGCGGTAGGCCTGCTGGGGAAAGGAGCGGGCCGCCATGAGCTTCTCCACAAACTCTTTCACAGACGGACCGTATTTCTCCGCCCAATGGAGGATTCTTTCGGGAGTCCACTCCAAATATTTTTGATGCGCAGGGGGCATATGTTCCCCCCGGGTTGTATAGTAGTTTTTCAGAAAACTGCGAGGATGCGTCAAGATCCTTTGGCTGTGTTGCAAAAACTCAACAACGGTGGAAGTTCCACGCATTTCCAGTTCCTGATGGATCAGTGTGTAAGGAACTGAATAGAAATTCTTGTCGAATTCAATGTGATAATTAACCCCGACCTTGTGCTTTTCCCAGTCTGCGAATTCAAACGGATGTTCCGGAAGCGGACGCGCGTTAGGTTTGTCGAGCTCCCAAAAGAGCGCCTTACGGCTCGTTTGGGGTCTTCTCATCACCCGGTCATTGAATTCAACGACAAGAACCATGATCGCCTCGTTTAATTCCCCAAGACTTTCAAATACCTGGTTCCGCAAACGCGCCATGATCCATCTTTTTGCCAAAAGCACTCCGTTTTCGACTTTCCCTTTATCTTTTGGGCGATAGGGACGCGCCGGAAACACGCACAAATTGTAATGTGCCGCGAGGTCTGCGTAAGTGCGGTTGATCTCCGGTTCATACCGGCAAGCTTTTGTTACCCCGGATTTCAAATTGTCCGGCACGAGGGCTTTGGGCGAACACTCACAAAATTCAAAGCATTTCACATGGACATCGATCCATGACCTGAGATCTTCTCCCGCGGTCGCGTGCGCAAAAAGATACGACGAAGCGCCCCAAACGGCCACAAACAGACTGACCGGAGAGAGAATGCCGGTTCTGGCGTCGCGGATATGAAGGCCAGCCCCGAAATCCACAAAAAGCTTCTCGCCGCCCTTGTGGTCCTGACGCATCGAGTACGACAGCGTTTTCTGATACGCCTTGTAAAGTTTCGCGAACTGGCTGTACTGATATCCGGTCGGATCGGCTTTTTTATACTCCTCCCACAGGAGCATGAGCGTCACGTTCGGCCGCTTCATTTCCTTGGAGAGATATTCCAAGGGAATGATGGGGCGAATGTGTAGGAGGGACGGTTGTTTCGGGAATAGGCGTTCTTCAATGACACGATCGTCCAAGCCCTCCGGAAGCGGCCACGAAAGCCCGGAGGCTTTAAAACGACGCGCATATTCAACAATGGTGGTCCGGCCGACATTCAAACTCTTGGCCGTTTGTGCCTGAGAAAACTTCAGACCCAACAACAGCCGCATAGCTTCTTTGATCTTCCGCATGGGAATCCTTTCGTTGGCCACGGAGGCCTCCTTTCGGGGTTGAACGAACCCGGAAGGATAGCTTCCAAAGACCACTTTTGGTTAGGATTCTGCGAAAGATCTGGCGCCGTTATTGGCGGGTTCCGACAATCCGACAGGGTATTCCGATAATCTCAAAAAAGGTGTCGCTTTCAATCGGAATACCCTGTCGCTTTGAATCGGAACGGGGTGTCGGGTTCAATCGGAATGGGGTGTCGCTTTCAAGCGGATTTCACACTTGGCAAGCGGTGAGGTTATTTTTAACTTTTTCAGTGAGCGGCTGAATATCGTGCTTTTTAGAACTATACGTCGTCATTTTTTTGTATTCATCTGGATATGCAATTTGGGCTATTTGTCTGAGTGTTTTTCCTTCTCTATGCAAATCATAAACTTGAAAATACTTGTCATACTCCTTTAGCCGCTTTCTTCGCATCCGCTCTTCGCCGCCATGATAATTATCATATGTGGCCTTCCAGAGACT
>CAIOAT010000029.1 GCA_903856085.1 Candidatus Omnitrophota bacterium | reverse complement strand
GCTGGAGAATCGATTACAATACGATTAGGCCGCATAGCTCTCTGGGCTATCGTCCTCCGGCACCAGAAGCAGTACAGTTAAGGTGGTCAAGCCAGCAGCCACTCTCTCACTCATGCTGGTACAACTAAGTGGGGCAGGTCATAACCACACGCTCACGAACCTGAGGCGATCCAAAGTTTGCAGCGTTGTAAAGATTGAACGTTGCGCTGTAGCCTGCTTCGCGCAAAACATCTAATACATGCAACAATGCACCTCCGGGTAATTCTTCCGCAGCTAAAGCCGGTTGATCTTCCCCTCGCAAGGCGTGAGGACGGTGGTTGAGTGCCGCAGATAGTAATCCTCGAACGTTTTCTATGACTGCATACTGCGGCTTTAATTCGAGGATTAGCTCTACGTATTTTAGAAACACATTTCCCCGCACATCCTTAAATCCTTTTCGGGATCCTGCAGTACTAAAAGCCTGGCACGGAGGACCTCCCACGATCAATTCGATCTTTTCTTTTTTTGAAAGACCTGCGGCTTTTCGTATATCGGCTGCGGAGTATTGCCAAATATCATCTAGGAGCGGAAGGTTCGGCCTGTTTGCTTCTATCGTTTTCCTGCATGCCTTGTCAAACTCACAAACTAGTGAAGTGTGCATGCCTGCACGTTCTAATCCGAGGTCAAGTCCCATCGCCCCCGAAAAGAAACTCAAAACCTTAATGCTGGGCAAAGATTTGGCTTTCCGATCCGAAGCGACTAAAGATTTTTTTGTCATAGCTTTATTATATCCTATTTGTGTTTTTGAAACCATTTCCACAACTTTGGGCCTTTATTGTGCGACGCCGCAGTAATGCACTCATCCTGTCTTATAGTAAAAGCGTTCATATTCCGGCCGCTGGTGTTGGCTGCATCTGAAGAATGAAAGATCCCCCAGCAACGAAATGACGGTACTCAGAAGGCTCAGCCTTGACAGATTTGTTTCCCGCCCCTTGTGATTGTGCTATTAATCCGCCCTCTTTCCCGATCCACAATTGTGTGAATTCCCGCGCCTAAGTGCCTAGCATATTCGCCCTGGCTCATATCCAGTAGAAGTCGCTCTCTCTTGACTGATTGGGATACGCTTTGAGGATTCTCAGGAAAGCGGGGGTAGAATAGACGCGGCGGCAACAAAGCCAGTTCGGGCAACACTTCTTTAAGCTTTCTGACCATGCCAAAATGCTTTGGATGCACCTTGCCCCTCTCCCACAGACTAACAATGCACGAGGAAAAACTGAGCATCTTTGCCAATTCCTTGATTTGGAGCCCCCTCCTAAGACGGGCCAACCTGAGATAGTCCCCAAGGCTCGTGGGACGAGGTATTTTGTCCCAGGGTTGAGGGAGCTTAACGTCTAGAGTGTATAGGAAGGCTTTCTCTATTAGCTTAAGTTTGTTTCCACATGCATGTCCATGCGGGTACCTCGGTGATACGCGAAAAACATGCCGGTGTTCTCTGGGACAGATTCATAAGTATCAGTCAAAAATCTCCGGTCCCATCTTAGATAGAATCGATATTCACATTGAAGTCCCGGCGCTCTCATTCCAGACGCTTACAAGTCAAGAACCCTCAGAAAGTTCTGCAACAATTCGGGAGCGGGTTTGTGAATGCAGGAAGATCCAAAAATCGCGCTACCGCTTGCGCTCCTATAAAACGAATTCCCAGATGAACCCTAAAGACATCAAAGAATTCGCAACACCGGACCTCCAAGGCCGAAAACTCATCGAAATGGCAATGAAGGAGTTGCATCTCTCAGCGCGGGCTTATTACAAGATCCTGAAAATTTCTAGGACTATCAGCGACCTAGCGGAATGCGAGCAGATCCAGTCGGAGCATATTGCGGAAGCAATTCAGTATCGGAGTTTGGATAGGCAATGGTGGAGCTAATACACATAAACCAGCACTTACAAAGTTCTTACGGCTCCGTCACTGCTTACGCGATCACGAGAAGCTTGGTTTTGAGTTTTTTGCTGTAACTCATGTAATTTGAAATAAGTGCTGATCGTTTCCGCCAATAAACTATTTCCGAGCTTATTATAGTGCCAAAAATCGTAGTAATATTTTCGAGGATCGTTTTTCTTGGCCATTAAATCCCTCATGATCTCCGCGAAGTTCAAATACGGGTATGCCCCCGAATCGCATAATCCCTTAAACCATTCAATGCCTTTCATATTACCCTCAAGCTCTAGCGTGCTCGGCGATAACACGATCAGAAATTCTGCTCCGCGCTGTCTTGCGAGATCACCCATTTTATCGATTAAAGCCCGTAGCACCAGCTCGGCCTCCTTTTGTGAAAGCGTTTCGTCGCCGGCCAACCCAGCAAGGAACTGTCTCAAAGTCGTAGATCTTTCGCTGACTTTTTGAAGAAAAGGGCTTACCGCGATCATATTTCTCAAACAAAATTTATGGATCCTGCCATGGGGCATTTCCAACCCGGACAGCCCACAATGAAATAGCGGCTTTCGTTTTCCGTAGGAGGTATTGTTTTGGGTATCGTATATGTCAGTATACGTACAAATGATAAGAATGACTTTTTCGACATTAGGGATTTGAGCGATGTGCCTTTTGAGATATAAGTAATATTGGTCAAGGCCATAACCCGAAACCCCGAGGTTATCCACCTGATAGTTTAAATCTTTTAATCGTTCCTCCAGAAAATAAGATACCGTTTCCTCATCTCCGACCCCATAGCCCCACGTCACAGAATCCCCCAATAAAACGATGTGCTTTTTTTTCGGATCCATTTCCTTCGATCGGAAGCCGAAGGAATTCGAGGAGATCACCCCCCATTCATTGCGAATGTGTCTACTAGGGATGGGGCTCCATCCGAGTTCGGAATCAAACTGAGTGTTAGGGTCATGCCATTCTTTAGCGGTGTTATGATACCCGTTAGAGAAAATATCGGCCGCTAAAAAAGATCCAAATGCAATCACCGTAGCAAGGAAAGCAACCGATAAGCTCAAAATCACATTGCGAAGCATCGTCTGATCACATCCCTTTGTTTGTGGTCCACAATACGACTCCCTACTTACCGCCCGTCAGAACAAAAGTGACCTCCGCCCTTTTTTCGAGCACACCGAATGACCTTTTGTTTTTAAAAATCAGTTGGGGGGGGGCTTCCGGAATGGTTTCAACAATTCAAGCAATTTGGGTTTCACTTCATAACCCAACTCAACTGCTTGATCACAATGCTGAATCGCTAGATCGTATTGCTGTTGATAATAATAGGCTAAGGCAATATTGTTGTGAGCTACGCCGCTTTTCGAATTTATTTCCAACGCTTTAGTCAAGAGAGGTATTGCTTTCTTCGCTTGACCCAATGCGCAGTAAACAGAGCCAAGGCTAGCATAGCCCTCCGCTGACGCAGGATCAATCTCAACAGCCTTATGGAACATCCGAAGTGCCGATTGAATATCTCCTTGCTCCATGTCGAGATTTCCGATGTCATAGTACGCGTCATAGAAAGGAACATCGTGCGCGACAGCCTCACGATAAAGGGCAAATTGCTCTGCCTTCTTCCCCGCCTCTTGGTAAAGCTGCGAAAGCTGGGGATAGGCCAATAAAACATCTGGCTCCGTCTCCAAGGCTCGCCTTAGCATCACGAACGCGTCGTCTTTCCTGCCTAATTTTTTATATAATAATCCAAGGTCATAACAAGCCGCGGCATAATTTGGATTAATTTCAAGCGCTTTTTTGTAAAACGAAATCGCAACCTCCTCCTTGCCAAGTTTAGAATAAGTTTTCGCGAGACTTAAACAAGCCAGTGCTGGCTCGACACCCATTTTAAGGCCTTGCTCAAATACGGTAACCGCTTTATCACTTTGTCCCATTTCATTATATAGCTTTCCAAGAAAGGCATACCTCGTTACAGCGCCATAGCGGGGTAGCTTTAAAAAATCGCTCAAAGCTTCGTCATAATCCTTTCTCGCGGCAAACAATACTCCCCGATTGACATAGGCCATGGGGCAGGGATATTTTCCCAACACATCACTCCATAACGTTATCCCGTCCTTCCAAACAGGACAGCGCTTCCAAGTCACAAAAGACAAGCCCCCGATAATCGGAATTAAAAAAACAATGATCACGACAATACTAAAAAGGTGACGCTTTTCGGATATTTTTTTATAGGCCCACACAACCGCCTCGGCCATCAGATAAAAAAGTCCGATCGATGCCATATACGTGTAACGATCTGCAACGACTGTGGTGCCGAGTGGCACAAATTGCAGCACGGGCAGAAGTGTTATCAGAAAAAACAAAATTCCAAACGCGGCTTTTCGTGTATGCCTAGCCGTACGAACCGTCAAAATAAGAATGGCAAGACAGCCCGTAAGGGAAAGCAAATAAATCGAAATATCTTTGACCCCCGAATAGGGATATAAGCAAGAAAGCTTCACGGGCCACAGGATCTTGCCAAGATAAAAAACGATCGCATAAGACGCAACAAGGAGCTTGTCAAAAACACTCACCCACTGCTCGTTTCGTATCCCCTCTTTCTGACCGTAAACTCCTAGAATGCCAAAACAAATAGTGAGAATCAGAAAAGGGATCTTATCTGCGATCATTCTACGATCCCACTTTCTCTCCCTAAAGTAATCCATGAGAAACAACAGGGCTGGCAGTGTTATGGCCATGCCTTTTGACAAAAGTGACAAAACAAAAAAACCAGCTGAAAACCAATAATTTCTTCCTATTTTTTGTGTTTGTAAGTAATAGCCGTAACAAATCATCGACAACAAAAAGAAGCAGGCGTAAAGGACATCTTTTCGTTCACTCACCCAAGCAACCGACTCAACATGCAACGGGTGGACGCCGAACAGAATCGCCGCAACGAAAGCCACGAGGGTGTTCCGGGAGAGCCATTGGATAAGCCATAACACGAGCAGACAGTTCAACAAATGAAAGATCAAATTAGTCAGATGATACCCGAAAGGATCCAGCCCAACGAGCTGATAGTCAATCATATAGCTCAGCATCGTTACGGGTAGATATGTGCAAAGGAGAAACGTCGAAAAAATCTGCCCTAGGCTATGGAATGACGGACGATGGACAGCCACATTCTCGGTTACATAGTCGTCATCATCCCAATTAACAAAACCATTCCTCAGGCTAGGAGCAAATGCCGCAAAAGTGATGATTAGAATTAATATCGCGGGAAGTATAATTCTGAGAGATTTCATTTTCCGGGTCTTTGCGAACGGAAAAGAATGGAATTTACCAACCCCAAACGATGAAGAAAAAAGACCCACAACGCCCCTAGTGACGCCCATCCATAACGGATACTTCGCCACAAATTGATCGATGACGCTTCTTTAAAATAACGGACGGGCATGGGGATGTCTCCGATCTTAAACCCAAAATGGACCGCTTGTATTAAAATCTGAGCGTCAAACACAAAATCGTTGGAATTTTTGTGAAAAGGTATCGTTTCCAATACCGCTCTCCGGTAAGCGCGAAATCCCGAGTGAAACTCTCCCAGATTCTGTCCCAATGCGATGTTTTCAATTCCGGTAAGAAACCGATTCCCGAAATATTTGTAAAGAGGCATCCCGGAGGCTAAGCATTCTTTGCGGGTCCGCACCCGATTGCCAAGGATCATATCGCATATTTCTAACCTCAGAATTTCAATCGAAGCAGGAATGAGCCGCGCATCATACTGATAATCCGGATGTAGCATAACGATATAATCAGCATTTCTCTCCAGCGCTACCTGATAACATGTTTTTTGATTAGCCCCATAACCACGGTTTTTGGGATGTTCTATAATCAGCAACCCAAGTCGCTTGGCAATCCCGACAGTGTCATCTTGACTGCCATCATCCACTAAAATAATTTCATCGGCATGGCTTCGGGGAATACTCGCAACGGTTTTTTCTAAGGTCAAAGCCGCATTGTAGGCGGGAAGAACAATAATGATTTTCTCTTTTGACATGGATTCCAATATACCAGTTTTCGCTTTAATTCCTTCTGCAATCGGACACAACGCTTGCGGGAGATAATAGCTGCAAGGAAATATTATGGGAAGGAAAAAACAAGGAAGGTCTAGTCATCTCCACCCACCAACCGCTGCAACCCTCATTCACATTGACGTCCCGGCGCGCTCATTCCAGACGCTTACAAGTCAGGAACCCTCAGAAAGTTCCGCAACATTAGTGAACAGATCCAATCCGAACACATCACAGAAGCAATTCAATACCGTTCTCTGGACCGACAAGGGTGGAGTTAAAACGAAATCAAGATGCTGCCGATTAGCGACCGGTCATTTGCTCAAGCTTTTCAGGATAACGAGCACCTTGCACCTTGATCCTTGATGAGGCGGTATCGATCTCACGAAGGTCGTCCGACGTAAGCTCAATGTCTTCTGCTCCGATATTTTCCTCCAGCCGATGCAACTTTGTGGTGCCCGGGATTGGAACAATCCACGGCTTCTGGGCTAACAACCAAGCAAGAGCGATCTGAGCCGGCGTCGCTTTCTTCCGTTCCGCGATGCTGTTGAGCAGTTCAATCAGCGCCTGATTCGCCTTGAGAGCGTCCGGCGTGAAGCGAGGCAGCGTGCTGCGAAAGTCGGAGCTTTCGAACTTTGTGTTTTCGTTCATCTTTCCCGTGAGAAACCCCTTGCCCAAAGGACTGTACGGCACGAGGGCGATCCCGAGTTCCTCGAGGGTCGGGATCACTTCCTTTTCCGGGACTCTCGTCCACAGCGAGTATTCGCTTTGAAGGGCGGCGACCGGCTGGACTGCGTGTGCACGACGGATCGTCTTCACTCCCGCTTCGGAAAGACCGAAGTGCTTGACCTTGCCTTGCTGGATCAGCTCCTTCACGGCTCCCGCCACATCTTCGATGGACACATTCAGATCGACCCGGTGCTGATAGAGCAAATCTATGGCATCGACCTTAAGTCGTTTAAGCGAGCCCTCAACGGCTTGCTTAATGTGTTCAGGCCGGCTATTCAGTCCCGGCGGCCCTTTCATCCCCCGAGGATCGAGATTAGGACTCAGGTCAAATCCAAATTTTGTGGCAATCACCACTTTCCCTCGGAAAGGGGCAAGTGCTTCGCCCACAAGTTCTTCGTTAGTAAACGGGCCATAGACTTCGGCGGTATCAAAGAATGTGACACCGCGTTCGACAGCAGACCGAAGCACGGAAATCATCTCCTGTTTGTCTTTAGGCGGACCGTAAGAAAAACTCATTCCCATGCAGCCGAGCCCAAGAGCCGAAACTTCCAAGCCGCTTTTCCCCAATTTACGCTTTCTCATTGTTTATCCTCCGATTCGTATTTATATCTTGAGTTCGACTTTCATATTTTGTGATTTCAATCCTCAAAACCCCTTGCCTCCTATAATCTTAAGCGAATTGCCCCGCGAGAACAAAATAATAATACTTGAACCCTGATGCCCGCCAACTCCTCCCACCTGATGGTTACTGTGGGAACAAACTCGGGATATTCATAGGTTGTATAGGGCAAATCCAGTCGGAGCATATTGCGGAGGCAATTCAAGACAGAGGTTTGGACAAGCAATGGTAGGGGGAATGTCTGTCCCCAATAGGTGGCTTTCTCAATGAGCCGCTATTAATTCATCTTTCGGAACATGAACTTTCCTGAATAAAAAAACGAGAGGAATGCAAAGCAAGCTCGCTATCCCGAACCACCGGAAGTTATCAACGTAGGCTAGAAGTGCTGACTGACGCAACAATTCCTGATAAATGACCCCCAGAGCAAGCGAGGGAGAGGCTCCGCGCCCCGTTAGAGCCATAAGCTGACTGATCGTGTGAAATCTCTCTTGGAACACGAGATCATAGGGTGTTAGGTGACTGACCATCATGGCTTGATGAACCTGGGACATTCTCGCGATCAGAGTCGTTGCCAGGGCGATTCCGATACTTCCCCCGATATTTCGCATCAAATTAAAAAGCCCGGTGCCATTCCCCATGTCTTCTTTTTTAAGGTTCGCCAAAGTGATCGTCGATAAGGGCACAAAAATCGCGCTGATCCCGATCCCGGAACCGATGATCGGCCACACGATATTCATCATACCAATTTCTAAATTGAGTTTCCCCAAGTCGTAGCACGCCCATCCAAGGATCCCCAAGCCAAGCGCAACAAATATTCTTCCGTCGATCAAACCGCCAACGCGACCGATAATGATCGCCGTAAGAAAGGCTCCGATCCCGCGAGGACTGATCGCCAAACCGGCCAAATAGGCGGAATACCCCATAAGGCTTTGAAGAAAAAGAGGCAAAAGAGCCGTTGTGGCATAAAGGATCGCGCCTACAACCGCCATGATAATCGTCCCCGTGGCGAAATTCACATTCTTTAAAATGCGAAGATTCACCACAGGATTTTTCGCATGCAATTCCCAAAAAACAAATGCCGTCAGCGACGCCACGACCAAAAACGTCGCCCAACACAACCATGCCGCTTCAAACCAATCCACTTCCTGCCCTTTATCCAGAACCACTTGCAAGATTCCAAGGCCGACTGCCATCAGCAAGAAACCGACATAATCGATGTCCGAGGTATGGATTTTTTTAATATACGGAGGATCTTCCACAAACTTTTTTACCATTAAAACCGATAAAATCCCGAGAGGAACATTGATAAAAAAAATCCAGCGCCAGGAATAATCATCGGTGATCCATCCCCCGACAGTCGGCCCGATAATAGGCGCCACAACCACGCCCATTGCAAAAACCGCCATCGCGAGCCCTCTCTTTTCCACCGGAAAACTTTCCAACAAAATAGCTTGAGAGATAGGGACCAGTGCGCCGCCACCTGCGCCCTGGATAACCCTCGCAAAAACCAACATCCCTAAACTGTTCGCAAACCCGCAAAGAGCGGAGGAAGCCGTAAAAAGTATGGTGCAGAGGATGAGAAACCGTTTGCGGCCAAAAAAACCGCTGAACCACGCGGTCGCCGGTAAAATAATAGCGTTAGAAACGAGATAACTTGTGAGCACCCATGTCGCCTCGTGATTGCTCACCGAAAGATTCCCGGCCATGTGCGCTAGAGACACATTGGCAACCGAACTGTCCAGGACTTCCATGAAAGTAGACAGCATGACCGCTAAAGCGATCAGCCAAGGGTTGTAGCGGGGATGCCATTCGTAGATTTTGTTTTGTCCCGGTTCGTTTGCGTCCGCCACGTATTTTACCCGCGGACTTTTACTTCAGGAACCACGGACATGCCAATGCCTAAAGGTTTTTTTTCGTCGGGTTGCTCATCAAAAACGATCTTGACCGGAACTCTCTGGACCACCTTCACAAAATTCCCGGTGGCATTTTCTGCGGGAAACAGGCTAAAACGCGATCCTGTCCCTCGCTGGATACTCTCCACATGACCTTTGAACGTTTTTCCTGAATAAGTGTCAATTTTGAGCTTGGCCCTCTGCCCCGCTCGCATATGGGTCAGTTGCGTTTCTTTGAAATTCGCAACAACCCATTTTTCATCCGGAACGATCGCCATTAAAGCCTGTCCGATCTGCACAAAAGCGCCTTCCTCAACCGCTTTTCTGGTGACATACCCGGAGATAGGCGCCAGGATCTTCGTGTAAGAAAGATCCAGTTCGGCTTGCCTCAGCCGGGCCGCCGCCGCGGAAACTCGCGCATCGGCTGTTCGCGCCCTCAGCGTGACTTGGTCCAATTGCTGCTTCGAGACTTCATTGTTTTTGCTGAGATTTGTATAGCGTTCCAGATCCCGTTTCGCCTGTTCCGCTTCGGCTCGAGCGGCTTCCAGATCCGCTTGGGCCACTTGATGACGCACTTCAAAATCATTAGGATCCAACACGAGTAGCTTATCGCCTTCTTTTACTCTTTGATTGTCGCTCACCAGCACCTTCGAAACGTGCGCAGAGACTTTGGGGCTGATCGGGATCACATGTCCCTCCACAAAGGCATCATCGGTTGAAACATAACAAAACCCGTGATAAATCATTGCGATCAAATAAATCCCGGCAATCCCGATGCTGCCCCACTTTAAAATTTTCCGGTGCGTGGGGTTTTTGGGAAGATATTTTTCCTTTGTTGCTTGGATTTTAGCGCGCATTTTCAATGACTCCCTTTTCGAGTTGTATCCTTCAAATGAAATGAATCCGCTTTTCCCAAAGCAAAATACCAGTTGATCCGCGCGGCGTGATATTGAGTCAGCGCCACAATGTACTCATCCCGCGACTGCTCAAGAACGGTTTGCGCATTTACGACCTCCACATTATCTCCGACGCCTTCGGAGAAACGATGGCTGGCGAGTTCAAGTTCGCGCTGCGAAAGCTCCACCACTTGTCCCGCCGCGTTCACTTGCTCCAGACTGGTTTCAATCGTCCATAGAGCCATATAAACATCTTCTTCCACTTGCCTTTTCAGATCATCATAATAAATTTCTTCCTGCCGTTTTTGACTGGCCGCTTCTTTAACCTCCCCGTGAATCATTCCTCCTTCAAAAAGCGGCAGCGTCACCCGAAGCATGGCACTTCCCACCGGGCGAGAACCTCCACCTTGATCCGCCTCATTGCCGCTCCAGCCATAATCACCTGCAAATTCGAGCTTGGGAAGCATTTGTGCGCGAGCTCCATAAAGCCGGTATTGACTGGCATGGATCTTTTCTTTCGCGATCCGCATTTCAATACGCCCAGCGCTTGCTGTCACAAGAGCCTCTTTCAGAGAAGGCATGGTTTCTTTGATAAAGCACAGCGAATTGAGCAATTGGATCGTACTGTCATAAGACAGACCCGTAACGCGCTGAAGTTCAAGGTAGGTGTCATGCAGGCCTTTGCTGGATTTTGCAAGCCGGAGTTTATCCTGGGCAACGCGGGTTTGAGCCCGGGCGACATCGACATTGGTTGCAATGCCCGCTTCCATCTGATTCTTCGCCTGTTTTAATAATCTTTCACTTAACTCAAGATTGGCTTGGGCTGCCTTAAAAGCACCCTGGGCCCGCAAGGCATCCAGATAAGCCATCGATGCTATCAGGATCACTTTCTGGTGCGCCAATTCCTGTCCGTACCGCGCGACATCCACATCGATACTTCCCGCCTTAAAACCGGAAAGAGCGCTAAGATCAAGAATTTTTTGAACGAGCCGGAACCGGGCATCAAAGGTATTAAAGGGACCGATGACACCCACTCCATTAAATCCAAGCGCGGCAAGATTTTCTTTATAAGTCCGCTGCTGAAAAGCCGAGGCATCAAGGCTCGGGAGTAAGGGGGATGCGGACTGCCATCTCCTTCCAAGCGACGCTTCTATTCTTTCATGAGCCTCCCGGCTCAAAAGATGGTTTTTGATCGTGAGATCAATGGCATCCGTAAGTTTTAAATCGACGGGATCAAGACTGTTTTTTCCAGCGCTTGACTCAAGCGGCACTTGTTGATGGCTGAACGCCTCGACTTTATCGAGCCCTAAAAAGCGTTCTACGTTTTCTGGATTTGTTAAAGTTCCTGCCGATTCACTTAGATCCACGCCAGAAGGCGCTGCCGTAAGCACTCCGGAGCGATAGTAAATTCCCCATGCGCCGGCAAATAAGACAAAGACCAAAAACAAGATAAACTTGTGCTTCCGTCGAGCTGATTTCCGCCAATGTTCGCAACAGACTTTTAAGATATTTGTGCTTTTCATTTCGCCTTCCCGCCTTCAACAATGCTTTCCCTGAATTTCGGCAACAGCTTGCTCAAGAGACCTATTTCGGTCCTGGTGAGCCTGGCCGTAACCCGGACTGTTTCTTCATTTTGACGGGGCACAACTCGGCTCGCTAAATCCTCGCCTGCTTCGGTAAGTTTTATGACGCGTGTGCGCCGGTCTTCTTTCGAAGAGGTGCGAATCACCAATCCCCGTTTCTCCAACCCATCGATTACTTTCGTAATATTCGCACGGCTGACTAGAAGCAACCTGCTGAGTTCTTGCTGCGCGCATCCCTTGCCTTCATCGTGCCTTAGAATCATCAAAATATTCATCGCCGAAATCGACAAGCTGAACTCGGTAAGAACCCTTGAAAAATGGGACAGGAGAATATCGTGCGTGTAAGCGAGACTCAGAACCAATTCAGTGGACGGCCAGTTAAAATGCTTGTACTGCTTGCCATATTTCCGGAGCCGATCCCAATAATAATTCGTTCGTTGATCTACAATGTTCGTTTCCCGCCGAACCTTCATGCCTAGCTCCCTCCCATTAGGAATATATTCCCCACGACCAAGGGAGACTACGCGATAAAATATATTCTGTCAACTAGTTAACAATCAGCTATTTAACTTACTTTGAAAAGGGGCGCGGCCAGAGACTACTTCTTAGGAGCCCGAAAGATGCGGGGCGCATGATCGTTCTAGTCGATCCCGTGCGGGATTTAAAGTTTAAGCATCTTCAGAAACCCGCTAAAGTTTGGCTTTTTCAAGAAGCATAAAACCCTGCTCAAACGAAGCACCGTGCGGAGGCTATTCCATACAGGCGTTGAGACAGGGATGGGTGGGATTAACAACGAATCGTCGGCAGGATCAATCACGGAAGGAACCGGTTTGCGCTATGCACCTAAAAATCAATTCCTTCCACACCTCAGGAAAGATACCTCTTCTTCAGATTGAAATGCAAATACCCGATAGCCATCAACCCCAGCCCGGTCAAAACGAGAGCCAGAGGCCAGCCCAAACTTTGAGCAAAATACTCTGACGTAATTTTGAGGATGTAACCCATGAGATAGAGCGAGCCGAACGTAAGAAACGCCTTGCTTTTCAAATACACGCTGAGAAACATCACGCCGAACACCAGCCCGGGAAACGCCAGCTCCCAAAATATATTCTGATGGGGATTCCAATCACCCAGAGCTAAGGCAGCGCCGAGA
Source organism: Candidatus Omnitrophota bacterium (assembly GCA_903856085.1). GTDB lineage: Bacteria > Omnitrophota > Omnitrophia > Omnitrophales > Aquincolibacteriaceae > Aquincolibacterium > Aquincolibacterium lacustre. Next base: position 73,851 of record CAIOAT010000029.1, on the reverse strand, counting down.
AAACAAAGCGCCCCAAAACCATACAGAGAGCCCGTGAGCGCGTGTTGCGATGTTTCAGAAAAGGAATATCCGAGCAACGCGTACACCAACCCAACACACAAAACGCAGTATGCCCAGAATTCCCACTTAAAATAGGGGTTCCCCCCGACCATAAAACTCGTGAAGCTGAAAAATAACCACGTCGCAAAAATGATGTTGAAGACTGTGAAAACAGTTTTACGATTGGCAAGGTATGAAAGGAGAAACGTTGTCAGCAAAATGCCGGACACAACGCTCTGCGTGCCGGAACTTCCCGTATCAAGTCCCGCAATGTGGAGCGTTACCTGAAGCCCCAACGGCATGACGAGAGCGGAGATGAAGTAAAAGGCTCTGCTGGGGATTTCAAAACGCTCGTCCCGGCCCAAAAAAACAGCGGCCATATACGCAGCAACGCCCGATCCCAACGTGCAGAGGATCTTGGTTACGCTGTTCAGGGCTGTCCAGTTTTGCCAGATCAGCACCGATATGCCCAGAAAGACAACGGCTCCGCCCACGTAATAGAGAAGATGAGAAATACCTGCCTGAGGCGACACCTCAACATCCGTACCACTGTTTGCTCCGGCATCAAAGGCAGCGGTCACCTCATCCCGGGTAACGAGCTGTTGAGCTGCCAAGCTTTGAACCTGCTTCAACAATTCTTTCTTATCCATGCCCCCTCCTTACCGTATCCAACCGAGAAAATGGCGATTGCGATAATAATACCTTCCATCACCTTGAGATTGTAAGTTCAATTTCTTGCTCGTATTGTGCCCTTTGAGATACATCGCATTGTAATCAGTGCCCCCCGCGAAAAACCATGGAAAAAATCCAGACTCCGTATTCCCATAAACAACTTCATATCCCTCGGACGACTTTCCATTCGTATTGAGTTTTAATTTCTGGGCTTCCTCAAAGGACAATTCTCTATCTTCATTGGCTGAGGTATCGTGTAGAAAAAATCTCACAACTCCTGGCGTGTAATGCTCCGGATATTTAACCTCGCGTTTGACCACCGTTCCATGTTCCACGGCATAGGGCTGCTCTGGATAGTAATCATTCCCGGCGACGTAGAGAAAGTTTATTCGCGGTGCGGGTGCAAATAAGGCGGGAGCGTAAATGCTGATCGCCACCAGCACGATCATCAGTATGGGAATTGCAATTCCAACGATCAGCGAAACATTCTTTTTGGGATTCATACCTCCTCCGCTCGTTCAAACATCCGTGTTTTTCCGGGACATCCGATTCATGGGTGCTGCGCGCAATCCACGCATGCTATCTTAGTATGGCCAGGCCGTGAAACTTCAATGACTGTCAGGCGAAAGCATTTGTTGCACCGCCTTGATGACATGGGCCAGGTCCGAAGTCTTGGCTTCAAAACCATCCGCTCCCATCTGGTTCGCCAAAAAAACGTTGACCCCGTGGGCGTTCCCCGTGACCATAAGCACTAACGGCGCGTTAGGCTGGAGTGTCGTTTTAATCTTGCGGCAAATATCAAACCCGGTATTTTCCGAGTCCGGCATCACCACGTCGATAATGGCAAGATCGGGCAGCGTCTGCTGAGCTCTGATGATGGCCTCACCTGCATTCGAAGCCTCCACGACCGCATAGCCCTCCTTTTGCATGGCCGTCACGATCTTTTTCCTATCCGCGGCTTCGTCGTCGATCACAAGTATTTTTTTCGTCAAGGCATCTCTCCTTTGTTAGTGAAAATTCCTTCTTTTATTTAAATGAAATCCTGGCACCCCTTGTCAACGCGTCCGGGCAGCCAGATGCTTTTCGATCATGTCACACAACTCTTCTGTTTCAAACGGTTTTGGAAGATACCCGTTGGCTCCGCTTTTCTGAGCTTTCTCTTCGAGAGGCTCTACTGCCGCGGAGATCAGGATAATGGGAATACGTTTCAGATTCTCATCCTTTTTTAATATCTTAGTCACCTCATCGCCACTCATCTTGGGTAGAACCACATCCAGAAGGATCAGATCAGGCATTCTTTGACGCGCCAGATCCAGGGCCTCCTGACCGTCCACGGCCCCGAAGGCCTCATAACCCGTTTTATTCAATCGCATCAGCGTCAATTCCAACAGGTCCTTTTCATCATCTACCATCAGAATCTTTTTTTTCATAGAAACCTTTTTTATAACGGCAAAATGAAATGAAACGCACTCCCTTTTCCCACTTCCGACTCAACCCAGATCCGGCCGTGATGCGCGAGAACGATCTCCTTGGCGATCGCTAGCCCTAAGCCGGTACCCCCCTTCTGGTTTTCTCCTTCTTGTGAAAAAGGCTCGAAGAGCCCTCCCAAATGCTCAGCCTTAATGCCAGGACCAAAGTCCCGGACGCTCACATGGACCTCATTATTTTCCCGCCGCGTCTTCAGGACCATGTTCCCTTTTTCGCTATATTTGAAAGCATTGGTCATCAGGTTCATCAGGACCTGAAAGATCTTGTCCTTATCAAACTTTATTCTTGGAAGATCTTTTTCGAGCTCCAGGATGAAATCTGCTTTTCTATTTCCCGCGAACAGCACCGCGCTTTTATAAACCTCCCGGATCAATTCATTCAGGTCGTTTTCCTGGACATCGCACCTCATTTTCCCGGCTTCTATTTTCTTGTAAGTCAAAACATTGTTGGCCATGCGCCCTAGGCGATCGATATTTTCTTTCGCAATGCCCAAAAGATTTTTTTGTTCATCGCTCACAGGACCCGCCAGACCATCTAAAACAAGGTCGGTGGCTGCTTTAATCGTTGCCAGAGGACTTCGGAGTTCGTGGGAAACTGTCGAGGTGAACTTAGACTTAGCGTCTACCAGCTTTGTACGTATTTCGTCCGCTCTTTTACGTTCGGTGATGTTGCGGATGTTACACTGGATCACTTTACGCTCATTCACCTCATAGCCGCTGCTGATGAACTCCACGTCGATCTGTCGTCCATCCGCTGTTTCCAGAGGCAAATCGTCGTAACGAATATATTCGTTCTGCTGTAATTCCCGGAAATTAATTTTGCTGGCTTCCCGATCCTTGAAAAAACCCAACTCCCAGATTTTCTTTCCCAAAAAAGAGGCGTGAGAGAAACCTAGCATCTCGATCAAAAACGGATTCACGTCTACAACCAGGCCAGTTTCTGCCTCCAAAATCAAGATGCCATCCTGGGCCGTTTCAAAAAGGCGACGATAGCGAGCTTCCGAAGCAATCAGCCTCTCCGCCCCCTGCATCCGTTCGGTGTGAACAGCAGAAAGCAACATCCCGGTGCTGGCAACAATCCCAAAAAAGATCTGCGCGGTTAGTAAACGCTCGGCCGGATCATCCGCAAGCCACGGAAATATCCCGGTTTTCATAGACTCACTTGTGATGGCGATAGCCGTCAGCGCGAAAAGTGCGGTCATCACACTGCGCTGACCAAACCGAAGAGCAAACCAAACAATCAAAGGCATGAGCATGTAGGGCTGCAACGAAAGTGAGAACAATCTTCCGTTTGATTGGAATAGTACCCAGGCTACGACGCACCACAGAACCATGGATATCCCAAGCTCGATAACCCGGGGCCAGCACACACGGGAGAATAATGATCTCGGGAGTACGGCCCATGTCACAATAAGCGGAGCGATCAGTAAAATGCCGAGAGCATCGGCCGTCCACCATGTTTGCCAGAAACTCCAAAACGGTTTGGTGGAAATGAGGGCAGCCGTTCCAGCTCCAACCAATGAAGTGCAAGTATTCACGCCGGTTGCAGCAACGATTAGCGCCAACACTTCCTTCGCGCGCGTAAATCGTACGCCCCCTCCGCACCACCGGGAGATCAGCCATGCACACGCCAGCGATTCAAGGATATTCGCCGTCATGAATCCGGCACTGAGGAGAAACCCCCGGTTAACCCATAGATCGGCCGCCATACCGCTTATGAAAAGGACCGGGAGGATCACGGGCCATTGACGACGGGGATTAAGCAAAAGCGACGCTAACCCAATCCCCCCGGCCGGCCAGATCGCCATGATGATTCTGGCGGAATCAGGAAATAAAAAAGCCGCTTGATGGGCTAAAAAATAGCTGAACCCTATGAAGCCAACCTTCAAAACATTCATCCTGGAAGAAGCGCTGACGGGTAAAAGTTCCGGAGGATTGGCCGCTTTAATATTCATACGAATCTCCGTTTCGATTCCTACCTGACCGCCTATAAACAAACCGTGCGATTGGGGTCACATCGTTAGGGTCAGAAGTCTCCTTGGGGACAGCTTCTTTTTGTCTATGACTCTAACTGTATTCATCATAGACCTTTTCTACTGCTTTGCTATCAATTCCTGCCAGGAGCCTCGGGGCAAGACATCGCCCTCTTGATCTATTATATAATGCAGTGGGACATCGGGTAAATGATCCATTCCGGTCGCTAAGCATGACTTCCTTTGCTCAAAACTTGTGATCAAAAAAATCCCCTCTCGATTTTGTCTTCTCTGAAGATATGGTATACTCCCCTTCGAGGTGATTCTTATGAAAAAATTTATGATGATTTCAATTTTGGGAATGTGGTTTCTTTCGATCGCGCTTCCGATTTCATGGGCGACCGAAGATGAGACGACGAGCACAGAGATGAGCGGTGCTCCTCAGGAAGTTTCTGATCTTCAAAAAACGCTTAGAAGCGATAGGCTGGATAGAATTGAGCAGAGCATCTCCGAGTTGACGGAGACGGTCAGCGCCCTATCCGATCGAGTTCAGGATCTCGAACGCACTGTTGATGATTTCAATGGCAGGCAGTAAGGGCCTCTTCCATCAGCCCCATTTGATCGACAGCGTTAAGTTCGATGGCGACGTCGGAATCTGAACCTATCCATTCCCGTTCTCTTGATCGTCAGCAGGAGGATGATCAAGCAAGATAGCGCTTTATAGCCCTTGCTAGAACAAAATTCCCCTTAAAAAGCCACCCGCATTTGCTATTTTCCTATTCGCCAGATATACTTCTTTCAGAAGTAAAGGAAGTCTAGCCCGCGAAGGTTGCTGCATTCTAAGAAATAAGTTTTGAGATTTTTTCGCCCACTTTTTTAAAAGGGGGATTTTAAATGGAGCCAGGAACAGCAGCCCAAAAAATGAAAATACCCGCCCACAAAGTCATCACCGCAGAAAAAAATCCATCGAAGAAAAAAAGGATTCTCATCGTCGAAGACGAGTACAGCGCCAGCAAATTCCTGACCCTTCGTCTAACAAATCTCGGCTTCGCGGTCTCCGCCGCTTTTGACGGCATGGCGGGTCTTAAGGAAGCCTCGGAAACAATTCCCGATCTCGTTATTCTTGATCTCATGCTCCCAAAGCTCCCAGGCGAAGAGGTCTGCAAGACCCTTCGAGAAAGTTTCGACGAGCAGCTTGCGAAGATCCCCATCATCATGCTGACCGGAAAAGATTCGGTGGTCGATAAGGTCCTCGGAAAAGTTATCGGCGCCGATGCTTATTTGACAAAACCCTATGAATTCAGCGATCTTTTTGAGGCGATCAAGAAAATTCTCCCGGATTCTTAGCGCCGTTTTTTATTTATTTTTATAGATGCATGGGACAACACTGCGGGCCCTAAAAATCAATAGTCACGCAGTGGAGGCGCTGAAAACAGGAAGGTCCCGGGAACAGACCCCGGCTCGGAAAAGAGGTTGTGGAAATGGACCAAGAAAAGTTCACCCAGCCCGGCTTGAAGGTCCTCCTCGTCGAAGATGACCAGGAATTCGCGGATATCTTGAGGATCCGCCTCAGCAAGGAAAAAGACCCGCGCCTCGAAATCACCTGCCTCCCCACTTTGCAGCAAGCGATGGAATCGTTAGCGAAAAAAACCTGGGATTTGATTCTTTTAGATCTGATGCTCCCGGACTCCTCGGGCATCGAAACCTTCACGACGCTTCGCTCTCAGGCTCGGCATACGCCTGTTGTGATCATGAGCGGGTTGGATAGCGATAGCCTTGCGATCGACGCCGTCCGCAAAGGCGCGGAAGACTATCTGGTCAAAGGCGAGATCAATTCCAGGCTTCTTCTCCGTGTCCTTCATCACGCCATGGACCGGCACCGCATTAAGGAAAAACTCGCGTCGGTCACGGGACGGCTCCGGGAAACGAACCTGCGCCTTGAAAAGATGGCGCTCCTGGATCCTCTCACCGAACTTTATAATCGCCGCGGCCTTCAACAGGCTCTCCGCCGGGAACTCCAGATCCTTTCCCGCGAAGGCGGAAAGCTCTTGGTCCTTTTCCTCGATATCGATGATTTCAAAAAAATCAACGATTCCCTGGGCCACCCTGTGGGAGATATTCTCCTTAAAGAGATCGCCAGAAAAATCCAGGATTCCGTACGCGCCTCAGACCATGTGGCAAGGATCGGCGGCGATGAATTTCTTTTGTTACTTCCCAAAACCCCGCTCAAGGAGGGGCTCCGCCTTGCGGAACGATTGCGCTTCGCGGTATCGAACACCACGGTCACCCTTTCAGAAAAAGAAACGCTGAAGATCACCGCAAGCTTCGGGCTCACATCCGTTCCGGATCATGCGACCTCCGTCGATGATCTCTTGGCCATTTCCGACCCTTTCCTGAGACAGAGCAAGAACGAAGGTAAGAACCGGGTTTCCTATCAGCTACCCGAAGGGACGGAAAGCCATGCGGAGATTTCCGACTCAGAACATTTAACGGAGCTTATGCGGAATGGCAACGACTTCTTCGCGCTCAAACAACCGATCATGCGCCTCGCGGACCAATCGATCGTCGGTTATGAATTCCTTTCCCGTTTAAAGAACAGCGGAGTCCATATGCCGGACGAATTTTTCCGCGTCGCGATGGAAAACAACATGCTCACCCTGGTCGACCATCATTGCTTCCGTTCCTGCATCTCCGCCGCCGCAGCGCTTCCTTCCAGAATACATCGCCACATCAATCTCTTCCCGGCCACGATGATTGATCTTGCCGTAGAAGAGATTGTCGAAAAACTGGCCGTAAACTGTCCGGCCGAAAGCTACTGCCTCGAGATCAGCGAGCAACAGATCCTCGGAGAGCCCTCCCATCTGATCGGCCCCGTCGAAGAATTCAAACGCCATGGTATTTCGATCGCTGTCGATGATGTGGGGTTCGGTAACACCTGCTTGGAAAGCCTTATTCTTCTTGAGCCGGATGTGATCAAGCTTGATAAAAAGTATATCCGCGGGATCGCCCAGGACCTGCACGTGGAGCGTTCCCTCCGCCGCACTCTTAAGGTCGCTGAAGATTTGAACGCTGAAGTAATCGCGGAAGGCATTGAAACCCAGGAAGACCTCGACAAACTCAAGGAGCTCGGTGTCAAATACGGCCAGGGGTTTTACCTAGGAAAGCCCGCTTAGATCATGCCCAAGAAAACCGCGCTGGACACACCTGCCGTCAAAGCAAAGCCGGACCCGGTCCTCTTTTCGACAAATCTGAAGTTTCTGTTCTCCTTCATTCTTCTTTTTTGTTTCGCGGTTTGTAATTTTTTTGTTCTGGACAGTCAGGTCGGTCATGCTGAACGCGACGCGGCGTGCGTTGGTTTCATGGAAAAACAATACGGCCTGGTACAGAAAACGACTTTTCTTTCCATCGAATACGCACGCTCGGCCGATGCTGTCGAACGCACAACTCTCCGAGCGAATGTTCACGACGATTTGCGTTCTCTCCTCGTCTTCGGCACAACCTCTAATGATATCGTTGCCCAAAAAACACAGCTCTCTCTCTCGCTGATCCCCACCCTCCGGAGGATCTACCTTTCTTCTTCCTCTCCGTTGAACCAGGATCTAGAAGAATATTTTTCCGCTTTAAAAAAATTCCTTTTAGGGTCTCCCCTCAGGGTAAGCGCTGACAATCCTCAGCTTCTAGCTTTCCAGAAAAAAAGCTCTCACCTTCTCAGCTCGTTCCGTACTTCGATTAAAAAGTTTCAGGAAGACACCGACGCCCAAATCCGCGCAGTGAGAGAATTGGGCCAAATTATTTTGATTTTAAATATCCTGTTTCTCGGCCTGATCGGCGCGCTGGTATTTCTGCCAACACTTAAGCGTCTCGGAATTTACTTGTGGCAACTCAAGAACCTCAATATAGCCCTCGAACTCAAGGTGAAAGAAAGGACCGTAGAGCTCGAACAGAAAACACGTCTGCTCGGACTCTCCAATGATGAGCTGCGTGCGCAGGTCGATGAGCGCATCCGGATCGAAAAGGAGCTCCGGCAAGCCAACACCTTTTTAGACTCTGTCATCGAAAACATCCCGGATATGCTTTTCATTAAGGACGCCGCCGAATTGCGTTTTGTGCGCTTCAACCGCGCGGGAGAAGAACTTTTGGGATACAAACGTGAAGAGCTGTTGGGCAAAAACGACTTTTCTTTTTTTCCTAAAAATGAAGCGACTTTTTTTATCGAAAAAGACAAGGAAACACTCCGTTCTCAAACGTTGCTGGAAATCCAAGAAGAAACCATTCACACTCACAAAAAGGGAGCGCGAATCCTTCACACAAAAAAGATCCCGATCATGGACCCTCAAGGGAAATCCGTCTATCTGCTTGGCATTTCAGAGGATATTACGGAGAGAATCCAAACTGAACAACGCCTGCGGGAATTTTCTATGGCGATGGAAAATGCCCTCGACGGCATCGCGAGCCTGGACCTCAACAAGAAATTCTTGAGCGCCAACAAGGCCTACGCCGCCATGATGGGCTATTCCCCAGAGGAATTGGTGGGACTGAACCGCATGTCAATGATCTGTCCCGAAGATGCCGATAAGGCCAAAACTGCTTTTGAAGAAATGAAGAAAACGGGTAAGGCAGAAACCGAGGTCAAGGCCATTCGTAAGGACGGTTCGATCTTTCACCAATATGTCGTCCTGGTTAAGAACGTGAACAAAGACAAGGTCTTTGACGGTTTTTACTGTTTCGCAAAAGACGTGACGGAACATAAATATCAGGAAGCCCTCGAGATCAAAGCCGAGCTGATCCAGATGGTGTCGCATGAACTCCGCACACCGATCCATTCCGTGAAAGAAGGTCTGAGCATCGTGCTTGAGGGTCTTACGGGAGAGATCACTCCCGAGCAGAAAGAAGTGCTGAACATCTCCAAGCGTTGCGTCGACCGGCTGGTGCGTCTCGTCAACGACGTGCTCGCCTTTCACAGGCTTGAGGCCGGGGTGATCGAATTCCAAATGAGAAAAGAAAACCTGACGCGGATCATTGAGGAGGTGGGTGCCTCCATGCACCCCTTGGTGGAAAACAAGAATCTTCGCTTAAAACTGGCGCTTCAAAAGGACCTTCCGGAGATCGAACTTGATCGCGATAAGATCGTTCAGGTCCTCACGAATTTTTTACAGAATGCCATCAAATTCACACTCCAGGGTGAACTCACGATCACATCCTCCGTGAACTCCCAGGGGGTCAAGGTCTCGGTCAAAGACACGGGGATCGGCATTCAACAAGAAGATGTTCCGAAGCTTTTCAGAAAATTCGGCCAGCTTGAATCCGCTAAGCTCGTTGCGCCAGGTGGCACGGGGTTGGGGCTTGCCATCTCCAAGATGATCGTGGAACGGCATCACGGCAAGATCGAAATAGAATCGGAATACAAAAAAGGCAGCGCCTTTTCCTTCACGATCCCGCTGGAGCAACCCAAAGCCTCCCGGTAGGTAAGGCTGTCTCAAAGGGAGTCTTCCCCTTCGTCTCGGTCCCGCAGGGGGGAGAATGTGAATCTAATCTTCGTGACGGATCCCTTGAACGCCTGCGGCATTCAGAAGAACCGTAACGGCGGGGCTTACTGTCTTAGTAGAAGCGCGTGAGACGCGAAAAATGATCCTGGTTTCGCCTTTTGCGGGAATCCATTCCGGCCGAATATCAATGCCCGGTGTTTTCGCTTCAGATTGCGCGATCTTTCCTTTTCGTCCGTCGTTCATCACTTCGACGTGGTAAACGTTTCCCTCTTTTGAGGCCATTCCGTAATCGATCGCAAGATCCTTGAAAGATAACTTTCCGCCAGAAAGCGAGAATCCGTCCAGCGGATTAACGCGAGAAAGCCAATAACGAACGATCATGTCACGCCGCTCGATCAAAATCTTGGCAATAACTTCCGCGTCTTTCGCTTCCCTATATTGCCCGGCCTTGACCATCGCCCGGATATCCTCCTCCGAAAAACTCATGAGAAGCTTCGCGGCCCAAAATCCGTCCGCGCGGGTCACAAGGCGGAATGCTTCGTAGGGGAATTCTGTTTTGTAATCCGCTGGGGTAAAAAATTCGTTTGTAAAATAACCCACCGCCGGGAACGTCTGTTTCTTTTCGCCTGCCAGACGCCATTTTTTTTGCCAGGGTTTCTCGCGAAATCCTAATGCCAGGATCGATTTTATGGTCTCTCCATAATCGATGGCATATTCGTAACCGAGCATCGGACCCTTGGGACCTTCCTGCGTCGAGCCCAGGGCCCCGTTAAAATCAGTGAGATAATGCTTCATTTCGATCTGTCCATTCTTTTCGACAGACATGTCCAAGGTATCGCTTGCACGAAGATCATAATGGTTCAGCCAGGCGGCAAAAATCCCAAGCGTCCGTATCTCCCGACGATCCCGGTGGTTCACTAGATCCGCGGGATCGTCTTTCCGGCGGGATTCGAAACTGAAGGTCCCGTGATAGTCCCCTTTCATGATCTTGCATGCCGAAGCCCGGTAAAGACCTTCCGCGTTCTGAGGCAAAACCATCAGGTACTCTTCAAACCGTTTTTGGCTCAACGTCTTTTTAAAGCCTGTGTCTTCCCAGGTGGTGGCTTGGGAAGCCACTTGAAACTGGCCTGGCTTGATCGAAAGGATCGTGAACTGCGGGACAGTATAGCCTAGCGCATAATAGAACCGGCTGGCGATAATCTCGGCCCCTGTTACAAGCTCCATGTTCCCCTGAGGATCGAATTCTAGAAGATATTCGTCCCCACGCGCATCCCTGACCCAAAACCGTGGGTAGATCCCCCGCTGTTCTGCCGCAAGAACTTCCAACGGTTTGCTCAGATCCGGCCCGGAGGTTTCCTGATATCCCTTTTCAAGAGCTTCGCGGGAGAGCTTCTCACGACCCTGACGATTCGTAAAAAACCCGGAATCCGGCACTTCATCAAAAACATTCACATCCTTCGAAGAGAGCTCTTTTCCGAAAAGCTTCCTCCCCCAGCGCCCCAGATCGAGTTGGTTCACACCTTCACTGTAAACATTTTGATCAAAAAGATCGCTGTAAAACGAGGACTCGCTCTCTTTGAATTTGACCGTTTCTCCGGCCATGGCTAGCCCCGTCAGACCGAATACCCCAAACCCGAGGATCACAAACGCTAGCGCTTGGTGAGCTAGTTTTATTTTTTTAAGTTTCATGTTCATGGGTACCATCCTAAAACGCGAGTTTGTTTTTAACATAGAACCGCGTGCCTTCATTGCCATGGGCTACCGAAAAATTCAAGAGAGTGTTCCTCGCATAGCTAAGATAAAAACCGATACCGTACGATTCCTGGAGGTCGACCACGCGGAATTGGTGAATCTTGCCAAAAACTTCTCCTGTGTCGGAGAAAAAAGCTGTTTTCAACTTAAATTCTTTGTATTCCATCACGGTGTAACGGTATTCCAAATTCAAGAGCAGCGCGCTTTGTCCGTAGAACCGGTTGTAAACAAATGCCCGCTCGGTTTCGCTGTCCCGCGCATTCGCCCCGGCACCGCCCAATTTGGCCATGTCATAAAAAGGAACTTCCCCGTGATCGATCTTCTCGTTGTGTTCAGCGAACAAGCGCGTCACCAGAATGCGGCGCGGAGACGCAAGTTGGAAGTATTTAGCCATATCGATCTGGTACTTGAAAAAACGCGCCGAGGTACCCTTGACGCTGTCCGTAAACTGAAAAAGGAGTTTTTGATAACTTCCTTTGGTCGCCTCATCCTTGCTGTCGCGCGTATCGCGCCCAAGCACCAGAGAATAGTCCAAGAGATCATCCCCGCCGATGCCCGGGATGTTCTGTCCCGCAAAAATACTCCTTATATCCCCTTTGCCGTCGTGGGCCCGGTTTAAAATATTTTCTTTTCTGTAATCAAAACCGGCGTCAAGATCGATCGTGGGCGAAAACTCATAACCGGCCGCAGCGCCCACCCGGGTCGTCGTCAATCGGTAGGAGGTGCTGTCTCCCATGCTGGTATGCGGCCCAATCCCGTAAAAAGGTTCTTTTTGCTGGCGATCATAGCTAAAAAGACCTTTGGTGTGAAACCCCGTCCCGCCGATCTTCTGCGCGCCGATCTCAGAACCGATCGAGAAAAAAACGCTGGGACAATAAAGCAGTGTCGTGGTAGCAAACAAATCCGGGTATTTTTCTTTCTGCCTGGCAAGCGTTAAAAGATTAAATTCCGCACCAAAAAAAGGAAGCGCGCTCAAGTCCGTGAACCCGAAGAGGGGCTTAACCCCTTGCTTGAGGGATTGTTCGTAAATCCATTTTGTTTTCTTATCCAGTCGATGTTGTTCGGTATAAATAATCCCTTTGTCCGTCGGCCACTTGATCAGCTTGAAGGGAAATTCGATGATCCTTGAAAGGACGTCTTTGAGGGGTTGGGCGGAAAGAGGCTTGTTGTAAACAGGCGCATAAAGATCGGCTTTTTGCTCTTCGCCATATCCGATCAAAGCGAAGGCGAATAAACCGAGACAGAGAAAACTAAATAATTTTCTAGCTTTTGCGGTCATGGCTCAAAATATTCTTGGTCCCAGGGTCTTCCGAAGCTTAAAAAGATGAACGGCCAGTATTTTGCACTCTTTGCGTCAGAGAATCAATAGGGTTTGTCTTCTTTTTCAAAAGCGTCGACGATCAGGCGCATTTCGGGCGCCTCGCCTTCTCTCCAAAGGACCGCGACAACGTCAAATGCGACCGGAATTTTCACAAGCTTCTTTTCCTTCATGTACCACTGGGCAACCTTGAAGATCTTTTCTTGCTTGGGAAGGTTAACGGCTTCCTGCGGTGTCCCGAATTGAGTGCTCGTCCGCGTCTTGATCTCAATGAAGGCAAGCCTTCCCTGCCGCCGGGCGATCACATCGATCTCGCCGATCTTGCACTTATAATTCTTTTCGAGGATCTCGTATCCGCGTTCTTTCAGGAATCCGCAAGCCGCCCTTTCGCCTCGCTCACCCAAAGGCGCTTGAAAGGGTCCGGGGTGGGGCGTCAGTTTCATGAAACCGCCCCGCCTTTGATTTTCTTTTGAATGAGAGTCGTCGGGGCGACGCCCGCTTTCGGAAGTTTCTTCGCCGGATGAAAAATCAATGCCGCCTCCCGAACCGGTGCAAAGCTGTAGCGATGAACAAGAGAGGGGCCTTTTTCCTTGAGCGCTTGCATATGCGCGACGGTCCCGTACCCTTTGTGGCTCTGGAAGCCATAGGCGGGATAGACCTCGTGGAGTTTTCGCATCCAGTGGTCACGAAAGACTTTAGCCACAATCGAGGCTGCGGCAATACTCGCTGATTTTCCGTCGCCATGAATAATGCCTTTTTGCTCAAGCGCGAGATCCAAGCGCATGGGTCCGTCGATCAGAAGACTTGCGGGCGTGTGCGAAAGGCTCAGGACGGCCTTTTTCATGGCCAGGCGTGTGGCTTCGTAGATATTGAGTTCGTCGATCTGCTTTTCGTCCGCAAAACCGATGCCGACGATCGAGGTGCGTGCGATCCGAACATAAAGTTCTTCGCGACGTTCAGCGCTCAATTTTTTGGAATCATTAATGCCGGCGAGAGTCTCGGGCCTCACAAGGATTACAGCCGCTGCAACTACGGGGCCGGCTAAAGGGCCGCGCCCGGCTTCATCCACGCCCGCCAGCCATCCCTTGCCGTCGGCAGGGGCTTCCTGTCGGTCAAAAGCCAGGAGTTTCTCAAGGAGAAGCGCCTTGCGGGATACCTTTTCAGCAACCTCCATCGCGACGGCGCCCGAGTAGGTGCTATTGATTTTTCAGGTAATACAACTTCGCGCGACGGACTTTTCCTTTCACGCTCACCGTAACCTTTTCCACATTCGGCGAATGAAGCGGAAAGATCTTTTCGACCTTGTCCCCGTAGCTTTCTTTGAGAACGGTAAAACTGGCGCGAACGCCTTTTCCTTTTTTGCGGATGCAGACACCCTCGAAAAGCTGGGTGCGTGTTTTATCGCCCTCTTTGACGCGAACGTGCACCTTGAGGGTGTCGCCCACGCGAAATTCCGGCGTTTTTTTGGCTGCGGCTTCTTTTTCAACGATATCCATTTTATTCATTTGGTTTTTCTCCCGTTTGTGTAAATTATTTTAAAAGATCAGGCCTTTTTCGCCTTGTCACCTGCTCGGCTGATTTTTTTCGCCAAGCCCCCAGCTCTTTGTGATCCCCCGATACCAGTACATCGGGCACTTTCCATCCCCGGTATTCCCGGGGCCGTGTGTAATGAGGGTGTTCTAGCACCCCGTCCTGAAAACTCTCATGCTTGATTGATTCCGCGTTCCCCAAAACGCCCGGCACAAGCCTTGTCACCGCCTCGATCAAGCAAAGGGCCGGTGCTTCCCCGCCCATCGTAATAAAATCGCCCACCGATATTTCCTGGTCGATCAAGTGGTCTTTGACGCGCTGATCCACTCCTTCATAATGCCCGGCGATCAGAACGAGATGTTTTTTCTTCGCAAGCTTTGCAGCCAGCGTCTGGCTCATGGGCTCGCCTTGAGGGTCGAGAAGCACCACCCAGGCTTCCTCGCCGATCGCTTCCACGCATTCAAAGATCGGCTCGGGCTTCATCACCATCCCCGCCCCACCGCCAAACGGCTTGTCATCCGCTGTTTTATGGCGATCGTGCGTCCATTCGCGAAGATCATGCGCCCGGATCTTCACTAGCCCTTTTGCCTGAGCCTTTTCTAAAAGCGACTCATCGAGAGGGCTTTTGAAAAAATCCGGAAAAAGCGTCACGATATCGATCGTAAGCATGAAACGCCTTCCTGACCCAAGGGCCCTAGCACTGCGCAACTCTTAACTAAAAAGATTCGCAGCTCTGTCGTTCACCGAAAAAAACAGAGAACGCTAGGCGCTCTTCTTGATCTTTCTCTTCTCGCGCCGCACAAGGCTCTTCAAGGCCACACTCATCTGCGCGCCCTGCTTCACCCAATAGTCGAGACGATCTTGCTTCACGACGAAAATATCTTCTTTGGGAAGAGCGTCGTAATAGCCGATCTCCTCGATGAAGCGCCCATCACGCGGCATCTTCGCATCACTGACCACGATGCGCCACTGAGGACGATTCTTACTGCCGAAACGTTTCATTCTGATTTTGACTGCCACAAGACCTCCTTGTATTCATTTTAAAAATTAAACTTCAAAGATCAAAATTTCGGAACTCTTTCAGACGCTTGAAGCAGTCGCGTAAGCAACTTCCTAATTTCACTCTTTGATTTTCGAGTTTTTATTATTCTTTTTCCCTGCGGATCGAAGCTCCGAGGGCCGTGAGTTTCTCTTCGAGGTTCTCATAACCCCGGTCCAGATGGTACACGCGCTGGACTTCGGTCGCGCCTTCCGCGATCAGACCTGCGAGCACAAGTGCTGCGCTTGCCCTGAGGTCGGAGGCCATGACCGGCGCTCCGCTCAATTTTTTGACGCCATGCACAATGGAGCTCGGCCCTTCCAAAAACACCTTTGCACCCATGCGGCCGAGTTCGGGCACATGCATAAAACGATTCGGGTAGATCTTTTCCGTGATTACGCTGATCCCTGGCGTCACTGTCGCAAGCGCCATGGCCTGCGCCTGCAGATCCGTGGGGAACGCCGGATACGGCAGCGTCGTAATATCAACGGGCTTCAACCTCCCGCACTTCCTCACGCGCGCAGAATTCTTGAACTTTTCGACGCGCACGCCGGCTTGTTGAAGCTTGTCGATCACTGCGTTAAGATGGCTGGGTTCCATTTTTCGAACCAGGATATCCCCTCCTGTGATCGCCGCAGCATAAAGGAATGTTCCCGCTTCGATCCGGTCCGGAATCACTTGATGCTCCGCGCCATGGAGCTTCCTAACGCCTTCGATCTCGATCCGTGGCGAACCTTCTCCCGCGATCTTCGCGCCCATCTTTCTTAAGAATCTCGCAAGGTCCACAACTTCGGGTTCGCACGCCGCATTCTCGATCACGGTTTTTCCATACGCCAGAGTCGCTGCCATCATGACATTGTCCGTGGCCAGCACCGACGATCCGTAACCGCCCCCGAGATAGATCTCCGCCCCACGCAATTTCGTTTTGGCTTTGACCTTCACATACCCGTGCGCGATATTAATTTCGGCATTCAGAGCTTCAAGACCTTTCAAATGAAGATCGATCGGCCTTGGCCCGATCGCGCATCCCCCGGGAAGCGATACTTCGGCTTCTCCGAGCCGCGCTAAAAGCGGCCCCAGCACGCACACCGATGCGCGCATGGTCTTCACAAGCTTGTAAGGCGCGAGCGGTTTCAGGTTCTTACCCGGCTTCACTTTCAAACAGCCGTTCTCAAGGATCGCCTTTGCTCCGAGCGAACGAAGGAGCTTCACCATCGTATGCACGTCCCAAAGCGACGGAACATTCGTAATAACGGACTCTTCTTCGGTAAGAAGCGCCGCCGCCATGATCGGCAGCACCGCGTTCTTAGACCCGGACACGTCGACCTCTCCCTTGAGCCGGTTCCCACCTTGAATAATGATTTTATCCATACAGAATTAAGAATGCCTCTGGGCCGTTACGACCCGTTGAACCTGCAAATGGTCATTGAAACGCTGGATATTATCATAACCCGCGGTCTGAAGCCACTTTGAAACCTTGTCCGCTTGACCCTGCCCCACTTCCAAGGCTAGCACTCCCCTGGGGATCAAATGCTCTTTGGCTCCGGCGATGATCTTTCGATATAAGTCCAAGCCGTCTTCCCCGCCGTCCAAAGCCTCCCTGGGCTCAAATTTAAGCTCTTCCTGGACCTCTTTCCAATCCTCTGCTGACAAATAAGGCGGGTTCGAAACGATCAACTCCCATTTTTCATCTTTCTTGAACACCTCAAACAAATCGCCTTGAACCAGCCTCGCTCGATCTTCCAACGCGTAGCGATTCAAATTTTCCCGTGCAACCTCCAGAGCGTCCCTGGAAACATCCAGAAGCGTACCGACGGCTTTTCCACAGGCTTGTAAGATCGCGATGGCGATAGCGCCAGAACCTGTCCCTATATCTAAAAATGAAAACTTTTTTTCGGTATTTTTTCCAAATACTTTCAATACCTGTTCGACTAAAATCTCGGTTTCAGGTCGCGGGATAAGGCATCGCTCATCTACAAACAAAGTTTCCTTCCAAAAATCCGCTTCTTTTAGAAGATAAGCCAGCGGGATCCTTTGAAGCCTCTTTTCAAGGAGCTTCAAGAACCGTTCCCGGACTCCCGAAGAGGCCAGTTCGTGTTCTTCTAAATAGAGCGCAGAACGCGGGCAACCAAAAAGCTTCATCAAAATTCGCTCGCACTCTTCTTGCGCTTCCTCGATGCCAGCGCGCGAAAGCTCTCCGCGGCCCCAAGCGATCAATTCGAGGAGTTCGCGATGCTTCACTTTGTCCGAACAGCTCATAGTGTCGTTAGAAGGCGGGTCTTCTCATCTTCAGCAAGCGCCGCTACGACGGGATCAAGCTTTCCGTCCAATATCTGGTTCAAGCTGTGGAGCGTAAGACCGATCCGGTGGTCGGTCAGGCGATTATCCGGATAATTATAAGTCCGGATCTTCCCTGAACGATCGCCTGAGCCAATTTGTGCTTTGCGATTCTTAGCTACCTCGGCTTCTGCAAGAGCGCGGCGAAAATCAAAGATCTTCGCGCGTAAAATACGCATGGCCTTGGCTTTGTTCTTCTGCTGAGACCTCTCGTCCTGACATGCGACCACAAATCCTGTCGGCATGTGGGTAATGCGCACTGCGGACTCTGTCTTGTTCACGTGTTGCCCTCCGGCTCCGGAGGCCCGGTAAACATCGATCCGAAGATCGTCCGACTTGATCTCGATCTCTTCTTCTTCAACCTCAGGCAGCACTGCTACCGTGACTGCCGAAGTATGGATGCGCCCGCTCGCCTCGGTCTTCGGCACGCGCTGGACGCGATGAATCCCGCTTTCATATTTGAAGTAGCTGAAAACGTGATCTCCCGTAACGCCGAAAACAATCTCTTTAAAACCGCCGATTCCGGTAGGATTCGTATCGATCACCTCAACACGCAAGCCATGATTCCCGGCGTACATATTGTACATACGAAAAAGATCCGCCACAAAAAGCGCCGCTTCTTCCCCGCCCGTCCCGGCGCGGACCTCCACGATCACATCCCTTGCCGCGTCCGGCTGCATATCCCGCAAGAAAAGCTCCTCGAGCTGGCCTTCCCGTTCCTTCTGGTTTTCTTCGAGGGTCTTCAATTCTTCGGTGATAAGACTTTTCATGGCCTCGTCACCGTGGCTGTCGCCAAGGCTGTGCTTCAACCCTGAAACTTCGTGCTCGGTCTTTTTGTATTTTTCGAAAAGCTCCATGATCGGCCTGAGCAAAGACATTTCCTTGCTCAGGGCCTGAAACTTGCTCCGGGCAGTATCCGGGCTAGCGAGCAAAACTTCAAGCTCCCGGAATCGCGCTTCTGTTTTTTCTAAACGCTCACGAATTCTCATAAGAAAGGGCCCATTTCACAACCCACGCACCACCTTTATGTGGCCCGTGGTACATGAAGCGGCTTTCAGGGCCTTTACTTGCCCTGGGCTTTGACCTTGTCTTTCAACGCCTGGAGTTTTTCTTTCCGGGTATCCTCAGAGAACTTGAGCTTCACCGGCATCTTAGGCATGACTTTGGTCGTTTTTTTGTTGACGGCCACGCGGTCCTGAAACTTCTTTTTGAACCGGTCAATGCGCCCGGCGGTATCCAGGATCTTCTGCTTGCCCGTAAAGAACGGATGACAGCTTGAACAGATGTCCACTCGCATCTGAGGCATCACGCTGCGGGTCTCGATCGTGTTGCCGCACGCGCACTGAATGGTGGAAGGACCGTATTTCGGATGAATTTCTTTTTTCATTTTGTTACTCCTTTGCTTTATTCATGCTGATAAGAAAATCAGCGTTGGATTTGGTTTTTTTAAGACGGTCCACCAGAAGCTCCATCGCTTCCGACGGGTTCAGCTCGTTCAAGACCTTGCGAAGGATCCACACCCGGTTGAGCTCCTCGGCGGGAATCAGGAGATCCTCTTTGCGCGTATTGGATTTCTTCACATCAATGGCCGGATAGATCCTGCGCTGGAAGAGATTGCGGTCCAGCTGGAGCTCCATATTGCCCGTACCCTTGAACTCTTCGAAGATGACTTCGTCCATGCGGGATCCCGTATCCACGAGCGCGGTAGCGATGATCGTGATGCTGCCGCCTTCTTCCACGTTCCGGGCCGAACCAAAGAATCGTTTGGGCTTATGGAGCGCGTTCGAATCCACGCCGCCGGAAAGGATCTTTCCCGAATGCGGCGCTACGGTATTGTAAGCACGCGCAAGACGGGTGATACTGTCGAGAAGGATCACGACGTCGCGTTTGTGCTCCACAAGACGCTTCGCTTTTTCCAACACGATCTCCGCAACCTGAACATGCCGGTCGGCAGGCTCGTCAAAGGTCGAGGCAATGACCTCACCTTTCACGGAGCGCTGCATGTCCGTCACTTCCTCCGGACGTTCGTCGATCAGAAGAACGATCAGATACGAATCCGGATGATTCGTCGTGATGCTGTTGGCGAGCTTCTGGAGCAGAATCGTTTTACCACTGTAAGGCGGCGCCACGATAAGTCCTCTCTGGCCAAAGCCGATCGGCGTCAGAAGATCCATCACGCGCATTGAGACTTCTTCTTGCGTAGTTTCAAGCTTGATCCGTTGGTCCGGATAAAGCGGCGTGAGATTGTCGAACGCGATCTTGTCCTTCGCGCTGTCCGGTGCCTCAAAATTGATGAGCTCGACCTTGAGCAGGGCAAAATAACGCTCGCCCTCTTTCGGCGGACGGATCAGTCCTCCCACCACGTCTCCGGTCCTCAAATTGAACCGACGGATCTGACTCGGACTGACATAGATGTCATCCGGCGAGGGGAGATAATTGTAATTGGGAGAACGCAGGAATCCGAAGCCGTCTTCCAGGATCTCCAGAACGCCTTCCCCGAACATGAGCCCCGACTGCTGGGCCTGCCCTTGAAGGATCTTAAAGATCAGGTCCTGACGCTTGAGCCCGGCAACGTTCTCGACGTTGAATTTATGCGCCATTTTCTGAAGCTCGCTGATCTTCATCTGCTTCAGGCTGACCACATCGAGCGGTTTTTCGCCAGATTTTTGCTGCTGCAGCGCCTTTTCCAGGGCTTCGCCGTTGGCGGCCGCGTCTTCTTGCATCATGCGCGGCGGACGTGGTTTCGCGTTGCCTTCCTCAGCCCGGCGATGATGGGAGTGGGATCTTTCTCTGGGTTCCCGAATGTCTCTTGTTTCTCTTGTCATGGTTTGTTGGCTCCTTTAGAAAGAGAGAAGAACTTATACCAAAACCGTTCGATCTCCCTTTGTGTTTGATAAATAGACTTCGAATTATCGATTAAAAAATCTGCCTTCTGCGCTTTCAGCGCCTCAGGCATCTGGGCCCGCTCGCGCGCCCGCACTTCCTGCTCTGGGAATCTCTTACGTTTAAGACGTTTCATTTTGACAGTCGAGTTGCAGGTCACGACCAGGACCTTATCGCAAAGCGTTTCAAAACCAGCCTCAAAGAGAAGCGGCACTTCCACAATAATCACGCGGTGTTCGGAGGCTTCGATCTTTTCCTTGATCTTTTGATACACGTAGGGATGAATGACCGCTTCAAGCTCTTTACGCCTCTTGGGATCCGCGAAGACGATCTCCGCGAGTTGTTCCCGGTCCATTTTTTTTCCTCCCGGATGAAGCGCCTCTTGGAAAAGTTCGATCACCGCATCAAAAACAGGACTGCCTTTTTTCATGGCGGCATGTGCAATATCGTCGGCATCAATCACCTCCGCGCCAAAATTCTTGAAACGCTGCGCGACTGAGCTCTTCCCGACCCCGAACCCGCCGGTGAGGCCCACGACTATTTTTTGTACCATGTTTCCCCCACGGTCATATCCGCCTTAAGTGGCACTTTGAGCTTATAGGCCCCTTCCATCTCTTCCTTCACTAGCGCGGTGAGCGCATCGATCTCGCCTGAGGGCGCATCGAACACCAACTCGTCATGCACCTGCATGATCATCAGGCTTTCACTTTGTTCCTTTTCAAGCCGCCCCTGGATCGCGATCATCGCGATCTTGATCAGGTCCGCCGCCGATCCTTGGATCGGCGCGTTAATCGCCGAGCGTTCGGCGTACTGACGCAATTGCATGTTGGAGGCGTTAATATTCGGAAAATAAGAGCGCCTCCCGAGAAGCGTGGTCAGAAATCCATCTTTTTTAGCTTTTTCCTTTTGCGCGTCCAGGAATTCTTTTACCTTGGCGTAGCGCACGAAGTAATTTTTGATAAACTGATCTGCTTCCGGGATCGACATATTCAGATCCTGCGAAAGCCCGTAGCTTGTCTTGCCGTACACAATGCTGAAATTGATGGTCTTCGCGGCATTCCGCATTTCGCGCGTAACATCCTTTTCATTCACGCCATAAAGAAGTGTCGCTGTGAACGTATGAATGTCCCTGTCCTCCGCGAACGCTTTTGTCAGATTTGGATCTCCGGAAAAATGCGCGAGCACTCTCAACTCGATCTGAGAGTAGTCCGCGGAAAGGATCTTCCCTTTTCCTTTTGGACGCGGCCGCGCTACAAAGGCTTTCCGGACCAGCCGGCCCATCTCAGTCTTGATCGGGATATTCTGAAGATTCGGATCTGAGCTCGAAAGCCGTCCTGTGTCCGTGGTCGTCTGATTAAATGACGTATGAACGCAATGCGTCTCGGCGTTCACCATCTCCGGCAAAGCGTCCAGGTACGTGGATCTCAACTTCGCGCGCTCCCGGTATTCCAGGATCTTCCGCGGCAGTTCATGGGAAACCGCAAGTTTTTCAAGTACGCTCGCGTCGGTTGAATAGCCTGTTTTGATCTTTTTCAAGGCCGGCAATTTTTTTTGAACAAAAAGCACGTCTGCAAGTTGTTTCGGGGAATCCAGATTAAATTCCGTCCCGGCATCCGCGTGAATATCCTTCACGAGAGCGTCGATTTCCCCGCCGGCTTTTTCTGAAAGTTCTTTTAGAAATTTCAAATCCAGCGCCACACCGTTCATTTCGATCCGGGCCAAAACACCCGATAAAGGCATCTCGACTTTTTCATAAAGTTCCGTCAGTCCGAGTTCCTCAAGCTTGGCTTTAAGGATCGGCACAAGCCGCGTCACGCAATCCGCATCTTCGCAGGCATAAGCGGTGATCTGATCGAGAGGGACCGCGTCCATCGTGATCTGCTTCGCGCCTTTTCCAATGAGGCTCTCGGTGGTGATCTTTTGCACGCTCAAATATTCGAGCGAGATATCATCGAGATTATGATTCCGTTTAACGGGATCGATCAAATAGCTTGCGATCATGGTATCGAACGCGACGCCCGAAAGCCGTACTCCGTGACGCGCCATGACGATCTCATCGTATTTGATATTTTGTCCATATTTTGCGCTTTTTTCATCCTCAAGCACCGGCTTCACGACCTGTAATATCTCCTCGAGCGCGAGTCCCGGGCCTTGATGCGCAGAGGCGGATACCGGGAGATAGTAAGCCCTGAAAGGCTCCCAGCAAAAACTCATCCCGACCAAAGCGGCCTTCATCGGATCTATCGAGGTCGTTTCGGTATCAAAACTGAAAGCTTTCACCTTCCGGAGCGCTTCGGCAAAAGCCGAAAGCTCCTCGACCGTTTGGATCGCTTTGTAATCCCGATCCTTCGCTTCCGGAGATCCCTCCGTCGCGACACTCTTGAGAAGCCCGCGGAATTCATACCGTTTAAAAAATTCCATCATGGGCGCGTTGTCGGGTTCAACCACGCGCAAAGCATTCCAATCGATCTCAAGCGGCACGTCTGTGTCGATCGTCGCGAGCATTTGGGATAACTTCAGGTCTTCCATGTTCTCTTGGATCTTCTGTCTTTGTTTTTCTGATGAAACTTCTCCCAGTCGCTCGAGAAGGCCGTTCACGGAACCAAATTGCTGGATGAGTTTCATGGCCGTTTTTTCGCCGATCCCCGGCACGCCTGGGATATTGTCCGAGGCATCTCCCATGAGCGCGAGAATATCCACGATCTTGTCCGGCCCGAGCCCGCTAAAACGTTCCCGGACCTTTTCGGCGTCATAGACCAGGTTCTCTTTGTGCGGCTGAAGGATCTTGATCCGATCGTCGACTAATTGAAAAGCGTCTTTGTCCCCCGTGATAATGAAGATCTGATAGCCTTCTTTTTCTCCTCGCCTTGCCAAGGTCCCGATCACATCATCCGCCTCGTACCCCGCCTTTTCAAAGATCGCCCATTTGGAGATCCGGCAAAATTCCTTGATAGGCTCGATCTGTTTCACGAGCTCTTCAGGCATGGGTTTGCGATGCGCCTTGTATTCCTTATATTGTTCATGCCGAAAGGTCGGCTCTTTCCGGTCAAAACACATGGCAACATGTCCCGGCTTCTGCTCCTCCATAAGCCTGCGCATCATGGTCACGAACCCGTAAAGGGCGTTCGTGGGCTCTCCCTTTGAATTCGTCAGATTCGGGATCGCGTAAAAGGCCCGGTAGCAGAGCGAGTGGCCGTCCACCAGGAACAGTTTTTCCCTGGCCTGTAAGGCAAGGCGCGGCTCACCCTGCTTCTCAGGGCGGCTTTGAGAGGCCTTCGGGGTCTTCGTTATCATTTTAATGATTGGATCTTCGGGTTTTCTCTAGATTCTTAGGAAAAATACGCGGAAAGAGCTAAAAGGGGCGCTTGCTCGCTGGGATTAAATTGGAATTTTGTCTCTTTTCGTGGACTTCAAATCGCCTTCCCTGCTCACCCAAGTCAACCGCTCTGGAAATGAAAGACCCGGACTGCACCGTTAAAACGAATGAAAAACGGCACGAAGGCGACATAGGATACCCAAGCCCCCTAGCCCGGTCAAGTTTTATTTATCTTTACCTGCCTCTGCCCCTGTTTACGGGCTGAACCCTGGAAAGCTGGAGGCCAAGCTCGCGAGGATCCACGGCGAATTCGAGTGCAGCTTCATAACCGATAATGCCCTGCGCGTAAAGCTGTTTGAGGTAATCGTCCAGCATGATCATGCCATAGCGCGAACCGGTCTGAAGCTCGGAAAGAATCTGGTAGGTCTTACCTTCGCGAATGAGGTTACGGATGGCCGGAGTCGCGAACATGATCTCGAACGCCGCCACGCGCCCATTGCCATCCAGACGCGGCACAAGCACCTGCGAGATTACCGCAACAATGGTGGAAGAAAGCTGAACGCGGACCAGCGGCTGTTGATAGGCCGGAAAGACGTCGATAATGCGGTCGACCGTTCGGGCAGCACCTGTGGTGTGAAGTGTGGAGAATACTAGATGGCCGGTTTCGGCAGCGCGAATGGCGGATTCCATGGTCGCCAGATCCCTCATCTCTCCGATAAGAATGACATCCGGGTCTTGGCGCAAAGATTTCACGATCGCTTCTGAAAAACTCGGGACGTCGTCCCCAACCTCGCGCTGCGTCACCACACACTTCTTGTGATGGTGCATAAATTCGACCGGATCTTCCGCTGTGATAATGTGTTTTGGGAAATTTTCATTGATGTAATTGAGCATCGTCGCGAGGGTGGTCGTTTTACCGCACCCCGTGGGACCCGTCACAAGAACCAGTCCACGCGGCAGGCTTAACGTCTCGATCAATTGCATCGGCAATCCAATATCCTGAAAGCTGTAAAACTTGGCCGGGAGAAGGCGTAACACAAGCGAGTAATGGCCTTGCTGTTTGAAGCAGGAGACACGAAAGCGCGCCCTGTCTCTGAACGAAAACCCAAAATCGATGCCGCCGACCTCTTCGATCTTTTTGCGCTGAACTTCGGTCGTAACTTCTTTGGCAAAGGCCTCGGTATCCTGCTGGGTCAATATCTTCTCGCCCACTGAGACCAGGGATCCGACCATGCGGTAGGTCACGGGACGGCCCACAGTAAGATGTATGTCCGAAGCTTCTTTTTCAACCGCTCCTAACAGAATGTCTTCAATGGCCATGAGAAAGCTCCTTTAAAATGAATTCGTTGAGGTAAAACGCTTCTTCTCGTTATTGTCGACTTTCTAAACCAAAACCTTAGAAAACCAAGCTCCCGAGATTCCGCAAAACAACAGAGATCAATCCAGCCAAAAGACACAGGATGGGCCATCCCTTCATGGCGGTCGGAACGTGCGAAAAAAGAAGTTTGTATCTTAAACCTAGAAAACAGGTCTGAAAAAGCGCGATCCCCGAACTCACAATCCAGGCAAGAAAAATCCCCCACAAAAGATCGGGCTCTCTTGAGAGAATCATAAAAACACTCGCTAACACGGAAAGGAAGAAGGTATCGGTTTTTTTCTGATACCGTGAAAACAGATAGGCCGCTATTCCAAGCCCCGCGACCGCATATTCCCGAGCCCCCGCTTGGGTTTTTCCAAAAGCCATGGCAAGCGCCCAAAGAGCAAGGATCAAACTCGTGGTAAGAAAAAAATCTGTGGCTTCGCTCCAAATGCGCCCGAGTCCTTCGCCGGGTCTTTGTAGAGGCGCAGGCCTCGCGCCGCGCATTGCCAACAAAAAGCCAAAGGTGATGATCAAAAAATACATTTTATCTCCGCAAAGTCTTTGTTTCCATTTATGGGAACTTGGACCGTCCCAGTTTTAAGTTTTCTGGAACGGGTGGACGCTGGGACCGCATATGGTACGGTTGGTTTTTCCACAAGAAAGCAACGACCGCGATCACAAGCAACAAGCCCGCCGGCTGCTCGAACGCTTGTATCCCAAGACGTTTTTCACCGATCTCTCGAACGAGCGCCAACAGTATCACGAAACCCGCAAAGCCGACCCCGGCTAGCGCGCGTTCAAAAAAATACCGGGGCACTTCTTTGGAAAACACACGAACATGGCTTGGGTTCGCCGCGTCGTCAAGAAAAGAAACAGGCGTTAGGAAGAAAACGCTCACGATCCAGTAGGGCGGCAATTTCGTGAGCGTCCATACGGCTTGTGCCCATACAATAAGCCAGAGGAAGAAGGCGTGTTTTAGAGAACGGCCAGGGAAAAGGCGACGCGTGAACCAGAAAAAAGTAACCGTGCCCCAGAGAAAGCCGACGATCCACAGCGCTGCAACGCCGGCCTTGAAAAAACCGTACGGATAGACCATAAAGGGAAGGTAAGCCAGAAACATCCTCGAGAAAAGGCTTTCGGGTAATTTCATAGAACCGGGCCTTCTGTCATGTTCATCCTCTTAAAAGTTGTGCCGCGTAAAGGATCGCCGCGAGCAATGCCAAAAAAAACACCAGGAATAGATATTGCGCTGCCACCATTGCTACTTTTTTTATATTCATGACAAATAAGTCGCTTTGAATTGGTTTTTTGTCTTGTACGGAGTGGGCTTGAGCCAGACCTCTAGCCAAGGCGTCAGGAGGTTCATCAGAAGAATCGCATAACCGACTCCTTGGATCGAAAATCCCTCCGAGCTGAGCCGCGAGCTTAAAAGCGCCGCGCAGAGAACGAAAAGCATCGTACCTCTCCGCGTCAACGGCAGGGTCACAGGGTCGGCCAAAAGAAAGAAGGCTGTGAAAAGAACGGCGCTAAAAAACGTTAACGGCATCGCCTGCCCTCCTAACAAAGCCTCGCAGATAAAACAGGTCGCCATAAAAAGAATCGGTGTTTTCCAATAGCCTTGTTTTTGTTTTAAAAAAATGATCCCACCGAGACCGATTGCAGCAAGCACCCAAATATTACCGTCGCCTGCTAAAAGCATGGGCTCCGACATGACTTTGGGGAAACAAAGCTGTAAAAATACGCGCGCCAGAAGAAGCGGATGCAAAAGATAGTTGCCTGTCCCGCCGAAAAGCTCTTTGGCGGCAAAAACCGCGCTAAAAACACCGAGGATCACAACCTCGGAGGGACATCTTGAAGGCATAAGGAGCGAGAAGAGGGCTGCGGCAAGCACGGCTTCGCCGTTCCGCAGACTCTCTTTTTTATGAAAAAGCTTCCCCGCCAGAAATTCGAACGCGACTGCGCTCACCAGGCAAATCAAAAGAACGCGCAGAATTTCCGCGTGCCCGGTAAGACAGGCTGTCACAAAGAGGGGCGCGAGTGCGATCAGCTGCCCCCAATTACGCTTCGCCAAAGAAGCCGTGGAATGGATGTGTGGCGGCAAAACTCTTTTATAGGAAAGCGTTGCTTCAGCCATGACCCACCGCCGCTTCTCCCCGTGAGCGCGCCAAACGGATCAGCTCCAGCATCGGCCGCTTGGACGGACATACATAGGCGCAATTCCCGCATTCGATGCATTCCGAAACACCCCATTCCTCCGCAGTCGCGAATTCTTTTTGGTCCGCAGCCAACGTGATCATCGCCGGTGAAAGCGAGACGGGACAATGGTCCACGCAAAGATTGCATCGAATGCAGGGTTCCGCTATCGCATCTTTTACAACCTCTTTGGGAAGCGCGAGGATGGCAGTCGTACCGACCATCACGGGAACTTCCGATGTCGCCTGCACTGTCCCGGCCATCGGCCCACCCATCAGGATCTTTTGCGGCTCGCGCATGACTCCTTTGCAGGCTTGGATCGCATCGTGGAATGAGATTCCGATCGGCAGCCAAAGACTGCGTGGTTCAACCACACATTCGCCTCCCACGGTCACGACTTTTTCATAAAAAGATTTCCCTAGTGCGACGGCTTCATAGGCTGCGAATGCCGTAGATGCCGGGAACACAACAGCCTTCTCCTCCTCCCCCGGAAACCATGCCTGAAGCAGGGTGCTTTCCAAACCCTGCGGGTAAAGCGCAGGCACGCTCCGCACTTCGGCGTGCTCCCACTTCAGAAAGTAGATCTTGCTCTTAATGAGCTCCATCATCTCCAGGTTTGAGTTCTCAAGTGCAAAAATGATTTTTTCCGCCCCAATTTTTATTTTCTGTGGATCGACGGTAGCCGGGACGGCCCCCATTTCAGACCCTCTGAAATTGATCGGTGTGGGAACCGCGCCGAGGGCTTTTTTGAGTAATTCAGCGCCTTTTAATATTTCCACGGGATGCGAAAGGGTGAGCACTTGTTCGCCGGTGATGTAAGGCTCTGGTTCACAACCGTTGATGATGATCGTTCGCGCTCCGGCATGTCGTCCAAGCTTGACGTGAACGGGTTCCATGCGTGGGTCCGTGGTCACAAGCCCGGAATATTGAAAAATCCTCAAGAGCTCTTCTGCCGGAATCTCGGTCCATCCTTTGCGAGCTTCCGCAGCCGGAATAGGCTTGGGTTCCCCGTGCTTGCGGATTTCAATCATCAAACTTTTCCGTCCCACCGCATCGGGAAAATTCTCGATCCTTTCCACGACTCCTGGCATGCTGGCGTGAAGGCTTACACCTCCCGGCCCCTTCGGCTCTGCGATCTTTTGTCCCGTCTGAACAATGTCTCCGACCCGAACACACGGCTCTGCAGCTACGGGGATGGGAATGTGTATCTTTTCGGGAGGATAAGGACGCTTAAGATTCCAGTTAAGCAGGCTCGCATCTTTTTTTCTTTCAAGCCGAATGCCGATCGCTTTCCGTCCTGGTCTTTTCTTCTTTTCAGGAATGGCGCCTTGGGCTGTCATGGTTACCCGGTGATTTTTATTAGAGAGAATCATGGCGACTTGGAAGACCCCACTTTCCACTTCAGTGAAAGGGATAAGCGTTGGGACCGTTTGGACAAGGATTCTTCCTTTCGGGTTATTTTTGGGGGATGGCACCGACAAGATTTCCCGCGATCTTGTCGACTCGAATGCGCTCCTGGAAAATCTCCTTAAGCTTCCCGAACTGACAGTTGTCCATGTTCAGACCCTCAATGTTGGGCAAGCTGCCAAGGATCGGAACGCCGGAAAGGTCATGAATGACCTTCGGGTTCGTAAGTTCGGCCAGCGAATAATTCGCCACGGCGACACGGTTAAAGATAATGCCGCGCACTTCCAGCCCCCGGATCGTGGCTGCATCCACGGTAAGCAGCGTGTGATTGATCGCACCAAGCCCCGCGTACGACACGATCACGATCGGCAATCCCATGTCGCGGATAAGGTTGGCGACGTAATAATCTTTCTTGAGCGGGACCATAAGCCCGCCCACGCCCTCCACAATTATGAAATCATAGTGTTTCTGAAGTTCGCGATAACTTTTAAGGATGTTGGGAACGTCTACTTCTTTTTTTTCGAGCATGGCCGCAACGTTCGGCGAAAGAGGATTGCGGAATCGTGACGGACTCGTGAGCGGCGGGTATTCGTTTTGGGCAGCTTCCATCAAGAAGGCCGCATCTTGGGAGATAAGCTTTTCATCGCTACCATAGCAGCCGGTCGCCACGGGTTTCATCACGCCAACCTTCATCCCGCGGCCCCGGAGGACAAGCGCGAGCCCGGCGGAAACCACTGTTTTCCCGACGTCGGTATCTGTTCCTGTAATAAAAATACCTGGTTTCATAACGCGCTCCACAGTCCACACCCTACGGTCCATGCAAAGGCAGTATCCGGCTCATGGTACATGGCCCGTGAACCGCTATCGCTTATTGGTAGTTTCTTCGATTGAATCATAAGTAATATCAAGCAGCCGGTCCAATTCTCTTTCTGTCATCGCCAAGGGCGGCATAAGTACAATCACCGAACCCAGCGGCCGGAGGATCGCGCCTTTTTTTCGCGCCCGTTCGATCACGCGAACACCCACTTTTTCTTTTGCGTCAAACGGTTCCTTGGTCGCCTTGTCCCTGACAAGCTCGATCCCGACCATGATGCCGCATTGCCTGATATCACCCACACATTTGAGTTTGTAAAATCCCTCGAGCCGTTTTTTTATGAGCCGGATCTTGGGCTGTAACTTTTCGAGCGTTTTTTGTTTTTCAAAAATCTCAAGATTCGCGATCGCCGCCGCGCAAGCTAACGGATTCGCTGTGTATGTATGGCCATGAAAGAAGGCCTTGAATTCTTCGTACCGGCCCAGGAACGCGTCATAAACTTCTTCGGTTGCAAGCGTCGCCGCAAGAGGCAGGTAACCGCCCGTGATGCCTTTGGCAACTGCCATAATGTCCGGCGTCACGCTTTCATGATCCGCGGCGAACATTTCCCCGGTTCGCCCGAACCCTGTTGCAACCTCGTCAAAGATCAGGAGAGTATTATACTTTCGCGTCAACTCCCTGGCACGGGAAATGTATCCCGTGGGCTGGTCGATCATCCCCGCAGCTCCTTGCATCAATGGCTCCATCACGAACGCGGCGATCTCCTGGTGATGCTCCCTAAGAATTTCCTCCATGCTATTGAGCGACTCGTTTTTAACTTTTTCCGGATCGCTGCCTGTTTCCCAGCGATAGCGGTAAGGCGACGGGATCGCAAAAGTATTGAATAAAAGCGGTTTGTAAATCTGGTGGAATAGATCGATCCCGCCGACACTTACAGCTCCGAGTGTATCGCCATGATAAGCATTTTCGAGTCTTGCGAACTTTTTCTTCTCGGGGTGGCCTTTTTGCGCCCAATACTGAAATGCCATTTTGAGCGCGATTTCCACAGCCTCAGATCCGGAATCTGAATAAAAAACACGGGTCAAACCTTTGGGAGCAATGGCGGCGAGCTTTTCGGCAAGTTCGATAGCCGTGGGATGCGTCAGACCCAGAAACGTGGTGTGTGAGATTTTTTGAAGCTGCTTTTTGATCGCGCGATCGAGTTCTTTGACCTTGTGCCCATGCACATTGCACCAAAGCGACGACACTCCGTCCAGATAACGACGACCTTCCGTGTCGATCAGATAACACCCGTCCCCTTTTTCAATGACTGGAAACTCCTCCGTCTGCCAGTCCTGCATCTGGGTGAATGGATGCCAAAGATATTTTCTGTCTTTTGCTATCAAAGTTTTTGTTTTCATTTTATAACGGTCCTAAGTTCTCTTGATAACCTTGTCTGATTTTTTATCGCCGGGGATGAAAGCATTACGTCCGCCCGCTTTAGAGTTTGTGGCTCGGCACCAAGCCTTTTCATTTCTCTTTGATTTTGAAACTGAGAGCGTTAGAAATAGCTCCGTTTAGCTTTACAACAACAGAGTGTTCGCCCGAATTCAACATATCTTTGGTAATGCCATAAGCTGACAGTTCAACGGCGATGTTCATTTCACTCCCCGGCGGAACAGCATCGGGCCCGCCCCAAGCGATACCGCCTGTGTTTTTATATTCCTTGTTATCGAACACCACCCTTGTCCGCAAATAAGGTCCATCAAAGAGCTGCGCCCCTTGAGAGCCCAAGTTTTTCACAGTTAACAAAAGACTGACTCTCTCATCCGCAATATATGTTTGTTTATCGGATTTGAGAATGAGCATGAGCATTGGCGTCGGGACAATCTGTTGCGCTGACTTAAACTCCGCATAAGAACTCGACGACGTCAAAAACATCATGACCGCCATCGTGGAAATAATCTTTTTCATCGGGTGAATTCTTCTCGGCTCAGCGCTTGAAATGCCCCCAGGAGCTTGCAAATATCTTTCTCCGAATGCGCGGCGCTAACGGTCACCCGGAGCCGGGCTTTGCCTTTGGGAACAGTCGGGTAACGCACCGCCGGAATAAAAATTCCTCGCGCGAGAAGTTTATCAAAAATCTCCATCGCTTTTCCTTCATCGCCCACCATGACGGGCAGGATCGCGGACTCAGGTTTTGCGATCGAGAATCCGCTCCGGGTCAATCCTTGATGAACCGCGCTGATATTTCGCCAAAGTTTTTCCCTCGCCGTCGGCTCTTCGTCGATCACACACAACGCTTCACGCGCAGCTTCACAGAGCGCCGGCGGAAGCGCCGTGGCAAAAATGAACGGCCTTGCAAAATTGACGAGGTAATCGATCAAGATTTTATCCGCGGCCACAAACCCACCAAGCCCGCCTATGGCTTTGGAAAGCGTCCCCATAATGATATCTATCTTTTGGGCCAGACCGCCATTTTCCGTTGCTCCGCGTCCGTGCGCTCCGAGAACGCCCGTTCCGTGCGCGTCGTCGACTACAAGCAATGCATTGTATTTTTCTTTCAACCGGACAAGCTCCTTGAGATCCGCAAGGTCTCCATCCATGCTAAAGACCGTTTCGGTCACGAGGATCCGCCGTCGCGCGCCTTGTGCGCCCCGAAGAAGATCTTCACATTTTTTATAGTTTTTATGCGGAAAGACGCGAAATTCGGCTTTTGAAAGACGGGCACCCTCCACGAGCGACGCGTGACAAAGTTTGTCCATGATAATAACGTCTTGCTCGCCAGCAAAGGTCGTCAAAATGCCGAGATTCGCGAGAAACCCAGCGGCAAACACAAGCGCGCTTTCTTTTCTTTTAAATTGCGCGATCTTTTTTTCGAGGGCAGTGTGA
Organism: Candidatus Omnitrophota bacterium; assembly: GCA_903856085.1. GTDB lineage: Bacteria > Omnitrophota > Omnitrophia > Omnitrophales > Aquincolibacteriaceae > Aquincolibacterium > Aquincolibacterium lacustre. The sequence continues at coordinate 41,374 of CAIOAT010000029.1, read as the reverse complement.
GCGTCCGTGGTTCCCGAGATAAGCCGCGCGGCGCCTGCTCCCACGCCATATTTTTTCAGCGCCTTTTGGGCCGCATGAACCACGCGGGGATGCCGGCTTAGCCCTAGATAATCATTACTACAAAAAAGCAGCAATTTGCGGCCTTTAAAAAAAGCCCGCACGCCTTCATGCCTTTCCAGGACGCGGAGTTTGCGATAGAGATTGTCATGTTTCAGTTGTTCTATTCCCTGCAAATAACCTTGTTTCATATTTTACGCAGCAGCACAGCTGCAACTTGGCCGCCAAAACCCATAGAAACTTTGACGGCGTTTGTGATCTTGCGCTGTCGCATTTTCCCGGGGGTATAATCCAGATCGCAGGCAGGATCCTTTTCTTCAAGGCCCACGGTCGGCGGGATAAATTCCTCGTGGATTCCGAGAAATGTCGCAATGATCTCAACAGCACCCGTCGCTCCGAGCATATGCCCGGTCGCCCCCTTAGTCGAACTCATCGGAATTTTGTAAGCTTCTTCACCAAGAGCTTCTTTAAGTTCTAGCGTCTCATAAAGATCTCCGTGCCTCGTACCCGTGCCGTGTAGATTCATATAATCAATATCCCGGGAAGCGATGCCGGCTCTCTTGAGAAGAACCTTCAAGGTGTGCGATAAGGCGTGTTCGTTCAAATCAAAAAGAATTGGCTGCTTGCTATCCTGGCCGTAGGCAGCCTCGACGATCTCGCCGTAGATTTTTACGCCACGCGCCTTCGCGCTTTCAAGCGTCTCGAGAAAAACCACCCCCGCGCCTTCGCCCACCAAAAATCCATTGCGCCTTTTGTCGAACGGACGTATGTCTTTAGTCGCAAGCGCTTTCATATTTTTGTAACCGCCCAGCATGAGCGGCGTAATCGAAGCGTCTGTGGCTCCGGCAAGGCAATATTCCGCCTGCCCTTCGGAGACCATGCGAAAGCCCTGAACAATAGCCACGGTTCCGGTCGCACACGCAGCAACATAGCATTTGGCCGGACCTTGAATTTTCATGCGCCGGGCGATCCATTGGTCCGCGAAGTTCGGAACCGCGCTCGTGAACATTCTTGCGCCCAGGATCGCGCTTGGATTTCGTAAGAATCGCTCTTTAAAACGACCGAGGCTGTGGACGCCGCCCTTGCTCGAACTAACGGAAAGAGCGATCGCGTAAGGATCTACGGCCGCAACGTCGAACTGAGCGTCAAGAACGGCTTGATCTGCAGCCGCCACGGCATATTGAATGAAAGGATCCAGAATATGTGTTCCATATGGCCGCGGGTTGAAATTTCTGAGGGGAAAAACTGGCGGAAATTTATACCCGTCGACCTCGTAGTGATCGCCGGAGTCTTTTCCTGAAACACCGGCTTTGAGGTTCTCTCGAAATTTGGCAAGCGTGTTCCCGATCGGCGAAAGAACCCCCATGCCCGTGACTACCACGCGTCGTTTCATGTTCTTGATGATCCCTTCAGGTCTTGTTCGCCCAACACCCTGCCTCAATTCGTCGGACAGATGCATCCTTCGGCGCAAAAGCGCTGGCGCGTCAACCGTTGGCTGAAAATTCTACCTTAGAAAGGTCGGGATTCAAAATGAAACACTTGCCCCGTCACCTGGCGCATCCGGTCTGAGGAGAGAAAAAGAAGAAAATCCGCGACTTCTCCGGGATCCGAAAATGTTTTGAGCGGACTCTCTTCGAGATTTTCTTGCAGAATTTCTTGGGGAACGCTTGCGGTGATCGAAGATTGCATAAACCCTGGATTCACGGCATTCACGAGAATTTTTTTACGTCCAAGCTCCCGGGCAAGCGTCTTGGTCATGGAGATCAGCCCGCCTTTCGAAGCGGCGTAGTTCGCGGCTCCGGCAAGCCCGCTTAAACCCGCGCGGCTCACGAGGGTAAAGACCTTGCTTGGCGTTTTTCTTAAAAGGAGCGGCAGGAGCTTTTGGGTCAGATAAAAAGGCGCCTTAAGATTGACCCGCATGACGTCATCCCACTCTTTTTCGGACATTTTTTCGATGAGCGCATCCGCGGTCGCGGCGGCATTATGAATGAGGACATCCAGGAACTCCACCTTTTCTCTGAACACCTGAGCGAACGCATCAATGGCCTTGACGTCGGCGAGATCCACGGCAAATCCCTGGGCGCCGGTCTGTTCGAGCCCTTGAGCGAGCGCCGTAGAATGGAAGTAGGTAAAGAAGACGCGTGCGCCCTGCTGGCTGGCTTTCTGTACCACAGCCTGTCCGAGCCGGCTAGTACCGCCCGTGATAAGAAGGGTCTTGCCTTGAAGAGGGAGTTCCAAGGGCTACGTTTTCTGCTCGCAGCCGGACGAGCAACAATCGTGTTCGTGGGCAACCCCTAAGAAAAAACCAGACCGCCGGAGCATGTCGAGATCTTCCTGAAGCGGATTTCCTGCCGTCGTGAGATAGCCGCCGACCACAAAACCGTTCGCCCCGCCGCGAAGGGCCTTTTCCTGAAAATAAACGCCCAGATTTAATTCTCGGCCACCGGCGAGTTTGATATTGGCTTGGGGATGAATAAAACGAAAAATCGCGACCGTCTTCACGATTTCCTCGGGATTCACGGCTTGTCGTCCCTCAAGCGGTGTCCCGGGTCTCGGATTCAGAATATTGATCGGCAGGCAATGGAGGTCGTAGGGCTTCAGTTCGAACGCGAGACGGATCCGATCTTCCTGCGTTTCCCCCATTCCAAAAATACCGCCTGAACACACCTCGACGCCGTTCGCCTCCAGAAATTTCAAAGTTTCCATTCGCTCGTCATAGGTATGCGTGGAAACAATCTCGGGATAAAACTCGCGGGAACATTGAAGATTGTGATTGAAACGCCGCATCCCGGCCTCCCGAAGCTTGCGGATCTGTTCAGCCGTCAGATTCCCCAGGGACCCATCAAGCTGGAGATGGGTCTTCTCGCTTAACAAGCGAAAAGTCGCTAGCACTTGTTCAAATTCGACATCGTTTAAAGTTTCGCCACTTGTGACCACGCAAAAGCTTTGGACGCCGTTGGCTTCGCTTTTTTGGGCTGCTTCCAGAATTTCTTCCGAACTCATGAGGGGGTAACGTTTCACGCCTGTTTTGTAATGGGAGGATTGGGAACAAAAACCGCAATCCTCGGAGCAAAGATAACTTTTAGCATTTACAAGCGAGCAGAGATCGGGCGTGGAGGGCCGGAACTTGGCGGTGATCTCGTGGGCAGCGCTTAGAAGAAGGTCGAGCGTTGCAGAGTCTTTGATGGAGCTGAGACAAAGGGCTTCTCCTGGAGTGATGTTCCCTCCCGCGAGAACCCGGGACTTGAGTGCTTGTATAAAAGCTTTCATTCTGGAACCGAAAGTTGAGAGCGCTTAAGCCTGAGCGAAGACTTCGCGAGCCACAATACCCACCACGCCAAGCGCCACAGCGTTCTCCCCGAAAGCGGACGGGATGATCTTGACTTGCGTCGCGGCCTCTTCGACAGACCACTCTTTGACCGTGCTCTTGATCGCGTCGAGAAGCGATGCGCCGCAATCCTCAATGCCTCCGCCGATCACTACAACCTCAGGATTGAGAAGATTCACGATGAATGCTATCTTCTTGCCAAGGTCTTGCCCGGCTTGCTCTGCCACCTTGATCGCCAAAGCGTCTTTTTCCCGGATGGCCTTAACGATTTCCTTAAAAGTCAGCTTTGAAAGATCTCCCTTGACCAGATCTTTTAGGATCGAGGGCTCGCCTTTTTCGATCCGTTCGCGGGCGTGGCGGACCATGCCAATATCCATTTCCCACCGGCCGAGCTGGGTCGCGATCTTGAATGAATAGTCCTTGGTCGCGTGCGCGCTCGTGATGCCGAGCTCTCCTGCGGCGCCATTCGCTCCCCGATAAATTTCTTCATTAATGAGAATGCCGCACCCCACGCCCGAAAACATATAGACCATGTTCCGGACATCGCGATCCAGCCCCAGCCATTTTTCTCCGAGCACTGCCGCGTTCGCATCATTCTCCACGATCGTCGGAATGTTGAGCCGCTTTTCGAAAGTTTCCTTGATCGAAGAGCAAACTGAAATGTCTTTGTCTCCAAGGCTTTGGGGCCATCGGATCGTGCGCCCCCGTTCGTCAATAATCCCGGGGATACCGACCCCGAGTCCGACGATCTTGGATTTGTCGACCTCGGCCTTTTCAATGATCTCCGCCGCGAGTTCTACCATCTGATGAATGATCTTCTCAGAATTTTCTGGGTCTCTTTCGCGCTTGATCTCGCTGATCACATTGATCTCAAGATCCACAAGCACAGCAACCATACTCATCATGTTAAGCCCGACTCCCACAATGTAGCCAGCCTTGGGGTTGAGTTCCACAAGCACAGGTTTTCGTCCGCCCGTAGACTCATCAAGCTCACCTTCGATCACAAGACCTTTTTTGATGTAATGACTCACGTAGTTAGAAACCGTAACAATGTTCAGCTCCGTGAGCTTGGAAATATCGGTCCTGGAAATGGGGCCATTCTTGCGGACAACCTCGAGAATGCCAAGATTCTTTCTTTCCTTGTCGGTGAGAGTGCGGTCTTTGAGCATTTGCTTGATGATCATTGAAGGGTTGCTCCTTTCAAAATTCGCTGTTTTCATAACTTGTTATCTTGTAACTATATAAGTGCCACAATTGTCACTCATTTTAACTCCACAATATGCTTTTTCAAAGCATTAATTGAGCGCCACTTGTCGTGGATATTAAAACTTTTTTATAAGAAGGCGCAACCCCCGACCAGAAAAGGGATTAGCGCTCCTCAGTTCTTGAAAAAATTTTCCTGTTCTAATAACTCTTTCGCTTTTTTACCGACGGGGTCTCTGTGAAAATAGTCCTGAATCACGCCTTTTTTCAGATAGTTCGCGATCGGGATAAGGACCATCCCTTGGTCCAGAGCCAGATATTGAGTGTTCACTTTTTGACCTGGGAAAGTGATCGAATCATAAAAGCCATATTCCCCATAAAGGTCAAACGTGAGAAGTTTGCGAATATTCTTGATCGCGTCCTTGGGCAAAGAGTCCAGTGCTAGGAAGCTCGCATGGGGAGTGATCACGCCGCGATCGGGATACCCTTTCGTCCCTAGTTTCTTTATACCGTACTCGCCATACATCCAGCGTCGTCCATCAGCGGTCGCAGAGGGCGAGATCCCCCAAGCGGGATATTTTTTTTCCTTCAAGGCGTAGTCTCGGTGAAGTTCGGTTACGATCGTGTCGTTGAGTCCGAGCCCTTTGGAAGCGAATTTTTGTTCGTTAATCACCATCGTCGGCATCAAAAATTCAAAAAGGGAGCCTCCCCAGCTTGGCACAAATTTTGTCTTTCCCTCCTCATAATAACCCTGGAAATAATTGACCTTGTCCCGCTCGATCATTTTGCCCTTTGGTTTTTGCGTTTGCCATTCCCACGCGTCCGGCGCCGTGCGATAAAGATACCACCAATGCTCTTTCGGGAGATCTCCCTTGCCGATCGCGTAAAGACTCATCGCGCGCGCTTCGGTCACAAGCATTCCATAATGATACGGAGTGGGACTTTGCCGGGTCACGTCGTACCCAAGAGCGAGGTGATTGGTTTCTGGATCCAGGAACTCTTGGAAATGAAATCGGTCCAGAATGGCCGTAGCTTCCTGCGCGATCTCCCCCGGAAAAGCCTGGCGAACGACCACAAGCGCAATGGCAAGCCATCCGTTGTCCACGCTTGAAACGAACTGGTTGGACACCCCTAGCTGGGTCGTTTCATAAAAGTTGAAAAAAAAGCCTTTCCACGCATCCAGCTTTTTAAGTGTTTTCAAATTGTTCTGAACGCGCTTGGCCGCTGCTTCCGGAGTAATGATCTTCAGCTCTCTTGCGGCGACGGTCCCCATAAGATCCAGGGCGATATTCGTGGGGGAAGTGTAGGCGGCCGCGAGCGGGAAATCCCCGACCTTAAAATGGTCCGAGATAAGATGGTTCCTTTTGTCGGTAGCATTTTCAAAATACTGCCAGGTATCTTTGGCGATCTTCAAAAGCAGTTCTTTGTCGCTTCGGGTCGCCAAAAGCTCTTCGCGCCGGTGCTCGTCCAAAACGGAGTGTGGGAACCCGACAAAATTATCCTCCACGCTTTCAAATCCAACCTCTGAATGTCCCACGAAAGTAATTTCGTCCAGTCCCAGTTTTCCCGCCAGGTTCCGGTCCCGCGCAAACGCACTGAAAGAAAGAAACTTCAGCTGATCAAGATCGACGCCCATAAAAACCTGCATCGGCAGAACCGCTTCATTCCACCCTTCTTTTTCTAGGCAAGCGTCTGTGATGTCCTTCTCCACGGTCTTCCCCGCCCAATCCGTCAGGGCAATGCGCAGGCGTCCTTTAAAAGGCGCTGAAGAATCGGTTTTGCACTTAAGCGCAAGGTAGTGGGCCGCGCTCATATCCAGCCTTTCAAGAGAGGTTTTGAAAGTCGCTTTTTCTTTTCTCTTGAGATTGACTCTCGCCCATAAAGAGCCTCCGGCTTTCGTGTTGCGCGCGTCTTCTTTTTTCAGATCTAGCCGAACCTTTTTTTCCTCCCCTTTGTCTACAATCCAGGCCCCCCCAAGACTGTTCTTGAGCTCTCCGGCGTTAAAATCATCCACGACCTTAAATTGAGTCGAGACCCGAAGGGGTTTGCCGGCAGGAACGATGTTGTAGACTTTCCCAATATCAAGCGGCGCTTCTCCGCTTGCGGGACCAATTTGTTGAACATAGGTCTCCTTGGGTTTTTGTTTCTGGGTTTTGGGGACAGCGAGACTCGTCGGAAGGAACGCTCCAAGAAAACACGCGGCGACAAAAAACAAAAAAGCATTTCCCGGGAGTTGCCTCACGCCCAGGAAATGCTTCTTTTGAAGGGTCATTTTTTAATTTATCCGAGCGTAACTTCAACCCGGTGAGTTCTGCCGTCCCGCAGGTCCGGGATAAGATTTTCCTTCTGCTTTTTCCCATCCACCACGACAGACTGGACCCCCTGCCCGGTTTGTTGGGGGTTTTTTACCTCGATCAAGTAGGTGCTGCCTCGGAAAAGGCGTTTCATCTTGAATCCTGGCCATTTCTTAGGGATCACGGGATCTACGATCAATCCCTTGGCGGTAGGACGAATGCCCAAGATCCAGTTCATGGCCACCACCTCATACCACGCCGCGGAACCCGTATACCAAGTCCAGCCGCCGCGGCCATTGTTGGGTGAGTCCGGCCCGTCTACATTTCCAGGCGTCACATAAGGCTCGCTGTAATAAATATCCGGTTCCAGACCGCGCGTCGCGGGGTTAAAACTCTTGTAAACTTGATGCGCCTTTTCTCCGTCGCGCATTATCGCTTCCGCCTGAATCGCCCAGGTGCCGGCATGCGTGTAAAGCCCGCCGTTCTCACGGACGGAGGGAGCGTAACGGGTGATGTAACCGATCGTCGCGTCGGTCGTGTTATAGCCAGGCGTCAAAAGAAGCGGCCCGTATTTTTTGTAAAGCCACTTCGCGGCTGAATCCATTGCAATTCGAGCGCGCTTTGCGTCCGCCACGCCCGTAATGACGGCCCAGGTTTGACAATTAAGGAAGATTTTTCCGGTCTCACATTTTTTGCTGCCGAGCGGTCTTCCGTCGTCGCGAGTCGCCCCCAAATACCATTCCCCGTCCCATCCTTCGGTGTTGAGCGCTTTTTTCATCGCCTCCGCGCGACGGAGATATTCCGCAGCTTTTGTTTTATCGCCACGCTTTTCCATGATCGGAGCAATCCGGTTCAAAATGCCGTAGAGAAAATGCCCGAGCCAGATTGACTCGCCTTTCCACTTCGTGCCCACATGGCTTAGCCCGTCGTTCCAATCACATTCGCCGATCAAGGGCAGCCCGCGCGGCGAGAACCTCGTAAGCGCCTTGTCGATCGCACGAAGCATGTGATCGTAAAGTGTCCCCGAGGCGACCTCTTTGGTTTTCGGATCAGGCAGGAATTTCACCACCGCATTCAGGATCGCATCGTCGGCGGTTTCATCAAGATAGTTCAGCGTGATGAAATCAAGCCACAGCAAGTCGTCGGAACAATGCGTAATGGCGCCGATATTCGTGCCGTGATGCCACCAGTGATAGACCGTCCCGTCCGGAAATTGTTGCTCCGCGTGAAGAAGGATCTGTTTTTTTGCGAGTTCGGGCCTTGTCGCGAAAAAGATCTGGCAATCTTGCAATTGGTCCCGGAACCCGTAGCCGCCGCTTGACTGGTAATAAGCGCACTTGGCCCAGATGCGCGCGGAGATCGCCTGATACTTCATCCAGGTGTTCGTCATGAAATTCATTGCTTCGTCCGGCGTTTCAATCTCGGAGGCATGGATAAAAGAATCCCAAAGCGCCTTGACCTTGTGAAGCTCCTGTTCCACGACCCTGGGGTGAGAATATTTTTGGATGATCCGTTCGGCTTCTTCCCGGTTGCGCGTCGAACCCAGCGTGAAGATCACGGTTTTGGACTCCTTAGGATCGAGCTCGACGTCGACTTGGAGGCTCGCCGACGCATCGCCCCACTTCCCTTCCGAGTTCCGGCATTTTCCTTCCACCACCGCGGCCGGCGCGTGGATCTCACCATAGCGTCCCAGAAAAGATTCCTTGTCGCCGTCATAGGCCACAGGTTTGGGGTTCGCCGCGTGGAACCCTTGAAGCGGTTTTTCGGTCATCCCGGTTGAAATAAATCCAGGCACGAGCGGCGCGCGCTTGACGCCATGGACACAACCGTTCTTTTTATCGATCCAGGTCTCGATGAACGTTTTATGAAATTCACGATGCGTGTCCGACCAATTTCCGAGACACCAGTCAAAATAGGTAAAAAGGCTCAAGCGGCGTTTTTTCCCGGATTGATTCGTCAAAACGACCTTCCAAACCTCGACCGGATCTTCCACGTCGACAAAGATCGTTTTCTCAAGCCTTATCCCGTGAAGTTTGCTCGTCAGGATCGAATATCCCTGCCCGTGTCTTACTTCAAAAAAATCATACTTCGGCATGCACGGCTTCCAGGTCCCGGACCAATAGTCTCCGTTATCCCGGTCGCGCACATAAATATATTTGCCCCAGTTGTCACGGATCAAATCCTGATCCCAGCGCGTGACGCGTGACAGGTTCGAGTTGTCGCGCCATGAAAATCCGGAACCGGTTTGCGTTTCGATCACGCCATAATCCCCGTTGGAGATCACGTTCACCCACGGGCGCGGCGTATCCGGACGCGTGATGACAAACTCGCGCCCATCGGCCGTGAAGTAACCGTATTTTGAAGCGAATTTCTTTTCGACCCCGTCTTCCTTCAAAAGCATTTTTGCTTCCGCTTTTTTTCTTTCTTTGGATTTTCTGGGCATGACGGCAAAAACTCCTTGGCTTTTTTACTTTAAAATGAGTTTGTTTATTCGGATTCCTGCAGCTGGGCGTTAACTTCGGGCGCCAGCTCCTTAGCGGCTTCCGCGGCGGTTTTCTTCCCGCTAAAAATAAGATCGAGTTTCGGGCGGATATATTTTTCTTCGATCTCGCGCCATTTGGGGTGGAAGGGGCTGAAGACCGCGTACTGAACCGCTTCATTAAGCATCTTCTTGTTGGCGGGAGCGGACACGTCTCCGGCGAATGCATCGCTATTTGCCACAGAGATTCGGGCGGGCTGAGCGAGACCTCGCTTGGCGAATTGCCGTTGCCCTTCGGGACCCGTCAGGGCCTTAATCACTTCCCAGGCCGCCTTTTTATGTTTAGAGGACTTAAGGATCGCATAGCCCGTGCCTCCGGTCCCGAACGCGCGAACTCCTTTATCGTTCTTGGGAAACATCACTACATCCCATTCGAAGTTGTAATTTCGAAATTGCGGGGCTTCCCAAATGCCGGAAAGGAACATCGCGATGCGTCCGTTGGCAAACATCCGGTCCGCACCCATTCCAAAATTCATGAAGGCTGTGGGCGTCGGCATGGCTTCATATAAATTGCTCAGATCGGCATAAAACTGAATCCCCATGATGGAGCGATCGTCGTCCAGCCGTGTCTTCGTAGGATTTTTAACATTATCCACGAGTCCCCCGCCATTCCCATAAATGAAATTCTGCCAAGCCCAGGTGTAAAAACCGTACTGTGTTACGCGCCCGGCGCTGTCTTTTTTGGTGAGTTCGCGCGCGAGGCGTAGCATGTCGCTCCAGTTCCAGTCATCTGTCGGATAAGGGATCTTCGCTTCGTCAAAAACTTTTTTATTGTAGAACACACAAGCAAACGGAGCAATGTCGCGCGGGATAGCCAGAAGTTTTCCCTGATAAGTGAAGCGATCGATGATCTGCGGAAAGAAATCGCTCTTATTAAAATCTTTCGGGTCGGCAACCTCATACGGCGTCAGGTCTTCCAGAACGCCTTTGGTCGCGAAGGTCACGAAATAATCGACCTCGGTAGCGATGATGTCCGGTGCCGCGCCTCCGGCGATCCGTGTGAGGATTTTGCTAATGTAGCCTGTGTAGGGCGTGTGTTCAAAAACGATCTTGATCTCAGGATGTTCTGCCTGCCACGGCGTAAGAGCGTCGGTAATAATACCGATCTCTTCGGGCGTTCCCCAGAAGCTCACCTTAACTTCCGTGGCGCCTTGGCTCCCCGTCTCAACCGGAGAACCGCAGCCGGCCAAAACAAAGATTGTTAAAAGAATGGGAAAACTCACCGCCCAAAAACTTTTTGACATCCGGAATCCCCTTCGCTTGAAAGGCGTCTATCGGCTTCGCGAGGAATTGCTTTCTCTGAGCACTGCTTTGATATTAATTTTCAGGTTCGCCGTGCCGCGCTGTGCATCCATCGAAATTAAACTGACGCGATCCTAGTGATAAGAACCGCATACAAAAGCGATAAAGTGCGGGAATTATAGCACAGGGGCTAGGACTTCTGTAAAGGCTCTTTTCGCTCTCGCTTGTTAAATGGAGGACGCCTTCCGAAAAATCCGTCCCCTATTTATCACTTTCTGCGGGAGTGGAAATGGAATTCGTCTAGGTCAACCTTTCGGCAGACCAATCTTCTGGAGAACGCGATCGAGATCGTCTAAAGAAAAATACTGGATCTCAAGGCGACCTTCTTTCTGGTTCTTTCGCGGATAGATCTTTGCCTGGGTTCCGAGAAAATGTGTGAGGCGCGTTTCAAGATCCACGATTTCGGCGCTGAGATGCCGGGCGGACTTCGCCTTTCGCTTATGCGCATTGCTTCGATTGACGATGGCTTCGACCTGGCGCACCGACAAATTCTCATCGACGATTCTTTTGGCCATTTGCCTTTGATGTTCCGGGGACAGAAGTCCGAGGAGCGCGCGCGCGTGTCCCGCGGATAGTCTGCCGTCCGCCAAATATTGTTTCACTTCCGGGGGCAGGCGTAAAAGTCTGAGCGTGTTCGTAACCGTTACGCGGTTCTTCCCCACCCGCTTCGCGACCTCTTCTTGGGAGATCATTCGCTCTTCCACGAGGCGCTGATACGCTTCCGCTTCCTCGATAGGATTCAAGTCTTCGCGCTGAATGTTCTCGATCAGCGCCCATTCCAGGAAATCTTCGTCCGCGATATCTTTAATGATGGCTGGCACTTCCGCCAAGCCGCAAAGCGTCGCGGCGCGAAAGCGTCGCTCGCCGCACACTATCTCAAAAGCTCCCTCGCCTTTCTTCTTCACGATGATCGGCTGCAAGATACCTTTTTCGCGAATAGAGCTCGCAAGTTCTTCTATCGTTTCTACGTTAAAATTTTTGCGCGGTTGGTCTGCATTTGGCGCAATCAATGATGTTGGTATCAGCTGAAATGCCGAGTCCTTCGCCGGAAGAACCGCTGCGCTCACAATAGCCTCTGGCTCCGAGGTAATGGTGGCCGCTGTTGTGAGATTTTCTTTTTCTGTCGCGGCCATATGTTCCTTATAGCTGTCAGGAATCAGCGCGCTTAATCCTTTACCAAGAGCTTTTTTCATTTTTTTAACTCCTTCTCTATAAACAAGTTATATGTTTTACGGATTCGTTTGGGCTGCCTGGGGTTGTTCGGATTCTGGCGCGGCTTCCGTGTTTTGCATCTCTTCTGGAGTCGTGGAAACAACGGTCTCCTGCACAACTCGAGCAAAATCTTTCCGGTCGTCGTCTGAGCCAAAGCGCATCAAAAATTCCTTCCCGAGTTCTGTATAGGCCAAAGACCCACGGTTGTGCGGGTCATAAATAACAGCTGGCTTTCCAAAGCTTGGCGCCTCGGAAAGTTTTACCGATCTTGGAATTACGCTCTGAAAAGCTTTTTCTTTAAAATAATTACGGACCTCTTCTATAACTTGCTGTGTGAGGTTGGTCCGAAAATCCGCCATGGTCAGAATGACGCCCCCAAGCTCAAGCTCCGCACTTAGATTTTTTTTGACAAGCTGATAGGTGTTAAGGAGTTGTCCAAGACCCTCAAGTGCATAATATTCACATTGAAGTGGTATGATTATATAACTACTTGCTGTTAAAGCGTTTATGCTTATTAGCCCAAGCGATGGCGGGCAATCAAGAAATATAAAATCGTAATCGTTTGAGATCTTTTTCAGTTGTTCTTTAAGAATAAACTCTCTTTTTTCTTGGCTAATCAAATGCATCTCGGCGCCAGCCAGATGGGCATTTGACGGTATAATCCAAAGGCTCTCTATGGTTGTTTTCTTGATACTCGCGGCAGGATCCGAGTTTTCCACAAGAAGTTGATAAGCTGTTGATTCATTTTCGTTCTTTTCTATCCCAACTCCGCTTGTAGCATTGCCTTGCGAATCAAGATCTATTAGTAAAACTTTCTTCCCAAATCCGGCGACAACAGTAGCTATGTTGATGACAGAGGTCGTTTTTCCGACGCCTCCTTTTTGATTAAAGAATGAGAATGTTTTCCCCATATATCCTCCGAATGTTTCACGTGAAACGTTCCTATTGGCAGAGCTTTTAAAATTACTATTATTCGTCTACGCGATCATATCGTCCTTTTCTTTGGATATTTTACACACATTTGCTTTTGTGGCAAACTAAATTTGTGCTGTTTTATTTGAACGCCCATAATAAACATTCGCTTTTTGGTCTCAAGAGATGTTTTTATCAAAGCGTCCCGCTAAGAACTCTTTTACTAACATTCCGCGATAGACCGTTTTCCTCAAAAAACATAGCCATATTCCACGAGCAACTCTTACCGCTGAGCATATTTTATTATCCGTCTTTTGTGGATTGTTTCACGTGAAACATTATTCTATTTTTCTCATACAGATAAACGCTTTATAGCCATGTCGTATTGATTCTTATAAAACACAGTCATGAGTATCCTCCTGCAATACATCACGACTATCCATGCCTTTTCGCGATATAAACCGTACCTTTAGAAATTTATTCGAAAGTTAAAGAAAGCGGCGGCCGTTTTAAATAGTGGGGCTTATTAGCGAACCATCTTTGACTGTGGCGTTAAAATGTCTGCGCATATTTCATTATGCTATCGAGGCTTGCGCTGCACTGCCTGGCGCTAGACGAGCTGCCGGCTCATGATTGAAAGCCGCAGGTTCTTAGAATCGCTTTCAAAGACTCTTTTACTTCTTGAGCGCGTCTCTTGTTCTTTTTTCAATAAAGACGGCGAGGAGGGAAAGGTCGCAGGAAGAAATGCCTGGAATGCGTGCCGCATGGCCTATAGACTCGGGTAGGATTTTTTTTAGCTTTTCTTTTGCTTCCCGGCCGATCCCAGGAACTTCCGCGTAGTTTAAATCGACGGGTATTTTTCTTTTTTCGAGTTTCGAAAATTTATTAACTTCTCGCCTCTGTTGGGCAATATATCCTTCGTATTTTATTTCGGTCTCGACGCAATGAATTTCATCAGATGACATATTGCATGAGTGTAACCCACTTAATACAAGCTTGTTATAGCTTGCTTCGGGTCGTTTCAAATATTGATAAAGCGTGTCGCCGCCTATTTTTTTTGTTTTAAGTTCCAGCATGTCGTTTCGCATTCGGTCCATCCGTTCGTTGAATTCTGAAAATGTTTGTTCGGAAATGAGCCCGAACTGATGGCCGTAAAACATGAGCCTCTCGTCCGCGTTGTCCTGCCGGAGCAGAAGCCGGAATTCCGCGCGCGACGTAAACATCCGGTAGGGCTCATTCGTACCGCAGGTCACAAGATCGTCGATCATCACTGCGATATACGCCTCGGTCCGGTCGAGAATAAATTCGCCTCCGCCAAAAATCTTGCGGAGAACATTAAGCCCGGCCATCAGGCCTTGGGCCGCAGCTTCTTCATAGCCGGAAGTACAGTTAATCTGCCCCGCAAAAAACAAATTCCTTATCTTTTTGGTTTCCAGCGAGTGTTTCAGTTGGGTAGGAGGCGCGGCGTCGTATTCAATCGCGTAGCCAAACTTCAGAATCTCGGCATCCTCAAGCCCGCGGATCTGCCGCAGCGCCTTTTCTTGAACATCTTTTGGAAGTGAGGTCGAAAAACCATTCATGTAGATCTCGTGCGTTTCACGTCCTTCGGGCTCCAAATAGATCTGGTGGCTTTTTTTGTCCGGGAACTTCACCACCTTATCTTCCACCGAAGGACAATACCTGGGGCCGACCCCCAGAATGCGGCCGGCATAAAGCGGGGACCGGCTTAGGTTTTCCCGAATGATCTCATGAACTTTTTCATTGGTATGCGTCAAGAAGCAGGGGAGTTGCTCAACTTTAAAATTTGTTGTCTGATAGGAAAAAGGATGCGGCGGCTCATCGCCTTTTTGTTCTTCCAGAATTTCCCAACGGATGCTCTTTTGATGAAGCCGCGGGGGGGTCCCTGTCTTAAAACGAACAAGCTCGATGCCATGCCTGCGGAGTGAATCAGAAAGACCGACCGCGGGTGGTTCATCGCGCCGCCCACCCGGAAATTTTTCTTCGCCCACATGGATCAATCCCTGCAAAAAAGTGCCTGTGGTCAAGATCACATGCTCGCCTAAAAACGTGTCGCCTTCTTTTGTACGAACGCCGTAACACGCTCCGTCTTTTACAAGAAGCTCCACGACCTGTCCTTGCCGAAGCGTGAGATTTTTTTCCGCCTCGAGAACGCCCTTCATATAAAGCTCGTATTGTTTCTTATCCGCCTGCGCGCGCGGCGCCCACACGGCCGGGCCCTTGGACTTGTTGAGCATGCGAAATTGAATGCCCGTCGCGTCGGTCGCAAGTCCCATTTCTCCGCCAAGCGCATCGATCTCGCGAACAATATGTCCTTTGGCAAGGCCGCCGATCGCGGGGTTGCAGGACATGCGCGCGATGGCGTTCGTATCCATGGTAATCACGAGAACAGGGAGCCCGGACCGTGCGATGGCCAGGGAGGCTTCGACGCCTGCGTGCCCGGCACCGACAATGATTGCGGCGAATTTTTGTGTGGAAGTCATTTTTCCCGGGAAACGGGAAACGTAGAACGGAGAACGCTTACCGTTTGCCGTTCCCCGATGAACGTTCCCCGAGTTATTTATTGATCTTCGTGGTGCAGAACGATCACGATACGATTAATGAACGTCTGCTGGATGATCGAAAAGACGTTCTGCAGGGTCCAATAAAGCGTGAGCCCTGCGGGCATGTTGTAACAAATGAACCCGAAAAAGATGGGCATAATATTCATGATGCTCTTCTGTTCAGGGCTCGAGCCCGGTTGCGCCGGCATGAGCCTCTGATACCAAACCTGCGATCCGGCCATCAGGATCGGCAGAATGTTAAGCGAGGTCCAGCCCAGAAAAGGAACGGTGAAGGGGAGTGTCATAAAATGGTCCGGAGCGGAAAGGTCCTTGATCCAGCCGATGAACGGAGCCCCATGAAGCTCGATCGCCTCGGGCAGAAGTTTAAACATGGCCATAAAAACCGGTATCTGGATCAGCATGGGAAGACATCCCATCATCGGATTCACTTTGTTGCGCCGGTAAAGCGCCATGATCTCTTGCTGGGATTTCGCGGGATCTTTTTTGTGATGTTCCTGGATTGACTTCATCTTCGGCGCCAAGGTTTGCATTTTTTTCATGCTCGCATAGCTCAAATGTGTGAGCGGCGCAAAAAGCAGTTTGATGAGAAAGGTCAGGAGCACAAGCGCCCATCCGAAATTATGTGTGTATCGGTTAAAAAATTTCAGCGCCGTCAGAATCCCCGTCTTAAAAAGCCCGAAGAAGCCTCGGGATAAAACTTCTTCAAAACCCGCCCCAAAACTTTTAAGCACCCCGGAGCGCTGCGGCCCGGCATAAATCAAAAAGCTTCGCTCGCCTTCTCCTCCCGCGGGCACCGTCAAAGGCTCCAGCGTCATTTGCCCCCAAAGATTTTTCTTATCAACCCTGGCGCTTCCCTCAATGATCTTTCCGTCCGGTTTCACGAGCAGCGCGAAATACTTTTTAATAAAACCAGCCCACGCGGTTGGTTCGGGGAAGAAAAAGCCTTTTCTCTTGATCCCGGCTAACCCTTTGGTCTGAAGTTTGTCGGAAGAGACCACCGCGTCGTAATATCCATATTTTTTCTGGTAGCCCTCTTCGTAACTCATTCCATAATTCAGCGTAACCGGAAAATGTTTTTCGCGGCCGGAAAGATTCTTGATCCGGACAATGAGATCGATCGCGGGTCTGTTTTCGCGAAACACATAGGTTTTGCTCAGTTGATATTCCCCGGGCATCTCATAGGAAAACTCCACGCTCTCACCTTTGCGAACCATTTTAAAGATTGTTTCCGCAAGGTCTGCGTTCTCATGAAGAAAGCTCACCCCAAAAATTCCGGACTCGCGGGGATCGCCTAAAAAAAAGTCTGTTTTTGTAAAAGCTTGGCGGTCTTTCTCTCCCAGAAAAGAAAGCTCTGTGATCGTGCCGCCCAGCGTGGAGAATTCCACTTTGTAAAACGAGTTCTCGAAAAACACGACCGCCGGGGCTCCCGCCTTTTCCAGCGCCGTCCCTTCGGACGCCGCAAGAGCTGTTTCTGCCTTCAGGGGGGCGGGCGCGCTCTGAGAGACCGCCGTCTTCGCGGGCTGTTTCTGGTATGCTGCGGGATAGAATTTCTTAAGAAGCATGGGGTAAAGCAACATGACCATCATGGCGAGAACGATTGCTTTAACGGTGTTTTTATCCATATTTTTCCTTATTGAACGGGGTCGAATCCGCCGGGGTGAAAGGGGTGACATTTGCAAAGCCTCAGGAACGCAAGGCGCATGCCGGAAAGGGCGCCTTTTTTTCTCATCGCTTCTTCCGCATAAGCGGAACAGCTCGGAGTAAAGCGACAACAGGGACCCCAAAGCGGCGCAACGCAAGCGCGATAAAAACGGATTGCGAGGATCAGGAAATATTTCACGCCCAGGCTCCTGCCTTTTTGAAAAGCTTGACGAGGTCTTCTTCCGCGGCCGAAAAAGAAGGTTTCTTTTGTGTGTGGCGAACTTTCACCAGACAAACCGCTTTTGGGTGAAGTTGCGCTTGCTTCTCCCGGAAAATCTCCCGGACACGGCGCTTCCAAAGGTTCCGTCCCACTGCGGTCGGATCCGTTTTGCGGCTCACCACGATCCCGATCATGGGCTTTTGTTTCAGAGCCGTGCGTTCTTTGTCGTCATGCTTGCCGACCCACAAATAAAAAAACTCTCCTCGAGCGAATTGTCCTCTCTCGACGAGATATTTGAAGGTCGTTTGCCGGCGGATCCGCTGCTCCGCGCCGAGCCGCTTCTTTGGCTCCAACGCTTAGACTTGGGTCAGCTTTTTCCGGCCCTTTTTCCGGCGGCGCGCGAGGACTTTCCGTCCTCCGGCAGTCCGCGTGCGGGCAAGAAAGCCGTGCTTGTTACGACGTTTTCTTTTGGAAGGCTGGTATGTTCTTTTCATGAGGCGTGAATTATAGTGAAGTTCGCTGGTAATATCCAGCGTTTTATTTTGATCTGGCAAAAAAACTTTTCCCCTTTTTCTTTTCTCACCTTTTCTTTTGTTAAAATTTTTTTTGCCCGTGGACAAAATATTTTTTTGCTGTAGAATGACCTCTCTTGTGAGTTGCGTTCGCCCCTTGTCTGGGAGCGAACGTTTATTTTGGCCTGTTTTTCGCTGTTGAAAACATGTTTATAAGCTATTTATTGATTTTAAGTAATTTTATCTCATTAGAATACATTATTGGAAATAATAAATTTTTTCTTATTAATAACCTGTTTATAACTATAAAAGAGTCCTTATGTCAGTAAATCAGCCCCTTTCTTCGCTCCCTGGTACCTCCCCGGCGGACCTTTGGAAAAAAATTTGCTCTCTTCTCTCGCGGGAATTAAGCGAGCGGTCTTTTAAAACTTGGTTTGAGCCCATTTCTCTCCTGGACGTTTCTGCTGAAGCTCTCACCTTGAGCGTCCCTGATCAATACTATGGGAAATGGCTTGAAGACCACTATCAGAACCTTATTCTTGCTTCTGCTGAAGAAGTTCTCGGGCGCCCCTTGAAAATTCTCTATCAAGTAGTCGAGCTCCCCAAGGCTGCGCCCTCACTGCCTATTTCTTCCCCGACAAAAGAAAGGGATGAGGTCCTCGTGGGATTGAATCAAAAATACACCTTTGATGCTTTTGTGATCGGCCCAGGGAACCGCTTTGCCCATGCGGCTTCCGTCGCCGTCAGCGAATCTCCGGCCAAACAGTACAACCCTCTCTTTATTTACGGCCCAACGGGTCTTGGAAAAACCCATCTCTTACAATCCATCGCCCACGAGATGAAAAGGCGCCATCCGGAGTTTAAGATCCTGTACATTTCCAGTGAAAAGTTCACCAATCAGCTGATCACGGCCATTCAAACAAAATCAACCCCTCAGTTCCGAGCAAAATATCGCACCCTTGATCTTTTGCTAATCGACGATGTTCATTTTATAGCAGAAAAAAATTCTACCCAGGAAGAGTTCTTTAATACCTTCAATACTCTTTACGACGCTCACAAGCAGATCGTTGTCACAAGCGACCGGCCTCCCCGTGAGATCCCGGGATTGGAAGAGCGGCTTGTTTCTCGTTTTGGCTGGGGTCTTGTCACAGACATCCAGCCGCCGGATTTTGAAACTCGCGTCGCGATTTTAAAGAAGAAGATGGAGCTGGAAACCGTTGTGGTGCCTGATGATGTGTCGTATTTTATTGCGGGAAAAATCAAGTCGAATATCCGGGAATTGGAGGGCGCTCTTATCCGCGTTGTGGCTTATTGCACTCTTACCGACTCCAAAGTAGATGTTCGCCTCGCTCAAGAGATATTGAAAGATTCTTTCAAAGAAGAAGCTCAAAAATTTACCATAGAAGGCATTCAAAAGGTGGTGGCGGACTATTTTAATTTAAAGGTTTCAGATCTCCGGGCAAAAAAAAGGACTGTTTCTATTGTGCGTCCACGACAGATAGCGATGTATCTGGTCCGGGAACTAACAACGCACTCTTTTCCTGAGATTGGAGAATTTTTTGGAGGGAAAGACCACACCACTGTTCTTCACTCTTGTAATAAAATCGCGGGAGAAAGAGATAAAGATGTTGGGGTGCGAAGCTTGTTGGATAAGTTAACGGGGCTGTTAAAAAAGTAGTGGCGTTTTCCACAAAAAAACTTTTTTATATCTCGTTCTTTTTAAAATAGTTGTGTAGGATATCCACAAATTCACAGGTCTTATTACTAAGACTTCTGTTTTTAATATAGAATAAAAGAAGAAGGAGCTTTTATGGAAATTAAAGTGCAAAAGAGCGAATTGTTAAAAAAAATCACTTTGGGAGTAAATATTGCCGCATCAAAACCAAGCACCCTCCCCATATTAAACAATCTTCTCCTGGAAACTCAAAAAGACGGAAAGCTTAAAATTATTGCTACTGATATGGAAGTGGGGATCTCCACACTATTACCAGTGGAGATTCTACAGAGCGGAAGCATCACCGTTCCCGCGAGAAAGTTTTTTGATATTATAAAAGAGCTTCCCGAAGGACTTGTGGAAATAAACGTTACCAAAAACAACACTGTTAATATTAAAGCAGGAAAATCTAATTTTAAAATCATGGGTTTGGATAAAGAGGAATACCCTAAACTACCCGATTTTTCTCTCGAGGACGCGATCGAGATAGAGCAAGCGGTTATAAAGGAAAGTCTTTTGCTAACCTCTTTTGCAATTTCCCATGACGAAACGAGGTATGTTTTAAACGGAGTGCTTCTCTCTATACAGGGGAACAATATACGTTTTGTGGCAACAGATGGGAGAAGGCTGGCTTTTTATAAAAAAGAGACGAAACAAAAAAACAGTAAAAGTATGGAGATGATTATTCCCGCGAAAACCATCCACGAGCTTTTAAAGCTTTTAGGATGGGAGGGGGTGGTAAAAATCATTCACACGCAAAACAAAGTCATTTTTTCTCTCGAGGACACCTTTCTCACCTCCAGTCTTATTGAAGGAAATTTTCCAAACTACGATCAGGTGATCCCTAAAGAAGAAAAAACTCTGGTTCACGCGAACCGGGAAGAATTTTTGCAAGCAGTTCGGCGAGCGGCGCTTTTAACCTCCCCAGAAGCTCCCGCGCTCAAATTTGATTTTATAAAAAACAAAATCATTATTTCCGCCAAAACCCCAAACATGGGAGAGGCGAAAGAAGAGCTTTCGGCCGATTTTAAGGGAGAGGAAATAACCATCGGTTTCAACCCGGGATATTTTTTAGATGTCTTGAAAAACCTTTCCGATGAAAATATTAGTATTTCTTTAACAAGCCCAGACAAGCCGGGGCTGATCAAGGGGCGCGAAGGATATCTTTACGTGATCATGCCGATGCAGCTTAACTAGCCGGGAAAAAGGACGATAATAGAACGGTTCTTCATGGATGATATTCGATCGATCCTACCGAAAGTCATTAAAGGGTTTGAAGATCCTGAAAAACAAAAACGGAGCTTACTCATAGACTCCTGGCCGAGCATCGCCGGGGAAAAACTTACAAAACAGACCCGACCGCAACTTTCTTCTAAAGGGATCCTTTACGTTCACGTGAAAGATTCCGTTCTCGCGTTCGAGATCAGCCAGCGATACAGGCAATCCCTTCTAAAAAGGGCGCAGGCAGCGCTGGGGGAAGAGGCTGTTAAAGAGGTCCGGATTCTGGTCGGGAAATAATTTATTTTATAAAAGGAAAAAAGAGATGAGCGAAAAAGAAAAAAAAGAAGCCTCCGCAAAATACGACGCGACCAAAATCCAGGTTCTTGAGGGGGTGGAAGCGGTCCGCAAACGCCCCGGAATGTATATCGGAGACACAACGCTTCGCGGGCTACACCATCTTGTGTATGAAGTCGTGGACAATTCCATCGACGAAGCGCTCGCGGGGCACGCGACGCGGGTGGATGTTGTGATCGAGCAAGGCGGCAGCGTCTCGGTCGCCGACGATGGGCGCGGCATTCCAGTCGATCTGCACAAAGCGCAGAAAAAATCTGCGCTCGAAGTGGTCATGACCACGCTTCATGCGGGCGGAAAGTTTGACAATAAAGCTTATCGTGTTTCGGGTGGCCTTCATGGCGTAGGCGTCTCGGTCACGAACGCGCTTTCAGCTTGGTGCGAAGTAGAGGTGCGGCGAGACGGGAAGATCTGGCATCAGAGGTACGAAAAAGGACACCCGGTCACCAAGGTTTCCGAAAAAGGAAAAACCAAAGAACGCGGCACCACCGTTTCTTTCATGGCCGACAAGACGATTTTCGAAAGCATAGAATTCAGCTTTGATGTTCTTTCCAACCGGTTGCGCGAATTGGCGTATCTTAACAAAGGCGTGCGCATCACGATCCGTGACGAGCGCATCAAAAAAGAAATAAAAGAACACGTTTTTCTTTATAAAGGCGGGATCTCCGAATTCATTCAATACCTCAATCGCTCGAAGAACCCTCTCCACAAAAAAATCTTTTATGTGGATAACACGAAAGACGAAGTCGAGGTCGAAGCGGCTTTTCAATATAACGACAGCTATGGAGAAGATGTCTTTTCGTTCGCGAATAACATCAATACCGTCGAAGGGGGAACGCATCTAAGCGGATTCAAAACCGCCATGACGCGCGCAACGAATCAATACGCGAAAAGCAAAAACCTCTTAAAAGACATTGAAAGCGGCTTAAGCGGCACGGACTTGAACGAAGGGCTCGCGGCTGTCATTAGCGTAAAAATACCGCGTCCGCAATTTGAAGGACAGACCAAGACCAAGCTTGGGAACGGCGAAGTCGAAGGGATCGTTTATTCGGTAATCTATGAAGGGCTGAGCGCTTTCTTTGAAGAAAATCCGCCCATTGCCAACAAGATCGTGGAAAAGGCGGCGCTAGCTTATCGCGCGCGCGAAGCCGCGAGAAAAGCCCGAGAGCTGACGCGGCGAAAAGGGGCTTTAGAATCAGCGTCTTTACCCGGAAAGCTCGCGGATTGTTCCGACGAAGACCCGAGGAACACCGAGGTTTATCTTGTTGAGGGAGATTCGGCCGGAGGTTCGGCCAAACAGGGGCGCGACCGGAGATTTCAGGCCATTCTTCCTCTTAAAGGAAAGATCCTCAACGTAGAAAAAGCCCGCATTGACAAGATTCTCTCCAACGAAGAAATCCGGACCATCATCACCGCGATCGGAGCGGGCATTGACGAAGAGTTCAACATCGAAAAACTCCGCTATCACAAAATCATTCTGATGTGCGACGCCGACGTTGACGGAAGCCACATCCGCACGCTCCTTCTCACCTTTTTCTATAGAAAGATGAAAAAGCTTCTCGAAAATGGACATATCTATATTGCCCAGCCGCCACTTTTTAAAATGAAACGCGGTAAAGATGAGCAATATGTCCAGACCGAAGAGCAGATGAACAGCATGCTGCTGGATTTCGGCTTGCAGGGGGTTTCCCTTAAAAAGAACGGCGCCAAAGGCAAGATCGAAGGCAAAGAGCTCCGAGAGCTCATGGAGCTTGTTCAGGCTATGGAAGATCTGGAGCGATCTCTCGCGCGAAAAGGCATCTTGTGGCACCGGTTCATGGAGGCCCACGATAAGAAAAAAGGCTTCCCGTCTTATCTCGTGCGGCTCCTCGCGAAGAACGAAGAGACATTCCTTTATTCTGAAAAAGAAGTCGAAGATCACGTCAAAGAGCTCGAAAAGAAAAGAGAGCTCGAGCAAAAAGCAGAGGAAAAAGCAGCGCGGGCCGAAGAGAAGGCCAAGGGAGAAAACAAAAAAGAAGAAAAGAAGGGCGCAAAAAAAGGGAAGGCGGAGGAAACCACGGAAGAAGAAGTGGTCCTGCCGGCCATGCATGATCTCATAGAAATCTTTGAAGCCAAGGAGTTCGAAAAAGCAAAAAAGCGGCTCGAGAAGTACAGTCTGGATTTCGAAGACTTCGAAGTCGGAGAAGACGTGCGCTTTGAGCTCTCGTTGGAGAAGGAAAAAAGAGAAACGAAGGCGCTTCGTGATGTCCTGGCGCATATTAAAGTGAACGGGAAAGAGGGCATGACGCTCCAGCGCTACAAAGGTCTCGGAGAAATGAACCCGATCCAGCTTTGGGATACCACGATGAATCCCGAGACACGAACCGTCCTCAAGGTCACGCTGGATGACGCGGTCGAGGCCGACGAAATTTTTTCGATCCTGATGGGCGACGCCGTGGAACCTAGGCGAGCGTTCATCGAGCGGCACGCGAAAGCCGTCAGAAATTTGGATATTTAATTCGTCCCGTTTTCGCAAAGCGGCGGGGCTCATTAAAGGAAAGCTATCATGGCGGAAGAACAAAAAAATTTATACGCAATGAATGAAAAGATCATCCTTCGACCCATCGAAGAGGAGATGAAAGACTCCTACATCGATTATGCAATGTCGGTCATTGTCGGGCGCGCGCTTCCGGACGTTCGCGACGGGTTGAAGCCTGTCCATCGCCGCATTTTGTTCGCCATGAACGAGCTCGGGCTCACGCACAGCAAGGCTTATAAAAAATCCGCCCGTATCGTCGGAGAAGTGCTCGGCAAATACCATCCGCATGGGGACACCGCGGTTTATGAGTCCATGGTTCGCATGGCGCAGGATTTCTCGCTTCGTTATCCGCTCGTGGAAGGACAGGGGAACTTTGGCTCCATCGATGGAGACAATGCCGCGGCCATGCGTTATACCGAGGCCCGGCTTTCAAGCGCGAGCAATGAACTCCTGACAGACATCGACAAAAACACGGTAGATTTCGTTCCGAACTTCGATGAATCCCTTGTCGAACCCGCGATTCTTCCTTCCAAGCTTCCTAATCTTCTGATCAATGGGTCGAGCGGGATTGCGGTGGGCATGGCGACCAATATACCGCCACACAATTTGACAGAGGTCGCAAAGGCGCTCCTCGCGACGATCGATAATCCCGACGTGACCGTGAAAGAACTTTCCAAGATCGTCACAGGACCGGATTTTCCAACCGCAGGGCTGATCGTTGGCCGCGAAGGGATTAAGCGGGCCTATGAGACCGGACGAGGGCAGGTGGTCATGCGCGCGAAAGCCTCGATCGAGACAGGACGCAGCAAAAAAGACGCTATCATCATCACCGAGATCCCTTATCAGGTGAACAAAACGAATCTGATCGAATCAATCGTGCGGCTTGTTGAAGACAAAAAGATCGAAGGCGTTTCGGATCTTCGCGACGAATCGGATCGGGACGGAATGCGCATTGTGATCGAGCTCAAAAAAGACACCATCCCCCAGGTTATTTTAAACAATCTTTACAAGCACACGCAGATGAGGTCGACCTTTGGAATCATCATGCTTGCTTTAGTCGACGGCCAACCGCGCGTCCTCACGCTCAAGCAGATGTTGGAGCGGTTCATCGATTTTCGAGTCGAGGTCATCATGCGGCGGACGAGGTTCGAACTCGATAAGGCGGAAAAGCGGGCACACATCCTTGAGGGTTTGAAAAAAGCCATCGCGAACATCGACAAGGTCATCCGGATCATCCGCACCTCCAAGAGTCCGGAGCTTGCCAAAGAACGTTTGATGAAAGAGCTCAAGCTCTCGGAGATCCAGGCTAAGGCGATTCTCGAGCTGCAGCTCCAACGTCTGACCCAACTAGAGCGCGTCAAAATTGACGAGGAATATCTTGAGCTCATCAAAAAGATCGAATATTACAGATCCGTCCTGAAGAGCCGGCGGAAGGTCCTCGACATCATCAAAGAAGAAACGATGGAGATCCTTAAAAAATACGGGGATGAACGCAGGACCCAGATCGTTGCTGCGGAAGGGGATATCGACATCGAAGATCTGATCGCGCAGGAAGACGTGCTCATCACGATTTCGCACGCAGGATACATCAAGCGCATTCCGGTCAGCATGTACCGCAGGCAAAATCGCGGCGGCAGCGGCGTGTCAGGCGCAGGCGTTCGCGACGACGAGGATTTCATCGAGCATCTGTTCCTCGCTTCGACGCATGACTTTATCATGTTTTTCACCAATCAGGGGCGCGTGTACTGGCGCAAAGCCTATGACATCCCCCAAGCTTCTCGTCAAGCCAAGGGGAAAGCAATCGTGAACTTTCTTTCCCTCGCGCAGAACGAGCAAGTCTCAGGATTTTTACAGGTCAAAGAATTTGACGACAAGCGGTTCGTGCTCATGGTGACGGCCAAGGGCGTGATCAAAAAGACCAACCTCATCGAATATTCGCGGCCACGCTCCAACGGCATCAACGCCATTACGCTGCGCGACAAAGATGAGCTTGTGGCCTGCAAGATCACCTCCGGCAAAGACGAGATCTTCATCGCGACGCGTGACGGCAAGGCGATCCGATTCAAGGAAGACAACGTGCGCGAAATGGGCCGCAACGCGACCGGGGTCCGCGGCATGAATCTGGCCAAAGGGGATGAAGTGATCGCGGCTGAGATCGTGAATCCAAAATCCACGGCTCTCACGGTTACACAGAACGGTTTTGGCAAAAAAACACTTTTTGCCCAATATCGCATTCAATCCCGTGGCGGCAAAGGCATCATTAACATCAAGGTTTCCGAGAAAAACGGTAAGGTCGTGAACGTTCTGACCGTTGCCGAAGAAGACGAGATCATCATTGTGACGACGAGCGGGATGGTCGTGCGTTGCCCCGTTAGCCAGATCCGCACCTCGGGGCGTAATGCCGTAGGCGTTCATGTCATGCGCCTCAAAGAAAAGGATAAGATCGCCTCCGCGACGCGAGTAGTCGCCAAAGAAGAAGAGGCTGACTCAGGTCAGCTGGAGCTGTTGGAAGACAAAGCGGAAGCGAAGAAAAGTTCTAAATAGGAATCCACGCGTCATGCTCGACCTAAAGTTCATCCGTGAAAATCCCGAACAAGTCGCCCAAGGCCTTGACGCCAAAGGGGTTTCAGCCGGCATCCAAACCCTCCTTGATCTTGACTTGGACAAGAGAACCCTCCTGAAACAAAGCGAGGAGCTTAAGGCAAAGAGGAATTCCGCCAGCGATGAGATTGCCCGCCTCAAGAAACAGGGACACCCCGCAGACTCCATTATATTAGAAATGAAGGCGGCAGCCCAAAAAATAGCAGATTTTGATTCAAAAGTGGGTGAATTATCAGAAAAAATAGATAAAATAATGCTTTCAATCCCTAATTTGCCAATGAAAGATGTCCCTGTTTGCAAGGGCGCAGAGGGCAATAAAGTAGTCCGGACATGGGGCGAGCCCCGGAAGCATGAATTTAAGGCGAAAGACCACCTCGATCTAGCCTCCAAGCTAGGCCTGTTCTCTATGGAAAAGGGAAGCAAGATCACTGGGGCGGGCTTTCCAGTCTACTTTGGAGCAGGCGCCAAGCTTGAACGGGCCTTGATCAACTTCATGATCGACCTGCATATTAAAAAACACGGCTACACGGAGGTCTGGGCCCCAGCCATTGTCAATCGCGCTTCCATGAGGGGTACTGGGCAGATCCCTAAAATGGAAGAGGACATGTACGCCCTGGCGGCGGGGGAAGGTGAAGAAAAGGGTTCTTATTTTCTTATTCCGACAGCGGAAGTTCCGATCACTAATTTGATGCGCGACGAAACGATCGAAGAAAAAGATCTC
This sequence comes from Candidatus Omnitrophota bacterium, assembly GCA_903856085.1. Taxonomy (GTDB): domain Bacteria; phylum Omnitrophota; class Omnitrophia; order Omnitrophales; family Aquincolibacteriaceae; genus Aquincolibacterium; species Aquincolibacterium lacustre. The sequence goes on along the minus strand of CAIOAT010000029.1, from coordinate 14,446 downwards.
CCGGTTAAATACACGGGATACACACCGTGTTTTCGCAAGGAAGCAGGCTCTTACGGGAAAGACACCCGTGGGCTTTCGCGCGTTCATCAATTCGACAAAGTCGAGATGGTGAAGTTTGTAAAGCCGGAAAATTCGGAGAAGGAACTCGAATCTCTCGTGAACGATGCCGAAGAAGTCCTTCAAGCGCTGGAACTTCCGTATCGCGTCTTACTCCTCGGGAGCGGAGACATGAGCTTCGCGGCTGCGAAGTGTTTTGATCTCGAGGTCTGGGCGCCCGCGACGCAGAAATGGTTTGAGGTTTCAAGCTGCAGCCTGTTTACGGATTTTCAGGCGCGGAGGATGAATATCCGCTACCGGAATGCCCAAACCAAGAAACTCGAATTCGTTCATACGCTCAACGGCTCTGGGTTAGCGCTCGCCAGGATCGTTCTTTGTCTCCTCGAAAATTTCCAGGATGCGAACGGACAGATTCTTTTTCCGAAAGCTCTGCAGCCTTACCTGGCGTAAGCGAGGCGTTTTCATTCCTTGATTGTTTTATCTGAAATAAATAAACTCTAGCGTGCTTTATGCGCGGGGAACACAAAAATCTCCGTTTCGCCCGCCAGGCCGCGGGGTCGCGGCAGAAATTCGCACGGCTGACTTGACGTCGCTTTTGGCGCCGTAAGTCAGGCGCTCATTTATGGAGAGGTCGCATAGCCTGGTCTAGTGCGCTCGCCTGGAAAGCGGGTAGACTCACAAGGTCTCGCGAGTTCGAATCTCGCCCTCTCCGCCATCTTTTCCGCCAAATTAAAATAAAGGCGACCGCATTATTTATGGAGGAATGTTCAGTTTCGATTATTGTTCCCTGCCGGAATGAAAAAGGCAACATCGAAACAACGGTAAAAAATATTCCTTCGTTCGGAACGCGACAGGAACTGATATTTGTGGAAGGGCATTCTGTCGATGGCACCTACGAGGAATGTTCCCGCGTGATCAGGGGGAATTCGGGCAAAGACATCAAGCTTTTCCGCCAAACCGGAGAGGGGAAAAACGATGCTGTGCGGCTGGGTTTTGACAAATCCAGCGGGGATATTCTGATGATTCTCGACGCGGATCTGACCGTCATGCCCGAAGATCTAGAGCTTTTTTATAGAGCCTTGCGCGATGGCAAAGGGGATTTTATTAACGGCAGCAGATTGGTTCTGCCGATGGAAAAAGGCGCCATGCCGCTCTTGAATCTCTTCGGCAACAAATTGTCGGCGTTGTTCCTTTCTTGGTTGCTCGGCCAGCGTTTTACGGATGTTCTTTGCGGTGTTAAAGTCATGTTCCGCTCTGACTATCAAAGCATCCATCAATCGCGCGGGTATTTCGGGTATTCCGATCCATGGGGTGATTTCGATCTTCTTATGGGCGCGTCAAAGTTGGGTTTGAAAATCGCCGAGATCCCTGTCCGGTATAAAAGCAGGACGTATGGGGCTCCTCAGATCAAGCGATGGCGGCATTCCCTGCGACTGATGAGAATGGTGGCGATAGCCACATGGAAAATAAAATTCAAAAAATGGCAGTGAGGCTGACCGAGGAGTGATGGGTTCATGGGGGTGAGATTTTTTTGGGGAAGGCTGGACAATTTTCTATCAGACATCCGAGGCGCTATTCATGGTGGCGCCAAACGCGGGCAAGAGGCTGATATCTACGCGCGTCATGATCTCAATGTTCTCTTGATTGAACCCCTTGCGGAGATCTTTCAGCGCTTGCAAAGAACGATCGCGCGTTATCCCAAGCAAAGAATCTTACATGAGGCGAAAATTTAGCCGACTAAGGGCACAAGAGAATGGAAAAGCGCGACTACTTGGCAATTTGTGCCACCATAAAGGATGAAGGGCCGTATCTTCGGGAATGGATCGAGTTTCACAAGATCGTCGGTGTTGGGCGTTTTTACCTTTATGACAATGGTAGTCGTGACAACACCCGCGAAGTATTGGGTCCTTATCTGAAGAAGGGGGAAGTGGTGCTCGTGGATTGGCCGATCCACCCCGGCCAAGTGCAGGCCTATAACCACTGTCTCAAACATTTTTCCGCGGCAGCGCACTGGATCGCTTTCATCGATTTAGACGAATTTCTTTTTGGAACCGAACAGGATAGTCTTTGCCACGTCTTGCGAGACTACGAGGCGTTCTGTGGCGTCGTTGTCAACTGGCTGATCTTCGGCAGCTCTGGCCATGCGAGGAACCCCGGGGGTCTTGTGATCAAGAACTTTACCCGCCGAGCTCCGCTGGAATTCATGATTAACTCCCACATTAAAACAATCCTTCACACATCCTCAGCTCTGGGATGTGCCAATGCGCATGCTTTTTTCTATCAGGGGGAGGCCTGCCCTGTCGATGAGGACAAGAATTTTATTTCGCCGACACGGAAAAATTTATTCGGGGCCGTGGTGTCGCCCAAGGCGGCGAAGTTGCGCATCAATCACTATATTGTGAAATCTCTTCAGGAAAGCGAAAGGAAGCGTTTGCGTGGAAGGGCAACCGTTAAAGCCCTCAGGCCGAAGCAGTTCTTTAAAAATCTCGATCGGAATGATGAGGTCGATGTGACCATCCAGCGATTCGTACCGCTATTAACTAAACGGCTTAGTCTTTAGGCGCGGGATACCGGCTTAGAAGAAATGTCCTGGAGGTCTTTATCCTCGCGAGGCTATTTTGACGAAAGAGGTGTTGTTTCGGGAGCGGGAAAAAGCGGAATCTTTGCGTGTAATGAGCAGGCGCGGAAAATGAAACGAGAACCGCACGGGCCAGGCCCATAGCTTAATTTGGACGGACTGCGACAAGTTGCGAGGCTAAAAGGCAGGCAAAAAGGTCAAAAATTCGAACCATTTTATCTCTGCTTTCTCGTTATCATGTTATATTATGTCTCGGTTTGGCGATGAAAGGGCAGAGATTTTTTTAGCGGCGCGTAGTCCCGCCGCAAGAGTTTCGATTTTTTGTCTACTGTTTTAAGCCCGTAGTTTGCTGTCTATGGGTTGATTCGCGGAGGGGTCGCATAGCCCGGCTTAGTGCGTCGGTTTGCTAAACCGATGTGGCGCGAAAGCGTCACCGGGGGTTCAAATCCCCCCCCCTCCGCCATAATTTGCATCTCGAAAAAAAACAATGCAGAAAGCGTGACGGTTCTGACCACCTTCCCCCAAACGCGGAAAAACTTTTAATGGACCCCAGCTCTTCGTCGCTGTGTCGGCGGGAGTGAAAGCGGACAAAAAAGAATCGTGGAAAGCTATAGACTTAGCAAGCTGAAACTTCTCGAAGCCGAAAGCATTTACATCATTCGCGAGGTCATGGCCGCGTTTGAAAAGCCTGTGATGCTTTATTCTGTCGGCAAAGATTCCTCGGTGATGGTCCGCCTGGCGCAGAAAGCCTTTTATCCCGGCAAGATACCGTTCCCGCTCCTCCATGTTGATACCGGAATGAAATTCCGTGAAATGTATGAATTTCGCGACCGCTACGCAAAAGAGATCGGCGCGGAGCTCAAGGTTTACTCGTTTCGGGAAGCCCTGTCCCGGGGGACAAATCCTTGGGAGCTTGGCACGGTCAAATGTTGCGCGCTTCTGAAGACGCAGGCGTTACTGCGAGCCCTGAAAGAAGGCGGTTATGATGCGGCATTCGGCGGGGCGCGGCGCGACGAAGAAAAATCCAGAGCTAAGGAGCGCATCTTTTCTTTTCGCGACGAATTCGGTCAATGGGATCCCAAGAACCAGCGCCCCGAGATTTGGAATCTTTACAACACCCTGATCAATCCAAACGAAAGCATCCGCGTGTTTCCGCTTTCCAATTGGTCCGAGCTCGACGTTTGGCACTATATCCATCTTGAAAAAATACCAGTCGTTCCTATGTATTTCGCCAAGGAGCGCGAGATGATCGTCCGTGGGGGATGCCTTATTCCGCTCGAAGGCCCGATTCCCCTTAAAGAAGATGAGAAGCCTCAAAAAATCATGTGCCGGTTCCGGACGCTCGGCTGTTATCCCTGTACCGGCGCCGTGCTTTCCAAGGCGGCCACCGTTCCCGAGATCATTGAAGAGGTTATGACCGTCACGAATTCGGAACGCATCACGCGCTTGATCGACCATGACCAGGACTCCTCCATGGAAAAGAAAAAAAGGGAGGGATATTTCTGATGGACGCGAACCGGCCTGCCATCGAAACCTTTCTCAAGCAGAACCAGGAAGCGGACCTTCTCCGATTTACGACCGCTGGCAGCGTCGATGACGGAAAATCCACCCTGATCGGACGATTGCTCTATGAAGCGAACGGTCTTTATGAGGACCAGCTTGCTGCGGTTCGCAAAGACTCCCAAAAATTCAAGCGCGAGGAACTGGATCTGTCGCTTGTGATGGACGGCCTGAAGGCCGAACGAGAGCAGGGGATCACGATCGACGTGGCCTACCGCCATCTCTCAACTCCCAAAAGGCATTTTATTATTGCGGACACACCGGGGCATGAGCAATACACGCGGAATATGGCGACGGGAGCTTCAACGGCCGATCTGGCCATTATTTTGATCGACGCCCGGCAAGGGGTCCTAGTCCAGTCCAGGCGGCACACATTTATTTCGTCGCTCCTGGGCATCCGTCACATGGTTTTCGCGATCAATAAAATGGACCTTGTGAATTATTCCGAAGAGGTTTTCCGGAAGATTCAGGATGATCTAGAAAGCTTTGTGGAAAAGCTCAGTGTGCCGGATCTGACCTATATTCCGATCAGTGCGCTTATGGGGGACAATGTGGTTCAGCGAAGCGGGCGCATGCCGTGGTACGAAGGCCCCTCGCTTTTGAATTTTCTTGAGAACGTCAGAATATTGAGCGACCGAAATCTGATCGATCTTAGGCTTCCGGTCCAGTACGCGCTCCGTCCCGACAGGGAATTCCGCGGCTATTGCGGTTGTGTGGTCTCGGGCATCATTCGGAGGGGAGATCCCATCCTCGTGCTTCCTTCGCAGCGGAAGACCAAGGTCAAAACCATCCTGACGGAAGAAGGCGAGACTTCTTATGCGTTTTCGTCGCAGGCGGTCACGGTGACGCTGGAAGATGAGATCGATATCACCCGCGGAGATATGCTCGTTCATCCGGCCAATCTTCCCGGGATTCGCCGAGAGATCGATGCCATTCTTGTCTGGATGGATCACGAAGTCATGAAGCCCGGAAAACTCTACCTTATCAAGCACACGACCCAGCTTGTGAAAGGGACGGTTACCCGCCTTCATTTCCGGATCAATCCGGAAAGTTTGAGTCGCGAAAAAACTTCGAAATTAAAGCTCAATGAGATCGGACGCGTGACCATGCAGCTTTACCGGGAGATTTTCTGCGACGAGTACACGAAGAACCGGCAAACCGGGAGCTTTATTATGATCGATCCCATGACGCATGGGACGGTGGCGGCAGGCATGATCATCGAGCGGGGACGTTTGCCGGCCATGGTAAAACCGGACGAAAAAGGAGAAGTGAAAAGTTCCTTCATCCACCGGCAAGAGGGGACGGTCTCAAGCAAGGACCGAGAAAAGCTCTTGCGGCAAAAGCCAGCCACTCTATGGCTGACGGGCCTGAGCGGTTCGGGAAAATCTTCGATCGCGTTTGAACTCGAAAAAAGACTCATGGCAGAAGGTCATTTGTGTTATGTCCTCGACGGAGACAATGTCCGTCACGGCCTGAACCGGGACCTCGGGTTTTCTCCTGGGGACCGGAGTGAGAATATCCGGCGCGTTGCCGAGGTTGCCCATCTTTTCAACGAAGCGGGCGTGTTCGTGATCACGGCTTTTATTTCGCCCTACCGGGAAGACCGGGAGCAAGCGAGGAATATCATCGGAAAAGACAGTTTCCTTGAGATCTATACCGACGCGCCGATTGAGATCTGTGAGAAACGGGATCCCAAGGGACTTTACGAAAAGGCCAGGGCCGGATTGATCCCGGAGTTTACCGGCGTGAATGCTCCTTATGAGGCACCCGAAGTCCCTGCGATCCATCTCAAGACGGGCGAAGAAAGCGTGGATCTTTTAGCGGAGAGGATCCTCCGGCATTTGAGGGAGCAGGGTTTTTTAATTCGGGGATGAGGCGGCAGCAAAACGGCGCCTGGAAGTATTCTGGCGAAGGAAGGGCTGCCGAAGATCCCTGTGAGCCAACGAATCTTGGAGTGGGCTGTATTAGCGATTCGATGTTTTTATTTCAAAGGAATTCCGGATAGATGATATGAAGAAATACGATCGTTTTATTGTTTGCTCATCCGGCAGGACGGGGAGCACGCTATTATGCAGCCTGCTTGAGAGCACTGGCGCCGTCACCCTTTTTCAAACGGATCTTGGCCATTACGAGCCTTTGCAGAACAATCGTTCGCCCGCCCCCCTGCTCGCGGCATTGCAATCTCCAAGAGAAAAACCGTTAGGTTTCAAGGTCCACTATGGACATCTCAAAGAACTTGTTCAGTCAAAACGTGCAGACAGTCGTCTGACGTCAGTCCAGGAGGCGTTCCGTTTTTTTTCCGAAAATGCGGGGATCATATTGGTTCTGAGGCGGGACAAAGTTCGACAGGCGGTCTCTTTTGCAAGAGCCAAAGAAACCACAGAGTGGCTGAACACCAGCGGCAGGGCTCCGAAGAAAAAGGCATCTTCTATCAAGAAAGAGGATATTTTTCGGGATATTACCATGCTGAGGCGCGAGGAAGCCAACTGGAAAAAAATTCTCAAAGCTGACGGGCGGAACTATCTCGAAGTCTATTTTGAGGATCTTGTTTCTGACCGGGAGCGGGAGGTAGGGCGCGTGCTCGATTTTCTTTCTGTCCCCAGGGATGGCTTGGTCAGGATGACGACCGCTTTGCAAAAACAGTCCGATGAACAAAAGGAAGCCTTGGTTCGGGAATACATCCGGCTTGAGCGGAACCGCGTTGCCTATTGGCTTTTTTGCCTTTACTGTTCTCGGCATGAAAACCCCTGTTACCAGATTTGGCAAAGGGCGCGGCATTGCTTCAAGAGTCTTCCGGGGATTAATTTTTTCTTTTCGCCTCGGATGAAAAAGGGAGGCAATGCGGAGGGAGAGAGACCTTCGGCGACGGTGGATTTTGATTGGGAATTTTATGTCAGGGAATATCCTGATCTGATAAAAGCAGGGATCAATACGAGAGAAAAAGCCTGGAAGCATTACTTAACACATGGTAAAAAGGAAGGGCGGAGAATAAATTATTGATCAGCCGCTTCTAGCAAGAGGCGCCCAGGAGGTGCTTCGGCGGGGAAAGAACAGTTTTAGAATCGGGCGCCATGAGATTTTCCCTCATACACTGATCGGGCATAAAAGAACGAAGGAGCATTTCTGAAGCTGGCGGTCATTTGTCCTTTTGAAGGTACGGGTTGGGAGAGCCACCGCAGGGGTCTTCTTTTTTGTGCGTACGCGAATTCCCTGCAATCCCTTGGGCATGAGATAGATTTGGTCACCTTCGGGGAAGTCCCTCCGGGCCTGTTCGGGGACAAGCTTAAGCAAGTCTTTGTGTCGCCGGCCCCTCACTCTGCGTTTGCCCAGGATAAAAGTTATGCAGTTTTCGAGTTTCTCAAAACCCGCAAATACTCGCATCTTATTTTTGCGGATCTGACCGGACTGGGGGATATCGCCATTCAGGCCAAACGGGTCGGGCTGCATTTTCAGGATACACAGATCATCGTGTTGGGGCTGGTCGATCGCATTGATGAATTTCAAGGTGAGGGCACCCTTTTAACCTCGGTTCATGAGGCCGCATCATTGTTTATGGAGGAACGCTCAAGAGCGCAAGCCGATTTTCTTGTAACGCCCATGTTTGCAGGGGCTGTCGGTTTACGCAAGAGCCGTCCCGTCATTATCGACCCCTCCGGGCAGTGCCCGGTTCTGCCGTCAAATAAAAATAACCCTGAGAAGCTGTCTGAGCTTGGCGTGTGGGGGCATTATGATAATTCGTACGGCGTTTCTTCCATTCTGGCCGTGCTTGGGCAGATGGACGACGATTTAACGCACAACCTCTCGTTAAGGCTGATGTTTGGCGCACCGGCCCCGCTACCGCGGTCGCTGCAAAGAATGGTGAGAATTCTGAGAGAAAAGAAGAAGTTTCGCGAGATCCTGGTCAAGGAGCAAACGACCTTTTTAGCCTGCGCGAAACGCCAGGCGTCCGTAAAGGGGGGGGTGCTCATTTGCCTCAACCGCTCATCAGAATTTCCGTTTGAGCAAGCGGTCTTGGTTCGAAAAAAAATACCCCACTTTAGCGACTGGGAACATTTGGGGAAGAATCGGTGGAAGCGTCTCACGGCGCTGAACAATCCCGTGATATTGGAGATGGCTCTGAAAGAAATTCTGACCCGCAACACGATCGCTTTCCAGCACACCAAGCATGATATTGGGTCGGGGAGTTCCTGGGCGGACCTTTTGCGCGACACGCCAGTCCGGACCTCAGTGAAGGTTAAGTCATTGCCAGCCGTTTCGGTCTGTCTGACGCACTATAATCGCGGTCTCATGTTAAAAGATGCCGTGGAGTCTTTATACCGCCAGGCCCCAAAAAACTTCGAGGTCATTCTCTGCGACGATGGAAGTTGTGAACCCGATTCGCTGGCTTATCTGAAATCTCTGGAGCCGGAGTTCAAGAAAAGACGGTGGAAAATATTCTATAAAACCCACGGCTATCTCGGTGCTGCCCGCAACTATGAAAGCCGGCGCAGCCAAAATCCATACCTTTTGTTTTTGGACGATGACAACGTCATGGCCGATACCTGCATCGCGGATTTTCAGCAGGCGGCCGCGAGAACGCAGGCGGATGCCTACGTCTGTCAACTAAAGTTTTTCCAGGACATCACGAGGAACGTTATTCGATTTGTCGGGAACATGCACTCCCCCCTGGGAGGTCCTGTCAGCCTTGGAGTTTTACATAATTTTGTCGGGGATGCGAATTGTCTCGTGAAAAAATCGTCGCTTCTTAAAGCCGGAGGGTTCACGGAGGATCATGGTCTTGGGCATGAGGACATTGAACTTTTCAATACGTTTCTTTTGCAAGGATACAGGGTCGAGCTGGTCCCCAAGGAATTGGTCTATTACCGTAAAACGGAGAAAAGCATGCTTCTGGTTACGAATCCCGTGAAGAACATATTTCGTCAAATGCGTCCCTTCTTGAAGAAATATCCAGAACTACGGGAGTTGTTCTTTTGGGGGGTTTCCTTAAGCATAAATCAACATCCAAACCAAAAAGCAAAACTAAATCTAGCGTTTTATCATCTCGTCGAATTTGCCTCCCGGGAAATGGGAGCCGAAGATGATAAAAAACGACGCGCTTTGATCCTGGACCTCAAAGAAAAATTCAGTGAGGCCTACCCACAGATTGTTATGCCCCGGGCCTTGGATGAAAATGCCTGGCAGCAGTATATCGATCGTTATCCCGATCTTGTGCGCGGCGGTATTCAGACACAGAACCAGGCGTTTAGGCATTATTTTTTTTCTGGCGCCCGAGAGGGACGGGTCTGGGGGAGTTTGGACGGAGAGCGGTCATCCGGATGAGCTCTGGCGCAAGGGCGACTTTTATTCGTCGGAAGGCCTTTTCGCTGGCAAAGGAAGCAGCGGGAGGTCTGAGAGGGGTTTATGATAAGCGGTATTGTGCCAAAACTGAAGGGCCTTCTTAACGAATGGGTTTATGAGCACACAGAGACATTTCTCATTTCCTATCCCAGGAGCGGGAATCATTGGGTCCGATTTATTGTCGAATGGTTTTCGGGGAGACCCACGCTGGGGGTTAAGGGTAATTTAAGAGATGCGCCGATCCACAAGAACCAGTTCTCTTCGACCAAAAACCCCTTGAGCCATGTCGCAGCTTTCAAAATGCCGATCCTCAGAAAGGGCCATTACTGCGAATATTTTGATTCTCAAGTAAAGCGCCGGGGGCAGGCGGTGCGGTTGATCTTGATATTAAGGGATCCCTTCGAATGCATCACCAGGCATAAAGGAAAGGTGCTTAAACAGGATCTTAACCATTACATGTTATTGGTTCAGAAATTTCATGATTACGGGGGCAAGAAGCACCTTGTTTATTACGAAGACCTGCTGGCGACTCCCCAAGACGAGATCGAAAGGCTTTTAAAGTTTCTGGGGATCTCGCTGAGAAGAGTCGGTTTGTTTATGCGACAATATGACAGCCTTGTTCAACTAAGCAGAACGGCCCGCGGGCGTGAATGGTCAGGTTCGGTGAGCGGGGAAGATCCCCACTTTCACAAGCGCCAATGCGATCCAAAAGTTCTTCCGGGTTGGAGAGAATATATTAAAAGCGAGTTTCCCGAACGCCTTCATTATGTCGAAAGATATCTGTCGGTTGTAGCGCTATAACGGTTTTTCTACGAAGAGTTGTTCGCTGCGTCTTGGCCGGGAATGTTCGGCAGCAACATCTGGATCATTATCCTGATCTTGAGCGAGGCGGTATTAAGACAGATGGAGCAGGCGTTGAGGCTATTACTTTCTTTATCGTGCCAGAAAGAAACGAGGCTGGGGTGATTGGGACGAAGCGGGGTAATCTAAATGAATTCTGATGCAAAAGACGGCGCATATTCCCCCGAAGATTTTCGAGCCGCGCAAAAGTTGCCTGAAAGCGGTTGCGAAAAATATTTATATGTGAAAGCGACCAACATGTTCGGGATGAACCATTTGAAATGGGCGCTCGGATTGCACGCCCAGGAGGCCTTCTTTCTGCGCAGGACCCTTCTGGTTTCCCGGCCCATGCTAAGCCCTGGGCATAATTTTGGAAGAAGGCTCGATGTTCCCTGGAGCAAGTATATAAATCTAAAGGGTATCTTTTTAAAAATAGATAATGCTCGGCAGCCGGTTAAAGTAAAGAGGCTGGAAGAGGTGGATCCGAAGGGATTATCTGTCTTAAACATCACGAACGATCACAGAGTCCTGCGGGGCGAGAATGAGGCCTACGATCTTATTGTCCGGGACGATCCTGATGGTTTAAGCCGGGGGAAGGACCGATTCTATGACTCTGTTAAATGGCCTTGTGATATATGGTCCTCGTCTGAAATAGAGCGCATTGCTGCCGGAGTGAAGGCAAAACTTGAGGATTATACGGCTGTGCATGTACGCCGAGGAGACAAGCTCCATTTAAAAGAGTGGAAGGAAAAACACCCTAATCTGGAAAGAGATACCCAGCCTTTACAGATCATCGAGACTCTTCGGCGTATTTTGCCGACGGCGAACAGGATCTACATTCTGACAAATGAGACGGACAGAAATTTCTTTGATCCTCTGAGACAAGTTTTCGATGTTTTTCAATACTTCGATTTTCCCGAGCTGCGATGCATCGTGGAAGACGAGTGTCCTGATAATCATTTTTTGTATGAGATCGAGAAGCGATTGTTTTCTCAGGCTCGCGACAAGATCTTTACCTTTGCGGACCGAGAAGGAAAGCGCCTGAGCTTGACTCGCGATATCGGGACGACCTGATAGCCGAAGCTGCTTGTGATCGCGGGTGTGGGTATGCGTAAATTCGAATTTGATAGGGACCCTTCGAACAAAGAATCGTTTTCCGTGGACAGGAAATGGGTCGGCGGCTCTGACGCCGAGCAAAATGAGGCGGTGTCTGATGCTAAACAAAAGTTTAATGCGGGCAAGGAGTCAGGGATGAGAGAGGCGGGGACTAGTCCTAAAGAAGAAGCCGTGACAAAAAAACGCGGTGCCCAGCGAGAAAAAAATGAGGAAGCAAAGCAATCATTGCCGGAAAGCGCCCAGGCAGGCATACGGGGGAAGACCCTGGAACAGGGTTCCTTGCGGATCAACAAGACAGGTCCTCGCTCAAAGTATCTTGTGTTTACATCGGCCGGAGACCGCGACTCCATAGAATGCTGGTTGAAAGGCTGGAAAGAGTTTGATCTTTGGGTGACCTATTATGGAGATCGCTCGGGCAAGTATTCTGAGGTCGCCGACTTCTACAATGTTCGCAAGGGGGGGAAATTCCCGAATTTGCATTATGCCTATCAACAATGGCCGGAAATCTTTTCGGGCTATGAAGCTGTGATGGTGATGGATGATGATGTGATCATGAGCGGGCACGACATTGACCGCCTATTTCGGGTTCGAAAGGCCTATGGCCTGTGGGTGTGTCAACCGGCGTTCTGCAGTACCGGGAAGGTCGAATGGAAGATAACGCAGGCCCAGAAGTACGCATTTCTACGGCACACCAATTTTGTCGAGATGACCTGCCCGCTTTTCCTGCAAAGCAAACTGAATGATTTCATGAAGGTCTATGATCCTGTTCTTGTGGGTTACGGATGCGACCTGTGGTTTCTGCATTCCATGGGCCCAAACCTTAAAGGGAAAGTGGCCATTGTTGATGCGATCACGTGTGTGAACCCCCGCTTTGCCCAGAAAGGAGAAGGGGGGAGAGAGATCGACCGATTGCAGCCGTTTGAAGAACGAGTCAAAGTTTGGGATACCATTCGCGAACGCTTTCACATCACGTATGATATTCGCGAGATTAAAAAATATTCTGTCGTTCCTCTTTCGTCAGAAACAAGGTTTCGTTGATTTTGAGCCCCCCTCTGGAAGTCCCCGCAAGGCTTTAGCTGATTATGGGACAAAACAGAAGTCCTGGCTCATTCCGATAACCGGCCCAGATGCAGGAGAAGGCGAATGGAACAAAGTGTTTTTCCGAAGATCCTGCTTTTGGCCGACAGTCTTTTATTTGCACTTTTTGGGTTTCGACCCTATTCCCGGGGCGTTTGAATCGCGGAGAACGCGAAGCTCGAAGCGGAGAATATGGTAAAGGCCACCGGCAACAAGAGCGGCTGCATGCGGTCGGCCCGGATGGGAGTCTCCCAGATCACGCCGGTCAACTAAACCGAAACTGAAGATTGGGGCATGAACGACATCGGCTCGCTCGAAAAGAAAGTCACCCCCGTCGTTAACGCCAGCTTCTTGATCGAGTAAGCCCCGGGGATTTTTTTGCAATCCTCAGGAAAATGCGTATAATGACCCCCTTCATGCGCCCGTAGCTCAACTGGATAGAGCACCACACTACGGATGTGGGGGTTGCAAGTTCAACTCTTGCCGGGCGCACTCTTCTTTAAAGCGTAAGACTCTAAGCCGACGGAAATTACGCTTTTTCTCTGACCAGGTCTCTTTCCAATTGGACTCCGGGCACAAAACCTTCGCATCCGATTTTTAGCTGCTTCTTCGCACGCGCCCAACGGCTGAGTTGCGAGGCATTTTTGTTTTAAAAAAACAGATGGCAGGGTAGTATACGCATACAGCGATCGATCTTTTGCGCGGGAGACCTATGGTCAAAGAAGGAATTTCTTTTATAAAAAAGCATGCTCATCCCAATCGCCCTGCTCAGGCCTCCCTCTGCGGGCGATGCGATATTTTTCTCTCAAGCCGCCTTGAGTCTTGTGATCTCAGAGGACAGTCATTGCGACGCTCGCCGGGAAATGACTTTTCCGATGACGCGCAGCAGAGTCCGAGCTTATTGTCCTTGGAGGGTTTGAAATGAAAGATTCTTTCGAAGGGCAGATTCACGAATTGGTGAAAAGCGGGCGCATTTCGCAGGCGATCGCAGACGCCCTGACCGAACATTATGCCAAACAATATACTTCGATGAAAGGTGAGGCTCCCCAAGTCAATTTGATGGAGCTCATGAACCTCATCGATCTATTCGAGAAACAGAGGGAGTCTCCCAAAGCTCCCACCTCTCCCAAGGAAGCCGTTCCTCAAAAAGTGCATTCGCTTGGTGCGCCCGCGCAATTTTTCCATGAAAACAGAGAGGAATATCTTATATCTTCCGAGGCGGATAAGGCGGAGGCTGAGAAAAAACGATGGGAGGCGCGCAGCGGTGAGCTAAAAAAGAAATGTGAGAAGCTCGAAGCCGAATTAGCAGAAGAAAGAAAGGCGCATGCAGAATCCTCAAAGGCGGAATTTGTTTATGTGAAAAGGTATGCGGCTTCGCAGGAAGAAAGAAGACAGGCGCAAGCCAACGAGGAAAAAAAGAGGAAAGCCCTCGAGGAAGAGAACGGCCGGCTTGCTGAAGAGATCAGACAAATACGTAACGACGAAGAAAAGGCGGGCAAAAGAGCGAGCGAGCTTGAGGCGGCGGTCCGGAGCGCGCAAGCACAAGCAAAAAGTCTCGAAGCGAAATGCGTGTCGTATGAAGCCGAGATGAAGCGAAGCGAAAAGGCTCAGAACGAAACAGAGAAAGCGCTGCGCGAGGAAGAACAGCTTCGCATGACCGTTGCCAAAGAAAAAGAACGCCTGGAAGAGGAAAATCGATATCTCACCAAGGATCTTGCTGCGAAAGCGGCAGAGGAAGTCCAATTAAAAGCAGCTCTTAAGGAAGCAAGCGGGACGTTGGAAGCGTTGCGGAAAGAGATCGTTGGCTTAGAGGGAGAGTTGAAAGGTGCGAGTGAAAGTTCTGAGGCGTTACGTTCCGAGAAGGCGGGGTTAGAGAAGGAG
>CAIOAT010000028.1 GCA_903856085.1 Candidatus Omnitrophota bacterium | reverse complement strand
TGGTAGCGGGGGCAGGATTTGAACCTGCGACCTTTGGGTTATGAGCCCAACGAGCTACCGAGCTGCTCCACCCCGCGACGACGAATGTAATACGGAACTGATTTCGGTATTGTAGCAGATTCTCTCGCAGAAGCAATGCTTCCCTTTTCTCCCGCCGCCTAAAACCTTAATACGGATCCTACCAGTTCTCAGGAAGCGGTATTTTTAGTTTTGAGTTTTGGCCTGATTAGCCTAGAATCTTTCCTCGCAGCTAGAGATCGGTTCGAATAAAATGCTTTTATTTCACATTCAAAGGAGATAGTCATGTTTCGAGAACAGATCAAAGTATTAGATTGTACGATTCGCGATGGCGGCCTCATGAATAACCACGATTTCGATGATCGCTTCGTCCGCGCAATCTTCAAGGCGGTCTCTGAGGCTGGGATCGACTATATGGAGATCGGCTATAAGAACTCCAAAAAGCTTTTCCCCGGAGATAAATACGGCGCCTGGAAATTCTGCTCCGACGACGACATCCGAAAAGTCACGGACGGGATCCCCTCCAAAACCAAGCTCTCGGTCATGGTGGACGTAGACCGAGTGGACCTCGAAGATATCAAGCCCAAAAAGGAAAGCCCCGTGAGCATGATCCGAACGGCATGCTATGTTAAAGACGTCGACAAAGCGATCTATCTCGCAAACCATTTTGCGGACAAAGGGTACGAGACCGCGGTGAACCTCATGGCCATTTCAAAAGTGCTTGAAGTGGAGCTGACCGAATGCCTGACCCAGCTTGAAAAGGAATGCAAATGCAATGTGGTGTATCTGGTCGATAGCAACGGCTCTCTTTATCAAGAAACCGTGGAATATCTGATCAAAAAAGCCAAGAGCATCGTCAAGACCAAAGAGATCGGCATTCACGCGCATAACAACCAACAGCTCGCCTTCAGCAACACGATCGAGGCCATTATCCACCAGGCGAACTATCTGGACAGCACGATCTTTGGCATGGGACGCGCGGCCGGAAATTGTCCGACGGAACTGCTTCTGGGTTTCCTAAAAAATCCGAAATTCGATATCCGTCCCATCCTGGACGTAATCTCTAAGGAAATGATTCCCCTGAGCAGGAAGGTTGAATGGGGCTACGTCATCCCCTATGCCATTACCGGGATCCTGGATGAGCATCCTAAATCCGCACTAGAGCTCCGAGAAAGCGACCGGAAAGATAACTACCGCGAATTTTATGACAGCTTCGCGGGGAGTTCTGAGGTCGAATAAGCGTGAACCTGACCCACTTCCGAAAGAGGCCGCTCCTCGGGATCTTACGAGGGATTACGCCGTCGGAATTGGAGCCTTTGTTTGAAACGATCGTAGCCAGCGGCCTTCAATCCGTTGAGATCACGATGAATACGGAGGGCGCGACCGGGCTTATTAAAAGCGCGGTTAAACGTTACGGCAAGCAGCTTATGATCGGAGCAGGAACCGTCCTGAACTTGAAGGATCTTCAAAGCGCGCTTCGCGCCGGAGCGACATTCATCGTAAGCCCCATTGTCATCCCGCCCGTGATCAAATACTGCTCCAAGAATAAAATCCCTGTTTTTCCAGGAGCACTTATCCCTCAGGATATCTATGAAGCATGGCAAGCCGGGGCGACTATGGTCAAGGTATTCCCTGCCGGCTGCTTCGGACCGGATTATTTCAAGGAGATCAAAGGCCCGTTCCCACAGATCGATCTTTTGGCGTGCGGCGGCGTAACGCCGGACAATATGAAGGATTATTTTAAAAATGGCGCAAGCGCATTCGCGGTAGGCTCTAGTGTTTTCCGCAAAGAATGGCTCACTGCTGGAAAATTCTCACTCATCAGTGAAAGGCTCAGGACCTACCTGAAAGTTTGTTCCTGTCTCAGATTCAATCGTTCCGAACGCTGAAAACCAAGGAATCGTCTGTATGCCTCTGGTGCTTCTGCATGCCATCACGTTCCTCGCCGCATTTCTCCTTTTTCAGATCGAATTGATCGTCGCCAAGGAACTCCTTCCGATCTACGGGGGGAGCTATGCGGTATGGGGTGCATGCCTTGTTTTCTTCCAGGCTTTTTTATTGCTGGGCTATGGGTTCGTCCACTGGGTCGTTCGAAAATCCGGTACCAGCCGCTTCCGAATGATCCAACTCACACTCGTTCTTCTCCCCCTCCTGGTTTTTCCGGGAAGGATGTTGAAGATCGGAACGGAAAGCGGTTCGCTATTCCTTGCGGGCGACGTCTTCCTGCGCCTCGTTGTCACGATCGGCCCGGTCTTTTTTGTCCTTTCTACTATGAGCGTGGCCCTGCAGGTGTGGCTGTCGGCCTCTTCCCTGAAAGAACGCTCGAACCCATACGCCCTCTACGCCACCTCGAACGCCGGTTCGCTCGGAGCGCTTCTGACCTATCCGTTTCTCTTCGAGGTCCTGTTCGACCTGCCGTTGCAACTGCAGATGTGGCGGATTGGCTACGCCGTGCTTGCAGCTCTGAATACCCTTCTTTTTTTTCTCGTTCCGCTGACAACACAAACCGAAACCCGGAAAAAACCGACAGCGACCGCCGTAATAGTTACTCCCCTCAGGGATGTACTCATCTGGCTACTTCTGAGTGCGGCAGGTGTCATCATGTTCATGTCCGTCACGAGCGTGATGACGTTTACGATCGTTCCCTTGCCACTTCTGTGGGTCATTCCTCTCGGCATTTACATCCTGGCTTTTATCTTGAGCTTCAAACCTTCCCCGTGGTGCCCCGAATGGCTCAGAAAAAATATTCCCATCATCCTTGCAGCAAGCAGTCTTCTTTTCCTTGTCATCCAGAACAAAGGCTCTTCGGCAGTCATTGAGCTAGCTCTTTTATGCGGGACACTTTTTTTGATATGCCTCTACTGTCAAAACCGGCTGGCCGCGCGGCGCCCGTCCGCCGAAGGAGAACTGACAAAGTTCTATCTCATGATCTCTCTGGGAGGATTCCTTGGCGGGATACTTACAAGTTGGGTCATGCCACTCGTCTCAAGGTCTGTGATCGAATACCTCGTGGGACTCACTTTTGTCGTACTCGCGGTCTGGATGATCGCGCGAGAGGCCGGTGGCACCCGTTCGAGTTTTTGGAGCCGTGTACGGACCTGGTCCATGGGAGTCGTTCCTCTCCTGTTGGTATTCTTCTGGGCTTCCGATCTTACCGGTCACTACGGGTGTGTATATAAACACAGAAACTACTACGGTGTTTACGAAGTGAAGGATTTTAAAGGTGCGCGGCTCCTGATCCACGGAACGACCATGCACGGGATGCAGTTCACCTCGGAGCAACTCCGGCTGGAACCGAGCTGCATGTTCAGCCGGACGTCGCCGGTGGGCGAAGTCCTCTCCTCGGACAAGTTCAATTTCAAGAATATCGCCGTCATCGGGCTCGGTGCCGGAACGCTGGCGATCTACACTCACCCCGATCAAACGATGGATTATTACGAACTCGATCCGGATGTGTACACCATCGCGAAGAAATACTTTTCGTATCTTGAGGGTGCCCGAGGGAAGATCCGCTTCTTTTTCGGAGACGCACGCCAGACACTGGCCAAAGCCCACGACCGGAAATACGATCTTCTGATCGTGGATGCCTTCGGCGGAGACTCCATTCCCTTCCATCTTTTAACCGTCGAGGCGATCAACCTCTACGCCCAGCATTTGAACCAAGGAGGGATCATCCTGTTCCATATCTCGAACCGATATATACGGCTGGAACCGGTCCTCACCTACGCCGCCAAGGTTTTCCAGGCCTACGCGGGTTTCCGGGCGACTTCGGGGCAGCCTTACGGGACGGGCTCCGCCTGGGTGGTTTTTGCGTGGGACAAGGGACAATTCCAGAAACTGGTGGTGGATCTCAGTTGGTACCCGCTGGTCTACTTCATTAAGGAGCAGCACCGCCTCTGGACTGACGGATACTCCAATATCCTCCCTTTGATGAACCTCTCAAAGCTGAAGGAATCCCTGTTGAGCTTTAAATTATCCCGTTAGTAGGAACCAAGCAGGCCCGGTTCTACGCTTTTTTTAGCGCCGGGTCTTGGATCGTTTGCTTCCGCGGCTCTTCACTCCCGCAAGAACACTTCCTTTGAGTCCGGTTTCCCCTTCTAAACGGCGGATCTCATCGCGATAACGAGCGGCTTTGTCGAACTCCAGGGCCCGGGCGCAAGCTTCCATGCGTTGCTTCAAGAATGCGAGATAGTTCTTCGCCTCGTATTCCTTTCCGGATTCATGGACCACATCATGGACGAATTCCTCGGCCTTTTTCCACTGTTCGATCCCGTCCTTGATCTCTTTTTTGATCGAGACCGGCGTGATCTTGTTAACGCGGTTGTATTCTTCCTGAATTTTTCGGCGGCGCGCAGTCTCGTCGATCGCCCGTTTCATAGAATCTGTCACTTTATCCCCATACATGATGACTTTTCCGTTGATGTGGCGCGCGGCACGGCCCGCGATCTGGATGAGCGAGACATCGCTGCGGAGAAACCCTTCCTTGTCGGCATCGAGCACAATCACAAGGGATACCTCTGGGAGGTCCAGTCCTTCGCGCAAAAGATTTACACCGATCACGCAATCGTATTTCTTAAGACGAAAGTCCCGAAGGATCTCGACCCTCTCGAACGCGTCGAATTCGGAATGAATGTAATTCACCTTGATCCCAAGCTCTTTGAGATACCGGCTCAGATCCTCGGCCATTTTCTTCGTGAGCGTGGTCACGATTGTCCGTTCCGATTTATCCGCCCGCTCCCGAACTTCCTTAATTAAGTCATCGATCTGCCCCTCGGTCTTGCGGACCTCGATCTCAGGATCGATCAGCCCTGTCGGTCGGATCATCTGCTCGGTCACTTCCTGCACACGACCCATCTCGTAAGGCCCCGGCGTTGCCGAGACATAGAGACATTGATTTAATTTAGCTTCAAATTCCGGGAACCTGAGCGGACGGTTATCGAGAGCGGAGGGCAAGCGGAACCCGTGATCCACCAGAACTTTCTTACGTGAAGCGTCACCATTGAACATACCCCGGATCTGCGGCACGCTTTGATGCGACTCGTCGATAATGACGAGAAAATCCTTGGGAAAGTAATCGATGAGGGTGTAAGGCGTAGAGCCCGCTGCACGGCCAGAAAGATGGCGTGAATAATTCTCAACACCGGAGCAATAGCCGACTTCTTTAAGCATCTCCAAGTCATATTGGGTACGCGATTCCAGGCGTTTGGCTTCCAGGTCCTTCCCTTCGGACATGAGCAGCTTGACATGTTCTTTCATTTCCTGCTCGATCGAAACGATCGCAGCTTCGAGACGATCACCCGGGGTCACAAAATGCTTGGCGGGATAGATCGCGAGTTTTTCGATCTCGCGGAGGGCTGTCAGCTTCACCGGATCAAGAAGCGTGATCCCCTCGATCGTTTCGGGCCCGAAATCGATGCGATAGGGATTTTGTCCGTACGACGGAAGAAGATCGATCCTGCCGCCGCGCACCCGAAAGGTTCCTCGCCGGAGTTCGGTGTCAACCCTTTCATACTGGAGACTAATCAGACTTGACAGGAATTTGTCCCGGTCCGCGAGCTCACCCTTGATGATCGTGACAAGAAGTCCCTGCCAATCCTCCGGCGCTCCGAGGCCGTAGATACAGGAAACACTTGAGACGACAATACAGTCCTTGCGTGAAAGGATGGAGCTGGTGGCAGAAAGGCGCAAGCGGTCAAGGTCCTCATTGATCGAGGCATCTTTTTCAATGTAGGTATCCGTATGCGGGATATACGCCTCAGGCTGGTAATAATCGTAATAGGACACAAAATATTCGACAGCGTTCGCGGGAAAGAATTCCTTGAGCTCGGAATAAAGCTGCGCCGCGAGGGTTTTATTGTGCGAGATCAAAAGCGTGGGCTTGCCAAGCTGGGCGATCACATGCGCCATGGTGAAAGTCTTCCCCGAGCCTGTCACACCTTTGAGGACTTGTTCTTTTTTCCCAGCCGAAAATCCTTCCACCAACTTCTGGATGGCATAGGGCTGATCGCCCTTGGGGCGCATCGACGAAACAAGTTTGAACTCAGTCATCGCCTCATTTCCCCGACACTAGAGTGAAGGTGATTACGGGCGAATCTCCTTTCGGCCATGACGCCGAAACAAGACGGAAAAAGCTCATATCAATCAATCAGAAGGGAGAAATCGACAGCTTTGACGGAATGGGTGAGAGATCCGACAGAGATGGTGTCAACACCCGCAGCAGCGAACTTTCGAACATTCTCGAACGTGATACCGCCCGAGGCTTCAAGGAGGGTCCCCGGGGCTTCCTTGCGAACGATCTCCACCGCGCGCTTGGCTTCCTTGGGGGTAAAGTTGTCCAGCAGTATGACCTTGGGACGCAGACCAATCGCTTCCCAAAGTTCGCCGAGACTGCGAACCTCGATCTCGAATTCGCCGGAATGAGACCGGAGCTTTTTTAAGTCTCCATGGATCCGATGATTCTCTTTAATAAAAATGAATTCGTCGAGCCCCTGACGATGGTTCCTGCCGCCCCCCACCTGCACAGCCACCTTTTCCAGCTCGCGCCAAAGCGGCGTGGTCTTGCGCGTATCTAGAATAAGCGCGGGATATTTTTTTACACGACCCACGAATTGGCGCGTCTTGGTCGCAATCCCGGAAAGATGGCCGATGAAATTCACAAGAGTCCGCTCAGCTTTGAGAATCGACCGGATATTTCCGCGCATTTTAAAAACGATCTTTCCAGGACGCAATTTACCGCCGTTATGCACGCAAAACTCAAGCTTCACTTTCGGATCTACGAGTTTAAAAATTTCTCTCACGAGCCGTTCTCCGCAGAAAATACCATGGGCCTTGGCGATCACACGAGCTTCACCTTGAGCGTGAGCCGGGATGAGAAGGTTGGAGGTAACATCCCCACGACCGATATCCTCGTGAAGAGCTTCTTTAAGAAAGCCCAAGGTCCGACGAGACACGGGCAAAGGATGCCCCGGAAAACCGCTCTCAGAAACTGGTGAGCTGGGTCTGATAGGATACGAGAAGCTTTTTGGCATCGGCGAGTTTCTCTTTCTCTTTTTCAAGGATATCTTTAGGCGCTTTTTCGGCGAAAGAAGGGTTCGCAACTTTTTTACGGATGGTCTCAATCCATTGTTCGGTCTCTTGGATCTTTTTCTCGAGCCGTTTTTTCTCTTCTTCCGGGTCCAGGATCCCCTCGAGTGAGATAAAAACATCAAATGCCGCGAAGGAGTTAGCCGCCATCGCACCCTTTTTTTGAAATTCACGCACACATTGAAGTTCCGCGAGCCGGCCCAGCACCTTCACCTCGCGCTCGAACGTACGCACAGTCACCAATGTCTCCTGCTCTTTGCATACAATAACGGCGGTAAGTTTATCGGTCGGCGCGATCTGGAAACGGACCCGGAGATCACGAATGCCGCCCACAGCATCTTGCAAAAGCCCAATGGCTTTCTGCGCTTCAGCATCGCGGAATTTCTTTTTCTCTTCATGGGGCCAACCCGCAAACATTATGGTTTCCGGCCAAGCCTTAGCATCCGCAGACTTTTGTTTGAATGTCTGCCAGATCTCTTCGGTAATAAACGGCATAAAAGGATGAAGAAGGCGAAGCATCCGTTCGCAGACAAAGAAAAGGACTTTTTGGGTTTGAAGTCTGAGAGCCCTATCTTCAGATAGAATCATGGGCTTAGCAAGCTCGATATACCAATCACAAAAATCATCCCACACGAGATGATAAAGCTCGGTCGCGGCCTGCGCGAGACCAAATTGAGCAAGGTGACGCTCGATTTCAGCGGTCTTTTCCTCAAATCGCGAAAGGATCCAACGGCTTGGGAGCGAAAGTTCCATTTTCTCGAATTGCCGGACATCGGTGGAAGCGGTCTCCAGGCCTTCGATCTGGATCAATACGAACCGGCAGGCATTCCAAACCTTGTTCGCGAAATTACGGCCCACCTCGAATTTCTCGCGCGAAAGATAAACATCCTGCGCGGAAAGCATCACGAGACTGTAGCGAAGCGCATCGGCCCCCATTTCTTCGATCACTTCGAGCGGGTCGATCGAGTTGCCGAGAGATTTCGACATCTTAAGCCCACTCGCCGCACGGACCGTGCCGTGAATATTGATTTTTGTGAACGGAACCTCGCCCATAAATTCCAGGCCAGCCATGATCATGCGCGCCACCCAAAAGAAAATGATCTCAGGAGCGGTTACAAGATCTGACGTCGGATAGAACTTTTTTAGGTCTTCCGTTTTAGTCGGCCACCCCAGCGTCGAGAATGGCCACAGCCAGCTGGAGAACCAGGTATCAAGAACGTCAGGGTCTTGCACCAGATCCTTGCCCTTACACTTGGGACATTCTTTCGGAGTTTCCCTTGCAACGATGATCCCGGCATACGGGGTACGGTGTACGGCATCTTGCACTTCGTTCGCCGTGTTCCTCGGCGCAGCAGCCCCGTGGGGTTCACCGTAATCAGCACTACATTTCATACAATGCCAAGCCGGAATCTGATGCCCCCACCAGATCTGGCGCGAGATACACCAATCGCGAATGCCACGCAGCCAGTTCAGATAAACCTTGGTCCAGCGGTCCGGATAGAAAGCCGTGTCCCCCTGCTCGTGCGCCTTTAGCGCCTTCTCGGCCAGAGGCTGCATCTTCACAAACCATTGTTTCGAAAGATAAGGCTCAACCACAGTATCGCAACGATAGCAATGCCCGACCGCATGCAGATGCGAATCGCGACGCACAAAAAGCCCCTGCTCTTCCAGGTCTTTAAGGATCTTTTTTCGCGCCTCAAAGCGATCCATGCCTTTGTAGACGCCGCCGTTTTCATTGATCTTGCCGTCCGGTGTCATGACATTGATCTGCTCGAGCTTGTGCCGGTGTCCCATGGCGAAATCATTCGGATCATGCGCGGGAGTAACCTTCACAATACCGGTTCCAAACTCGGGATCCACAAAGTCATCGGCAATCACCAGAATTTCACGGTTCAACAAAGGAAGAATGACTTTTTTTCCGATCAGATGTTTATATCGCGAATCGTTCGGATGGACTGCAACCGCAGTATCCCCAAGCATGGTCTCGGGCCGGGTCGTCGCAACAACGATATGATCTTCACCCATTTTTTCATACGGACCTTTGACATCGATAGATTGCCTGCCTTCCGGCAGGCAGGGATATTTGATGTGATAAAGCCCGCCTTGCATATCCTTGTGGGCGGCTTCTTCGTCGGAAAGCGCGGTCTGGCAGCGTGGGCACCAATTGATGATGTAATTTCCTCGGTAGATGAGACCTCGCTCATAAAGCGTAACAAAAGCCTCCCTCACGGCTTTGGAAAGACCCTCGTCCATAGTGAACCGTTCGCGTGTCCAGTCGCAAGAAGATCCCAACCGCCGGAGCTGGCGCGTGATGGTCGAACCGTTTTCGTTCTTCCATTTCCAGACTTCTTTGAGGAAAGCCTCTCGGCCGAGGTCCCATCGCGTTTTCTTTTCCTTGGCGAGTTTTTTCTCGACGACATTCTGCGTCGCGATCCCTGCGTGATCTACGCCTGGCACCCAAAGCGTGTCCGCGCCCTTCATGCGATTCCAACGGATGAGAATGTCCTGGATGGAACTGTTGAGCGCGTGGCCCATGTGCAGGATTCCGGTGACGTTCGGCGGAGGAATGACGATGACGTAGGGTTTCCCGGCAGGCTGCTTGCCGTGATCACTTTGCGGGCGGAAATAGCCTTTCGATTCCCACTCCTTATACCAGCGGGCCTCGATATCTTTCGCGTTGTAGCGGGTGTCTAGTGTCATTCGTGCGGCGTACTATCCTTTGTGAAGTTTATATTCGATGGCTTCAACGAGGGCTTTCCAACTGGCCTCGATGATGTTCTCGTGCACGCCGACCGTGGTCCAAGTCTTGTGCTTGTCCTGAAATTCGATGAAGACACGCACTTTGGCAGCAGTCCCGGCTTCGGAATTGACCACGCGGACTTTATAATCCGTCAAACGGATCTCAGCAATCGACGGAAATGAGCGCCCGAGCGCCTTGCGAAGCGCGGAATCAAGCGCGTTCACCGGGCCATCCCCTTCCGCGGATTCCACATGTTCGACGCCATTGGCGATCACGTTCACATTCGCGATCGAACGTGGCTGGCTACTCCCGATGTTTTCCGTACGGACCGAAATATCATTGACTGTGAAAAACGGCTTGAACTTCCCGAGAACTCTCTGAACCAGAAGCTCAAAACTCGCTTCCGCGGCCTCGAACTGATACCCCTCGTATTCCAGGCGCTGGATCTCGGCCAGGATCTTCTTGGCCTCGGGCGAATCTTTCTGGAATTTCATCTCAAGCTCCTGGGCCTTGATCATGATATTCGTCTTCCCGCCAAGCTCAGAAACAAGATAACGGCGATGATTGCCGACCGTTTCCGGTTTTACATGTTCGTACGTATTCGCGTTCTTCACCATGGCGTTGATATGCACGCCACCTTTATGCGCAAACGCAGATCGGCCCGTGAAAGGCTGGTTGTTCACAAGCGGCATATTGCAAACCTCCGCCACATAATGCGAAAGCACCGCTAGTTCCTTCAATTTTTTCATGGGAAAACACGGGACCTTCATTTTGAACTGCAGGTCCGGAATAATGCTGGCAAGATTCGCGTTCCCGCAGCGCTCTCCATAGCCATTGATCGTTCCCTGCACCAGCACACAGCCTTCCCCGACCGCCTGGATGGAATTCGCGACCGCGAGTTCGGAGTCATTGTGACAATGAATTCCAAGCGGTGTTTTCACGGAGCGCTTCACTTTGAGAATCGCGTGGCGTATCTCGTGCGGCAACGTGCCCCCATTCGTATCGCAGAGCGTAATATTATTCGCGCCGGCCTTGGCGGCCTGCTGGAGCGTTTTTAGAGCGTATTCCGGATTCGCCTTGAACCCGTCAAAGAAATGTTCCGCGTCATAGATCACCTCTATCTTCCGATCCTTCAGATATGCAACTGTCTCGTAGATCATGAGGAGGTTTTCTTTTAGCGAGGTTTTGAACACTTCGGTCACGTGCATGTCCCATGACTTCCCGAAGATCGTGACGACCTTGGTCCCCGCATCAAGCAAGGCTTTGACTTGCGCATCGTCTTTAACTTTCATGTGAGCGCGACGCGTGGAGCCGAATGCGGCGATTTTAGAACACTTGATCCCGGCTTTCTTGATCATGTGAAAGAATTCCATGTCCTTCGGGTTTGAGCCTGGCCATCCACCTTCAATATAATGGATCCCAAACTGATCCAACCGTTTCGCGATCAACACTTTGTCATGCGAAGACAGACTGATCCCCTCAGCCTGTGAGCCATCCCTTAGAGTCGTATCATAAAAAAGGATTTTTTTGTTTCTATTCCCCATAGATTCTCCTAACCCAACACGCCCCGGAGTTACGCGGGTGAGTGTTACTTATTCTTGCCGCCGGTATTGTCCCTGAGAACTTCGGCGGTCCTGACCACATGGCCACCCTCGGCCTTGCAATCAGACGACGACATATTGTTTCGTTCAAAACCGTTCACGACACAGACAACTAATCTCGAAGAATACGCGACCTCGGAGGAAATCGGTTCGGAAGAGGGCGCTTGAGGAGGCACAATCTTTTCCGGCTGATAAGGAAGGTTTCTGATCAGTTGGTTGCGATTGGCCTCTTCCGGAACTGCGGAAGATTTACCGGCCGCCGGAGCCGAGTCGGTTTTAGCAGGCCGGACTTGCTTAGAAGGCAACTCCGCTCCTTGCGCCGCCTGGGGAGCCTCCTGCCGACGACGTCTGGCTTCGGCCACGGCTTTCGCAATCGGGTTCATAGGGGGCTGGGCCGGCGCTTCGCTAGTGACCGAGGGCAGTTGCCCTTGCGGAACAGGATCTGCGTCATTCGATTGCGCTAAGGCAGTCCCCGCCATCAGCAGAATTGCGCCAACCATGAACATTTTTTTCATTTTAAGCACCTTTCGACCGACGTGGTGAAATTCAGTTATTTCTTTCCCAAACCGAACGCCTGATGGATTACGCGGGCGGCGAGTTTGCCTTTATCGCCAGCGACTACGACAGAGATCTTGATCTCCGAAGTGGAGATCATATCGATATTGATCTTGTTCTTAGCCAGAGTCGAGAACATCTTGGACGCGATGCCGGAATGGGAGCGCATGCCGATCCCGACCACGCTCACCTTCGCGACATTCTCGTCGCAAGTAACATTGGTAGCGCCGACCTTTTTCATGGCGGCTTTCACGACTTTCATGGCCTTCACAAGCTCGTTCTTGAAGACCGTGAAGGAAATATCCGTGGAATTCGTCTGCGTTTTGTTCTGGATGATCATGTCCACATTCACGTTCGCATCCGCCAGAGTTTGAAACACCTTGGCCGCCACACCCGGACGATCTGAGACGCGGAACAATGTGATCTTCGCTTCATCTTCAGCAAGAGCAACCCCGCTTACAACGACTTCTTCCATGGCCTTATTCTCCTTCGTGATAAGAGTTCCTTTGTGATCATTCTGAGAATTACAAACCCAAATGGGCATATTGAATTTTTTTCCGACTTCGATCGAACGAGAGTGCATGACCTTGGCGCCGAGGGATGCGAGTTCCAGAATCTCATCGTAAGTAACCCGATCCATTTTTTGCGCATCCGAAATAACGCGCGGATCCGCCGTGTAGATCCCGTCCACATCCGTAAAGATCTCGCAATGTTTTGCCTTGAGTGCTACCGCAAGCGCTACGGCCGTCAGGTCGGAACCACCGCGGCCGAGCGTTGTGATCTCCCCTGAAGGAGTCTGTCCCTGGAATCCGGCCACAATCACGATCTTTCCTTCCGCCAGGGCTTTCTTGATACGATCCGCGCTGATGTTCTGAATTCGGGCCTTGCTGTGGAATTCATCGGTGATGATCCCTACCTGCGAACCGGTAAAAGAAACCGCCTCATGACCGAGTTTATGAACGGCCATCGCTAGGAGCGCGATTGAAACCTGTTCCCCCGTTGAGAGGAGCATATCCATTTCGCGTTCCTGGGGATCCTTATTGATCTGATCGGCGAGCGTGATGAGGTCATCGGTCATATCGCCCATCGCGGAGACGACCACCACGACTTTATTCCCCGCCTGCTTCGTCTTGATCACACGCTGCGCGACACGCAGAAGCTTTTCCGCATTCGCCACAGAAGAACCACCATACTTTTGAACAATAAGTGCCATGGGATTATCCTTACCTTGAGGGATAGAGAATTATGACGCCTTGGTCATAAAAAAAGGCATCAGTTCCGTAGTTTTATTGAATTTCACTTCCGACGTCTTGGCCGCAATTTCGGAGAACCGCTCGATCTCATCGGCCATAATATTCTTGCCGGTCACGGCGAACGGGACGCTGTCGCGAACAATCTCTTTCATTTTCCAAAGCGTTGCATGCCCCGGAGTGACGAGCAGACGCGAATCTTTGGAGCGCTCAAGATATTTACGGATCTTGGACAGAACAAAAAAATCGATCCCCTCGATCGCCGAGACCTTATTCTTCACCTCTCCAGTCCGCGCCGCCTCATCAGGCGTGTGGAGGTGAAGACAAACAAAATCTTTTTCTTCCAGAGCCTCGATCGCTACCTTGGAGATCTTGTCATAAAAAGCCGAGGGCTCATCCCCCTCCTCCTTGACCTCCATGACCGTGAGACCAGCCACGCGTCCCATGCCTTTGGCATATTCTCGCGCAGCCACCATTGCGCCCCCCGAGACATCAAAACATTCGCGAAAAGATTTGAGTACCGGCTTTTTTCCCTGTCCCCAAAGCCAGATCATATTGGCGGGATTCTCGCCGAGGTCCACACGCACCTGATTGATCTCATGGTCCTGTAAAAGAAGTCTGGCGTCATACATCAATTTTCGCATCAATTCTTCGCCCGGGCCTTTCGGCAGAACATCTTCGATCTTTTCGCCGATCACGCTCTCCGGTGCCTGGGTCGTCGCGGACAACGCCTCAAATCCATTGGCATCCTTGATCACCGCAATGTGCCGATACCCAGAACCCGAGAAAAACCGCACAAAATCGCTGGCAACCTTTTTGTTGAGAAAATTCACAAGGGCCTTCGCCTCTTTGGTGGTCAAAGCCCCGGCGGTCGGATCGGCCAGCATACCCGCGGCCTCGGTGATAAAATTCATGCAGAAAGCGACTTCTTTTTCGTCGAGCGTCAATTCTTTGTCGGCAGCCTCAAGCGGCCCGCGCCCCGTGTAAAGTTTCGCCGCGTCATAGCCCAAAAGATTGAACAGGCTGACATCCACGGAAAGCGGCAAACGATCTGAAACAAGCTTCGCAGTCCCGACTTTTCCGCTCTTCGCGAAAAAATTCAAGTTGGGCACCTTGGCCACTTCCAAAGGAGTTTTCCCGCCGAGCTCTTCGGTCGGATGATCCGCAGCTCCCGCAAGAACCACAACGATAGACTTCATTGAATGACCTCCTTGACGGCATCGAGATTGGATTTAACTTTACAGAACGGATCTTCAAAACTGAGCGCGAAATCGGGATCCTTCAATCCCGCACCCGTAAGCGTGATCACGATGCGTGATCCCTCTTTGAAAAAATTCTTTTTTGCGAGATTGATGACACCCGCCACCGGCGCAACGCTGGCCGGCTCCGCAAATACGCCTTCGCGTTCCGCGATAAAACGGTAAGCCTTTGTGATCTCCTCATCCGTCACGCTAGCGATTAAACCACCCGATTCGTCCCGTGCGGCGACGGCACCTTGCCAACTCGCGGGATTCCCGATGCGGATCGCTGTAGCAAGTGTCTCCGGTTTTTCCACCGGATGGCCCAGAACGATCGGCGCTGAACCCTCTGCTTGAAAACCAAGCATCTTCGGCAACGTTTCAGATTTTCCGACTTTTTTATATTCCTTGTAGCCTTTCCAGTAAGCCGTGATATTGCCCGCATTCCCGACCGGGATCGCGTGATATTCCGGCGCATCACCCAGGTCATCGACGATCTCAAACGCCGCGGTCTTCTGCCCTTCGATACGAAACGGATTGATGGAATTCACGAGCGTGATCTTTCCGTCCTCCGTGATCTCTTGAACCAACTCCAGCGCCTTATCAAAATTCCCTTCGATCATGATCACCTTTGCACCATAGCGATACGCCTGCAAAAGTTTTCCCTTGGCGATCTTCCCTTCCGGGATCAGCACATAACATTTCAGACCGCAACGAGCCGCATAGGCCGCGGCAGAAGCGGACGTATTGCCCGTCGAAGCACACATCACGGCCTTGGACCCCGCTTCGACAGCTTTGGAAATCGCCAGAGTCATGCCGCGATCTTTAAACGAACCCGTCGGGTTCAGCCCTTCGAACTTGTAATAGATCCGGATATTCTTCAGACCGAGCTCTTTAGGCAAAGCCTCCGCGAGAATGAGCGGCGTATTTCCTTCATTGAGAGAAATGATCGGCGTTTCATCCGTGACCGGAAGGTATTCCTGGTATCGCTCGATAATGCCGATCTTTTTGACCGCGTATTTTCCCATAGCGCTCAAGCCTCTTCGATCCGTATGACCTGGGTCTTGCCCTTGATACAGGACATACCGTCGATTTCGCGAACCGCGGCCCTCAGGTTTTTTTCATGAGTATCATGCGTTAAAAGGATAAGCGGCACCGCGCGGCCGGCACTGCGTTCGCGCTGCATCACATCCGAAATGCTGATCTTATATTTTCCGAGAATTTTCGAGATATTTGCCAGCACGCTGGGTCTGTCGACCACATAGAACCGTAAGTAATACCGCGACAGGATCGAAAAAATGCTTTTTACCGGGATCTGTTTCCCGAGAGCACGCACCATGAAACGGTCTTCTGCGGGTCCCGCAGTCCCGGACTTCGCAATATCCACCAGATCCGCGATCACCGCACTCGCCGTCGGATGCGGTCCGGCCCCGCGACCATAAAAGAGCACGTCGCCCACTTCGTCGCCACGCATCAGGATCGCGTTGAACGAACCGTTCACGCTTGCGAGAATATGCGCGTTCGGCAAAAGCGTCGGCTGAACGCGTGCCTCCATGCCGCTCCCTGATTTTTTGGCGATAGCGAGCAGTTTGATCGTATACCCGAACTCTTTGGCAAAAGCAATGTCATCGCTTGAGATCTCGGTGATTCCTTCACAGTAAATATCCTTGAACTTCACTTTCCCGCCGAAAGCAAACCGCGCGAGAATCGCCAGCTTGTGCGCGGCATCGTGCCCGCTCACGTCAAGAAAAGGATTCGCCTCTGCAAAACCCAGCTTTTGAGCGCCGGCCAACGCATCCGCAAAACTCATACCTTTGGCGGTCATTTGGGTCAGAATATAATTCGTGGTGCCGTTGATAATGGCGTGTACGGAATCGATGCGGTTGGCTACAAGACCTTCACGAAGCGCTTTGATACACGGTATGCCACCACCGACACTCGCCTCAAAACAAAGCCATCGTTTCATCCGATGCGCGAGCTCGAAAATCTCATCGCCATATTCGGCAAGGAGCGCTTTGTTCGCGGTCACCACATGCTTGCCGTTCTTGAGAGCTTCCTTGATCAATTGACGCGCGATCGTCGTGCCGCCGATAAGTTCCACGACTACATCAACGGACGGATCCCGCACCACACTGAAAGCATCCTTGGTCA
Source organism: Candidatus Omnitrophota bacterium (assembly GCA_903856085.1). GTDB lineage: Bacteria > Omnitrophota > Omnitrophia > Omnitrophales > Aquincolibacteriaceae > Aquincolibacterium > Aquincolibacterium lacustre. The sequence continues at coordinate 52,197 of CAIOAT010000028.1, read as the reverse complement.
GGATACTTTTCGGCGGATGAACTTTTTTATTTCGCTCAGGATATTTTTCGGCGATCTTCGCGAATTCAAAGGACACACCGAGCTGTCGAGCCAACAAAGCCTTCTTCTCCGTAAGGATCTCGTAAAGTCCGGTGCCGATTTGTCCTAACCCGAGAAGCCCGATCTTGATCTTTTTCATATTTCTCCCGATCAATTGTTCTAAGTATAGTAATGACAAAACCTTAACAAAGGCACGGTAGTATATCGTGCCCGTGATAAAAAATCAAACAGCCTTCGGGTGCATATGGAGTATGGTGTGCGGCTAAAAACGAACACGTGGCACCGTACGCCCTCCGCCCCACGGATGCAGGTTTACTTTAAAAACGAATTGTGTATACTACCTCCACTATTCTCCTAAAATCATCCAAGTGAGGGTTCCCAAATGGAAAAGAAAATTCTTGTCACTCTCGTCCTTGTAGTTGCCGCAGCCAATTTTGGCATGGCGCGATCCGGCCAGTACGATGAAGCCGCCCGCGAGCAGGAAAAGGTCCAAAAACAAATGGCGCAAGAGGCTCAAGCCCCCGAGAAGCATAACCCTGCGAAGAATTTTGCGACTGGCATCAAAGAAGTTACGTATGATAACGTCCGAGATACTTTAAGCGACACGGGCGGATCCACCATGCGGGAGAAACCGATTGTCGGAACTCTGGACGGAACCCAGCAGGCGGGAGAAAAGGTCGTTGATAACACCATCAAAGGCGTCAAGAAGGTCGCGTCGCTCGGTTACGCGAAAGATGACAGCTATGAAATCGCCCAACCCGAGAAAGGCTCGGGCGACGCCGCCAAGATCAAGCTTTTCAAGTTCTAGTCAGACGACTTCAGATTGAAATAAAAAAGCCAAGCTATGTAAGCTTGGCTTTTTTGTGTCTCTACGAAACGGCACTTCTCCCCGTTCGAACTGTAGCGCGAGTTAATCCTGTCCTAGAATACGCTCAGCCCCGAGCATGCAAAATGCCGTGCCGGAAAATGCATCTCCGCAGACATTCGTTAAAGCTAGAGATTTTTGTTTTAGATCCATGGTCATATCCCGCTTCGTATTTTCGGTGTGAAAAGGCAACACCTTTGCCGAAGTGATCTTCTTACGGACCTTAACCTTAGATCCTTTGCTGTCGCTTGGCAACAAGCTCTGGGTCGGAGGCATCACGAAACCGTTGTTCTTCTCAACTTCCTTCGGCTTGCTGGAGACCGGAACGGACCGAAAATAAAATCGTCTACGCTTAAATGATTGTCTTGCGATAGGTTCCGGCACCGAAGAAGTTGGAACTAAAACAGTCTGAGGCGCCACTTCGCTGACAGAAACCGTTTGCTGGACCAGCGGCTGTGGCACAGCCACCTGCTCTGCGACAGCAACAGCAGGTGATAACGTTTGAGACGCAGCCGTTAAAACCGTTGAACGGCGCCCTGCGTCCGGGTTCAAGGGCAGCGGCGGAGTAATCCGAGCGCTCACTGTCACGGGGGTAAGGCTATATTGGCCCGCCGACACCGAAAAATCTTCGGCCAAAGCAACTCCTTGCCCCTTCACGGTAATCATCGCCCACCCATACCACAACTTCACGCTGCGAATTTTCTGACTGCCGAGCGACTCGAACAACTGATAAGCCTGCTCCACAGCCGGATTATTCCATGGAACCCCATTCGGATTCGTAAACCCTCCCTCGCCTCCGATTGATATCGCAAGGACCGCTCCATACGGGAGGCTATTGATGTAATCGATCATGGCGGTCATGTTCGCGATATCCCCACTCGTGTTGAAGGTCCTCACATCACTCAGGCGGATCCCCGTATTCCCATCAATAACCGCCACGGTAATTCCGCCCATTCGATAGGAGAGAGTCTTATCTTCTAGCTTGATCCGGGCAGAACCATTCCAGGTATCCTGTTGCGAAATCACGGTGATGAGCGGCGTAGCATTCGTTTGAACAGCGCCGGGAATATTCTGAAATCGGCCTTGGATCGCCGCATAGGCCTGCTTGAGGTTCCGGTTAACATCCACGATCCCGAACCATTTTTCATCGTTGTGTCCGTCCGGCTGACCCACGCTCGACTCAGGGCTGACCGTGTGAGACCCTGGAGAGCCTCCTTTCCACCATTCGTCACTCCACTCGAAGGCAAGCGCCCCGATCAGCGCTCCCTCCGTACGTTCCGCGGAAAGGTCAAAATAGGCTTCATCCCAAAGCTGGCCGTCCATCTGCGCCTGCATGGCCTGATTTTCCGCATTGATCCGGTGGTCATAGGAGTCCGCGCCAAATTCGCCGATATAGAAAGGCTTATTCGAGGCCGCCTTCCATTGGGATATCGCTTCTCCAAAACTCTGCTCGCGATAAATATTGATGCCCCAAACATCGATGGCCAGTACAAGCGAAGCTGCCGCGATTCTCGCATTGTCCGAATCCGCTACAAGGGTCGTGACGGGATGGTTCGCATCAAGCGACTTGATCAACTGCGCCGCCTGCTGCGTGAAAGCGGCGGACGCCTGTAGCGAGGTGAATTTTCCGTAATAGTTGTTGATGTCCCATTCATTGCCTACCGCCCACATCAGGATCGCGGGATGATTCTTGTAGGCATTGACCACCGCTGAAATATTACTCAAGTCCGCGCAGGAGGTGCTCAGCGGAGAATCCACCGTCATGATGACCTTGATCCCGTAGTGATAAAGCATATCCAGAACCTTGATCGCATTCGCATCGGTCCCGAAGTCATGATAGACACGGACCACATTGATGCCCATTTGCGCCATAAGTGGAATGTCCGTCTCATACCATTTCTGGAATTCTTTCCGGAAAATCAGAGGATCCGCATCAGGATTCGAATCCGCCGAAGTGGGCGACCAGTTCACGCCCTTGGCGACAAAGGCTACCGTCGGCTCGAGCGTTCCGTCCGCTTTCCGGTTCTGAACAAAAAGACGCCTGTCTCCGCCGACGACAGAAACAACCGAAGCTCCTGCGGGAACCCCCAGATCGTACGAGATCGTATCGGCATAGGCCGCGATATTCCCCGCCTTGTCTCTCACCTGATACTGGACTTCCCTCGTTCCGGTCCCACCGGTAAGCGTCAGGGTCTTGGTCGAAGCAAAAGCCTCCCACTCCGTCCAATTCGTCCCCCCGTCCTTGGAAAAACGCATGGTATCGACGCCGGAAGTCGCGTCCGCCGCCGTAAGCTGGAGCGTGACATTCGGTGAATCCGTTTTTGTGTCCCCGTTATTGATCATGATCGAGCCCGTCGGGGCAACCGTTTCCAGAATAATGGTATCGCTGACAGAAAGCACATTCCCTAGGAGATCACGTACCTGGATATAGAAAGTCTTCGTCCCGTCACCGGAAGGTAATTCGCAGCCAAAAAAAGAGGCGTATTCCTGCCACACCGTCCACGTCGTCCCGTTCGTTGAGTAACGCATTTCGGAAACCTGCGACACTCCGTCCGTTACATTCATTCGGACCAAAACGACATTGGAATTCGTGTAAGCCGCGCTATTATTGATCTGAACAGTCCCTGCCAAAGGCGTTCGCTCCAAAATGATCGCGTCGGAAAATACGGCGGAAATCCCCACCTTGTCGCGAAGCTCATATTTCACCGTTTGCGTTCCGTCCACATCCGCAAGCGTCACGGACGCGCTGGACGCTACTGCCTGCCAGGCGCTCCATGTGGTCCCGTTGTCGACGGAAAATCTCATCTGATCGAGCCCTGCCCCGGCGTCCGAACCCGTGAGCGTAAGTGTCACGCTGCGCGAATTCGTTTTTGCATCCCCATTATTGATCACCACCGAACCGGAAGGCGCCGTGGTATCAAGAAGAATCGAACTGAAAAAAGTTGCAGCATTTCCAGCCCGGTCACTAACCTGATACCAGATCTGCTTAGTACCATCGCCCGCAGGCAATGCAAGCGATTTCGAGCCGAGCGATACTTCCCATGCGGTCCAGTTGTTACCGCCATCTGCGGAAAAGCGGACTTTATCGACACCGGAAGTGGCGTCGCCCGCCGTCAGCGCAAGCGTCACATTGGGCAAAGATGTCGCCGCAGCACCGCTATTGACCGTGAGGCTTCCGGTCGGAGCGGCCATGTCACGTGTCACGTTCAGCACAAGGGGGCCGCTTGTGTCACCGGCACCGTTCTTGCTGGTGACCGTGAAAGCGTTATTCCCTTCGGTCCCGAGGTTGACGGTGGCCGTCCACGTCGTGCTATTATCCAATGGCACCACGATAACCCCGTTGATCAGGATTGAAGTCTGCGCTCCTTTTGTTCCGGACAGGGTCAGTGTTGTCTGGTTCGTAAAAGCGGGAACCGTGGACGTCATGACCGGTATCGTCGGCGGTGCCCCCCCATAAACGATCGTATCCGAAAACGTCGCCACATTCGCCGCCTTGTCGCGCAATTGGTACCGGACCTCCTTCGTTCCAAAACTCCCGCTGAGCGTTACGGTCTTTGTCGTGGCAAACGCTTCCCACGCAGTCCAAGTCGTGCCGCCATCCACCGAAAACCGCATCGTATCCACACCGGACGTCAGGTCCGAACCGGTCAGAGTCAGATTCACGGCGGTGGAACCGGTCGAGGCATCCCCATTATTGATCAAAACGCTTCCCGAAGGAGCCACGGTATCCAGAGTGACGCTGGCATTCTGCGATGTCCAATTCCCGAAAATATCAGAGGCGAAGACGGTCAAAGCGTTCGCACCCTCCACCAAGGTCCGGAGTTCGGTTTGCTGGACGCCGTCAACGGTATAAACAAGCTGATAAGCAACCTGATGGGTGGGGGTTCCTGGAGAAAGAATTGCGATTACAGGCGGCGTGGAGTCCAAGTGTTTCGTTCCATCGACATCGAATGTCTCGATGGAACCTTCGTTGTAGACAAAGCGCCAGCCGGTCAGTTGTCCACCGGAGAGGATCTTCTCGAACGTATAGGTTGCACCGGTCTGCATGTGCACCCCATCGGCCCGGTCAAGCGCAAATCGCAGGACCCCGGGAACAAAAGCGCCCCGGTAAAATGCAGGCGACGTCTCAGGAACGGTGTAATCCCCTTGAGAAGGACCGGCGAATTGCGGATCGGCAAGCACGTTCCCGCCCGTCCATCCTATCCCTGTTACCGGGCTGATTTGCGGAGGAAGATGCGGGCCCGACGCGTCGCCGATTTCATTATTATGAAAGAGAATATTGTCTGAAAGCTCGGCATTTCCGGAAAAAGGCGTCGCGGTTTGCTCCCATATCGACTGCACCGTCTGATGGGCAATGATGTTATCGTGAATGACCGGTGAATGATCATTAAGGATCTGGATCCCGATCTGCGATACAAATGATTCCGCCACCACCGTCCGGTACCATCGCATAGCAACCTCCATCGGCCCCGGGCTTGTTGTTGAACCATTATCGGTCCAGTAGGTTATCCCGGCTCGATTTGCCAAAACAATTTGATCCCCAAAAACTCCGGGCGAGACCTCTGTCTGTGCGAACTTCCAGGTTTGACCTCCATCATCCGAGTATTGAATGCGGTAAGAGTAGATACCTTCGGAATACGCGATCCCCAATTGAAAACCTTGGCTCGAAAGATAGTGAATAGAAGAGATCCGTGGAACGGGAGCTGTTTCATAGCCCACAATCGTATTGTATGAGATCGTATTTCTATTTTTGGGTTCTTTGATGGCGATCGAATTCCCGTGGAAAATATTTCCTTCGATCGAAACATAGAGAACATCCGCCTGAACATAAACCCCTGCGCTCAGATTGAACAAGATCTTGTTGTCACGGACGGTCACGTGATCGCCCTCGATCCTAATCGCGCCTGAAATCTGACCTTGAGTGTCTTTTGCGCCGGTAATGGTGAGATTCTCGATCACGTTATCCCCAAGCGCCCGGATCACAGGAGAACCGGAATCATAACCTCCGTCAATAACCGTGGTCTTTTTGTCCTCGCCCTTCAAAACGACCCCGGCTTTCAAGCTAATGTGTTCATAATAAGTTCCCGCATTGATATAGACAGTATCCCCTGTCTGAGCCTGGTCAATGGAGGCCTGAATGGATTCGCCCTTGTGAACGTTAAAAGTCTGCGCCGCGGCTTGGGGTTCATCGTTAAGGGGAGGATTTTCGGGAAGAAAGAGCGGATCTGAATTCTGCAGAGCAACACCTGATGGGACCACTCTCTGCACGGCAGGAGTCTGAGCATTCGCCTGCTCGAGTGTGAGCGTCGACACAGGCTTCTGCGCTTCATTAAGTGTGAGTTCGTTCAACAACGCAAAAGCGGAGGGAACAATAATTCCGCTAAAGATAAAAAAAACGGCTGTCAAAAGCGCCGTCGTTTTAAAGACGATTTTCTTTGGCGAGAAGATGCATTTCATAGGAGCTATTTTCATTCCCCTTCCTAATTTTAGGAATACGCTGGAAAAAGCCTAACACCCCATCTTGAAAATGGCAAATAGACAAGGAGTGCATCACGCAGAGAATGTTGATCATTAATAGAAAAGATCAGGATCGCTATAAATAGCTGAGAGGACATCGCCCCTTTGATCACAAAAAATCGGCCAGGTCGAGAGACCTGATCAGAGGTTGAACTGCAGGTCGTAAAGCTTCTTATACATTCCGCCCAATCGCAAAAGAAACTCATTCGTTCCCTGCTGGACGATCTGCCCCTTATCCATCACAAGAATGCGGTCCGCTTTCTGGATGGTAGAGAGACGGTGGGCGATCACGAGCACGGTGCGGGCTTTCATGAGGTTCTCCAAAGCGCCCTGAACTTCTTTCTCGCTTTGGGTATCAAGATGTGAAGTCGCCTCATCAAGGATTAAGATCGGCGGATCCTTCAAAAGAGCCCTTGCAATCGCAATACGTTGGCGCTCGCCGCCCGAAAGCTTGAGGCCTCTGTCCCCCAGCGGAGTATCGTACCCTTGAGGAAGGGCTTCGATAAAGTGGTTGGCATACGCAATCTCCGCGGCTCGTTTCACATCTTCTAAACTCGCGTCAGGACGTCCATAAGCAATATTCTCCCGGATCGTGCAATTAAACAGCACGGTCTCTTGCGACACGATCCCGATCAAGTTCCTTAAGGAGTGAAGTGTCAGATCCCGAATGTCCTTGCCGTTGATCTTGATCAAGCCTTCGACCGGATCATAAAAACGAAGGAGCAAACTTATGAGGGTGGTCTTCCCGGAACCACTCGCGCCCACAAATGCGATCACCTCATTTTGTCTAGCCTTGACGTCGATATCCTTGAGAACCCATTTATCGAATTCATAATAAAAACCCACATGCTCATAGCTGATCTCGCGGACCACCTCCGAAAAGACGAGGGCGCCGGGCTTGTCATGGATCGTGGGCTTGGAGTCCAACACCTCAAAAATACGCTGCCCCGAGGCAATGGACTGCTGAATGGTACTATTCACCTTGCTTATTTTTTTGAGAGGTTCATAGCAAATGTACAAAGAGATGAAAAAGGCCGCGAACCGTTCCGGCGGCAGATATTTGATCCCAAACAACACCGCAAACCCAGCGCCGACCGCGCCGATCACTTCGATCAAAGGGCGCTGGATGATCGTGACCTTGATGGTCCTTCTGAAGAACTCGAAAACACTTTCATTGATCTCCTCAAAACGGTGAATCTCTCTTTCTTCGCTCGTAAAGGACTTTACGATATGAGCCCCAGCCAGAGTCTCTCCGATGAAGGAGGTGATATCCCCGGTGCGCTCCTGCATTTTTTTCGTCAGTTTCCGAAGTTGCTTGCCCAAAAGCACGATAGGGATCGCCACCAGCGGAAAGATGATGATCGCGATAAGTGCATATTTCCCACCCCACATAAAAATAAAAGGGATATTGAAAAGAATGACGAGTGGCTGTTTGACAAGATCGGTGATCACGTCCGTGATCGCGCCCTGGATCTGACCCACATCGTTCGTAATACGACTCAAAAAATCCCCGGTACGTCCCTTCGCATAAAAGTCATGGGAAAGATAGACCAGATGCCGGTAAAGATCGTCCCGGACCTTACGGACTGCGAGAATCCCCACATTGGACATTTGATAATTCGAGACATAATCAAAAAAACCGCGCAAGATGAACACGCAAACCAGAATGATCGGAATCCAAATAATGGGCAGCGCTACCGAGGATATCTTGGGGAAATATTTTGAAAGATAAGGGACGTTGTCGACGACGACCTGATTCTTCTGAACAAACCCTTTCGTAACAACATAGATAGCGACCGAGACAAGCGAATTCGCTATCGAAAAAGCGAGCATGCACAGAAAAGCGATGGCGAGACGCCAACGGTACGGCTTCACATAGTTCAATAATCTTTTATAGATATCCATGAAAAAGTCCTCAGTAAGGAGTCTGTTGTAAGACGCACAGCGTACGGTGTGAGGAGTACCCTGATGCCGTACTCCGTACGCGAAGCGCCGCGCGATTTGAAGCGACACTGTAACATATTCGTTGACACTGCTCAAGGTTATGATTTAAGCTTCTTCCACTTGTTTTCTTCTAGATAACCCATGAGATGTGAAGGATTTAGGATGACAGCACCCCTCAAAGTCGGCGTGGTCGGCGTGGGACACTTAGGCAAGGAACATGCCCGAATCTATCGTGACCTCCCCGAGTCTGAATTGGTCGGTATCTCAGACAGTGACCCCGCCAAGGCTGAAAAAGCCACGGAGCTCGGCACTGCCTATTTTCAGGATCCGCGCGAACTGATCGGCAAGGTTGACGCCGTGAGCATCGCTACCCCGACATCAACTCACTATACAGTCGCCAAGGATTTCCTTAAAGCCGGTATCCATACCCTGATCGAAAAACCCATCACGTTGAAGCTCGAAGAAGCGGACGAACTTCTTGATCTCGCCCGGAAAAAAAATTGCGCGCTCCAGGTTGGACACATTGAACGCCATAATCCCGGATTCAAACGCATTGAAGAGATCGCCAAGAATATCCGTTTTCTTGAGATCCATCGCCTCGGTCCCTTCACTGGCCGAATCAATGACTGCGGCGTGGTACTCGATCTTATGATCCATGATCTGGATATCGTACTCGGGCTTGTAAAATCCGAAGTGGCAAGCTTTGACGCCATCGGCGTGAACGTACTCACCCCTTTTGAGGATATCGCAAATGTCCGCATGAAGTTCAAGAATGGCGCAGTCGCGGACATCACAGCCTCGCGTCTCACATTCGAAAAACAGCGCAAGATCCGCATCTTCCAGGAGGACGCCTACATCTCGCTTGATTTCGCCGCGCAAAGCTGCAAGATCTTCCGTAAAAATGGCGCGGAAATCGTTCCAGAGATCGTGGACATCGAAAAAGCCGAACCCCTCAAAGAGGAATTGAAGTTTTTTCTCGCAAATATCCGATCCGGCAAGAGTCTTGGCCATCCTGACACCGCAGCCCGCGACGCGCTGAAACTGGCTCTGGAAATCGCACGCAGAGTCCAGGCAGAGCAACCCAAGCCCACGGTTCATTCAAAACCATGACCAAGAAGATCTTTCTCGTCGCCTGCGAAGCCTCAGGCGACCTTCACGGCGCTCATCTTATTTCCGAGATCCAAAAGCTCGTTCCGAATGCGGTTTTCTGCGGTGTGGGCGGCGCCAGAATGCAAAAGACGGGCATGCAGATCTTCCATGACATGACGAAGATCTCTGCGCTTGGCTTGGGCGACGTTCTCAGGAATTATTTTAAGTATCTTAAAATCTTTAACGAAACGCTCGAACATATCCGCCATGAAAAACCGGACGCCGTGATCCTGATCGATTCCCCGGCGTTCAATCTCCGGCTCGCTAAAAAGATCTCCGCCGCGACTCCCGTCCTTTATTACATCTCCCCGCAGCTTTGGGCATGGGGAAAACGCCGGATCCATATTGTCAAAAAGCACATTCGGGAAATGCTCGTGATCCTGCCCTTTGAAAAAGAATTCTATGAAAAGGAAGGCGTGGCCGTAAAGTTTGTGGGGCATCCTCTGTTAGACGCGATCCCTGAACTTCCGGAGGCCGGAACACTCAGGGCCAAAATCGGGATCGTTCCGGGCCAAAAAGCGATCGGCCTTTTTTCGGGCTCACGGGAAAAAGAGGTCAAACGCATCCTGCCGGTCATGCTCCAAGCGGCTTCCCATCTCCGCAAGGACTTTCCCGAAGCTCGCTTTTTCATCTCAAAATCACCAAATGTACGCCCCGAAGTCTATGACGAACTACTTCAGCAGATATCTTTCAAGATTGAATGCCCCGCGACTTCCTTCTATGAGCTCGTGAAAGCTATGGATTTCGCCTATGTAGCCTCCGGAACCGCCACGCTTGAAACCGCACTTATCGGTACGCCGTTCTTTCTCCTCTACAAGGCAAGCTGGTCCACCTACTTCCTTGGCAGGCACCTCATCAAAGTCCCCTACCTAGGCCTCGTGAACCTCCTTGCGGAGGATCGAGTGGTCCCAGAGTTCATCCAACAGGATGCCCATCCTGAAACGCTCGCCCACGAAGCAAAAGTATTTCTCCAGAGCTCTGAGCTGCAACAGAAGATGAAAGAGGAATTCCGCCAGGTCCGGGAGAAACTCGGAGAAAAGGGCGCGAGCGCGCGAGCGGCGAAGGAAGTTGTCAATCTGCTCGGCTAAACTTTCGGCCTTTGCTGACAAACTCTCCCCTGATCTAATCTCAAAAACTTTTTGGATTCAGGAATAAATCTGTCCCTAGTCTACTTTTTGTCGGAGGAAGGCAGATGTTGCCACTCGAATTCGGGCTGGAGGACCGGTTGGTAATGTGCCGGATATGGGATTGGGAAGGTCACTATTTCATAAATCCCCACCAGAGCACGCCCCACAGCGTAGATCGAACCGCGTCCTAATCCTGCGACCCAGCTCGGAGGAAACGTGTCGTTGCGGACTTCTTTGGAAAGCTCGTTAGAGATCTCGACGGGAGAAAGCGCGATATTGAGGAATCCACGTTGAAGTTTTCGCTGCGGCGTCCCTTCGCCCTGGACTTCGACCTCAGCCGCCATCAACGGAAAGGAGAATACAAGAAGAGCAAGAAGTGCGACCCATGTTTTAGAGGATCTTTTCACAGTCCCAACACCTATCAATTTTTGTGAAGCAGAAATTAGGGAAGTCACAATCCCAAACACCATCCCAATAACGAAATTTAAAGTTTGACCGGCGGGGATAATCTAACATCGAACTTTAGCGAAGACTAGTCAAATTCATACGCCCTTTTTTATAGTCTAGCGAAGAGGCGTCACACTGACCCGAATGAGACCGTGTTTGGGATCCGCGATCTCGCGAAAAGCGGTTTGGGTCAGATCCACCAAGCGTTTTAGCTTCTTGGCAGGCCCACGGTCATTGACCACACAAATGACGGAACGACCGTTCTGCAGATTGGTCACGCGGAGCCGAGTCCCAAAGGAGAACCCCCAAGATGCGCAGGTTTTCTTCGAATGATCGAAGATCACTCCACTCGCTGTTCTCTTTTTGATACCACGATCGGACCGGCTGTACCAGGATGCCGTACCGAAAAACACAGGATCAGAAACCGTGGCCGGGAGTCGTCCCATCGATACTGAAACAGTCGGAAACACAGATTCGGGAGATACCACGAAATCTTGGGAAAAAGACACCGGCTGTGCGTACACGAACGGCACGGCGGTCAGCATCAAAACGACAAAAAATCTATTGAAACTACGTTTCACGAGAAAACCCCTTCCCGGCAACCCAACCTCCCTCGCTCGAAGATTTTCGTTACTTTCGAACGGTCGGGATTGTGGTTTTGCCCGCAGAAACAGCCTGCGGATCCGCCGCAAAATACGGCGAACGTCACCTGATTTCTCAGGTTTTGCCCTTACTGATAAGCTAACACATGGATTTTGAATTTACAAATAAACGGTATTGAGGAAAAATCTGTGCGGTGGGTTATTGAATTTTTTGCACTAGCCTAAATAGCTATGACTTTTGAGAAGCGAGTTTTTTATTTACTCTTAACACCGTGATAGTCTTGAATCGACCGGACATCCAGATCATTATCCTTTACGGCCTGGAGCCCTCGCACGGCCGCACGGGCGGCGCTCAGCGTGGTGATGCAGGGAATATTAAAGGAGACTGCAAGCGACCTTATCTTGCCTTCATCCAACATAGGACCTTTTCCGCTTGGCGTGTTAATAATAAGGTCCATCTTCTTTTCCTTGATCCAATGCGAGAGGTTGGGGCTTCCTTCCACCATTTTGAGAACCTCCTCGGCAGGAACTCCCGCTTCTTTCAAAACCTTGGCCGTCCCCTTGGTCGAAACGATCTTCAAGCCCAGCTTATGGAACTCCCGAGCGATCTCGGCGATCTTGGGCTTATCAGTCTCTTTCACACTAATGAACACAGTGCCCTTGCGCGGAATGTGGGACATGGCTGCGTCCTGGGATTTATAGAAGGCCTTTCCAAAATCCTTGTCGATACCCATCACTTCTCCGGTGGATTTCATTTCCGGAGAAAGGATGATGTCAACCCCCGGGAACTTCACGAACGGAAAAACAGACTCCTTCACCGCCACATGTTTCGGCACGATCTCTTCGGTGAATTTCAAATCCTTGAGCGATTTCCCTACCATGAGCTGTGCAGCAAGTTTCGCAAGCGGCACACCGATTGTTTTACTTACGAAGGGCACCGTCCGCGATGCGCGCGGGTTCACCTCCAGGCAAAAAACCTGGTCTTTCTGAATAGCATACTGAACATTCATCAGCCCGACCACTCCGAGCTCCTTGGCGATCTGCTTGGTCTTCTGGACGATCTCTTCCACGATCTCGCGTGAAATGGAGAACGGCGGAATCACGGAGGCACTATCTCCGGAATGAATCCCCGCCTCTTCGATATGCTCCATCACGGAGCCCACGACCGCATTTTTGCCATCAGAAATAAGATCCACATCGATTTCGGTCGCGTCCTCAAGGAACTTATCGATCAGCACGGGCTGGTCGTCACTCGCCTCGACCGCGTATTTCATGTATTTTTTAAGAGAGGTCTGGTCATACACAATCTCCATCGCGCGCCCGCCAAGCACATAGGACGGACGTATGACAACAGGATACCCGATCTCTTTGGCGATCTGATGGGCCTCGTCGAGACTCGTCGCGATCCCATTAGCAGGTTGGCGCAAACCGATCTTCTTAAGAAGCTTCTTGAACCGGTCGCGATCTTCGGCACGATCAATCGCATCAACGGAAGTCCCGAGAATCTTCACGCCGTTCGCCAGAAGGGATTTCGCAAGATTCAAGGGCGTTTGTCCACCAAGCTGCAGGATCACACCCAGCGGCTTTTCATTCTCATAGATATTGAGAACATCTTCTAGCGTGAGCGGCTCAAAAAATAGTTTGTCGGAAGTATCATAATCCGTACTCACGGTCTCGGGATTGGAGTTGACCATGATCGTTTCATAGCCCATTTTCTTGAGCGCCAACACGGCGTGAACGCAACAGTAATCAAATTCAATCCCCTGCCCGATGCGATTCGGCCCACCCCCGAGGATCATGATTTTCTTTTTCCGACTGGGGTTCGATTCATCCTCATCTTCATAGGTCGAATAAAAGTACGGCGTATAGGCTTTGAATTCCGCGGCGCAGGTATCCACCAACTTATAGACCGGCCTGATACCCAAGGCCTTACGTTTTTTGCGTACGTCTTTTTCCTGAAGCCCCCAGTAGAATGCCAGCTGCCGGTCGGAGAATCCATACTGCTTGGACTGACGCATAAGCATTTCCTGTTGCTTCGGCTTTCCCTGCGCGGCAAGCAACTCCCGCTCCAGATCAATAATTTGTTTCAGTTGAGCCAGAAACCACGGATCGACCCCTGTTTTTTTGTAGATCTCGTCGGTGGTGTACCCAGCCAGAAAGGCATACTTCAGATAAAAGATCCTGTCTTCCCTCGGGATCTTCACATAAGCAAATATCTTTTCACGAAGTTCTTTGTCATTCGGGACGGTTTTTATGAACTGAATATAGGCATCGCGCGTTTTGAGCGTGAGGTCGAAGATCTTATCCTTGCCATCCCCCCCAAACCCGAAACGCTTCGTCTCAAGCGACCGCAATCCTTTTTGGAATGCTTCCTTGAAGGTGCGGCCAATAGACATGACTTCGCCCACAGATTTCATTTGCGTCGACAGACGGTCATCTACGCCCTCGAATTTTTCGAAAGCAAATCGCGGGATCTTGACCACACAATAGTCGATCGAAGGCTCGAAGGAGGCTGGTGTGTATTTAGTGATGTCGTTGGGAATCTCATCCAGCGTGAGCCCGACCGCGAGTTTGGCCGCGAATTTTGCGATTGGAAATCCTGTGGCTTTGGAGGCGAGTGCCGAAGACCTGGAAACACGAGGATTCATTTCGATGATGACCATGCGACCCGTTTTGGGATCAACCGCGAATTGCACGTTCGAACCACCGGTCTCAATGCCGATCTCCGACATGACTTTGCGCGCGGCATCGCGCATCCGTTGATATTCCCGGTCCGTCAAGGTCTGTGCCGGCGCCACGGTGATGGAATCTCCCGTATGAACGCCCATCGGATCCAAGTTCTCGATCGAACAAATGACCACGAAGTTATCGTGGATATCCCGCATCACTTCCAGCTCGTACTCTTTCCATCCGACGATCGATTCTTCGATCAAGATCTCATGGACCCGGCTGTAATCAAGCCCCGTGCGTGCCGTGGTCCGCAGTTCTTCGATATTATGACAAACACCGCTCCCAGATCCGCCCAGCGTGAAACTCGCACGCACGATCACCGGATAACCGATCTTTTCAGCGACCTTCTCAGCTTCCTCCACCGTGTAGGCAAAATCACTTTTCGGAAGATCTAGACCGATCTTTTGCATAGCGCGCTTGAATTCCTCGCGATTCTCAGCCTTCTTAATCGCCTCGTACTTCGCGCCGATCATCTCGACATTGTGGCGTTTGAACACTCCCGCCTCATAGGCCTCGACCGCGAGGTTCAACCCCGTCTGCCCGCCCATGGTCGGCAGAACCGCATCGGGCTTTTCTTTGGCTATAACCTTCTCAAGAAATTCCACGGTCAGCGGTTCAATGTAAGTCGCGTCCGCGAGATCAGGGTCTGTCATGATCGTCGCGGGATTCGAATTGATGAGGGCCACCTTGTAGCCTTCTTCCTTCAACGCCTTCACGGCTTGCGCGCCCGAATAATCGAATTCGCAAGCCTGACCGATGATGATGGGACCGGATCCTATGATGAGAATCTTTTTAATGTCGGTTCTTTTTGGCATGTTATTGATTCTTCTCTATAAGGTCATAAAAACGGGCGAAGAGATAGTCGCTATCGTGCGGCCCCGGAGCATTCTCGGGGTGATATTGCACGCTGAAAAGCGGATGTTTCTTGTGTTGCAATCCTTCCATCGTCTTATCATTCAAATTGATATGGGTGATCTCGACCTCCCCTTTTGGGAGCGTATCAATATTCACCACAAAATTATGATTTTGGGAGGTGATTTCGATTTTGCGCGTTTTAAGGTCCATGACTGGCTGGTTATTACCGTGATGCCCGAACTTGAGCTTTGAGGTCTTCCCACCGAGGGCCTGCCCGATCATCTGATGCCCGAGACAGATCCCGAACATAGGGCATTTCCCTATAAGTTTACGAACCGTTTCAACCAAATACTTCACAGCCGAGGGATCGCCGGGACCATTCGAGAGAAAGACCCCATCCGGCTGATAGGCTAAAATTTCTTCGGCAGTCGCAGTCGCGGGAACGACCTGAACATAAAAACCGTGCTGGTTGAGTTTTCTCAGGATATTCCATTTAGTTCCGCTGTCCACGGCCACGACTTTGTATTTCTTTTTCTTTTGATCGCCCCAGGCGAATTCCGCGGGCATGACTTCGTCAAACACAAAAGGTTTTTGGCACATGACCTCTTTCACAAGGTCGACGCCTTCGATACTTGGGGATTTCTTGGCCTTTTGGCTAAGTTTTTTCGGATCGAGTTCCAGGGTGGAAATAACTGCTTTCTTCGCGCCCACCGTCCTTAGGTGCTTCACAAGCTTGCGTGTGTCGATTCCCTGAATACCGAGGATATTGTACTTCTTCAAGTATTGATCCAGTGTCATCTCGGAGCGGTAATTGCTGACGATGGGACTGAGTTCTTTGATGATAAACCCTTCGACCCAGGGCCTCGCGGATTCACTATCTGCCGCGTTGATGCCATAATTGCCGATATGCGGATAGGTCATGCAGACCATCTGACCTTTATAGGAGGGATCGGTGAGGATTTCCTGATAGCCACTCAGGCCCGTATTAAAAACGACTTCCCCAAAAGTTTCGCCATCAGCGCCGAAACCTTCGCCTTCAAACCACACACCATCCTCGAGCGCTAGTATCGCTTTTTTCATGGTTTTACCTGGGGTAAGTGAATCCGTGGACTTCCGTACTGCTCCAATCCTCCCGTCAATTTCATGGGTTGAATGGGGCTGTCCTGATTACCAATTACCGGGAATCAAGACTGATCAGAATGCCTTCATTTCGGGGCATAGAATACTTCAGGTTGAGAGAACTGTCCAGCGGCGGATGATCAATAAATTCAAGAGAACTAAATATCTAAATCTTCAAAAAAGTCCCAGCCCCGCGTCCCTCCCATCACAGAACAAACGGGTGGGTACGGACATCATTACCAGGGGAGGCAATTTTAGGGCCGGGAGAAATAAAACTGGGGGAGGACAGCACTCGCGGGCTGCCTCCCCCCAGACACGTTTTACTTAGCCGAACACATAGGATAGCGAACCGCCTAGTGTATTCTGTTGATGATTTCCGCCAAACACCGTTCCGTCGCCGGCATGAGCATAATCGATCCGGTACTCTGCCCGGGCGATCATATTTTCATGGAGCTTGTATTCCAGCGTCAGAGTATTGGCAAGATCCGTGGTAGCGCCAGCAGTTCCGACATTGGTCCAGTTCCGGTAACGATTGCTGTCATCAAACATTTCGATGCGATAAGCTGCGGCTAACTTTTCAGTGAATTGATACCTGGCATACGCGGCATAATCGAACCATTGAGCGGTATGGAACACACCATCCTGCGCGATATCAACACGAGGCTGATTGCCGATATCAAATTCACCCGCAAACGAAAGCTTCTTGGTTGCATTCCAACTCAGAACGTTCGTAGCCAGAAAACGCTTTCCGCCACTCGCGCCGTTGTTCTCAGGCCCAAAATAAGTCGCCGTAGTCCACTTGACGTCCTTGAGTGGGCTGAAGCTGAACGCATTCTCAAAGGTCTTGTACGAATTGTTCTCGATATCATTATCCCAACCGTTGTTGATCCCCTGATAAACGGTCAGGTAATCGTTAAACAAGGCATAGGTCGCCCTGACCCCAGTATGCGTGAAAGGGATCGCATAACCAAAAGAGACCGAGCGGCTGATATTCCAGTTCTGATATCCCTCGATCACTTCGTTGCCCGCTAAAGTGACCATCCTACCAGCTTTGATATCGATGCTATGCGGCAGGATCTTGCTCCCGGACCAGAAGCTCAAGGGCGCGATATACTGAACATAGGCCTGTTCGAAAGCAAAAGCCGTTGCCCCGCTGCTGCCATTGTTCGAATTCCCAAGATTATCTTTTTGGAAATTATTGAAGTAGTAACGGACGTCGCTTCCCATCATCATATCGATGCGAAAACCGGCTCCGCCCTCAGGATTCGCCACTTTCTCGAACCAGAGCTTGGCCGCATTTACAGAGAAGGTATCGGCAGCCTTATCAGAGAGCGAACGCCCCACATTCCCGTTCTGCTGCGGTTGTCCGATCTTATTCTGATATTGGGTTTCCACGTAACCACCCATATGAATGTCCTTCATGGCGGTATGCAGAACGCCCCCTTGCTCTGCGGGAGCCGGAGGAATATAGGCCGTCTGCGCGCCGGGCGCCGGCTTTTCCATGGTCATCATCTTACTGTCCATGGCTTCCAGCTTTCGGCTCAGCGCATCGATCTGCGCCTTCAGAGCTGTGACTTCACTCGTCGTCTCGGCAAATACAGCGCCTGGGGCAAGACACATCCCGATCAACCAAAAACCTAACAAACCTCTTTGTATTTTTCCCATTGCTTCCTCCTTTTTTATTTTTAACTAATCTTCAAACGAAAGGCTTCAGACCGTAATTCTTTAGCCGGTAACCCAGCATGCGTTCGGTGATCCCGAGGATCTCGGAGGCCAGACGCTGATTCCCCCCGGAACGCGCCATGGCCTCTTCGATCATCTGCTTCTCCAATTCGTGGACCGCTTCCGGAAGTTTCCCCTTTCTGGAAAGACCTCCGTGATCCACCTTAAAGCTACCTATTTGATCTGAGCCTTCGATCTGCATTTCATTTACCCCATTCATACCTAATCGTTCATCAAACTGCCTTCTCACCACGTTCACCAGTACGGATTCGGATCACTTCCTTAACATCCGAAACAAAAATCTTGCCGTCCCCGGGCTCGCCCGTTTTTGCCGCCTTTATCACAGCTTCAATGACGGGTTCCACCGCAGCATCCGGAACAACCACTTCCAGACGAACCTTAGGAACCAATTCCAAGCGATAGTTCCCTGCGCTCTGTGGCTTGGACAACCCCTTTTGGGTTCCGTGTCCCTCCGCTTGCGAAGCCGTGATCCCTGAGTAACCCGCAGCTTCGATCGCTTCGCGCACCACGGAACTTTTTCCTGGCTTTACGATGATCTCTAACTTTTTCATGACTTCATCCCTCGCTTTCTGTGAATGGCAGAGTCTATTCTTAACTTAAAGCGCGTACACGCCTTTTTCCCCCGTACGGATACGCATGGCGCTCGAAGCATCAAACACGATGATCTTTCCGTCACCGATATTCCCCGTCCGTACGGCGCCCGTGATCACTTGCATAGTCTTATTGACGTCCCAGTCCCTGACAAGCACCTCAATTTTCACTTTCGGTTGGAACCGGATCGTATCTTCATGGACCGGCAGATCCGCCTCGGTCTCGCCATGTTGACGTCCGAAGCCGCGGACGTCGGTTACGGTCATGCCGACCACGAGGGATTCTTTTCTGA
Source organism: Candidatus Omnitrophota bacterium (assembly GCA_903856085.1). GTDB lineage: Bacteria > Omnitrophota > Omnitrophia > Omnitrophales > Aquincolibacteriaceae > Aquincolibacterium > Aquincolibacterium lacustre. The sequence goes on along the minus strand of CAIOAT010000028.1, from coordinate 33,177 downwards.
GCGCCGCGGCCACGTCTCCAAGCTGTTCCGGACGAATAACACACGTCACTACTTTGACGCGATAGGTTTTTTGAACGCTGGTCAAGAGAACATAAAACACGCTGATCACGCCCCATGCGCCGGCAATAATGAAACAGATCCGGGCCTCCGCCTTCGCGTCCGCATTCCCTATGACATACAGATAGAGGATGCCGATCACCATGACAATGTTAGCGATCAACCCGAGCGCCGGGATCCATCCGTGCTTGATGGCACTAAAATCTTTACGATCCTTGAACGCAAGAATGGTCCAAATGCAGGTCAACCCGTACAAGATGAATGTTCCCAAGTTCGAAGCAAGGGTAATACCGGTCAAACCCACAACCGATCTCACGCCTATCCCCGCAATAATCGAGGAAACCACGACCAATACCCACAGAGCGATATGAGGCGTGCTGAACCCGGCATGCATGAAACCCAACATCTCCGGTAGTTCCCTATCTTCCGCCATCCCGCAGGTCACGCGTACCGCCGTATTCATACAGCTCAGGGTCGTCCCGACGATCGCAATGGCTACCGTGAGAGCCATGGTGATCATCAATCCAAATCCAATCCCGGGGAGGACGTTATCCCCGAGCAGCTTCGCAAGGTCTCCGATAGGAGCGCTCGATGCAGCCGCCGCAGCCATGCCGGTTACTGTGACCGCTGGAGTGCCTGTGATCGCGGTCAAATGCTCGTTGACCATGAGACCCGCCGCAAAATATTGCAAAAGATACGCCGCAAGTCCTTGAATGAGCAGGGAAAGAATAATGGCTTTTGGAATCGTCTTCCCTGGATCTTTCGTTTCTGCAGACAGGGCCGTGCAACTTTCGAAACCGACCAGGATCAAAATGGCTATGGTCGATTGCACCAGCACCCCTTGGAGAGAGTGGATCTTGAAAATATCAAAGCCACTCGTAAACGCCCATTGAGTCGCATGCTGAGGATTTGTCATGCGATAGTAAATGGCCAGTGCACTGAAGATGACCAGGGCCGTCAATTGAATGATGTTGATCCAGATCGACGCCTTAGTAGAACCGCTCACCCCGCGGAAAGCGATATAGCCAGTGATCCCCGCGAAAGCAATCCCAATCAGTGTCAAAGTATCCGCGGAGAGAGTGTGCCCTGTAAACTGTGTGTAGATGTATCCGATAAGCGTCGCCATGAAAGCGACCATGATTCCCGGATAAACCCAGTAGAACAGGTGCGCAGACCAACCCGTGAGGAGTTTGGCAAAGCGCGCCAAAGAGGTCGGGGTATTATGAGTTTTATGTCTGGCCCCGGCCTTGTCCAAGAATGCTTTTTCTGCAAAGTAGCAACAACTCGCGAACCCGGCCTCTGGGTAAAGCTTTGCAAGCTGGGCGTAGGCAAGCGCCGTAAGAAAAGCCACGATCAATGCGAGCACAATGCCCGGCCAAATGTCGCTGGCCACGGACATGCCGTTAGGCGCAGTCGCCGCGGCTTGCAGCTGATAGGTGATCCACAAAAACGCCCCTGGCGCGATCAGCGCCATAGCATTCATAGTGGCACCAAAAAGTCCAAGCGTTGGCTTGATATCTCTTGATGTAATCGTTTGTTTTGCCATTGATATTCTCCTTTGGTCTCAGTTCAATTCTTGAGATGGTCTCATCAGAATATGGCAATTACCATGCCAACTTGCTTCCCCTATTGATCCACCCCTTAAAAATCCTGCGGGCTTTTCAAGATTCTGACATTTTTGTCTCCAATCTTCATTTTTGTAATATCACCGCATCTTTATTGAATACTGCTCTCGAACGCACAGGAGCAAAGTGTTGGCACCAAAATTGCATCCGTGGAATAAGGAGTAGTTTAAACACATCCCATGCTCCGAGAAAACCTCCACAAAGGTTGTTGTAAGGACTGTTGATTTTTCAAAAAAAGAGCGTATAGTCGCTCGCTTATATGCCGAGTCCGCAGCGGATCGCGGAACGGGGGACCCAATAACCATAAGGGGCTAATTAGCGGCCTGAAATCAGGCCCTAAGAGGTAAGATCCTCGACCTTAGCCCGTCAGCTAACCCCGTAGGCGAAAGAGAGGAGTTTTTCATGAAGGCTATTTTCTTGTCCCGTTCTCTAACTATCCCCCTTTTTTCTCTCCCCCTGAAAGCGCGGGGCTGATTCCATGTTCGCTAAAAAGGTTGAAAGACCCCGTGAACTCAAATGGTATCAAGCCGCCGCCATGCTTTATGGCGACTGGGGCACAAGCAAGGCCTATGTCCTCGGTATCGCATTTGCCTTGGTCGGACATGCTTCCTGGCTTTTCCTCGGGCTAATGTCCGGCCTGACCGCCCTGATCGGCATTTGCTACATGGTCATCTGCCGCATCTACCCTGACGGCGGCGGTGTGTACTCTTCGGTCAAACACCGTTCCCAGAATCTGGCCATGCTAGGGGCATTCCTCTTAATTGCGGATTATGTCGTGACGGCATCGCTCAGCGCGTTGGATGCTTTTCATTATTTGAACCTGCCCCATCCGGAACTTTGGGCTATCGGCGCGATCGTATCAATCGGCGCTATCAACTGGATGGGACCGACCAAGGGCGGCGATATTGCTTCCCTGATCGGGATCGCAGCCGTGGCGTCTGTCCTCGCCCTTGTCTTCTTCACGATCCCCTCGCTTTCTCACGCTCAATTTACGCTGCCCACAGGCGGACTCTTCAAGAACTGGGCAAGCTTTGTGGGGATCGTGCTGGCACTCTCGGGTGTTGAGGCCATTGCCAATATGACCGGCATTATGGTGGAACCGGTCGCAAAGACTTCCAAGCGTGCCATTTGGCCCGTATTGATCGAGGTGTCAGTCCTCACCTTCATTTTGGGCATTGCCATGAACGCAATCCCAAATCTCGGAAACCACACTGAGGATATGCTGCGCGCCCTTGCGAATCACTACATTGCACCCTGGTATGGACAAGTTATTTCCATCATTTTCGGTTTTCTGCTGCTTTCGGCTGTAAACACAGCGATCACCGACCTTGTGAATATCCAGTTCCTCATGGCCAAAGACGGCGAACTGCCGCCCCTTTTTGCAAAGCTCAATAAATTCGGGATGCCATGGCTCGCACTCATCGTCGCTGCGGCTGTTCCCGCCCTCGTACTAGTGATCGAACATAATTTGGTAAGACTGGCGGCCCTTTACGCCATCGGTGTCGTGGGTGCCATTACGATCAATCTTGGGTCCTGCGCAACGAATTACAAGATCTTGCTCAAAACCTGGGAGCGAGCACTTCTCTTTTTCGCAACCGTTATCCTCTTTTTCGTGGAGATCACCATCGCCTATGAAAAAAGGAGTGCGTTGATCTTTGCCACGTCCGTACTAGTCGTCGGATTCACGCTGAGATTCATGGGCAAACACTTCGCCGGAGCCCCGGTTTCTGCTTTCATTCCGAACATTAATGTTCTCACGGTTTCCGAGGCCAAAGCACTCGCTTCGCTTTACCATAGTTCGTCCCTGGTCGCACTTCGCACATTTAACCCGGTTTTACTGGATGAAGCGGCTCTCCGGGTAAAAGCCAGAGGAGAAAATTCCATCTATCTGAGCTACGTGGAACCCATGCCCGATTTCACGGAACTCCCGGAAGAGGTCGAACCTTCGAAGGAATCCATTGAACTCTTGGCACACGCCCAGAATGAAATGGAAAAACAAGGGATTACCGCAGTTCCTGTCTGGCAGGCTGGAGAGGATGCAGGAAAATTGATCGCGATGGCCGCGAACGAACTGAACGTTGAAACGGTTCTTATTGGAGCTACGAAACGCAGCGGCCTGATGAGGCTCATGCGCCAAGATGTGTTCCAAAGCCTCGCCCGTAGGCTTGATTCCAAACGTCATCTCCTCATCACCGGATAAACATTCATTCCGGAAAAGAGAACGGCCCAAAAGAAACCCCCGCCCCATCCCAACCTTCCCGCAAGCAAACGAGTTAATTGGACAGCCCTGACTTTATTCATTTTCAATGAAATGAAATCAGGGCCGGAAGGGGAACTTCCCAATCACCTGGGGAGGTGATTTTGAGGCCGGAAGAATCTTTTCAACATAATCTTATCCGATCGCTATTTTTCCGGTCTCACCCGTACGAATACGAAGGCACTCTTTGAGATCAAGGACGAAGATCTTTCCGTCCCCGATGTGATTGGTCCGCGCGCCCTGGATGATCGCATCGACCGTGGCTTGCACAAATTCCTCATTAACGGCGATCTCGAGTTTAATTTTTTTCAAAAGCCGGCCGCCTTCCTTATGCCCCCTGTAGACCTCTGAGATCCCTTTTTGACGACCGCGACCCAGAACATTGGTCACAGTGACAAGATGAATTTCCTTTTCCTCAAGGATCCGCAGCACTTCGTCCAAACGATCTGGTTGAATAATGGCAATGATGTATCGCATGGTTCCCCCTTAATCCAACATGGTGTAGCCAGACTCACGATGCTGCGTGAGATCAAGCCCGATACGTTCTTCGTCCTCAGAAACGCGTAGACCCATGAAGGCATCCACGATCTTCAGAAGGACCCAAGAGACGATAAATGAATAGACAATGGTAATGACCACGGCTTTCAACTGGATCAGAAAGAGTCCCGGGTTCCCGTAAAAGAGCCCGTTATTGCCGGCAGGATTGACGACTTTTGACGCCCAAAAACCCGTAGCCAAAGTCCCCAGGATCCCGCCGACCCCATGCACGCCGAAAGCATCCAGCGAATCATCATAACCAGACTTTGCTTTGACCACCGCCACACAAAAATAGCAGACTACCGAGGCTATAATCCCTATCCAGATCGCAGCGATCGGCCCCACAAAACCCGCAGCGGGAGTGATCGTAGCAAGCCCCGCAACGGCGCCGGTGATCATACCGAGCATGGTGGGCTTGGAGTTGAACTTCCATTCCAGCAGCGCCCAAGTCAGTCCGGCAGCTGCCCCTGCGATATGAGAAACAACCACAGCGCTGACAGCGATCCGATTAGCGCCTAGCGCGCTGCCGCCATTGAATCCGAACCAACCAAACCAAAGAAGTCCGGCGCCTAAAACAGCGAACGGTAGATTGTGAGGAGGCGACATATGCTGAGGATAACCTTTTCTTTTTCCAAGGACCAAGGCGCAGACAAGAGCGGCAATGCCCGCGTTGATGTGAACCACAACCCCTCCGGCAAAATCGAGAGCCCCCATATTTCTTAAGAAACCGCCGACACCCCACATCCAGTGAGCCACCGGATCATAAACCAAGGTCGCCCAAAGGATTGAAAAAACACAGAACGCAGAAAATTTCATGCGCTCCGCGAAAGCGCCCAGGATCAGGCCTGGCGTAATGATCGCGAACATCGCTTGATAGATCATAAAAAGCTGGTGTGGAATCGTGGACGAATAAGCCGCGAATGGATCCAGACTCACACCCTGAAGACCCGCCCAGCTCAAGTTACCGATCAGACCCTTCACATCAGGCCCGAACGCTAAACTATAGCCGAGAAGGACCCATTGAAGCGTCACCATACATATCAGCATGAAGCACTGCATCAGGATGGAAAGCATGTTCTTCCTGCGAACAAGCCCACCATAGAAAAAAGCCAGACCGGGTGTCATCAAGAATACCAGGGCCGCCGAGATAAGAACCCATGCGGTATCCCCGCCGCTAATCGCCGGAACTGCGGGACTTGCAGCCCAGGCTGTTTGGGATGCACCAAGAAGCATAAAAAAAATTGCACTCCCCCAAAAATACTTACTTTTTTTCCGCATCAGAACTCCCCCTTTTTTGTCGACAGATCCTCTTTTCGACGAATTCGTCATACATTTTTGTAGGCTTTTGGACAAAAAAATTCCCTTCTATTCTGCGCTCAGAAAAGAAACCGCGCTGCCATAGACTAGACTGCAAGAGATGTGCCAAGTTTGCGCAAATCAGGAACTGGGAAGCACAGAGCATGCTGTTTTATAAGTAATTCTCTCTTAAAACCAATTTTCACATGCGTATAAAAATCACCCGATCGCTATCTTACCGATCTCACCCGTGCGAATGCGAAAGCACTCTTTAAGATCGAGGACGAAGATCTTGCCATCCCCGATGTGATTGGTCCGAGCACCCTGGGTAATCGCGTCGATCGTAACCTGCACATATTCATCATTGACGGCAATCTCCAGTTTGACTTTTTTCAAGAGCCGGCCACCTTCCTTGTGCCCTCTATAAACCTCCGAGATCCCTTTTTGACGACCGCGCCCCAGGACATTGGTCACGGTAACAAGATGGATCTCTTTTTCTTCAAGGATCTGGAGCACCTCGTCTAGCCGATCCGGTTGAATGATCGCGATGATGTAGCGCATGGTTTCCTCCTTAATCCAGCATGGTGTAGCCAGACTCACGATGCTGCGTGAGATCAAGCCCGATACGTTCTTCATCCTCTGAAACGCGTAGACCTATCACCAAATCCACGATCTTCAGAAGAACGAATGAAACGATGAATGAATAGACAATGGTAATGACCACAGCTTTTAGCTGGATCAGAAAAAGTCCGGGGTTCCCGTAGAAGAGCCCGTTATTCCCGGCAGGATTGACAGCTTTCGTGGCCCAAAGACCCGTGGCCAAAGCCCCCCAGATTCCGCCAACACCGTGCACGCCAAAAGCGTCCAGTGAATCGTCATAGCCAAACTTGGCTTTGACCACAGCCACAAAGAAATAGCAGATCACTGAAACTCCAACACCGATCCAAATGGCGTCCATGGGACCCACGAATCCTGCTGCAGGCGTAATGGCGACAAGGCCGGCGACAGCACCCGTGATCATTCCGAGCATGGTAGGCTTGGAGCTGATCTTCCATTCCAACAGGGACCAGGTCAGGCCTGCAGCGGCAGCGGCGACATGCGTCACCACAAGCGCGCTGGTGGCCAAGCCATTAGCGCCCAAAGCACTTCCCCCGTTAAATCCGAACCAACCGAACCACAAAAGTCCCGCGCCAAGCACCGCGAACGGGAGATTGTGCGGAGGCGACATATGGCTAGGGTACCCTTTTCTTTTGCCCAGCACGATCGCACAGACTAAAGCCGCAACACCCGCATTAATATGAACCACCGTACCGCCTGCAAAATCTAAAGCTCCTGAGTTTCTCAGGAAACCACCCACCCCCCATACCCAGTGGCAAACTGGATCATAAACGAATGTGGCCCAAAGAAGCGAGAAGACCACAAACGCGGAAAATTTCATCCTTTCCGCGAAAGCACCCAGGATCAAGCCTGGGGTGATGATGGCGAACATCGCTTGATAGATCATAAAAGCCTGATGCGGAACAGTCGCTGAATAATCCGCGAAAGGTGTTATCCCGACTCCGTGAAGTCCTGCCCAGCTCAAGTTTCCGATAATCCCCTTTATATCCGGCCCGAACGAAAGGCTGTAGCCAAACATCACCCACTGAAGCGTGATGATGCACATGAGCATAAAACATTGCATAAGGACAGAAAGCATGTTCTTTTTCCGGACCAACCCCCCGTAGAAGAACGCCAGGCCCGGTGTCATTAAGAATACAAGCCCAGCGGAAATCAATACCCAGGCCGTGTCCCCGGTATTAATGACCGGAGCGACTGTCCCCGCGGCCAGCGCCAGTTTCGAAACTCCCATAAGCGCCAGAAACCCTGTCGCCCCCAAGAACCACACTCTTAATTTTCGCATCGTTTCATCCTCCTTTAAAAGTCGAAACTTACAGATTTGTTGCACATTTTTGTATTTTCGATGCAATAAAAAACCCGTTGTATTCACGCACACTTATAGAGTAAGCAAAAGGCGTGCCAACTTAGAAAAACTCAACGAATTATTTGAAAAAAGGACTAGAGAGGAAGAAAAGCCTTACGATGATAATCCAAAAAAAAGGCGAGCTCCTCAGGGGTTGAGGAAGCCCGCCTGCCTTGCCCTTATCATAAATCTGAGGGTTGGCAAGGCGACTCTGATTACCTTTAATTAAACTATCAAATAATCAGAGCCGCCTTACCCTATTTCAAGACTACGGTATTCTAAAGCTTAAAAAGCATTTCTGCGTAGGTGGGCACAGGCCAGTACTCCGTGGCAGTCACACCCTCAAGAGCATCGATATCCTTGCGAAGAGCGTTCATCGCCACGACCACTTTGTCACGAAACGCTTCGGCACGTTTGACCACATCGGCCAAGTGATGCGCCTTTTCAATCGCCGTTTCAAGTACCGCGAGTTTTTCCGACGCCCCCGACAAAAGACCGCTCACAGTGGAGAGTAATTCTTTTTGAACCGTAGCCGGCGCCGAAGCGGCTTTCAGAACGCCAATAGCTCCTGCAAGCTCGGCCGCGAACTTCATGCCCGCAGGAATGAAGAGCCGCTTGACCATCTGGACGGACGCCTGTGCCTCGATATTCACATGCTTCACATAAGTCTCCAGATAGATTTCGTAGCGAGAATGGAGCTCTTTGGGACTCAAGACCTGATACTTATCAAAGAGCTTTTCCGCTTGAGGCGTTGCCATGGTGGCCAGAGCATCGATACCGGTCTTGATGTTCGGCAGACCGCGTTTCTTGGCTTCCGCAACCCACTCGTCCGAGTAATTGTTCCCGTTAAAAATAATGCGCCCATGTTTTTTCACGGCGTCACGAACGATCGCACCCGCTTCCTTGTTAAGGCCATTTTTACCGGCTTTCTCAAGACGCGTTGCGATCTCGTCAAGCGCTTCCGCAACAATAGTATTGATTACAATATTCGGACCGGAAATGGAGGCTGAAGAGCCGACCATGCGGAACTCGAATTTGTTGCCCGTAAACGCGAAAGGCGAGGTACGGTTACGATCGGTATTGTCCTTGGGAAGAGGCGGTAAAGCATCGACCCCGATATGAAGAAAGCTCTGGCCTCGGGATTCGACTTTTTTACCTTTAGCGATACCTTCCAAGATCTCGGTAAACTCATCGCCCATAAATACGGAGATGATGGCCGGAGGTGCTTCATTTGCGCCAAGGCGAAGATCGTTGCCAGGATTGCCGCAACTTGCCCGAAGTTTGTCTGCATGACGATCCACGGCCATGAGAAGGGCGCTCACAAAGATCAGGAACTGCTCGTTCTCGGAAGGGGTCTTCCCCGGTTCCAGAAGATTCTGCCCGTCATCGGTCGAAAGTGACCAGTTATTATGCTTGCCAGAACCATTCACACCCGCGAACGGTTTCTCATGAAGAAGGCACACGAGATCATGGCGGAGCGCCACTTTCTGCATGGTCTCCATCACAAGCTGGTTGTGGTCCGCCGCAATGTTGGTCGTGGAGAAGATCGGTGCCATTTCATACTGCGCAGGTGCCACTTCGTTGTGTTTAGTCTTGGAAGAGACCCCCATCTTCCAGAGCTCGATATCCAGATCCCTCATAAAGTCGGCAATCCGGTCTTTGATTGCGCCGAAGTACTGATCCTCAAGCTCCTGCCCCTTGGGCGACGCAGCACCAAAAAGCGTTCTCCCGGAAACGATCAAGTCGAGGCGCTTTTCATAGCAGGTCTTATCGATCAGGAAGTATTCCTGCTCAGGACCCACCGTCGCAGTCACACGTTTTGCAGTCTTGTTGCCAAGCGCTTTTAGCACGCGAACAGCCTGTCGAGAAACCGCTTCCATGGAACGGAGAAGTGGCGTTTTCTTGTCAAGCGCTTCACTTGTATAAGAGCAGAACGCCGTCGGAATAGCGAGCGTTACATTCCCCGAAGCATCCTCCTTGAGGAATGCGGGAGAGGTGCAATCCCACGCCGTATAACCCCGCGCTTCAAAGGTAGAACGAAGACCACCGCTCGGAAATGACGACGCATCCGGTTCGCCCTGGGCCAATTGTTTCCCGGAGAACTCCATGATCACGCTGCCATCGTCAGTCGGAGAAATAAAAGAGTCATGTTTTTCCGCAGTCCGTCCCGTGAGTGGCTGAAACCAGTGGGTATAATGCGTCGCGCCTTTTTCGATAGCCCAATCCTTCATCGCGTTTGCAACAACGTTGGCCACCTCGGGAGAAAGCGGAAGCCCTTGCTGGATCGTTTTCTTGAGGGCCTTGTAGGTTTCCTTCGGGAGGCGTTCTCTCATGGTCCTGTCATTAAAAACATTGCTTCCAAAGATCTTCGTCACATCCACTTTTTTACAACCGCACTGACAAGCGTTATCGCCGCACATAAAACCTCCCTTTTTTTTGGATTGAAAATTCTTAAAATCTAGCCCTTCTTATTAAGGCGAGGATAGGGCCTACAACACCTTAGATGCAAATTTTGTGCCAAGTCAAAAACTCTTTACCTGAGGGAAACTTCCTTTAGGCCCTAAGGTAAAGCTACAAAATTGTTTCCTAAGAGCAACTGCCTACATTTTTGTCGAATCGCTTACTTCAGCCCGTAGTTCTTGATTTTATACCCCAGAATGCGCTCCGTCACGCCAAGAACCTTAGCCGCCTTGCGCTGGTTCCCCCCCTGAGAACGAAGAGCCTCCTGAATCAGACTCTTTTCAAGAATTTCGACCGCCGAAGCCAATGAGCTGTTTTCTCCAGGGGGTGCATCGGCAACCCGCACAGGTTTAAAATGAATCGCCGCGGGGTGTCCTTTTTCTCCGGGAATTGGAAAAAGGTCCGCCTCAAGGGTATCCGTTTTACAAAGAATGACGGCTCGCTCGATAGCATTCTGCAGTTCCCGGATATTCCCGGGCCAATAGTAGTTCATCAGATAAGCCATGGCCTCATCGGAAACATAACGAGCTTTTTTATTGCTCTCGAGACTCGTTTGTTTCAAAAAATGCGCAACCAAGAGGGGGATATCTTCCCTCCTTTCCCTCAAGGGTGGAAGGAGTATCGGCACCACGTTAAGCCGGTAGTAGAGGTCTTCCCGGAACTTTTTTTCCTGCATCGCCTTTTCAAGATCACGGTTCGTCGCAGCAATCACACGGACGTCCACACGAACTGTTTGGGTTCCGCCCACGCGTTCGAATTCTCTCTCCTGGAGCGCCCGCAAAAGCTTGACTTGCATCGACGCTGAGATATCACCGATCTCATCGAGAAACAACGTTCCGCCGTCTGCCATCTCAAAACGCCCTAACTTTTTAGCCAAGGCTCCCGTAAAGGCACCCTTTTCATACCCAAAAAGCTCGCTCTCAAGAAGCGTCTCCGGCAACGCAGCGCAGGACACTTTCACAAACGGTCCCTTCGAGCGAAAACTCCCGTAATGGATCGCATGTGCCACAAGCTCTTTCCCGGTTCCCGTTTCGCCCCGCAGGAGCACGGTCGAGCGCGTCTGACTTACCATTTCAATGGCCTCATAAACTTCTTCCATGCGTTTGCTTTTACCGATCACATTAGTCGGATGGAATTTTTTGGCAAGCTCGCGCTTCAACTCAACATTCTCGAACTGAAGCTTCACTTTTTCTTTTTCGCGGAGCCGATAGTTCGCGACGGCTTGCGCAATGATGAAGCTGATGATGGTCAAGAGTCTCAGGTCCTCATCCAGCGAAACATTCCCTTCGAAAAGCCGATCTACGCTCAAAGCGCCGATGGTCTCCTGATCGATCTTGATGGGAACGCAGATGAACGCGATACGGTTACGGCGGAAATCCTTCCGCGCACCGGTGCGATTGAGAAAAAGAGGCTCTTCTCCGATGTTAGGGACCGCAATAGGCTCTCCCGCCTCCACGACCTTGCCCGTGATCCCCTCGCCGATTTTATATCGGCCTTTCTTCTTTGCCTGGTCATCAAGACCGTGGGCGATCTCGATCGTGAGGCTTTCACTGTCTGCATCAACGAGGGTCAAAGTCCCACGGTGCATGCCCATTTTTTCATGAAGAACATCTAACACTTTTCTCATCCGGTCTTCAAGTGGGACCGGCGCACTCATATGTCGGGTAATCTCATAGAGCACCCCGAGCTCCTGAGTCTCGCGTTGCAGCCCGCCGGAGAATCTTTTTTTATCACTATTCATAGTTTCATCTTTCAAGGCCTGTCGCTCACTCCGTAAAGAACAATCCCCGCGCGATTAGCTTTTTCCATAAAAATATCTTTGCCGATAAAAAGTGTTTTATGGGCCTCAAACGCAAAAGCCTCGGCATGCGTTTCGATCAGGACCTCCAGCGTCTTGAGTCCTACGGCCGGCACATCGAAACGCATATCCTGGTTGGGTTTCGCTACTTTTACCGCAACGATCTTCCCGCGACCCAATGCCCCGCCTCGGCGTATGGCTTCGTCTGTGCCTTCAATGGCCTCGACCGCTAGCACGGATTTATTCTTCACGACCACCGTCTGCCCGATGTCCGCGCCGGCGATCTTCTGTGCTATTCCAAAACCAAAATCGATGTCGTCCATCACGGAATTGGACGGCTTCTTTTTTCCAAGCAGTCCCGGTCCCGGCATCATACTCTTGAGAAAGCAGGTGGAATCCTGGAGAACGATGCCTTTTTTAAACAGATAATCCGCAATGCCGCCGAGAAGAGAGTCATCCTTGTGGTCTCTCAATTTCACAAGAACCGCCATCATATCAAGATCGAGGCGTACGTTCTCTTTAAAGAAACGCACCTTTTCAATCTTGCCAGCCATGATAGCCTCGTGAACGCCTTCACTCTTCAGAAATTTAGAAAGCTTTTTAAGCTCCCCGACTTTGACCCACGAAAAAGCATCCGAGAGTTTCTCTAAGCAAGGCTCAGCCTCCTGCTCAATAGCGCAGGTTACGATCCGGTATCCCGCCCGCTTAGCTTCCTCTGCGACCAGGATGGGAAAACGTCCATTCCCCGCAATGATCCCCATAGTCTTCATCGTTCACCCCGTTAGAATATCAAGAAAAAATACAGAATTTATCCATTTTTGTCGTCATCAGCACCTCGGGGATATCCGAAATATCAATTTCTGACGGATCTATCCGCAAATGCCCCGTTCGGACTTTTCCAGGAAATCAATGATCGTCTGAATGGAGGGACCGGAGGGGATATCTTGCTGAATCTGCTTGATGACGTTCTTTAAGATGAGACCTGACCTGAAGATGATTTTGAAGGCTTTCTTAATGGCCGATTTTTCTTCCTGGGAGAATTCCGCGCGATCCAAACCCACGGTATTGATCCCAAAAGCATGCGCCGGATGGCCGTCGACCATCATAAAAGGCGGGATATCTTGCACAACCTTGGAACACCCCCCCGTGATCGATAATTTCCCGATCCGAACGAATTGATGGACTGCGGAAAGACCGCCGAGGATCGCTCTATCTTCTACGATCACGTGGCCCGCAAGCGTCGCGTTATTGGCAAGCGTCGCGCCATTATGAATAATACAGTCATGCGCGACATGCGCGTAAGCCATCAGGAGATTGTCGTTCCCGATCACAGTCTCGGTACCGTTCAAGGTGCCGGGATTGAGAGTCGCATATTCGCGGATCGTGTTGCGATCGCCGATCCTCAGGTAACTCACACCGCCATCGGCTTTTTTATCCTGGGTAAGGCTACCGACCACTGCGCCCGTGAAGATCACATTATCTTCTCCGATCGTGGTATGCCCTTCGATCGTTACGCGAGGACCAACTTTCGTGCGCGCTCCAATCGTGACAGTCCCTTCGACGATGGCCCACGGCCCGATTTCAACTCCTTCGCCAAGGACGGCGTCCGGATGGACGATCGCCGTCGGATGGATCTTCACGCATCCACCACGGCGAATTTCACATCCGCTTCGCATACTAATTTATCCCCCACATAAGCCTTGCCGGCGCATTGTCCGAACTTGGCACGTTTCTTCAGAACCTCGACTTCCATCCGGAGTGTATCCCCTGGCAGAACCGGACTGCGCCACTTGACCGCGTCCACGCTCATGAAGTAAGCAATCTTGCCCCGGTTCTCGGGCTCACCCAACATAATCACACCGCCGACTTGCGCCATCGCTTCCACGATGAGAACACCCGGCATCACCGGATGCCCCGGAAAATGCCCCTGAAAAAAATAATCATTCATCGTTACTTGTTTGAAACCCGTCGCGCGGGTCCCCGGCTCAAAATTCTCGATCCGATCTACGAAAAGAAAGGGATAGCGATGCGGGATGATCTTCTGGATCTCTTCCACATTCAGTGTTTTGGAGAGTGGCTTTGGTTCAGAGGGAGCATTCATCATTAATTTCCTCACGAGTTCAACGTTAAGGGCGTGGCCGCTCCGGGAAGCGATCACGTGACCGCGGATGAATTTTCCGCACAAAAACAGATCGCCCAGAATATCCATCATCTTGTGCCGACAGGCTTCGTTTTCAAACCGCAAAGCATTCTGGAGCGGTTTATTCTTTTCGAAAATGAGCGTGTTGGAAGGATTCGCACCCTTTCCAAATCCCTGGGAAAGCAAAAGCTCCGCCTCCTTTTTAAGACAAAAGGTGCGAGCCGGCGCCAGCTCCCGCTCAAAGATTTCCGGCATGATCGGAAGCGACAGGTACTGGTCCAGAAGATCTGCGTCCCGATAGTTGAGCATGTAGGAGATCGAAAATGAATCGGCGGGCAAGATGACGATCGACTGATCGCCCTGGTCGATATAAACGGGAACCTTGACCGTCAGGAACTTTCGCTCCGCACTCTGCTCCTCAAGACCAGCCGCGATCAGCGCCTTGGTAAATTCCAAAGAACTACCGTCCATCCCGGGAACTTCTTCCCCGTCGATCTCCACCAGAGCGTTATCGATCCCGAGCCCGTGAAAAGCAGCCATGAGGTGTTCAATCGTACGAACGCGTCCCTTCCCCACTGAGATCGCCGTCTGGCGCATCTCATCGGAACAGACATTCTCGATCGAAGCACTGACCTTGAGGTCCGGGTCCAGATCGACACGGCAAAAAAGAATGCCGACATTCTCCGCGGCAGGACGCACGCACACCGTCACCTTACGGCCGGTATGGAGTCCCGATCCTTCGAAAACAGCTTGGTTTTTGAGAGTCCTTTGTTTCATCGTTCTCCGGCTTAGGCCTTTTTGTATTTCTTCGCGAGTTCCGCGGAGACCTGCGCCGTGATGTCAAAAGACTTTTTCTGGGCAAGAAGCACGCGTTTATTGAAGATCATGTCATAGCCACCTTTGGTCGAAAAGTCCTGGACGATGACATCGATCTCCTGGAAGATCTCACGCACCACCTTATCGCGTTGCTCCGCAAGCTGCTGACGGACATTGCGATCAAAATCCTCGAGCTGGCGCTTCTTTTCGATCAGCTGTTCCTGTTTGGCGGCACGGGCATCCGCTGCAAGAAGAGCTAATTCATCTTCCATCGAACGGATCTTGGCCGTCATATCATTTCGTTCTTTTTCCTTAGCTTCCCCTGCGGTCTTAAGCACCAAATCCTGGTCCTTGGTTTTTTGGTAATTGTCAAAAACCTCTCCCACATCGACATACGCCACCTTCATCTCTGCGGCAAAAGCAGGAAGACTCAGTCCCAACATCATCAGCACTGCAAGAAAACCAGCGATCAGTTTACGGTTCATGGTGTTTCTCCTTTTTTGGAATGATACTGCGGTTAGAATGCTTTAAAAACTACGGCTCAAACTAAACTCGAAACGTCCATTTCTGTCCTTGGTGTCCCGATTCGCAATGGGAAGACCATAATAAAAAGCCAAAGGCCCGATGGGTGTCTTGACCTTGATTCCAGGACCCACGCTTACGGCAAATTTTCCGAAATCGATATTGTAAGAATCGGGACTAACACTGCCCGCGTCCATAAAAAGCACCCCACGGAACGCGTCAAGATAAGGAAGCGGAAAAGTATAATCGAGATTCACAATGGCCATGGTCTGACCACCCACGGCCTCCCCGTTCTCCTGAGGACCCACACGGCGATAATTAAAACCACGCACCGTGCCAAGGCCGCCGGCAAAGAACCTGTCATAAGCCGGGGTCGTCGATGATTTCCCAAACGACTGCGATGAGGCCAACCGTGCCTGAAATTCGATCTGATGCTTTTTATGGAACGTGAGATATTCCGTATACCCGGACCGTAAAATATAATATTCCTGATCGCCGCCAAGAAAGCTTCCGATCAATTCACCGGCAAGATTAATCACACGCCCCTTGGTAGGATTGAATACGTTGTCACGATTATCAAAGGTCGTAAACGCACGGAGCCTAGAAAGCCAGTCGGGCCCTTCAAACTCCGTAACGGAAACAGGCGCACCGCTTGCGACATTCTTAAGTTCCACACGCTCCAACGTGTACCCGCCCCCCGCCCTGAGAACATCTTTGAAAAGACGCGATAAAGTCGTCGAGGCGCCCATTCTCCGCTGTCCAAATTCAGTATTTTTATCGTCTTGCGATGTGGCAAAAATATTTGTGCCCCAAGAGATTGGCTTATTAAAAAGATACGGCTCAACAAAACTGGCGTCGTACTCCTGGTTAATGGTCCCGACCTGACCACGGATCGAGAGCGACTGCCCACCGCCGGTAAAACGCGGCCAATTAAGGATATCGAAATTCCTCTGGGAGATCTCGGCAAACCCCATGAATGTATCAATGGAACTGACACCGCCGCCGAAGGAAAGCTCCCCGGTCCGTTTTTCTTTGACCCTGAAAATGAGGTCCTTGCGATTCGCGCCGGCGTCCGTGGGTTCGGTATCGTAGGTAACCTCCTCAAAGTAATTCAGATTCTCGAGGCGCTCCTTGGATTTCTCGATCTTCTTCCCATCAAAGCGCTCGCCTGGCCGGATGCGGAGTTCGCGACGGATAACCTTATCACGAGTCTTGGTGTTTCCGCGGATCTGGACCTTCTCCACAAAATAAAGGTCCCCCTCTTGAATTTCGTACGTGATATCGACTTTGCTGCTGTCGCGGTTCAGTTTTACGTCGGGTACCACGCGAGCTTCCATATAGCCCTCATTCGCATAGAATTGGCGGATCTTTTCCATATCCTGTGCGACATAAAACTGGGAATAGGTCAGGCCGGGAAGCATTTCAAGTTGCTGCCACAGTTCGGATTCGGGGAAAAGGGTGTTCCCTTTAAACTTAATCTCACCAGTCAGGTAATGTTGCCCTTCATCAATCTTGATCAGGATCTGAATCGTGTTCTGATCCTTATTATAGGCAAACTCCGGCACCACCTTCACGTCCAAATAACCTTCCTTCTGATAGAAGAAGCTGATCTTTTCTAGGTCTTTCTCAAAATCACCTTCTTTGAAGGTTCCAAACAAAAACCATTTTCTCTCTTTTGTTTTCATCAGTTTGGAAAGTTGCTTGGGTTTGAAGGCCTTTACTCCCTCGAAAGAAATCTTGCTGATCTTAAATTTTTTCCCCTCGAATACCTTGACCGTGATTACGGCCTCTTTGGTCTTCGAATCCACATTCACGGTCGCCTGAAGATCCACGAAGCGGAACCCCTTGTCCGCGTAAAGCTTGCGTATCTCTTCCTCGCCCTTTTTGACGGCCTTACGGTCCAGGATCTGTCCCTCGATCACACCCAGCGTCTTGCGAAGTTTGTCTTCCTTAAACGAAGTGGCTCCCTCAAACGTGATTTGCTTGACGATCGGCTTCTCATCCACTTCTACGATGAGTTTATACCCTTCGGGAAGCTCTTCCACCTCCAACCTCACATCCTCAAAAAATCCGGTCGCATAAAGACGTTTGATATCTTCATTAACAGTCTGCTGTTTAAGGGTCAACCCCTGCTTGGTCTGGATCTTGCTCAAAATAGTGTTCGTGCTCACGATGCGGTTCCCGCGAACATCCATCGCTACGATTGTTTTTTTGACCTCCGGCGTGGGCTGAGGATCTGCTGAGACAGGCGCATAAGACGACGATTGGGCTGCAGGGCTTGAAACGGAACCCGCCTGCGCAGAAACTTTTGAGGAGGTTCCTTCAGCAGCATGATTCGTAGAAGCCGCCGGAATCGCCGGAACTGGAACCTTTGCGGAAGGTTGTTCCGCATTAAGATTCTTAGAAGGTACGGGAGCCGCTGGCGAGACTGCCCCAGCTTCCGTAGCCGTCTTCTTAGTCGCGTCCTCGGCAAAGGCCGGGAAAACACACAACACGCCAAAAGATAACCCTAAAAGCAGTAGCAGCAATCGTTTCATGCGGATTCCTCTGATCTGAAAAATTCAGGATTATCGAAACGCGTCCATTCTTTGAGAAACACGAGCGGGATAATGCCCGTGGGCCCATTGCGCTGTTTGGCGATGATCGCCTCAGCCTTATTTTTGTTCTCTTCAGAAGGCTGATAATACTCTTCTCGAAAAAGAAATACAACCACATCGGCATCCTGTTCGATTGCGCCGGACTCGCGAAGATCGGAAAGCTGCGGACGATTGCCGGTCCTCGACTCCACCGCACGGGAAAGCTGGCTCACGGCGATAACAGGAACTCGGATCTCGCGCGCGAGCGCCTTGAGAGACCTGGAAATTTCGGAGATCTCCTGCTGACGGTTTTCGGAGGACTTCGACCCTTGCATGAGCTGCAAATAATCGATTACGATCAAGGAAATATCGTGCTTCATCTTGAGACGGCGGGCCTTGGCGCGGATTTCGAGCACGGTCTGTCCCGGTGTGTCGTCGATAAAGATCGGAGCTTCGGAAAGTTTACCGGCAGCATTTGTCAGTTTCGGCCAATCTTGATGGGAGAGATACCCCGTGCGGACCTTTTGTGCGTCGACACGCGCGTGGGAACAGAGCATTCTCTGAACAAGCTGCTCTTTACTCATTTCAAGCGAGAAAATAACGACTGGTTTCTTCAGATTAATACCGGCATGTTCGCAGATCGCGGTAGCAAAAGCGGATTTCCCCATCGAGGGGCGACCTGCCACGATGACCAGATCCGAAGGTTGGAGCCCCGCGGTCTTCATGTCAAATTCATGAAAGCCCGTCGCGATACCCGTAATGTGTTCCTTGCGTTGAAACAACTGATCGATCGTTTCCATGCTCTCATGGATAATGTCCCTGATCTGGACGGTCTTATTTTCGATCTGTGACTGTCCGATATCGAAAATCATTTTCTCGGCGCTGTCAATCATCTCGCGGGCATTCCCCTCAGCCTCAAGACTGTTCTGCACAATCTGTGTCCCAGATTGAATGAGCTTGCGAAGGAGCGCCTTGTCCTTGACGATTCGGGCATAATGTTCAATGTTCGCCGCCGTCGGAACGATCGTAGTCAACTGGGTCAGGTAGCTGATACCACCAAGGTCCTCAAGCTGTTTGCGTTTCTTGAGTTCCTCCGAGACTGTGATGAGATCGACGGGGTGATTGCGGGAAAACAGGGTTGTCATCACGCTGAAAATATTTTGATGACGCTGGTCGTAGAAAAAATCGGGGGTCAGGACTTCGATGGCTTTCGCGAGCGCGATCTCGTCAAAAAACATCGCACCCAGAACGCTCATTTCAGCTTCGCGATTCTGCGGCGGAAGTTTTTCGTAAAGATTAACCGTTGTCTTCAATTCAACCACAAAGGACCTCTGAAGAGGTTTAAGCCGGTCGCCCAAGCCTTGTTTATATTTCCAAAACGGCTGACTGGGGCGGTCCTGATGACCTTCGACTTTAGGAATTAATGTGAATCAGGGCTGCGAACGAGCTCGACCGTCAGACGCGTCTTGACTTGCGGGTAAATTTCAAGATCGACCTGGTGCGTGCCCAAGGTCTTCAAAGCATCCTTGATCCGGACCTGCTTTTTCTCAAAGCTATGCCCCTGCTTTTCAAGTTCCACGCGAAGATCTTCGGCTGTCACAGAACCATAAAGCTTGTCGCCTTCGCCTGCGCGAACCTCAAGGGGTGATCGTAAGATCCTTCATCTCTTTAGCGCGTTTTTCGGCGGCTTCTTTTTCTTTAACCTTGCGTGCAGCACTGCGCGCACGTTTTTCCGCAAAGAACTGCTTGTTAGCACGCGTCGCCGGGATCGCGAGATCCTGAGGCATCAGAAAATTCCTTGCAAATCCATCACGAACACGCACGACATCGCCTTTTTTTCCAACATCTGCCACATTTTTCAAAAGCAATAACTCCATGGATCAATTCCCCTTTTTTCTTTTTTTAAAAAATGGCTCCGGCGATCAGTTCGCCTGGAATGCCAAAAGTCCCGAATGACGCGACTTCTTGATGAGGCGTGTAAGCGTCCGTTGGTCCTTCGAACTCAAACGTGTGATGCGCCGCGGCAAAATCTTGCCTTTCTCGGTGATATATTTTCCCAAAGCATCCACATCCTTGTAGTCCATGGCCGGGAGTACACGCCGCATGCGTTTGCGCTGTGGCCGGGAAGGAGCCCTGCTCGGTGAGCCGTAACCTTTTTCGCCTTTTTTGGGGCCACGGGCATTCTTATCAAAGGGCTTTTTCTTTTCGTCTTTTCCAAATCTTGAAGAGGATCTCGGTTTCATATTTTTTACACCTAGCTAATTTAGAAGGGAATTTCTTCGTCGGGTTTAAGTTCGTCCTTTGAAAGGGAGACGGAATCCTTTTTGGAAGACATGCCGCCTTCCGGGGCTTCAAAAATACTGTCATCCACGTCCATGGCCGGCACATCTGCCCCATCGCCCTTCCCGCTTCCGGGTTTCGAGCCAAGGAACTGGACATTATCGGCGACCACTTCCGTAGAATACCGCTTGTTACCATCCGGGCCATCCCAGCTTCGGGTCTGGATCCTTCCCTCCACAAAAACAGGCCGGCCCTTTTTCAGGTATTCATTACAGATCTCCGCGAGACGCGCCCAAACCACGATCCGTATAAAACAAACTTCTTCCTTCTTTTCTCCCGCTTTGGAATTGTACGTGCGGTTAACCGCGATCGTAAAAGTCGTCACGGCCTGGCCCGAAGGAATATAGCGAAGTTCCGGATCCCGGGTGAGATTCCCGATCAACATTACTTTATTTAAACTTACGGCCATAGGTCACCCGATTTTTTTGCGCGTTGGGTTGATTATACTTTGGGCGTCGCAACGGGAGCGACCGGAAGAGGCGGTAACGCAGGCTTCTTCGCGAGAATGCTCACCATGTATCTCAAAAGATTTTCTTGCAGTTCCAACTCCTTGCGAAACTCCTGCGCACGGGACGGATCCATTTCAAATTCAAAAACAAACGTTCTACCGTCTTTGTATTTTCGGATCATGTGACCAAGAGCTTTTTTCCCAAGATCGGTCTTCTGGATCACTTTCCCCTGGAACTTTTCGATCCATTTTACAACCTCCGCGGCAGGGTCCTTGTAACTCTCTCCTGTGATCTCCGGCGGAAATATAAACAACCCTTCATATTTTTTCATTACACACTCCCTCAGCGTCTAGATGAAGATGATAACTCTTTCCGTAAGTTTCATAAACAGAAGCTACAGAAGCAGTTATGAAGTTTTTAGGCCTTCGAAAAGGCTAAAAGAAGAGACAATGTAACATAAATGCCGTGCTTGGGCAACCCTGATTCTCATTTAATAAAAAAAATATCCGGCGATTGGAATAGCCCCAATCATCCCCCCGGAGACAGAAATAAAGACTTGAACAAGAAAAGTTCCAACGAGCGAAACTCTTTACAAGGCCACAGCATTAACTCGGCTCATCGCCCTCGCCAAAGGCTCCGCAACCCATGAGTGGCACGCTTCCATCCCCTTTTCGAGAAGCTTTTTCATCTGTTTCTCTTCTGCGACATTGAACGGGGCAAGCACATAATCCCGAAGCGACTCATCCGGCCCCGCGGATGCTGCGATCGTTTTGTTTTCGCAGGAACCGATCCCGATCCGAAGCCTCGGATATTCACGGCTTCCGAGATGTTCTTCTATCGAGGCAAGCCCATTATGCCCGCCCGAACTTCCTTCACCTCGCAAACGGAATTTTCCGAACGGCAACGCGACATCATCGACCACCACCAGAAGATCTTTGTCTGCCGCGACTTTCCAATACTTCACCAGGGCTGCTATTGCTTCGCCTGAAAGGTTCATGTAAGTCAGCGGATGCGCCAGCTGTAGCGGTTCTCCACTCCACGAAACCGAAGCTAGGGCCGACTGCAAGGACTTCTTGGAAGCAAGTTTTACTTTCTCTGTTCTAACGATGAACTCGATAAGCCGGCGACCGATGTTATGCCGCGTACGGGCGTATCCGTCTCCGGGATTTCCAAGCCCAACGATGAGTTTCATCAGAGCCCTCAAAATCCTCCCGGGGACGCTTCCGCGGATCCCGGGAGGTCCGTCCTTACTTTCCGTCTTTCCCTGGGGCTGCGGCAGGTTTTCCTGCAACAGGCGCGGCGGGTTTGGCTCCGGCAGGCGCGGCCTTCGCGGGAGCACCTTCTTCGCCTTCCTTATCTTTCTTGCCCTTTTCCATAACCTCGGGCTCAGCAACGCCCTCTTCAGCGGGCTTCACTTCCTCCTCACGAGGAGGATGAATCGCAAGAACCACGTCTTCCGGGGAAAGCAAGCATACGATCCCCTGAGGAAGCGTCAGGTCCTTCACATGAACCGCATCGTTGATTTTCATGGCCTTCGTTTCGATCTCGATCTTTTCCGGGATCTGCGTGGGTAAGCATTCTACTTCGATTTCGCGATGCACCAGATCGAGCGATCCGCCTTCCTTGATGCCAGGCGCTTCTTCAATATGAAGAAGGACCACCGGAACCTTGACCGTGATCTTTTCGGTCAGCGAGATGACCATGAAATCGATATGATCGATCTTATCCGTAATGGGATTGTTCTGGATAGCCTTAACGCGACACGTCGATTCCTTCAGCTGCACCCCTTCGATTTGGAGTGTGATCAGGACGTTTGCGCCGGCCTTGGTGTGGATCGCCTTGAGAAATGCCCTGTCCGGCACTTCGATGGCGAGCGGTTTCATCCCATGCCCGTAAACCACGGCTGGGAACATTTCGTTGCGACGGACCCCGCGTGCCTTGCGAGTCCCGTGCGGAATACGTGCTTTAGCTTGCAGTTCAAAAGTTTGCATTGAAAATTCCTCCTTGATGTCCTGTGATTAAGACGGAAGTGACTTCCCTCTTGTTCGGTTTATGCTTCAACACCTGCGCTTGAAAAAAGTGTGCTGATTGATTCATTATAATGGATCCGGTAGATCGCATCCGCGAGCAATGAAGCGATCGAAAGCTGCGTGATCTTTTTGATCCGTTTTTCCTTACCGAGAGGAATACTGTTCGTCACGATAAGTTCCTTGATAACAGACTTTTGGATCCTCTCCACAGCACTTCCGGCCAAGACAGGATGCACAATGTTAGCATAGATGTCCAATGCTCCCGCGTTCTTCAGTGCCTTGGCGGCTTCCACAAGCGAACCGCCCGTCGAGATCATGTCGTCGATAATGATAACATTCTTCCCAGCCACGGAACCGATGATGTGCATCACATGAGTCTGGGACGCGCTCTCACGGCGCTTGTCCACGATCGCGAAATCACAATCAAAAAGCTTGGCATATCCCCGAGCCATCTTGATTCCACCCACATCAGGCGAAACGACCACAAGATCCTTGACCTTCTTCCTCTTGAAATAACTTCCAAGAACATTGATCGAATAGAGATGATCGACCGGAATATCAAAAAATCCTTGAATCTGCCCCGCGTGAAGATCCATTGTAAGCACACGGCTCGCGCCAGCGCTCACGATCAAGTTCGCCACCAGCTTTGCAGTGATTGGAACACGCGGTTTATCTTTGCGGTCCTGACGGGCATAACCAAAGAACGGCAGCACCGCCGTGATCCGCTTGGCCGAAGCGCGGCGCGCGGCATCGATCAGGATCAAAAGTTCCATCAGGCTCTCGTTGGGCGGCGTGCAGGTCGGCTGAACAATAAACACATCCTTACCCCGGATATTATCACGGATCTGAAGCTGAATTTCTCCTTCTGGAAAACGGCCGAGCATCACATCGCCGAGCGGAATACCGAGATGCTTTGCGATCTCCTTAGCGAGCTCCGGATGAGAGCTCCCCGCTAAAAGAACCATATCTCCATTCTGTTTCTTCTGGATCTTCGTCATAAGAACACCCTACCTTTTCTTCTTTGGGATGGGCCGGGCCGGAACACCGACAACCACATCACCTTTTTTAATTTTTATTTTCGGGATCACCACCGCCCCCGCTCCAGTCCTCGCCCCGTCCGGAATACGAACGGGTGCCACGAAGACCGTGTTGGAACCAACCCTTACGTTCTTTCCAATCATGGTTTGCTGCTTTTTCTTTCCGTCAAAATTCGCCGTAATGGTCCCGGCCCCGATATTCGCGCCGTCGCCGATCACCGCGTCCCCCAAATAAGTCAAATGCTTCGCCGAAACATTTTTCCCAAGACGGCTCCGGTTCACTTCCACAAAACTACCGATCACCGAGCCGTCGCCGATCACAGTTCCGCGGCGAAGCTTCGCAAACGGTCCGATCTCACAATTCGCACCGATCTCCACACCGCTTTTAATAAAACACCACGGATAGATCGTGGTCCCTTTGCCGATCTTCACACCCGGAGCCACAAAAGTCTGCTCCGGCGCCATGAATGTCACGCCCTTATCCTGATGTCTCGCGATCTCCCGCTCGTTTATTTTTTTCGTCACGGTGGCCAGATCTTTCTGGGAATTAATCCCTTGCCCTTCTTCCGCGCTCGCCAAAAGAAATGCCTCCACGCAATAACCCCCGCGCCGGAGGATCTCAATGGTGTCCGTCAAATAATATTCGCCCTTTTGATTATCCCGCCCGATCCTCGACAGAGCCTCAAATAAAACTTTTTTATCAAAAAGATAAATGCCGGTATTCACTTCCCGGATCGCGCGTTCCTCCGGCGTGGCATCCAGTTCTTCCCGGATCGCCGCAAAATGATTCTCTTCGCGCACGATCCTTCCATATCCGGACGGATCCTCCTGGTCACAGGATAACACGCTGACATGCGCCCGTGACTTTTTATGCGCCGCACAAAATTCCCTGAGCGTCTCCGGCTTCACGAGAGGCATATCGCCCGGCCAGATCAGCACGGGACCTTGCGCGTTCTTGAGCGCCGCCTGGGCCATCATCACCGCATGACCGGTCCCTTTTTGTTCGCGCTGAAGCACCGGGACTGCACCGTATGATTTCGAAAAAGAGCGCACGGCTTCGGCCTTATAGCCCACCACCACATAAGGATTCTTGACTCCGGCTCCGGCCAATGAATCCAGCACATACCCGAGCACCGGTTTCCCAAACACTGGATGGAGGACCTTCGGCAGTTCAGAACACATCCGCGTTCCTTTTCCGGCTGCGAGAACAATAGCTTCCATAAAGTTAGCCCTTGATCCCGGTCAACTTAATGCCTTCGACGAAAAATCGCTGATTGAATAAAAAGACGATCAAGATCGGCAGGATCATCATCATCGATGCCGCCATAAGGAGCGTCCAGTCCGTGCCGTGCACTCCCTGAAAATAAGCCAACCCAACCGGCAGCGTATATTTCGTATGGGTATTCACCACGATCAAAGGCCACATCAGATTCATCCACGATCCCATGAACGTAAAAGTTGTCAAAGTCGCGAGCGCAGGCTTTGAAAGCGGCAGAATGATGTGCCAGAAGATCCGGACATACGAACACCCATCGATCTTCGCGGCATCTTCAAGATCCTTAGGCAATGTCAAAAAAAACTGCCGCAACATGAACGTCCCGTAAGCTGTAAAAATACCCGGAAGAATCAGGGCCTTATACGTATCGATCCATCCAAAATGCCGCAGCAGAATAAACACCGGGATCATGGTCACCGCACCCGGGATCATCATCGTCGCAAGATAACCAAAGAAAATCCTGTCGCGACCTGGAAAATTCAGACGCGCAAACGCGTACGCGGCCATCGCGCTTGTGGCAACCTGCCCGAATGTGATGCAAAGACTCACGAAAATGGAATTCAGATAGAACTGCGCGAACGGAACCACGGCCCAGACTTTCACATAATTCTGCCAGACAAAACTCATGGGAAGCCATTCCTGCCACCACGAACGACCCTCCGCAAAAACCTGTCCGGCTTCAGCAAGCGAGGTCGAGACCATCCACAGAAACGGCGCGGTCATGCTCACCGCGCCCACGAACAAAGCCGCGAAAAGCACCGCCCGCTGCAAGCTCCGCTTCAGGGGCGACTTTTCCTTGAGCTCGGTCACCACCTTTACCGTTTTTTTCCTTTTTGAACGGGAGACAGACGCAGCCATCTCCTGCCTCATTTCCTCTTGAATCAATGAATCAATGTGATTGCCCATAGCTCTCGCTTAAGTATAGTGAACAATCTTGCCGAAGAAACGCCACTTCACAACCGTAACCGCAAAGATGATCAAGAACAGAACCCATGAAATAGCCGCCGCGTATCCCATGCGGTACCATTCGAATGCGTTATTGAAAATATAATAAATGATCGTGGTGGTGGATCCGTTGGGCCCGCCGCCCGTCATGATGTACGCCTGATCAAAGCCCGCCTGAAACCCGCCGATCAGGCTCATCGTCGCGATGAAGAAAGTTGTCGGCGAAATCTGCGGCCAGGTAACATTCCAAAACTTCTGCCAACTGTTGGCGCCATCCACTTCGGCCGCATCATAAAGATCCCGCGGCACTCCCTGCAGAGCTGCGAGATAAAGGATCATGTTGTAGCCACCGATCGATTGCCACACGCTCATGATGATAAAAGCCGGCTTCGCCCAGGCTTCATCCGTCAACCAATTCGGCCCAATCAACCGAAGCCCCAGCATATCCCCGAATTGAGTCGTCATCGAATTCAAGAGCCCGAAATTCGGATTATAGATCAACCTCCAGAGCATAAAGATCGCAACACCCGAGCAGATCGTCGGGAGAAAATAAAGCGTCCTAAAAATGACCGTCCCACGAAGCTTTTGGTTGAGAGCGATTGCCAAGAGGAGCGACCCCGCCATGCTGATCGGAATGGCCGCCATCAAAACAAGTGTGTTCCAACAATACTTCCCGAAGAAAGGATCTTTCGCCAACTCGATAAAGTTTTTCAGCCCCGCAAATTGCGGGCCATCAGACAAAAGGTCCCACTTCACAAAACTCAACCAAAGTGACGCCAGCACCGGAATCGATGTAAACAAAAGGAACCCGATGAGGTTCGGCATGAGGAACCCGTACGCCGCGATCATTTCCTTGGTTTTATCCCGTAATCCGTTTTTCATGACATTCGATTTTCTTTCTCGTCTTTTCTCACGGCTGCAACGCGACAGAGTCATCTTGAGACTTCCACGGCATAGTAGTTGCTCAGAGGAACAACTGCCCGAACGCCACTCACAGACGACCTACTTTCCCTATTGAAATCCCGATTCTACTTTACCGAGTGGCCAAGGGAGAATGGAAAATCAAAAAAGTCATAGATGAATCAACCGTTACAAGACGCATCTACAATCCCATCAAATACAGACCAAGGGCCGTCCGGGCGCCTTATCCTGGTCCCATGGAGGGATGAATTTTACCAAAAAAAGCACGGAAAGCGAGAACGATTTTAAATTTCAAGAAACCGCGCTGGCGGTGTAGTGGAAAGGTGTAGAGACAAGAGCTCTTATAATAGGAAGGCCAAAAAGCGAGCTTCACCTGGGGACTCCGACCGAAAAAGCCCTATTGCGCTATAGCGGGGCTTGACATTATTATACTTTGAATGCAGAATATGTCCCACGGAGACACATTATGACGTTAAAACATAACATTCAAAAAACGCTAGGCTCCAAGGCGGCTTCCCTGATCGCGGCTCTCTACGAAGGGAAGCATCCGATCTTCAGGTTAAAAGATGTGCAAAAGATCCTGGCCGTTGGAAAACCTTCCGCCACAAACTTCGTCAGAAAGCTCGTCAACAGGGGGGTTGCATCAAGACTGAAACCTGGAATCTTTATCCTGGTCCCCTTTGAGTTGGGCAAAGAACGCGAGTATTTGGGAGAACCCCTGATCGCCGCACGTGAGATTGCCGGCGGCAAGGGATATTATTTTTCTCATGGCAGCGCGATGCAAATCCATCAAATGCTGACACAGCCCCAGTTACTTGTTTACGCTTCGGTACTCAAGCCCCGGCGCCCTGTTCATGTGCTCGGCGCTGAGTTCCAGTTCATTCACACGCCCAAGAAATACTTTTTTGGCGTCACTGATCATTGGGCTACCAAAGAGATGCAGGTAAAAGTGAGTAACCTTGAGAAAACGGTGATTGACGGCCTAAGGCAGCCTGAATATTGCGGAGGTTTGACCGAGGTCGCAAAAGGTCTTTGGATGAGGCGCCAAGACATGAACCCCGACCGTTTAATAGAATACGCGAAAAAAACAGGGATCGGGGCCGTGATCCGCAGATTAGGATATTTAATGGAACTTTACAAGATCGGAACCGCTCAAAACATAGCCGCGCTTCGTCACTCGCTTACGGAGACTTATATGCGTTTAGATCCACGCTTGCCTACCGAAGGAAAATTCCTGAGCCGCTGGAGATTGCAGCTCAATGTATCCCCGGAAGAGCTTTTAGCCGTCGTGAGGACCTAACCCGTGATCCCCCAACGCAATCTCTCATTACTCTCCAATGAACTCGCCCGCAAAGGCGGACGCCGAATCCCGGAAGCTGTGCTCGAACGCGATTATTGCCTTTCCTGGTTTCTCGTGGGCTTATCGCAAAGCAGTCTGCGGGAGATCCTGCTATTTAAAGGCGGTACCGCGATCAAGAAATGTCATATCGCTGATTACCGTTTTTCCGAAGATCTTGATTTCACTTTTCTAAAAGAGGTCCCATTCGAGAGGGTCCAGGAAGGTCTCGGCGAAGTGTTCTATAAAATCGAACAGCAATCGGGTATTAAATTCAATTTCAGCCGTCTTGACCGGCACGCCCATCAAAACAGTCATACCTTTTTCCTGGGCTACGAAGGCCCTTTGCCGGCCATAGCTCCCAAAGAAGTCAAAGTAGACATCACGATCCGTGAACGGATCGTATTTCCGCCGCAAGAGAAACCGGTACTCGCAGAATACGCACAGTATGAGGATATCCCAAAGGATTCCAAGGTGCTGGTGTACTCTCTCGAAGAAATAGCCTCTGAAAAGGTTGTTGCTCTCTCGGACCGGGCGCGGAATGAACCGCGCGATCTTTACGACTTATGGCACCTAACCTCAAACCACTATGTCGACATCACAGAAATCGTCGGCGCCATCGGTGAAAAATTGACATTCCGCAACAGAAGTTCGGACACTGTGGGAGAAGAATTTTCTCGAAAAGAAGCGCGCCTCAAAAAACTTTGGAGCGAGCGCCTTTCAACTCAAGTCGCGATACTCCCGGAATTTGACCAAGTTTATCGATCCGTAAAACGGGAGCTCAGACAAGCACTGCCTCAAGATTGAAATGGTGGATTTTGCAATTTCGATCTGCTTTAGGCGCAGTACCGTTAACCGATAAAATCAAAATTAAAACGGCACAAGCCGGATTTTGAAAAGAGAACCCATTCTTAGCAATAAGCCATAACCGGTTTAATGAGAGCCGGTTATAGATATTCTACTATCCGATTTACTATCCGATTACTATCCGATTTACTGTTGTCCGATTTACTGTCCGATTCGCATTCAAACAGGTACGGCTGAGCCGGTTCTTTCGACTTCAGTCCCTGAATAAACGAGGATCGTGCTGCAAAACGCCAGCCGTGGCCCTTAGAACGCGGTCACGCAAATTCAACATATCCTTTGTCAATCGATCTTTGCCGATCTATTGTGGGCTTGCCGGTTCCTCACGGATTCTTCTTCCCCGGTCTCAGATCATCCATCAGCTCGGCAAGCGAGTCTTTGGGTTTAACGGGCTCTTTTAAAACGGTCTTCACCTTAGAATTGTCCGGAGCGTTCAGAAATGAGCTGTGCGGTGGCTTGTAAGGAAGATCGCCGAGGCTTTGCCGCGCGGGATAGAACCAGACATGATGGTACCTCTGACTGGCGGCATTTTTATAAAACGCAAATCCTGTCTGGCTCACCGGGATTCCGGAAGCAAACAGTTCCAGCGATTTCAGTCGCATTGAAGTTTCCCGATCATCCCAAAAGATGTATTTCCTGTCTCTTTTTCTCCCGTTCCGCTTGCGAGCATACAGCCGCATTTTCTCATAAGTGCCGGCCGGATAAATATCAGGGCCATAGATCAAGCTTGTTTTTGACGGTTCGATGAAAGGATGAGTTTCTCTTAAGAAAATGCGAAAGAGACAATGCTCCATTAAATCGTCGATCCATTTACAGACATTTTCATAAGAACCCATGTCCTCGGGATGAAAAAGGTAGATCAAGGGACACTGGGGCCTGGGAGCATTGATCAACTTCGATGGGAAACGCTCACGAATAGCCTTTCTCAAACGAAACACCATGGGATTGCTCAAAGGACGCTCCTCATCCGCTCTCAACACCGCAAAAAGATGTATCTGCCGTTTGGTGCCGGGAATCCAAACGATCCCGTCGGAACCAAGCAAAGATATGAACCGTCCGGGATTTACCGAATCTTCGGGCCGCTTTTTGTCGTAGAGAAAGAAGGCCCCGACCTCTTCGGGGGTTTCGTTCACGAGAATTCTGTTTACCTTGGTTAATAGATCCCGCTGGCTTGAAGGAACGATCATGAAAACAGGGGCCCTTTGAACTTTGAAATGAAAATCTATGGCCAAGATCCGCTGAAGCATGTTCCTGAGAAAAACGTCCTTCCCGAACACCTGAAGATCCGAGGAATATTCTCCGCTGAAAAGTTCCCCCCGAAAAAGATCCATTCCCAATTCCGGGCAGAGGTCTTTTTCGACCTTTCCTTTCATTTCCCGCCACTCGCTTCGCCATGGATCTTGATTCATCTCAGTAGCATCCTGAGCGGAAATTCACCCTTGTCGGTGCGCACGACCGCGGTTTCCCGAGATGTCACAAGCTCGCTATAGAGCAGAAAACAATACCTCTTAAAAATTGCGCTTTTATCCGCAATCCTGCGTATGGAAGTAAGGAGCGGCAGCGTCTCGCAGACATAGAAAACATAACCTACCTGATCATCTCCTTCGTAAAATTGGAATATTTTTTGGTAAGTCGATGCTTTCTTGGGCCTTAATTCAACCTCGACGGCGACACCTTTCTGGTTGGGGACAAAGAATCCATCCGGGACCTTGTGTCCGCCTTTCGTCCCGGCGCGCAGTCTCCGTTCGCTTTTCCAGTTCTTGCAAAACTTCATATTTTCAAAAAGGAGCCTCACCTCGGTCACTTTACAGCTGTGTTCATAACGACCAAGATCGATCGAATCCTGGATGCTCGGACACCCCCATCCCCGAAGTCCTATCGGGAAAAACTTCCTCACCACCTCCACACCTTCAGGCCCAAGCAGGTAGCATTCAGGATCACCCGCCTTCACCGGAACAGCATTTAAATAGCCGAACTTTTTAAGCTTTCTAATCCGGATCTTTGCGTAACTTTCATTACCATCAAAAATATACTTAATCACAAGATCACGTCTTATAAATCCCTCATCCCCAATCACTCTCAATAACCGCTCATCTCTTAACTGAATCTCAACATATCTCCAGTTTTGTTTTTTATATTCCCTTTGCATTGTATAGAACTGCTCCTTTCTTTTAACCGGACCGCACTAACTCTAATAGCCGAGTAAGCCGCTAACGACCACCATCTCGAATCATCCAGAAGATGAGAGAGGGTGGTCGTTAGGCATTTCAGCCACAGGCTGAAACGGCGAAACGAGGCGTCAAAACAAGTTAGCGCGGTCCGGATACCCCACAGGCATATACGTCTTGAGATGTATATTCGAGGGATACCGCCTATGTACGGAACAATATTCCGAGTTCTGCTGTTTTTTGATCATACGGCACCTTCCAACTTTCTCTGTTTTGGTCTTACGAATGTTTTGAGGTGTAGCGTTTCAAGATTCATTTCAGGTGGTCTCTTTCGTCTTTTCTGGGGCCCGATTAGCCGGATCAAGCTGCTGTTTCAAAAGCCCGCGCTTCTCGGCAAGGCGGAGCACGCCTTCCGCTAAAAGCTCGCAGGCCTGGTCGAGTCGTTCTTCGTCGGAGAGATGGGCATAAACCCGGTAGACGGGACTTCGGAAGGTGTTCGGAGAAATCACTTTCATTGCGGCTTCTTATCCTCTACACCGAGAGCCGTGGGAAGAATCTGCTTGGCGCTTTCGGAAAGATAGAGAAGCTTGGGATTGCCGCGTTCAAGGAAACCGAATCTAATCAACAACCGGATACGCTGGAAACCGGCTTTGGCTTTCTTGGAGTGGCTGTCCCAAAACTGGCTGGAGAGATCCGCAGAGGTTTTCGCTCCTTCAGCCTGAAGAAGCTGAAAAATCAAAAGATCGCGGGCTGTCAGTTGGACGGATCGGACTTTGGGGAACCTGCTGTGGAGTCGCTGTTTTTGGAGTCCGACGGGGTTGTTAGAGTTTGCGATTGGGCATTGAGACGCTACTGTTTCGGGTGGTACGTTCGTCATGTTAAGTTCCGCTCCTTTCGGATCGCCCAATAATGGGCTGTAGATTGATTCGCCTAAAGACCGGACTACATGGTCGCCATCCCTATGGTCTTTTTATCCAGGTGTTACAAGGATGGAAGGCTTTCTACCTGATCCAAAATCGCGGAACCCGCACAAACAGCGGGTCACGACGCCCCCTGTCACTAGCGGGCATGAGAGGAAAGATAAAACACTCCCCTTATATTAGGTCCGTTTTGGGGGTTTTGTTCGAGGGTTTTTCTATAGACCCTTACACTTTTTTTGGGCCTCTTTCCAAGGGATATATTCCTTCTGGGAATAAATATACCCAAGAATGCGGATGGTCCGGATATTGTCGTAGATCGTTGAAAGCTTGGAATCAAGGGAACGGGCGATCATCGGGGGAGGCCAGCATCTCTCGAAATAGAGATGGAGTACTTTCCTGAGTTTCCGGACGTAAAGGAAAGAACCAAAAATCCATCTCAACTTCTTACCCTCCTCGCGCCGGAGTTTTATCTTTTCAAGGTGTAACAATGCGCCGTGGAGCCGCGCCCAAGCGCTTGAAAGACTGATATCGAGCTTCAGGGCAAGCTTCCGGAGGGTCATATTGTGTCTTTTGGTCATGAAGAAAAGCTTGTAGGCTTGCTTCTGTTTCGGGGTAAGCCGGGCGTATTTCACATAGCGCCGTAACCGGCGCAGGTCCTGAATCGCTTTCTGTTTCTTTTCGAGGGCCTTCTCTTCGGCAATCAATTGGTCGCGGGGGTTACTCTTCAAATCACGAACGTTATCCAGAACGTTCTTCTCGAATTCCGTGAGACAAGCCTCGGAATTGCTTGTGATATCCTGAAAATCTACGCGCAGGGTTCTGGTGCGGGGCTTACGCTCCGACTGGG
>CAIOAT010000027.1 GCA_903856085.1 Candidatus Omnitrophota bacterium | reverse complement strand
GAGGTTTTCGTCGGACGATTTATTAAAAGCAAAATTAAAGAGATCACCGCCGGCAGGTGGTTTCTAGGGACCGGCGGGACAATCCAATACGTCAGAGGCGGGACAATCCAATACGTCAGAGGCGGGACAATCCAAGACGTCAGCGGCGGGACAATCCAAGACGTCAGAGGCGGGACAATCCAATGCGTCAGCGGCGGGACAATCCAATACGTCAATTTTTTGTATCCCGGCAAGATAGAAAAAATCACGGAAGGAGGGATTGTAATTTTTAAAGACGGAGATTCAAAAAGGATCGTGGTCGCGGACAAGAGAATCAAGTTAGAGATTTTTAAATAAAAACAACCTGGAGGGTTAAGAAAATGGGAAACGAATTGGCAAAAAAAACAAAGCAGACGGCGATTGAGGCTATGGCGTCACGGCTTCAAGTGTCAGCGGCACAGCTTCAAAAGACGCTTCAAATGACGGCGTTTAAGGATTGTAAGACGCCCGAGGAATTTGTCGCGTGTGTGATCGTGGCGAACACCTATCAGCTTAACCCGCTCTTGAAAGAGATTTACGCGTTTAGCGGGAAGGGCGGCGGGGTTGTTCCTATCGTTCCGGTGGACGGGTGGATTTCCCTTATGAACAAGCACAAGGGCGAGGACGGGAAGAACGATCACAGGGGCGTTAGGCTGTCCGAGAACAGGAGCAAAGACGGGAAGCCGAACGCGTCCAAGACCGACGTCGAATCCATCACCTGCGAGATTTTGACGCGCATGACCGGCGGGGACGTCCGGAGCACCGTCGTAACAGAGTACATGAGTGAGTGTTTCGACTCGGGCAAATCCCCGTGGGTGAAATGGCCTCTCCGTATGCTTCGCCACAAGGCGTTGATTCAATGCGCTCGTGTTGCTTACGGCTTCTCCGGGATCTATGAACCGGATGAAGGGGAGAGGATCGTCGAAAGTCAGATCGCAGAACCGGCTCCTATTGAAATGCCGGTAGCAAAAAATGCCGGTGAACACACGGGGGGAATCCAACATACCGCGCAGCCGGTCCCTGTTGAGGCCCCCGCACCGGCAGCACAAGAAATGTCGGAGGAAGAAAAGGCGGAGATCGAGGCGCAGGAATTAGCGGAAGCTCAAGCGGATCTGAACAAGCGCAAGGCGGCGCGGAAATGAGTAAAGGCGGTAGGGGTCAGTTAAGGAAACGGAGCATGGGAACCTCGGAACTAGGTACGCGTGGCCCGGTTGAGGCTGATACCGCACCCGCCCCTATCGCAACAGTAGATCGAATCATCGAGCTTGCGAACGAAGGACGCGCCGTTGTTTATCGTCACTCGAAGCCGAAAGCGGCGGCGTTCTTTCAGAATTTCCAAGCGCGTTTTCTCTACAACGAATTAAAAGCGGGGTGCTTTTATGAGTACAAACGACCCGCTCTTTAAATTCGATCCGGAGCAGCATCAGTACACCTATGCCGGGATCGTAGAGCCTTCCGTAACTCAGCTTCTCCAAGAGTTCGGGATCGTTGATTACTCCGGGGTCCCTAAGGCGCGTTTGGAATATAAGCGCGTCTTGGGGGTCGCGGTGCATCGGGCCTGCCATCTTCTCGACGAGTGCAATCTTGACGAGGAAAAACTGTCAAAGCCGCTCGTGCCATATGTCGAGGCGTATAAGAAATTCTGCGAGATCTCCGGTTTCGAGGCGCGAAGCGAATTTACTGAGGTATCGCTGCGCTCTAAGAAATGGCGGTTTTGCGGGACTCCGGATCGCCAGGGGCTTCTCATTACGACGTTAGGGGGCGAGGAAGCGATCGTCGATCTTAAATGCACCTGGAAACTCTATAACGCCGTAGGTCCGCAGCTTTCCGGTTATAAGCTCCTCGTCGAAGAAAACTACGGAATCAAGATCCGCAAGCGTTTTGGACTTCAATTAAAACCCACAGGCAATTACGAGCTCCAAGAGTTCAAAGATCCAACGGATCTAAACGACTTTCTTGCCTGCGTGTCTCTGCATTGGAGCAAAAGAAAAAAATACGAAAACCACTACAAAGGGGGGCAGTTCAATGAGTATGACAACGATTGATCTTTCGAGGGAACAGCGGGAAGTGTTGGAGAAGGAAGTAAACCCGATCGTGCAAACGGCCGGTGCGCTTGTGATTAAAACGTCGTCGGACAGCCTGGAAGCTCAAGAGATCCTAAAAGAGATCAAGCTCCGGGCCAAGCAGATCCATGAAAAGTTTGATCCGCCGGTCCGCGCCGCGCATGAATCCTGGAAGCGCGTTAAAGAGCTTTACAATTTCTTCACGGAGCCGTTTTCGGACGCGGAAGTGATTATCAAGCGAAAGATTATTGTGTTCGAGGCTGCGGAACAGAAGAAGCGGGACGATGCAGCGAAGGCCGCAGAAGCGAAGCGACAGGAGGACGAGAGGAAACGCCAGGAAGAAATACGCCGCCAGGCAGCGGAAGCGGAAGCAAAAGGAAAGACGGAGAAGGCGGAATCGTTGCGAGAGAAGGCGGAAACCTATGTCGCGCCGCCGGTGTTCATGGCTCCGGAGCCCGTCCAGGCTCAAGGCACGTCATTTAAAAAGACCTGGATCGCGGAAGTTACGGATCTCCCGACGCTTCTCAAGTCAATCGCGGAAGGCCGCGCCCCGCTTGGGATCATTTCGATCAATCAATCCGCTTTGAACCAATACGCCAAAGGCGTCAAGGGAACGATGCCGGTCCCCGGACTCAAGTTCTCTGAGCGTACCGATATGTCCGTGAGGACAAAGTAATGGATACGACTTTGCCGCCGGTCCACCCGGAAGCCGAAAAGGGCGTTAGCCCACTGTCCCCACAGAAAAAGGCAACCGGGCCCGGCGGTCTACTCTCAAAGAAACACCGCGTAACGGATCTTCGGATCTTGGCGCGGCTGAAGCAAAATCGGGGCCGTGTTTTGTGGGACATGGCGACAGCGGTTTTTATGTTCACGATCCTTAGCGTACCGGTGGCATTTTGTGGAGAGGCGACAACTGGGCTTGCGTCTTTTTACGGGCGAGAGTGCTGCCGGTACAACCTTAATCCTTCTTTTTGTCCAACGTCAAGCGGGAGATCACTCTATGAACTTGAGAGAACGAAACAAGATTTTGCGGCAGCCTGGAACTATCCGATGGGCGCGATCGTTAAGGTTACTAATCTCGGAAACGGAAAATCTGTCACAGTCGCAATTTTTGACCGTGGACCAAGCCGCAGACTTCACCGTGTTATCGACCTATCTAAAAGAGCTTTCAGCAAAATATCGTCTTTAGACAAGGGCGTGATCCGCGTGAGTGTTGAGAGGGTCGAATAAATGCCATATCGATTAGACACGGACACAATCGAGACTGTTCCTACAGGGTATGCAGACACTTCTATTTCTTCCAAGGCGGAGATTGCCAAGAAGAAAAACGAGTACCGGAGGAAGATTTATTACGCGATCAGGTGGGGAGGCGGAAAGACATGCGACGAGATCGAAGTATCTCTTGGGCTTAGGCATCAAACAGCGTCTTGTTTTATAAGATTTTTGACACAAGACGGTCTTTTAACACAATCAAATGAGAGAAGAGTAACAAGATCCGGGAGGTCAGCGATCGTTTGGAAAGCCGCAGAGATCAGACAAAAGCTACAACAAGAATTATTTTAAAAGGGGGCAGTATGGCATGGATCGAGTTTCACATAGCTTTAAGGGATCATTGGAAGATTGATCGTCTAGCGTTTCTCATGGAGTGCGAATATCCAACCGCTTTAGGGTATATCGCCTGCCTATGGTGTTGGACCGCCTCAAACGCTCCTAATGGCAATTTGAGCAAATTCTCAGACAAGGAGCTATGCAAAGCCGCACGAATACCACTCGAAAAGAGCCTGAAAGACGTTTTAAAGTCAGTAAAGCTCATGGACCGTCACGACCGTATCCATGATTGGGGAAAACATGGTCTAAGGCTATTAGAATCAACGCGTTCCAGAGTTAGAAAACATCGTGAAATGAAACGAATCAGTAACGTTACAGAAACGCCTACCAACCAACCTAACCCAACCAACCGAACCTTACCTAACCAAATACCGATCGGAGGGGGAAAACCAGCCGCCGGTTCTTTTTTTAAAGACGATCAAATGCACGATCTTAAAAGAGAAATAGCAAAAACAATGGGATGGGCGGTAATGAGTGAGGCGGTACAAAAAGCATCTGAGGAAATAATACACAAGGTTAAAACGTCAAAAAAGAAACTGGAGAATCCTTTCGGTTACGCTATGGGGATCGCTAAAAAATTAAACGGGGTGAGGGTATGAATAAATACGGCGCGGTAATCGTCCGTGGGATCGGTGGATACACTTATAGATCAAAAGCGGAAAGAGATCATGCTCTCTGGCTTGAGGCGGAACGAAGGTCCGGGAGGATAAAGGCGTGGGAATACGAAAAAAGCTACGATCTCTTAGCTTATGAGAAGCTAATTGGTAGGCATAAACCAGATTTTACAATCACGCTAAAGGACGGGCGGAACGAAGTGCATGAGGTGAAAGGCGGAAATGCAACAAAGACGGAAGCATGGGGTTTGAGAAAAAAGATTTTTGAAGCGAATTATCCGTTTATCCGGTATCGAGTTTTTGAATTTGGAGGAGAACGAAGATCAAGGACAATTCAATGGGAATAACCAGAAAGGAGTTTCTTATGCAGACAAAGAGGATCTTGATTTTCGCGTTTGCTCTCGCAGCGTTTTTATGGCTTGCGCATACGCTTTGGGCGAGTGAAGAACCAGACGCGATCCGGAACCAGACGGACTTTCAGAGGCAGGAAGCGACGTATCAAAACACAGTGGCTCAAACGCAGAGGATTATCGACAATGGGCGCGAAGTCACGCGGTAACTGGAACATCGGGTACTGCCCTAAAACGGATTGCGATTATTACCCAAAATCCGGGAAGTGCAAAAAGGCGTGTATCCGGTTTGGATCGTATCGGCGTAAGGGGAAAGATTACACTTTACCCATAAAGTAAAAGGCGTATAATTTAAGTATGAGATCGACAAAGGATTACTTTCAATGACCGCGCCGGTCGTCGCTAAAGGAAAAAGCGATTGCCGGCGTTTTAATTTCTTTGTCGAGAGAAGGTCAGCAGGACGGGCATATCGGGATTGGTTGTTTTATTCTGATATTGAATTAAGGTCTTTGATGTATCAGGCGGGAATGGCGGTTTGTAAGCCGAGGCCTTTGATCGATTGGGAAGAGGTTGAATTTCGTGATGTTGTGTCCGAGCTTTTGTGAAGATAACCCGATGCAGGATATTGACGAGTTTGATCCGGAGACTTACGCCGACGAGGACGAAGTAGAAACGGAAGATGAAGAACTGGAGGAATAAAAAATGAGACACGCGAGCCGTAGGAATTGTTGGCCGAGGATTGAGAAAAGCGAACACGCGCCGGCGGTCAGGCGAAGAAAACAGATCGGGAAATTGTCGTTGAAGAAAGCGAACGGGTTGGCAGTATGAGGGGCACCGTCGCGAAGCGGTTAAGGAAAGAAGCGAAAACGATGTGGGACATGATGTCCTTTGGTCCTCAGAAGATGCCGTATAGGTCAATTGTGAAGGCGTTAAAGCGTCAATATCATGCCGAAAGGTAAGAAACGGCGAAACAAAGGCGGTCGGCCTCCGGCTTTTAAGTCCGCAAACGAGCTCTCCAAGCGAATAAACGCCTATTTTGATGCTGAAACGGGCTGTTTTCCCATCAAGGATAAAGACACCGGCGAGTTTCTTCACGACAAACACGGCAAGATTATGTTC
This sequence comes from Candidatus Omnitrophota bacterium, assembly GCA_903856085.1. Taxonomy (GTDB): domain Bacteria; phylum Omnitrophota; class Omnitrophia; order Omnitrophales; family Aquincolibacteriaceae; genus Aquincolibacterium; species Aquincolibacterium lacustre. The sequence goes on along the minus strand of CAIOAT010000027.1, from coordinate 42,258 downwards.
GAGGTAATGCCTCCCACAGTAAGCGGTTTGGCTCTTTTCCTTGGCTTTTGCGATAGACAGTCGCTTTATGATTACAAGTCCCGTCCGGAGTTTTCTTGCATTATAAAAAAGGCGGTGTTGCAAATCGAGCGGTTCCACGAAGGCCGTTGCGCGACAGACGGGAAGCCGGTCGGTTCGATATTCTGGCTGAAGAATCACAAATGGAAAGACGACGACGCGAAAGTGGCAATGAATTTCTTTACGAATCCGCTTCAAGCAATAAGGGCTCTGGATGAAGAAGATCGAAAGCGAAACAGAAATCCTACGAAATCGAGTTAATTCTTGGCAAGCGGACGCGAATAAATACCGCAAAGAACAACTCGGCTTAAAGTATGTTTGGAGAAAGACAGGGGATCTCGACAAATATCCCGGTCAGCCCGCCATCTGGTCGATGCAGGAGAATCTTCTCGCAGCGTGTACACGCGCAATAAATGAGCGCAAGCAAATCTACATCGGTTCCGGTCATTCTCTCGGGAAAGACTTTATCACCGGCGGGATCGCATGTTGGTTTCTTGAGACGTTTAGACCGTCGAATGTCATTCTTACTGGCCCAACGGATCGCCAGGTAAACGACATTATGTGGAAAGAGACTCTGAGCCATTGGAACAAGCGCAGGGTCATTCTTGGCGGCAAGGCGTTTGTTATTCCGCGTATCGAGGTGGCGATTGATTGGTATTTAACAGGCTTCACAACGAAGGAAGTAGGCGCCACGAAAGAGGGCGGAGGAGGAAAGTTCCAAGGTTTTCACGCTCCAAACGTCGCTGTACTCGTTACCGAATCTCAGGCCGTGGAGGACCCTATCTATGACCAGATTGACGCGATCACGACTGCCGGTAGAGTTCTCGTAATCTTCCTCGGGAATCCAACCCGCGCCAAAGGCCGGTTCGCGAAAGGGCTCAAAGACAATATTCAAAACATCGTATTCAACCTGTCTTGTCTTGAGAATCCGAACTACGTTGAACGTCGAGAAGTGCTACCTGGTCTTGCGTCTTTTGAGTGGGTAGAGGACAAGCGCAAGAAGTGGGGGGAACAAGACCCTCGGTGGATTGGCAGAGTCCTTGGTCAAGTGCCAGAAGGCGGTATCAATTCGATATTCCCCGAAAGCCTCATAGCCTTGATGAAAGGCAGGAATGGTATGCTTCACGCGCACGACAAGAACGCCGGGGTTGCGTGGGACCCTTCAGGTGAAGGCGTTGACGACGAGGTATGGATGGGCGGGAACAATGGCGATATTTTGAAGGTAAAAACTCAAAGCAGAATGGCTCCGTCCTTGGGTGCGCTTGAGGCCGTCGCCATGTGCAAGGAAGTAAACGGCTATTACATCATCGTCGATTGTGACGGCGTTGGGATCAAAGGCTATCAGGAGCTCATGCTTTTGGAGCAACGGTCTCCGGAGCTCATGCGCGGTATTCAGATCATCAAGTTTCATGGGTCGGGGAAGTCCACGGTCTTTGAGGGTGCGGAGGACTCACCGGAGGCCATGAAGAAATACATATACGCCAACATGAGAGCGGAAGCGGCGTTCGTTACTCGCGACAGAGCGTTACGCGGTCACGCGTCAATCAATGCGTTAGACACCGAACTCATCGAGGACCTGGATCAAGACTTGTGGATCGAGAACAAAAATAACGGAATGCTTCAGGTCATTCCGAAAGAGGAGATCAAAGAGAACCTGGGCCGGTCTCCTGGGCGCGGAGATTGCTACAAGATGCTTCAATGGGCGTTTGAGCAGAAGTATGTCGATCGCACTTACGGGGACGCGAATAACTTGCCGGGGCACAGCATGGCCGATGAAGATTTGTACCGGAGCGTTCAAGGCCTTCCGCGGTGGTCGACATGATCCTCGAAAGCGAGAACGTAAAACTTATTCCATTCTCCGAGCCGTGGAACATGGAATATCTTTTTCAGTTGATGGGTCAATATCGTTTCGAGAAAGATTTATTGCCGCGAGCGAAGTACGAGGAAGCGGTACAGAACGGGAAATACTTTTGGCTCGTTTATTCCTCGGATGGAGTGCTAGGCGGTGTGATTTATCTTTGCTATCACAAGGACGCGGACCGGTGGTCTCTTGACGGGTATCGCGACGACGTTCTTGCTCGATCCATCAAGAATCAAAAGCGGTGGAGCCTCGAGGCCGGTGAAATAGTTTGTAATTATTTCTTTTCTTTGAACACTTGTGATATTCTTTTTATAGGCATTGATGCGCGAAACATTTTAGAAAAGAAACTTTGCGAACGTCTCGGGTTCAAAGAAGTAGAACGCAAAGAATATTTTTCCCATGAATTTGTCTTGCTAGAAAAGCGGAGAGAATAATGGCCGGTTTGTTTCAAGCGATCTTCGGAGGCGGGAAAAAATCGGAACCGAAGCAGCTACCTCCTCCTCCCGCTCCAAGTCCGGTTGATTCTCTCGCCGCGGCGCAAAAAGCAGCGGCAGATCAAAGACGCGCTGCAATCGCGTCCGGTGGAACGACAGCGACAGCCGGTGGCGCGGGTGTTGGTATGCCAGGACAAAAAGACACAGCGCAGAAAACACTCGTAGGGCAGTAAAGATATTTTTTTGTCTAAAAAGTTTAGTTTATCGGTAAACGCTAAAAAGCGAGGCTCCTAATGGGCGGAAACGTACAGCAGACGCTTCTAAACGAGCAACAGCTACGCAACCAAGCGTCTAATTGGCTCGGGCAGTATCAGGACGTCGCAGACTTCGCTTTGCCTCGCAAGGCATGGATTAACGCGCCGAAGCAACACGGAGAGCGTTTTAATTTCAATTTCCTATACGACTCCACAGCGATCCGCGCGGTCAAGATTATGTGCGCCGGATTTCATTTCAACATGACTAACCCCATGACAAAGTTCTTCGGGTATCAATGCGTCGGACCTGAAGCGAAGATGCTCAACGAGAACCGAGAGGTACAGCAGTATTGGTACGATTGTACCGAGGTCGTTCTTGATATGATTCGCGCTTCCAACTTCGATACGTCGATGCAGGAGTTTTACATAGATCATGGAGTTTTCGGAATGGGCGATATCTGCCGCCTTCCGGATTTCAAGCAAGGGGTAAGGTTCGACACGATCCCGGTTGAGCAAATCATGATCGAGGAAGATGCTTACGGGAGTGTGTGCGGCGTGTACCGGACGTTCCCTCTGTCCGCGATCCAGGCATACATGATGTGGGGAGCGAAGGCGGGAAAGAACGTCATAGCTAAGGTGCTTGAGGACAAACCTTTCGACGAGTTTGATTTTATGTGGTCGGTGCGTCCGAGAGAGCGCAGGGATTTCTCGAAGATTGATAACCAAAATATGCCGTTCGAGAGCCTTTGGATCGAGAAAAAAGGGAAGCATCTCATTGAGGAATCGGGCTTTAAAGACCTGAGACACCATGTCGGCCGGTTTTGGAAAGAGGCTTGCGACCCGCGCGGAACATCTCCCGCGATGGACGTCTTAGCGGATATTCGCCTCAAAAACGCCATGAAACGGACGAGCCTAAGAGCCGCCATGAAGAACGCGGATAGTCCCGTCATAATGCCGAATCGTGGGTTTGTGATGCCGCTCAATCAGAATCCCGCCGGAATAAGTTACCGAGACTCCAAGACTCCTGTAGGGCAGATTGAAGCGTGGCCGACGAACCGAGGGAATTACCAGATCACGGAACAGGAGATAAACGAGACGAAACAGGCGATTGAAGAAGGGTTTTACGTCCCGTTGTTCCGCGCTCTTTCGGCTATTGATAAGCAAATGACGGTTCCCGAAGTCCAGAGACGAGTACTTGAGAACATGATTCTCCTTGGTCCGGTGGTTGGCAGACACCAACACGAAGTGCTAGACCCGATGTTTATCGGGCTTTACCGAGACGCCGAGGAATTGAAACTACTTCCGAAGCTCCCCGATATCTTGAGAGGGCGTGAGTTTGGAATAACTTACCTATCCCCGCTTGCCAAGGCTCAGAGGTCGGCCGAGGTCGGGGATATCATGAATTTCTTTAACATGACCATGACGGTTGCCGGTGGTGATCCTAATGTGATGGATAACCTAGAGCGTGACAAGATGCTCAAGGGAATAGGGCATTTGATGGGTATTGAGCCGCAATACTTGGCCGAGGAACAGAAGATTAAAGAGCTTCGAGCCAAGCGTCAGGAGCTTGCGGCTATGCAGATGAAACTAGAGGCAGGCCAGAAGGCCGCGGATATTCAGGAGACGGACGCAAAAGGGAAGCTCCACGGCGCCAAGGCCGGCGCGGAGGATAAAAAATAATGGTCGCTCCTCTCTACAGGGTTGTTGATAAAGAGGCGGCAAGTCTCCCGTTGCTTTATCGTCTCGTTCTGTCTCATGTGTTCGCTCCGAATAAGAATCTTGAGACGATTGAAACGACAGTTTTAGGTCTCACAAAGCATAAGGTCTACACCCCGCTTGAGCGCGACCATCTTATGACCGACAGCCTTGAGGCTTGGGGAAACAAGACAACGGCAGATCGTGAGAGGAACGAAGCGGCGGGGTTCGTCGATGATGCTCACGATTGGGAATGGGATATGACGAGAAGCCTTGCCAAGATGTTGATTGACGCGGAGAAAGGTCTCCATGACAAAACGAAGTGGCTTATCAAGGAGCATGGCCTTGATTACAAGAAAATTTTTCGGTTGAAGGAAGCGTACACCGCCGAGGGGATAGCTAAGGCGGAGGCGATTTACGCGGATTATTTCAAGGCGCACCGAGACCAGGAGGAAGGGAATTTATGAAACTTATACTGGAGGTTCAAGCACAGCAGGACGAACGAGGGTTTCCCGCTCTTGTTCTTGTCGTTGGCGGGAAGGTGCTTCACTACAACCCTGAAATGACAATCGGGGAGTTGTTCAGCAAATGCAAAGCGGAAGAATCGGACAACGGATACCGGCCGATTATGCCGGTTGAGACACCGAAACAAATGGCCGAGAGACAGCGTGACGAAACGGATAGAGGAATTATCCAATCCGTCCGTGGTATCCAAGAGCGCGACGTTGTGAAGTGCGTCAACATCAGCCGTAGGGATGATGGCCTTACTCTCACGCTTGGCAAGGAATACACGGTCATTAAAAAAATGAGAATGAAAGATCCCGAGGCCGGCCCCGGAGAACGGAAGTTCATCACAATACTTGAGGTGCTTGACGTCGATTACGGCAGGATACAAGTGTTTGAAAGCGATATGGAGTTCGTGCGGCACAACGCGCCGGCACAGGCTCCCGCGTATGACAAGTACGAGGAAACGCGGGTATGCGACAAGTGCCATCAGAATTTCTCGGTATGGAAGCTCAAGACCGGAGGAGAGTATCAGGGGGAATGTCCTTGTGTAAATGAGTCGGCCGAGATTGTTTTAGAGCCCGTTGTCCTATGAAGAACCAAGTCCTTCAATCTCGTTTAAAGCAGATGGTCGGCTACGGGTCAGAAAGTTGTCCGGAACTTGAGCGGGCGTATTTCGATACGTTCAACTCGGCAAGTGGACAGCTTGTATTGGAGGATTTAAAGAATCGGGGGTGTATCTTCGCGCCGGCTCCCGATGCTCACGCAGAAGGCGCGAGGCGTTTAGTGCTTCACATCGGAACAATGATGCAACCAGAACCAGAGGAAACCGCGGAGTAATCCGCGCCCTCAAGGAGAAGATGAAATGGGAATACTCGAAGATTTGAAAGCGGTGGACACGGAGGAAGCGGCAGAGAGTTTTATGCAGACGAATTGGCAGCACGCGTTTCCGAAGGAAGCGCGGGAGAACCCGAACGTCTCGAAGTACAAGACCTCAGACGAGTTCGTGAAGGGTCATTTGAGCGCGGTAGAGAGGGTCGGGAAGTCGGTCATTATCCCCGACGATAAGGCGACCCCGGAGGAACGCAAGGCGTTCAAGATGAAATTGGGAGTACCGGAGACTGAAGATGGGTACAAGCTCAAAGCCCCGGATAAGCTCCACGCGGGAGCACAGGCGACGCCCGAGATCGAGAAAGCGTTTAAGGCGTATGTTTACAAGCACGACCTGACTAAAGCACAGGCCGAGGCGATGTATCCCGAGTTTCTTCTCATGGCGTCCTCGAACATCGAACGGATGGAGGCCGCGCAGAAAGAGAAGTCAACGGCCGCGCAGACCGAACTGAAAGGGAAATGGGGGAATGACTACGACAACAATGTGGCTCTTGCAGCGAAAGCGGCAGAGACGTTCTTTGGACCGGAGCTCGGCAAGACGTTCATCGACAAACCGGAGTTCATCGAAAAGCTCCACAGCCTCGGCAAAGCAATCTCCGAGGACATGGTGAAAGTTATTCAGGGAAGTATGCCGGCAGGAGACGCGACGGTAGTTGCCGCGGCTCAGAAAGAGCTTTCCGCTATGGAATCAGAATACATCGAAGGAAAAGGAGCGTGGGCGAATGAGGAGGACCCGAAGCATGAGGAAGCATTGCTGAAGGTTCAAGACTTGCGCCGGAAAGTTCTCGGTCTCCAATGACCGCGCAGGAATGTAGGCTTGAGGTTTTAAGGATCATGTTTCCGCATCAATGTATGAGAGATGCGGCAGACCCAACGGTGGTGATTCAGAAAGTCGAAAAAGTTGCAAACTATGTGATGCAGGGACCTTCAGACCAGGCGAGTAAGACACCCGCGAAAGCGACCTGAAAGCAGTAGGAAAGAAGCCTGTAGAGCGTAGTTTTGTTGGACAGTCGGGATACCGTGGCGACGCGCCCCATGTAACGCAGTAAACGAGCCCTTATTAGGATACCTCGGATTTCTCAAAAACCTAAAAGGAGATTACTCACATGGGCGCACCAGATGTATTAGCCAAAAAGACTTACAGCGACAATATTACGTTGCTCGCGCAGCAAATGACCTCGACTCTTCGTCCGACGGTCATGATTGATTCAAACTTCAAAGGGCTTGCCAAGTTCGTCGACCAGTACGGAGCCGCGGACGATATGATCGAGTTATCCGGTCGTTATCAGGATACACCCGTTCAGTCCGGCGACCACCAGAGGCGTATGCTTACCCCGCGCTATTTCGTGGGTAACACGCTTGAGGACCCCACGGACGCCCTGGCAATGATTACCGATCCCAAGGGTGCTTACCTCCAAGCCAAGAAAGCCGCGGCCGAACGCAAGATTGATGATCTTATCATCGGTGCGTTGGGTGGAACCGCGTACAAAGGCGTTGGTGGTGCAACACCGGTGACGTTCCCCGCAGGGCAGTTGATCGCGGGCGTCGCGAATACCGGCATGACCAAGGGCTATTGCATTTCGGCCATGCGGAACCTGAACCACAATCAGGTCGAGAAGTCGGATCGTTTCATGGCGCATACCGCCGCGCAGTTGCAGGACCTTCTTCTCACCACGGACGTCACGAGCTCGGATTTCAACATCGTGAAGCCGTTGTACGAAGGCGAGCTCAAGACTTGGCTCGGTTTTAATTGGGTTCCTTGCGAGCGTTTGACGCAGGACGCCACGGCCGCGTACCGCGAATGTTTCGCGTACCAGAAGAAAGGCGTTGTTCTTGGCATCCAGAAGGAGATCGAGAGCCGTTTGGATGAACGGAAAGACAAGAACTATGCTTGGCAGATTTATCTCAAGATGTGCATGAACGCAACCCGCCTTGAGGAAGTGCGCGTAGTGAAAATTCAATGCGTGGAGTTGGCCGCGTAGTAACGGCTGATTCTTAATCGCTCACCCTTAAAGGAGGGAATGTAACATGACTACACCAGTAAATGTTGTTGGGGCAAACCGGACGCTGATTTTGGCGGGCGGGATTCAGACGGTAGCGCGTGGCGTGTGGGATGGCCGCGTCAAGGTTCAGGTGGACACTTTTGCGATGGCGACGACTTTTGACGTCGGCTCCACGCTCAAGCTGTTCAGCTTGCCGGCCGGAGCAACGATCCTCGGCTTTGAGCTTTCCGTTTCGGTGGCTCAGGGTAGCTTGACGTTCTCGTTCGGGAACGGAGACACGGCGAATCTGTTTGCCGTGGCAGGGAATACCGGCCTTCAAACGGCCTTGACGCCTATCAAGATTACGGGCGCGGGGTACGTTGTCGGAACCGGAACGCTCGACACCTACGCTTTGCTGACCACAGCGGGCGCGGCGGGTCAAAGCACCGGTGTTCTAACCGCGTATTGCTTTTACACGGTCGATTAGTGAATCTCGGGGAAGGGGGCGTAGTAGATCCTCCAGGTCTACACGCCTCCCGAACCGCAAAAAGGAGACAAAGGCCATGAAGAAGTTTTTGGTTGTTCTGTTGGTGTTGTGCCTTCTTGCGCCCTCGGCGTTCGCGTCGGTCGGGTTCAGGAAAGCAGGAGCCGCGCAAGCTCAGGTGTTCGATGTTGATTGTTACCCGACAAGCGCGTGTTCGGTGAGTAATGGTGTCGGGAAGATTGACGGGCGTATCGCGGCTATAACGAGTGGCACAATCAATGGCGCGTCCATTGGTGGGTCTACTCCGGCGGCGGGTTCGTTTACAACGGTCAATGCTTCTGGACTTACCACAACGGCAGGGGTTAGCACCTCTGACAATGTAACGTCCACGGTGGCCGCAAAAGGTCTTGTGTTGAAACAAGGCTCAAACGGCATGGTTGGTACATTTGTCGCTAATGGTGTTACGCCTGTTACCATCAGCAATACGAATGTTGCAATCAGCGACGCTATTGTAATTTCGCTGAATACGGTCGGTGGTACTGTTGGAGTTCAGCCACACGTCGCCACGATCACGGCGGCAACCGGATTTACCGTAGTTTGTACGGCGTCAGATACATCGACGTACAATTACGCGATTATTAAAAACGCGGCATAAAGATATGGGGAGGGGTTAAACACTCTCCCCATTCTTTTTAGGGGGACTCGATGGACAAGACAGGAGTAGCTAATCTCGCAATACGAAAAATCGGAGCTAACCGGATTTCTTCTTTTACAGATGGCTCAAGAGAATCGGATTTAATGCTTGATTTGTATGACCCTATCCGTGATGAATTTCTTGAAGCATTTCCTTGGAGTTGCGCGACAACCACAGTTCCAGTACAAACCCTTTCCATCGTTCCATACTCAGGTGTTGAGGGATTGACTATCGCTTACGCGTTACCTAACGATTTCATAAGGCCGATTGCAGTCTCAAATATCGGAGCGACGTTCAAGTTCGAGAGCTTCAAGAGCGAGGATAATACAATGACAAGGGTTCTTCTCTCGGACATGGCGAACCTTCAGCTTAAATATGTGTTCAGGAATGACGACCCGTCGAGTTATTCCCCGTCAATGGTTACGGCTCTCGCAACACGCCTTGGCGCGGAGATTGGCTTTAATATCGCTCAATCGGCAAAGAAAGCGGAGATGCTTCTCAAGGAATACGAGGAAATAAGACTTCCTGACGCGAAGTCAAGAGACTCCGGAGGGACGCCAGAGACTCCCGCTCAAAGCGAATGGGAGACCGCTCGGCTCTCAGGCCGTGGGAGCATGGTAGATGTTGGAAAAATTTGGATACCGACAAATTGGTGAGCATGGACAAATGCGCTCGATGTGGTCAATGCTGTATCGTGTTCGCAAAAACCGTTAATCTGAACGGTGAGAATGTTGACTTGTATTCTCATTGCGATCATTTGAAAGCGGAGCATGGGGGAAGGAGCGGCGGGCGTACCTATTGCGACATTTATCCGTACCGGATAGGAGCGGAAATATCTAAGGGACTTCGTTGCATGAAAAGAGAAGATTCAAAAGTAGATTATCCGAATTGCCCGTATAACTCTGGAAAGCCAATTCATCCCGCGTTTGATCCTGCCAAGAGGTTTTCATGCCAAAAGCCTTAACGCCTCATTGTAATTTTAATGCCGGCGAATGGTCTCCCCTCGCAAAAGGACGGTTCGATCTCGTTCAGTATCCTAACGCGCTCGGGTGCGCGGAGAATTTCCTGCTCCACCAGATCGGCGGGGCTATGTTCGCGCCTGGGACGGTGTACGCAGGATCAGTAAAAGACCCGACCAAGAAAACCAAGATTATGAAATTCTCTTTTTCCTCGACGCAGAATTACATTGTCGAGGTTGGTTATCATTACTTCCGATTTTGGGCGAATAACGGTCAGGTGTTGAATGGCGGTAATCCTGTAGAGATCGTCACTCCTTACGACTCGGCCGATGTGTTTCAGATTCACAGGGCGCAGGACGAGGACACGATGTATATTACCTCGCCGCTCAATACCTACAAGCCATATAAGCTCGTTAGACTCGCCTCAAATTCATTTTCCATGACTCCGGTTTCGTTCATACGAGGCCCGTTCCTTGATGACAACATTACGAAACTAACGATTACCCCATCGTCCGCTACTGGTAACGTCAATCTTGTTGTAACTGTCCCTGCTTGGGGCGCGGGGATAGCGTATGTCCCAGGTCCCGATATGCCTGATTATGTGACGAATGGAGGAAGCACTTACAAATGTCTCGTCGCAAATGTCGGAGGTTCGACCTTTGCCGCGGACCTTGCGTCAGGGTATTGGGTGCTTGCCGCAACTGTCCCCGTATTCCAAGCCGGTCATGTTGGAAGCCTTTGGAAAATCAATACCGGTGTTGTTAAGATTCTTACCGTGTCAGATGGACTTCATGCGACCGCAGCGGTTCAGTCAGAGCCGGAGGGCGTCGCGGGAACACTCACGAGCGCAAGCGCGTTTACGCTATGGGCAGAAGCCGCGTTTTCCGATGTGCGCGGGTGGCCGGCGACTTGTCAATTCCATGAGCAGAGGCTTTATTATGCGAATACGACTTATCAGCCGAAAAGCGGTTGGGGTTCAGTCATTAATGCACCGGACAATTTTAAGGTAGATGCAAACGTAGATTCGGCGGCGGTGGATTTTACGGTATCCGATGTTCAGGGAAATGCGATAAGGTGGATGGCCTCCTGCCCTTCATCCCTTCAAGCAGGGACAAGTGGAGGGACGTTCACAATCCAATCCGGTACTGCCGGAGCGACGATTTCCGCTAAGAACATCAATGTCAATAACGATACGAATTATCCTACCGCCGCCATCCAACCCGAGAAGATTTCAAGCTATCTCTATTATCTCCAAGCGAATCTCTTTCAGGTGCGCGAGCTCTATTACGATTATCTTAAAAACCGGCAACTCGCCGCGGATATGTGCATCTTTGCGGATCACATCTTGAGAGACGGAGGCGGGGCGGTTGAGATGGCACATCAACAAAGCCCGAATGACAGGATATGGGTACTTCGCGCAGACGGTCAAATCGCGGTGCTTGTCCGGAACGCGGAGCAACAGGTCATGGGATGGTCGCGCCTTACGGCAGGAGCATCGAGCGGTGGGGAAGGACTCTTTGAATCCCTCGCGATCCTACAGGTCGACGGTGCGGACGACCAGATATGGGTGATTGTGAACAGGGTTATTAACGGGAGCGTATGCCGGTTCGTCGAGTATTTCTCGGCTGAGACGTTCGTAAATCAATGGGAGCCTATCCGTCTTAGTTGCGCTTTGGCTCTAAACACGCCTATAACAATAACTGGATTCACAAACGCAAACCCTGTAGTCGTCACGGCGTCTAGTCATGGATTCTCGAATGGAGACCAGATCAAGATTGATCTTGTGAGCGTCGTTGGCGTAGGACCGAACGGATTTCCAAAAGTCGTTTCTTCTCCTCTCAATGGAAACATTTACATCGTAGCCGGAGTTACGACCCATACGTTCCAGTTGAAAGATGAGCTCGGGAACACTATCGATGGGACATCTTTCGGAACTTATTCAAGCGGTGGGAAAGTTTGGAAAATGGTGTCAACGATATCCGGATTCGACCATTTAATCGGAGAGACGATATCAGTTCAGACCGACGGAGCAATTCCGGCCGCGCAACAGAGGTTCCTAGTCGATGGTTCAGGGCAGATTACGCTTCCTAACAAATCCGCGCAGATTATCGGAGGGCTTCCGTATAGGGGGAAACTACAGCTTTTGAGAATCACAGAAGGCGGGCAGGGAGTCATGCGAAGGATTTACGAGGCGTATCTCCGTGTTGATCGGACTCTCGGACTGAAGATCGGGAAGAAAGACGATCCAAAGTTTTTAAAACCGATGGTTATTCAAACTCCAAAGAACCCTCCGCTCGGCCATCCAGTTCCTCTTTACACAGGAGATATCCCAATGCCGATTGATGGGGGATGGGCGACGGACGATGAAATTGTAATAGTTCAGGATCAGCCGCTTCCTGCCATGCTTTTATGCGTTCTCTTAAAATCTGAAACCGAAACCAAGGACTAAAACTATGAGCGGAGCGACGGGGGCATCTTTAGACTCAATGGGTGGACCGATGGCACAATCGACTCTCGGAAATTCTGCCGGTGGGGGTGGAGGTAGCTTTGCCGCTATGGGTGGAATCGTCGGCGGGATAATGTCCGCATGGGGAGATTACACGCAAGGCGTTCAGCAGAACAAAGCCTATCAATACAATGCCGATCTCGCTATGCAGAAAGCGCAGGAGACGAGAGCGGCAGAAGCGTTGCACCAAACGCAGATGGAACGGAAGAAACAGTCAGACACGGGGCATCAGTTCGCGGAATATGCAGGGCGTGGCGTCAAGACGAACACCGGTTCTCCGGTCGATGTGATGGTCGATAGTATCTCTCAATGGAATCTTGATATGTCAATCTCATCCTATAACGCGGAGGTGTCGGCTCGCGGGCTTGAGAATCAGGCGGCTATTGACCGATGGACGGGTAAACAAATTAAGAGAGAGCAGACAACAAAAGCTGTCATGGGTTTATTTTCAACGATTGTTGGCGCGTCGACGAATTAATAGGGGGAATCATGGCGAGAATTACTGAGCACGAATCAAGCGGGAGAATGACGAATGAAATTCCGCAACAACCGATTGACCCGCAAGTAGCGTCTACCGGTGGCCGTATTCTCTCAGACATAGGAAAAGGGATACAGGGAGCATCAGAGCAACTGTTAAAAGTTCAGAAAGTAGCGGAAACGACTAGGGCGCAGAACGAGCACGAAAAAGCGCTTATGACTGTTGAATCAGACTTCGCAAAAGAAGATATTTCGAGCATGACCCCCGAACAGATCGCGGCCGTTAAGTCAAAATATTCTACGCGCATTGAAGAGGCCAGGTCTAAATCAGCGGATCATATTTCAATGCCAAGGTGGAAGAATCAATGGAATATGGAGCAGCAGCACAATTCAAATGTTACACAGGCGAATCTTGACTCAATGCTTTTAAAAAAATATGTCTCGAACGCAAAGGCTCAACTGGATACCTATGAAGCCATTCATCAACAGAATTATATTAAAACAACGAACGTCGGAGAGCTAACAAACGAGATCCATCAGCTTGACACGAATATTGACGCTCAGGTACACGCAGGATTTCTAACAACAGAAGAAGGCGTGAAGCAAAAGGTTGAGAAAAAGCAGAAGTGGGATCAGGCCCACGCTACGCATTACGCGATCACGGCTCCGGATCAGTTCTTGGATATGGTGAAGAACGGGTTTTATGAAGGGGTGAATATTGAGACGCTTGATAAGGCGACACAGACCGCAAACAGAATGATCGAGCGCAGAGAAAAGACCGCGAAAGCTGCCGAAAAACTCGGACAGAAGAAAACATACGAGTCGTTTGCTATGCAAGTCCACGACCGGACCGCACAGCTTCCTCAGATCGAGGAAGCGTTTACCTCGAAGAAAATTACTCCGGTGCAGTTCGGGAAGCTCCGGGATCAGTTCGGAGCGTCAAAACTCACGCACAAGAGTGACCGGGCCGCGTATATGGAAATTTTGGAATCAATGGCCGACGACGCGCAGAACAGCCAGGACGTACACGATAAGATCCTGTCAGCGAGATCGAGCGGGAAGTTATCGGTCCAGGACGCGCAACACCTGGCGCATCTTCATTTCTTGAAGGATGAAGAAGTCGGGACAGTTGCGGACGATTATTCAGATCTGGATAAGATTCTTTCCGAGGACGGAGCACGCGAGAAAGCATCTTCTGAAAAGAAAGGCGTTCTTCGTTCCATTATGGATATGGTTAAGGGAAATCCTAAAGGCCAGGAGATTGTCAGCTCCGCGATTCAGGAACACGCGAAAGATCCCAAAGCAAAGGTCCAGGATCTCCCTGCCGTTACAAAGCAAAAACTCGCTCAAGATTTTTTGACTCGCCATCCGGAAGTAAAAAACTATCCAAAAGAAGGCGTTGTTAAAGTGGATAGATACGGGAATCACATTACATTCTACCCGGACGGATCTTACGAGGTTAAAAGCAAGGGGAACAAGTAATGCCCGAAATTGATCTGGAGTCCGCAGCAGCCGCCCCGGAGCTCAAGGAAGGAACCGAGGGACAAAAGACTTTATCACAAGCCCCGGACGTTGAATCAGCGATTGAACCGGAACACCTTTCCATTGGTCCTTCAAAATCCTATGACGTATGGGGAAGTATCAAAGGAGCTTTGAAAGCATCTGTTATTGGGCCAATGGGCGTAGGAAAGCGCGAAGCGGAGACGGATCTTAAATCCGGTGCTCGAAAGATGATCCAGGGGGGCCCGGAGGAAGCAAACGCAAAATCCCAAAATATCTATGCCATTCAGCAAGAGTTAAAAAGGCAGCGAGACTTACCGAGCATTTACGGTGAATCAAAGACGATGCGTGAGAGGTTTGGGGATGATTACGTTAAGGAGAGATCAAAAGCGATAGCGGAATCAACAGGATTGTCCTTGCATGACGTTGAGGCGCATTTTGAGGAATTTGCAAGAAACCCGAAGATTACAGGTATCCGTCCGGATCATCCAAGCAACAAAGAATATCTTGGCGCATTGATGCAGATAGGCGTCGCCACGGGCGCGGTTATTGATCCCATCGGAACCGCAGTAGGCTTTCTTGCGTTCTCCGCTTTGGATCACCTTATCCCTACCGAAAAATGGATACCCTCAGACGCAAGCAATACAGCAAGGGGAGCCATTGAGCTTGCGGACTTCATCGTTAAGGGTGAGATCGCCGGTGGATTTATGCACGGCCTTCCTGGAGGCCGCGCCGCGTCCGATGCAACGACGTACCGCTATTCGAGAGCGAAAGGCATCAAAGAAGGAGACATGATGCCAAGACCCTCAATTTTTGAACCGGATCGTTTGAAACAATGGGGCAGGCAAAACATCTTAGAAAAATTCTCGTACTGGAAGATGAAAGCTCATGGTTTACCGACATCGTTTCAGATTACTCCGGAGCACCTTGCGAAGTTTGAAACGGCGTTTAAAGAAGATTTTGGCGCGAAGATGGAGGAGCTACTAGGAGTAAAGCCCGAGACAATCGAGGCCGCAAAAAAGACAGGGGCCAGTATCGAGATCCCGGCGGAGACGATCGTAAAAGCCGCGCTTAAAGACGAACCGAAGAAACCAAGCAAGAGCAAGAAGCCAAGATCACCGAAAACGCTTTATCAGTTTCCGGAAAGAACGATCACTGAAGCGGACGCTAAAACACTTCTTCCAGGCTACGAAGAAGGCCAAGACCCCGTACACTACGGGATCAAGCAAATGCGGGCTGAGATCGAGGAAGGAACGGCAGGCCGTAAATTCGTCAATCAACCGGACCAGGCCGGAACTATCGAGGATACCGTTGCCGGCTATGAAGAGTCTACTTTCCCGGAGTATTTTAAAAATAAAGGATACACGAAGAAAGAATCTCTTAAAGTGATCGACGTTTTCCTTGAAAACAAGCCGCTTACGGAGAAACAGAAAAGCCTTCTCACTGGACTTTTTGAGAGTAAAATAGAGCATCTTAAAACGGAGGCAGAACGCCATGCCGAGTATGAGCGAAGAACAAAAGAAGAAATTGAAGGAAGCGGTGTCCCGGTCGACGAAATCGAAAAAGCGGCTTCAGATCTTCGAGGGAATGAAGAAGGATCTTCAGGGGAGAAAGACGCAAAGCTAAGAAGTGCAATCGACGGGATCGAAAGTCTCGTCGATGAATCCGGGAATCTTACGAGAGGAACGGATTATATCCGTGAGCAATTCCTCCAGGGCCACGACCAGGAAAACCTCGAAGCATTAAAGATATGGGCCGATAAGAACAAAAACCCTCAGATCCGCCGCATTGTCGTTGATGAAGTCTCCGCGCAGCTCCGCTCCGATTACGAGAAAGTAAAAGAGATCCTTGCCCCCTCAGAATCCCCGAAGCTCGAACTTGACCCGGAGAAACCGTCCGGAGAGATCAAGATCGGAGACGAGAATCCTGCCAAAGAAACGCCCCAAGAAGAACAAAAGAACGTCGCGGCCGCTCTTGAAAAAACAAATCCACCATACGAAATATATTCAAACAAGGGGATCGGATACGTTGTAACAGGGACGCCAAAAATTGATCCCGTTGAAAAATTCGGATTACAGCCTGGGGATAAGGTTATCCAGATCGGAGTGCCGGCAAAAAGCGGGAAAGAGACTTTGAACTCCCGAATTGATTATTGGGATGCTCCGGGGATCACTTATGTCGGAATCTCAAAAGCCGAGTTTCTTGCAAACGAAGGCTATGCCCTTATGTTTGAAACTCAAACGGTTAATGGTGAAAAGGTTCATATTGCCTATCCTTTCCGTGAAATGAAAGGGAATGACCCGGAACTGCAAACTGCATGGAACTCCAAAGCCGGTCCAAGCACAAGGATCTACAGGGCGGAGTTTAAAAAGGCCAAAATGTCCGAAGGCGAATTTAACTTATGGGCGGCTAAAGAGAGAATCAAGGAATTGAAAAAGATGGGAGCCGACAAGCTAAACCCAAAGACTACCGCTTATGGGGAAGCATGGGAAAGAGCTCAATCGGATCTTATCGAATCCGATGCAGCGCGGACACAAGAGATCAAGAACAGTATTGCCGAAGGTGAAATGATCTTGAAGGACGGGAAGATTAACGGCAGGAAAATGTCGAAGGAAGAACTCGAAGCAGTAAAAAGAACAGTCGACAACGCTAAAGCAAAACTGCCGTCTTACAAAAAAGCGGAGTTTGGAAAGCCGCGCACCCTCAAGGAACAGACAACGGCCATGACGGACCTCGAACGCGCCGCCTACGAAGGGAAGCAAGGAAAGCTATTTGGTAACGAAAAAGGATCTGTCGCTATTGACGCTATCCCCGGAGTGCGTGAGATCGTCGCTTCCGTTGAGACAGCCGGGAAGATGGCGAAGGGAATACAGGAGACGTTTGCCGCGCCTACCTTGGACAAATACTCAAGAATGACAGCGGAGACGTTGAGGGAACAGATTGCAAAGTCAGTCCGGGCTTATGACGTGATGGAGGTATCCCTTGCAAGAGCTAGAAACATGTTTAACAAGATGGACAAGGCAAAGCTCGTTTATTTCATGGACGCGATCGAGACAGGCGCAAAACAGCCTACTCCGGAGCTCCAGACGATAGCGGACACGATCCGAAACGAACTGGACCTTAGGCGCGAGAAGATCCAGAGGCTAGGGACCGGGAAGCTCCAGACGTTCATTGATAATTATTTCCCGCATATCTGGAAAGACCCCAAGAAAGCGCAGGACGTATTTCTACAGATGGGATCTAAGCGTCCCTTTGAAGGCGGAAAGTCTTTCCTCAAGAAACGCACCATCGAATCAATCAAAGACGGTATCGCAGCCGGCCTGGAGCCGGTGTCTTACAACCCCGTTGATCTTGTGCTGCTCAAGGCTAGGGAAATGGACAAGTATATCCTGGCTCACGAGACGCTAAACATTATGAAGTCGGAAGGATTGGCGAAGTTTGTCGCTGTCGGCGCGGAACGACCTGAGGCATGGAAGAAGGTCGACGACAATATTTCGACGGTGTACGGATCTCCTGAGTACAAGGTCAAGGAATACCAGGATGAAGAAATGATGGACGCGCTCCAGGCGGTTTTAGACTCTCTTGGAATAAAGCACGAGAGGCGTCTCAAAATTGGGGGAAAAGCTCTTGGATATTCTCAACCAGGCCCCATAGATCCAAAGACGGGACGCCCTGGCCCTGGGACGGTTACAACGAGAACAGCGACACCTCCAAGCACCGTAGCTCATGAAGGAGGGCATCAGTTGGATGAAATGTTTGGATTGCTTGACAAGTTTCTTGGAGGAAAAAGGCCAAAGGCTGATTTTATTCTTGATCGGATGGCCGGGAAGGCCAAGCGCGAGGGACGGCTGACCGACGTTCAAAAACTTGAGATGCAAAAAACGATTAATAAGGAGCTTCGGGACCTCGCGGATCTCAAGAAGGTCGGAGCTTATGGACGTAAAGGCGTCGAGAAGATGGCGACGATGCTTGAGGCTATGATCCAGGCTCCAGACAAATTTAAGAAAGTCGCGCCTAACGTCTACAAAATGTATAGAGAATTTCTACAGTCGGACCCGCGCCTTAAACCGTTGCTTGATATTAAGCATGGTATTCCGAAAAAAGTAATGACCGGCACCGGAAGCGTCGGCGGCATGGTGATAAACGGATACTGGTACATGCCAGAGAACGCCGCGACGGTGATAAACAATTACCTTTCTCCGGGGCTCCGCGGAAATACGTTCTTTGATTTGTACCGGAACGCCGGGAACACCTTGAACCAGTTTCAGCTTTCCGGTCTGTTCCATCTTGGGTTTACCTCTCTGGACGCTTGCATATCCCGCGTCGCTCTTGGATTTGAGAAAGTCGGATCAGGTGAGCTTAAAGGAGTTGGTGACGTTGTTGCGGGGATCTCAGGAGTGCCGGCGATCACGAACCTTATCAAAGGAGACAAGCTCCTTAATGCGTGGTACGGAAAACCTACGGACGCAAAGACGGCTCTCATAGCGGAATCAATGGTAATGGCCGGAGGACGGGCAAGGATGGACTCTTTCTATGCTACGACCGCGTTTAAGAATATGCAGGCAGCGTTTAAAGAGGGGAAGGTCGTTAAAGGAATTATGACCGCGCCACTTGCCGCGCTTGAAGCAATCACGCAGCCAATCCTCTCAGAGATCGTCCCGCGTCAAAAACTCGGGGTGTTCTTTGACCTGGCTCAGTCAGAGATCGAGAGAAATCCGAATATGGGCCATGCGGAATTAAGAAAAAAGGTACAGGACGTTTGGGATAGCGTTGATAACCGGATGGGTCAACTCGTCTACGATAATCTCTTCTGGCACAAGACAACAAAGGATCTTCTCATGGTATCCGTCCGATCAGTGGGATGGAACCTTGGAACCTTTCGGGAGCTTGGAGGGGGGGCCATAGATACCCTTAAATTCGTTAAGGACGTTGCCTCCGGTAAGAAAGCGAAGTTTACGCACAAGATGGCCTATACAATGGCGTTGCCGGTCGTGACAGGGCTCTACGGTGCCATTTATAACTACCTCCACACCGGAGAAGCCCCGCAGGATCTAAAAGATTATTTCTTCCCCAGGAACGGAAAAATTGATAAGAACGGAAAGGAGCAGCGCGTCTCTCTTCCGTCTTACATGAAGGACATTTACCACTATTCGACCGATCCGTGGAAAACAGTTACGAACAAGGTAGCCCCTCAAAACAGCATGATCGCTCAAATGCTTGATAACAAAGATTTCTACGGTACGGAGATCCGAAACGAGGACGACCCGATAATGCAGCAGATCATGGACGAGATGAAATTTGTCGGAACAAGCGCAATTCCATTTACGGCAAGAAACGTCAATAAAACAGGATGGAGCCCGGAGCAGCTTATCGGGGTAATGCCATCCCCTCAGTCCGTGAATATGACAAAAGCGGAACAAGCGGCGCAGAAGTTCGCGTCAGCAAAAGTACCGGTAGGATCACGCACCAAAGAAAACTCGAAACACGCGCAGGACAAGGCTGAGATCCTAGCGAAGTTCATGCAGAACAAAGACTACGATGCCGTTTATAAGGCCGCAGACGATGGAACGATCACGAACCGAGAAGCGGAGCAGCTTATCAAGGAATCGGAAATGAGTTACCTAGAGAGAGTCGCGCCGCACCTTACGGTCGAGGAAGCAATCAAGGTCTACAAAAAAGCAAACGAGAAAGAGAAAGAAATTCTACGGGACATTATCGAAAAGAAATATTCAAATAAGATGAAGAAAGAAATGACGCCGGAACAGCAGGCGAGGATTGAAAAACTTTACGAGGAGAATTTTCAATAGTCCGGAGGAGGCGCGGAATCGACAAAGTTTTTTAGCCACTCCGGAGCGAAGTCGGAACGAAGAAATAAAACGAGGACGATAGGGAAAATGATCGCGCAAGCGCAAAGAAGCAACGTATGGCGAGAATCGAATTTATGCTCAGGAAGTTTCTTCCAGGGTCGGAAGATCCAGACTAGGGCGGTAAGCGATCCTGTCAAAACGACGAAGAACCACGCTCTAAGAATGGATCTAAACATGGGAAATATTATAACTCCGGGGGGCGTTTGTGGGTAAGTCTTTTTTGGTGATATGTTCGGGCCTCTATGTTGAGCTTGCGAACGCTTTATCGGAGGGCGGGAAAAACAAGGTCTATTATTTAACGGTAAACTCTTCCCCGTTTCCGAGGTATGTAGAGTACGCTCCGGGGCACCAGTTTGAATTTCTTGAGAAGGTGAGGCTTATTGATGTTGCGAAGTACGCGGCCCTAGCAGACGGGATCGTGACTTTCGACACAGGCACGAACGGGCTTATAACGCTTCTCAAAAAGATGTATCCTGAAAAGTGCGTATTCGGGGCCGGGGTCGGGGAGAAACTTGAGACTGACCGGATCGCGTTTAAGAGGGTTCTTGAAGCAGTGGATCTCCGGGTTATTCCTTTCGAGGTGATTAAAGGATACGACTCTCTTATAAAATACCTCAAAGCTAATCCCAAGAAGGTCGTAAAGGTGGACGCCAATTTCAGAGGGGATTTTGAGACTCTCTGTATCCCGGACTACAACTCCGTTAAACAAGTGCTTCACGACCGGCGCCCTAACTTCGGGATCTACTCGGAGGAGATAGAGTTTATCGTCGAGGATATGGTCGAGTGCGTATCAGAGTCGGGCTATGATGGCTTCTACGCGAACGGACTGTACCTCCCGTTTTCTTATGGCGTGGAATGGGAAAAAAATACTTATTTGGGTCGCGTCGCGAAAGCGGAAGAAGATGTACCGGAGGTCCTTATGGACACGCTAGACGGTATCCGTCCTATCCTTGAGAAGATGGATTATCGCGGGGCGTTGTCTACTGAGGAGCGAATCGTCTCAGAGAAAGAACATTATTTTATTGATCCATGCTGCCGGTGCCCGCTTCCGTTAGGGGTGCTATATTCCAAGTACATAAAGAACTGGACGGAGTTCGTGTATCAGATCGGGAAGGGAGATCCGGTCCCGGTGGAGTGCGATTTTAAGTACGTCGGGGCTTACGCTTTAAGAACCTCGAACGCGAAAGATTATTTTACTCTTGTGAATTTCGAGAAAGGGAAGCGCGACGATTTCCGGTTTATGATGGCCTGTCAGAACAAAGACGGGGAGTATTACGGCGTCAAAGGTCAGGAGTACATGATCGTTTCCGTCGCGGCCGGAGGTACTCCGAAGGAAGTTGTCGAGAAGTTGAAAAAGAGCGCCGACGATGTAAACGCTTTCGGACTTGAAACGGACGCGATCAAAGGAATTGACGGTATTTTAGAGAAAATCGAAAATGCTAAGGCGGTGGGCTTGGATTTTTGATATTCTAAGAGTGTTAGGGGAAGCTATTTTTTTTATCTTGAGGTTACAGTTTACGGGTAAAGTGAAAAGGAGATTCTAAAATGACTGTCTCAACAAATTCAAACACGGTTGTTTATACAGGGGATGGCCTCAGTTCAGCGTTTTCTTTCCAGTTTCCGGTCTATCTTCAGACGGATTTGATCGTTTCGGTCTACAGGATATCTACAGGCGTGTTGACGCAACTCACGATTTCAACGAATTACACCGTTTCTCTTACTAAGATTTCTGGAAAATCAACTTATTTGGGGACAGTTACTTTGCTTGGAGCCTACGCCGCGCTTTCAAGCGATTACAAGATTTTTATTCAGAGAGTAGTTCCGATCTCTCAGCTTATTTCTCTACAAGATAATAGCCAGACTCCGGCCGCGACATACGAAGAGGGATATGACAGAGCGGTAATGATCGCGCAACAACTCTATGAGGAGATAAGCCGCGCGGTAATATTACCAATCGGAGAAAATTCCATAACGCCGACGGAGCTTCTTGAGGGCATAACCGTCGCTGTCTCTGTATGCCAAGCCGCTCAGGTTAGCGCCGCCGCTTCTGCCGCTTCTGCCGCTGCTTCAGCGGCCCTTGCGGGAGGTTCTTACGTCACAACCTTCACAAACGCCTCTCTTTCTACGGGAGTCCTCACGGTCACTCATAATCTCAACTCCACGAATGTCGCTTGCTCGATTCTTGACAACACAGGAGCGATGATAATTCCTGACTCTGTGATCGTGACGGGAGTGAACACGCTAACCGTTTCCCTATTGTCCTTCGGCACGATCGCGGGAACGTGGTCAGTTCGGGTCGCCAAATGAAGATCGGCCCACTAACAGTCCTCGGCTCCATCAAGGGCGATACATGGGAGAGGATTTATGATTATACGGTGGCGGGTTCCGCAGTTACCTCCCTCACCATCAGCGGCCTCAACGGTGACGTAGACGAGGAATACATTTTAGAGAGCAAGGTCGTGAATGGGTATAACGGAATTGCTTATACTTTTTTTAGACCCAACAATGATGTGGGAACGAATTATGGATATCAATACGTTGATGGAAATAATACTTCCGCAACTGCGGGACGGGCAACAAATGACCAAGTGTGCCATATAGGTTACAACACTTCATTAAACAATATATCTCAAGCCTCATGTAAATTATTTTCCAAGTCTGGATTTGTGCGAACGGTAATTTCGGACTTTTGTTGGGATGTTGTTGGGACAACCGTTGGGTATTCACGGCTATGGGCTAACGTGTGGAACAACACCGCCGACAACATCACTTCGATTGTGATTGCGGCAAGTCAGGCGGGTGGGATTGGCGTGGGTAGTTCCTTCCAACTTTACAGAAAGTCGAGGCGGTCATGAAAACAGGAAGCCTTGAAGGATTCGTAGACCGAACTTGGCAAATTGTGCATGATAGCGGAGAACTCGCCGCCTCCGTGACTTCGTACACGATCAGCGGTCTTGACGGTGACACCGATGTGAAGTATCGGCTTATCTCAAGGGTGGTGAGTAACAATGCGGGGGGATTAAATCTTAATTTTAGATTTAATGGAGATTCAGGTGCTAACTACGGATATCAGTACGTCGATGGCTCTAGTGCTTCTGTTACGGCTAATAGAGCAACGAATGATACCGCAGTTAGTTTTGGATATTCTTCTGCTATTGGGAATGTAAATTTAATTGACAGTTTAATCCACGCAAAATCTGGAACAGTAAGAACCGTTGTAACAAAAAGTGCCATGAACATTAACGGAACTTCTGTCGGTTACTCAAGATTATTTGGTAACTCTTGGAATAATACCGCAGACAACATTACTTCAATAACTCTTTGGAGCGATTTCGGCATCGGCTCCCGCTTCATCCTCCTAAAAGAAGTCCACGTTCCAAGCGGTCTAAGAACTGGCGAGCTTGATATTCGTGGAACTTTAAAAGGAGCGTGGCAGGAGGTGTATCGTCACACCGTGGCGGGGAGTGCTGAGACTTCCATCACCGTATCTGGCCTCTTGGGAAACACGAAAGACCAGATTCTTAGGGTGAGGGTCAGATGGGTTAACGCTAACAATTCCGATGAAGGATTTTATATCCGCTTGAATGGTGACGGAGGAACGAACTGCGGGTATCAACTTGTTTATGGTCAAAATGCAAGCGCACTAGCCGCAAGAGGAACTCTTACTTCGATGTACGCAGGGTCAGGCGTTGCGCTTAATAACATCAACCATACCGAAATGCTTCTTTATTTGAAATCGGGATTCGTGAGAACTGGAATTTCTGAAGTCATAAACGGGATTTCTGGAACGACAATAATCAATGCGATGTTGGCGGGTTCGTCTTGGAACAATACCGCAGACGAAATAACGCACATCGACATCTTGAGTAACCACACGGGAGCTATCGGAATCGGTTCAGAGTTTGTCATTGAAAGATTAAACCTTTAAAGGAGAAAAACTATGCAATTAAACGAATGTCTTT
This sequence comes from Candidatus Omnitrophota bacterium, assembly GCA_903856085.1. Classification (GTDB taxonomy): domain Bacteria; phylum Omnitrophota; class Omnitrophia; order Omnitrophales; family Aquincolibacteriaceae; genus Aquincolibacterium; species Aquincolibacterium lacustre. The sequence continues at coordinate 18,131 of CAIOAT010000027.1, read as the reverse complement.
GTGATTGGCAAGAACAACCGAATCAGATTGGAACTGTTAAAGGCTACACGCTCGTAACGGAGTGTGAACCTTGTAAAGCAAGGCGTGAGCAAGCCAACGCTGATAAGGCCGCGGCTGATGCAGAAGCCTTGAAGGTTAAGGAAGTTGAGGACATGATCGAGGCGAAGAAACGGGAGATTGCGGTTGCGGCATTGCAGGACGACGGACATCTTGACCATGATTGCAAGATCACAACATTAGGGAGAGAACTTCTAACGGGAATTTCAACAAAACAAAAAGGGGAAACACTATGAAAAAGGTAATCTCGCTTTTACTGGCTCTGCTTCTGATCTCAACGTCCGCGTTTGCTACTGCTGTTTCCTGCACCCGCACAGAGTACGGGTACACATGCACCGGCGGGACCACGGCCGGCCTAGTGGTTGCCGATACATGGCAGACGTCAACGGCGTACACCGTAGGGCAGAAAGTGACGAACGGAGGTACAGTTTATAAATGCAAGGTCGCGCATACCTCGGGTACGTTCTCGACGGATAACACGGCGGGGAAATGGACGACCGGAGCGACAGCGATCCTATGGGTCACGATGATGAACCTTTCTCCCGTTGGCGCCGCGACGGATACGGCTACATTTACGAGCGCGTCCGGAAACGTCCATGCAGGGGTTCTGAATCAGTACGAGCCGAATATCCAGTTCCCGAGCGGGTCTCCGAATAATCCTTCCTCCGTGATCCAGGGAACGCCGTTTTCTAATCTAAAGGTGTCTATGACCGCGGCGACGGACGTTTTGGACGTCTATATCGCCGGTGACAATTTCAGCGGACCGTATTCAATCTAAAAAAGGAGAAACACCATGAACCAGTTATTGGCAAAAAGTCAGGACCTTTATAACGATCTTCTCAAGAAGCAGGAGCAACTTTCCATCCGTGAGAAGGGATTGCAGGAGCGCGAAGCTCTTGTCACGAAGCGTTCCGATGCGGTTGCCGAGAGAGAAAAGACTATCGGTCCGCGTGAGGCCGCGGTGAAGCACATCGAGAACCTTATCGAGTTCCGGAAGAAGGCCGACGAGCTTCACAATCTTTCTCAGACGGAAGCGGCACAGCTTTCCGTCGCGAAGAAGGAATTTAAAACGCATGTTGAAGAAGAAGAAAGCCGGTTGAAGGAATGGCGTATTTCCCTCACAAAAGGGCAGGACGAGCTAATGAAGAAGAAAGCGTCAGTAGAGAAGGAAATTGCGGATCGCGTTAGAGACCTTGCAAGCAAGCTCTCAAAAAAATAGGTGATTCTTGGAGATTAAAGACGCGAAGTATGAGCTTCACCGGAGAGGGGATCATAGAACAACCTTTGAGGTGGCTCACCAGGACACAGCCGGCAACCCTCAGTATTTCGGGTATTTGAATAATGAGGGCGTTTGGATCATTCAGAAGTTTGACGCCGTGACCGGTGCGTGGACGTATGTATCAGGAAGAACTGATTACGCTACGGCGTGGTCGGTTCGTGCTTCTCTTTCAACAGGACTCTATACGGCGATATTTCCATGACAGACCTTGTTATGCGGTTTCCTAACGGGACCCCGATGCAAATATCCGCGGGAACGGCTATCCCTAACTCCCTCGCGTTCGTCCTTGATATCCCAAAGGCCGATACCGTGTTCCCGATATGCCAGGTGCGAGCCGATATCACAATCACGAAGATTACGGCCACGATCAAGGGAGGAACCTCGTACACCTTCAATGTCGAGGCGCGGCCGGCGGCGGCACTTAATTCCTCCGGAACCGATGTTTTAACGGGAGACCTGACCGCCGACCAAAACGGGGAGATGTCGACCTCTTTTAACCTCGCCACGATCAGCGCGGGCTCGTTTCTTGTTCTCGCCGGCTCTGGTATCGACGGCTCCGTGGAGCAGGTCGTCATTGAGATTGACTACACATCAACGGTTATGACAGATAACTTCGCAACCTTGACGCAATTTGAGACCTTAAAAAAACTCGTCGTTTTACAAATGGGGTGATCCATGCCGAAAAATACAGACCTGTTTCTCACAGCCGTTGAAAACTGTCAAATCTCCAAGATCGTCAACGCCGATGCGGCGAACTCAAAGAAACTGATTTTTACGGCGGGAGCGAACGGAAGCATTGTCCGTTCCATCATCGTTACGATGGATGACACCAGTCAGAAAACGAGTCAGCTTTGGGCGTTTGATGGCGTGAATTACGCTCTTCTCGGGACCTTCACGATCTTGGCGCAATCGGGAAACGTCGCAACGACGCTCCCCGTTTCCGTTCTCGACTATGTTTATAACTTAATCGATGTATTTAAGAGGGTCGATCAAGCGGGGAATAAAATAATAAGTCTTAAAGCGGGATGGTCGCTTTATTGGAGCAATACGGTTGTCGTGACAAACCTCAAAACGCAATACATAACCGTTCTCGGAGAAGATTTCTAATGGAGCTTCCGGAAGGGCAGGGGTTAAACCCTCAAGGCCGTTCGAGTTTTAAAAGGGATAAGCAGAGACTTGTCGGGGTTGGGGCGTATGTTCCTTACACCGGAGCGAATCAGGACGTCGATTTAAATTATCACAGCCTTAACAATGTCAACAGCCTCAATGCCACTTATGGGGGATTCGATTCTCTTAGTTGCAATTCCCTGACCGTTTATTACGGATTAAGTTGCGATCTGTATGGAACAGTCTATGGGAATTTATACGGAAGCGTTTACGGGGGCCAAGTGCAGGGCGGCGGGGGATTCTTTTCTTCAAGTTGGAATCAAGGAATCACGACTTCCATCTATGACAGTTACAGCGGGCAAACAATGTATTTTGAGGACGGAATTTTAGTCAACTTTTTCTAAAAGGAGAAAACTATGGGGATTTTACCTGCTGAATTTGGGAACGAAACAAACGCGCAGAAAGAGGTCGAGTTACAGAGAAAAGCGTTTATGAATATCTTTATGGGGCTGTCGGTACAAGCCAAGCAGTTATTCGCAAGGACTTGGAATAACCCGAAGATTACAGCGCGGGAGATCATGCAGGAGTGGGGGACGGATGGGAAATTCCTTTTCGATATTTTCACTCAGCTCCAAGAATTTCTGTATGCGATCGCCAAAGAATCGAATCAGGTGTACGAGCCGTTAGTCCCTCCGTTTTCTTATACGGAAAATGCAGACGGTAGCATCGACGTTGATATGAACACGCCGAACCCTAATTTGAATCAGGTTCCCTAACCTCCTCTCGCTCCTACCGGATACCGCAGTATCCGTTGGGAACGGGGAGGCGAAAGGTTTTATGACGACGAACACACAATTATTCGATTTTCAGACTGACGTGCAAGGATGGGTTGCTTATCCGCAGTTTGGACAAGGATATGCGAATCAGCCAAGGATGAGGTGGGCGAGGAGGCATCACCCGAAATTGCGGAACGATCCTTGGCTTGGCGGCGCGTTATGGACTTCCACAAGAAGGCTTGACCCTTCGAGTTTGAATTACTGGGAGCTAACAACGACTTTTGAAAATCTTGGAGTTCCTGCGGGAGCGATCGTAACGGAAGTTGTAGGAGCGTACATTTATCGGTACACCACTCGAAGCATGAATAAGCAGTATAGCGGGCTTGTAATGAGTGCGGGAGACGCACAAAGCGGCCCGTTTCAGTTGCGTTCTGGAGATGGTACTTTAATCGGGACATTCTCAGGTGCGATTAACTGTCCCGCAAGAACTGGTTACGGGGATTGGAAAAGCTATCCAGAAGGATACGCAAGCGATCCTATCGTTACAGACGGTTGCCCTCCTTCTTGGGAGGACGTTGGAGGTTTTCCCGTTTCGGTGTCAATGCCTTCTGACGCAGCGATTAAATTAAGACTTTATAATAAAATGCCTCCGAATGTTTGGTATCCGACGGGAGGAGACACTCAGTTTTTGAGACATAAATCGGACAGAATATCCATAACATTAACGTACACGGTCGCAGACCAAAGGAAGAGGAGTATTACGGTGATTCTATGATCCGAAAAACTGATCCAGACGATTTAAACCCTGAGGACCTTAGGACGGAAGAAAACCGGCTTTGCTCCATTCATCATAAATGGCTCAAGGAGTTATTTGTCGCTATCCGTGGAAACGGGGACGTGAAACATGGCCTTGAGTACAAGGTGCAAATTCTTCTGGATCGGCAGAATACGGCTGTGAAACTTCTCTGGATTATCGCAGGAGCAGTTATCGTCAATCTTTTGAGGTTGTCGGGAATGTTCGCAGAGTGGTTAATCCACAATATCCATTACTTTAAGGGGTAGGAATGGGCGGACTTTGTGACAAATGCGGCAAGGAGTATTTCGTATCGTGTCATGATTGTCTGCACCGGCTAACGATGGTGTACCACTCATGTAAAAAATTGCTCGTTCTTTTGACGAATGAATACGCGGAGGAACGCGAGGAGCTTTTGAGTCTCAAAAGGTTTTACGAAGATAAAGTATTATCGACCGCATCAAAACAAAAGGAGGTTTAAATTGGACTTTGGAAAAATGTTTCAAAAAGGTGGGATGGGGTTCTTCACCGCGCTTGTTACATCAGCGGCGGGGATTGTGATAGCCAATCCATCTATAGTCACGAATCTTATCCCTGCAAAGTGGGGGCAAATGACGCTCTCCGCGCTTGTAGGTTTTTTGATCGTGGCGGGAGCGAACTGGCTAAAGAATAAAAACGTACCGAAGGGCGAACCTCAGCAATGAGTTATTTTATTTGCGGCTCGGTATTCCTATTGCTTGGCCTTGTTGCTAAGTTAGTGGAGTACCGGGCCGGGATAAACCAGAAATACGAGGAGGCGAAAAAAGATGCTCAAACGGCTATTGATAATCATGATACTACTGGCCTTGTCTCTGCACAATGTCGGATGCGCCTCTACAGGTAAAGACGTTCCTGTTATCGCGGGACAAGATATCGTTTGGCTTGAGAAAGGGGATACGCTGAAAGCTCCGGTCCGTGGAGCATTCTTGAGTGATTCGTATTACAAGTTTCAATTTGACAGGTGCAAATAATGAAAAAACCTATGAGAACCGTAGGGCTTTGTATGTTGATAGGATTTGACGCGCTATTTATCCTATGCGGATTTATGGGCGGCTTTCCGTGGAATTATGTCGCTATCGGGATCACCCTATTAATATGTTCGTTTGAGGTGTACGGCGTCACGATCGGATGGAAACAAAAGGACGGGACAAGAATTAAAAAGACGATCTCTCAGATGTATTGGAATTTTGGATCAGAGCATAAGACTTGGGCGACTTTGGGCGTGGTTTCGTTTGGCCTTTCAATGCTCGGTCTTTGTATCCACCTGATAGATTTCAATAAACATGAGTGAGTGGCTTCTAGTGTTGGTTGTCCCGTTTCGGTTCGTTCCAACGGTCCTATTTACGATTTGTTATTGTGTAGGTGGACGCTCCCAAAAGTGGGTCAGGCGGTATGTCGGCCCGGCTCTCTTCCTGTCGTCCTGCGCGATCCTGGCGCAAGTTTTGGGCTCAGTCTCTTGGAAAATCCTTGTTTTATGTATTTATGCTCCTTTGTTGACGCTTCCGTACTCAAAGAATTATGAGCGTGGAATCTATGCGTCAGCGTTAGCGGCTGCGGGCCTTATCTCCGGTATCTGTTTAGGTCATTGGCAGCTTGGTATCCTACAGGCGTACATGGCCGCCGGCGCAACTGCTTTCTTTCTCCTCGATCATCCTGAAACGGCCGTCAGCGAAGAAGCTCTTATATCCCTCATGAGTGTTTGTGTAATCCCGTTCATGTTTTGACCGGTAGCAATTTCGGTAGCAGTAATCACCGAAAGATAGTAAACTTTGATAAATAACGGTATATATATAGAAGGGTGTGTATAGACGTTATGGTGATCTATTGGAGGCTTCTGGCTTTGCAATTCCCTCCACCTCCACCATTTTAATAGTAAACTGGCTCGAAGAGACAGAAGTTGAAACGTACCGTTATCAAAACGGCGAGTTAGTATTAGTGACAGCATGACGATGCCCGGGAATTAAGAGTGCTATAACCAATAAGGCCATCGGAAGTTGATTCCGATGGCTTTTTTTAGGCCCTCGCGGCATGTTTTTATAGCAGTAGATGGGTGTCCAAAATCGGCAGGCAGTATCCGCCGCCGGGTGTTTTTGAAACGATCAGCTCACGATTCTCGGGCGCGAGAGCGCGTTTGTTTCTTGCGGGTCAAAAGAGCAGTCACTCTTCCGTATGTTGGCACGACTCATGAGGCAAGTTAAAGGTCACTGTGTTTAAATGAAGCTTTAGTGAAAAAAGATAGCGCCTCTTTTTATGGAAAAAACAATTCTTGGTATCCCAGGAAGGTTGCTTCGTTCCGCAAAACGATGGCTTATTCCATTTCCTGAATCAAAATGGATTTTCCCCGTATGGTTTTGGGGATTGTTGGTTCTTTTGGCACTGATCAAGTTGTGGCTCGTAAGCACTCAAACCATTGTGGCAATGTTTCGCCCCCACGATGATTTACTATTCTTGAGGCTTGCCCAGCACATAGCTTCTGGAGAGTGGCTGGGAGCATATAACAGCTTAACGTTGGCGAAATTACCGTTTTATCCTCTCTGGATCGCTTCTATGTTTTGGTTGGGAATCCCTCTTAGCTATTCGCAGCAGCTTCTGTACGTTTGCGGTTGTTTTGTGTTTGTCATTGCCGTGCGTCCGCTGCTGCGTAATAACCCGCTGTTACTTCTCATTTTTTACACCACCCTTTTATTTCACCCCATTAGCTATCCGATCAGAGAAATGGAAAGAGTGCTTCGCGGAGACGTCTATTTCTCGCTTTCACTGTTAGTCTTTTCGTTCGCGATAGGACTTCTTTTGAGAAAAGACGCTCCCATCAAGAATTTTGTTCTGTGGAATATCGGTTTGGGCTTTTCCTTCGCGGCTTTTTGGCTGACTCGAGAAGAAGGTGTTATATTGTTGCCTTCCTTAATCTTATTGTTAGTAACTCTATTTGTTCCCGTCGGATTATTTTCAAAAGGAAAGAAAAAGCGCTTAGGTGTGTGTTGCGTTCCCATAATCATTGCTGCTATCGCTGTGGGTTCTGTAGCAGGTATCAACAAAATCTATTATGGTGTTTTTACAACGTGTGAGCAAACTCAGAGTGATTTTGCTAATGCTTATGGTGCTTTGACGCGAGTGGTGCCGAAACCGTTTCAAATGTGGCTGCCTGTTTCTCGTGAAACACGGAAGCGTATTTATACAGTGAGTCCCGCGTTTGCTGAGCTTCGACCTTTTTTGGAAGGGAAGTGTGGAAAAGTATGGGGACACTTTGGCCCGTATCAAGGCAAAGACATTAGTTCGTTTTTTATATGGGCATTCAGAGAAGCGGTCGCTTTGGCGGGATATTATAGCTCCGGTGAAAGTGCTGCAAAATACTACCGGCGTTTAACTATGGAAGTAAACAACGCCTGTGACCAGGGGAAGCTTGAATGTTATAAAATGCGGCAGGACGGTTTAGCATTCCTACGGCATGAGGAATACTTGGGGCCGTTTATTTCTACTTTTTCAAAAACGATATTTTCTGTTGTCTGGCTTGAAAACTTCCATATCGAATTCTGTCCCCTCAGCGAGGCGTCGGATCAGACGCTTCTTTTTTATAAGGATATGACGAAAGACAGGATCGCTCCCAGGAAGGGCGATTCTTCATTATTGAATCATCCGCAGTCCTTGGATGTGTTTAAATTATACATTTTGGATGCTCTGTTGTTAATATTTCGTTTTTATCTGTTCTCTCTTGTCGTCCTAGGAGTTATTTCGTACGTCTATCATATGGTTTTAGTATTAAAAAAAGGCAAATTCGGTATTCCTTTCGTAATAATGACCGCTTTGTTGCTGGCTGCTCTCGCCAGATTGTTTGTCCTCTCAATGATCGGTGTAACTTATCGGTCAAAGTTCGCTTTCTCCTTGCAGCATCAATCACCGCTCTATCCCTTGCTCGCAGCCTTTTCTTTGATAGCCATAGCGATGTTTTTTATCAAGGGTAACGATGAGTATTCTATTCCGTTTGGTTTATTCAAGCTTAGGAAATAGATTGAATTAAAGAGGGTTGTCTTTTCTCCTCGGAGTCGATTAAGGATGCACCGGTAGAAGCTAGGGACTTGATGGGGGGGGGCGGGTGGATGTTCGCATTAATGATGCAGGCGCGGTCAAGTGAGTGGGCGAAGGTTTGTGCGAGTATTTTTTTGACACATCGAAACGAATAGCTCCGTTTGTTTATGTTGTCTGGAGTGAAGGATGTGCGAAAAAGGTTCATTGTCGGTTAGGGACTTAATTTTATGAACGGTCAATCGGAAAAGACATCCAGAGTGAATGCTCCTTTAACTTTTCATATCGCTTCAAAGAAAGCGGGATGCCACTCGTTATCGCTGGATTGTCGGGACTTCCGTGAGCTTTTTTTGAAAAATCGGTTTGAACCCGTTGATGATCCTGCGGAAGCCTCGGTCATTATCATCGGGGCGTGTGTTGTTGTGCCGATAACCGAAAATTGGACGATAGATTTGGTCCGGAAGATGCGGCCCCACAGGGATCGGGGGGCAGTAATTATCGTCACCGGTTGCATGACGGACCAATTAAAAGCCAGGATCAGCACAGTGGCCGATTGTTTGTTCTTTTCGGCTGCTGAGGTCGACCGGGCTCGGGAATATTTTGGATTTTCTGCGACCTTCGATGAGGGGAAGGGAGAAGATAGTTTTGTTTTCTCTTTTCACGGAAAGGTCAAGTATTGGCAGATTGTTCACGAAATTATGCGTTGGGTCCATTGGGCCACGCACACAATTTCTCCCAACGCCGCCGTAATGTTGGGACGGTTATTAAATACCACCTACGCGTACGCACCTCGCGCCTATCTTGTTAGATGCGCCAGAGGGTGTTCTAACTTTTGTGCGTATTGTGCGATCCGCATTGCCCGGGGACGACTTAAGAGCCGTGCTCTTGATTCAATCGTTAATGAGGTTCGTGAGGCCTTGAAAATGGGGTGTGATCATTTTGTCCTTGTTGCGGATGACCTGTCGGCCTACGGACTTGACCTGGAAAATTTGAGGCTTTCACAACTTCTGGAGGCAATCCTGGGTCTGGGGGATTCTTTTACTCTAGAAATGCATAATTTACATCCCAAGCACATCTTGTCGGATCTTGACCGTTTTCTCGAGGTGCTTTCCAAGCGAATCCGATGTATTCATTTTGATTTTCAATCCGGTAGCAACAGGATTCTTAAGCTTATGAATCGGGAATATACGAAAGAGGATGTTTTATTCGGGGCAACCGCGATTCTACGTAAGGCTCCATTCATTTCTTTGAGGACGGATGTGATCGTGGGGTTTCCCTCAGAAGAAGAAGAAGATCTTACGGAAACCATGGACGTGCTGCTCAAGATTCCCTTTGAAAGGGTTGAAGTGGAGTTCTTTGTAGAGCGTCCAGGGGCGTCTGCTGTCCGTCTTCCTGGCCAGATTCCATTGCCGGTTCGGAAGGAACGACAAAAAAGGGTGAGGCTGTTCTATTATCGTAAACAGCTCCGCCGCTGGATGGCCGGTTTAACCGGGAAAGATTCTTTTTTTTAATAGAGGCTTTTCTGGAAATATAAGAAAGACACCATGTTTCTGAGAGAATATTAGCGTTTACCAGCGCCAAATTGGGTGAAATCATATGTACGTTCCGAGCTTAATACACATAGCCAAGCTTTTTGTTAAATATCCTACGCATATAAATCACCTCATCAGGTTTAAGGTGAAGTCCCATAACAGGTATTCTTGGGCGCTTCATAATTCAGATAAGGATAATCAGGTTCCGCCACCGTTATCTTATAAGTTGTATCTTAACCAGGTGTGTGATCTGCGCTGTCCGATGTGTTTTCTTTGGGGTAAAACAGGTGTTTATTCCTCAGGAGATAAGTTACCCGTACCTCGTGAAATGGATTGGAAGATTGTAGAAAAAATATTCCATGAGACGGGGAAACGTCGCCCTCTTTTTATTCTCACTGGCGGTGAGCCGCTTCTGTATACACGTTTTCGGGATCTGGCCGCCCTTTTAAAAGAATATCAGTCGTGTGCCTATATATGTACTAACGGGTTGCATGTGGACAAATATCTCGACGTCATCGAAAATAATCCTAATCTTATTTTTTACATATCATTGGATGGAACAAATGAGGTGAATGATTTACTGAGAGGGAGCGGGGTATACGATAAGGTTGTTAGCAATATAAAAAAAATTAAATCTTTTCGCTCCTCGCACTATGTTGGTATCCAATTCACCTTGCAACCTGAGAATGTCGGAGTACTGTATGACACTTGCCGAGAAATGGTGGGATTGGGAGTGGATTGGATTCTCATTAATCTGCAGTGGAGTCTTAGTGAGCAACAGGCTGAGATTTATGAGCGGGAACTACAGAATGATTTCGGAGTTATGCCTAAAAGTCATAAGGGGTATGTATCTTCCTATGGGGTAGACATCACGGAATTTATAAACCAATGCGAGAAGATCAAAAGCTCCCGCTGGCCCATTTACATCTCCAGCTATTTACAGAAACCCGAAGATCTCAACGCGTACATGAATCAAGAAAACAATAATCCGTACAATGACTTTTGCCATAAGCAATGGGCGCGTATGGATGTATTGTCAACGGGGCAAGTTACTCCCTGTATGCCGTATCCCGACTTGACTTTTGGTAGCCTTGCAGATAAATCTGTAGAGGAAATCTGGAATGGAATGTCTTATATGAAATTTCGCCAATATAGACGAAAGAGAGCCTTCTCAGTTTGCAGCAAATGTGATTGTCTTTATCTGTATGCTAAAGGACGGGCCAGATTATAAAGTCGTATGCCCGTGGAAAGTAAAGCGCCCAGCTCCTTGGCCGTGAGGAAAAATGCTTTGTGACAAATTTGAGGTAATATCATTGTCAGATCAAAATCAAGAATGAGCTCGATGAGAATATTATGCTCCATTTTATAAATGCTTCTCTGAGGGCATTGCTCAAATTAGCCGCAGCAAATGCTCTTCCGCAAGAACTCTTCGATCCAAAGATTGAAATTGGCCGCAGTAAGGAATTGTTTAAATCTTATGTGAAGCATTTTGAAATCGAACATCATAGCTATTGCAATCGCACCTGTTGGTTTTGTCCTAATAGTGTTGTTGATCGAAAAAGTGTCAATTTGAGGATGAATAAAAAAACGCTTTTAAAGATATTTTCGCAATTGGCAGAGATCGATTATGACCAGTCAATCATATGGGGCGGTTACGGGGAACCTTTATCTGATGAAACAATTTTTGATGATATCCGCATGGCCAGGGACATGCTCCCGCATGTATATCAGAGGCTATATTCTAATGGGGATTATTTAACGGCGGAAGTCGTTCGCCGTCTGGAAGCAGCGGGTTTAGATCAGCTTCGGGTGAGTTTATACCCTGAATCCGACCGTGATTTAGAAATGCCAAAATTACTAAAAAGCCTGGAGGATCGAACTGGATTAAAAATAGCGACAAAAACACGAGAATATGATGGTGTGCAATTAATAGGAAGTTCTTTCCTAATTCTAGTTGAGGTGAAGGATTTTAGGGCCAAGCACATGTTTTCCAGGGGGGGGGCTTTGTTAAAAGAAAGTGGGCAAGAGGCGTACGCAAGAACCCTGTTATGTTTTTCACCCATACAGCACTTGTCGGTTGCTTATGATGGTCAATGTATGTTGTGCTGCCAGGTGAGGCCGGATGTCAAGGAGCATCAATCTGCCATTGTGGGAAATTTAAATGATGAGCACTATTCCATATTCCATTACTACAGAGACCTTGCTTTATCCAGGGAGGTGCTTTTGTGCTCAGGAATTAAAAAAGGGGTCTGCACATCTTGTAACTTTAATCCATTTGGTGCTGGGCCTTATAAATTGGGACGGATGGGTTCTCTGTCAAAAATATTAAATAAAATTCCTGGCAGCAAAGCCTTTGTGAATTATCTTTGGCTTTTCCCGAGAATGGACAGAGAGCGCTACAAACAACGTGGTGATGGTGGTGAGGACTATTGTGACCCTGGTACAGCGCACCAGAAGTGTTCCTGATCTACGCCGGAGTTTTCGACGTCCTTTGCTTCATGATTCGACCTTCTCGATTAAATATCATGGCCGTGGTGATAAGACAGGGATTCAAGGCCTCCATGTAGGTATCACACCGGCTACAAACAGGGAAAAGACCTTTCTGATTAAGATGGGCTCTGAATTTCTTAGCTTTCGAACTGTTCCATACGTTTTTTAGTCCATTTTGGAGAATATTTCCAAATGTCACATTTACAAGATCAAGGCAAAATGTTAGATCGCCATTCGGCATGACCTGAGCATACTTCCATGGAAGTGTACAGCGATCATTGGAAACGAAGATCTCTGGATCACGGTAATATCTATGGATATCACATTCAAAACCAGGTGTTTGTCGGTAAATGAGATGACTGTGTGTGCGTTTAATGTCCTCTCGGATTTCTTCGATCTGTTTCTTGATGTTTATCGTATCGAAAGCTGACACATCACGAATAAAACCGCCCCATGACTTGGGGGGGGACGAATGAAATGCTTCTTCGTAGCGTTGAGATGATGCCTGGACGATCGCTTCTGTGGTAAAGATACCGAATTGGATGTGGAAGATCTGTACGTCCATTGATCTGACGAGCTCATACGTTTCATAGATGTGATTTTGATTCTGTTCCGTTAGCGTCATGGCTACCGCAATGATTGGGATCGGTTTTTTTAATTTTGCTTTGAACTCAGCCAACGCGCTCAATCCCTGTTCGGTCTCTTTGAACGCATTGCCAATTCCTTTTCGAATCGTATTATGCACTTGTTCAGGTCCATCCAAGCTGACGACAATATAATCGACTTCCGAGGAAACCAGGCTTTCGGCATATTGACTGAGCAATGTTCCGTTCGTCACGATTTGAGTCGTAAAGTTTTTCCTTGCCGCGTATCTGATGATTTCCGTCATGTCCTTTTTGACGAAAGGCTCGCCGCCTTGAAAAGACAGATGCAAAACCTTTCCGGCAATGTCATCGATGATCCGCTTGAAATCTCCCGTTGTCATTTCGTTTTCAAGCATCTCGTTTTTCACATACGCATGTTCTCCCCACTGCCCGCACTGAATGCAACGGAGATTGCATCTGGAAGTTGATCTAAAAATAAGTGTGGTTGGCCAGCAGGAAACATCTTTTTTGATATAGAGAGGTAATACAAAAAAACCGCGAAAGAAGGATCTTAAAATGTTGAGGCCCTTCCAGGGTCTGCGGAAAACATAATAATGGATGAGGCGTAAGATGAGTTTCATGGGACCTTTTTATGCCTCAGCTTGGTTAAAAGACGGGACATAATAAAAAATCGATCGCGAAGCATTTTTTGCGATAATTTATTACGACTGTTGTACTAGTGCTTGGGTCGGGCATGTAAGGAGCAAGAGGACAATAGATATTCCTAGGGTCTAACATTCTTGAATCTGCGTGTACTGATGAATATGAAAGCAACGACAGAAATATAGTTTATCTAAGTTTTGCTGTCAAGGAGAGTGTGGGGGCATGTTCCGGTAAATGATTTCGAGATTTGTATTTTTATGAATTTTCTCGAATTGCAATTCAAGATTGTCGTTTTTGAGTTACAATAAGCTTGCGTGTGATGGGAAATGACGACGTGGCCAAGAGACCGTTGCCAAGCGGGTTAATATTTTGTCTCTGCTATGGAAGGCCAGATTTGAACGCCTGGCTTTTAAACGTCTTTGTGAAACGTCCGTCTTTCTGAAATCGAACGGAGTGTGTTGTCCAATAGGTTGGGGATTAGCAAACTAAGATACTGCATGGTGACACGGGCAGTCCCTGGGACAGTGGATACAGCGAGTCGCTTAGTGGCAAGTTATGGGATGAATTGCTCAAAAGATCCATCTTTGAAACGCTATGGAAAGAGGGCTTTGATCGACCGTTGAGAGTTGAATCGACAGATTGAGCCTGGGCTATTTGCGATACATTTAATGTGGTCAAACCTGCCGTCATTCTCTTCGCGAGGCCGGTACAACTAATTGGGGTGGGGCATATTTATGATCCCAAAAAATCAAGTTTTTAACTTAGAACGGTTGCATGAACGTTTTGAAGGCCCTGTGCTGATTGTCAGCACGAAGGTAGGGCGGGGTGTGTATTTTTTAGGGGAAGCCCTTTGTGAAATGTTGCCCCCTGAAATTGAGGCGCATCACGTTGCGATTGAAGATTTTCAGTCAAAAAGATCCGTGAATGAAGATCTCGAAAGATACAAAGTGATATCGAATCGATTTCCGTGGCTTCTTTATTTTATTTATAAGCTCCCGTTTGTTTTTTATCGAAAATACCTCCGCGAAAAATATTTCAATGTCTCGGATCTTTCGCCAATGCGGGATTATGTCAAATCTCGCGGCATCAAAACCGTGATTTGCCTCAGTCACCGCCCTGCTTTCTGGTTTTCGTGTCTCAGGAGAAAATCGAAAATGGATTTTCACCTATGGGGTCTTTTGGCGGAATATGGAAGAACCTTAGGTTGGAAATATATCTTCTGGGAACAAATGGAAGGATATTTGTCTCCGATTAAAAAGGACGAGATGGAGTTCTCTTTTCCGCCCGGTCTTCAATTTTTGCAAGTCGAACTTCCGGCCAGGAAGGCTTATTACGAGCTTTCGGCGATTCCGGGGAATAAGCAAAAGGTTCTTCTAGTCTGTGGCTTCTGGGGGCAGGGGCCCATGTTAAAAATTATGAAAAAAATGTTGAAATTATTGCCCGGCTTGAATGTTTATGTCGTGTGTGGAGAGAATGGACAACTTCGCCGAAAGATCTCGGAGGAATTTAAAGAAAACTCCTTTTGTCAGGTCTACGGAGTTGTGGAATCACTGGCTCCTCTTATGAAGGAATGCGGAAGCATTATTACCAAGCCTGGCATGTCGACGATTTTAGAGGCACATGCAGCTAAAAGAAAAATATTTCTTCTTAAAGGTATGCCGGTGGCGGAGGATAATAATGCCAAGTACGCTATGGCTCATTTCGGAGCTGAGTGGTTTACGATGCAAAACTTCAAACAATGGCATTGCGACATGTAGGCTTGATGTTTCATGTCCAGATCCATTTGACAAGTGTAACGGCATCGTAGTTTCGCCGGCTTCGAGAGAAGCAAAGTTTGATGTGTAGAATAATATATATGATGGCTACAAAGAGCCATCTGATTTTGACCGTAGGTGCTGATTATGGCCGGCGATCACACGCGAAACAGTAAGGTTGGAGATCAATTGAATGCAGCTTCCTGTGCAGTTTAATCTTATTAAATTATTGCTAAAGCACCCTCGCTATATGTGGCATCTTGTTACTAAGAAAGTAAGATTTTCTATTCGTAGTCGATGGGCGGAGCATAATATCGATCACGATGATAAAGTTCCCCTGCCGCTAGTCTATGAACTCACCCTGACGCTGAAGTGCAATTTGCGGTGTCATATGTGTATGCAATGGGGTGATGCTGGTTGGTGCGGGACGCTTGGCGGTGGTAAGTTAGGGGAGGAGTTGGATATTGATCTAATCAATAAAATATTTGCTAGCGGGCATTCCGCGAAGCCGTCATTTATTCTACATGGCGGAGAGCCAATGTTGCATTCCCGTTTTCGCGAGATAGTGCTTATGTTGCGGGAGAGAAGATGCTTTGCAACCGTTTGCACGAACGGTAGTTTGCTTGATCGATTTAAGGATGAAATTAATGGTAATCCGTACCTTGATTTATTGATTTCATTGGATGGATTAGAAGAAGCGAACGACTCGATACGCGGGAAGGGCACCTTCAAGAAAGTGACGGACAATATAAGGCTTTTGAGATCCCTCAAAAAACCGCCGCATATGGGACTTCAGTTTACAATATTGCCCCAAAATGTACATGTTATGCACCGGTTCTGCAAACTCGCGGTGGATTTAGGCGTCGATTGGGTTCTCCTCAATCCTTGCTGGTACCTGTCAGAAGAACAGAAAAAGGCATATGAGGACTTTTTGGCCAAGAATTTCAATGCAATGCCCAAGACCCAGTTAGGATATTTTGATTCTTACGATCTCGAAATCAATGAATTTGTTTCACAATATAAAAAAATAAAAAGAGAAAATTGGCCTATCCAAATATCATGCTATCTCAAGAACCCGGCAGAAGACATGTTTGATTATGTGCATTCTCCCAATGTTTTCACGGGTAATACTTTTTGCTACAAGCAATGGCTGCGCATGGATGTGACTCCTCAAGGCAACGTCACGCCATGCGTCCGCTATCCCGATCTGATTTTTGGTGATCTTAAGCAAGAGGGTGTTCTTCAAATATGGAATTCTTCTGCCTACGAGAAATTCAGGAAGATTGTGAGATGCAAGACGATGCCGATTTGCAACAAATGCAACTGTCTCTATCTTTATGACGCAAAGCGGAAACATTTGTAATAGCGCAGACCTCTGTCTTTAAAATTTATAGGCCTAGCGCGCAATTGAAAAGAAAGCAATATGCCATTTCCTTCTGTCTATAATCTGCTCAGGCTTGCCACGAAGTACCCCGCTCATTTTAGGCATCAAGTCGATAAGAAGATTAAGTTTTGGAGTCGTCACCAATGGATCGATAAAAATGCACGCATTCTCGAACGACGAGTGCCGATGCCTCTCGCCTATGGCGTAGAATTGACGTCGCAATGCAACCTGAGATGTCCGATGTGCTATGAATGGGGAGAGCGAGGTTGGTACAGGGAAGTACCGGAACGCGCAGGATTTGCAAGGGACGAGATGTCATGGGAGCTATTTCAGGAATTTATCGAACAAACTGTTTCTGCAAAACCCTTGTATACGTTGTGGGGTGGAGAACCGCTTTTGTATTCTCATTTCGACGATGCTGTGAAAATGATCGCTGGCTCCAAGTGCTTTTGCTATGTCTGCACGAATGGGACATTATTAGCAGAGCATAAGAAAGCGATATTGGGGAATCGGTATCTTTCGTTCATCGTCTCTATCGATGGCTTGGAGAAGGAGCATGATGAGATCCGAGGGAAAGGTATGTTTAGAAAAGTCATTAGCAATGTGAGAGAACTGAAAAGCGTTCGTCGCTTATCTCCTTATATAGGCGTTGAGCTTACTATTCTTCCCCATAATGTCCATATCCTGGAAGAATTCTGCGATGAGATGATCAGAGTCGGTTTCGACTGGATTGTTTTAAATTTGAATTGGTTTATCTCCACTGAGCAGAAAGAAAATTATGAAGCGTATATGCGGGAAGCATTTGTCATCACTCCAACAGCACATCTTGGTTATTACAACCCGAATTTTAATTTAGACAGAAAAGTATTTAGTGAACAGTTCCAAAAGATAGAGAATAGGAAGTTTTCTGTGCCCGTCACGTGGATGCCGCCCATTAAATCAGGCGAAGACATCAACGCTTATATCGATGAGCCGGAGAAACCGCTTACTTCCGCATTTTGCAACAAACAGTGGATGCAGGCCGATATCCGAAGAGATGGCAGCGTGGTGGCCTGCAAAGATTGGCCGGATTATGTGGTCGGAAATCTCAAGGCTCAATCAATGGATGAGGTCTGGAATTCCAATGAGTATAAAAAATTCCGTAGCACTATTTGTAAAAAGGGATTGATGCCTATTTGCAGCAAGTGCTATGCGTTGGCATTATATAGAGATAAAACGAAGGATTAGTGTAGAAATGTATCCAAGCGAGCATCCATGACGTATCCATTTGGAAATCGGAACGTTGTGATGAGTCTGCCGTTGATGCTGCTTTCGAGGTCCAGGAAGAGGTAATGCAGAATGACTCGAGACAATGATCGCTTCTCAATCCTATTCGTGTCGACTTTTACTCATCTTTACGCGTATGGGCTGCGCGTTCTGGCTGCCGTTATGCATCATAGGGGAGTTCATGCGGATATTCTCTTTGCAGGGTCGATGGGCGCCTACGAAAATCGAGTCAGCAAAATAGCCTCTAAACAGTTTAGCGAGAAATTTGTCAGGGAATTCCTTTTGTTTGTTCAACCTTACCGAATTATTGGTTTTTCAGTATTTACGGACAACCTGCCTGAATGCGTGCAACTTTCACGCCTTGTTCGAAGCCATTATCCTGAGAAG
>CAIOAT010000026.1 GCA_903856085.1 Candidatus Omnitrophota bacterium | reverse complement strand
TGTAGGGGATAATCGGAATGAGGCCATTTTGGATAATGGTGGTACCGCTAACGGACATAGCCGCCCTTCGATCACCGGGTGGAGCCGGAGGATCAACAAGACGTGGAAATCTCAAAGAGCGGCGTGGGGTGAAGCGGTGACCTTTGCCAATAGCGCGATTCTCCTCTCTCCGTGGCCGTACGATGAATTATTCACACCATGGGCATCCAATGTCTCAAGATGCCGAACGCACGGCGTGGTGCTGATTTAAACGCTGATGTCGCTGATGGGATAAATCATGCCGAACCGGATTATGTATTATCCACCGTATCCACAGAATTAACAAAAGAAAGAAAAGTACCAAAAAAAATAAAGAAAACGCTGCGACTACTACTTTTTATCCAAAGATCTAACATCCCGCCTCCGAACCACCATTATCCAAAATGGCTCCGTTTCCCTTATCCCCTACAGGTACCCCCCCCCCTCTATTTCCCTTCATACAGCCTAGACACACGCACCCCAGGGGTGTGATTCTCCAAGTAGAAAAACGCCCTTTGCTTAGAATTTGCTTAGTTTGCCCCCGCCTCCGTGGTCATTGCCGCCTCGATCCGTAGTCCGGAAATGCTTGTGATCAGCGACAATTATAATTCCCGACTGACGACAATTATAATTCCCGACCCCGTTGCCTCAAATGAGAATGTTACCGTCGTTTCCGTAGCTTTCCGAGTCTTTTTTTGAGTGATGTTTAAATAAAAGCAGTAGCAGGCTTTCTTTTTTTGCTTCTTTTTTTCTTTGTGAATTCTGTGGGTATTGTGGATAACTCAGAAACAGGGCCATAGTTTGAGCCGTCGGCAACCACGATCGTGGCGCTAATGGCATTTAAACGTCCAAAACGGATGGATTACGAGTATCGGGACGTCATTATCGCCTATTGTGAATTCATTCATCAACATGGCAGACTCTTAAATCAATGGGCAGTCCATCAATCACGAAAGAACCTCTTTTTTTATTTTGATTACGGTATTTAAGCCTTACCCGCAACAGGCCCAACTGTTTTTATATCATTTATCCCATCAAAGACTAGATGCCGTGCCATTGTATGACGCCACTCTTTAATGCGACGTTGAAGCGTTCTTAACTGCCCTTTCGTAAATTGCTCCGGATGCGTTTCTTTTAGCCGGCAGAACAAAGATTTTGCCGTACAGTCGGGATTGCTTTGGAGCCAAAGCAGAATTTCCGTCCATACATCTTTAAAAGGATCCACCCGAGAGCGCCACCAACGAGTCTTCTCCTCGGCTTTGCGATGCGTTGGTCGCACTTCGCCCTCTCGCCATAGTTGCGGCAGTTTTGCTAGGAATTGATTTAGGCTTTGCTGATCTGGTCCCGTGCTTGATGTCCCAGAGCTCAGTGAGGCTAACGCTGACTGCCCCTGCCGGATTCGCTGTAACAACGCTACCGGGTCCAACGGTTCTCTTTTTTTCCGCAGGGCAGCCTTCACTTGTTCGTTCACGTCATTGCTCGTTAAGAGCCGATCGCAAGGAGTAGCCGGGGTATAATATTTCTTTATTACCTTTGAGCCCTCTCGTTTTCTATCGCGAAGTTTAAACGATGGTTGAAAGTAGTTCACATAGAGTCGGACCGCCTGGTATAGCTGGGCCATTGCTTGTCCTGCAACAATACCGGCAAAACGTTCATGCCCAACGATTTTACGGATTACAGCACCGTTCTTCTGTTCGATCCAAGCCTGATCATTAGAATGATGAACCCGGGAATGCGTAAAAACAATACCCGTCTGCGCACAATACAAGCTCAGCGTATCGTTGATAAAAGCACTATCGTTATCGGAGTTAATCCCCAAGATTATTACGGGCATTTGAGTTTGTATGCGCTTGAGACCCTCTATGACCAGCGATTGCTCCCGCGCCAGAAGTGGTATCGCCTCCGTCCAGCCGGAAAAAACGTCAGTAACGACTAGGCTGTGAAGATATTCCCCGGACATTGACCCGCCGCCGTGCACAACAAAATCAATCTGAACATAGCCAGGCAGTGAATCTTGCCAATCATGGCAAGTTTTTGTTGTGAGGGTTTTACTCAGCTTTCTGAATAATCGTTTTTTCTTTCGGGTGACAGCTTCTTTTCTGACCGACTTCAGCACCCGATCGATGGTGGCAGCGCTCACCAATAAAATTTTCTCACGAACGATAGAACCTAATTTAAAATGACCGTGGCGCTCCATAGCCTCCACCAGCGTAGGGAGCACCGCTTTCAATCGCTTCCCGCAAATCCTATCGGCCGTCTCCCACAGCACAATTAATGCATCTTTGACGGCTTCATCGTAGATGCGCTCTCTGATCATATTCATAGGCTCAGGTCCATGGATGAATGATTCCCGGAATAATCGTATTCCGTGTTTACGATGATGACCAGATAGCACCGTAAATTCGTTTAGGATGTTCGATTTTTCGCTTTTTGAAGATCGGTTATATCTTTCGCGAATCGCAGCCACCAGTTCTTTTCGAGCCAGCTTGTTGACCGTTTTTGTCCCCATTTGCTACCTCCTGTTTTGGGTAACATTCTAATGAGGCAACAGCTAGCGGTAAGTAACAAAACTGGTGAGTCAATGCGGTCGGGAATTATAATTGTCGCTGATCAGCATGCGAAGCGAGGCCGGGAAGCGATGGATCAGATGGGGATCTTACCCGGGTTCAAGGGAACCGCGGTCCATGA